>NZ_JBHXBK010000003.1:0-313448 GCF_042726785.1 Agromyces sp. NPDC060279
CCACCGCACAACGCCGCTGGCTCACCCACCACTACGGCACCTGCACCCGACCCGGCTGCACCCGCCCCGCCCACCACAGCGACCTCGACCACCTCCACCCCTGGGCAACCGGCGGCCCCACCAACACCACCAACCTCGCCCCCACCTGCCGCACCGACCACACCCTCAAACACCACACCAAATTCCAGGTCACCAAAGCACCCGACGGCACCATCACCTGGCACACCCCCACCGGCCACACCGCCACCACCACCCCCCAACACCAACTCCCACCCCAACACACCCCAGAGCGCCACCAAGAGCCCCAGCGCTACCCCGAACCCGCACCCTTCTAGCGGCGTCCGCGGGCACCGCACCCCCGCAGGCACCGCCGCGCACGCAGGGCAGCACGGCAGGCAGAGTGAACAGGCCCCGGCCACGACGGAGACGGCCACGCAGGCACGCCAACGCGCGCGTCACGCGTCCGATCAGCGCACGGCACGACGGCCGCGCCGAGGCGAGCCCCGCGACGCGGCAACGAGCAGCCGCTACCCGAGGTCGGCGAGCCCGGCGAGGGGGAGCAGCTGGGAGAGGTCCGGGCGATCGATGACGACATCGGCGCGGCTGCGCACGACCGGCTTCGCGCAGAACGCGACGCCGAGCGCCGCGGTCTCGAGCATGCGCAGATCGTTCGCGCCGTCGCCGGCCGCGATGGTCCGGGCGATCGGGATGCCCCCGGCCGCGGCCCATTCGGCGAGCGCGACGGCCTTCGCCTCCGCGTCGATGATCGGACCGAGCACGCGCCCGGTGAAGCGCCCGCCGTCGATCTCCAGCCGATTCGCCCGGCAATGGTCGAGGCCAAGCCGTTCGGCGAGGGGATCGAGGAGCTCGTGGAAGCCGCCCGAGACCACCCCGATGCGCCCGCCCGCGGCGTGCACGCCAGCGATGAGGCGCTCGAGTCCCGGCGTCGGGGTCATCCGCTCCCGCACGCGGGGGAGGATCGAGGCATCCAGCCCGGCGAGCGTCGCCACCCGCTCGCGCAGGCTCTCCGCGAAGTCGAGCTCACCGCGCATCGCCCGTTCGGTGACGGCCGCGACGTGCGCGAGCGTTCCCGCCTCCTCGGCGAGCAGCTCGATCGCCTCCTCGCGGATGAGAGTCGAGTCCGCGTCGAGCACGACGAGCGGGCCGCCCGCGGCGGCCGAGGACGCGGCGCTCACGCGCGGGCCCGGATGCGCGAGCCCTTGCCCACGACGGTGATGCCGCTGTCGGTCACGATGAAGCCGCGTGCGAGGTCCTGCTGCCGGTCGATGCCGACCTGCGCGCCCTCCTCGACGACGACCTCCTTGTCGAGGATGGCCCGGCGCACGGTGGCGCCGCCCTCGATGCGGGCCCGGTCGAAGAGGATCGAGTCGGCCACGTGCGCGCCGGAGCCGACCATCGCCCACGGCCCGATGACACTGCGTTCGAGGTGCGCGCCGGAGATGACCGAGCCGAGCGAGACGATCGAGTCGATGACGGTGCCGAGGGCGCCACGGGCGTCCCTCGTGAACTTCGCCGGAGGCGAGTTGAGCTGCTGGCTGAAGATCGGCCACTCCCGGTTGTAGAGGTTGAACACGGGCAGCACCGAGATGAGGTCCTGGTGCGCCTCGAAGTACGAGTCGATGGTTCCGACGTCGCGCCAGTAGTAGCGGTCGCGGTCGGTGGCGCCGGGAACGTCGTTGCGCTGCAGATCGTAGACGCCGGCGCGCCCCTCCTCGACGAAGGCCGGGATGATGTCGCCGCCCATGTCGTGTCCGGAATCGGCGCGGTCGCCGTCGCGCTTCACCGCATCGATGAGCGCGTCGGCGTCGAAGACGTAGTTGCCCATCGAGGCGAGCACCGAACCGGGGGCGTCGGGCAAGCCGACCGGGTGGGTCGGCTTCTCGAGGAAGCGCGAGATGCGGTCGGGCCGCTCGGCGTCGACCTCGATGACGCCGAACTGGTCGGCGAGCGAGATCGGCTGGCGGATGGCCGCGACGGTCGCGGCGGCGCCGGACTCGACGTGGGCGTCGACCATCTGCGCGAAGTCCATGCGGTACACGTGATCGGCGCCGACGACGACGATGAGGTCGGGACGCTCGTCGTGAATCAGGTTCAGGCTCTGCAGGATGGCGTCGGCGGAGCCGGAGAACCAGCGCTTGCCGAGCCGCTGCTGGGCGGGCACCGAGGCCACGTAGGAGTTCAGCAGCCCGCTCAGCCGCCAGGTCTGCGAGACATGGCGGTCGAGGCTGTGCGACTTGTACTGGGTGAGCACGACGATCTGGCGCAGCCCCGAGTTCAGCAGGTTGGAGAGCGCGAAGTCGATGAGCCGGTACTGCCCGCCGAACGGCACGGCCGGCTTCGCACGGTCCTCGGTCAGGGGCATCAATCGCTTGCCCTCGCCGCCGGCGAGGACGATCGCGAAGACCTTGCGCGCAACCATGGTCCCCAGCGTAACGAGCGAGAGACGGATTCGTCCCCTCCGAGTCGATCCGAGTCCAGCGCGGGCTCGCCGCGCTGCGCTAGCGTGGCCGCATGCTGGTCGATCTGCTCACCAGGGAGTACCCGCCGGAGGTCTACGGAGGCGCCGGCGTGCACGTCGCGGAGCTCGTCCGGGCGCTCCGCCGCGACCTCGAGGTCCGAGTCCGCTGCTTCGGCGCACCCAGGGAGGAACCCGGCACCTTCGCGTACGCGCCGCCGGCCGAGTTCGACGGCCGCAATGCCGCACTCGGCACCATGGGCGTCGACCTGCTCATGGCCGGCGACGTCGCGGGCACCGACCTCGTGCACTCGCACACCTGGTACGCGAACTTCGCGGGCTTCACCGCGAAGCGCTTGCACGGCGTCCCGCACGTCGTCACCGCGCACAGCCTCGAGCCGCTCCGGCCGTGGAAGGCCGAGCAGCTCGGCGGCGGATACGCCCTGTCCTCGTGGGTCGAGCGCACCGCGTTCGAGGACGCCGACGCCGTGATCGCGGTCAGCGAGGGGATGCGCCGAGACATCCTCCGCGCGTACCCCGCGATCGACCCGGCCCGGGTCGAGGTCGTCTACAACGGCATCGATCTCGTCGATTGGGCCCCGAACGACGACGCCGCGCTCGTGCGCTCGCTCGGCGTCGATCCCGACCGCCCGTCGATCGTGTTCGTCGGCCGGATCACGCGGCAGAAGGGGCTGCCGTACCTGCTGCGCGCCGCGCGGCGACTGCCCGCCGACGCCCAGCTCGTGCTCTGCGCCGGCGCCCCGGACACCCCGGAGATCATGGCCGAGGTCACCGGGCTCGTCGAGGAGCTCCGTCGCGAGCGCGACGGCGTGGTCTGGATCGACCGGCACCTGCCGCGGTCAGAACTCACAGCGGTGCTCACCGCGGCCACGGCCTTCGTCTGCCCGTCGATCTACGAGCCGCTCGGCATCGTCAACCTCGAGGCGATGGCGTGCGGTGCGGCCGTCGTCGGCACGGCGACGGGCGGCATCCCGGAGGTCGTCGAGGACGGCGTCACCGGCGTGCTCGTGCCGATCGAGCAGGCCGATGACGGCACCGGCACGCCGCTCGACCCCGAGCGCTACGTCGCGGATCTCGCCGCTGCGCTCGAGCGCGTGCTCGCCGATCCCGACGGCGCACGCCGGCTCGGCGCGGCCGGGCGGGATCGGGCCGAGGCGCACTTCGGCTGGGCCGCCATCGCTGATCGCACGCGCGAGGTGTACCGCGCGGCACTCAGCCGCTGACGGGGCCCGCTGCGCCGCTTCGGGCGTGGGCCGTCGAGGCTCCCGGCTGCCGATAGCATGGACCGCATGGCGAGCACGGTTCTGAAGTTCAGCGATGTGTCGGTGGTCCGCGATGGGAACACCATCCTCGACGGGATCGACTGGACGGTCAGGGCCGATGAGCGCTGGGTGGTGCTCGGCCCGAACGGCGCCGGCAAGACCACCCTGCTGCAGATCGCCGCGGCCGCGATGCACCCGAGCTCGGGCGAGGCCGAAGTGCTGCTCGAGTCGCTCGGCAAGGTCGACGTCTTCGAGCTCCGCCCGATGATCGGCTTCGCCTCCTCCGCGATGGCGCGCAAGCTGCCGAAGTCCGAGACGGTCCTCGACGTCGTCCTCACCGCCGCCTACTCGGTCGCGGGCCGCTGGAACGAGGAGTACGAGGAGATCGACCTCCGTCGCGCGCAGCGGGTGCTCTCCGAGTGGGGCCTCGAGCGCTTCGCCGACCGCCGCTTCGGCAGCCTCTCCGACGGCGAGCAGAAGCGCGTGCAGATCGCGCGCGCCGTCATGACCGACCCGGAGCTCCTGCTGCTCGACGAGCCGGCCGCGAGCCTCGACCTCGGCGCCCGCGAGGAGCTCGTCGGGCTCCTCGGCGGCTACGCGTCCTCGGCCTCCTCGCCCGCCATCGTCATGGTCACCCACCACGTCGAAGAGATCCCGCAGGGCTTCACGCACGCCCTCCTGCTCAAGCAGGGCGAAGTCGTCGCATCGGGCCCGTTCGCCGAGGCGCTGACCGCCGACACGCTGAGCGAGACCTTCGGCCTGCCGATCGAGCTGAGCGAGAACGACGGCCGCTTCGCCGCGCGGGCGACCGCCTGAGGGCGGCAGACCGCTGCATCTGCTAAACTCGTGAGCTGGCCCGAGGGCCACTGAGCTTCCCTGCCGCCGTACTGCGCCAAGCGAGCGGTCGGCCACGGCGGCGGAATCCCCATCCATCTCGATTACTGATCAAGGAAGTCTTCATGAAGACCGACATCCACCCCGAGTACAACGCCATCGTCTTCCGCGACCTGGCGTCCGGCGCCACGTTCCTCACGCGTTCGACCGCGACGAGCGACAAGACGATCGAGCTCGACGGTGCCACCTACCCGGTCATCGACGTCGAGATCTCGAGCGAGTCGCACCCGTTCTACACGGGCAAGCAGCGCATCATGGACTCGGCCGGCCGTGTCGAGAAGTTCAACCAGCGCTTCAAGGGCTTCGGCGGCTCCAAGTAAGACCACCGCGACGAGCACCGTCGCGAGAACGGGCGGGCGACCTTCGGGTCGCCCGCCCGTTCGGCGTTGCAGGACCGGATGGCCCGGGGGAGCCGATGCGGCCCGTGCTCAGCGCAGCGGCCAGGGCTCAGCGCAGCGGCCAGGGCTCAGCGCAGCGGCCAGGCCCCCACGGCGACGAACTCGGGCTCGCCGTTGCGCCGGCGCCAGTCCTGGTAGCTCTCGGCCTGGAGGCGCGCCCACTCGATCTGCCGCTCGTGCAGTTCGGCCGCAGCCAGGGCCGCGACCTCGGGGAACGCCCGGGCGATCGCCTGCGCCACCCGGCCCGCCGCGGCGGCATCGGCGCCGGCGTCGTGCGCGTCGACGAGCTCGACCCCGTAGTGCGCGGCGGCCGCGGTCAGCGTGCGCTTGCCGCGACGGTAGCGATCGACCGCCTTGTCGATGACGAGCGGGTCGACCACCGGGCCGGGGCCGGGGAGTGGAACGACTCCGTAGCGCTCGGCCTCGCGCGAGAGCACGGAGAGATCGTAGGCGGCGTTGTAGGCGACGATCGGGAGTCCGCGACCCGCGGCATCGGCGAGCGCCGCGACGATCTCGGCGACGACGCGCGCGGCCGGCAGGCCTTCGGCCCTGGCGCGCTCGGTCGAGACGCCGTGGATGAGGCTCGCTGCGGTGGGAATCTCCACCCCGGGGTCGGCGAGCCAGCTGCGCTGTTCGACGACGCGGCCCTCGCGATCGAGCACGCCGACGTAGGCGGTCACGATGCGACAGGTGTCGATGTCGATGCCCGTGGTCTCGAGGTCGAAGACGGCGAGGGTGTCGGCCCAGTCGGCGGTGGCATCGATCATGCCGTCACCCTACGTGCGGCGTCCGACAGCTCCGGGCTGCCGCGCCGTAGACTGGAGCGGATGACCCCCTCACCCTACGCCGCCCAGCTCGAACGCATCCCCGTGCGCGAACACCGCACCACGGTGCTCGGTTCGACGACGGCCTGGTGGGAGTACGGCGAGCCCGGCGCACCCGTGATCGTGCTCGTGCACGGCTTCCGCGGCGACCACCACGGGCTCGAGCCGATCGTCGCGAACCTGCCGGGCTTCCGCATCGTCTCGCCCGACCTCCCGGGCTTCGGCGAGTCCGCGCCGCTCGACGGACCGCACGACATCGCCGGCTACGCCGCATGGCTCGACGCCTTCGTCGCCTCGCTGGAGCTCGACGGCGCATACACGCTGCTCGGCCACTCCTTCGGTTCGATCGTGGCGTCCGCCACGGTCGCCGGCGGGCTCCGCCCCGAGCGCCTCGTGCTGGTGAACCCGATCGGGGCTCCCGCGCTCGAAGGCCCCCGGGGCGTCATGACGCGGCTCGCCGTCGCCTACTACCGGGCGGCCGCCGCGCTTCCCGAGCGAGCCGGCTTCGCGGTGCTGAAGAACCGAGCGATCGTGCGGGTGATGAGTGTGACCATGGCGAAGACCCGTTCGCGCGAGCTCCGCCGATTCATCCACGACCAGCACGACCGCTACTTCTCGGCGTTCAGCGACCGCGACAGCCTGCTCGAGGCGTTCCGGGCCTCGGTGAGCCACGACGTGCGCGAGTTCGCGCCGCAGATCGACGTCCCCGTGCTGCTCATCGCGGCCGAGCGCGACGACATCACCCCCCTGTCGGCTCAGCACGTGCTCGTCCAGCGCTTCCCCGACGCGCGCCTCGAGGTCATCCCCGAGGTGGGCCACCTCATCCACTACGAGGCGCCGGGCGACGCCGCGCGCCGCATCCTCGGGTTCGTGCCGCACGGAGCGGCCGCGTGAGGATCGTCTTCGACTGCAGGTACACCCGCATCGGGCAGCATGACGGCATCAGCCGGTTCACCGCCGGCCTCGTCGGCGAGCTCGGCAAGCGCCATCCCGTCACGATGCTGATCAACGACCACCGCCAGCTCGAACTCCTGCCCGAGCTGCCCTGGCAGCTCGTGAGCGGGCCCACGAGCCCGCTCGAGCCGTTCGTCGCCCTGCAGGTCAAGCGGCTGAAGCCCGATATCGTCTTCTCGCCGATGCAGACGATGGGTTCGTTCGGCCGCGACTACCGGCTGCTGCTCACGCTGCACGACCTCATCTACTACGAGAACCGCACCCCGCCGCGCAATCTGCCGTGGCCGGTGCGGCTGCTCTGGCGGCTCTACCATCTCGCCTGGTGGCCGCAGCGGGTGCTGCTGAACCGGGCCGACCGCGTCGTGACGGTGTCCGAGACCACGGCGGGGCTCATCGCTGAGCACCGGCTGACCAAGCGCGAGGTCACGGTCGTGCCGAACGCCTCCGACGACCTCGGCCGACCGGAGCTCCCACGGCCGCGACCGGCCCGCGGCCGGCTCGTCTACATGGGCTCGTTCATGCCGTACAAGGGCGTGGACACGCTCGTGCGGGCCGCGGCGAAGCTGCCCGACCACGAGCTGCACCTGATGAGCCGGATCAGCGACGACGAGCGTCGCCGGCTCACCAGGCTCGCCCCCGATGCGAGGATCGTGTTCCACGACGGGGCGAGCGACGAGGAGTACGCCGAGCTGCTCTCGAACGCGACGGCGCTCGTGCACGCCTCGCGCGCGGAAGGGTTCGGCATCCCGCTCGTCGAGGCGATGCGCCTCGGCACGCCCATCGTGGTGAGCGACATCCCCATCTTCCGGGAGATCGGCGGCGACGCCGCCGAGTACTTCGACCCGGCCGACCCCGATGATCTCGTCCGCGCGGTCCGCGCGCTCGAACGCGACGAGGAGTGGGCGCGACGCTCGGAGCTCGCAGTCGAACGGGCGGCGGGCTACACCTGGGCCGCGTCCGCGGAGCGGCTGCTCGAACTCATGCAGCGCACGGTCGCCGAACAGGGCGGCCGCCGCACCCGGCGCCGCTGAACACCGCTCAGTCCGCGGTGCCAGTGAGCCGCTCGGGCTCGACGAGCTCGAGCGCGCCGTCGACGACGCGCACGAGGTGCACCGAACCGTTGTCGATGCGGTAGCCGGGCGCCGGGAGCGTCCAGTCGCTCAAGTGCAGGATGAGCGAGTGGATGACGCCGCCGTGCGCCACCGCGAGCACCTGTCCACCGGGGTGCCGTTCGGCGAGCGCGAGGAGCGCCGCCGAGCTGCGTTCGATGACCGCGGAGCGAGACTCGAGCCCGTCGATGCTCGCGGCGGATGCCTCGAGCGCCGCCCGCCCCTCGGGGTCGAGGCCCTCAAGCGCGCCGTGCCGGCGTTCGACAAGCTCGGGAACGTGCACCGGCGCAGGCAGCCCGAGCCGCTCCGCCATGATCGACGCCGTCTCCGCCGCCCGGGAGAGCGGGCTCGCGTAGATCGCGTCCCACGACTGATCGCCGAGCGAGTCGGCCGCCTCGGCGGCCTGGCGACGCCCCGTGTCGTTCAGCGGGATGTCGGTGAGGCCCTGGATGCGCCGCTCGCGGTTCCAGTCGGTCTCGCCGTGCCGCACGAGCGCGATCGTGACGGGCGCAAGCGGCATCCTGCTGAGCTCGGTCATCAGACCATGCTCGCAGATGCGCCGGCGAACTCACGCACCGGACTCACGCACCGCACTCACGCACCGAGGGCGTCCGCGATGGCCGTCAGCGTCTCGGTCGTGCCCGCGTCGAGCTTCACTGCCGCGCGGCCGTCGCCCTTCGTCTCGCCGCGGTTGATGACCACGATCGGCAGGTGCCGCCGTCGGGCGAGCTCGATGAGGCGGATGCCGGAGTTCACCACGAGGGAGCTGCCGGCGACGAGCAGGGAGTCGGCCGCCTCGACGACGCCCGCCGCCGAGCGGAACGTCTCGACCGGCACGAACTCGCCGAAGAACACCACGTCCGGCTTCAGCATGCCGCCGCAGACGGAGCACTCGGGGATGCGCATGCCCGCGACGTCGTCGACCTCCACGTCGCCGTCGGGGTTCGTGCGGAGCGCCCGCTCGAGCTCGGGCTCGAGGCCCGGGTTCAGCGCGGTGAGCCGTTCGGCGATCGCCTCGCGCGCGAAGAGCTGCCCGCAGGCGAGGCAGACGACCCGGTCCATGCCGCCGTGCAGCTCGACGACCCGGCGGCTGCCCGCGCGCCGGTGCAGCCCGTCGACGTTCTGCGTGACGACGCCGGTCGCCGCGCCGGAGGCTTCCAGCCGGGCGAGCGCGCGGTGCCCGCCGTTCGGCCGGGCCGAGCCGAAGGAGCGCCAGCCCAGGTGGCTGCCCGCCCAGTAGCGCTTGCGCGCCGGCTCGGACCCGACGAAGGTCTGGAACGTCATCGGCGAGCGCCGCGGCGCCCCCTCGCCCCGGTAGTCGGGGATGCCCGAGTCGGTGCTGACGCCGGCGCCGGTGAGGACCGCGATCCTGCCCGCGCCGAGCACGTCGATGGCGCGGTCCAGGCCGGCCACGGCGGGCTCTGCAGTGCTGGTGCTCACACGGCTCCAATCGACGGCGTTCACGGGACGAGTACCACGATGCTAAACACCGCGCTTTTCCAGTTTGTTTCCTGGGGTGGCAGGCTTGGGGCAGGGAGGACCATTGCACGTCGAACGAGTGCGCGACGCGGCATCCGACGCCGTCGCCGACTACGCCGATCTCACGGACGTCGCGCTGCGCAGCGCGAGGGAGCCTGAGCGCGGCATCTACCTGGCCGAATCCGCCAAGGTCATCGCCCGCGCGCTCGCGGCCGGGCACCGCCCGCGCTCCGTGCTGCTGGAGGAGAAATGGCTTCCCGGGCTCGAGCCGCTCCTCGCGGCCTACGACGTGCCGGTGCACCTCGCCGACGCGGCCCAGCTCGAAGCGATCACGGGCTACCGCGTGCACCGCGGGGCCCTCGCCGCGTTCGAGCGGCCGGAACTGCCGGACCCGGCCGAACTGCTGCGGGACGCCCGGCGCGTCGTCGTGCTCGAGGACATCGTCGATCACACCAATGTCGGCGCGATCTTCCGCTCCGTCGCCGGGCTCGGCGCGGACGCCGTGCTCGTGAGCCCGCGCTGCGCCGACCCGCTCTACCGCCGGAGCGTGCGGGTCAGCATGGGCACGGTGTTCCAGGTGCCGTGGACCCGGCTGCCCGACTGGGACGAGGCCGCACCGTTACTGCACGAGCACGGCTTCGAGATCGCCGCGCTCGCCCTCGCCGACGACGCCGTCTCGCTGCGCACGCTCGCGAAGGCGCCCCCGGAGCGGCTCGCGCTCGTCTTCGGCGCCGAGGGCGACGGGCTGAGCCGCCGGGCGCTGTCCGCGGCCGACCGCATCGTGACGATCCCGATGCTGCACGAGGTGGACTCACTAAACGTCGCCGCGGCGGCCGCAGTGGTGCTGTACGCGCTGACCGATCTCCAGCCCGAGCACGGCTCCGGCGGCTAGGCTCGCACTCGATGACGACCGAAGCCCCCGGCCGCGAGGCCGAGCACGACGCCGCGCGCCCGCGCCGCTCCGTCGCCGACCCCGCCGAGGCGCACGGCGATCCCGCCGCGGAGGCCCGCGAGGCCAGGGCACGGATGTACCGCCGTCGCCGGTTCGTCGTGTTCGGCGCGCTCGCGATCGTGCTCGCGCTGCTCGTGTCGGGCGGCGTGTACGTCGGGCGGGCGCTCGGCGCGCCGATCCCGGCCGCGGCCCCGGTCGTCACGGCGCCGCAGCCCGTCGCCCAGGCGGCGCAGCAGCTGGTGCTGCCCGGATTCGGCGGCTACGCGGTCGGCGCGGTCGGGTTCGACGGCCTGCTCGCGACCGGTTCCGCCGACGCCGCCCTGCCGACGGCGAGCATCACCAAGATCATCACCGCGCTCGTCGTGCTCGACGAGCACCCGGTCGCGGCGGGGGAGAGCGGCCCCGAGCTCGCCTACACGGAGGCCGACGTCGAGCTGTACTGGGACATGATCGCCCAGAACGGCTCCGTCGCGCCCGTGGAGCCGGGCATCTCGCTGAGCCTGGTGCAGAGCCTCGAGGCGATGCTGCTGCCGTCCGGCAACAATTACGCGATCTCCATCTCGAACTGGGCCTTCGGCTCGCAGGAGGCCTTCCTCGACCGCGCCAGGAGCTGGCTCGCCGATCACGGCTTCCAGCACACGGTCATCGCCGACTCGAGCGGGCTCTCGCTCGACAACACGAGCACGCCGGCCGAGCTCGTGCGGCTCGGCGAGCTCGCGCTCGAGAATCCGGTCGTCGCGGCGATCGTCGCGACCCAGGAGGTCGAGCTGCCGTCGCTCGGCCCCATCGAGAACTCGAACAAGCTGCTCGGCACCCACGGCGTGGACGGCATCAAGACCGGCACGACCGACGATGCGGCCAACCTCCTCTTCTCCGCCGACGTCCAGGTCGGGGAGGAGTCGGTCACGATCGTCGGCGTGCTGCTCGGCGCGCCGGACCACGCGAGCCTGCGCGAGGCGGTCGCGGCGCTCCTCGACAGCGTCGCACCCGGCTTCCGCGAGGTGACCGTCTTCGACGAGGGCGCCGAGCTCGCCAGCTACGTCACCCCGTGGGGACAGACCGCGCACGCCGAGGCGAGCGAGGCCGCCCGCCTGGTCGTGTGGAGCGACACTCCCGTCGCCGTCGAGGTCGACGCCGCCAGCATCACGACTGCGGACGACGGCAGCGAGGTCGGCAACGCGACCGTGACCGCCGGCACCCGCACGATCGGCGTTCCGCTGCGGCTCGATGCCTCCCTCGAGGATCCCGGCGCCTGGTGGCGGCTCGGCAACCCGGGTGCGCTCGACGCCCCGGCGACCGCCGGACGCGGCTGAGCCGCGCGCCGCTCAGCGCTCCTCGCGGAGCTCCGAGGCGGCGTAGGGACCGGCATCCGGCCGCTTGGCCGTGACGAAGTCGCCGGAGGACTGGTGGCGGATGCGTCGCACGACCCACGGCACGAGGTACTCCCGCGCCCAGGCCAGGTCGCCCACGCGCGCCTCGCGCCAGCTGCGGGCCGGCAGCGGCTCGGGCGTCGACGGCTCGAGGTCGTTGTCGACGTTGAGCGTCGCGAGCACCATGCGCGCGACCGTGTGGTGGCCGAGCGGGTTCAGGTGCAGCCGGTCGGGCGCCCACATGCGCTGATCCTGGATCTCGGTGAGCGCCCACTGATCGGCGACGAGCAGATCGTGCTTGGCCGCGATTGCGCGGAGGTTCTCGTTGTAGATCGCGACCTTGCCGCGGATGCCGCGGAACACGGGGGAGAAACCGACGTCGACGCCGGTGAACAGCACGATGGTGGCCCGGTCGCGGGAGAGCCGTTCGACGGCGTACTCGAAGCGCGCCGAGATCTCGTCGGGGTCGGTGCCCGGGCGGATGACGTCGTTGCCGCCGGCCGAGATCGTGATCAGGTCGGGCCGGAGCGCGAGCGCGGGCTCGATCTGCTCGTCGATGATCTGCTGGATGAGCCGCCCGCGGATGGCGAGGTTCGCGTAGGCGAAGTCGTCGTCGCCCTGCGCGAGCACCTCGGCGACGCGGTCCGCCCAGCCGCGGTGCCCGCCGGGCACGGTCGGCTCCGGGTCGCCGATGCCCTCGGTGAAGGAGTCGCCCAGGGCGACGTAGCGCGACCAGGGGTGACGCGGCTCGGAGAGCGCGGGCTCCGCGGATTCGTTGGGCTGTGCTCCGACTGGCATTCCTCCATTCTGCACATGCCGCAGGGCGGCGCGCGCCCGCTCGGCGGCGCGCCACGCCCGGTCGGCGATCCGGCTTCGCCCGTGTCGGATGCCTCGGGTAACCTCATATCCTCATGAGCTCAGTGATTCCGAACGGCGCCCACCCGGGCACCTCGGCCGCCGAGCACCTGTCCCCGTCCTATCCCGAGCGCGCCGCCTGGGGCACCGCTTCCAAGCTGCGTGCCTGGCAGGCCGAGGCCCTCGAGCGCTACCTCGAGGAGCTGCCCAGGGACTTCCTCGCCGCGGCCACGCCCGGCGCCGGCAAGACGACCTTCGCGCTCCGGCTCGCGGCCGAGCTGCGCGCCCGGCGCGTCATCGACCGCATCACCGTCGTGGCGCCCACCGACCACCTGAAACGGCAGTGGGCCGACGCCGCCGACCGCGTCGGCATCCGCCTCGATCCCGGCTTCCGCAATGCGCACGGCCGCTCGGCCCGGCACTTCCACGGCGTCGCCGTGACGTACGCGCAGGTCGCGATGCGGCCCGCCCTGCACCGCGAGCTCACGCTCTCGGGCCGCAGCCTCATCATCCTCGACGAGGTGCATCACGGCGGCGACACCCTGTCCTGGGGCGACGCCATCCGCGAGGCGTTCGAGCCCGCCACGAAGCGGCTCTCCCTCACCGGCACGCCGTTCCGCAGCGACACCGCGCCGATCCCGTTCGTCGAGTACGCGCCCGACGCGAAGGGCATCCGGGTCTCGAAGACCGACTACGCCTACGGCTACGACCGGGCGCTCGCCGACGGCGTCGTGCGCCCCGTCATCTTCATGGTCTACGCGGGGCACATGCGCTGGCGCACGAAGGCCGGCGACGAGATGGAGGCGCGGCTCGGCGAGGACAACACGAAGGACATCACCTCCGCCGCCTGGCGCACCGCCCTCGAACCGAGCGGGGAGTGGATCCCCGCCGTGCTGAAGGCCGCCGACCGGCGCCTGAGCGAGGTGCGCCAGTCGATCCCCGACGCCGGCGGGCTCGTGCTCGCGACCGACCAGACCGTGGCCCGCGCCTATGCGCAGCAGCTCGAGCAGATCTGCGGCGAGCGGGTCACCGTCGTGCTCTCCGACGACAAGGAGGCCTCGGCCAACATCGAGGCGTTCTCGGCGTCGACGAGCCGGTGGATGGTCGCGGTGCGCATGGTGTCGGAGGGGGTCGACGTGCCGCGCCTGGCGGTCGGCGTGTACGCGACGAGCTCCTCGACGCCGCTGTTCTTCGCACAGGCCATCGGCCGCTTCGTACGCGCCCGGCGCCGCGGCGAGACCGCCTCGGTGTTCCTGCCGAACGTGCCGGTGCTGATGGCGCTGGCGAGCGAGCTCGAACGCCAGCGCGACCACGCGCTCGACCGACGCGACGGCGACGGGGCCGACGATCCCGGGCTGGACGACGGGCTGCTCGAGGCGGCGAACCGCGAGGAGAAGGCGTCCGACGAGCTCTCCGCCGAGTTCACCTGGCAGGCGATCGCCTCCGACGCCACGTTCGACCGCGTCGTCTACGACGGCACCGAGTTCGGCACGCTCGCCGAGCCCGGCAGCGATGAGGAGTTCGACTTCATCGGCATCCCGGGCCTCCTCGAACCGGAGCAGGTGTCCGAACTGCTCCGCCACCGCCAGGCACGGCAGGCGCGCCGTGCGAGCGACCGCCGCAAGCACACCGTCGCCGACGAGCAGCACGCCGAACCCGTCGCCCTCTACCGCACGCTGAAAGAGCAGCGGGCGCTGCTGAACAGCCTCGTCGGGCTCTGGGCACGTCAGACGGGCGAGCCGCACTCGCAGGTGCACTCCGAGCTGCGGCGCATCTGCGGCGGCCCCGCGGTCGCGCAGGCGACGGTGACGCAGCTCCAGGCGCGCATCGAGTTCCTGCGCAAACGGCTCGGCTCGCGCTGACGGCACCGCCGCTCAGTCGGCGGCGGCCGTCGCGAACGCCCGTCGCTCGGGCTCCATCCCGAGCTCGACGCGACCCGCCTCGGAGCGCGCCGCCGCGTCGAGCGCCCGCAGCAGGTCACCGGCGAGGTCGTCGACGTGCTCAAGGCCGATCGAGAGGCGCACGACGCCCGCGGCAGGCTTCGCCTCACCGGCCACCGGCCGATGCGTGAGCGAGGCCGGATGCTGCACGAGCGAGTCCACCCCGCCGAGCGAGACGGCGTGCGTGACGAGCTCGCACGCCTCCACGAAGCGCTGCGCCGCCCCGTAGCCGCCCTCGAGGTCGAGCGCGATGATCGAACCGGCGCCCGCTTGCTGACGCCCGATGAGCCCCTGCGGGTCTTGGCCGGGCAGGCCCGGGTAGTGCACGGCGGCGACGGCCGGGTGCGCGGCGAGGCGCTGCGCGAGCTCGCCCGCGGTGGCCTGCTGGGCGCGCACCCGCACCGGCAGCGTGCGGAGCCCGCGGTGCAGCAGATAGGCCGCGAAGGGATGCAGCAGTCCGCCCGTGAGGGCGCGCACCCGGCGCAGCCGTTCCACCCACTCGCGGTCGCCCGCGACGACCCCGCCCATGACGTCGCCGTGCCCGCCGAGGTACTTCGTGGCGCTGTGCAGCACGAGCGCGGCGCCGTGCTCGATGGGGCGCTGCAGCACGGGCGTCGCGAAGGTGTTGTCGACGAGGAGGGGCACGTCGCCCGCGGACCGGGCGAGCGCGGCGAGGTCGACGAGCTCGAGCGTCGGGTTGGCCGGGGACTCGACGACGACGAGTCCGGTGTCGGCCCGGACCGCGTCGGCCACCTCATCGGCGGCCGCCCAGCTCACCTCGGTGCCGAGCAGCCCGGTGTCGAGCACGTGGTCGGTCCCGCCGTAGAGCGGGCGGACCGCCACGATGTGCGGCCGACCCGCGCTCGCGCTCGCGATGAGCAGCGCCGAGAGCGCCGCCATCCCGCTCGCGAAGGCGACGGCGCCGTCGGCCCCCTCGAGTTCGGCGAGGGCGGTCTCGAAGCGGGCCACTCCGGGCTGCCAGAGCCGCTGGTACACCGCCGAGCGATCGTCGCCGAGGTCCTGGCCGCCGGCGAGTTCCTCGTACGAGCGGCCGCCGAGTTCGACCGAGGCCAGCGGATTCGTCGTGGAGAGGTCGATGGGAGGAACATGGGAGCCGAGCTCGCGAACGCCGTCCATGCCGGCGTGCACCGCGCGAGTCTCGAAGCGCGAAGTCGAGGTCTGCATTCCGCCAATGAAGCAGGATCTGCAGAATTAGGCAATATCTGCCGCAGATTCCGGCGTACTGGTACGATTCATCGCAGATTCGTCGAGAAACATCCGGAGAGGACGAGCCATGGCGCAGAAAGCCGAACTCGATCGCGTCGACCGGGCGCTGATCGCCGCGCTCTCGTCGAACGCCCGCGCCTCGGGCGCCGCGCTGGCCGCCGAGGTCGGGGTCGCCGAGTCGACCGTCTCGCTCCGGCTCCGCCGACTGCAGAGCCTCGGCATCATCCGCAGCTTCCGCGTCGACGTCGATCTCGCCGCCGTCGGCGTCTCCCTGCAGGCGCTCATCGCCGTCCGTCTGGTGAAGCACGACCGCAACGAGATCGACGCCTTCCGCCAGGCCGTGCCGCACCTGCCCGGCGTGCTCGCCGTCTTCCACATGGCCGGCGCCGAGGACTACCTGCTGCACGTCGCCGCACGCGACGCCGAGGAGCTGCGCGAGTTCGTGCTCGCCCACCTCACGGGGCACCCCGCCGTCGCCCACACCGAGACGAACCTCATCTTCGAGTACGCCGCCGGCGACGGCTGGCAGCACCTCGTCGGCTGAGTCGCGCCGGTGGCGGCTGCCGCCGACCGAGGATGCTTCGGCGGACCGAAGGACGTTCGGGGATCCGAAATGCTGCGAATCCCGCCGTTTCGGGCCATTTCGACCGGCCACCCCGGTAGCTTGGCTGAGGCCGCGAGCGCGGCCCACGCGATGGCGCGGGCCGATGCCGTCGACGCGCCCGCGAGAAGGAGCAGCATGACCACGCCGCAGGGCACCGCAGCGGATCGAGCCAGGTGGCGCCGCTACCTCGCCGACGAACGCGCCGAGGCCGCGGTCTACCGTGAGCTGGCCGCCCGCCGTGAGGGCGAGGAGCGGGAGATCCTGCTCGCCCTCGCCGCTGCCGAGGGCCGTCACGAGGCGCACTGGCTGGCGCTCCTCGGCGGCGACGAACGCGGCGTGCCCCGGGCGGACATCCGCACCCGCCTGCTCGGCGGGCTCGCCCGCCGCTTCGGCTCCATCTTCGTGCTCGCGCTCGCCCAGCGTGCCGAGGCCCGCTCGCCGTACGCGAACGATCCCGACGCGACCGCGGCGATGGCCGCCGACGAGCGGATCCACGGCGAAGTCGTCCGCGGTCTGGCCGCGCGCGGCCGCCGGCGTCTCGCCGGCACCTTCCGCGCCGCCGTCTTCGGCGCGAACGACGGACTCGTCTCCAACCTCGCGCTCGTGCTCGGCATCGGCGCCACCGGGGTACCCGCGCCGGTCGTGCTGTTCACCGGCATCGCCGGGCTCCTCGCCGGCGCGCTCTCGATGGGCGCGGGCGAATACGTCTCGGTGCGTTCGCAACGCGAGCTGCTCGAGGCATCCGCGCCCGACCCGACCGCGCGCGAGGCGCTGCCCGACCTCGACATCGACGCCAACGAGCTCGCGCTCGTCTACCGCGCGCGGGGCATGGACCCGGCCGAGGCCGCCGAGCACGCCGCCCTCGTCGTCGCCCGCGTCCACGCCGTCGAGCAGCAGCCGACCCCGACCGACGCCCTCGGTGTCGCCGAGCACGACGACGAGGCGGTGGGCACCGGGTTGTCCGCGGCGCTCTCGAGCTTCTGCTTCTTCGCCTCCGGGGCGCTCATCCCGGTTTTGCCGTACCTCTTCGGCATGACCGGCCTGCCCGCGGTGCTCCTCGCCACCGTGCTCGTCGGCATCGCCCTCCTCGCGACCGGCGCGACCGTCGGGCTGCTGTCTGGGGCCTCGCCGCTCAAGCGGGCCGTGCGCCAGCTCGCGATCGGCCTCGGCGCCGCCGCCGTGACCTACGTGCTCGGCCTCGCCTTCGGCACCACGATCGGCTAACGTGGCGACTCGTGCCACCGCCATGGCGGCGCGCGTCGGCCGAGCTCGGACCGCGGCCGCAGGGAGGAACCGCATGCCCGTCGCCCTCGTCACCGGAGCCGGTCGCCGCAATGGCATCGCGCACGCCATCGCGGTCGGTCTCGCCGCGCACGGCTGGGACGTGGCGGTGACGAGCTCGGCCGAGCGCGACCGCGAGATGCCCTACGGGGGCGACCCCGATCGCGACCCGGTCCTGCTCGAGACGGAGCTCCTCGCGCACGGCGGCCGCACCCTGCGGCTCGATGCCGATCTCGCCGACCCGGCCGCGCCGGCACGGCTCGTCGCCGAGGTCGGCGCGCAGCTCGGCCCCGTGTCCGCGCTCGTGCTGTCGCACGCGTACAGCGTCGACTCCGGCCTGCTGGACACCTCGCTCGAGAGCTTCGACCGGCACTTCGCGGTGAACACCCGGGCCGCCTGGCTGCTCATCCGCGCCGTCGCGGAACAGGTCCCGACCGGCGGCGGCAGCGTCGTCGCCCTCACGAGCGACCACACGGTCGGCAACCTGCCCTACGGCGCGAGCAAGGGCGCCCTCAACCGCATCGTGATCGCCGCGGCCCGCGAGCTCGGCGGCCTCGGCATCCGTGCGAACCTCGTGAACCCCGGCCCGGTCGACACCGGCTGGATGGACGATGCGACCCGCACCGCACTCACCGCGGAACAGCCGAGCGGCCGGCTCGGCACGCCGGAGGACGCCGCGCGCCTCGTCCGCTTCCTCGTCTCCGAGGACGGACGCTGGGTGAGCGGGCAGCTGATCCACAGCGACGGCGGCTTCTCGGTCTGAACGGGCGCCAGGAACGGACGCCAGGCGCTGGGAGCGGAACGGGAACCGGTTACGGCGCCGTCACGAAGTCGATCAGCTCCTCGACCCGGCCCAGCAGCGCGGGCTCCAGGTCGCCGTAGCCGCGCACCCGACCGAGGATGTGCTGCCAGGCGCGGGCGATGTCGGCCTGCTCGGCGTGCGGCCAGCCGAAGGCCGCGCAGATGCCGTGCTTCCACTCCGTGCCACGGGGGATGACCGGCCACGCCTCGACGCCGAGCCGCTGCGGCTTCACCGCCTGCCAGATGTCGATGTAGGGGTGCCCGACGACGAGCACGTGCGCGCCGTGCGGCCCGCGGGCGACGGCATCCGCGATGCGCTGCTCCTTGGACCCCGGCACGAGGTGATCGACGAGCACGCCGACCTTGCGCTTCGGGCCGGGCCGGAACTCCGCGAGCGTGTCGGCGAGCACGTCGACGCCCTCGAGGTACTCCACGACGACGCCCTCGACGCGGAGGTCGGCGCCCCAGATCTTCTCCACGAGCTCGGCGTCGTGGCGTCCCTCGACGAAGATGCGGCTCGGTAGCGCCACCTTCGCGGGCGCCGCCTCGGCGACGAAGGAGCCCGAGGCGGTGCGGAGCCTCCCGGCGGGCGCCTTCGGCTTCGGCGCGACGAGGCGGACCGGGCGCCCGTCGAGGAGGAAGCCGTGCCCGAGCGGGAACAGCCGGCGGCCGCCGAAGCGGTCCTCGAGCACCACGTTGCCCTGCTCGACGCCGAGGATCGCGCCGCAGAAGCCCGACTCCGCGAGCTCGACGACGAGCTCGCGCTCGGCCGCGACCTCGGGGATCGTCGTGCGCCCCCTGGCCTTCCAATCGCCGGCGAGCACATCGCTGCCGTAGCGGTCGTGGGGGTCGTGGTCGAAGCGCGGGGTGGCGGGCACCGGTCGAGGCTAACCGACCCGGTCCGCCCGCGGGCGGAGACACGGCGGCCGCGCTCGGAGTGGCGCCGCCGGGGTCAGCGGAAGTCCCGCGAGCGGTGCGGCGCCTGCACGGTGAGTCGTTCGAAACGGTCGACCACGAGGTTCGTCACGCCCTCAGGCGAACGCTCCAGGATGCCTCGGACGACCATCGCCGGCGCCTCCCTCGCGATGCGCCGGTAGCGGTTCCAGACGCCGACCCCCGCGATCACGTTGAGGGTGCCCGACTCGTCCTCCAGGTTCAGGAAGGTGATGCCCGAGGCGGTCGCGGGGCGCTGCCGGTGGGTGACGACGCCGCCCACCTCGACGCGCCGCCCGGACTCCACCGCCTGCAGGCGGTCGATCCGCACCGCGCCGCGGGCGTCGAGCTCCGCCCGCGCGTGCCGGATCGGATGGTCGTCGGGGGAGATGCCCGTCGCCCAGAGGTCGTACACCACCTGCTCGGCCTCGCTCAGGATCGGCAGCAGCGGCGGCTGCACCACCACGACGGAGCCCGCCAGGAACTCCGCCCGATCCTGCGCGGCCTCGCCCGCGAGCCACAGCGCCTCGCGCGGCGCCAGCCCGAAGGTCTCGAAGGCACCGGCGGCGGCGAGGGCCTCGAGCTGCTCGGTGTCGAGCCCGGCCCGGCGTGCGAGCTCGGCCATGTCGCGGTAGGGGCCGCCCGACTCGCGTTCGGCCACGATGCGCTCGGCCACCGCCGTGCCGATCGAGGCGACGTCGGCCAGCCCGAGGCGCACGGCGAAGGCCCCGTCGCGGCGGTGCTCGACCGAACGGTCGGGGGCCGCCCGGTCGAAGTCGCCGACCTCGGGCTGCTCCGCGTCGAGGCATCCGTCGAGGCCGCTCGGCGGCCGCCCCGGATCGCCGAGCAGACCGCGGACCTCGGCGCGATCGAGCGGCTCGAGCCCCGCGTGCACCGCGGAGCGGAGGATGTCGGGCCGGAGCATGCGCACCCCGTGCCGCCGGGCGTCGGCGGTCAGCGTGTGCGGCGAGTAGAAGCCCATCGGCTGCGCACGCAGCAGCGCGGCGAGGAACGCCGCCGGATAGTGCAGCTTCAACCACGAGCTCACGTAGACGAGCAGCGCGAACGCCAGGGCGTGACTCTCGGCGAAGCCGAAGTTTGCGAAGGCTTCGATCTTGCCGTAGATCGCGTCGGCGTCCGCCTGGGAGAGCCCGTTGCGAGCCATCCCGGCGTAGAGCTTCTCCCGCAGCTCCGAGATCTTCTGCACGCCCCGCTTCGAGCCCATCGCCCGGCGCAGGAGGTCGGCGTCGGCCGCGGTGCAGTCGCCCACGGCGACGGCCATCTGCATGAGCTGCTCCTGGAAGAGCGGCACTCCGAGGGTGCGCTTCAGCACCGGCTCGAGCTTCGGATGCAGGTAGCTGACCGGCTCCTCGCCCGTGCGGCGCCTGATGTACGGGTGCACCGCGCCGCCCTGCACGGGCCCGGGCCGGATCAGGGCGATCTCGACCACGAGATCGTAGAAGCAGCGCGGCTTCAACCGGGGGAGTGTGCCCATCTGCGCCCGGCTCTCGACCTGGAACACGCCGATGGAGTCGGCTCGGCAGAGCATGTCGTAGACGGCCGGCTCCTCCTTCGGGATGGAGTGCAGCTCCCAGTGCTCCCCGGTGCGGGCCTCGATCAGATCGAAGGCGTACTGCAGGGCGGCGAGCATGCCGAGACCGAGCAGGTCGAACTTCACGAGGCCCATCCAGGCGCAGTCGTCCTTGTCCCATTGCAGCACCGTGCGCCCCGGCATGCGGGCGTGCTCGATCGGGCAGACCTCGCCGACCGGGCGGTCGGTGAGCACCATGCCGCCGGAGTGGATGCCGAGATGCCTCGGGAAGGTGAGCAGCTGCTCGGCGAGCTCGACCACGGGGCCCGGGATGTCGTGGTCGTCGGTCTCGACCACGGCGCCCCAGCGCTCCACCTGCCGCGACCAGGCGTCCTGCTGACCGGTGCCGTAGCCGAGCGCCTTCGCCATGTCGCGCACGGCCGCCTTCGGCCGGTAGCTGATCACGTTCGCGACCTGGGCCGCGTTCTGCCGGCCGTACTTGGCGTACACGTACTGGATGATCTCCTCGCGCCGGTCGGAGTCGAAGTCGACGTCGATGTCGGGCTCCTCGTCGCGCAGGGCGGAGAGGAAGCGCTCGAAGGGCAGATCGAACTTGATCGAGTCCACCGCCGTGATCCGCAGCGCGTAACAGACGGCCGAGTTCGCGGCGGAGCCGCGGCCCTGGCAGAGGATGCCCCGCCGGCGCGCCTCGGCGACGAGATCGTGCACGATCAGGAAGTAGCCGGGGAAGTCCTTCTGCTCGATGACCGCGAGCTCGTGGTCGAGGCGCCGGCGCACGTGTTCGGGCATGCCGGGGTAGAGCTCCTCGGCGCCCTGCCGCACGAGCTCGCGCAGCCAGCTCATCGGGGTGTGCCCCGCCGGCACCTCCTGCCTCGGCAGTCGTGGCCGGGCGCTGCGGAGCGTGAAGCCGAGCTCCTCGGCGAGCACGACGGAGCGCTCGACCGCTCCCGGGTACCGGGCGAAGCGGGCCAGCATCTCGGCGCCGCTGCGCAGGTGCTGCTCGTTCGAGGCCGGCAGCCAGCCGTCGAGCTCGTCGAGGCTGCGCCTGGCCCGCACCGCCGACAGGGCGTTCGCGAGGCGGTGCTCGCCCGGCGTCGCGTAGTGCACGGCGTTCGTGGCGAGCAGCGGCACCCCGGTGCCGGCGGCGAGCGCGGCGAGCCGGTCGTTCGCGCGCTGGTCGCCGGGATGCCCGTGGTCGAAGAGCTCCACCACCACTTGCTCCCGGCCGAACAGGGCGATCAGCCGGTCGAGCTCGCGCCGGGCCCCGTCGTCCCCCTCGGCCGCGAGCGCCCGGCGCACCGCGCTCTTGCGGCAGCCCGTCGGCACGACCCACTCGCCGCCGGCCTGCTCGGCGAGCCGTTCGAGCTCGTAGACGGGACGCCCCTTCTCGCCCCCCGCGAGCTGCGCCGCGGTGATGGCCGCAGCGAGCCGGTGGTAGCCGGCTTCGCCCCGGGCGAGGACGAGCAGGTGCTCGCCCTCGGGGTCGGCGGCGCCCAGCTGCGGGGCGGAGAGGCCGAGGGAGAGCTCGGCCCCGTAGACCGTGCGCAGCTCGGGGAAGCTCTCGGCCGCTTCGGCGAAGCGGACGATGCCATAGAAGCCGTCGTGGTCGGTGATGGCGAGGCCGGAGAGCCCGAGCCGCCTGGCCTCCTCCACGAGCTGCTCCGGCTGGGAGGCGCCGTCGAGGAAGCTGTAGTTGGAGTGCACGTGCAGCTCCGCGTAGGGCACGAGCGGCCCGCTCGGGGCGACAAGCCCCTCGCTCGGCCGGTACGGGGCGCGCTTCCGGCTGAACGCCGGGCCGTCGCCGCCGTCGGCGATGAGCTTCGACGGTGTCGGCCGGCGCCGGTCGGACAGCTTGCGTTCGAGCTCCGACCAGGGGATCTCGGGATTGCTCCAGCCCATCAGCCGCCACCCATCAGTCGTACCTCGCCTCGGCCCACCAGCCCTCCGCGTCGCGGAGCAGCAGCCAGGCGCAGCCGTCGTGGTCGACGAGCTGGAAGCGGTGCACCCGCCTCGCCCGCTCCGGATCCCACCAGCGTTCGACGACGGGCCACGGGCCGGCCCACGCCCGCACCTCGGCCGGCTGCTGCCCGGCGAGGGCGAAGCCGACCGGCGGGGAGCCGATCGCTCCGCGCTCGTCGATCGTGACGGGGCCGCCCGCGGCGTCGCGGAGGAGCACCGCCACCGGCTCGTCGAAGACGCTCGCCGGCGCGCGTGCGGGCAGGGTGCCCGGCCACGGCCCGGGCCGGACCGCCGGGGCGCGGTCGCCCCAGGGCACGAGCACCTGCCGGTCGCCGAGGAGCCGCCCGCCGCCGACGGCCGCGGTGGCGACCCCTTCGTGCCCGAGGAGCCCCTGCACGCGGGTGAGCGCGTGATGCACCCGTTCGTCGGGGCCGCCGCCCCAGAGCCCGGGCTCGTGGTCTCCGGTCGAGTCGAGCCGCTCGGGGATGATGCGCACCCGGGTCACGGCCGCGGCGAGCCCGGCCTCGGCGCTGCCCGCGCCCTGCAGCTGCCAGCGCACCCGGTCGAGCACCTCCGGGGCGGTGAACCAGCGCGGGTGCAGCCAACTGCGTCCGGAGTGTCCGCCGCGGTCGTCCTCCAGCTCGACCCGGAGGGCGGTGCAGACGAGCCGCGACTCGCGGATGCGGTCGATGAACCGTTCGGCCGAGACCCGGAATGCGAAGGCGAGCTGATCGATCCGGTCGATCGGCGGCTCGAAGCGCTGCTCCACCTCGAACTCCGGCGGCGGCGTGCGGGCCGCCACCTCGGACTGCTCGCGCCCCGCGGCCCGTTCGTGCGCGAACGCGCCGGCCGGGCCGAAGCGGCGGCGCACGTCGGCGGCCGGCAGCGCCGCGAGCTCCCCGAGCGTGCGCACCCCGAGCCGCAGCAGCAGGGTGCGGGTGCGCTGGTCGACGACGAGCGAGACGGGCAGCGGTGCCAGGAACTCGGCCGAGCCGCCCTCCGGGACGACCCCGACGGGGGAGCGCAGTGCGGTGCGGGCCGCCTGCTCGGCCGCGAAGGGGCCGTCGGCGATGCCGATCTTCGCCCCGGGCACCCCGAGCGCGGCGACGGTGTCGAGCAGGGCGCCCGCCGCCTGCGCCTCGCCCCCGTAGTACCGGACCGGGCCGCGCGCCCGCATCGCGAGCGTGCCCGGCCGTACGAGTTGCACGGCGGGCACCGCCTGCTCCACCCCGCGCACCACGGGCTCGAAGGCGCGATGGTCGAGCACGGGGTCGTAGGGGAGCACGAGGAGCTCGGGGGAGCGGTACTGGGCCTCGCGCAGGCGGAGGCCCCGCACGACCCCGTCGCGGCGTGCCGCGGCCGAGCAGGAGTGCACGGCGCCGCCCTCGATGAGCGCGATCGGCCGTGCCGGGTCGAGCCCCGCCTCCCGGCCCGCGGCGAGGACCGGCCAGTCGGGGCACCAGAGCACGATGGTGCGGGTGTGCCGGATCATCCCGCCCGCCGTTCTGCGCCGATCCGGCGGACCTCGCCCAGCGGCGGCACCTCGGCGAAGCCCCGCGCCTCCTCAGCGAGCCGGAGCCGCGCGCGTCGCCCGCTCGCGAAGCCGCCGCGACCGGAGGCGCGCACGAGCAGCTCGTGATCGGCGAGCAGGCCGTGCCCGCGCTCGAGCCCGCTCCAGCCGCTCGATTCGACGCCGAGGCTCGCTTCGCTGCCCGGCCAGTCGCCGGCCACGAGGAGGGCGGCGCCGCGCTCGCGGAGCCTGGCCGCGAGCCTGGCCGCCTCGGCCGGCTGCACCCGGCCGCCGGGGCGCACCGCGACGAGGGGGATGGCCTCGGCGAGCGTCGCGACGACGGTGAACCAGTGCCGGCCGGGACGCGGCACGAGCGCGAGCCGATCGAGGTCGAGTCCGAACCGCTCGGCCGCCTCGATCCCGAACTCGGGGATGCCGACGACCGCGCACCAGCGTCCGGCGGCGCTCGCCTCGGCGAGCAGGGCCATCAGCACCGAGCCGGAGCCGTGCACCTCGGTGACGGTGCCCTCACGCAGCGCCCCACCGGGGAGGAGCCCCGCGAACGCGGGATGGGTCGGCAGCGCGCGCCCTTCGAGCCTCGTCGCCTGCATGCCGTGGATGCGGCTCTGCAGCTCGGCGACCCGCTCGAGGCGGGTGCGCTGGGGAAGGGTCGAGGTCACCCTCTCATCTTCGAACAGATATTCGATTCATGCAATCTCAGATCCGATTGAAGATTCGAAGAATCGAAGAACCGGACGACTCAGTCCCGCAACACCTCGAGGATCCGGGTGAGCGCGGCGGTCGCCTCGGCCATGACGTCGTCGGCGCCGCTCGTCGCGGCGTGGGTGATCGCCCCCAGCGCGAGATCCGGCACGAGGTCGGCGATCGGCGTGCCGCCGAGGCCGCCGCGCACGACGATCTCGTCGAGCAGCGGGGCGAGCTGGGCCTTGGTGCGATGCATGATGTCCCGCGTCGCCGGATCCATGGCCGCGAGGAGCATCGGTTCGACCCGCATCGCCAGCAGCTCCTCCGGGTGCCCCGGCGAGTACCAGGCGACGAGCAGGAGCCGGGCCACCTCGCCGAGTTCCTCGATGCGCTCGGGCAGTCCGGCGACGAGTTCGGCCGCCGCGGCGTAGCGCTCCGCCTCGGCCGACTCGACGGCCGCCTGGTAGAGCTCAGCGCGAGTCCGGTAGAGATGATTCGCGGAGCCGACGGGGATGCCAGCTTCGATCGCCACCCGCCGGTGCGTCACCGCACCCGGCCCCTCGTCGCGCAGGAGCCGCCCCGCCGCCTCGGCCATGGCCGCCCGCCGCTCGTCGAACCCCTGATTCCCTCTCGGCATCCGGTCCTCCCTCGCTCGCGTCCCGCCGCGCGGCTTCGCTCACCGAATCGTACAATAGCCCAGTATATACACAGGTATATGCGTGAGTATCTTTCATGGAACGCCGACCGGCGTGCCGATCCCCGGATCCCATGGAAGGCCGCAGCATGCCACCCTTTCGCGCCACCCGTCGGCCGCTGCTCGGCGGCGGGGTGATCACGGTCCTGGTGCTCGCGCTCGGGTTCGCGACGCCGGCTCCGAGCGCGCACGGCGTCGAGGACCCCGAAGCGCAGGGCAGCACCCTCGCCTCGGGGCAGTGCGCCGTGTCGGAGCTGCCGAGCCCCGGCCCGCGCAACCCCGGGTGATCGACAACAACGTCTCGCTGTACACCGGCGGCGACCTCATCCTCGCCGGCGGCGTCGCCGAGGTCGAGGGCCTGGTCGTCGTCGGCCGCGACGCGCGCGTCCAGCCGAGCCCCGCCAGGCGGATCGACCTCGGCGTCGTCGGCGTCGGATCCGGGGTCATCCCGGGCGGCGGGGGACCCGCTCTCGCGGTCGGCCGGGACCTCACCGTCTCGAGGGGGAGCACTCTCGCCGTGGGCGGCGGTCCGGTGCAGGTCGGCGGCCGGATGAATCCGGGCTACCCGGATCGCGCCTACGCGTTCTCCTCCGGCGGCCGGGACGGGCTGGGAGCGACCGCCGTCGCGGATTGGGCCGCCTTCGGCGAGCGCCTCCGCTCCACCTCAGCCGAATACGCCGCCCTCCGCCCCACCGGCAGCATCTCGTGGGGCGAGAACTTCGAGGGCACCGGCGCTGCGCGCGAGGTGTTCTCGGTCTCGGCGGCCGATCTGCCGAACGAGATCGACTTCAGCGGCATCGCCGAGGACGCGACCGTCATCGTCAACGTCCGCGGCGCGAGGGTCGACTGGGCGCCCACGTGGATCTCCGAGGACGGCCGCCGGGTCGACGTGCCCGACGGCACCGTCAACGGCTTCGGCCGGACCGCGCAGCGGACGATCTGGAACTTCGTCGACGCCACGAGCGTGACCCTCGGCGGCTCGTCCCAGATCCTCGGCAGCATCCTCGTCCCGGGAGCCGCCGCCGACCCGGGCCGCCCGACGGTCGACGTCACCGCGAACACGAACGGGCGCCTGCTCAGCAACGGCTCGATCCGCCTGGCCGGCACCTCCAACGAGCACCACAACTACCCCTTCCGGGAGAAGCCGTTCGCCTGCGACCCCGACCCCGAGAAGCCCGTCGACCCGCCGACCGATCCCGAGGTGCCCGTCGACCCGCCCGAGGAGGGCGTGCTCGAGGTCGAGAAGACGGTCTCGCGGGCGCACGGCACGGTCGTCGCCCCAGGTCAGCGCGTCGACTACGCCGTGACCTTCCGCAACGTCGGCGACGGACCGGTCGACGTCGAGCACGTCGACGCACTCGACGACGTCCTCGACGACGCCGGGCTCGACCCCGGTTCGCTGACCGCGGAGGAGCCGCTCAGCGCCGTCCTCGACGGCCAGCGCATCCACGTCGCCGGCACGCTCCCTGCCGGAGCGCAGGCGGCGGTGCGCTACCGGGTGACGGTGAACGCCGCGGACCGGCTGGGGAACCGGATGCTCCGCAATCTCGTCTTCGCCTCCGACACCGAGCCGCCGGGCTGCGACGACGCACTCGCCTGCACCGAGAACCCGGTGGAGGTCCCCGCCTGGACCGTGGCGAAGCACGCGAACCCGGCGTCCGGCAGCGAGATCCTCCCCGGCGACACCGTGGCGTACACCGTGACCGCGACCGGCCTCGTCGGGACCGTGCCCGACGCGAGCATCACGGACGAGCTCGGCGACGTGCTGGGCGCCGCCGACTTCGTCGCCGGGTCGGCGACGCTCGCCGTCGGCGACGCACCGGCGACGCCGGTCCCCGACCCCGTGGCGGGCCGACTCGACAGCGGCGCGTTCGCGCTCACCGCCGGGCAGGAGGCGCGCCTCAGCTACCGGGTCGTCGTCCACGACGATGCCTGGGCCGGCACACTGCGGAACCTCGCCTGGGGCTCCGGGAGCGTCGACCCCGACGACTGCACGGCGGACGCCCCCTGCGCCACCGAGCATCACACCCCCGTGCGGGGCCCGCAGCTCCCGCAGACCGGCGGCGGCGGGACCGCCTGGATGACGGCGAGCGGCCTCGTCGTCCTCGGGCTCACCGCCACCGCACTGCTCGTCCGGCGCCGCCGGACCGGCACCTCGAACTGAACGAAACGAAGAAAGCGAGACCTCCCGATGACGACCCCGTTCCGCCGACGAACCGCCGCGCTCGCGGCGGCCGTGCTCGGCCTCACCCTGCTCGGAGGCGCGACGGTGCCCGCCGCGAACGCCGCCTCGGCCGCGGACATCGATCCCGATGCGACGGCCGCCCTGCACGTGCACAAGTTCGTCCAGCCCGACGAGTCGGGTGCCCCGGCCGACGGCCTGCCCAAGGACACCACGGGCCTCACCCCGCTCGCGGGAGTCGAGTTCACCGTGCAGCGCGTGTCCGGCATCGACCTCACCACGAACGAGGGCTGGCGGGCCGCCGGCGAGCTGACGGCCGCGGAGGCCGCCGCCCGGGCCGAGCAGCCGGGCACCGCGAAGACGACGGACGCCGCGGGCGACGCCTCCTTCCCGGGGCTGCCGCTCGGGCTCTACCTCGTCTCGGAGACGAGCGTCCCGGCGGGCGTCACGCCGGGCACGCCCTTCCTCGTCACGCTCCCGCTGACCGACCCCGAAGATCGCGACGCCTGGCTGTACGACGTGCACGTCTACCCGAAGAACGCGGTGACCGGGGGTGAGAAGACCGTGCGCGACGCCGGGGCCGTGGTGCAGGGCGACGAGATCGTCTACACGATCCGCGGCGACATCCCGAACGTCGAGGTGATCGACGGCTATCGGATCGTCGACGCGCTCGACCCGCGCCTCGACCACCTCTCCACGGCCGTGTCCCTCACGAACGGCGTACCGGTCGCCGAGGGCCGCGACGCCCGGGTCTCCTTCGATCAGGCCGGCAACACCGTGACCGTCGAGTTCACGGAACAGGGCCGCGCCCTGCTCGCGGCGAACGCCACGGCCGCCCAGGTCCAGCTCGTCATCACGGCGCGCGCGAACGCCACCGGGGTCATCCCCAACGAGGCCGTCATCTACCCGAACGAGGCGTCGTTCGACGTGCAGCCGGGCGAACCCGGCGGGCCGGTCGTGACGCCGCCCGTCGAGACCAAGTGGGGCGCGCTCGTCATCGAGAAGGTCGACCTCGAGAACCCGGCCACGAAGCTCGAGGGCGCCGTCTTCCAGGTGTTCCGCTCGGAGGCGGACGCGCGTGCGCTGCGCGGGCCACTCGAGATCGACGGCGCGACGCAGTTCACCACGGGCCGCGACGGGCGGGTCGTCATCAGTGGGCTCCGCTACTCCGACTTCGCCGACGGCCGGCAGCTCCAGCCGGGCGACCCGGACTGGCGCTCCTACTGGGTCGCCGAGGTTCAGGCGCCGAAGGGCTACGAGCTCCTCGCCGAGCCGGTGAAGGTCGACGTCACGAGCGACGACCCGAGCCGTGTCACGGTGACGATCGAGAACGTGCCGCACAACGGCGGCTTCATGCTCCCGAGCACCGGCCTCGCCGGCACCGTCGCACTGCTCGCCGGGGGAGCGCTGCTCCTCGCTGGCGTGCTCGTGCTCGCCGTCCTCCGTCGGCGCCACAGCCGACGCGAGGCCTGAACCCCCGCCCGCCCGGCTCGGTCGATTCCCCCTCGACTGAGCCGGGCAGCGCGGCTCCCCGAGTGAACGGAGTCGAGGTGACGGTGACGACCGGCGCACGCCGCTTCTCCGGAGTGAACCTCCTGATCTTCCTGCTCGGGATGACGGCGATCGCGCTCCTGCTCTTCCCGACCGCCGCGAACTGGCTGAGCACGATCCACCACGACGAGGCGAACGCGCGCTACACGCAGCAGGTCACCGGGCACCGCGAATCGGGAGCGGTCGATCGACTGCTCGCCGAGGCGGAGGCGTACAACGCCGCACTGCCGACCGGGCAGCTTCGCGACCCGTACACGACCACGAGCACCGCACCCGGGCTCGACCCCGCCCGCTACGCGGCGCAGCTCGACCTCGGTGCCGACGGCGTCGTCGCCCGGGTGCGGTACCCGCGCCTCGGGATCGACCTCCCGGTGTATCTCGGAACGGGGGCCGACGTGCTCCGCAAGGGCGTCGGCCACCTGTTCGGCAGCAGCCTCCCCGTCGGCGGCGCGAGCACGCACAGCGTGCTGACCGCGCACTCCGGTGCCCCCTATGCCACGCTCTTCGACCCCATTCACGATGCGAGGCCGGGCGACCTCATCACCGTCGAAGTGGGCGACCGCCGTCTCGTGTACCGCGTCACGGGTACCGAGACCGTCCGACCGGACGACACGAGCTCGCTCGGGATCCAGCCGGGCACCGATCTGCTCACCCTGCTGACGTGCACGCCGATCGGCGTCGCCTCGCACCGGCTGCTCGTGCACGCCGAACGGGTCCCGGACGACGAACCGGCGGCGGAGCGCGTGGAGCTCGATCGGGAGCCGGGCGCCGGCCTCCTCGAAGCGGTGCTCACCGCCTGCTGGATGCCCGCAGCCCTCGTCGCCGCGGCCGGGCTCTGGTCGCTGGTCCCACCGGTGCGCACCAGGAGGCGCGGAGGCACCGGCGATGAACCGCAAGCCGAGCCGTGAACGGGCGAGCTGAGCTGTGAAACGCGAAAGGGCCGGATCTTTCGATCCGGCCCTTTCGTCCACGTGCGCGAGGGGGGACTTGAACCCCCACGCCCTATACGGGCACTAGCACCTCAAGCTAGCGCGTCTGCCAATTCCGCCACCCGCGCGTGGTTTCCCGCTGATCTCTCAGCGGGCCGTAGAAGACATTAGCACGGTTTCGGAGGGCCGTTTGACCACTCCGGGCGGCTGCGGCATCCACCCCTCCGAAAGCGCAGATCAACCTGCGGAAACTCGTTCTCCGACCGCTCGGCGCCGGGAGAATCGGGGAGTGGGGGAGAACCCGGCGGGCACGATAGCGTGGAACGCATGGCCGAGGCAGCGACGACCCCCGCGATCACCGACGAACTCGACGAGACGGCGAGCATCGCGCAGGAACTGATCCGCTTCGACACCACGAACTACGGCGAGGGGCGGGCCAACGGCGAGCGCGAGGCCGCCGAGTACGTCGAGGCCAAGCTCGCCGCCCTCGGCCTCGCCCCGCAGCTGTTCGAGTCGGCCCCGCGCCGAGCGAGCGTCGTCGCACGCGTGCCGGGCCGCAATCCCGAGAAGCCGGCGCTCGTGCTGCACGGCCACCTCGACGTGGTCCCCGCCGACCCGCGCAACTGGAGCGTCGACCCCTTCGCGGGCGAAGTGCGCGACGGCATGCTCTGGGGCCGCGGTGCGGTGGACATGAAGGACATGGACGCCATGATGCTCACGGCGCTCGGCGACATCCTGCGCAGCGGCCGTCAGCCGGAGCGCGAACTCGTCGTCGCGTACTTCGCCGACGAGGAGGCCGGCGGCGACTACGGCGCGCACTGGCTCGTCGAGCACCACCCCGAGCTCTTCGCCGGCGCTACCGAGGCGATCAGCGAGGTCGGCGGCTACTCCATCACCGTCGGCGGTACGCGGGCCTACCTGCTGCAGACGGGGGAGAAGTCCCTGCTCTGGGTGCGGCTCGTCGCCACCGGCACGGCCGCGCACGGCTCCCGGCTCATCCACGACAACGCCGTCACGAAGCTCGCCGAAGCCGTCGCGCGCATCGGCCGCACGGAGTGGCCGCTGCGGCTCACCGGCACCACCACGGAGCTCCTCGCCGCCGTCGCCGGAGTCCTCGGGGTCGACCCTCAGCAGGTCTCGCCCGACGAGCTCGCCCTCGCCACCGGTTCCGCCTCGGGCTTCATCACCGCGACGCTGCGCACGACGACCAACCCGACGCTGCTCGAGGCCGGGTACAAGCACAACGTCATCCCCGACCGGGCCGAGGCGCTCGTCGACATCCGCACCCTCCCTGGCGAGGAGGACGAGGTGCTCGCCGCGATCCGCGAACTCGCCGGCGACGACGTCGAGGTGCAGATCGTGCACCGCGACGTCGGCCTCGAGGCCTCCACGACCGGCCCGCTCGTCGACGCGGTCGCCGGGGCGATCGGCCGGCACGACCCCGGCGCCCCGGTGTTCCCGTACCTGCTCTCGGGCGGCACCGACAACAAGGCGCTCTCCAGGCTCGGCATCGCCGGCTACGGCTTCGCGCCGCTCCGGCTGCCCGAGAACATCGACTTCCCGGCGATGTTCCACGGTGTCGACGAGCGTGTGCCGCTCGACGCGCTCTCCTTCGGGCACCGCGTGCTTCGCGACCTGCTGCTCGAATACTGAGCCCTCCCACGGAGGGGGCTTACGATCGTCTCCGTCGCCGCACGCCACCGACCGAACGGACACACGACACGTGATCGAAGCCCTCATCCTCGGGTTCGTCCAGGGACTGACCGAGTTCCTCCCCATCTCCTCGAGCGCGCACCTGCGCATCCTCGGGGAGCTCCTGCCGGGCGCGCAGGACCCGGGCGCGGCGTTCACCGCCATCACCCAGATCGGCACCGAGGCGGCGGTCGTCGTGTTCTTCTGGCGCGACATCGTGCGGATCATCTCGCACTGGTTCGGCTCGTTCACCGGCCGCGTGCCGCGCAACGACCCCGACGCCCGGATGGGCTGGCTGATCATCGTCGGCTCGATCCCGATCGTGGCGCTCGGCGTCCTCTTCCAGGACGAGATCGAGACGACCTTCCGCTCGCTCTGGATCGTCGCGACGATGCTCATCGTCTTCGGCATCATCCTCGGGCTCGCCGACTGGGCGGGACGCAAGACCCGCACGCTCCGGGAGCTGAACGTGCCGCACGGCATCCTGTTCGGCTTCGCGCAGGCGCTCGCGCTCATCCCCGGCGTCTCGCGCTCGGGCGGCACGATCTCGATGGGGCTCTTCCTCGGCTACGAACGCGCCGCCGCCGCGCGCTACGCGTTCCTCCTGGCGATCCCCGCCGTCTTCGGCTCGGGCTTCTACCAGCTCTTCAAGAGCATCGGCGAACCGAGCGTCTACGGGCTCGTCGAGACGGGCGCGGCGACGCTCGTCGCCTTCGTCGTGGGGCTGCTCGTCATCGCGTTCTTCATGAACTACATCTCGAAGCGCAGCTTCCTGCCCTTCGTGATCTACCGGATCCTGCTCGGCGGACTGCTCCTCGTGCTGCTCGGCACGGGCGTGCTGAGCGCCTGAGCCGCCCGGTTCAGCCCTCCCGGGGCCGCCAGGGCTCGTCGCCGGCTGGGCCGTCGCCGCGCCGGCGCAGATAGCGCTCGAACTCCTTGGCGATCGCCTCGCCGCTCGCCTCTGGCGCGTCGACCGCGTCGCGTGCCTCCTCGAGCTGGGCGATGTAGGCGGCCATCTCGTCGTCCTCCGCCGCGAGGGCGTCGACGCCGGCCTCCCAGGCCTTCGACTCGATCTCGAGCGAGCCCCGGGGGATGGAGAGCCCCGTCAGTTCCTCGAGCTTGCCGAGGAGCGCCAGCACCGCCTTCGGCGAGGGCGCGTTGTGCACGTAGTGCGGGACGGAGGCCCACAGGGAGACGGTCGGGATGCCGGCGCGCTCGGCCTGATCGGCGATGACGCTGAGGATGCCGACGGGCCCCTCGTAGCTCGAGCGCTCGACGCCGAGCGAGGCGCGCACCTCGGGGTTCTCGCTCGAGGCGAAGACCGCGAGCGGCCTCGTGTGCGGCGCGTCGGCGAGCATCGCGCCGAGCAGCACGATGCCGTCGATGTCGGCCGCGAGCGCGGCGTCGACGAGTTCGGCGGTGAACGCCTTCCAGCTGCGTGCCGGCTCGGCACCGAGCAGCACGTGCAGTCCCTCGGCACCGGGGCCGGTGAGCTGCTCCTCCGGCTCGTCGAGCTCTGGCTCGCCGCCCGGCCCGAGGATCGCGGCGCCCGGCCACTCGATCCGGCGCACGCCGTCGTCACCGGCGACGATCGACGGCCGCGAGAACTGGAAGTCGAAGTACAGCTCGGGGTCGACCGCGGCGATCTCGACGAGTCCCAGCCGACGGGCCAGCAGCTTCGCCGCCCCGGTCGCCGCCTCGCCCGCGTCGTTCCACCCCTCGAAGGCGACGACGAGGAGTCGTCCGCCGTCGAATCCGACCGGATGGTCCACTGGCGTCGCCCCGCTTCCTGCGCCCGGACGGTCCGGGTTCGGTTCCACAATAGGCGGTGCCCGTAGACTTGCCCGTTGTGACCACTCGCCTTCCCGCCGCCGTCCTCTGGGACATGGACGGCACGCTCGTCGACACCGAACCCTACTGGCTCCGCGCCGAGGCCGAGCTCGTCCGCTCGCACGGCGGCGTCTGGACCGAGGAGGACGGGCTGCAGCTCGTCGGTTCCGGCCTCTGGGACTCGGCCGCCGTCTTCCAGCGGGCGGGCGTCGCGCTCTCCGCCGACGAGATCGTGCACCACCTCACCGGCCGCGTGCGCGAGCAGATCGTCGCCGAGGGCGCCCCCTGGCGGCCGGGCGCGCGCGAGCTCCTGCGCGACATCCGCGAGGCGGGGGTGCCGACCGGGCTCGTCACGATGTCGCTGCGCGGGATGGCGGAGGACATCGTCGCCGCCACGGGGTTCGAGGCGTTCGACGTGCTCGTGGCGGGCGACATGGTCGACCACCCGAAGCCCCACCCCGAGCCCTATCTGCGCGCCGCTGAGCAGCTCGGCGTCGACATCACCGCCTGCATCGCGCTCGAGGACTCCCCGCCAGGGGTGGCCTCGGCGGCGGCCTCCGGGGCCTTCGCCCTCGGCATCCCGCACATCGCCTCGCTCGACGGCAGCGACGCGCACCTGCTGTGGCCGACGCTGGCCGGGCGCACGAGCGCCCACCTGTTCGAAGCCGCGAGCGCCCACCTGGCCTCGCGCCGCCTCGCCGACGAGCCCGAGGAGGCCAACGCGTGAACGAGAGCCGCGGCGAGCGGAGCGGCCCCTTCCGGGTCGGCGACCGCGTCCAGCTCACCGGACCGAAGGGGCGGATGCACACCATCACCCTGGAGCCCGGCAAGGTCTTCCACTCGCACAAGGGCGGCATCGCCCACGACGCCGTGATCGGGCTGCCCGACGGCTCGGTCGTCGCGAACGAGGTCGGCGTCGAGTACCTGGCGCTGCGGCCGCTGCTCAAGGACTTCGTGATGTCGATGCCGCGCGGCGCGGCGATCGTCTACCCGAAGGACGCGGCCCAGATCCTCGCCCAGGCCGACGTGTTCCCCGGCGCCACCGTCGTCGAGGCGGGGGTCGGCTCCGGCGCGCTCTCGCTGTGGCTGCTGCGCGCCATCGGCCCCGAGGGCCGGCTGCACTCCTTCGAACGGCGCGACGAGTTCGCCGAGGTCGCCCGCGGCAACGTCGCGACCTTCCACGGCCGCGACCCGGAGAACTGGTCGATCACGCTCGGCGACCTCGCCGAGGTGCTGCCGGAGACGGTCGCCGACGGCACCGTCGACCGCGTCGTGCTCGACATGCTCGCGCCCTGGGAGTGCATCGGCGCGGTGTCCCGCGCGCTGAAGCCCGGCGGCGTCGTGCTCTGCTACGTCGCCACGGTCACGCAGCTCTCCCGGGTCGCCGAGGCCATCCGGGCGACGGGGGAGTACACCGACCCCGACGCGAACGAGACCATGGTGCGCGGCTGGCACGTCCAGGGGCTCGCGGTCCGCCCGGACCACCGGATGATCGCGCACACCGGCTTCCTCATCACCGCCCGGCGGCTCGCCCCGGACACCGTGCTGCCGGAGCTCAAGCGCCGCCCGTCGAAGACGGAGTTCAGCGACGAGGACGTCGAGGCGTGGACGCCCGGCGCCCTCGGCGAGCGGACCGTCAGCGACAAGGCGCTCCGTAAGCGCGTCCGCGCCGCGGACACCGCGGCCGGCCACGCCCGCGCCCCCATCGACGAGGCCCCCGGCGATGCCGGGTAGGCTTTCATCGCTCACCGCCGCCCCGGCGGCATCCGTGACCGCATCCCAGAATCGAGGATCCGTGCGCTCGTCTCTCGCGCTCATCGCCGCCCTCGGCGTCGCCGTCGCCCTCTCCGCCTGCTCGACCGGACCCGCGCCCGAGGCCGCCCCCGGCGCCTCGACCGAGGCGGTCACCGTGACGGGCGAGTTCGGCTCGGAGCCGAAGGTGACGTTCCCCACCCCGCTCACGCCGACCGAGACCCAGTGCGAGGTGCTGCACGAGGGCGAGGGCGACCACATCGCCGAGGGCCAGCTGGTCGAGGTGGCGTTCGTCGCCTACGACGGCGGCACCGGCGAGAAGCTCGGCGGCGGCGGATTCGGTGATGCGGGCGGCCAGCTGATGACGCGGGGCGGCTCCGACTCGGTCCCGGCCTTCGACAAGGGCCTGAGCTGCGCCAGCGAGGGCTCGCGGGTCATGTTCGTCGCGGCCGACTACGACGCGAGCGGAGCCGGTGAGCCCACTCCGGGCGCCGACCCGAAGAACGGCGTGGTGTTCGTGCTCGACGTGCTCCGCGCCTTCCCGACGAAGGCCGAGGGCGCCCCGCAGCTCACCCGCGACGGCTTCCCGGCGGTCGTGCTCGCGCCCGACGGCCGTCCCGGCATCACGGTGCCGAAGTCCGACCCGCCCGCCGACGCGAAGGAGACCACCGCGGTCGAGACGCTCAAGGGCGGCAACGGTCCGGTCGTGAAGGACGGCGACACGGTCGTCGTGCAGTTCACCGCGGTGAACTGGGACGACAACCAGGTCATCGAGGAGCTCTCCACCTGGGGTCAGGGGACGCCCGCGCGCGTGGGAGCGACGAGCGACGCGCAGACGGCGATGCAGATCGGCCTCCCCGTCGGCTTCACGAAGTCGCTCATCGGTCAGCAGGTCGGCTCGCAGCTCGGCCTCATCATCCCGGCGAGCGAGGCGTACGGCGAGCAGGGCGCCGGCAACGGGGTCATCGCCCCGAACGCCACGCTCTTCTTCGTGGTCGACATCCTGGGCGTCCTCTGATTCCCGCGCGGCGGCGACCGGCCCCGGCCGGTTCAGTATGATCGCTGCTGTGGCGGAGAAGTCTCGGGGAACGCCCCGCATCCAGGTCGAGGACCGCCTCTTCAGCCTCGTGCTCGCGCTGCTCGCGACCGAGACCGGGCTGCTGAAGTCGGAGATCCTGTCGACCGTGCGCGGGTACGCCGAGCGCTACGACCCCGCCGGGGCCAACGCGAGCCTCGAGCGCCAGTTCGAGCGCGACAAGGACGAGGTCCGCGAGCTCGGCATCCCGCTCGAGACCATCGAGTCGCCCGACCGCCCGGGCGACAACCAGTCCCTTCGCTACCGCATCCCCAAGGGCCGCTACGACCTGCCCGACGAGGTCACCTTCACCCCCGACGAGCTCGCGCTGCTGGGCCTCGCCGCCGAGGTGTGGCGCGAGGCGTCCCTCTCCTCGGACTCGCAGCGCGCCCTCACGAAGCTGCGCGCCCTCGGCATCGAGCCGCGCGAGCCGGTCATCGGCTACGCGCCGCGCCTGCGCGTGCGCGACGCCGCCTTCGAGCCGCTGCGCCAGGCGCTCGACCGGCGGCAGGCCGTCTCCTTCCGCTACTTCAAGCCGGGCGAGCCCGCGCCGCGCCTCCGCCGGGTCGAGCCGTACGCGGTCGTGCTCCACGAGGGCCGCTGGCACCTGCACGGCCGCGACCGCGACGCCGACGGCCTGCGCACCTACCTGCTCTCCCGCATCGTCGGCCCCGTCGAGGTGCTGCCCGGCGTCTCCTTCGAGGCGCCGCCCGCCGACGTGCAGGACCTCATCCTCGGCGAACTCGAAGCGCTCCGCCTGCAGAACACGGCCGATCTGGCGGTCGCCGCAGGCAGCGACGCCGAGGTCCGCCTCGGCAAGCGCGCCGTGCTCCGCGACGACGACCGCGGGGTGATCAGCCTGCACTACACCGATGCGGCCGTCTTCGCCGACGAGCTCGCCGCCTACGGTCCCGAGGTGCGCGTGCTCAAGCCGGCCGAGCTCCGCGACGCGGTGCGGGCTCGGCTCGCGATCGTCGCGGCCGCGCACGACGAGGCGGGGGAGAGCTGATGGCTGCACGCAAGCCGCTGCGCGCCTCCGACAAGCTCGTGTTCCTGCTGGCCTTCGTGCCGTACCTGCTCGAGCGGCGGGTCGTCGACGTGTCCGAGGCGGCGGAGTACTTCGGTCTCGGCGAGAACGAGATCCGCGATGCGGTCCGGCTGATCGCGACCTCGGGCCTGCCGGGGGAGACCGGCACCTACCAGCCGAACGACCTCTTCGACATCGACTGGGACTCCTTCGAGGAGGACGACGTCATCGTGATCGTGCACCACGTGGCGATCGACGACGCACCCCGGTTGTCGGCCCGCGAGGCGAGCGCGCTCATCGCCGGCCTGCAGTACCTCTCGGCGTCGCCGGAGAACGCGGGCAGCGCCAGGCTCGCGGCCCTGCTCGAGAAGCTCCGGCTCGGCACCACCGGCGCCCCTACGCAGCTCGCGGTGGCCGAGACGGAGGCGGATGCCTCGCTCGCCCGCATCCGCGAGGCCGTCGCCGCAGGCCGCCAGCTCGAGTTCGACTACCGCAACGCGCTGGGGGAGCGGGCCAGGCGCCGGGTCGACCCGCTCCGCATCGCCTCCCTCGGGGCCGACTGGTACCTCCAGGCCTACGACCACGGCCGCGAGGACATGCGCAATTTCCGCGTCGACCGGATGACCGGGCTGCTCGTGAGCGAGCTGCCGATCGCCGACCACAGCGACCGCGAGGTGCCCGACACGCTCTTCCACGGCTCCGACACCGACCTCGACGTCGTGGTCGACGTGGCCGAGGAGACGCTGCCGCTGCTCGCCGACTACCTGGCTGACTCCAGCAGCGAGCCGGCGGGCGACCGGCTGCGGGTGACACTCCGCGTCGCGCACTACCACGGCCTCAAGCGCCTCATCGCGGGACTGCCCGGGCTCGTCACGGTCGTCGCGCCCGACGAGGCCAGGGCCGCGGTCGCGGAATGGGCGCGCGCGGGCCTCGCCGGCTACGAGACCGCGGACGTCCCGACTGACGGCTCCGGCATTGGTCCGACCGGCTAGACTGGTCATCACGAGTTTCCGAACATTGGACGAGCCCCCATGTTTCAAGGTTTCACCGGTTGGCACGCGCTGATCATCCTTGTGGTCATCCTGCTGCTGTTCGGCGCGCCCAAGCTGCCCGCCCTCGCCCGCAGCCTCGGCCAGTCGATGAAGATCCTGAAGTCTGAAGTCCGTTCGGACCAGTCCGGCGAGGACGCCGCCGACGGCACGACGGGCGAGCAGCAGCCCAAGGCTGGCAGCACGGACTCCGGCAAGAACGCCTGACCTCCCGTGACCGCGGTGAGAGAGCGCGGTGAGAAGAACCGCGAGAAGCGGATGTCGCTCGGCGCGCATCTGATCGAGCTGCGCAAGCGGCTCTTCATCTCCGCGATCGCCATCGTCGTCGGCGCCGTCGGCGGCTGGGTCCTCACCGACCTGTTCGTGTGGGACGCCATCCAGGAACCCGTCCATCGGGTCGCGGAGGCGACCGGCAAGCAGGCAGAGATCGTCTTCCCGACGATCGGCAGCGCCTTCGACCTGCGGTTGCAGATCGCGTTCACGATCGGCATCGTGATCTCGAGCCCGGTGTGGCTGTACCAGATCTTCGCCTTCCTGGTGCCGGGGCTGAACACCCGCGAGCGCAAGTTCACGCTCGCGTTCTTCGCCTCGGCGATCCCGCTCTTCCTGCTCGGCTGCGCAGCCGGCTGGTTCGTGCTGCCGAACATCGTCAAGGTGATGACGAGCTTCGTGCCCGACACCTCACCGGCCTGGCTGACCGCGAAGGAGTACGTCGACTTCGTGCTGAAGCTCGTGCTCGCGATCGGCGTCGCCTTCGTCGTGCCGGTCTTCATCGTGCTGTTGAACTATGCGGGCGTCTTCAGCGCCGCGGCGATCCTCAAGGCATGGCGGGTCGCCATCCTCGTGATCATCCTGTTCACCGCGATCGCGACCCCGTCGGCCGACGTCGTGTCGATGTTCCTGCTCGCGATCCCGATGATCCTGCTCTACTTCGTGGCCTGGTTCCTCTCGTTCCTGCACGATCGCCGTGTCGCGAAGCGGAATGCCGCCGAGTTCGGGGCGGCTGTCTAGGCTGGACGGGTGACGACCTCCTCTCCGTCGGAGCGGTACGCCCTCTCGCGGCAGCAACGCAGGCAGCCGCGAGTCGCGGAGTTCCAGGCGACCATCCGATTCGACCTCGACCCCTTCCAGCGCGCCGCGTGCAGCGCGCTCGACGAGGGGCGCAGCGTGCTCGTGGCCGCCCCGACCGGCGCCGGCAAGACGATCGTCGCGGAGTTCGCGGTCTTCCTCGCCATGCAGGAGCCCGGCGCGAAGGTGTTCTACACGACGCCGATCAAGGCCCTGTCGAACCAGAAGTACCAGGAGTTCGTCGACGCCTGGGGCGCCGATCAGGTCGGCCTGCTCACGGGGGACACGAACGTCAACTCGAGCGCGCGCATCGTCGTGATGACGACCGAGGTGCTGCGCAACATGCTCTACGCCGACTCGCCGCTCCTCGACCGGCTCGCGTACGTCGTGATGGACGAGGTGCACTACCTCGCCGACCGCTTCCGCGGCGCGGTGTGGGAGGAGGTCATCATCCACCTGCCCGAGGCCGTGCGCCTCGTCTCGCTGAGCGCGACTGTGTCGAACGCGGAGGAGTTCGGCGACTGGCTGCAGGCCGTCCGCGGCGACACCGACGTGATCGTCTCCGAGGAGCGGCCGGTGCCACTCGAACAGCACGTGCTCGTGCGGCAGAAGCTGCTCGACCTCTTCGACTCGTCCGGTCAGGCGGCGACGCACCGGGTGAACCCTGAGCTCAAGCAGCTCGCCCGGGCGAGCAGCCGGTCCCTCGGCGGCCGCTCGCAGCGCGGGCGGCGGGGCAGCGATCGGGGCGGGTACCACCGCGGTCAGCAGGGCGGCGGCCGGGTGGACCGCCCTGAGCTCGTCGCGATGCTGCAGCAGAAGCACTTGCTGCCCGCGATCGTCTTCATCTTCTCGCGTGCCGGCTGCGACCAGGCGGTGCGCCAGCTGCTGCGCAGCGGGCTGCGGCTCACCGAGGCGCACGAGCGCGACGAGATCCGCAAGATCGTCGAGGCGCGGGTGCGCACCTTCCGCGACGAGGACCTCGCGGTGCTCGGCTACTGGGAGTGGCTCGAGGGGCTGCAGCGCGGCGTCGCGGCGCACCACGCGGGGATGCTGCCGGCGTTCAAGGAGATCGTCGAGGAGCTCTTCCAGCAGAAGCTGCTGAAGGTCGTGTTCGCGACCGAGACGCTCGCCCTGGGCGTGAACATGCCGGCCCGCTCGGTGGTGCTCGAGAAGCTGGAGAAGTTCAACGGCGAGGCGCGCGTGCCGATCACGCCGGGGGAGTACACCCAGCTCACCGGGCGTGCGGGCCGCCGCGGCATCGACGTCGAGGGGCACTCGGTCATCCAGTGGGTCGAGGGGCTCGACCCGGAGGCCGTCGCCGCGCTCGCCTCGCGCCGCAGCTACCCGATGAACTCGAGCTTCAAGCCGACGTACAACATGGCCGTGAACCTGATCGACCAGTTCGGCCGGGAGCGCACCCGGCAGATCCTCGAGCTCTCCTTCGCGCAGTTCCAGGCCGACCGCGCCGTCGTCGACCTCGCCCGCACGCTCCGCAAGCAGGAGGAGTCGCTCGCCGGCTTCGAGCAGGCGATGCGCTGCCACCTCGGCGACTTCGGCGAGTACGCGGGGATCCGGCGGAACATCGCCGAGCTCGAGCGCAAGCAGGCGAAGGGCAACCCCACGAACGCGCAGCGCGAGCGGATGCAGCGGGAGATCGCCGGACTGCGCAAGGCGCTCCGCGCCCATCCCTGCCACGGCTGCGCCGAGCGGGAGGCGCACGCCCGCTGGGCCGAGCGGTGGTGGCGGCTGCGCAAGGAGCACGACCAGCTGCAGTCGCAGATCCGCACCCGAACCGGCCAGGTCGCGAAGCGCTTCGACCGGGTAACCGAGGTGCTCGAACGGCTCGGCTACCTCGAACGGGACCGTCACGGGGCCCTCGTCTCCACTCCCGACGGCCGCATCCTGAAGCGCATCTACGGGGAGCGCGACCTGCTGGTGGCCGAGTCGCTGCGGCGCGGGCTCTGGACGGAACTCGACGCGCCAGGACTCGCCGCCATGGCGGCGGCGCTCGTCTACGAACCGCGCCGCGACGATCGCGGGGTCGAGTACCGGCTCCCGCGCGGCGGGTTCCGGGAGGCCTTCGATCGCACGACCGACGTGTGGTCGGAACTCGACGACCTCGAGCGCGATCACCGCCTCAGCGGCCCGGAGCAGCCGTCGCCGGCACTCGCGCAGGCCATGCACGCGTGGGCGCGCGGGGTGCCGCTCGGCATCGTCCTGGAGGACATCGAGCTCGCCGCGGGCGACTTCGTGCGCCTGACGAAGCAGGTCATCGACCTCCTCGATCAGATCTCGATCGTCGCGGACTCCGAGCTCGCCATCCGCGCGCGTGACGCGATCGACGGCGTCCGCCGTGGCGTCGTGATCGACACGGTCGTCGCGTGAGCGCGGCCCCGACCGCGAGCGCGGCCGATGCCCAGCCTCCTGCGCCTAGGATTTCCCCCGTGCGAGAACGCCCCCGCCCGCTGCTGCCCTGGTGGGCGGCGCTCCCCGTCGCCGTCGGCGCGGCCTTCGTGTACGACCTCGGCTTCCCCGGCGCGAGCATCTGGTCGCTCGCATTCGCCGGCATCGCGCTCGCCCTCCTGACGCTGATCGGGCGCAGCATCGGCGGAGCCCTGCTGATGGGCTACGTCTTCGGGGCCACCTTCTACCTCGTCGACGTCTCCTGGACCGGTCGCTACCTCGGACCGATCCCGTGGCTCGCGCTCTCGCTCTTCGAGGCGGTCTTCGTCGCGGTCGGCGCGCTCGCGATCACGCTGGCCTATCGGTGGATGCCGCGTGCCGTGCCCGGTTGCTTCGGACGGCTCGTCGCCCTGCCGGCGCTCGTCGCGGGCCTCTGGGTGCTCCGCGAGAACGTCGTGGGCTCGGTGCCGTATGGCGGCTTCCCGTGGGCGAGAGCGGCGCTCAGCCAGTCCGAGAGCCCCTTCGCGCAGCTCGTCTCCTGGGGCGGCTCCTCCGGCCTCGGCTTCGTGATGGTCTTCCTCGTGGCCGCGATCATCGAGTGGGTCCGGGCCCGTTCCTGGAGCGACTGGCGCGGTGCGCTGCCCGTCGCGGCCACGCTCGTGGTCGCGCTCCTGCTGCCCGCCTGGCCGACCACGCCGAACGGCGAACTCCGGGTCGCGAGCGCGCAGGGCAACGGGCCGGCCGGCTACTTCGACGAGCGAGAGCCGGGGGAGATCTTCCGCAGTCAGCTCGAGGCGAGCGAGCCGCTCTTCGACGCGGACGACATCGACGTGCTGCTCTGGCCGGAGGGCTCGGTCGACCTCGATCCGCTCGGGAACCCGAGCGCCGCGGCCGCACTCGACCGGATCGCGGAACAGGTCGACGCCCCGTTCATCATGAACGCGGTCAGCTACCGCGACGAGAAGTACTACAACACCTCGATGCTCTGGCGTGCCGGCGAAGGGGCCACGGCCTTCTACGACAAGCGGAACCCGGTGCCCTTCGGCGAGTACATCCCCGACCGCGACTTCTACATGTTCTTCGCCCCGGACCTAATCTCGCTCGTGCAGCGCGGCTACTCCGCGGGCACGAATCCGCCGGTGTTCGATCTCGACGGCACCCTCGCGGGTCTCGCCATCTGCTTCGACGTCATCTACGACGGCCTGATCTGGGAGGGCGCTCGCGACGGCGCCGAGGTCTACCTGCTGCAGACGAACAACGCCGACTTCCGCGGCACCGACGAGAACCTGCAGCAGCTCGCGATCGCGCGGCTGCGGGCGATCGAGACGGGTCGCTCCGTGGTGAACCTCTCGACGGTCGGGACGAGCCAGGTGATGGACCCGACGGGCCGCACGATCGACGGACTCCGGGCGGACGTGCCCGGGGCGATGCTGACCGACGTCGAGCTCCGCACCGGCCTCACGCCGGCCGTCTTCCTCGGGCCGTGGGTGCCTGGCGCGATCGGCGTGCTCTCGTTCGCCGGGCTCATCGCCGCGGGCTTCGCCGCCCGTCGGCGGCGCGGCTGATCGGCCACTCCGCCGGAGAAATGACGAACGCCCCGCTCATGCGGGGCGTTTCGTCGGATTCGAAGCGGTCGGGCGCGGGGCCGCGTCAGGCGCCGATCTTCTGCTGGCCGCGACGGGCGCGCAGGTAGTTGAGCCGCTCGGCGAGGAGCTCTTCGAGCTCGGGGATCGTGCGGCGCTCGAGCAGCATGTCCCAGTGGGTGCGCGCGGCCTTCTCGCCGGAGCGGTCGACCTCGACGGGCTTGGAGTCGACGAGCAGCGTCGCCTCGGCGCCGCAGAAGCGGCACTCCCACACTTCGGGGAGCTCGGCCTCGGTGGAGAAGACCATGACGGTCTCGCGCTCGCACGTCGCGCAGCGGTAGGTGTACTCGGCGCGGTCCGCGAACACCACACCGTCTTCACTCTGCAGGCTCTGCGAACCGATTCGCATGCCTCGAAGGCTCCGGTCGGCCATGGTGGGCTCCTCTCGATCGTTTACAGTTCTAAACGATCAAGCTGGGCGTTCCCTTGCCAGCGGCCGTGGAATTGTCGGGGAATTCTCAGTGTTCGGCGAGGAGTTCGAGCGCGATGTCGGCACGATCCGTGACGAGGCCGTCCACGCCGAGGGCGAGCAAGCGGCGCATGTCGATCGGATCGTTCACCGTCCACACGTGCACCTCGACGTCGACCTCGTGCAGCGCGCGGAGGAAGCGGGGCGTCACGAGCCGGATGCCGTTCGCCCGCTCGGGGATCTGCAGCGCCCGCGCGCCCCGGAGCGCGCGGCGGAGGAGGGCCCGATTGCCGCTCAGTGCCGCCGAACGCGCCGCCAGCACCCCGCTGCCGCCCGCCGAGGTCGCGACGCCGGGGATCGCGGCGGCGAGGCGGAGCCGGCGGCGCTCCGAGAAGCTCGTCAGCAGCACTCGGTCGGCCGCCCGGGTGCGTCGCACCGCCTCGATCGTCGGCGCCACCGCCGCCTCGGTCTTGACATCGATGTTGAACCGGGTCTCACCGAAGCCGTCGAGCGCCTCGGCGAGGCTCGCGAAGCCCTGGCCCTCGCCGAGCTCGACGCGGCGGAGTTCGGGCATCGTCAGCTGCTCGACCCGGACCGGCCGGGCGGCGACCCGCTCCAGGGTCGGGTCGTGCGCGATGACCGCGACGCCATCGTGCGAGACGTGCACGTCGGTCTCGACGTGGGTCACGCCGATCGCGACGGCCTTCGCGAAGGCGAGCAGGGTGTTCTCAGGAGCCTCGAGGGCGAGCCCCCGGTGCGCCAGGACGCGCGGGCGCTCGCCCTCGAAGTACGCCGTCGTGACGTCGTCGCTCACTGCGGCGGCTGGCCCTCCGTACGAGCGCCGGGGGCACCGCCGGGAGTGAACGCCTTGCCGATGCCCTTCAGGGCCTCGGTGAGCTCGCTCGGCACGATCCAGAGCTTGTTGGCCTGGCCCTGCGCGAGCTGGGGGAGCGTCTGCAGGTACTGGTAGGCGAGCAGCTTCGGATCGGCATCGCCCTCGTGGATGGCGCGGAAGACCGTCTGGATGGCCTCAGCCTCGCCCTGCGCGCGCAGCACGGCGGCCTTGGCGTCGCCCTCTGCGCGGAGGATCTCGGCCTGGCGGAGGCCCTCCGCTTCGAGGATGGCGGACTGCTTCGTGCCCTCGGCGGTGAGGATCGCGGCACGACGGTCGCGCTCGGCGCGCATCTGCTTCTCCATCGAGTCCTGGATGGACACGGGCGGGTCGATCGCCTTCAGCTCGACGCGCGAGACGCGGATGCCCCACTTGCCGGTGGCCTCGTCGAGGACGATGCGGAGCTGGCCGTTGATGTTGTCGCGGCTGGTGAGCGCCTCCTCGAGGTTCAGCCCGCCGACCACGTTGCGGAGCGTCGTGGTCGTCAGCTGCTCGACGGCGCCGAGGTAGTTCGCGATCTCGTAGGTGGCCGCGCGCGCGTCGGTCACTTGGAAGTAGACGACCGTGTCGATCGAGACGACGAGGTTGTCCTCGGTGATCACGGGCTGCGGGGGGAACGACACGACCTGCTCGCGCATGTCGACGAGCGGGCGCAGCCGGTCGATGAACGGGACGAGCACGTTCAGTCCGGGCGTGAGGGTCTTGTGGTACCGGCCGAGCCGTTCGACGACGCCGGAGTAGGCCTGCGGGATGATCCGGATCGACCGGGCGATGACCACGATCACGAAGATCGCGATCGCCGCCACGACGATCGTCACGATGATGGTGGGGACGTCGATCACGACGCGGCGCTCCTCTCTACCGGCACGACGACCGCCGTCGCGCCGTCGATGCCGGTGACGAGGACCTTCTCGCCGACCGCGACATCGCGCTGTTCGGTGATGGGGGAGAGCCTGGCCGTCCAGGTCTCCCCGTTCTGCAGGCGGACCTGGCCGCCGGCCTGTGTGAGCGTGCTGACGACGGCGCCGTCCGCGCCGATCAGGGCGTCGATGTTGCTCCTCGCCGGATCGCCGCCTCGCCGGAGCCGCCGCAGGAGCGGCGGACGGAGGGTGAAGATGAGCACGACGGCGACGATGGCCGCGATGAGGAACTGCGCCCACCACGGGATGCCGAACACGCCCGAGACGAGTCCGGCCACGCTGCCGAGCGCGAGCATCAGGAACGTCATCTCGAGGGTGAAGACCTCGATCGTCGCGAACGCGAGGATCAGCACGATCCACGCGATCCAGGCGTACTCGGTCAGTACATCCACTTTCCTTCTCCTTCGAACGCCCCACTCGAAACTAGCAGTCCGGCCTCGGCAGACGGGGATTGATATCCTCGGGTTCGGCGTCCGTTCGGCCGCCCGAACCGACCCCCGAGGAGTCCGCCAGTGACCAGCCCGCTCGCCCCCGCAACGCTCGACGGCAAGGTCGCGCTCGTGACCGGTTCGTCCCGGGGCATCGGCGCCGACACGGTGCGGTATCTCGCCGCCGCCGGCGCCGCGGTCGTCGTGAACTACCGCAGCAAGGCCCCGCGCGCCGAGAAGGTCGTCACCGAGATCACCGAGGCCGGCGGCCGCGCCATCGCGGTCGGCGCCGACCTCACCGACGCCGCCTCCGTCACCGCGATGTTCGAGCGCACCGTCGCCGAGCTCGGCCGGGTGGACCTGCTGGTGCTCAACGCCTCCGGCGGCATGGAGTCCGGCATGGGCGAGGACTACGCCATGCGCCTGAACCGCGACGCGCAGCTCAACGTCGTCGAGCAGGCGATGCCGTTCCTCGCCGAAGGCGGGCGCATCGTCTTCGTGACGAGCCACCAGGCCCACTTCATCCGCACGACCCCGACGATGCCGGAGTACGAGCCGGTGGCGCTCTCGAAGCGCGCGGGGGAGGACGCGCTCCGCGCCAAGCTCCCCGAGTTCGACGCCGCGGGCATCGAGTTCGTCGTCGTCTCGGGCGACATGATCGAGGGCACCATCACCGCCACCCTGCTCGAGCGGGCGAACCCCGGCGCCATCGCCGCCCGCCGCGAGGACGCGGGCCGGCTCTACAACGTGTCCGAGTTCGCGGCCGAGGTCGCGCAGGCCGCCGTGGACCCGATCCCCGCCGAGCACACGCGGCTCGTCGGCGACGTCTCGGGCTTCGCTCCCGAGGCCTGACGGGCGCGCCCGCCGAACGACGAAACGGCCGGCCGACGGAAGCGAGGCTTCCGACGGCCGGCCGTCGTCGTTGCGATCCGGGTCAGGCGGTGACGCCCTTGCCGAAGGTGAAGGCGCGCACGATCTGCACGATCCCGAGCACGATGAGCGCGATGCCCGCGAAGATGAAGAGCACCACGGCACCCCAGAGCGGCGAGAAGAGCAGCACGACACCGGCCACGACGCTCAGGATGCCGAAGAAGATCGCCCACCCCTTCGACGCCGCGTCACCCGACTGGACGAGTGCCACGATGCCCTCGACGATCCACAGGATGCCGACGAAGAGGCCGAGGAACAGGCCGAGGATGACGGCCGACTCGCTGGGATTCGCGAGCACGATGACGCCGCCGATGACGAAGAGGACGCCGAGGATGATGTCGAGCGCCCTCGCTCCGCCCGAGATCCCCTTGGAGAAGATGCCGAGGCCGAGGTAGGCGAGTCCCGCGATGATGAAGTAGATCCCGAAGAGGATCGTGATGACCACGGCGGAGTTCTTCGGCCAGAAGGTGATCAGCAGACCGAAGATGAGCGCGACGGCACCGGAGATGCCCAGGGTGGCGCGCACCGTGTTGATGGCGGACTTCGTCAGGTCCTTCGCATCGAGCGAGAACGCAGCGAAGACGCCGTCCGACTGGGGCGTTGACATGAGCGGTTCCTTTCTCACGACTGGGAGATACGGGGCCAGGCTAGGCCGCCGTGCAAGCTGAGTGTCGGATGTGAACCCGCGCGTCGCGATGCGACCTCGCGCGACGAGAGCTAGCCGAACCGGCACTCGCGACGGATGTCGGGCGCGTGCGCTAGCGTCGCTTCAGGTCCGAGGGGCGGCGAGCGTCGCCCGCACAAATCCAGACGCAGCCGGGGGAGAGATGGCCGAGCACGCTGACGCCGAGCGCACCGACGCAGCGCGCACCGACGCAGCGCGCGCTGACGCCGAACGCGAGCGGCAGCGCCTCGCCGACCTCGCCCGCCTTCGCCGCGTCCGCGATCGCATCGATCGCGAGTACGCACTGCCGCTGAACGTCGACGAGCTCGCCCGCGGTGCGAACATGTCCGCCGGCCATCTCAGCCGCGAGTTCAAAGCCGCCTACGGCGAGTCCGTGTACAGCTACCTCATGACGCGCCGCATCGAGCGGGCGATGGCGCTGCTCCGACGCGGCGATCTCAGCGTCACCGAGGTCTGCTTCGAGGTGGGCTGCTCCTCGCTCGGCACCTTCAGCACCCGCTTCACGGAGCTCGTCGGCGTGCCGCCGAGCGAGTTCCGCGGGCAGGCCGCCGGCCCGCTCGAGGGCGTCCCGTCCGTGCTCGCCAAACGCGCCACGAGACCGATCAGGAATCGAGAAGCGCGGCCGAATCCGCAGCGACTAGCGTGACGCGCATGGACATCTCGATTCAGTACACCTTCCTTCCGCACACGGATGCCGAGGCATCCCTCGCCTTCTACCGCGACGTGCTGGGCTTCGAGCTGCGCAACGACGTGGGCTACGACGGCATGCGCTGGCTGACGCTCGGCGCACCGCAGCAGACGAACTCCGTGGTGCTGTACCCGCCGAACGCCGACCCGGGCATCACCGACGACGAGCAGCGCACCATCGCCGAGATGATGGCGAAGGGCACCTTCGCGAGCATCGTGCTCGCCGCGGACGACGTCGACGCCGCGTTCGACCGGGTGCAGGCGAGTGGCGCCGAGGTGGCGCAGGAGCCCATCGACCAGCCGTACGGCGTGCGCGACTGCGCGTTCCGCGACCCCGCCGGCAACATGGTGCGCATCCAGCAGCCGAGCTGAGCGCCATCCGCCCGCCCCACCAGCAGCACCGACCACCGCCCACGCCGAACACGCCGAACCACCGAACGATGGAGCAGCCATGACCGACGCCGCGACGACCGACGCGACCGCGCACCCCGCCGATCAGCACGAGCGGATCCTCGTGCGCGGCGCCCGCGAGAACAACCTGAAAGACGTGAACGTCGAGCTCCCGAAGCGCCGGCTGACCGTCTTCACCGGCGTCTCCGGCTCCGGCAAGAGCTCGCTCGTCTTCGACACGATCGCGGCCGAGTCCCGACGCATGATCGACGAGACCTACAGCGCCTTCGTGCAGGGCTTCATGCCCTCGGTGCCCCGGCCCGACGTCGACGTGCTCGAGGGGCTCACGACGGCGATCATCGTCGACCAGGAGCGGCTCGGGGCGAACCCGCGCTCCACGGTCGGCACGGTCACCGACGCGAACGCGATGCTGCGCATCCTGTTCAGCAAGCTCGGCCGGCCGTACATCGGCGGGCCGACCGCGTTCTCCTTCAACATCCCGACGCAGAAGGCGAGCGGGGTGATGACCGGCCCAGGCGGCGAGAAGAAGATCGTGAAGGACGCGATCTACCTCGGCGGCATGTGCCCGCGGTGCGAGGGCCGCGGGCAGGTCTCGGATCTCGACCTGACGCAGATCGTCGACGAGTCGAAGTCGCTGAACGAGGGCGCGATCATGGTGCCCGGCTACACGGCCGACGGCTGGATGGTGAAGGGCTTCTCGGAGTCGGGCTTCTACCCCGCCGACAAGCCGGTGCGGGAGTTCACCGAGAAGCAGCGGCACCTCTTCCTCTACGGCGAGGTGACGAAGGTCAAGATCAGCGGCATCAACATGACCTACGAGGGACTCATCCCGAAGCTCACGAAGTCGATGCTCTCGAAGGATCTCGACGCCCTGCAGCCGCACATTCGCGCCTTCGTCGAGCGGGTCGCCTCCTTCGCGACGTGCCCCGAGTGCGACGGCACCCGTCTCACCGAGGGCGCCCGGTCCTCGAAGATCGACGGCATCAGCATCGCCGACGCGTGCCGCATGCAGGTGACCGACCTGGCCGACTGGGTGCGCGGCCTCGAGCTGCCCGAGGCGGGGCCGCTGCTCGGCGCGCTCAGCGCCAACCTCGACGCCTTCGTCACCCTGGGCCTCGGCTACCTGAGCCTCGAGCGGCCGTCCGGCACGCTGTCCGGCGGCGAGGCGCAGCGGATCAAGATGCTCCGGCATCTCGGGTCCTCGCTCACCGACATCACCTACGTGTTCGACGAGCCGACCATCGGCCTGCACCCGCACGACATCCAGCGCATGAACGGCCTGCTCGAGCAGTTGCGCGACAAGGGCAACACGGTGCTCGTCGTCGAGCACAAGCCCGAGACGATCGCGATCGCCGACCACGTCGTCGACCTCGGACCGGGGGCGGGCAGCAACGGCGGCGAGATCTGCTACGAGGGCGACGTCGAGGGACTCAAGCGCAGCGGCACGCTCACGGGCCGGCACCTCGACGACCGGGCGGCGATCAAGCCGGAGGTGCGTAGGGCGACCGGCGCGATCGAGGTGCGCGGCGCCAACGAGCACAATCTCCGCGACGTCGACGTCGACCTGCCGCTCGGTGTGCTCACGGTGGTCACGGGTGTGGCCGGGTCCGGCAAGAGCTCCCTCATCCACAACTCCGTCGTGAAGCGCCCGGGCGTCGTCTCGATCGACCAGGGCGCGATCAAGGGATCGCGACGCAGCAACCCGGCCACGTACACGGGGCTCCTCGAGCCGATCCGCAAGGCGTTCGCGAAGGCCAACGGCGTGAAGCCGGCGCTGTTCAGCGCGAACTCCGAGGGCGCCTGTCCGACGTGCAAGGGCTCGGGCGTCATCATCACCGAGCTCGGCTTCATGGACACGATCGAGACACCGTGCGAGGACTGCGGGGGCAAGCGTTTCCAGGCCGCCGTGCTCGAGTACAAGCTCGGGGGACTCGACATCACCGAGGTGCTCGACCTCCCGGTCGCGCAGGCGCGCGACTTCTTCGCCGAGGGTGAGGCGAAGATCCCCGCCGCGGTGGCCATCCTCGGCCGGCTCGCCGACGTCGGACTCGGCTACCTGACGCTCGGGCAGCCGCTCTCGACGCTCTCCGGCGGTGAACGTCAGCGCGTGAAGCTCGCGATCGCGATGGGGGAGACGGGCGAGGTCTACGTGCTCGACGAGCCCACGACCGGCCTGCACCTCGCCGACGTCGAGAACCTGCTCGGGCTGCTCGACCGGCTGGTCGACTCCGGCAAGTCGGTCATCGTGATCGAGCACCACCAGGCGGTGATGGCGCACGCCGACTGGATCATCGACCTCGGCCCCGGCGCCGGGCACGACGGCGGACTCGTCGTCTTCGAGGGCACGCCCGCCGAACTGGTCGCGTCGAAGTTCACGCTCACGGGGAAGCACCTCGCCGAGTACGTCGGGGCGTGACCGCACGTCTCGATAGGCTCGCGGAATGAGCGACGCCGCGAACGCGAGATGCTCTCGTTCGTCGAGGGCGACAATCTCGCGTCGGCCGATCCGACGCTGCTGTGGTCGGAACGGGTGCTGCTCGACGCCGGCAGGCTGCTCAAGCGCATCCACGACGCGAGCCGGCCGCTCATCGGGACTGACCTCATCTGGCGCACCGCAGCGCGGGAGCCCGTCGAGGTCGTCTGCCACAACGACTTCGCCACGTACAACCTCATCGTGCGCGACGGCGAGCTCGTCGGAGCGATCGATTTCGATCTCGCTTCACCGGGACCCCGGATCTGGGATCTCGCGTACCTCGCCTACCGCATCGTCCCGTACGCCGCCGATGCGCCGGACGCCGACGGGCTCGATCGAGCTGCACGTCTCCGGGCTCTGCTCGACGCGTACGGAACGGATGCCTCGCCGCGGCAGGTGCTCGCGGCCGCGGCCGAACGGCTCGACGAGCTCGAGGCCTTCACGCGCGACCGCGCCGCGGACACCGGACGGGCGGATCTGCTCGAGCATGCCGCGATGTACCGATCGGATGCCGCGGCCATCCGATCTGGGCTGGGGGAGCGGGATTGAACTGTGCCCCCGGGGTCAGAGCCTCCGGGTCATCTGGACGCGGCGGCCGTAGGCGTTGAGCCCGAGCGCCGCTTCGATGGGGAGCAGGCTCAGCTCGAAGTCCGTGGTCGGTTCGGTCTCGCGGAATCCGTGCCGGAGGTAGAACGGGCCGTTCCAGGGCACATCCGCGTAGGTGCGCAGCGTCAGCGCGACGTGCCCCCGCCGTTTCGCTTCTTCGGCCGCCGCCTCGATGAGGCTCCCGCCGATGCCGCAGCGCCCCATGCTCGGGCGCACGGACAGCTGTTCGAGGTGCGCCTGGCCCGCGATCTCGAGCACCTGGACGAATCCGAGCACGTGCCCCGAGGCGTCCGTCCCCGATGCGACGGCGACGAGGGTGAACCCGGGCGCCGCAGCCCGCGCATCCGCGGACGTCGGCGGCGGCCAATCGCGGGCTTCGAAGCGGTCGACGAAGAGCTGATCGGCGTCGCGCTCGATCTCCTCGGTCGCGGCATAATCGACGCCGCTCGCGGCGCGAATGGTGAAGGCCATGTACCGAAGCTACCGCGGTCGCCGAGCAAATCGGAGAAAGCTCTTCCATTCTGTGCATGCAGGGCGTATGCTCCTGCTCACAGGAACGGGGGAGCGGCATGGAACTCTTCTTCTGGCTCGGTGGATTCCTGGCGCTCCTCATCACCGGCACCGCCGTGGTCACGGTCAGGTCGCGTCGAAGTCGGAGCCGGGAGGGCGATGCCGACGCGAGCATGACGGGAGAGCGCTCGCACAGCGACGCGCTCGCGGCCGCGCACACCGCCGGTCAGGCACTCGGCCCGCATTGAGGGAGGCTGGGCACCTGCTCCGGGAGCCCGCCGCGCGCGGGCGAGCCATCCACATCGACAACTGAAGCACGCACACGCAGCGTCAGTCGTCGCTGGCGACGACGAGATGCAGCGTTCCCGAGCGACGATCGATCGTGACGAACTCGTGAAACCCGAGATTTCCAGTGACCCAGCCGTACTCGTGCAGGAAATCGTCGGACGGGTTCCTGAGTCGGTAGACGCGCCCCGAACGCAACACCTCGTACACCGATTCGAGACGCTCGTGCACCTCAGGCGGCTGGCGATACTTCGGGTCATGCCAATCCTGCTCGTCGACCCAGCTTCGAATCATTGACCTGGCAAACTCTGCGTTCGTCTCGGAGAATCGACCCGGGTGAATCGCTCCGACGTACCAGCGACCGTGAATGACCGGTGGGTCGACCAGTTCCTCGCCGTCAAACGGAGACGCGTAGTCGTGCCCATAACCTGGGCTCGAGATCAGGAGTTGGAGTTGCTCACGGTCCGACTTCGAGGCGTCGAGCTCGAACCGAATCGACTGCACCCACATGAAGGTCAGGCGATCCAAATGCACGACGTCCCAGCCGGTGATGCGCAGCGCTGCCATTCGATGAATGTACCGATGGTCGCGCACCACCGGGCCGCACTCCCTTACGCCGATAATGCACATTATGTCCGATTGAAGAACCCAGGGGCGCAGAAGCGCAGGAACCCGCTCCCCGCTGCGACCATCCGGCAGCTCGCCTCCAGGCGCGGAGAATCAGCCCAGCTGATCTGATCCAAGCGATGCGGACTCGAAGTTGGAGCCGAGGCCGAGGAACATCACCGTCGGTGACACCAGCGCAACATGATTCTCGATCGAGACCGGCACCACGGGCACCCAGGCGCAACACCAGCGACCACCCCCCTGCATGATGCCCATCTGGTGCACTATTCTGCACTTCGTGGATGCGAGTGCAGAATCACTGGCCCGTGCGATCGGCGTACGGGTGAAACAGGAACGAAAAGGGCGCGCGTGGACGCTCGATCAGCTTGCCGAGATCGCGGGCGTGAGTCGTCGGATGCTGGTGAACGTCGAGCAGGGAGCGGTGAATCCCAGCGTGGGCACGCTCTTGCGTCTCTCCGATGCACTCGGAGTCGGGCTCCCCGCCCTGGTCGAGCCGCCGACCCCGCGAGCAGCGAAACTCGTCCGCGCCGGTGCGGGAGCCGCGCTCTGGACGGGTGCCGCGGGTGGTCGAGGCGTCCTCGTCGCAGGCACTGAGCCGCCAGACGTCGTCGAGCTGTGGGACTGGGTGCTCGCTCCCGGAGAACGTCACGATAGCGAGGCGCACAGCGACGGCACCCGTGAACTGCTGCACATGCAGGAGGGATCGCTCACCGTCGAGGTCGAGGGAGATCGATACGACCTCGGCGCCGGTGACGCCCTGGCCTTCCATGGCGACGCCATGCACGCCTATGTGAACTCCACCGACGCCCCTGCCCGCTTCTCGCTCACGGTCTTTGAACCAGGCGTGGGCACCCGGGCACGCGGGGATGGAAATGGCTGGTGACCGCATGAGTCGGCGGCGCGCGCTGACACAGGTGCCGCCGTGGTCGATGGCGGTCACGGCGATGCTCGCGGTGCAGCTGTCGAACGCGTTGTCGTCGCCCATCATCGACCAGGTCGGGCCGGCCGGCACCGCGTGGCTCCGCATGTGCTTCGGAGCCGTGTTCCTGTGGATCATCGCCAGGCCCGCGATCCGGTCGCTGCGCCGCAGGGATCTCCCTGCGCTGCTGGTGCTCGGCGTGGTCACGGGATTGATGACGACGTTCTTCCTCGCCGCGATCGACCGTATCCCGCTCGGCACCGCGGTCGCGATCGAATTCCTCGGCCCGCTGACGGTCGCCGGCCTGATGAGCAAGCAGCGCAAAGCGCTCGTCTGGCCGCTCCTCGCGTTCGTCGGCGTGGTATTGCTCACGGAGCCGTGGCACGGCAGTATCGACCTCGTCGGCATCGGGTTCGCGCTGGCCGCCGGTGTCTGCTGGGGCCTGTACAACCTGTTCACCCAGCACGTGGGCGACCGGTTCTCCGGCATCTCCGGGCTGTCGTTGACGATCCCGGTCGCAGCACTCGCGACACTCCCCTTCGGGTTGCCGCAGGTCGTCAGTGGCGACTTCAGCTGGTGGGTGCTGCCTGCTGCTGCGGGGATCGCGCTCGTCACGCCCGTGATCGCGTTCGGGCTCGAGATGCTCGCCTTGCGCCGCATGACCCACACCGCGTTCGGCACCCTGCTGTCCATCGAGCCCGCATTCGGCATCCTCGTCGGCTTGCTCGTGCTCGCGCAGACCCCCACGCTCATGCAGCTCGTCGGGATCGCGATCGTCATCGTCGCCGGAGCCGCGGCACAGCGCGGAGGCCGACGAGACGCCGAACCCGTCACCACGGACCTGCCCGCGACGCCTGAGAAGGAGACCTCATGACCGCGACCCCGAAGTACAGCTCCACGTTCATCTTCGAGACGAAGGGGCTCACGGGCGAGTTTCACCGCATCGACAGCGAGATCGCCGAGCATGCCCGCGAGATTCCCGGTTTTCTCGGCGAGGAGGCATGGCACAACGAAGACACCGGCCTGCACGCCGAGGTCTACTACTGGAGCGAGCTGGACGCCCTGAAGCAGCTGATGGGCATGGACACGCACCGGCTCGCGAAACGCCGCTACCGGGAGTGGCTCGGCGAGTACCGGGTGGTGATCGCCGAAGTGCAATCCGTCTACGGCAGCCCGACCCTGGGCCTCGAACACCGTCCGGAGCATCAGGAGCAGTCATGAGCGGCATCTTCACGGGCCTGAGCGCATTCCCCCTCACGCCGCTCCATGACGACCAGCTCGATGAACGGGCCTTCGCGGGACTCATCGAACGGCTCGTCGCCGCCGGAGTGGACTCGATCACCGCGCTCGGATCGACGGGGTCCTACGCCTACCTCTCCCCCGACGAGCGCGCCCGCGTCGCCCACCTCGCCGTCGAGCACGCCGGCCCGACGCCCGTGTTCGTCGGAGTCGGCGGACTGCGCACGTCCCAGATCCTCTCGCACGTCGCGTCCGCCGAGGCCGCGGGAGCCGCCGGAGTGCTGCTGGCGCCGATGACGTATCAGCCGCTGACTGCGGATGACGTGTTCGAGCTCTATCGCACCGTCGCCGAGTTCACGAAGCTCCCGGTGATCGTCTACGACAACCCCGGGACGACGCACTTCACGTTCACCACCGAGCTGTACGCGCGGATCGCGGAGCTGCCGGGGATCGCGTCGATCAAGATCCCTGGCGTTCTCGTGGATCAGGCGGCGCAGCACCGCGTCGCGGAGATCCGGGCGGCGATCCCCGAGCACGTCACGATCGGCGTCTCCGGAGACGCGTTCGCGGCGGCGGGCCTGTCTGCAGGATGCGACGCCTGGTACTCGGTGATCGGCGGCACGCTTCCCGAACCTGCGCTCACGATCACCCGTGCGGCGCTGCGGGGCGAGCGCGCTGCGGCATTCACCGAGTCGGAGCGGCTCGCACCGCTCTGGTCACTGTTCGCCGAGTTCGGGGGCAGCCTGCGCGTGGTCGCCGCCATCGCCGAGCACCTCGGTCTTGTCCCCGAGCGGTGCCTGCCGTTGCCGATCCAGGGGCTCGATGGCCCCCAGCGTGCGCGAGTCGCCGCGGTCGTGGAGCAGATCGGGCTCTGACGCTGGAGTGGATGCCCTCGTCAGGCGGCCGTCCGCCACTGGCGCAGCGCGAACGATCGCGTCTTCACGCTCCGCCCGCAGAGGGGCTGAGGCCGGCTTGCCCCAGCGGCTTGCGCATCTGCTGCGTGATCACGGCGTAGCCGCTCGAGGAGTACAGCCCGATCGCCGCGGCGTTGCCACCGAAGACGTTGAGCTCGAGGGCATCCGCCCCGGCTTCGCTCGCCGCGTGCTCGACCGCCGTGAGCATGGCGCGACCGAGACCGGAGCCGCGCCGCCCCTCCACGATCTCGAAGTCGTACAGGAAGGCCACGCCGGGCGCGCCCCGCGGGTGGTCGAGACCGACCCAGGCCTGCCCGACCGGCTCGCCGAGCGCGTCGACTCCCCGCAGAAGCAGCATGCGGGGCGTCTGCAGTCCCTCCGGCAGCCGGCTGGTGTTCTCGGCACGGGCGCGCTCGACCGCACCGTCCGCGGGCCAGGCGCCGCTCGCGACCTGTTCGGCCGCGTACTCCTCGGCGATCGCCGACTGCCAGGCCTCGTACTCGTCGGGCGTCATCGCCCGCACCGTCACCGTGCTCATCGCCCCATCGTCACACGGCCGGCCCGCGGAACACCCACACACCCGAGTCTTCGACATGCCCGCGTGGGTACTCGAAGACCTCGACGCCGATGAGCTCGAAGCCGACCTTGCGGCAGATGGCGCCCGAGGCCTCGTTCGTCATGCGCGGGTACGCGTAGATCGCGACCGCCGGGTCGTGACGACGCACCTCCGCGATGAGGGCGCGAAGCGCGCCGGTCGCGATGCCCCGGCCCTGATAGCTCGATTCCACGGCCCATCCTGCCTCGACCGCCGCCTCGCCGTGATGCTCGTGCGGCCAGTACCCGATGGATCCGACCCCTTCGGGGTGCCCGTCGATCACGATGCGGAACATGCGCGCGGCGCCCTCGCGCCACTCGGCCAGGTATCGCTCATGACGGCGTTCGACGGCCTCCGCCGATTCGGGGCCGCCCAGGTGGGCCGTCATCTCTGCCGTGTTGCTGCGCTGCAACGTCGCGAGATCGTCGTCGGACCAACGTTGCAGTCGCACTTCAGTCATGGCGCCAGTGAATCACCGACTACCGACACTCCATCGAACCGAGCAGAGGCCCGAGTAGCCTGACCAGACGGACGGGCAGAGGGGGGTGGGAATGCGGGCCGACGCTGATACTCCCCCATCCCTCCTCGACGGCCTCATCGCCCGTGCCGGCTTCGACTCCAGCGAGGTGTCCCGCGTCATCGGCGTCGGCGACGCGCTCTGGCATCGCGCTGCGGTGGATCTGCTCCGATGGCGCGTGAAGACGCGCAGCGGCTTTCGTGTGCCGGGCGGGGCCGTCGCCGCCCCGGGGGCACGCCTCGCGGTCCGCGTCGGTCTGCTGAACTGGACCATCGAAGAGCCGGTGGAAGTCATCGCTGTGGTCGACGAGCCCGGCCGCGTGGGCTTCGCCTACGTCACGCGGCCGGGCCATCCCCTCGAGGGCGAGGAGGCGTTCGTGCTCGAGCGCACGAGCGACAGCGCGATCACCCTCACGATCAGATCGCGATCGCGCGCGGCGCCGTGGGGTCCGTGGCGCCGCGCCTACCCGGTGCTGCGCATCGCCCAGCGCGTCACGAGGTGGCGCTACCTTCGCGCCCTCCGCTGACCGCGGACCGCTCAGCCCGCCGAGGCGCGCTGTTCGTACCGTTCCAGCCGGCGCCCCTGCGCGGGCATGCCGAGTTCATTGAGCGGTCCTGACGCCGCGGGCTCCGGCAAACGCTCCGACGTGGGACACGTCATGACGATGTTGCCGGACAGGTCGTCGAAGGTGTGCTCGAAGATCGCGTGACCGCAGACCGGACACGGTCGGCTCCGCAGCTCCGCGGCATCCACCTGGTCGATGTCGCCGGCCGTCGGTGGGGCGCCGAAGATCGGCTCGAGCGCGGAATCGACTCGATCGAAGAACCTGGTGAAAGCGTTGCCGTCGCCTGGGCGGCTCGCTGCGTCGCGTGCCATGGCCGGATGCTACGCCTCGACGCCGGGCGCCGCCACCCCGCTGCCGTGCCTAGGCTGGACCCATGACCTCCGACACCACGAGACGGGCCACCATCATCACCGGCGGCACCCGCGGGATCGGCCGGGCCATCGCCGAGCGCCTCGCGAACACTGGGCACGCGCTCCTGCTCAGCTACCGCAGCCGGGACGACGAGGCACAGGAGCTCGCCACGCGTCTCCGCGCGAGCAGCGCCCGAGTCGAGCTCCTCCGGGCCGATCTGGCCGACCTCGACGCGGCCGCGAGCATCGTCCCAGCCGCCATCGAGCACTTCGGCACCGTCACCGGACTCGTGAACAACGCCGGCATCACCGGGAAGATCGGCGGCTTCCTCGACGTCCCGCTCGAGGAGAGCGAGCTCGTCTTCCGGGTGAACGTGCTCGCGCCGCTCCTCATCACCCAGCAGGCGATCCGGCACATGTCCACCGAGCTGGGCGGGCGCGGCGGCTCGATCGTGAACATCTCGTCCGGTGCGGCGACGAGCGGCTCGCCGAACCGCTACATTCCCTACTCGATGAGCAAGGCCGCCCTGAACGTGCTCACCCTCGGCACCGCCAAGGAGTTCGCACGCGCGGGCGTCCGGGTGAACACCGTCTCGCCGGGCACGACGCGCACCGAGATCCATGCCGACGCCGGCCGGCCGAACGCCCCCGAGGAGCGCGCCGCCTCCATCCCGATGGGACGCGCCGGCGAGCCGCACGAGATCGCGGGCGCCGTCGAGTACCTCCTGTCGGACGACGCGAGCTACACGACGGGCACTGACATCCGGATCAGCGGCGGCAACTGACCCCAGCGGCACGCTCGGCCGCCGTCAGACCTCCCCGAACCCCGACTCGACGAGCTCGGCGAGCGCATCGACGGCGGCGCCGCCCGCGGGATCCGCGCTTGCGATCACGACCTCGGCCCCCTTCGTCAGCCCCATCGCCATGATCGCGAGCAGACTCTTCGCGTCCGTGCCGTTCACGGTCACCGGCTGCGCGAAGGTGCTCGCGAGCTTCACCAGCTCGGCCGCGGGCCGCGCGTGCAGCCCGGACGGGTTGATGAGTCGCACCGTGCGCTGCGGTCCGCTCGGCGCGGACGCCGATGCGGGGCCGGGTTCCGGAATGGCGGATGCCTCGACGGCCCCCGCCGCGCCGCCGGCGGCGCTCTGCGCCGCGGCGACCACCGCATCCAGCCCGTCGCCGGCCTGCGCCGCCACCGCGGCGGCCACGCCGCCCTCGACGATCGGGGCATCCACGATGCGCACGCGCTCGCGCACCTCGTCGTCCAGGAAATCGAGCGCCGTCTCCGCGGTCAGGATCGCCGAGCCCAGATCGCAGAGCACGACGACGCCGCGGCCGCCATCCGCTTCCGCGATGGCCGCGCTCACGCGGTCGAAGCTCGTGCCGATGCGGCCGTCGTCCGTTCCGCCCGCCGCCACGAGCGCCGTCTCCGGCGCCATCTGGCCCGCCAGCTCGACGAGCCCGTCGGCGATCTTCGCGGAGTGCGAGACGAAGACGAGGCCCACGCGGCCCTCCGACGCCATCCCTCAGTCCCCCGCCGCGGCCTCTGCGGCCTCCGCCGCGGCGCGCAGCAGCAGTGCCGACGACTCGGCCCCCGGGTCGCGATGCCCGGCCGAGCGCTCGCCGAGATAGCTCGCCCGCCCCTTCCTGGCGACGAGCGGCTCGGTCGCCTCCGCGCCGGCCTCGGCCGCGGTCGCCGCGGCCTCGAGCACCGTGCGGGCGTCCGCCCCGGTTTCCGCTGCGGCATCCGCTGCCTCGACCGCCGGCGTCCAGGCATCCACCATCGTCTTGTCGCCCGACTCGGCCTTGCCGCGGGCGACGATGCCGTCGCGGGCCGCGGTGAGCACCGCAGCGATCGCCGACCCGTCCAGGGAGGTCGCGCTTCCGGCGGCCATCGCGCCCTTGAGGTACGCGGTGCCGTAGAGCGGTCCGGCGGCACCGCCGACCGTCGAGATCAACGTCGTCGCCACGAGTTTGAGCACATCCCCCGGGGTCGAGCCCGCGGCGAGGTCGTCGAGCTTCGGCAGCACGGCCTGGAAGCCGCGATCGAGGTTCTCGCCGTGGTCGCCGTCGCCGATCTCACGATCGAGCGCGATGAGCCTCGTGCGATGCTCGGCGACGGTCTCCGCGCTGCGGCGCACCCAGTCGACCGCCCAGGTGATGTCCAATCCCACGCTCAGCCCCTCCCTACCGGCCCCAGCGGAGCGCAGCCGTCTGCACGGGCGCGTCCCACAGCTGGATCATCTCGTCGTCGAGCTTCAGTAGCGTGATCGACATGCCCTGCATCTCGAGCGCCGTGATGTAGTTGCCGACGAGCGAGCGAGCGATCTCGATCCCGCGCTCGCCGAGCGCCTCGGCCGCGCGACGGTACGCGAGGTAGAGCTCGAGCTGCGGGGTGCCGCCCATGCCGTTGACGAAGAGCAGCACCCGGTCGCCCGAACCGAACGGCAGGTCGTCGATGATCGGGTCGAGCAGCCGGTCGACCAGCCGGTCGGCCGGCTCGAGCTTGATTCGCTCGCGGCCCGGCTCGCCGTGGATGCCGATGCCGATCTCGATCTCGTCCTCGTCGAGGGTGAAGCTCGGCTCCCCGGCGTGCGGGACGATGCACGGCGTGAGCGCGAGGCCCATCGACCGCGCGTTGGCGTTCACCCGCTCGGCGACGGCGGCCACCTCGTCCAGGGAATCGCCCCGCTCCGCGGCGGCGCCGGCGATCTTCTCGACGAGCACGGTGCCCGCGACGCCTCGGCGCCCGGCCGTGTAGAGCGAGTCCTTCACCGCGACGTCGTCGTTGGTGACGACGGCGCGGACCTCGATGCCCTCCGCCGCCGCGAGATCGGCCGCGGTCTCGAAGTTCAGCACGTCGCCCGTGTAGTTCTTGACGATGTGGAGCACCCCCGCTCCCCCGTCGACCGCCTTCGTCGCGGCGAGGATCGGGTCGGGCGTCGGCGAGGTGAAGACGGCGCCGGGGACGGCGGCGTCGAGCATGCCGGAGCCGACGTAGCCCGCGTGCAACGGCTCGTGTCCGCTGCCTCCGCCGCTCACGAGCCCGACCTTGCCGGCGACCGGCGCATCGGCCCGCACGACGAAGATCGGGTCGTACTCGACACGCACCAGATCGGCGTGGGCCGCCGCGAAGCCCGCCACGGACTCGTCGACCACGCGCTTCGGGTCGTTGATGATCTTCTTCACCGCAAATCCCTTCCCCGCAGGGCCGCGCGGCGTCGCGCAGAGGGCACCGACGCCGCAACGGCAGTACCGCCAACCTACGCCCCGGCGAGCGGTTCGGGTAAGGGGGCTCCGAGGAATCGAGCGGAACGCGCCGGAGGGAGCGCTCTTCCCCCGCGCCCGAGTCTGTGACTAGGGTGAGCACTATCACCGCCCTTGGGCGCGGCCCGCGGGCTCAGCGAAAGGATGGGTAGTCAACGTGGACAATCTCGGGGTCTTGTTCCTCGCGGAGCTCGTCGGCACGGCGATGCTCGTACTGCTCGGCTGTGGCGTGGTCGCCAACGTCGCACTCGTGCGCACCAAGGGATTCAACGGCGGGTTCCTCATGGTCAACTTCGGCTGGGGCCTCGCGGTCTTCGCCGGTGTCGTGGTCTCGTACGCCTCGGGCGCGCACATCAACCCGGCGGTCACGCTCGGCCTCGTCGCGAACGGCGCAACCGAGTTCGGCAACGCTGCGATGGGGACGACGGTGCCGGTCTCGTTCCTGAGCGTCATCACCTACATCGGGGCGCAGCTGATCGGCGCCATCATCGGAGCCGTGCTGTGCTGGCTCGCCTACAAGCAGCACTTCGACGAGGAGCCCGAGCCGGCGAACAAGCTCGGCGTGTTCTCGACCGGCCCGGCGATCCGCTCCTACGGCTGGAACCTCGTGACCGAGATCATCGGCACCTTCGTGCTGGTCTTCGTCGTGATCGGCTTCGGCCGCAACGGCGACGCCTCCGGTCTCGCCGCGCTCGGCGCTTTGCCCGTCGCCCTGCTCGTGGTCGGCATCGGCGCCTCGCTCGGTGGCCCGACCGGCTACGCGATCAACCCGGCCCGTGACCTGGGCCCGCGCATCGCGCACGCCATCCTGCCCATCAAGGGCAAGGGCTCGAGCGACTGGAGCTATTCCTGGGTGCCCATCGTCGGCCCGATCATCGGCGGCGTCCTCGCCGGGTGGGCGGCCATCTTCGCCCTGCCGCTCCTCGGTTGAACCGCTCGGGGCCGCCCTCTCGGAGGGCGGCCCCGAGTCGTTCCGACCGCCTGAACCTCAGCATCACTACGACGGCGACCGCCGGAGGGCGGACGCGAGAGGAGCCATCCCATGGCCGACTACATCCTGTCGATCGATCAGGGCACCACGAGCACCCGGGCGATCATCTTCGACAAGTCCGGCTCGATCGTCTCGACCGGGCAGCTCGAGCACGAGCAGATCTTCCCGAAGGCCGGCTGGGTCGAGCACGACCCTATGGAGATCTGGAACAACACCCGCGAGGTCATCGGCCAGGCGCTCGGCAAGGCGGACCTGACCCGCCACGACATCGCCGCGGTCGGCATCACCAACCAGCGCGAGACCGCCGTCGTCTGGGACAAGAACACGGGACAGCCCGTGTACAACGCGATCGTCTGGCAGGACACCCGCACCCAGGCCATCGTCGACCGCCTCGCCGCGGACGGCGGCGTCGAGCGCTTCAAGCAGGACGTGGGCCTCCCCCTCGCCACCTACTTCTCGGGCACCAAGATCGTCTGGATCCTCGAGAACGTCGACGGCGCCCGTGAGAAGGCCGAGGCCGGCGATCTCCTCTTCGGCACCACCGACTGCTGGGTGCTGTGGAACCTCACCGGCGGGGTCGACGGCGGCGTGCACGCCACGGATGTCACCAACGCGAGCCGCACCCTCTTCATGGACCTGGAGACGCTGAGCTGGCGCGACGACATCCTGGAGGCGTTCGGGGTGCCGCGCTCGATGCTGCCCGAGATCAAGAGCTCCTCGGAGGTCTACGGCACCGTCGAGCCGTCGAGCCTCCTCCGCGAGGTGCCCGTGGCGGGCATCCTGGGCGACCAGCAGGCCGCGACCTTCGGCCAGGCGGCCTTCGATCCGGGCGAGTCGAAGAACACCTACGGCACGGGCAACTTCCTGATCTTCAACACCGGCACCGAGATCGTGCACTCGAAGAACGGGCTGCTCACCACCCTCGGCTACAAGCTCGGCGACGACGAGCCGCACTACGCGCTCGAGGGCTCGATCGCGGTCACCGGCTCGCTCATCCAATGGCTGCGCGACAACCTCGGCCTCATCTCGAGCGCCCCGGAGGTCGAAGAACTCGCCAAGAGCGTCGAAGACAACGGCGGCGCGTACTTCGTGCCGGCGTTCTCGGGCCTGTTCGCCCCCTACTGGCGCCCCGATGCCCGCGGCGCGCTCGTCGGCCTCACCCGCTACGTGAACAAGGGCCACATCGCCCGCGCCGCGCTCGAGGCCACCGCCTTCCAGACCCGCGAGGTGCTGGACGCGGTGAACGCGGACTCGGGCGTCGAGCTCAGCGAGCTGAAGGTCGACGGCGGCATGATCGCGAACAACACGCTCATGCAGTTCCAGGCCGACATCCTCGGCGTACCGGTCGTGCGACCGGTCGTCGCGGAGACCACGGCGCTCGGCGCGGCCTACGCCGCCGGCCTCGCGGTCGGCTTCTGGTCGGGCCTCGACGACCTCCGCGCCAACTGGCAGGAGGACCGTCGCTGGGAGCCGGAGATGGACGCCGAGGAGCGCGAGCGCGAGCTGCGACTCTGGAAGAAGGCCGTCACGAAGACCCTCGACTGGGTCGACGAGGACGTGCGCTGACGCGCGGCCGTCGCGCTCCGACCGGCAGAAGGACGACGGATGCCCCGCACACTCGTGCGGGGCATCCTCGCGTCTGCCGCCGGTGACCGGGTCAGCGCTGCGTCGCCGCGACCCACTCGCCGAGCTTGCGCTCCGCGGCGCCGGAGTCGATCGCCTCTTCGGCGACCGCCATCTTGTCGCGGAAGCGATCGATGATCGCCCGCTGCACCTGAGCCGGGTCCTTGGCCAGTTCGAATGCGACGAGCCCGGCCGCCGCATTCAGCACGACGATGTCCCGGATCGGGCCGCGCTCCCCCGCGAACACGCGGTGCACGATCTCCGCGTTGTGCGCGGCGTCGCCGCCCACCAGCGCCCCGATGTCGGCGCGCGGGATACCGAGGTCGCGCGGGTCGAGGTCGTGCTCCTTCACGGTGCCAAGAGACACCTCCCAGATGTGCGAGTGGCCGGTCGTCGTGAGCTCGTCGAGCCCGTCGTCGCCCCGGAACACGAGGGCGGTCGCCCCGCGCGTCTGGAACACGCCGACGATCAGCGGGACGCGGTCGAGGTGCGCGACGCCGACCGCGGAGGCCTCGGGGCGGGCCGGGTTGCAGAGCGGGCCGAGGAAGTTGAACACCGTCGGCACGCCGAGCTGCGAGCGGACGGGACCGGCGTGCCGGAACCCAGGGTGGAACGCGCCGGCGAAGGCGAAGGTGATACCGGACTCGCCGAGCACCTCGGCGACGCGCTCGGGCGGCAGCGAGAGGTCGATGCCGAGCGCGGCCAGCACGTCGGACGAGCCGGAGGCGCTGCTGGCGGCGCGGTTGCCGTGCTTCACGACCGGGACCCCGGCCGACGCGGCGATGACCGACGCCATTGTCGACACGTTCACGGTGCCGAAGCGATCGCCGCCGGTGCCGACGATGTCGAGCGCCATCGGGTCGACCGCGAGCGGCAGCGCGTGCTCGAGGATGGCGTCGCGGAAGCCGACGATCTCGTCGACGGTCTCGCCCTTGACCCGCAGCGCGACGAGGAATCCGGCGAGCTGCGCCTCCCCCGCCTGACCGGTCATGACCTGCTCCATGCACCAGGCGGCGTCCGACACGCTGAGGTCCTCGCCCTCCAGAAGGGAGCTGATGATCGCGGGCCAGGTGCGTTGAGCCGTCATGGCTTCGATCCTACTGGCGCGGATTCACGGTGAATTCCCGGCGATCCCGCAGCCCGACTGAGGGTTGCCTTACTTCAATGGTCGGACACGGCTTGCCCTCCTGACGAAAACTCAGCGCTGGTTTCAGCCATAATGGAGGGGTGACGAGCACCTCTATCACTCCTCAGGCGAGCATGCCCGTGATCAATCGGCCCAACACCGTGGCGGTGGGGACGATCGTCTGGCTCGGCAGCGAGGTCATGTTCTTCGCTGGCCTCTTCGCTATCTACTTCACGCTGCGGTCGACGTCGCCCGAGCTCTGGACGTTCGAGGCGGGACGCCTGAACTTCCCATTCGCGCTGACGAACACCATCATCCTCGTGCTGTCGAGCTTCACCTGCCAGTTCGGCGTCTTCGCCGCCGAGCGCATGCAGCCGTACATGACCGGCGCCTGGTACAACCCGCTCAAGTGGGGCATGGTCGAGTGGTTCTTCCTCACCTACGCCATGGGCGCGGTCTTCGTCGCCGGCCAGATCTGGGAGTACGCCACGCTCGTCACCGAGGGCATCGCGATCGACTCGAACGCCTACGGTTCGGCGTTCTACCTCACCACCGGCTTCCACGGCCTCCACGTGACGGGTGGTCTCATCGCGTTCCTCCTCGTCATCGGCCGCGTGTTCGCGGTCAAGAACTTCGGCCACAAGGAGGCGACGAGCGCCATCGTCGTCTCGTACTACTGGCACTTCGTCGATGTCGTCTGGATCGGCCTCTTCCTCGTCATCTACGTGCTCAAGTGATGAACCCGAAGCGCCGACGCAGCATGTCCGAGAACAGAAAGAGCCCTATGAACCGCCAGAAGCGACGCACCGGCCGCCGGCACCCGCTCGCCACCGTCGCACTTCTCGCCCTGGGCCTGGTCTTCACCGGCGGCGCCTACGCGGCGTTCAGCACCGGCACGGCCCAGGCCGAGTCCAGCGCGAACTCGCAGCAGACGATCGACGAGGGCAAGAAGCTCTTCCAGGCGAACTGCGCCACCTGCCACGGCCTCGAGGCCCAGGGCACCAAGGAAGGCCCGAGCCTCATCGGCGTCGGCGCCGCGGCCGTCGACTTCCAGGTCGGCACCGGGCGCATGCCGATGCAGATGCAGGGCCCGCAGGCTCAGCAGAAGCCGGTGCAGTTCACCGATGAGCAGGTCAAGCAGCTCGCCTACTACGTCGCCTCGCTCGGCCCCGGCCCGGACATCCCCGCCGACCACCTCACCAACGGCGGCGGCGACGCCGCGAACGGCGCGGAGCTCTTCCGCATCAACTGCGCCATGTGCCACAACGTGGCCGGTGCGGGCGGTGCGCTCACCGAGGGCAAGTTCGCTCCCCCGCTGACGGATGTCTCGGGCGTGCACATCTACGAGGCCATGGTCACCGGCCCGCAGAACATGCCGGTGTTCAACGACATGAACATCTCGCCCGAGGACAAGCGCGACATCATCACGTACCTCAAGTACGTGCAGGACAACCGCTCGCCCGGCGGCTTCGAGCTCGGCTCGATCGGCCCGGTCGCGGAGGGTCTGTTCATCTGGATCTTCGGTCTCGGCTCGCTGGTCGCGATCACCGTGTGGATCACGGCCAAGTCCAACTGACGCACCCCGGCATCGAAGAAGCTTCACAAAGGAGAACCATGGCTCAGGACGACCACAGCGGCGCGGAGATCGCCGCTGCCGACTCGTCGCACGCCGCGCCCGCCGCTTCGCCGGGCACCGCGCTCATCGCCCAGGATGCGTTCGAGAACCCGGGCTTCCCGCCCCATCGTCCGCGCGTCACCGACGAGGACCCCAAGCGCGAGAAGCGCGCCCAGCGCACGGTGTACACGCTCTTCTACCTGTCGATCGTCGGCAGCGTGTGGGCGATCGCCGCGTACATGCTCTTCCCGATGGAGTCGAACAACGTCGGCGACGTCCGGCTGAACAACCTCTTCATCGGCCTCGGTGCGACGCTCGCCCTCCTCGGAATCGGCTTCGGCGCCGTGCACTGGGCGAAGTCGCTCATGTACGACGTCGAGCTTGTCGACGAGCGCCACCCGGTCGGCGGCTCCCCCGAGACGCAGGCCGCCGCGATCAAGGTGTTCCAGGACGCCGACCGCGAGTCGGGCTTCTCCCGCCGCGCGGTGATCCGCAACAGCCTCATCGGCGCGCTCCTGGTGTTCCCGCTCCCCGCCGTCGTGCTGTTCCGCGGTCTCGCGCCGCAGGACCAGAACCCGATCGAGCTGCTCAGCCACACCATGTGGAAGAAGGGCACGCGCCTCGCGCTCGACCCTTCCGGCGCCCCGATCAAGGCGTCCGACGTCACGATGGGCAGCGCGTTCCACGTGATCCCCGAGGGCCTGCAGGACCTCGAGCACGGCAAGCTCGACGAGAAGGCCAAGGCCGCCGTCCTGCTCATGCGTCTCGACCCCAAGGACCTCAACGAGCTCCCCGAGCGCAAGGACTGGTCGTACGACGGCATCGTCGCGTACTCGAAGATCTGCACGCACGTCGGCTGCCCGGTGGCGCTCTACGAGCAGCACACCCACCACCTGCTGTGCCCGTGCCACCAGTCGCAGTTCGACGTGTCGAACCACTGCGAGGTCATCTTCGGCCCGGCCAAGCGGCCGCTGCCGCAGCTGCCGATCGCCGTCGACGACGAGGGCTACCTCATCGCGCAGAGCGACTTCACCGAACCTGTCGGCCCGAGCTTCTGGGAGCGTCATTGAGCACCGCAACCACCAACGCCCCGCAGAAGCGGTCGTTCACCGCGGCGGCGTCCGTCTACGTCAACGAACGCACGAGCATCGCGGGCTTCGTCAAGGAGCTCGGCCGCAAGGCCTTCCCCGACCACTGGTCGTTCCTGCTCGGTGAGGTCGCGCTCTTCGCCTTCGTGGTCGTGCTCATCTCGGGCACGTTCCTGACCTTCTTCTTCCAGGCCTCCATGGCCGAGGTGCACTACAACGGCTCGTACGTGCCGCTGAAGGGCGTCGAGATGTCGGTCGCCATGGCGTCGACGCTCGACATCTCCTTCGACATCCGCGGCGGCCTCTTCGTCCGCCAGATGCACCACTGGGCGGCCCTGCTGTTCGTGGCGGCCATCGGCCTGCACATGCTGCGCATCTTCTTCACCGGTGCGTTCCGCAAGCCGCGCGAGCTCAACTGGGTGATCGGCTTCGTGCTGTTCATCCTGGCCATGGCCGAGGGCTTCACCGGCTACTCGCTCCCCGACGACCTGCTCTCCGGCAACGGCCTCGCGATCATCAACGGCATGATCAAGGGCTTCCCCCTGGTCGGCACGTGGATGTCGTTCCTGCTGTTCGGCGGCGAGTTCCCGGGCACCGACATCGTCGGACGCCTCTACACGCTGCACATCCTGCTGCTGCCCGCGCTCGTGGTCGCCTTCGTGGCCCTGCACCTCGTGTTCGTGGTCGTGCACAAGCACACCCAGTACGCAGGCCCCGGCAAGACTCCGGGCAACGCGGTCGGCCCGCCCATCCTCCCGGTGTACGCGGCCAAGGCCGGCGGCTTCTTCTTCATCGTCTTCGGTGTCCTCGCGCTCATCGCGTCGCTGTTCACGATCAACCCGATCTGGAACTACGGCCCGTACGACCCGTCGCCCGTCTCCGCCGGTACCCAGCCCGACTGGTACATCGGCTTCGCCGACGGCGCGCTGCGACTCATCCCGCCGGGCTGGGAGTTCGTCTGGCTCGACCGCACCTGGTCCTTCAACATCCTGGTGCCCATCATCGCGATCGGCGTGTTCATCGTCCTCGCCCTGATGTACCCGTTCATCGAGGCCTGGGTGAAGGGCGACAAGCGCGAGCACCACATCGCCGACCGTCCCCGCAACGCCCCGACCCGCACCGCGATCGGCGCCGCCGGCGTCACGTTCTACGCGGGCCTCTGGGCCGCGGCGAGCTCCGACCTGCTCGCGACGCACTTCTCGCTGACCATGGAGGGCGTGATCCACGCGCTCCAGGCCGTGGTCATCCTCGGGCCGTTCGTGGCGTACTTCATCACGAAGCGCGTCTGCATCGCCCTGCAGAAGAAGGACCGCGAGATCGTGCTGCACGGCTTCGAGTCCGGCCGCATCGTGAAGCTCCCCGGTGGCGAGTTCATCGAGGTGCACGAGCCGCTCGACGAGTACGAGCGCTGGCGCCTGGTCAGCTTCGAGACCTACGAGCCGCTCATGCTGCGCCCGAACTCGCGCGGCAAGATTACCTTCGGTCAGCGCCTGCGCGCCGGCATGTCGCGCTGGTTCTTCGAGGACCGGATCGCTCCGGTCACGAAGGGCGAGCTCGAGGCCGGTCACGGCGAGCACCACTGAGCCGACCCGCTCAGCTTCAGCTCGGGCACCGCATGACCATTCAGACCCTGTCTGAGTGGCTGCGGTGCCCGAGCTGTTTCGCGTCTCCGCTCGAGGCGCTCCCCCCGCTGCAGCTGCGCTGCCCGAACGGGCATTCCTTCGACGCGAACAAGCGCGGCTACCTCACGGCGCTCGGACCGGCCTCGGCGCGACTCCGCGGCGACGATGCGGCGATGCTCGACGCCCGTGATCTCGTGCACGACGCCGGCTTCTTCGATCCCCTGAAGCGCGAGCTCGCGGCCGTGCTGCGTGACGCCGCGCTCGCACCCGAGCCGCGGGTCCTCGACGCCGGCTGCGGCACGGGCCACTACACGGCCCTCGCACTCGAGGCGCTGCTCGGAGCGACTGAGCAGGATCCGCGGGTGCTGGCGATGGACCTCTCCCCCGCTGCCGTCGCGCGCACCGTCCGTCGTCGCCTGGAGTCCGTCGACGGCCTCGTCGCCGACACCTGGCAGCCGCTGCCGGTCCGCGACAGCTCCGTCGACGTCATCTTGGACGTGTTCGCCCCGCGGAACGCGAGCGAGTTCCACCGCATCCTGCGTCCCGGCGGCCTCCTGCTCGTGGTGGTGCCCCGCCCCGAGCATCTGCAGGAGCTCCGCACCGACGGTCGGGTGCTGACCATCCCAGAGGGCAAGGCGGCCGCGCTCGTCGAGGAGCTCGCCCCGCGCTTCGCACTCCGCACCGCACGGTCCGTCGACGCGCGCTTCGCGCTCGATCAGGATGCCGCCGCTGACGACCGACTCGCAGCAGCCATCGTCGCGATGGGTCCGTCGGCCCATCATCGGACTGCTGAGCCCGCAGCGGGCTCCCAGCGGCTTCCCGAGGCCATCACGCTGGCGGTCGACCTGCTCGTCTTCGACGCGGTCGGCGATGCTGCCGAGGCCGACTCGGTTGGCGAGCCCGTTCGCAAGTAGCTCCTCCGGACGCCACTTCGGTGTCCGCAGGCCCGCGCGGTGCATCAACGCAACGCATGGGCGCCACTTCAGCATCGTTGCGCCACGTGATCTGGCGCGTGGCGGCCGAACTGGCGCAGACGCGAGCCTGCGCGGGCCGCCGACCCCCGGCACCGCACCGTCTCGCGCGGATGCGAAACGGCCCGGCATCCGAGAGGATGCCGGGCCGTTCGAAACGCGATGCGTCAGCGGGCGAAGTTGCCGCGGTAGTACTCGTAGACCCAGCCCACGAGCGAGATCAGCACGAGCGGGATCGCGATGAACGAGATCCAGAAGCCGACCGCGAGGCCGAGGAAGCCCAGCGCCGCGGCGCCCGCGAGCACGATCGGCCACCAGCTCCACGGGCTGAAGAAGCCCAGCTCGGGGTCGCCGTCGTCGATGTTCGCGTCGAGCCGGTCCTCCGGGAGCTCGGCGCCCTGCGCCTTGTGCACCCGTCCGAGGTAGAACGCGATGAACGCGGACAGGATCGCCGCCAGCGAGATGGCGATCATGCCGGCCCACTCGGGGCCACCGTTCACCTCGATGCCGCTCGCTGCGGTCCACACGCCGTAGACGGCGGCGATGATCGCGAGGAAGATCGCGAGGAGCCAGAAGAGGATGACATTCGCGCGCATTACTTGATCTCCTCCTTGGCGGCGTCGTACACCGGAGCCTCAGGGGCGTCCTTCGCGGGTCCGATGCCGACGGGCACGCCCGCCTCCGGGTGGTTGAGGTCGAACGCCGGACGCTCCGAGCGGATGCGCGGGATCGACGTGAAGTTGTGCCGCGGCGGCGGGCAGCTGGTGGCCCACTCGAGCGAGCCGCCGTAGCCCCACGGGTCGTTGACCGTGACCTTCGGAGCCTTCCGCGCCGTGATGTACACGTTGAGGAAGAACGGGATCAGCGAGATCGCCAGGATGCCGGCGCCGATCGTCGACAGCTGGTTCATCCAGGTGATGTTGTCCTCGGGCAGGTACGAGTAGTACCGACGGGGCATCGCGACGACGCCGAGCCAGTGCTGCACGAGGAACGTCGTGTGGAAGCCGATGAACAGCAGCCAGAAGTGCCACTTGCCGAGCGTCTCGTTCAGCATCTTGCCGGTCCACTTGGGCCACCAGAAGTAGAAGCCCGCGAACATCGCGAAGACGACCGTGCCGAACACCACGTAGTGGAAGTGCGCCACGACGAAGTACGTGTCGGAGACGTGGAAGTCGAGCGGCGGCGACGCGAGGATGACACCGGTGAGGCCACCGAAGACGAAGGTGATCAGGAAGCCGAGCGACCAGATGAGCGGCGTCTCGAAGGTGATCGAGCCGCGCCACATCGTGCCGACCCAGTTGAAGATCTTCACACCGGTCGGGACCGCGATCAGCATCGTCATGAGCGCGAAGAACGGCAGCAGCACGGAGCCGGTGACGTACATGTGGTGCGCCCAGACCGTGACCGAGAGCGCTGCGATGGCGATCGTCGCGTAGATCAGCGTCTTGTACCCGAAGATCGGCTTCCGGCTGAACACCGGGAAGATCTCGGACACGATGCCGAAGAACGGCAGCGCGATGATGTACACCTCGGGGTGGCCGAAGAACCAGAACAGGTGCTGCCACAGGATGACGCCGCCGTTGGCGGGATCGTAGATGTGCGCGCCGAAGACGCGGTCGGCGCCGGCGGCGAGGATCGCGGCGGCCAGCACCGGGAACGCCATCAGGATCAGGATCGAGGTGACGAGCGTGTTCCAGGTGAAGATCGGCATGCGGAACATGGTCATGCCGGGCGCGCGCATCGTGACGATCGTCGTGATGAAGTTCACGGCACCGAGGATGGTGCCGAAGCCGGAGAGGCCGAGGCCGAGCATCCACAGGTTGCCGCCGACACCGGGCGAGAACGTCGTCGAGGCGAGCGGCTGATAGGCGAACCAGCCGAACGAGGCCGCACCCTGCGGGGTGAAGAAGCCGGCGACCGCCATCAGCGAACCGAAGTTGAACAGCCAGTAGGCGAAGGCGTTCAGACGCGGGAACGCCACGTCGGGGGCGCCGATCTGCAGCGGCATGAGCACGTTCGCGAAGCCCGCGAAGAGCGGGGTGGCGAACATCAGCAGCATGATCGTGCCGTGCATCGTGAAGAGCTGGTTGTACTGCTCACGGGTCTGGATGATCTCCAGGCCAGGCTCGAACAGCTGGGCGCGGATGATCAGCGCCATCACGCCGCCGATGCAGAAGTAGATGAACGAGGTGATCAGGTACATATACCCGATGACCTTGTGGTCGGTCGAGGTGATCCACTTGACGAGGACGTTCCCCTTGCGCTCCACCTTCGAAGCGCCGAACGGCAGGCTCGACGACTGCGGTCGAGCCGGTGCGGTCGTGGTGCTCATTCGGCTTCGTGCTCCTCTTTCAGTTCGGGCGCGCCCGTGCCGGGCAGGTTCAGGTTCCGGTCGTACTCGTTCGACAGCTGGCCTTCCTGGCCCGCGTCGCGGAGCGACTGGATGTAGGCGTCGTACTCGCTCTGCGAGACGACCTCGACGTTGAAGAGCATGAGCGAGTGGTACTCGCCGCAGAGCTCGGCGCACTTGCCCGCGAAGGTGCCCTCGCGCTCGGGGACGAACGACATGTAGTTCGTCTTGCCCGGGTACATGTCCTTCTTGTAGAGGAAGTCCACGACCCAGAAGGAGTGGATGACGTCGCGCGACTCGAGCTCGAGCTCGACGTTCGCGCCGACGGGCAGGTAGAGCGTCGGCAGTGCGGCCTGGTCGACCGAACCGGCGGGGCCGTTCGGGTCGAGCTGCGCCTGGATGCCGGGCGAGTAGACGTCTTCGTTGACGTAGTTGAAGTCCCAGGCCCACTGCTTGGCGATGACCTCGACCTTGACGTCGACCTCGTCGGCGGTGAACCGCTTCTCGATCTCGGCCTGGTCGCGCGCCGTGAAGGCGAAGAAGCCCAGCACGAGGATGAGCGGCACGATCGTGTAGAACACCTCGATCGGCATGTTGTAGCGCAGCTGCACGGGCAGACCGGTCTGGCCCTTGCGGCGGCGGTACGCGATGACCGCCCAGATCGTGAGGCCCCAGGTGATCACGCCCACGACGAGGAGCACGATCCAGGAGGTGACCCACAGACCCGAAACGCGCTCCGTGTGATTGGTCGCGGGCGACTCGCCCTCGATGAATCCGGGGAGGAATCCGTTCAGCTGCGCCTGGGTGCACCCGGCGAGGACAAGAGTGAGCGTCGCTGCGATCGGAACTGCAGCCCATCGGAGTCGGCGATTGTTGCGCACCGGAGACCTTTCGGGAGACTCGAAGGCGCTTCACAGGGAAGCGCGGTGATCGCTGTCTAGCCTACTCCGACTCCGCGGCCCGGGTGTGCACTCGACCCGGATGTCGCGACGGCATTCGCGACGATTTCCGAGTGGATCTGCGAAAAAACACGCGAGGGAGACCGCGAAGCGGTCTCCCTCGGAGCGAGTTTCTCGGGTGGATCAGTGGAACGAGTCACCGCAGGCGCAGCTTCCCTGCGCGTTCGGGTTGTCGATCGTGAAGCCCTGTTTCTGAATCGTGTCCTCGAAGTCGATGGTCGAACCGTCGAGGTACGGGACGCTCATCTTGTCGACGATGACCTCGACGCCGTCGAAGTCGACGACCGCGTCGCCGTCGAGCATGCGCTCGTCGAAGTAGAGCTGGTAGATCAGGCCGGAGCACCCGCCGGGCTGCACCGCGACGCGCAGCCGGAGGTCGTCGCGACCCTCCTGCGTGAGGAGGCTGCGCACCTTGTCGGCCGCGGGCTCGCTCAGCTTGACGCCGTGCGTCGTCTCGGTGATGGTCTCGCTCATGTCACTCCTCGTGATCTCGCCGTTCTGACGACGATTGTACGTCCACTCCGTAGAGCGTCGGCTGAATGCCGGATATTCCCGACCCACGGCGAGACGCGGGGCGGCGCGCCCGCCGCGGGCCGATCAGGCGCCGCGGGCGTTCAGCCGGCCGAACAGCAGCGCCTCGCTCAGCAGGGCGCGCTTGAAGACGCCGAGGTGGAGCGACTCGTTCGGGCTGTGCGCGCGCGAGTCGGGGTCCTCGACGCCGGTGACGAGGATCTGCGCACCCGGGAACTCCTCGACGAGCTCGGCGATGAAGGGGATCGAGCCGCCGACCCCCGTGTCGACCGCGGGCTTGCCCCACGCCTCGGCCATCGCCGCTCGCGTCTCCGCGACCGCCCACCCGCTCGTGTCCACGAGGAAGGCCTGACCGCGGTCGACGTCCTCGAAACTGAGCTTGGCCCCGAACGGCGCGTTCGCCTCGAGGTGGGCGCGGAGGGCGTCGAAGGCCTCCCCCGCATCCTGTCCGGGCGCGATGCGGGCGCTGATGCGCACCCGCAGCGACGGGATCAGGGTGTTCGAGGCGTTCGCGACGTCGGGCGCGTCGATGCCGGTCACGGTGATCGCCGGCTGCGCCCAGATGCGGTCGAGGATCGAGCCCCGTCCGATGGGGCTGACCCCCTCGAGCAGCCCGGCCTCTGCGCGCAGCTGCGCTTCGTCGTAGGCGGGGATGTCGAGCTCCGCGCTCGTGAGGCCCTCGACGGCCACGGCGCCCTCGGCATCCCACATCGTGCCCAGCATCCGGATGGCGGCGAGCATCGCGTCGGGGACGGCACCGCCGAACATGCCGGAGTGCGAGGCGTGCGCGAGCGTCTCGACACGGAGGTTGAACGCGACCGCGCCGCGGAGGGCGACCGTGATCGCGGGGGTGTCGATGTCCCAGTTGCCCGAGTCGGCGACGATGATCGCGTCGGCCTCGAGGAGCTCGCGGTTCTCGCGCAGGAAGTTCCCGAAGGAGCGGGAGGCCCACTCCTCCTCGCCCTCGATGAAGACCGAGAGGCCGAGGTCGAAGTCGCCGGATGCCTCGGCGAACGCCCGGATCGCGCCGATGTGCGCCATGACGCCCGCCTTGTCGTCGGCGGCGCCGCGCCCGTGCAGGCGGTCGCCGCGCTGGGTCGGCTCGAACGGCGGCGTGTCCCAGTCCTCGTCCTTGCCGGGCGGCTGCACATCGTGGTGCGCGTAGAGGAGCACCGTCGGGCGGCCGTTGCGCGCGGCACGACGCGCTACGATCGCAGGCTGGCCGAGCTCCGAGCCGTCCTCGACGGGCGCACGCCGGATCTCGACGAGCTCGAACACCCCCGTCCCGCGCAGCAGCTCCGCTACGGCCTCCGCGCTCTCCGCGACATGCGCGGGGTCGAATGCGGGCCAGGAGACGGAGGGGATCCGGACGAGTCGGCCGAGCTCGGCGACGACGCCCGGGAAGGCCGCATCGACGGCGGTTCGGATCGCGTCCGCGTTCGGCGTCGTGGGCGCGGCGGATGCGTGGTTCGTGGGGTCGGTCATGCCGGTAATCTTAAAGGTGAACCGATTCGAGGAATCCAGTGGCCAAGCAGCAGAAGACCGAGCAGACGTCGACCGAGACGCTCGAGGAGACGCGGGAGCGTCTGAAGAGCGGCGGCAAAGGCGTCCCCACCCCGACCCGTGCCGAGCAGGAGGCCGCGCGCAAGCGGCCGCTCGTGCCGTCCGACCGCAAGGAAGCGGCGAAGCAGGCCCGTGCCAAGGCCGCGGAGGCGCGCGAACGCGCCCGCGTCGGCATGGCGATGGGCGACGACAAGTACCTCCCCGCCCGAGACCGCGGGCCGCAGAAGAAGTTCGTGCGCGACTACGTCGACGCCCGCTTCAGCATCGGCGAGATCCTGATCCCCGTGATGTTCCTGGTGATCATCCTGACCTTCGTTCCAAGCGCCGAGGTGCAGGCGATCAGCATCCTCGTGCTCTGGGCGTTCTTCGCCGTCGCCGTGCTCGACTGCATCATCCTCGGCTACCTGCTGACGAAGAAGCTCCGCGCCAAGTACGGCGACAAGGCCGAGCGCGTGCGCTGGTACGCCGCGATGCGGGCGCTGCAGCTGCGCCCGCTTCGGCTCCCGAAGCCGCAGGTCAAGCGCGGCCAGTACCCCGCCTGACCAGAACAGCAGGGCCCCGCCTCGACGGCGGGGCCCTGCGGCGTTTCCGGGCGACGGCGCGAGCGGCACGGCTCGGCGGCGTCGGTCTCGGGCTCAGCGGGCGAACGCGCCGAGGCGGATGAGCGGGATACGCGTCTCCTCGTCGCTCAGCGAACCGTGCTGGCCGATCATCCGCTCGGGCGCCCGGTTCGCCTCGCGGGCGTCGTAATAGGCGATGCCCGCCCGGGCGGCGACGAGCAGATCGCCGATGCGCGGGCGCACGGCATCGTCGACGCGGGCGCCGAAGAGCCCGGCCTCGATCGCCTCGTCGCGGGTGAGCACCCAGGCGCGCTTCGCCTCGGCTTCCCGCCAGAGCCCGGCCACCCGCTCCCGCTCGAGGTCCGGGAACGACGGGTCGAACCAGAGCGCCAGGCAGCGGGGCTCTCCCCCGACGTGCCGCACTCCGTCGAGCAGGGCGGGCCGCGCGTCGATGTGCACGTGCCGGTGCTCCGGCACGTCGATCACGCCGTGGTCCGCGGTCACGAGCATGCCGACGTCGCGCGGGAGGCGGGCGGCCAGCGCGGATGCCTCGGCGTCGAGCTCCTCGAGCGCGGCGAGCCAGCGCCCCGACTCCCAGCCGTGGGCGTGCGCGATCTGATCGAGCTCGGGCACATAGAGGTAGACGAGCGTGGGCTCGGGGGCGGCGACCGCCTCGAGCGCCGCGGCGAACCGTTCGGTGAGACTCGTGCCCGAGCGGTACTCCGCGCCGCGCAGCACCGCCCGCGTGTAGCCGCTCGTCGCGTACCGCGGGGCGCCGACCGCGATCGGCCGCACGCCGAGCTCGCCGGCGCGTTCGAAGAGGGTCGCGCTGCGCTGCCAGTCGGTGGGGAGCTGTCCGTGCTCCCAACCGTTCAGCTGGTTGGCCAGCACGTCGCGCGAGGGCTCGAGCGCGCGGTAGCCGACCAGCCCGTGCTCGCCGGGCATGACCCCGGTCGCGAACGAGGCGATGGCCGCGGCCGTCGTCGAGGGGAAGACCGTCCGGATCACATCGCGCTTCGCCATCCGCCCGGCGAGGAATCTCGCATGGCCCGCGCGCGCCTGCAGGTTCGCCGCGCCAAGGCCGTCGACGAGCAGCACGATCGCCGAGCGCACGGGCGGCAGATCGAACGCGCCCCCGCCCCCGGAGACGGCGGCGAGCGAACTCGCCAGCACCCCGGCAAGCCGCGGGGTCGTGTCGTCGGTCACCGGTAGCATGGCAGGCATCGCGCCCAGTCTGACACAGGCCGGGCGCGCCCCTGTTGCCTCGCGCGCGAGCGCCTCGACCGAGATTGACGGATGACCCGAGCACCCCACGACCCCGAGCAATCGCCCATCGCCGAGCGAATCGAAGACGTCGACGTCGCCGCAGAGATGCAGGGGTCCTTCCTCGAGTACGCGTACTCGGTCATTTACTCGCGCGCCCTGCCCGACGCCCGCGACGGCATGAAGCCCGTGCAGCGGCGCATCCTCTACATGATGAGCGACATGGGCCTCCGGCCCGACCGCGGGCACGTGAAGTCGGCCCGCGTCGTCGGCGAGGTCATGGGCAAGCTGCACCCGCACGGCGACTCGGCGATCTACGACGCCCTGGTGCGGCTCGCCCAGCCCTTCACGCTCCGCGTTCCGCTCGTCGACGGCCACGGCAACTTCGGCTCGCTCGACGACGGCCCGGCCGCCGCGCGGTACACCGAGGCGCGCCTCGCTCCCCCAGCCATGTCGATGACCGAGAGCCTCGACGAGGACGTCGTCGACTTCGTCCCGAACTACGACAACAGCCACCAGCAGCCCGAGGTGCTGCCCGCCGCCATCCCGAACCTGCTGGTGAACGGCGCGAGCGGCATCGCGGTCGGCATGGCGACCAACATGGCGCCGCACAACCTCGTCGAGGTCGTGCACGCCGCCCGCCACCTGCTCGAACACCCCGACGCCGGCCTCGACGAGCTCATGGAGTTCGTGCCCGGCCCCGACTTCCCCTCCGGCGGCACGATCGTCGGCCTCGCCGGCATCCGCGACGCGTACGCCACCGGCCGCGGCTCGTTCAAGACCCGCGCGCGCGTGAGCGTCGAGCAGCTGACCGCGCGCAAGGCGGGCCTCGTCGTCACCGAGCTCCCGTACCTCGTGGGCCCCGAGAAGGTCATCGAGAAGATCAAGGACGGCGTCAACGCCAAGAAGATCACCGGCATCTCGGACGTCACCGACCTCACCGACCGCAAGCGCGGGATGCGGCTCGTCATCGGCATCAAGACCGGCTTCAACCCGCAGGCGGTGCTCGAGCAGCTCTACCGGCTCACCCCACTCGAGGACTCGTTCAACATCAACAACGTCGCCCTCGTCGACGGCCAGCCGCAGACGCTCGGCCTCCGCGAGCTGCTGCTCGTCTACATCGGCCACCGCATCCGCGTGGTCACCCGGCGCAGCGAGTTCCGCCTCGCCCGTCGCCGCGAGCGGCTGCACCTCGTCGAGGGCCTGCTCATCGCGATCCTCGACATCGACGAGGTCATCCAGGTCATCCGCACGAGCGACGACACCGATCAGGCCCGCCACCGCCTGCAGGACGTCTTCGACCTCAGCCAGCTGCAGGCCGAGTACATCCTCGAACTGCGCCTGCGCCGGCTCACGAAGTTCTCCCGCATCGAGCTCGAGGCCGAGCGCGACAAGCTGCAGGCCGAGATCGCCGAGCTCGAGGAGCTGCTCGGCAGCGAGGCCCGCATCCGGGCGCTCGTCTCCGCGGAGCTCGAGCAGGTGGCCGAGCTCTACGGCACCCCTCGGCGCACGCTGCTCACCGAGGCGAAGGCGCTCCCCGCCGGAGCCTCGCGCAAGGCCGTCGCCGCCTCGCTCGAGCACGCCGACGTCCCCTGCCGCGTCTTCCTCAGCGTGAGCGGTCGCATCGCGCGCGTCGACCGCCCGGAGGGCGAGGAGACGCTCGCGATCACCGTGCCCGCCCGGCGCAGCAAGCACGACGCCGTGGCCTCGAGCCTCGACACCACGAGTCGCTCCGAGATCGGGGCGATCACGTCGAAGGGGCGGCTCGTGCGCTTCTCGCCGCTCGATCTGCCCACGCTGCCGGCGAACTCGGTACAGCTCGGCGCCGGGGTCCGCATCGCCGACTACCTCGCGCTCAGCGACCGCGCCGAGCGCGTGCTCGCGATCGTGTCGCTCACGAGCGAGCAGCCCATCGCGCTCGGCACGAAGCAGGGCATCGTGAAGCGGGTGGCGCCCGGCGGGTACCCGAACCGGCCCGACTTCGAGGTGATCTCGCTGAAGCCCGGCGACGAGGTCGTCGGCGCAGTCCAAGGCGGCGACGACGCCGAGCTCGTCTTCATCGCGAGCGATGCGCAGCTGCTGCACTTCCCCGCGTCCTCGGTGCGCCCGCAGGGCTGCCCCGCCGGCGGCATGGCGGGCATGAAGCTGTCCGCCGGGGCGCGGGTGCTCTCGTTCACCGCGCTGACGCCCGCCGAGCTCGAGTCGGCGGTCGTCGTCACGATCGCGGCGACGAGCGACACCCTGCTCGGCGCCGACCCGGGCGCCGCGAAGGTGTCGACGTTCGACGAGTTCCCCGGCAAGGGCCGGGCGACGGGCGGTGTGCGGGCGCAGCGCTTCCTGAAGGGGCAGGACGCCCTCACGGTCGCCTGGGCCGGGCCCGAGCCGGCGTACGCCCTCGGCGCCGACGGCTCGGTGCGCGCCCTCCCCGAGGCCGGGGCGAAGCGCGACGCCTCCGGCGTGCAGCTCGACGCCGTCGTCAGCGCCGTGGGTCGCCGCATCGGCTGATCGGGGCGGTGACCCGGGCGCGCGCAGCGCCCGGGATCGGCCGGATGCAGCGCCGTGCTCAGCCGGGGCTCAGGCGTCGATGCGCTCGCGGCTGAGACCCGTGGCGCTGTCGACGATGAACTCCTTGCGCGGCGCGACCTCGTTGCCCATCAGCAGTTCGAACACACGCCCGGCGTTCTCGGCGTCGGCGAGGTTCACCCGACGGAGCGTGCGGTGCTGGCGGTCCATCGTGGTCGACGCGAGCTGCTCGGCATCCATCTCACCGAGGCCCTTGTAGCGCTGGATCGGGTCCTGGTACTTCTTGTTCTGCCGCTTGAGCGTCGCGAGCACGCCGTTCAGCTCGGCCTCGGAGTAGGTGTAGATCGTCTCGTTCGGCTTCGAACCCGGGTTCTGCACGACGATGCGGTGCAGCGGCGGCACCGCGGCGAACACCCGCCCCTCCTCGATCATCGGCCGCATGTAGCGGAAGAAGAGGGTCAGCAGGAGCGTGCGGATGTGCGCGCCGTCGACATCGGCGTCACTCATGATGATGACCTTGCCGTAGCGCGCGGCCGAGAGATCGAAGGTACGCCCCGAGCCGGCACCGATCGTCTGGATGATCGCCGCGCACTCCGCGTTGCCGAGCATGTCGGCCACGGACGCCTTCTGCACGTTCAGGATCTTGCCCCGGATCGGCAGCAGCGCCTGGTGCTCGCTGTCGCGGGCGAGCTTCGCCGTGCCGAGCGCGGAATCTCCCTCGACGATGAACAGCTCGCTCTGCGCGACGTCGCTCGAGCGGCAGTCGGCGAGCTTCGCGGGCAGCGAGGAGCTTTCGAGCGCGTTCTTGCGGCGCTGCGTCTCTTTGTGGGTGCGCGCCGAGATGCGCGCCTTCATCTCGGAGACGATCTTCTCGAGCACGAGCGAGGTCTGGGCCTTGTCGTCGCGCTTCGTCGAGGCGAAGCGCTCGCCGAGCTGCTTGGTGATGACCGAGGAGACGATCGCGCGCACGGCCGGCGTGCCGAGGATCTCCTTCGTCTGGCCTTCGAACTGCGGCTCGGGCAGGCGCACGGTGAGCACGGCGGTGAGTCCGGCGAGGATGTCGTCCTTCTCGAGCTTGTCGTTACCGACCTTGAGCCGCCTGGCGTTCTGCTCGACCTGCGAGCGGAGCAGCTTCAGCAGGCCCTGTTCGAAGCCGGCGACGTGCGTGCCGCCCTTCGGCGTGGCGATGATGTTCACGAAGCTGCGGACGACCGTGTCGTAGCCGGTGCCCCAGCGCAGCGCGACGTCGACCTCGCAGGTGCGCTCGACCTCGGTCGGGATCATCGCTCCGCCCTCGGAGAGCACGGGCACCGTCTCGGTGAAGCGGCCTTCGCCCGTGAGCCGCCAGATCTCGGTCACCGGCCCGTCGGTGGCGAGGTGCTCGACGAACTCCGAGATGCCCCCTTCGAAGTGGAAGCGGTGGGTCTCGGGCGCCTCGCCGCGCTCGTCGACGACGGTGAGCCCGAGTCCCGGCACGAGGAAGGCCGTCTGCCGCGCGCGGCCGAGGAGCTCGTCGATCTGGAAGCTCGCGCCCTTCGTGAAGATCTGCGGGTCGGCCCAGTACCGAACGCGGGTGCCGGTGACGCCCTTCTTCACCTTGCCGACGACTTCGAGCGAACTCGACTGCTCGAAGGGGGTGAACGGGGCGTCGGGATCGGGCGCGCCCGCATCGGCGAAGCGCCCGGGCTCGCCCCGGTGGAACGACATCGCCCAGGTCTTGCCGTCGCGGTCAACCTCGACGTCGAGTCGCGAGGAGAGCGCGTTGACGACCGACGCGCCGACGCCGTGCAGACCGCCCGAGGCCGCGTAGGAGCCGGAGCCGAACTTGCCGCCCGCGTGGAGCTTCGTGAAGACCACCTCGACGCCGGTGAGCCCCGTCTTCGGCTCGACGTCGACCGGGATGCCTCGTGCCTGGTCGCGCACCTCGACGCTCTGGTCGGCGTGCAGCACCACCTCGATCTCGCGACCGTGGCCCGCGAGCGCTTCGTCGACCGCATTGTCGATGATCTCCCACAGGCAGTGCATGAGCCCTCGGGAGTCGGTCGACCCGATGTACATGCCGGGTCGCTTGCGCACGGCCTCGAGGCCCTCGAGCACGGAGAGATGGCGGGCGGAGTAATCGGAGCTCACGTCGATCAAGCCTAGTGACCGGGAACGACAGTGCTGCGCAGCCACTGCGCTCTCAGCGAAATGCCCCGCGATACGGAAGGAACCCCGTACGGCGCGTGTTTTGATTGAGGAACACGGAAGTCAGCGCGCGAACGAAGGAGGAGCTATGACCCAGCAGACCGAGGCGAACGATGCGGTCGACGTCGAGCGCGCCTACGAGCTCACCGCCCTCGATCGTTGCGACGCGTGCGGCGCCCAGGCGTACATCCGCGTGGTCGTCGCGAACGGCGAGCTCCTGTTCTGCGCCCACCACGGCCGCAAGCACCAGGAGAAGCTCTCCCAGATCGCGCAGAGCTGGCACGACGAGTCCGACCGACTCCTCGTCGACGCTCGCGACTGAGTCCGACCCGCTTCACGGAACGCCCCGGCTTCGGCCGGGGCGTTCCGTCGTTCAGGCCGACTGCTCGTCGAGGCCGGCGGCGCGGAGCTGCGCGGCGCGGGCGGCCGCGGCGTAGGCATCGACCGCCGCGGCACGCTCCCCCGGCGCGTAGACGATGCCACGGCGCTCGGCCATGATCCGCAGGAGCGCGTCGGCGAAGGCCGGGTTCTTCGCGAGCACGGGCCCGTGCAGATGCGTCCCGATCACGGAGCCCATGATCACGCCCTCCTGCCCGGAGTCCCGGCCGTTGCCCTCACCGGCGCGCAGCCGCCCGAGCGGCGAGGCCTCGGCACCGACGTAGGCGCGGGCATGATTCTCGAAGCCCACGAGCTGGCCGAAGCGCGGCGTGGCGACGACGACGTCGCCGGTCACCCGGCCGTCGCGCGGCACGGCGCGCCCCGGGAGGATGCCGAGTCCCTCGAGCGAGCTGCCGTCACGGTGCTCGATGCCCCAGCTGAGCAGTTCCCAGCCCGTGCCGACGCCGAGGATCGGGATGCCCTCGGTGCCCCAGCGGCGGAGTTCGTCGTGCATCGTGCGCAGCACGTCGCGGCTGCGCTCGAGCGAGGCGTCGCTGCCGGAGCCGAGCACGATCGCATCGATCTCGCTCGGCAGCTCCGACGCGCGCTCGACGACGACGGTGCGGGCGGCGATGCCGGCCCACTCCGCTCGCGTCTCGAGCACCGTCGCGTTTTGCGCGTCGCCGTTCGTGTTCTGCGTGCCGGGCAGCAGGGAGACGATCGTGAAGGTCATTCCGCCTCCGTGAGTCCGAGGTGGGCCCGGGTCCGGCGCATCGAGTCGGCGGTGAAGACGATCGTCTTCACCCCGTTCGCCGGCGCGGGCGCCGCCAGGAAGTCGTCGAGCGCGCGGCCGAGCTCGGGCTCGACCCGGTCGATCGCGACGCCGTCGTAAGCGAGCATGAGGGCCGCCTCGGCCGCCTTCGACCCGCTGACGATCGACACGCGGCCGAGCGAGGAGGCGTCGACCGGCCAGAAGTACGAGGGATCGCGCACGTCCGAGCCGATCGCGAAGAGGATCTGCTCGGTGCCCGCCGGGATCGCGTCGATGTTCAGCTGGTAGCTGGCGGGATTCTGCACGAGCACGAAGTCCACGTCCTGGTCGCGGATGCGCACCCGCTCACCACGGCCGAACACCGGCGGGATGCTCGACAGCGCCGCCGCTGCGGTCTCGGGCGAGAAGCGCTCGCCGAGCACCGCGCGCGCCGTCGCATAGGCGGCGGCCGCGTCGACCGCGTAGTGGATGCCTCGCGCCGGCAGCCCGATCGGACGCTCCACCCCGCCGTCGAGCAGCACCGCGGACGCCCCGTCGACTCGTGCCACGACGACGCCGTCGGCCGGGTCGAGGCGCGTTTCGCTCGTCTCGGTGTTGCCGAGACCGCGCGGCGCGGCGGCGAGCACCTCGGCCGAGACGCCGAAGCGCCGCACCGCGACACCGGGGGCGACCCGGGCGGCGAGCCGCTCGAGGTACGCGTCGTCGGCGTTCAGCACGACGGCTTCGCCGGCACGTGCGGCGATGCGCGCCAGCATCCCGGCGACCATCTCCGAATCGTGGAAGCGGTCGATCTGGTCGACCATGACGTTCGTGAGCGCCACGACCCTCGCGTCGACGCCCTGCATCACGAGCGCTCCGTGCCCCTCGTCCATCTCGAGCACGGCGACGTCGCCGGGAACCCGGCCGCGCCAGTCCGCCTGTTCGAGGAGCGCGGAGGTGAGCCCCTGGCTGATGTTCGCGGTCGACGGGTTCGTGAAGATCGAGACCTCGTGGGCGCGGAGGATCGCGACGAGCATCTTCGTCGTCGTGGACTTGCCGCTCGACCCCGACACCACCACGAGCCCCTGGGGGAAGCCCGACAGCGTGCGCTTGAGGTACCCGGGCGCGATGCGGTTGACGATCAGCCCCGGGATCGCGGAGCCGCCGCCCGGCTTCCTCAGCCGGGCGGCGATTCGAACGAGCTTGCCGACGGCGATCGCCGGCGCGTAGCGCACCGCCGGCCTACTCGAGGTAGTCCCGCAGCGACTGCGAGCGCGACGGGTGCCGCAGCTTCGCCATCGTCTTCGACTCGATCTGGCGGATGCGCTCGCGCGTGACCCCGAAGGTGTCGCCGATCTGGTCGAGCGTCTTCGGCATGCCGTCGCCGAGTCCGAAGCGCATGCGGATGACGCCCGCCTCGCGCTCGCTCAGCGAGTCGAGCAGCGACTCGAGCTGCTTCTGCAGCATCGTGAAGCCGACCGCGTCGGCCGGCACGACCGCCTCGGTGTCCTCGATGAGGTCGCCGAACTCGCTGTCGCCGTCCTCGCCGAGCGGGGTGTGCAGCGAGATCGGCTCCCGGCCGTACTTCTGCACCTCGATGACCTTCTCGGGGGTCATGTCGAGCTCCTTCGAGAGCTCTTCCGGCGTGGGCTCGCGGCCCAGGTCCTGCAGCATCTGGCGCTGCACCCGGGCGAGCTTGTTGATGACCTCGACCATGTGCACCGGGATGCGGATGGTGCGCGCCTGGTCGGCCATGGCGCGCGTGATCGCCTGACGGATCCACCAGGTGGCGTACGTCGAGAACTTGAAGCCCTTGGTGTAGTCGAACTTCTCGACCGCGCGGATGAGACCGAGGTTGCCCTCCTGGATCAGGTCCAGGAACTGCATGCCGCGGCCGGTGTAGCGCTTGGCGAGCGAGACGACGAGACGCAGGTTCGCGCCGAGCAGGTGGCTCTTCGCCCGCTGCCCGTCCTTCGCGACCCACTGCAGCTCACGACCGAGCTGCGAGCGCTTCTCGGCGTCGGACATGTGCGAGAGCTTCTCCTCGGCGAAGAGCCCCGCCTCGATGCGCATCGCGAGCTCGACCTCTTCGGCCGCGTTGAGCAGTGCGACCTTTCCGATCTGCTTCAGGTAGTCCTTGACCGGGTCGGCGGTGGCGCCGGTGATCGCCGCGGAGTAGACGGGAACCTCGTCCTCGTCGTCGGCCGCACGCAGCACGAGCGCACCCGTGGGGTGCGGGTCGGCCGGGATCGGCTTGGCCTCCTCGTCGGCGTCCGCGTCGGCGTCGTCGCCGGCGGCCTCGACGTCGGCCTCGTCGGCCTCCGCCTCGTCGACGACGGGCTCGTCGTCCTCGTCGAGCTCCTCGTCCTCGTCGTCGCCCTTGCGCTTGCTCTTCGGCTTCGTCGCGGCCTTCGCCGTGGCGGTGCGGGGCGTCTTCGCGGCGGTCTTCGCCTTCGGCGCGGCCTTCGCCGCACCCGCCTTGGCGGTCGAGCGCTTCGTCCCGGCTGCGGCGGGCTTCTCGGCGTTCGCCTCGGCCTCGGCCGTCGCAGTCTTCGTGGACTTGGTTGCCATAGGTGTTGACCCTCTCCTCGTCGGTGCGCTCGCGACACGACGACGGTGCTCGGCATGTTCGGCTGCCCGGTAATCTCGGACCCTGCCCGGTGTTTTCGGACACTACGAGGACCCATGTCAAGTCCGCTGCGAATGCGATCGAGATCGCCTCGGCCGACCAGACCGGGTCCTGCCTACAATTATACCAGCGAGCCGCCGGTTCTTCGCACGTTCGGCGCCGATGCGGCCGCGCGCACCCTTCGAAGAGTGAGAACGCCTCGGCATCCGCCGCTATTCCGTTGCGCGGGCGCCAGGGCCGAACTCAGACGGGGTGCGGCGGTTCCTCGTCGGAACGGCGGAAGGCGAGGAACTTCTCGAGCTCGGCGGCGATCTCGTCGGCCGTCGGCACCTCGCCGTCCTCGTCGGTCAGCGGGGAACGCAGGCTCGTGCCGGCCATGTACGCGTCGTAGCGGTGCTCGAGCGTCGTCACGAGCTTCGCGAGCTCGCCGTTCTCGGCGACCTGCTCGTCGATGCGGGCCACGAAGTCGCGCCCCTGCTCGCGCAGCACCTCGGTCGGGAAGATCAACCCGGTGCCCGCGCTGATCGCCTCGAGCGCCGCGATGGCCGCCGCCGGGTACTCCGTGTCGCCCAGGTAGTGCGGAACCAGCAGTACGAAGCCGGCGACGGGCAGCTCGCGCTCATGCAGCCGGTACTCGACGAGGTGCAGCGCGTTCGCCGGGACCTGCGTCGTCGGCCGCCAGACGGACATGGTCTCGATCAGCTCGCTGCGGTTTCCGCTCACCGTGACGCCGATCGGCCGCGTGTGCGGCACCGGCATCGGGATGGCGTTCAGCCAGCTGAAGGAGGCGACCTGGTAGCGCTCGACGAGCTCGAGCACCGCCCGGGAGAAGCGCTCCCACTGGAAGTCCGGTTCGAAGCCCGTGAGCAGCAGGAACGGGCGACCGAGCTCGTCCTTCGCGAGATCGAGGGCGAGCCGCGCGGGGCGGTACTCGGTGAGGTGATCGCCGTCGAAGACGATGATGGGGCGGCGCGCCCGGTAGTCGAGCAGCTCATCGGCATCGAACTCGGCCACGACCGTGGTGTCGAGGGTCGAGCGCAGATACTCCGTGGTCTGCGCGACCGCGCCGCCGGCGTCGGCGAAGCCCGTGAGCCCGGCCACGAGCGGGAGGCCGAGCGGGACGTCGACCGCGGGGTTCGGCTCGTACAGGGATCGGGGGTCGCGCATGATTCCAGACTACTGAGGCGCGTCGGGCCCACCGCCGGCGCGGATGCCTCCCGCGAACGCTCACAGCGAACACCGCCCCGCGTAGCATCGATGCCATGCCCACACCCACGATCTCGTTGTCCTCCTCCCCTGCCGTCGACGCCGCCGTCGACGTCGTCGTCCTCGCAGCGCGGAGCGGCGACGACGGGGTCGCCCTGCTCGCGCCCGCCGGTTTCGAGTGGGCGGAGGCGCAGCTGCGGGCGCTCGGGGCGAAGGGCTCCGCCGACGAACTCGTCCGGCTCGCCGACCCCGCGGTCGAGGGCCGGGTCGTGGCCGTCGCCGGCACGGGGTCCACCGCCGACGTCGACGCCCTCCGGCTCGCCGCGGGGAGCGCCCTCCGCCAGCTGAGCGACGTGGAGACCGTCGCGATCGGCATCCCCGCCGCTTCCCCGGCCGAGGCCGCCGCGCTGCTCGAGGGCGCCGTCCTCGGCGCGTACCGCTTCAACGAGTACCGCTCGAAGCCCAAGGCGCCCGTCGCCTCGATCACCCTGCACACCGGGTTCGGCGACGACGAACTCGGCACCGAGCGCGTGCGCGCGGTCACCGAGGCGGTCGCCTCGACCCGCGACCTCGTGAACCTCTCGCCGTCCGAACTCTTCCCCGCCAGCTTCGCCGAGCTCGCGGCCGAGGCGGCGCGCGCGGCCGGCGTCGAGGTGCGGGTCTCCGCCGAGGACGAGCTCGAGGCCGGCGGCTTCGGCGGCATCCTCGGCGTCGGCCAGGGCTCGACCCGCGGGCCGCGGCTCGTCCGGCTCGAGTACGCCCCGGAGGGCGCCACCCGCTCGCTCGCCCTCGTCGGCAAGGGCATCACCTTCGACTCCGGCGGCCTCAGCCTGAAGCCCATGCAGTCCATGGTGGGCATGAAGGGCGACATGGCCGGTGCCGCCGCCGTGCTCAACGCGACGATCGCGCTCGCCCGGCTGAACGTGCCGATCCGGGTCACCGCCTGGCTGTGCCTCGCCGAGAACCTGCCGTCGGGCACCGCGATGCGGCCGAACGACGTGCTGCGCATCCGCGGCGGCAAGACCGTCGAGGTGCTCAACACGGACGCCGAGGGCCGGCTCGTGCTCGCGGACGGCATCGTCGCCGCGAGCGAGGAGCAGCCCGACGCGATCGTCGACGTGGCCACGCTGACGGGCGCGCAGATGGTCGCGCTCGGCGGACGGATCACGGGGCTGATGGGCGAAGACGGACTCGTGCAGCGCGTGCGCGACGCGGCCGCAGCCGTCGACGAGGCCGTGTGGCCGATGCCGCTGCCCGCCCACCTCCTCCCCCTCCTGAAGTCCGACGTCGCCGACCTGACGAACACCAAGCTCGGTGGCATCGTCCCGGGCATGCTGCTCGCGGGCGTGTTCCTCCAGGAGTTCGTGGGCGAACGCGACGGCGCGAAGATCCCGTGGGCGCACCTCGACATCGCCGGGCCTGCCGACAACGGCGGGGCGGGCTGGGGATTCACGAGCGGCGGACCGACCGGTATCGCCGTGCGCACCCTCGTCCGCCTTGGCGAGGAGCTCGCCGCGGGGTAGTAAGGTCGAACCGGGGCGAAAACACTCGCCCCGGTCACTCGCTCCGGGCACGAACCCGGTGCGGTCCGTGTCGCAGATCTGATGCGCGAGGGAGATACCGGTTTGTCCGAGCAGAACTTTGACATCGTCGTCCTGGGCGGCGGGAGCGCCGGGTACGCGGCGGCCATCCGAGCGGTCGAACTCGGCATGACCGCCGTCGTCATCGAGAAGGACAAACTCGGTGGCACCTGTCTGCACCGCGGCTGCATCCCGACGAAGGCGCTGCTCCACGCCGCCGAGGTCGCCGAGTCCGCCAAGGACGCGGCGAAGTACGGCGTCAAGACCGCGTTCGAGGGCATCGACATGCCCGGCGTGACCGCCTACCGCGAAGGCATCGTCGCGAGCAAGTGGAAGGGCCTGCAGGGCCTCCTGAAGGCGCGCGGCATCCCCGTCGTCGAGGGCGAGGGCCGTCTGGTCTCGCCGAACACCGTCGAGGTCGCGGGCGAGCGCTACGTCGGCAAGAACGTCGTGCTGGCCACCGGCTCGTACTCCCGCTCGCTGCCCGGTCTCGAGATCGGCGGCCGCGTGATCACGAGCGAGCAGGCGCTGCAGCTCGACTTCGTGCCCGGCAAGGTCGCCGTGCTCGGCGGCGGCGTCATCGGCGTCGAGTTCGCGAGCGTCTGGCGCTCCTTCGGTGCCGAGGTGACCGTCATCGAGGCGCTCCCCCACCTCGTGCCGAACGAGGAGGAGTCGATCTCGAAGCAGCTCGAGCGCGCCTTCAAGAAGCGCGGCATCGACTACTCGCTCGGCGTCCGCTTCCAGAGCGTCACCCAGAACGAGTCGGGCGTCGTCGTGACGCTCGAGAACGGCACCACGATCGAGGCCGAGCTGCTGCTCGTCGCCGTCGGCCGCGGTCCCTCGACCCAGGGTCTCGGCTTCGAAGAGGTCGGCGTGCAGCTCGATCGCGGCTTCGTGCCCACGAACGAGCGCCTCCAGACGAACGTGCCCGGCGTCTACGCCATCGGCGACATCGTCCCCGGCCTCCAGCTCGCCCACCGCAGCTACCAGCAGGGCATCTTCGTCGCCGAGGAGATCGCGGGCCTGAACCCGATCGTCGTCGAGGACGTCAACATCCCGAAGATCACCTACTGCGAGCCCGAGGTCGCCTCGGTCGGCTACACCGAGGCGAAGGCCGCGGAGAAGTTCGGCGCCGAGCAGGTCACGAGCTACGAGTACAACCTCGCGGGCAACGGCAAGAGCAGCATCCTCGGCACGAGCGGCTCCATCAAGGTCGTGCAGGTCAAGGAGGGCCCGATCGTCGGCGTCCACATGATCGGCGGCCGCGTCGGCGAGCTCATCGGCGAAGCCCAGCTGGCAGTGAACTGGGAGGCGTACCCGGAGGACATCGCGCCCTTCATCCACGCCCACCCCACCCAGAACGAGGCGTTCGGCGAGGCCGTGCTGAAGCTGGCCGGCAAGCCGCTGCACGCGATCTGACCCCACCCGCTCCATAATCGGACCGCACAAGGCGTCCAACGCTGTGAAGGAGACAAGCGAATGAGCCAATCAGTCAGCCTCCCGGCACTCGGTGAGAGTGTCACGGAGGGGACGGTCACGCGCTGGCTGAAGGCCGTCGGCGACCGCGTGGAGGTGGACGAGCCCCTGCTCGAGGTCTCCACCGACAAGGTCGACACGGAGATCCCGTCGCCGGTCGCCGGCGTCATCGAGGCGATCCTCGTCCAGGAGGACGAGACCGTCGAGGTCGGCACCGCCCTCGTCACCATCGGTGACGGCTCGGCCGCCGCCGAGGAGCCCGCGGCCCCGGCCGCTGAGGCGCCCGCTGCTGAGGCAGCGGCTCCGGCCCCGGCTGCCGAGGCCCCCGCGGCCCCGGCCCCGGCTGCTGAGACGCCGGCCGCTCCGGCGCCCGCCGCGGCCCCGGCCCCGACTGCTGAGGCGCCAGCTGCTCCGGCGCCCGCTGCTGCTCCGGCGCCCGCTGCTGCCCCGGCCGCACCCGCCGCCGCTCCGGCACCTGCCGCTGCGCCGGCACCTGCCGCTGCTCCGGCCGCACCCGCCGCTGCTCCGGCACCTGCCGCCGCTCCGGCACCGGCTGCACCCGCAGCCCCGGCCGCCGGCGGTTCGCACGCCGGTCCCAGCGGCTACGTGACGCCGATCGTGCGCAAGCTCGCGAGTGAGCAGGGCGTCGACCTCGCGAACGTCACCGGCACCGGGGTCGGCGGTCGCATCCGCAAGCAGGACGTGCTGCAGGCGCAGGGCGCCCCCGCCGCGGGCGCTGCCGCTGCACCGGCCCGCACCCCGCTCGAGACCTCGCCGCTGCGGGGCACCACGCAGGCGATGACTCGTCTGCGAAAGGTGGTCGCCGAGCGCGCCGTCGTCTCGATGCAGTCGACCGCGCAGCTCACCACGGTGGTCGAGGTCGACGTGACGAAGGTCGCGAAGCTGCGCGACCGCGTTAAGGGCGAGTTCCTGCAGAAGACGGGCAACAAGCTCTCGTTCCTGCCGTTCTTCGCGATGGCCGCGGCCGAGGCGCTCCGCGCCTACCCGATCATCAACTCGACCGTCGAAGGCGACTCGATCGTCTACCCGGCGCAGGAGAACATGAGCATCGCGGTCGACACCGAGCGCGGCCTGCTCACGCCGGTGGTCCGCGACGCCGGCGAGCTCGACCTCGCCGGCCTGGCCGCGCAGATCGCCGACCTCGCCGAGCGCACGCGCAACAACCAGCTGAAGCCCGACGAGCTCTCCGGCGGCACCTTCACGCTGACCAACACGGGTTCGCGCGGCGCGCTGTTCGACACCCCGGTCGTCTTCCTGCCGCAGACCGCGATCCTCGGCACGGGCACCGTGGTGAAGCGCGCGGTCGTCGTCTCGCAGGACGGCTCGGACGCCATCGCGGTTCGCTCGATGGTGTACCTCGCGCTGTCGTACGACCACCGCATCATCGACGGCGCCGACGCGGCCCGCTTCCTCACCGCGGTGAAGGAGCGGCTCGAGGAGGGCGCGTTCGAGGCCGACCTCGGCATCTAGTCGAAGATCTCCCGCAGACGCCAACCGGCCTCGCTCCGAATCATGAGGAGCGAGGCCGGTTCGCGTTCGGCCCCGGTGACCGGCACCTCGAGCAGCACCGCACCGCCCATGGTGCCGACCACGGCCACGGCGTCGAGGTCGTAGGGCGTCTGCGCTGCGGGGAGCTCCCCCGCCAGCGTCGCCAGATCGCTGCGCTCGAGCGCGGATCCCGGCTGGACGACCTGGCCGAGGCACTGCCGGTCTGCGGCGGCGAGGCACATCGCACGATCCGCGAGCAGCTCGGCAGCGACGGCGACGAGCGCGTCGGGTTCGTCGAGCGGGGCCTCGTCGGGCTCGGGTGACTCCGCTCCAGCGTCGAGCTGCTGCCCCTCGGGCGCCGACCACGGCGGAACGGGCGATGCTCCGTCTTCGACCGCCGTGGGCGGCGAGTCCGGGCGCCGCTCGACGGACTCGCCACGCTGCGGGGGAACGAGCGTGAGCAGCAGGACGGACGCCGCCGCGGCGACGAGCGCGCCTACCACGATCGTGCCGCGCCGGCGGGCGAGCCGTTCGCCCAGGCGGCTCCGCCAGCGACCGCTGCGCAGCAGCTCGAGCACCGGCGTCTCGGCGGCGAGGAGTTCCCCCAGCCCGCCGCTCCGGTCACCGCCCTCGTCGCGTTCGCGCGCACGCGGCTTCGAACGCCCCCGTTCCGCGCTCACTGCTGTGCTCGAAGACGGAGCCTCGTGCACCGGCTCGAGCGTGCCGCTCCCGGGGAACGGCGGTCGCTGCACGGGAGTCCTGGTCGGACGGTCTTCGCCGGCACCGATGACCGGGGCGGCGGTCGCGAGCCGGAACAGGGCGTGCTCGACCTCGAGCGCGAACGACTCGAACGGGCGAGCGGCGAGCCGGGCACGGGCGAGCTCGACGACGCGCTGCAGCGCCGGCGCGGGGTGCGTCGCGCCGACGACCAGTTCGACGACGTCGACGAGCGCCTCGTGCGCGCGCCGTTCGAGCGCGGTCCGCTCGGCCGAAGCGGGCCCCAAGCGCTGCAGCTGGCCGAGCCCGGTGATGCGGGGGCGCCCGGCCGCATCGAACCGCACGTCGGCCGCCGACAGCAGCGGGTGCGCGAATCCGCATTGCGCCAGCTCTCGGACCGCGGCGGCGATGGGCGCGAGAACCGTCACGGCCTCGCCCGGCGAGAGGCGCCGCTCGTCGAGCAGGTTCGACAAACGACTGCCGGTGATCGCCTCGACGACGAGGCACACCGTGTGGCCCGAGGTGAAGACGTCGGCGATCGCGGGCAAGGTGCCGCCGCCGAGCACCTCGAGCGCCTCCAGCTCGATCATGACGGTGCGCTCATCCACCTGCTCGTCGTAGACGCGCAGCGCCATCGCCTGCTCGACGGGCTCGAGCCCCGGGAGCCCGCTGCCCGGTGCGGTCGCGAGTTCCGGCCGAACGAGGAACACCTGCGCCCGAGCCCCCGAGCCGATGCGTCGGAGCAGGCGGTAGCCGCCGAGGCATCCGCCCGAGACGACGGCCTCGCCCGTCGGCGGATCGCCGCCGGACTCGGCCCAGGGCGAGCGAAGCGGCCGAATGCCCGGCTCGGCCGCGAGCGGCGACCGCGACGGCGACCGCGACGGCACCGCTGCGGCGACGGCCGCGCCGCTGCTGCGCCGATTGCCGGTCTGGCTGCGGACGCGCCGCCCGCGTCGAGTCTGCTGCGTCTGCTGTTCCATCCCCCGATGCTCGCCCGACGGATCGGCGCGTGATCGCCGACGGTCGGCATCGGTGGACGGCGCCGCCGGCGGCGCGCCTGTGGACGACCTCCATCGTCGCTGACGAGGTGTCTAGACTGATCCGCATGCTCGACTCTGTCGTCACGGGGCTAAGCGCCAACTCCGTGCCGTACGAAGAGGGACTCTCCCTCCAGCGCGCCGTCCATCAGGCGGTGGTCTCCGGAAGCAACCCGGGCACCGTCATCCTCCTCGAACACGAAGCGGTCTACACCGCCGGTAAACGGACGAGTCCAGACGAGCGGCCGGTCGACGGCACACCCGTCGTCGACGTCGACCGCGGCGGCAAGATCACCTGGCACGGTCCGGGTCAGCTCGTCGGCTACCCGATCCTTCGACTGCCGGAGCCCATCGACGTCGTCGGCTACGTCCGACGGCTCGAGGACGTGCTCATCGCCGTCCTCGCCGAGCTCGCCATCGCCGGGCGCCGGGTCGACGGACGGTCCGGCGTCTGGGTCGGCGACGGGATCGACGAGAAGATCGCCGCCATCGGCATCCGCGTCGCGGACGGGGTGACCATGCACGGCTTCGCCCTCAACTGCTCCAACTCGCTCGAGCCGTACGAGAAGATCGTCGCCTGCGGCATCCGCGACGCCGGGGTCACCACCATCTCGCGCGTCCTCGGCCGCACGGTGCGACCGATCGATGTCGTCGAGCCGGTGCTCCGGCACCTCGAGGCGGCCGAGGCGGCGATCGCCGCGTGAGCGCCGAACCGCAGGGGCGCCGTCTGCTGCGCCTCGAAGTCCGCAACGCCCAGACGCCCATCGAACGCAAGCCGGAGTGGATCAAGACCCGGGCGAAGATGGGCCCCGAGTACCGTGCGCTGCAGTCCCTCATGAAGAGCGAGGAGCTGCACACCGTCTGCCAGGAGGCGGGCTGCCCGAACATCTACGAGTGCTGGGAGGACCGCGAGGCCACCTTCCTCATCGGCGGCTCGCAGTGCACCAGGCGCTGCGACTTCTGCCAGATCGACACCGGCAAGCCCGCCGAGTTCGACGCGGACGAGCCGCGCCGCGTCGCGGAATCGGTCGTCCGCATGCAGCTGCGGTATTCGACGGTCACCGGCGTCGCCCGGGACGACCTCCCCGACGGTGGCGCCTGGCTCTACGCGGAGACGATCCGGCAGATCCACGCACAGTCGCCGGGCACGGGCGTCGAGATCCTCGTGCCCGATTTCAACGGCGAGCCGGCACTGCTCGCCCAGGTCTTCGAGGCCCGGCCCGAGGTCTTCGCGCACAACGTCGAGACGGTGCCGCGCATCTTCAAGCGCATCCGCCCGGCGTTCCGCTACGACCGCTCGCTCGACGTCATCACGCAGGGCCGCGAGGCGGGGCTGATCACGAAGTCGAACCTCATCCTCGGGATGGGCGAGGAGCGCGCGGAAGTCTCGCAGGCCCTCCGTGACCTGCTGGCGGCCGGCACCGACATCATCACGATCACGCAGTACCTCCGGCCGAGCCCGAGGCATCTGCCGGTCGCCAGGTGGGTGCGGCCCGAGGAGTTCCTCGAGCTGAAGGCCGAGGCCGAGGAGCTCGGCTACCTCGGCGTGCTCGCCGGTCCGCTCGTGCGCTCGTCGTACCGCGCGGGGCGCCTCTGGGCGCAGTCGATGCGGGCCAAGGGGCGCGAGCTCCCGCCCGGCCTCGCCCACCTCGCCGACGCCGAGCTCGGCTTCGCCCAAGCAGTCGGCTGAGCGCAGCTCCGCCCGGTCTCCTCGCCGGGTCCGGCGGGGGTCGCACGCGGGCCGTGAACACGGTCGGCGGCGGCTCCCGCCGCCGGTATCCTTGACGCATGGCACGCACCAAGGACTCCGCGTCCTCCCCCAAGGAGCCCGGCCGTCTGAAGCAGATGTGGCAGGTCTTCCAGATGACCCGCCGCTACGACTCGACCGCGCAGTGGCTCATGCTCCTCGGCTTCCTCGCCCCCATCGCGGTGACGCTCGGGCTCGCACTGTGGCTCAGCGAGGGCAACGGCTTCACCATCGCGCTCTGGGTCGTCGCGGGTGTGCTCGCCGGCCTCCTGATCGCCATGATCATCCTCGGCCGTCGCGCCGAGCGCGCGGCGTACTCGCAGATCGACGGGCAGCCCGGCGCGGTCGGCGCTGTCCTCCGCAGCGGCCTCCGCGGCGGCTGGGTCGGCAACGAGATGCCGGTCGCCGTCAACGGCCGCACGCAGGACGCGGTCTACCGCGCCGTCGGTCGCGGCGGCGTCGTGCTGATCAGCGAGGGCCCGGCCAGTCGCACCCGGCGCATGCTCGACGACGAGCAGCGCAAGGTCGCGCGCGTGCTGCCGACGGTCGACGTCACGCTCATCTCCGTCGGCCACGAGGACGGCGACGTCGAGCTGCACCGCCTCGCGGCGACGCTGCGCAAGCTCAAGAAGACGCTCACCAAGCCCGAGGTCATGGCGGTCTCGAACCGGCTCAACTCGCTGCAGAGCTCACTGCCGATCCCGAAGGGCATCGACCCGCTGAAGGTGCGTCCGCAGCGCGGCAAGCTCCGCTGACCAGGGTCCCGACGATGTGAACGGGGCGGTCTCCTTCGGGAGGCCGCCCCGTTTCGCTCGCGCGGAGCGCGCGTCGTGCCGATGCGGATGCCGCGGGTCAGCGGCTGCGGATGAGGACGGTGCCCGCGACCTTGTCGTGGAAGCCGCGCTGGTCAGAGTCCCACACGAGCGCGGGCACGACGATGATGAGCAGCAGCGACCGGACCACGGGTCGGCGGATGCCGATCCAGCCGCCCTCGAGCGGGACGACCGCCATGCCGAGCAGGCGGTGGCCGATGCTGCCGCCGATCGTCGGGATGAACACGATCTGCAGCACGACGAAGACGAGGGGCGTCACGAAGTTGTAGGCGACCGAGTCGTACGGGGTGAACAGGAGGGCGAGGAGCATCGCGCTCGCCCAGTCGATGAGGAGGGCGGCGATGCGACGGCCGACCCGCCCCACGGAACCACGGCCCGACTCGGGGAGCCCGAGCCGCTCCCCCGGCCACTTGCTGGGCTGGAGGTCTCCGAAGGTGGTGGGCTTCGCGTCGGGCATCCTTCGATCCTACCGAGCACCTGCTGTGTAACATGCCGGAAACATTCACGTCATGGCCGGGAAACGGCCCGAGGATACCGTCAGTGACGGCTGCTGGCCGCCCCGGAGATTCCGGACTTCCCGCCCGCCCCCTTGGAGAGTCGTCGCATGTTCAGTGATTCGTCTGAAGTCCTCAAGTTCATCACGGAGACCGAGGTCAAGTTCCTCGACATCCGTTTCACCGACCTCCCGGGTGTGCAGCAGCACTTCAACATCCCGGCGTCGACGGTCGACGAGGACTTCTTCACCGTCGGCCAGCTCTTCGACGGCTCCTCGATCCGCGGCTTCGCGTCGATCCACGAGTCGGACATGCAGCTCATCCCCGACGTGTCCACGGCGTACATCGACCCGTTCCGCGCCGAGCGCACGCTCATCATGATCTTCGACATCTACAACCCGCGCACGGGCGAGATCTACGCGAAGGACCCGCGCCAGGTCGCGAAGAAGGCCGAGAAGTACCTCGCCTCGACCGGCATCGCCGACACCGCCTACTTCGCCCCCGAGGCCGAGTTCTACATCTTCGACGACGTCCGCTACGAGGTGAACCAGCACACGAGCTTCTACTCGATCGACTCCAGCGAGGGCGCATGGAACTCGGGTCGCGTCGAAGAGGGCGGCAACCTCGCCAACAAGACTCCGTTCAAGGGCGGCTACTTCCCCGTCTCGCCGGTCGACCAGCACGCCGACCTCCGCGACGACATCTGCCTGAAGCTCATCGACGCGGGCCTCGAGCTCGAGCGCAGCCACCACGAGGTGGGCACCGCCGGCCAGGGCGAGATCAACTACAAGTTCGACACGATGGTCCACTCCGCGGACGACATCCTGAAGTTCAAGTACATCGTCAAGAACACCGCCCACGAGTGGGGCAAGACGGCGACGTTCATGCCGAAGCCGCTGTTCGGCGACAACGGCTCGGGCATGCACACGCACCAGTCGCTGTGGAACGACGGCAAGCCGCTGTTCTACGACGAGGCCGGCTACGGCGGCCTGTCGGACATCGCCCGCTGGTACATCGGCGGCATCCTCAAGCACGCCCCGGCGCTGCTCGCCTTCACGAACCCGACGGTGAACTCGTTCCACCGCCTCGTGCCCGGCTTCGAGGCCCCCGTGAACCTGGTCTACTCGGCGGGCAACCGCTCGGCGGCCATCCGCATCCCCATCACGGGCACGAACCCGAAGGCGAAGCGCATCGAGTTCCGCGCGCCGGACGCCTCGGGCAACCCGTACCTCGCCTTCGCGGCGCAGCTCATGGCCGGCATCGACGGCATCAAGAACCGCATCGAGCCGCACGAGCCCGTCGACAAGGACCTCTACGAGCTGCCGGCCGAGGAGGCCAAGACGATCCCCCAGGTGCCGGGTTCGCTCGGTGCCGTGCTCGACGCGCTCGAGGCCGACCACGACTTCCTCCTCGAGGGCGGCGTGTTCACCAAGGAGCTCATCGAGACCTGGATCGACTACAAGCGCGAGAAGGAGCTGAAGCCGCTGGCCCAGCGTCCGCACCCCTTCGAGTTCGAGCTGTACTACGGCGTCTGAGCCGCAGCTCTCGATCCGAACGCCCCGGTCAGCGTCAGCTGCCCGGGGCGTTCGTCGTCGGCGGGGCGTGCCCGATCCTCACTCGGACGCGGCCGGGATCTCCCGCACCTCGGCCGTCCGCGCTCCCCCGGCGTCGCCGGTGTTCACGGTGCCCTTCGGTTCGATGAGGATCGCGTGCACCTCCTCGTCGGCCCGCGGGCAGTGCTCCACGCCCTTCGGCACGACGAAGACGTCGTTCGGCCCGAGCACGACGTCGCGGTCGCGCAGCTGGATGGTCAGCTCGCCCGCGACGACGAGGAACAGCTCGTCGGTCTCGGGATGGCTGTGCCAGACGAACTCGCCGTGGAGCTTCACCACCTTCACGTCGTAGTCGTTCACGCTCGTGAGACGGTGCGGCTGCCAGGGCTCGCCGACCGCGGCGAGGGCAGTCAGCACGTTTCGGACGTCGTCGTTCATCCCGCCATCGTAGGGGGCGTCCGAACGCGCGATCGGATCCCGTCCCCGTGCACGTTTGCCCCCTTGTGCGCGCGGGCGTCTGGACGCCACGATGTGTTCGAGTCGGCGCACGCCGGCGCCCGTATCGAGAAGGGGCCGAGAATGGCTGGGAAGTTCGAGCTCTACACCGACGCGCGAGGCGAATGGCGCTTCCGTCTGAAGGCCGGCAACGGCGAAACGATCGCGGTCTCCGAGGGCTACAGCTCGAAGTCGGCCGCCCAGAACGGCATCGAGTCGGTCAAGAAGAACGCCCCGGACGCCCCGGTCGTCGAGGCCTGATCCGCGACTCCGGAACCCCGCGCCGCCCCATGCCGCGCGGGGTTCCGGCCCGCCGGGCGGCCGAACAGCTCAGCGCGTGGGCTCCCGCCCCGGCTCGATGCCGTAGAAGTCCCGGTCGAACACCGCGCGAGCGCGCCGGGTGAGCTGCAGGTAGTCCTGCTCGAGCCGGGCGGCGGAGCCGGGCGGATAGCCCATGAGGCGGGCGACGCCCTCGAGCTGGGTGCGTTCGACGGGCAGCACGTCGGTGGTGCGATCGAGCCAGAGGGTCAGCGCCGAGCGCGCGCGCGAGGCGAAGATCCAGGCCGCGCGCAGCGTCTCCGCATCGTCGGCGGCGACGAGGCCGGCGTCGACCGCCGCCTGCAGGGCATCGAGGGTCGAGGTGGTGCGGAGCGCCGGCACCGACGCGGCGTGCTGCAGCTGGATGAGCTGCACGAACCACTCGACGTCGCTCAGCGAACCCCGCCCGAGCTTCAGGTGCCTCGCCGGGTCGGCGTTCTGCGGCAGCCGCTCGTTCTCGACCCTCGCCTTGATGCGCTTCACCTCGCGCACGGCCTGCTCGGCGATCGACGCCGGGTAGCGCACGCCGTCGGCGAGCTCGCGGAAGTCGTCGAGCAGCGCGGCATCCCCCGCCACACCGCGCGCACGCAGCAGCGCCTGCGCCTCCCAGGTGAGCGACCAGCGCGCATAGTAGGCGCGGTACGCCTCGAGCGAGCGCACCATGACCCCGTTGCGCCCCTCGGGGCGCAGGTCCGCGTCGAGTTCGAACGGCAGGCGCGCGTCCTCGGTGAGCCGGCCGAGCTCCGAGACGATGCGCAACGCGACCCGGTGGGCGGCGTCGCCCTCGAGCGCGGCGGGGCGGTAGACGTAGATGACATCGGCGTCCGAGGAGATGCCGAGCTCGCGCCCGCCGAAGCGGCCCATGCCGATCACCGCGAACTCGATGCCGTCTCCGTCGTCGTGACCGTCTTCGCCCCGCCTGATGGCCGCGACGGTCGTCGCGAGGTGGTTCTCGGTGACGTCGCTGAGCCCGTGGCCGAGCTCCTCGACGCTGCAGACGTCGAGGATGGCGGCCAGCGCGAGGCGCAGCACCTCCCGGCGCCGGATGGCCCGGAGCACCTTCGCGGCGGCTTCCACTTCGCCATGGCGCGCGAGGACGGCCGAGGACTCCTCTCGGAGTGCCGCGAGCGACCGCGGTCGCAGCTCGTCGAGGTCCTCGAGCCAGGCGACCGACTCGGGGCTCCGTTCGAGGAGCTCGCCGACGAAACGGGACCCCGAGAGCACCCGGGTGAGCCGCAGCGCCGCGTCGGAGGAGTCCCGGAGCAGGCGCAGGTACCAGTGGGTCGTGCCGAGCGTGTCGGACAGACGTCGGAAGGCCAGCATGCCGTAGTCGGGATCGGCGCCCTCCGCGAACCACGAGATGAGCACCGGCATCAGGTGCCGTTGGATGGTCGCGCGTCTCGAGACCCCCGCGGTGAGCGCCGCGATGTGGCCGAGCGCGCCCTTCGGATCGCGGAACCCGATGGCGGCGAGCCGGGCCTCCGCCTGCGCGCTCGTGAGTTCGAGCCCGCTGGCCGGCAGCGCCGCGACCGCGGAGAGCAGCGGACGGTAGAAGAGCCGTTCGTGCAGGCCGCGCACCCGCTGCCGCGTCGCCTGCCAGAGCGCGGTCAACTCGGCCGCGTTGCGCGCGAGCCCGCTCGCTCGGGCGAGCACGCGCAGCTCCGACTCGTCGCGCGGCATGAGGTGCGTCCGGCGCAGCCGCGACAGCTGCAGGCGATGCTCCAGCACGCGCAGCAGGCGGTAGTCGTGGGCGAACTCCGCCGCCTCCTCGCGACCGACGTAGCCGCGGCTCGCAAGGGCGCCGAGGGCGGGCAGCGTGCCGCGCTGGTGGATCTCGTCGTCGCTCGCGCCGTGCACGAGCTGCAGCAGCTGCACGGTGAACTCGATGTCGCGGAGCCCGCCCGGGCCGAGCTTCAACTGCACGTCCACCTCGTCGGCGGGGATGTGCTGGGTGACCCGCTCGCGCATCTGCTGCACCGACTCGACGAAGCCCTCGCGCCCCGAGCTCGCCCAGACCATCGGCGAGAGCGCGGCGAGGTACCTGGCGCCGAGCTCGGCGTCGCCGGCGAGCGGCCTCGCCTTCAACAGGGCCTGGAATTCCCAGCTCTTCGCCCAGCGCTCGTAGTACTGCACGTGCGAATCGAGCGTGCGCACGAGCGCCCCGTCCTTGCCTTCGGGGCGGAGGTTCGCGTCGACCTCCCAGAGCGGCGGCTCGATCCCGGCGTCGTCGATGAGCCGGCTCGCGACGACGGCGAGGCGGGTCGCGATCTCGACCGCGCGCCCCTGGGCGAGGCGCTCCTCGTCGGCGGACTCCGCGACGAAGATCACGTCGACGTCGCTCAGATAGTTGAGCTCGCGCGCCCCGGCCTTGCCCATGCCGATGACGGCGAAGCGGGTCGCCGCGACCTCCTCGGCCGGGTAGCGGCCGGGAGCGGCCGCCTCGCCCGGGCCTCGCCCGACCAGTCGGCGGGCCGCGACGAGGGCGGCGTCGAGCGCCGCACCGGCGAGGTCGGCGAGACCGGCCGCGATCGTGTCGACGGCCTCGATCGCGCTCGCGCGGGTGAGGTCGTAGACGGCGATGCCGGCGAGCAGGCGCCGGTAGCGGAGCCGGATGGCCCGGGCCGCCGCTTCGGGCTCGACCGGCCCATCGCCCCGCTCGTCGAGGGCGCCGACGAGCACCGCGCGCGCCTCGCGCTCACCGAGCGGCGGCTCCGGCTCGCGCTCGAGCAGCGCGAGCTCGTCGGGGTTCCGCAGGAAGAACTCCCCCAGCCCCCGGGAGGCCCCGAGCAGTCGGGCGGCGCGCTCGGCGGACGCCGGGCGCTGGAGCACGCGACGGAGCTCCGCCGGGGCCCGCTCGGCGAGCCGCTCGAGCGTGGCCAGTGCCTCGTCCGGATCGGCCGCGGCCGTGAGCGCCTCGAGCAGCTCGGGCGCCCCGACCTCGCTCGCCTCCGCGAGCCGGGCGAGCCCGGCGCGGGCGCGCTCGAAATCGTCGAAGCCGGCCCGGGCGAGCCCGCTGTACGGCGCCGCCTGCCGAGTCATCCGGTCAGAGGATCTCGAGGTTGCGCGTGAGCTCGAACGGCGTCACCTGCGAGCGGTAGTCCTGCCACTCGGCGCGCTTGTTCGCGAGCACGTAGCGGAACACCTCCTCGCCCAGGGTGTCGGCGACGAGCTCCGAGCGCTCCATCTCCTCGATCGCGTGGTCGAGGCTCGCCGGCAGCGGGCTGTAGCCGAGGGCGCGCCGTTCGCGGTCGCTCAGCATCCAGACGTCGTCCTCGGCCTCGGGCGGGAGCTCGTAGCCCTCCTCGACGCCCTTGAGGCCGGCGGCGAGCAGCAGCGAGAACGCGAGGTACGGGTTCGCGGCCGAGTCGATCGCGCGGTACTCGACGCGCGCGCTCTGCCCCTTGTTCGGCTTGTAGAGCGGCACCCGCACGAGCGCCGAGCGGTTGTTGTGCCCCCAGCAGACGAAGCTGGGCGCCTCGCCGCCGCCCCAGAGTCGCTTGTACGAGTTCACGAACTGGTTCGTGACGGCGGAGATCTCCCCCGCGTGACGCAGCAGCCCGGCGATGAACTGCCGGCCGATCTTCGAGAGCTGGTACTGCGCGCCGGGCTCGTAGAACGCGTTCTGATCACCCTCGAACAGCGAGAGGTGGGTGTGCATGCCGCTGCCCGGGAACTCGGAGAACGGCTTCGGCATGAACGTCGCGTACACGCCCTGCTCGATCGCCACCTCCTTCACGACCGTGCGGAAGGTCATGATGTTGTCGGCGGTCGTGAGCGCGTCGGCGTAGCGCAGGTCGATCTCGTTCTGGCCGGGGCCCGACTCGTGGTGGCTGAACTCGACCGAGATGCCGAGGTCTTCGAGCATGCGCACCGAACGGCGGCGGAAGTCGTGCGCGGTGCCGCCGGGCACGTTGTCGAAGTAGCCGGCGGAGTCGACCGGCTGCGGGCCCTCCGGGCCGTACTTCGACGACTTCAGCAGGTAGAACTCGATCTCGGGGTGCGTGTAGAACGTGAAGCCGCGGTCAGCGGCGTGCGCGAGGGTGCGCTTCAGCACGTTGCGCGGGTCGGACACCGCCGGCTCGCCGTCGGGCGTCGTGATGTCGCAGAACATGCGCCCGGTCGGGTCGACGTCCCCGCGCCAGGGCAGCGTCTGGAACGTCGACGGGTCGGGGTACGCGAGCAGGTCGGACTCGTAGGTGCGGCTCAGGCCCTCGATCGCGGACCCGTCGAAGCCGATGCCCTCGGTGAACGCGCCCTCGACCTCCGCCGGGGCGATCGCGACCGATTTCAGGGTGCCCACGACATCGGTGAACCACAGCCTGATGAACTTGACCCCACGTTCTTCGATGGTCCGGAGAACGAAGTCGCGCTGCTTATCCATCCACACCCTTTCTCGCGCTTCTCAGCGTACTGGGTCGGGCCGGGCGGGACCTGCGGCTGTGCCAGACTGACGGCATGTCAGAGCAGAACCCGTACGGCGGGGCTTCGGCCTCGGGCGGACCCAAGCGCGTACGCACGCGGCACTTCCAGAACGCCAAGCGCGACGGCATCAAGATCACTGGCCTCACGAGCTACGACCAGCTCACGGCCCGCATCTTCGACGAGGCAGGCATCGACTTCCTGCTCGTCGGCGACTCGGCCGGGAACAACGTGCTCGGCTACGAGACCACGCTCCCGGTCACCGTCGACGAGCTGATCCCGCTGACGCGCGCCGTCGCCGGCGCCGTGCAGCGCGCCTTCGTCGTCGCCGACATGCCGTTCGGCTCCTACGAGAACGGCGCCGAGGAGGCGCTGCACACGGCCGTCCGCTTCATGAAGGAGACCGGGGCGCACGCCGTCAAGCTCGAGGGCGGCGAACGCAGCCACAAGCAGATCCGCCGTATCGTGCAGTCCGGCATCCCGGTCATGGCCCACATCGGCTACACGCCGCAGAGCGAGCACGGGCTCGGCGGGCACATCATCCAGGGCCGGGGCGAGGGGCTCGAGCAGCTGCTCGCGGATGCCGTCGCCGTGCAGGAGGCGGGCGCCTTCGCCGTCGTCCTCGAGATGGTCCCCGCCGACGCGGCACGCCAGGTCACGGAGCGGCTCGACATCCCGACCATCAGCGTCGGCGCCGGCCCGCACACCGACGGCCAGCTGCTCGTGTGGACCGACTGGGCGGGCCTCACCCCGGGGCGGATCCCGAAGTTCGTCAAGCAGTACGCCGACCTCTCCGGCATCCTCGGTGCGGCCGCGAAGGCGTGGCAGCAGGATGTCTCGGCCGGCGTCTACCCCGGCCCCGAGCACTCCTACGAGTAGCCGGACACGATGAGCGAGGGGCGGGCGCTTCGGCGCCCGCCCCTCGTCGTCTCAGTCCTCCGCGGCGTCCTCCGCGGCCCACTTCTCGCTGTTCGCCCGCAGCTTCTCGAGCGCGTGCTCGGCCTCCTGGCGGGTGTCGAAGGGGCCGACGCGATCCGCCGATGGCGAGACGAAGCCCTGCTCGACCTCGCCCGTGCGCATGTTGTACCAGAACCGGTGCTCGATGTCCTCCGTCATAGGCTGATCCTATGCCCAAGGACTCCGCCGGCCACCTGATCCCCGGCCGCCTCCCCGCGCCCCGCACGGTGCCCGGCGCGATCGCCCGCCCCGAGTACGTCGGGCGGGCTGCGCCCCGCCCGAACACCGAGGGCGACCGCTACTCGACGGAGGAGGTCGAGCGCATCCGCGCGGCCGGCCGCATCGCCGCCGGCGCGATCGAAGCGGCCTCCGCTGCGATCGTCCCCGGGGTCACGACCGCCGAGCTCGACCGCATCGTGCACGAGTACGTGGTCGGGCACGGCGCCTACCCCTCGACGCTCGGGTACCGGGGGTTCCCCGCCTCGAGCTGCACCTCGGTCAACGAGGTGATCTGCCACGGCATCCCCGACGACACCGTGCTCGACGAGGGCGACCTCGTGAACCTCGACGTCACCGCCTACCTCGACGGCATGCACGGCGACACGAACGCGACCTTCCTCGTGGGCGACGCCGCAGAGGAGACGCGGCTCCTCGTCGAGCGCACGCGCGAGGCGCTCGCCCGCGGCATCAAGGCGGTCGCCCCCGGGCGCCAGGTGAACGTCATCGGGCGCGCCATCGAGGCCTACGCGAAGCGCTTCGGCTACGGCGTCGTGCGCGACTACACCGGCCACGGTGTCGGGCGCGCCTTCCACACCGGCCTCGTGATCCCGCACTACGACGCGCCCGAGCACGACACGGTGATCGAGCCGGGCATGGTGTTCACGATCGAGCCGATGCTCACCCTGGGCACCACGGAGTGGGACCTCTGGGCCGACGACTGGACGGTCGTCACCCGCGACCGCTCCCTCACGGCCCAGTTCGAGCACACCCTCGTCGTCACCGAGCGCGGCGCCGAGATCCTCACGCTGCCCTGAGCGACGGGCCCGCCGGGTAGGGTGAACGCCATGACGCAGGACCTCGCGATCGGCATCGACATCGGCGGCACCGGCATCAAGGGGGCGGTCGTCGACCTCGCGAGCGGCGAGCTCGTCTCGCCCCGCCGCAAGGTCGCCACTCCCGAGGGCGGCCGACCGGCCGACATCGTCGAGGCCGCGAGCGCGCTCCTCGAGGAGTTCTCCGAGTCCGGCGGCGACGGGCTGCCCCTCGGTGTGTGCTTCCCCGCCGTCGTGAAGCGCGGGCTCACCCTCTCGGCGGCGAACGTCTCGCACGAGTGGATCGGCCTGCACGCGGAGGAGCTCTTCGAGCAGGCGCTCGGCCGGGACATCCACTTCATCAACGACGCGGACGCGGCCGGGGTCGCCGAGCTCCGCTACGGCGCCGCCCGCGGCGCCGACGGCCTCGTCATCCTGACCACCCTCGGCACCGGCATCGGCTCGGCGTTCCTCTTCGACGGCGTGCTCGTGCCGAACACGGAGCTCGGCCACCTCGAGCTCGACGGCGACGACGCCGAGCATCGCGCCGCGTACTCGGCGATGGAGCGCGAGGACCTCGACTGGGCGGAGTGGGCGAAGCGCCTGCAGCGGTACTACGCCCACCTCGAGATGCTGTTCTCCCCCGACCTGTTCGTCGTCGGCGGCGGCGTCTCGAAGCACCACGAGCAGTTCCTGCCGCTGCTCGAGCTTTCGACCCCGATCGTGCCCGCCGTGCACCGCAACAACGCGGGCATCCTCGGCGCCGCCTCGCTCGCAGCCGACTGAGCCGCGCCGGGTGCCCTCGACGGCCGGTCGGGAGAGGTGCGAGCGGGCCGGCTGATACGCCGGGTTCTGTTCACCGGGCGCTTGCGCGACACCGGCTGGACGGCCATCTCTCTCGGGACCGCGTTGCCACGGCCCTCTAGCGGCCTACCCGGGAACGGGACGGGCAGCCCCATGGTTCCCTGTCTGGCCTTGCTCCGGACGAGGTTTACCGAGCCGACCGCGTCACCGCGGCCGCTGGTGGGCTCTTACCCCACCGTTTCACCCTTACCGCGGGCCGAAGCCCGAGGCGGTCTGTTTTCTGTGGCACTGTCTCGCGGGTCACCCCGGGTGGGCGTTACCCACCGTCCTGCCCTGCGGAGCCCGGACGTTCCTCGGCGCCCGATCGCTCGGGCGACGCGACCGTCTTGCCGACCCGCTCGCCGGGCCAGTCTACCGGGCGGGAGGACCGAGGCCCTGCCGCCCGGCGCGATTCAGAGCCCGGACTCCTCGGTGCGGACCAGGATGCGGTCGCACTCGGGGCACTGCACGACCTCGTCGGGCCCCGAGCGACGCACCGCCTCGAGGTCGCTGCCGGTGAGCGTGATGGTGCAGCCCCCGCAGGTGCGCTGGCGGAGCAGGGCCGCACCCACTCCGGCACCACGCTCGCGCCGCTGCTCGTAGAAGGCGAGCAGCGCCTCGGGCACCGTGGCCGCGACCGTGCCGCGATCGCGGACGGCCTGCTCGCGCTCGGTCTCGAGGCCGGCGGCGGCCTCGGCGCGCTCGGACTCGAGCTGCTGCTGCGCCACGGCGATGCCGGCGCGCTCGTCGTCGATCGCCGCGACCGCGGATTCCGCGCCCTCGACGCGCTCCATGACGACGAGCTCCTGATCTTCCAGGTCGGAGAGACGGCGGCGGAGGGAGACGAGCTCGGACTCGAGCGCCGCGACGTCCTTCACCGAGGAGGTCTGGGTGAGCCGCTCGCTGTCGCGCGCGATGCGGGCCTCGACCATCTCGACGTCGGACTCGATGCGCTTGAGCTCGGCGCGGGTGTCTTCGAGGACGCCGTGCGCCTCGGCGCGGGAGCGACGCACGCCGTCGTCGCGGCTCGCGAGCTCGGCGAGCGGACCCGCCTGGGGCAGGTTGCCGAGTCGGTGCGTGAGTTGGGCGATCCGGGTGTCGATCGCCTGGAGCCGCAGCAGCGTCTCCTGGTCGGCGGGGCTGGCCTTCACGTGTTGCTCCTCGTGGGGTCGGCGGTCGGGATGGCGGGACCGGTCATTGGACGACCTGGAAGTCCCAGGGGTCGGTGCGCAGTTCGGAGACGACGACGTCGAGCTCGGGCAGGTCTTCGCGGAGCTCGTCGGCGGCGCGGTCGAGCCAGAGCCACTCGCTCGCCCAGTGCGAGACGTCGAGCAGTGCGGGCCCGCCGCCGACGAGCGCCTGCTCGCGCGCCTCGGAGGCGGGGTGGTGGCGGAGGTCGGCGGTGACGTAGACGTCGGCCGCGCGGACCGCGGGATCGGCGAGCAGCGAGTCTCCTGCGCCGCCGCACAGCGCGACCGTCTCGACCGGCTCGTCGAATCCGCCGGCGGCGCGGACCCCGGTCGCGGTCGGCGGCAGCAGTTCGGCGACTCGGCGGGCGAAGCGGCCGAGCGTCGTCGGCTCGGGGAGACGGCCGACTCGGCCGAGGCCGGTGCGGCCGTCGGCCGACGGCACGATCGGCCGGAGGTCGAGCAGCCCGAGCCGCTCGGCGAGCACCGCGGAGGTGCCCGTCTCGACCACGTCGGCGTTCGTGTGGGCGGCGACGAGCGCGCAGCCGCCGCGGATGAGCTTCGCGAGCACGGCGCCTTTGTAGCGGTCCTCGGCGACCGTCGTGACGCCGCGGAGCAGGAGCGGGTGATGCGCGATCACGAGGTCGAAGCCGCCGTCGATCGCTTCGTCGACCGTCGCCTGCACGGCGTCGACGACGAGCAGGATGCGTCGGACCTCGGCCTTCGGGTCGCCCACGACGAGCCCGGCGGCGTCCCACGGCTCCATGCCGGAGATCGGCCAGCGTCGTTCGACGACGTCGAGCACTTCGGCGAGCGTGCGGCTCATGCGCGTGCGGCCCGGTGCTCGGAGCCGGTGGCGTCGGAGCGCTCGCGATGGTCCACGGTCGTGCTCACCTTCCCGGCCGCGCCGGATACGCGGGTCCGTGCCTCGGACCATCGTATCGTCAGCGCCGCCCCTCGCCCCGGTGGGCCCGGCCGGGCTCGAACCGACGACATCCACGGTGTAAACGTGGCGCTCTACCAACTGAGCTACAGGCCCGCACGCGAAGCGCGGCGAGCCCCCATCCTATCGGCCGGCCGGCAGCCGAGCCGTACACTCGCGGTATGCGCAGCGACGCCGAGGATGCGACCGCCTCGTCCGACGACGACGCCCCCGCTTCGCCGGTGCAGGAGCGACGGGCCGAGACACGCTGGGCGGCGTTCGCGGGCATCGTCGTGGCGGCCGCCCTCACCGCACTTGTGCAGGAGCCGGCCACCGCAGTCGGCCGCACGCTCGGGCTGATCGTGCTCGCCGCGATGGCGGTGCCGCTGTTCGTCATCAACCCCCACCGGCTCGACCGGCAGACGCAGTGGTCCCGCGCCCTCGCGATCGCGTTCGCGTCGGTCCTCGTGCTCGTGAACCAGCTCGGCGTCGTGAACGTGATCGCGCGCCTGGTCGACGGCAGCGCCGACGGCGCGACGGTGCTGCTCGCGGCCGGGCAGGTCTGGGTGACGAACGTGATCGCCTTCGGGCTGCTCTACTGGGAGTTGGACCGCGGCGGCCCGGTCGCGCGCGGCACGCTGCCCCGGAGCACGCTGCCCCTCGCGGACTTCGCGTTCCCGCAGGACGACGAGGCCGACGCGACCCGCGAGGTCGCCGCCGGCTCGTCCCGACGCGGCGACTGGCGGCCCGGATTCGTCGACTACCTCTACGTCTCCCTCACGAACACGATGGCGTTCAGCCCGACCGACGCGATGCCGCTGCGCAGCCGCACGAAGCTGCTGATGTCGGTGCAGGCGCTCACGGGCTTCGTGCTGCTCGCGCTCGTGATCTCGCGCGCGGTGAACATCCTCGCCTGACGACGCCGCTGCCCGTGCGGACGTCCGCTCAGAGCGCGGCGATGGCCTCGCGGTAGGCGGCGAGGGGTCGCGGCTCCCCCGGCGCGCTCGCGAAGGAGGCCCGCACCCGGCGTTCGCGGTCGATCACGAAGGTGGCGCGGGATGCCGTGCCGGCATCCTCCCGGAACGCGCCGTAGGCGCGCGCCACCTCGCCGTGCGGCCAGAAGTCGGCCAGCAGCGGGAAGTCGAAGCCCTCCTGCTCGCCCCAGGCGCGCAGCGCGAACTTCGAGTCGACCGACACGCCGACGAGCTGCACGGCGGCGTCCTGGAAGAGCGGCAGATGGTCGCGAAGTTCGCACAGCTCGCCGTGGCAGATGCCCGAGAACGCGAGCGGGAAGAAGACCAACGCGAGCGGCGAGCGAGCGGTGAGGGCGGCCAGGGAGGTCGGCGCGCCGTGCTGATCGGGGAGGGTGAAGTCGGGCGCGTGGGCCCCTGACGGCAGGATCATTGATAGCGTCGCTTTCGGTGATGGCGCCCGAGCCATGGCCGGTCGGACCGGTGGGCTGCGGGCATAGAATCACTAGGATGGCGTGGTGCCGCTCGGGCGAGGAGTCCGCTCGGCGCGCACACGCACGAACCGCTTCGAGACTACTGAAAGAGGTCGAGTGTGACTGTCAACGACCAGGACCCTTACTCGGTCGACGCCATGGACTCCGATCCCGACGAAACGGGTGAATGGGCCGAATCCCTCGACGCTCTCGTCGCGGAGAAGGGCCACCAGCGGGCCCGCGAGATCATGCTGAGCCTGCTCAAGCGCTCCAAGGAGCTGCACCTCGGCGTGCCGATGGTGCCCACCACCGACTACCTCAACACGATCGCCCCCGAGAACGAGCCCGAGTTCCCGGGCGACGAGGAGATCGAGCGCCGCTACCGCGCCTGGATCCGCTGGAACGCCGCCGTGCTCGTGCACCGCGCCCAGCGCCCGGACATCGCCGTCGGCGGCCACATCTCGACCTACGCGTCGAGCGCCGCCCTGTACGAGGTCGGCTTCAACCACTTCTTCCGCGGCCAGGACCACCCCGGCGGCGGCGACCAGGTCTTCTACCAGGGCCACGCCTCCCCCGGCATGTACGCCCGCGCGTTCCTCGAGGGCCGGCTCAGCGCCGACCAGCTCGACGGCTTCCGCCAGGAGAAGTCGCACGCCCCGAACGGCCTCTCCAGCTACCCGCACCCGCGGCTCATGCCCGAGTTCTGGCAGTTCCCGACCGTGTCGATGGGCCTCGGTCCGATCAACGCGATCTACCAGGCGCAGCTCAACAAGTACCTCACCAACCGCGGCATCAAGGACGCCTCCGACCAGCACGTCTGGGCCTTCCTCGGCGACGGCGAGATGGACGAGGTCGAGAGCCGCGGGCAGCTCCAGGTCGCCGCGAACGAGGGGCTCGACAACCTCACCTTCGTGATCAACTGCAACCTGCAGCGCCTGGACGGCCCGGTGCGCGGCAACGGCAAGATCATCCAGGAGCTCGAGAGCTTCTTCCGCGGCGCCGGCTGGAACGTCATCAAGGTCATCTGGGGCCGCGAGTGGGACGAGCTGCTCGCCCGCGACCACGAGGGCGCCCTGCGCAACCTCATGAACGTCACCCCCGACGGCGACTACCAGACCTACAAGGCCGAGTCGGGCGCCTACGTGCGCGAGAACTTCTTCGGCCGCGACCCGCGCGCCCTCGACCTCGTCACGCACCTGAGCGACGACGAGATCTGGGGCCTGAAGCGCGGCGGCCACGACTATCGCAAGGTCTACGCGGCGTTCAAGGCTGCGACCGAGCACAAGGGCCAGCCGACCGTCATCCTCGCGAAGACGATCAAGGGCTACGGACTCGGGCCGGCGTTCGAGGGCCGCAACGCGACCCACCAGATGAAGAAGATGACCCTCGACAACCTGAAGACCTTCAGGGACTCGATGCGCATCCCGATCAGCGACGCCCAGCTCGAAGAGAACCCCTACCTCCCGCCGTACTACCACCCGGGCGGCGAGGACCAGGCCATCCAGTACCTGCACGAGCGCCGGCGCGCGCTCGGCGGCTACACCCCCGAGCGGCGCACCTCGCACACCGCGATCTCGCTGCCGGACGACTCCGCCTACGCGATCGCCAAGAAGGGCTCCGGCACGCAGGAGATCGCCACGACCATGGCGTTCGTGCGGCTCCTGAAGGACCTCATGCGCTCGAAGGACTTCGGCCACCGCATCGTGCCGATCATCCCCGACGAGGCGCGCACCTTCGGCATGGACGCGTTCTTCCCGAACGCGAAGATCTACAACCCGAACGGCCAGCACTACACTTCGGTCGACCGCGAGCTGCTCCTCGCCTACAAGGAGAGCCCGCAGGGCCAGATCATCCACGTCGGCATCAACGAGGCCGGCGCGCTCGCCGCGTTCACCAACGTCGGCACCTCGTACTCGACGCAGGGCGAGCCGCTGATCCCGATCTACGTGTTCTACTCGATGTTCGGGTTCCAGCGCACGGGCGACGCGATCTGGGCGGCCGGCGACCAGATGGCGCGCGGCTTCATGATCGGCGCGACCGCGGGCCGCACCACGCTCACCGGCGAGGGCCTGCAGCACGCCGACGGCCACTCGCTGCTGCTCGCGTCGACGAACCCGGCGGTCGTCTCCTACGACCCGGCGTACGGCTACGAGATCGGGCACATCGTGCGCTCCGGCCTCGAGCGCATGTACGGCGGCGCGCACCCCGACCCGAACGTCATGTACTACCTCACGGTGTACAACGAGCCGATCGTCCAGCCGGCCGAGCCGGAGGGCGTCGACGTCGACGGCATCGTCCGAGGCATCCACCGCATCTCGCAGTCGCCGGTGCAGGGGCCCAAGGCGCAGCTGCTCGCGTCCGGCGTCGCCGTGCCGTGGATCCTCGAGGCGCAGCAGCTCCTCGCCGAGGACTGGGGCGTCTCGGCCGACGTGTGGAGCGTCACCAGCTGGTCGGAGCTCAACCGCGACGGTCTCGCCGCCGACGAGCACAACTTCCTGAACCCCGACGCCGAGCGCCGCGTGCCGTACCTCACGCAGAAGCTGTCCGGCGCGGCCGGTCCGTTCGTGGCGGTCTCCGACTTCATGCACGGCGTGCAGGAGCAGATCCGCCCCTACGTGCCGGGTCAGTACGCCACGCTCGGCGCCGACGGCTTCGGCTTCTCGGACACGCGCCCGGCGGCCCGTCGCTTCTTCAAGATCGACGGCCCCTCGGTCGTGGTCCGCACGCTCGAGCTCCTCGCGGAGCGCGGCGAGGTCGACCGCTCGCTCGCCGGCCAGGCGATCGCCAAGTACCGTCTGCACGACGTCAACGCCGGCACCACGGGGTCGGCCGGCGGCGAGAGCTGACGGGCGACCGGCATTGGCGACGAGGCCCCGGACGAAAGCGGAAACGCTCGCGTGGTTGCGCACCATCTCGGGCGAGCTGTCCACTCAGACGCTGAAGCGGCTGGAGGACACGCTCCCCTGGTACGGTGACATGCCGCCGAGCCGACGCTCGGCCGTGGGCCTCGTCGCGCAGGCGGGCATCACCTCCTTCATCTCCTGGTTCGACGACCCGCGCTCCACGCCGTGGATCGCCGCCGACGTGTTCGGCGCGGCGCCCCGGGAGCTGCTGCGCTCGGTGAGCCTGCAGCAGACACTGCAGCTCATCCGGGTCGTCGTCGAGGTCGTCGAGGAGCGGGTGAAGGACGGCGGCGAGCCGCTGCGCGAGGCGATCCTGCTCTACTCGCGGGAGATCGCCTTCGCCGCGGCCGACGTCTACGCGCGCGCCGCCGAGGCGCGCGGCCTCTGGGACGCGCGGCTCGAAGCGCTCGTCGTCGACTCGATCCTCTCCGGCGAGTACGACGACGAGCTGCCGAGCCGCATCGCGGCACTCGGCTGGCACGGCCACGGCGAGGTCGCGGTGCTCGTCGGCACGGCGCCGAAGCAGTTCGACGTCGACCAGGTGCGCCGCGCCGCGCGGCACATGCACGCCGACGTGCTCATCGGCGTGCAGGGCAACCGGCTCGTCGTCGTCATCGGGCGCGCCGACCCGCAGGCGCGCGAAGGCGGCGAGGAGACGATCGGCACCGCCCCGGCGCTCAGCTTCCTCGAGATCGCGACCCAGCTCGAACCGCACTTCGGCGCGGGGCATCTCGTGCTCGGACACGAGGTGCCGAACCTGGTGGATGCCTCGAAGAGCGCGAAGGCCGCCCTCGCGGGCTTCGCCGTCGCGAGATCCTGGCGGCACGCCCCGCGGCCGGTGCACGCCGACGACCTGCTGCCGGAGCGGGCGCTCGCGGGCGACCCGCTCGCTCGAGCGACGCTCGTGCACCGCATCTACCGGCCGCTCCAGGCGCACTCCACCGAGCTGCTGACCACCCTGTGGAGCTACCTCGACAACGGCCGCTCGCTCGAGGCCACGGCGCGGGAGCTCTTCGTGCACCCGAACACGGTGCGCTACCGGCTGAAGCGGGTCTCCGATGTGATCGGGTATGACGCGACGGGGGCGCGCGAGGCGCTGATCCTGCAGTCGGCGCTGATCGTCGGGTCGATGAGCGATCACGAGGCGCAGCCCCGTCGTCGCAGCGCGAGCTGACGGTCGCGCGCCGACCGCCGCGGCTTCTGTGCCCCGCGCACAAGGGATCTTTCCAGACCTTGTGGCGTGTGCACACCCACGACCGTCCGGGCGTTGGCAGACTAGTCGGGTGATCGTCGTCGTCTGCCCTGGACAGGGCTCGCAGACCCCCGGATTCCTCACCCCGTGGCTGGAGGACCCGGCGCGCGCCGCGCGCCTGGCCGAACTCTCCGCCGCGGCCGAGCTCGACCTCGCCGAGCACGGCACCGTGAGCGACGCGGAGACCATCCGCGACACCAAGGTGGCGCAGCCGCTGATCGTCGCGGCCGGCATCCTGACGCTGGAGGCGCTCTTCGCGGACGGCCGGGCCGCCGGGGTCGGCGGCATCGCCGGACACTCCGTCGGCGAGATCACCGCGGCGGCCGGCAGCGGCGTGCTCGACGCGAACGAGGCGATGCGCTTCGTCGCGGCCCGCGGTCGGGCGATGGCGGATGCCGCGGCCGAGGTCGCGACCGGCATGAGCGCCGTCCTCGGCGGCGACGAGCAGGAGCTCCTCGCCCGCCTCGCCGAGCTGGGCCTCGAGCCCGCCAACTACAACGGCGGCGGCCAGATCGTCGTCGCCGGGGCCCTCGACGCCCTCGAGCAGCTGAAGGCCGAGCCGCCCGCCGGCACCCGGGTCGTCCCGCTGCAGGTCGCCGGCGCCTTCCACACCCGCTACATGCGGCCGGCCGTGGACCGGCTCGCCGAGGTCGCCGCGACGCTCTCCCCCGCCGACCCCGCGCTCCCGCTCTGGACGAACCGCGACGGCAGCCGGGTGGAGTCGGGCGCGGCGTTCGTCGAGCTCCTCGTCGGCCAGGTCTCCTCGCCCGTGCGCTGGGACCTCGACATGGCCGCCTTCGCCGAGGCCGGCGTCACCGGCATCATCGAGCTCGCGCCGGCCGGTGCGCTCGTCGGGCTCGCCAAGCGCGGCCTCAAGGGCGTGCCGACCGTCGCCGTGAAGACGCCCGACGACCTGGCGGCCGCCGCCGAACTGATCGCCACCCAGGCCGCCTGAGCCCGCTCCCCCCGAGAAGAAGCAGAGAAGAGTCGAAGCGCATGACCAAGCCGACCCTGCAGCAGTCGCACGGCCCCGCCTACACGCGGATCTACGCGATGGGCGCCGCCCGCGGCGAGCACGCAGTGCCGAACGAGGAGCTGATCGGGCCGATCGACTCCTCCGACGAGTGGATCCAGCAGCGCACCGGCATCGTCACCCGCACCCGCGCGAGCGCCGCCGTGAGCGCGCTCGACCTCGCGACGGAGGCGTCGCAGGAGGCGATCGCGAAGTCCGGGATCTCCCCCGAGCTCATCGACCTCGTCATCGTGGCCACGATCTCGAACGTGCAGCAGACGCCGTCGATGGCCGCCGTGCTGGCCGACCGCGTGGGCGCGAACCCCGCGGCCGCCTACGACGCCAACGCCGCCTGCGCGGGCTACGCCTACGCGGTCGCCCAGGCCGACGCACTCATCCGCACCGGCGTCGCGCACTACGCGCTCGTCGTCGGCGCCGAGAAACTCTCCGACGTCGTGGACCCGACCGACCGCAGCATCTCCTTCCTGCTCGGCGACGGCGCGGGCGCCGCGGTGATCGGGCCGAGCGACTTCCCCGGCATCGCCCGCACCGTCTGGGGCTCCGACGGCTCGAAGGCCGGCGCCGTCGGAATGAACCGCACGCTCGTCGAGTACCGCGACGGCGAGGGCGAGTGGCCGACCCTCCGCCAGGAGGGCCAGACCGTCTTCCGCTGGGCCGTGTGGGACATGGCGAAGGTCGCGAAGCAGGCCCTCGACGCCGCGGGCATCACGAGCGCCGACCTCGCGGCGTTCATCCCGCACCAGGCGAACATGCGCATCATCGACGAATTCGCCAAGCAGCTGAAGCTGCCCGAGTCGGTCGTGATCGCCCGCGACATCGCGACGACGGGCAACACCTCGGCCGCCTCCATTCCGCTCGCCACGCACCGCCTGCTCGAGGAGCACCCCGAGCTCTCCGGCGGCCTCGCGCTGCAGATCGGCTTCGGCGCCGGACTCGTGTTCGGCGCCCAAGTGGTGGTTCTTCCCTGAACCATCGGTCCCCGTCCCCCTAGACTGTGTCTCGGTCAAACGAGACACCCCTGCAAGGAGAAGAACCATGGCATTGTCCAACGAAGAAGTGCTGGCCGGCCTGGCCGAGCTCATCAACGACGAGACCGGCATCGCGACCGACACGGTTGAGCTGGACAAGTCGTTCACCGATGACCTCGACATCGACTCGATCTCGATGATGACGATCGTCGTCAACGCCGAGGAGAAGTTCGATGTCAAGATCCCCGACGAAGAGGTGAAGAACCTCAAGACCGTCGGCGACGCCGTCAGCTTCATCGTCAAGGCCCAGGCCTAGGCATCGCGACGAGCGGGCCGCCCAGGCGGCCCGCTCGTACGGTCCTCGTCCCGTTTCCTCCCGGAGTGTTTTCGTCATGACCAAGAACATCGTCGTCACCGGCATCGGTGCGAGTTCGCCGCTCGGTGGAACCGCCCCCGAGAGCTGGGACGCCCTGCGCGCCGGCGTGTCCGGCGCCCGCACCCTCGAGCACGACTGGGTCGAGAAGTACGAGCTTCCCGTCACCTTCGCGGCCGAGGCCATCGTGCGCCCCGAGGCCGTCCTCGAGCGCCCCGTCGCCAAGCGTCTCGACCCCGCCTCCCAGTTCGCGCTCATCGCCGCGAAGGAGGCCTGGGCCGACGCCGGCGCCCCCGAGGTCGACCCCGAGCGTCTCGGCGTCGACTTCGCCACCGGCATCGGCGGCGTCTGGACGCTGCTCGACGCCTGGGACACGCTTCGCGAGCGCGGCCCCCGCCGTGTGCTGCCCATGACCGTGCCGATGCTCATGCCGAACGCGGCCGCGGGCAACCTCTCGCTGCACTTCGGCGCCCGCGCCTATGCGAGCACCTACGCGAGCGCCTGCGCCTCGAGCACCGAGTCGCTCGTGAACGCCGTCAAGCACCTGCAGGACGGCCTCGCCGACATCGTCATCGCGGGCGGCACGGAGTCGGCCATCCACCCCATCACGATCGCGTCCTTCGCCTCGATGCAGGCGCTCTCGCGGCGCAACGACGACCCGGCGCACGCCTCGCGTCCGACGAGCATCGACCGTGACGGCTTCGTCATGGGCGAGGGCGCCGGCGCGCTCATCCTCGAGACCGAGGAGCACGCCAAGGCCCGCGGCGCCAAGATCTACGCCTACGTGGTCGGTGGCGGCGTCACGGCCGACTCGTACCACATCACCGCCAACGACCCCGAGGGCCGCGGCGCGTCCCGCGCGGTCGAGCTCGCGCTCGCCCAGGCCGGCGCCTCGGCCGACGAGGTGACGCACATCAACGCGCACGCGACGTCGACGCCGGTGGGCGACCCGAACGAGTACCAGGCGCTGAAGACGGTGTTCGGCAGCCGCATCGACGACATCCCGGTGTCGGCGACCAAGGCGTCGACGGGCCATCTGCTCGGTGGCACCGGCGCGCTGGAGGCGATCTTCACGATCTTCGCGATCCGCGACCGCCAGGCACCTCCGACGATCAACCTCACCGAGCAGGACCCCGAGGTCCCGTTCCGCGTCTCCGGCGAGTCGCAGGACCTGGGCTCCGGTGACCAGCTGGCGATCTCGAACTCCTTCGGCTTCGGCGGCCACAACGCGGTCATCGCGTTCCGCTCCGCATGATCCGACGCCGTTCGCACGGCGCATGACGACGGCCCCGGTGGGATTCCTACCGGGGCCGTCGTCATCGGGCCGCCCGCTTCGCTCGTACGGTCGCCGGGATTCCTCGTCCGACCTCCGCGTCGCGCCGCAGGCGACCCGCGGCATCCGCTCAGCCCACCTGGTGCAACCAGACGACTGGAGCGAAGTCGCTCGCCTGACGGAAGGGTTCGAGTTCGTCGTCCCACGCCTGGCCGAGCGCGAGGCGCAGCTCGCGGTGCAGCTCGACCGGGTCGTGCCCGGCGAGTTCGAGGGCGTAGCGCACGCGGTCCTCCGGGATCACCGCGTTCCCGGCGCTGTCGGTCTGCGCGAAGTGGATGCCGAGGTCCGGCGTGTGCATCCAGCGTGCGCCGTCGCTGCCGGCTCCGGGGTCCTCGCTCACCTCGAAGCGCACGTGGTCCCAGCCGCGCAGCGCTGAGGCCAGCCGGGCGCCGTCGCCCTGCGCACCCTCCCAGTAGTACTCCGCGCGCATGCTGCCGCGGAGCACCGGCTGCTCCTGCCAGTCGAAATTCACGGGCACGCCGAGCGTGCGTCCCGCCGCCCACTCGAGGTGGGGGCAGATCGCTCGTGGCGAGGAGTGCACGAACAGCACTCCTCGCGCGGCGCGCGTGGCCCGCGTGAGCTGCTCCGCCATCTCTACTCCGTTCTCTGAGGTGCGTCTTCCCCTACGACCTCGGAACGAACGGGCGGATATTCGATTGCCGACGGCACAGCCGTCACCCGCGATTATGCCTCGCATCAGGCGGAATGACAAGAATTCCCGGCGCGTCGCGGCCGATGACGGCATGGCGCGCGACTCCCCGGCAATACTATGCTCGGTGAGGAGTTCTTAGCTCAGGATCGGAGACGCACCGTGGCCGTTCGCGAAGCCCTGCTCACCCTGCTCGGCATGGGCCCGGCCTACGGCTTCGCCCTGCACGGCGGCCTCGCCGAACGCACGGGCGGCCGGCGGGCGGTCAACGTGGGTCAGAGCTACGCCACGCTCGAACGGGCGACCAAGGCGGGGCTCATCGCGCCGGCGGGCGCGACCGAGGACGGGCTGCCGCTGCACGGGCTCACCGACAACGGCGAGACGGTGGTCGCGGGCTGGCTCTCGGGCGCGGATGCCCCGGGCGCCGACCCGTGGGACGAGAGCCTCGACCGCGTGCTCATCGCCGCCTCGCTGCCCGCTGTGCCGCTCTCCCCCGTGCTCGCGGCGGAACGCGAACGCTGGCTCGCGCGCCTCACCGCTGCGAACGAGCTGGCCGCGAGCGAGAGCGCCGCCGCCGAACCGGCGGAGCCGGATGCCTCGCCGGGCGCCCGCCTCCGCCGTCTGGCGGCTGCCGCCGACGCCGCGCGCGCCCGCGCCGCCCTGACCTGGCTCGACGAGGTCGAGGCGGCGCAGGCGTCCGCCGAGCTCGCGTTCGCCCCCTCGGACGTGCGCCCGAAGCGCGGTCGACGCCGCTCGGCTCAGCCCTCGGCCAGCGCGTAACTGTCGACGACGGCGAGGTCGAGCGGGAAATCGAGGGGGAAGTCACCGAAGAGCAGGCGCCCGGCCTCGGCCGCGCACTCGGCGACGGCCGCCGCGGCCTCGTCGGCGCGCTCGGCCGGGGTGTGCACGATGATCTCGTCGTGGAGGTAGTACACGAGGTGCGGCACCGCCTCGAACACCGGGCCCGACGCCGCCGCTCGGCTGTGCGACGGCTCCATCGCGGCCAGGCGCGAGCGGAGCGCCGCCATCCAGCAGAGCGACCACTCGGCCGCGCTGCCCTGCACGACGAAATTACGCGTGAAGCGGCCCCAGTCGCGAGCCGAGCTGCGCGCCCGGCGTTCGTCGCTCGGACTCGCGTCCGGCTCGCTCGCGCGCTGCTGCACCTCGCGCCAGCTCGCCGGCGGCAGGGGCGAGGATCGGCCCAGGTTGGTGGTCACGCTGCCGCCGCGCTCACCCTGTGCGGCGGCTCGGTCGACCAAGGCCATCGCGCGCGGGAACGCCCGCGCCAGCCGCGGCACGAGCCGGCCGCTGTCGCCCGTCGTCGCACCGTACATGGCGCCGAGCACCGCGATCTTCGCCTGGTCGCGCTCCTCGACGACGCCGGCCTCGACGATGCCGCGGTACACGTCGCGCCCGCGGGCCGCGTCGGCCATCGCCTCGTCGCGGGCGAGCGCGGCGAGCACGCGCGGCTCGAGCTGCGCCGCGTCGGCCACCACGAGCCGCCAGCCGGGATCGGCGACCACCGCGCTGCGCACGAGCTTCGGCAGCTGCAGCGCGCCGCCACCGGAGGTCGCCCAACGCCCGGTCGCGGTGCCGCCGGGGACGTAGTCGGGGCGGAACCGGCCGTCGACGATCCACTCGTCGAGCCAGGCCCAGCCGTTCGCGTTCGCGAGCCTGGCGAGCTTCTTGTACGAGATCAACGGTTCGATGGCGGGATGCTCGTGCTCGCGCAGCTCCCAGCGACTCGTGGACTCGACCGGGATGCCCGCAGCGCGGAGCGCGCGCAGCACCTCGAGCTGCGAATCGAGGTTCAGCCCCGGCGCCTCGAGCTCACGACGCACCGCAGCGGCGAACCGCTCCATGTGCTCGGGCTTCGCGCCGGGGCGCGGCCTCGGGCCGAGCGTCGTCTCGAGCACCCGCTCGTGCACCTCGCGGCTCCACGGGAGTCCCGCGGCGTGCAGCTCGGCGCCGATCAGCGCCCCCGCGGACTCGGCGGCGAGCAGCAACCGCATGGCCCGCGGCCGGGCACTGCCGGCGGTGAGCGCCCGCTGGCGGGCGTCTTCGGCGAGCACCTCGTCGAGACTCGGCCCGCCGGCGCCGGCGCCGCGATCGCCGCCGTCGAAGTCGTCGAAGTCGAACAGCGCGGTGCCGGCCGCAGCGGGCGTCGGGGCGAGTTGCCCGGCGCGGAGCGTGGCGATCCACGTCGGCGCCGCAGCGGCACCGCGTTCGCGCGCCGCCGCGGTGTCGGTGGAGTGGTCGAGGATCGCGGCGGCGAGCAGCAGGTCGTCGCACCGCTCGACGCGCACCCCAGCGGCGAGCAGCTTCGGGTACCACTGCCGGGTGTCGCTCCAGACCCAACGAGGGGACTCCTCGCGCTCGAAGCGGGCGATCGTCGCCGCGAGCTCGGCGGCGGGGACCGCGGCGAGCGGCTGCGCGGGCGCCTCGGGGTCGACGAGGGCGATCAGGCCGTCGTCGCGGGGACCGATCGCGATGCGCACGCTCCCAGTGTGGCCCACCCCGGTGACATCGCCGGCGCGCGTGTCGGTGGTGCCCGCCAGCATGGCGGCATGACGACGACTGCGAATCCGGCGGCCCGGCATGGCTGAGGTGAGCTTCCGCTGCGGACACGGCGGCGACCCGGAGCGGGGCGCCATCCGCCTCTCCCGCGTCTGCCCGGTGTGCATGCTCATCGCCGAGACCCAGCGCTCGCGCGGCGAACTGCTGCGCCGTGCGAGCCCGCCCGAGCGCGGGCGGCTCGCCCGCGAGACCCGCATCGGCGCCGAATACGAGTGGCGCTGCGAACGCGGGCACGACCGCTACCGGGCGAGCGTGCGCGAGCAGCTCACCGGCACCGCATGCGCGAAGTGCCGCACGGGCGCGGGCGCCCCGGCCGCACGGCGCGAGGCGGGCGTCGCGTTCATGAACCCCGGCCTGCGCACCCGCACCTCGATGACCGAGCAGCGACTCAAGGGGCTCCTCGGCGAACGCATCCGGCTGCACCACCGGGTGAACGCCGTGCGCGTCGCACGCACCTTCTTCGGTCGCACCGAGGTCTGGCCCGACATCCTGGTCCCGCAGCTGCGCATCGCGATCGAGTACGACGATCCCGGCCGCTCACGGCGGGCCCACCTCGGGCTCAAGGAGGCGTCCGACCGCGAGAAGGACGAAGCGCTCGCCGAGGTCGGCTGGGACGTCATCCGGGTCCGCGGCGGCGGGCTCGACGCGATCGGCCCGAACGACGTCGTGTGCCGTACCGTCGACGCCCGCGTCGCCGACGAGATCGTCGAGCGCATGGTGCGGCTGCGCGGCGCCGAGGCCGTCCGGGCGCTCGCCGTCGTCGCGCCCGCCTAGGGGGCCGCGCCGAGTGCGCGTGCCGCTGCACGTGCTCCGGCACCGCCGGCCCGATCAACGATGCGGGGCCGGGAGCTCTGCCGATAGGGTGAACGCACTCCACTTTCCACGACCAGAGAGGCTCGGCGACGTGCTCCTCCCCTTCCTCATCGTCGGAGGCGTCGGCCTCGCCCTGCTCCTCGTCTCGCTGATCCTCGGCGACATCCTCGACCACTTCGAGATCGGCGACGGCGCGATCTCGGGCACGGCGCTCGCCGTCGGCCTCGTCGTGTTCGGCGCCGCGGGCACCCTCACCGCCTCGCTCGGGCTCGAACTCGTCTGGGCCTATGTGCTCGCCGCCGTCCTCGCCGTGGTCGCCTACGCGCTGAGCGTGCTCGTGGTGCGAAACCTCACCCGCAGCTCCGACGGCGCCCCGATCTCCGCCGTCGGCCTCAGCGGCGTCGCCCGCTCGGACATCTCCCCCGCCGGGGGCGAGGTCAGCCTCGACGGGCCCGGCGAGCTCGAGCGCCGCATGGCGTACTCCGCCGACCCCATCGCCGAGGGCTCGCGCGTGCGCGTCGTCGAGCAGGCCGGCAGCCGGGTGAAGGTCGTCGCCGACTAGCCCCGCGTGCCCGGACGGCACGCCAGAGACTCCCCCGGGCGCCCCAGGCGCCGACCCCCGTCCCGAACCGAGAAGGAAGCCCCCATGCTCGACCCGACCCTCATCCAGGTGATCGCGATCATCGCGCTCGTCATCGCCCTGCTCGGCCTGCTCGTCTTCATCGCCCGGCGCATCCGCCGCGTGCCGCCGAACGAGGCGCTCGTCATCGTCGGCCGCGGCGCCGGCCGCGCCGCACCGGAGCAGGCCAGCGGGCAGCGCGTCGTCATCGGCGGCCGCACCTTCGTCTGGCCGATCCTGCAGCAGGGCTTCTCGATCTCCCTCGAACAGCGCCAGATCGGCATCACCGTCGAGGGCGTCGACAAGAACCGCATCAAGATCGCGATCAAGGCGTCCATCAACTTCAAGGTCTCCGGCAACGAGGACGGCGTGCGCCGCGCAGCCCAGCGCTTCCTCTCGCAGCAGCAGCTGCTCACCGAGATCATCAAGGAATCGCTCGAGGGATCGCTGCGCTCCATTGTCGGCGACATGACGATCGAGCAGATCATCTCCGACCGCAAGAGCCTCTCCGACCGGGTCGTCTCCGAGACGAAGGCCGACCTCGTCGAGCAGGGCCTGCAGGTCGACCTGCTGAACATCTCCGACATCTCGACCCCCGGCAGCGACTACCTCGCGAACCTCGGCCGTGCCGAGGCCGCCCGGGCGCGCCAGGTCGCCGAGATCAGCGAGGCCGAGGCCGCCCGCGCGAGCGAGTTCGCGCGCATCGAGGCCGCCGAGCAGATCGCCGAGCGCCAGAAGGCGCTGAGCCTGCGCCAGGCGTCGATCAAGGCCGAGACCGACCGCGCGAACGCGGAGGCCGAGGCATCCGGCCTCCTGGCGAAGGCCGAGCAGGACAAGCTCGTCGCCACCGAGGAGCGCGAGGCGCTCGCCGAGCAGGCGCTCGTGACCCAGGAGCGCCTCGACATCGACGTCCGCAAGCCCGCCGAGGCGGAGGCGTACGCCGAGGTGCAGCGCGCGAACGCGCAGCGCGACGCCGCGAACGCGGCCACCGAGGCCGACGCCTACAAGCGCACCAAGATCGCCGAGGCGAACAAGGTCGCCGCGGTGCAGGATGCCGAGGCCGCCGCGACCTCGGTGCGCTTCGCCGGTGAGGCCGAGCGCGACCGCCAGGTGGCCCTCGCCGCCGGTATCCGCGCCGACGGCGAGGCGAAGGCCGCCGCCATCCAGGCCGAGGGTCTCGCCGAGGCGGCCGCGACCGACGCGAAGGCGCAGGCGCTGAAGAAGTACGGCGAGGCGGCCCTCGCGCAGGAGATCATCTCGCGCCTGCCCGAGATCGTGCGCGCCGCGGCCGAGCCCATCTCGAACATCGACACCCTCACGGTCGTCTCCACCGACGGCGCGAGCGCGGTCACGAAGACCGTCGGCCAGGTGCTCGGCGAGGGCACCGAGGTCGTGAAGTCGCTCACCGGGCTCGACGTCTCGTCGATCCTCGCCGGGCTCGCCGGCGGCGCGGTCGTCAAGCAGGCCGAGGAGCCCGCGGTCGCGAAGTAGCGCGACGCACGCGCAGCGCGGGCCCCGGTGACGATCGTCGCCGGGGCCCGTTCGCGTCGGCCTGCCGCCGCGGGCGCTCGACTAGGCCCAGCCGAGCTCGCCGAGTCGGGCGTCGTCGAGGCCGAAGTAGTGGCCGATCTCGTGCACGAGGGTGATCCGTACCCGCGCCCGAAGCGCGTCGAGGTCGGCACTGTGCTCCTGCATGGTGTTGCGGAAGAGCGTGATCCGGTCGGGCAGCTCGCCGAAGCCGTAGGCGCCGCGGGTCTTCAGCGGGCGGCCGCTGTAGAGGCCGTAGAGGCGCGGCCGCTCCCCCGGCGGCTGATCCGCGACGAGGATGGCGACGTTCTCGAGCCCGCGCACCATCTCGTCCGGCAGCGAGTCGTAGACCTCGCCCACCATCCGCTCGAAGTCGTCCTCGGAGATCTCGACCATGGCTCGATTCTGCCTCGGCGGGGCTCGAGGGGCGAGCCCCGGCACGATCGGTGCGCACGTCGTAGGGCGGACGGGACTTGAACCCGTGACCGATGGATTATGAGTTCCGAGGGCTGCGTTTGCGGCCGTGATCGGCCGTAGTCCGAGCGTCCCGATTCCCTGATCAGAGGAGGAAACTAACCGGTCCAAAGTGATGGAGCGTGCTGCATGAGTGCTAGGGCGTCCCCTAGCAACGCCCTAGCATCACCCCCTCCCCTGCCCGTTCCGCCGAAGGGCCTCTGCCCCTCGATGACATCCGCCTCTGTATACGACCCCAATTCTCGAAATCGCGACTGTCTGGCGTGGCGCTTTCAAGAGGTGGCCCAGATGCATGTTCAATCACCGCATGCGGAAGAAGAGCGGCAAGCGCGCCGCACGACGATTCGATGCCGAGATAACCGAGGTCGAGCGATTCCTTACGGATGTCACATCCGCAACGCTGGACAAGCGCTCGCTGAGTTGGGCGCATGAGGTCGCGCTACTCAAGCTCACGGTGGCGTTGGAGCGCGTGATGCTCGAATGCCTGGTGGCTGCGATCAACAACAGCACCGGACCACTTTCCGCAAGGACGCAGGTGAAGTTCCCGAAGCACATCACGAATGAGGTCGCGGAGTACCTTGTGGTCGGGAGCAGCTATTTCGACTTCAGGGGCTCACGCGACGGACTCATCAAGAAGATTAGGGAGTTCGTGGACGAATCCCACTGGCTCGTGACCGCCGTGAAGACGACCGACAAGCCCACCCTCGACAAGTTGTTCGCGATTCGCAATTGGGCGGCCCACGAAAGCAAGACGGCGAAGCGTCGCGCGATCGCGCTCGTTGGACCCGGGGCTGGCTCGCCGGGCTCGTGGCTCAAGAAGGGCGGGCGCACGGCGGCGTTCATCCGGGAGCTTCGTGACCTTGCCAACGAAATCGAGTCGGCTGCCCCGTTCTGATCACTCAATTCGAGAACCGCGGCGCTACGCTCGCCGCATGGCAACTCAGGGCATCCCGCCGGCCGCTGACCTCATGGCCTTCGTCGAGCAGATCGGCTCAGAGATCGACGAGCGCGAAGCGTACGAACTCCGCGCCGACCTCGCGAGCAGCTTCGCCGCCCTGTTTGGGGTGAGTGTTCAGGCGATTCGACTCGCGCGAGCATTCGGCGTGCTGCGCGGTTCAGGATTTGGCCGCGAGGGGTTCGTCGCTGCACGCGCCGCGTTCGAGCACGCCGTGATCGCCCAGTGGTGCCTGCACACCGCTGGCGGCCTCGATCGCCTCCGGGTCGAAACACACAGGGACATGCGGAACTACTACGGGGAGATGGGCCGCTGGCTCGGAGACGACGAGCTGCTCGAGCGCGTCGCCGAGGTCGACGAATTCGCTGGCCAGAAGGGGATGAAGAGGTTCAGCCAGATCATGGACGACTTCGAGGAGGGCGACTTCCTCAAGATCAGCTACATGAATCTGTCTCGGGTCACACACGTGACCTCGGAGACGGTCACCGCCTTCCACCTTCCGCAGCCTGATGACGAACGGGCCGTCACCACAAACCCTGCCGCGAAGGTCGACACCCAGGGCGCCTACATCGCGGCCGCCTCCGCCATGCTCGCCGCCGACGTCATTGGCGAGCTTGTCGACGATACCGACCTCCTCGGGCGCCTCGACAAGCTGTCTGACGAGTTGCGGATCCCGATGAGCCTGCGAGAAGCGATCCCGAAGGCAAAGCGAGCGCCTCATCCGCACGGGCGCGACTAACCCTACAATTCTCCGCTCGAGCGATACCCCGGGGGTATAGCCTCAGGGTGTGAATGCCAATCACCGACCAATGCGAGCCGTGAAGGCCGCGACGCAGCGGCCAAGGCCATGAAGGTGTGGACGGCGCGCGTCAACGGGGAGACGTGGGAGTCAGCGGCGGCGCTGGCCGGCTTCTCGGATGCCCCGGGCGCGGTTCGGGCGGTGCGCAACTACTTCGGCGCGCTGCCGCCGTCGCCTACCGCTGAGGATGCCCGCGTCCTCTGGCGTGAGCTTCTCGAGCTGCTCTGGCGTCAGGCGGTCATCGATGTTCGAGGCCAGCGCGCCGGCGCCGTCCGCGCTGGTGTCGCGATCGCGCAGCGCGCGGCCGCCCTCGACGGGCTCGACGCGCCCGTGAAGATTCAGACGACGGGCAGGTGGTCACCGACTGGTCGCAGCTCATCCCCGTGCGGATCCTCGCGATCCTCGCCGACGAGTTCGAACAGGAAAGCGACGACGGCGAGACGTTGGTCAGCTCCGACGGCAACCGAGGCGACCCCGGCGACCGAGTGGCCGGCATACGCCCTCGCCTCGGCTCGTCGGCGCGCTGGCAACCGAGATGATCGCCGAGGGCGTGAATCACCGCGAGGAGCTGGCGCGTCTGTTCCTCGGCGACAGAACACGGGTCTACGCCGTAGACGGCTGGCTCAGGCAGGCGCGCGATGCAGGATTCCTCGCGCCGCGAGGTCGCGGCCGACCCCGCAAGAACTCGACGACGACCACGACGAACGGAGCCTCCGAATGAGCACCCCGAAGCGCTACCCCGGCACCTTCCAGCGGCACGGCAAGAACTGTGCGCGGTCAGCGCCCTGCCGCTGCCCGTGGGCGTACACAGCCGAGGCGACGAAGGCCGGTCGACGCGCGCAGATCACGAAGTCAGGATTCACGAGCGCCCGCGCCGCGGCCACGGCCCGCGCCGAAGCACTCGCCGAGCTACGATCGAACCCGCTGACCAAGCGCGGGCAGACCGTCGAGGCCGCGCTCGAGGCGTGGCTCGATCGCAAGGTCGCCGCCGGGGCGCTGCGCCCGTCGACCGAGCAGGCGTATCGGCATCACGTCCGGGTGTATCTCGTGCCGATCCTCGGCAAGGTCAAGCTCTCCGACTTGCACGTCGGGCACCTCGACCACCTGCAGGCCGAGGTACAGCGGATGCGTCCGAGCATGAGCGCGGCGACCCGCACCCGCAATCACGCGACGCTGCGGAGCGCGCTCCGCGACGCCTACCGGCGCGGCGAGATCGCCGACGCCCCGACCCGCCGCATGGAGCCGATCAGGGCGCCTCGGCCCAAGGTGAAGGTCTGGCAGCCCGAGCAGTTTGGCCGGTTCCTCGACTGGCTCGAGGCTGGCGACGACCGGCTCGCCCCGGCCGTGCACCTCGCAGGCATGACCGGGCTCCGCCGCGGTGAGCTCTGCGGGCTCCGCTGGCTCGACGTCGACCTTGAGCGCGGTCGGCTCGTCGTCGCTCAGCAGGTCGTGCAGCTCGGTCGCGAGCAGCACGTCGGCGCCCCGAAGACAGCAGCCGGCGAGCTGCGCGTCGTGGACCTCGATGCCGAGACCGTGGCCGTGCTGCGGCGGGTGCAGGCGCAGCAGGAACGCGAGCGCGCCGAATGGGGCGAGGCCTACGTCGACTTAGGGCTCGTGCTCACGTGGCAGGACGGCCGGCCGTTCATCCCGGAGGATCTCACCCGCCGGTTCCCCAAGGCCGTGCGCAGGTTCAATGACGAGCTGGCGGCGAAGCTCCGCGGCGAGGCGCACGAGAGCGACCCGACGCTCGTCGGCGCTCCCCTGCCGCTCGTCCGGTTCCATGACCTGCGCCACCTGCAGGCGTCGCTGCTGCTCGCCGCAGGGGTGCCGCTCGCGCTTGTCTCGAAGCGCCTCGGACACTCGTCGGTGCAGGTGACGAGTGACACGTACGCGCACATGCTCGAGGGCGTCGGCACACAGGCCGCAGCCGCTGCAGCGGCGCTCATCCCGAGGCGTTCCGCCGATGTTCCCTAGCGATTCCCTAGCATCCGGCCCAACCAGGGCCGCGAACCTAACGTGGCGGACTACGCAGAATCGCCGCCTGACCAGCCATTTCGCTTCGGTAGGGCGGACGGGACTTGAACCCGTGACCGATGGATTATGAGTCCACTGCTCTGACCAGCTGAGCTACCGCCCCCTGCGCCGGTCAGTCCTCGCGGGCCGCCGACGCCGGATCGGTGGCCGGGTCGGCCACCGCCTCACCACGATACAGACTCTCGAACGTCGCGAGCGTGCGCTGGATGTCGTGCGCCTCGATGAGCCGCATCGAGCCCTCCTTGAGGCGGCGCAGCTCGTCGGGATCGGCCTCGAGGACGGTGCGCAGCTTCGCCGCGAGGTCCTCGGGGTTCGACGGCTCGAAGAGGTAGCCGTTCTCGCCGTCGTGCACGAGGTGCGGCAGCGCCATCGCATTCGCCGCGACGACGGGCAGCGCGGAGGCCATCGCCTCCATCGTGACGATGGACTGCAGCTCGGCGATCGACGGCATCGCGAGCACGGTCGCCCGGTGGTACGCGTCGCGGAGCTCCTCGTCGGTGACTCGGCCGGTGAAGGTGACGCGATCGGCGATGCCGAGCTCCTCGGCGAGGTGCTGCAGCGCCTTGAGCTGGTCGCCGCCGCCGACGATCTCGATCTTCGCGTCGAGCTCGGGGGGCAGCAGCAACGCGGCGCGCAGCAGCACGTCGATCTGCTTCTCGCCCGTCACCCGACCGACGAAGAGGATGCGGTTCTCGGTGCGCGGCTCCCAGTTCGGGGAGTACTTGTGCGCGTCGATGCCGCAGGAGATCGCGTGCACGCCGCGGAGGCCGGTGTAGCGCTCGAGGAACTCGGCCGCACGACGGGTCGGCGTGGTCACGGCCTCGGCGCGACCGAAGGTGCGCTTCGCCGCCTTCCAGGCGAGGCCGACGGCCCACTCCTGCCAGGCCTTCGGGATGAGCGTGAACTCGAGCATGTTCTCGGGCATGAAGTGGTTCGTGCCGATGATGCGGATGCCGCGCTTCTCGGCCTCGATCGACAGGCCGCGGCCCACCACGATGTGCGACTGGAAGTGCACGACGTCGGGCTGCACCTCGTCGAGGATGCGGGCGGAGTTGCGCTTGATGCGCCACGGCAGGGCGAAGCGCAGCCAGTCGTGCGGGTACCAGCGCCAGCTGTAGAGGCGGTGAGCCACCACCTCCTGCCCCTCGTGCACCTCGTTCCACGTGCCGTGCTTGCGGCTCGCGGCCGGGGCGACGACGTGCACCTCGTGCCCGCGCTCGACGAGGCCGGCGGCCAACCGCTCGGCGAAGCGGGCGGCGCCGTTCACGTCGGGGGCGAAGGTGTCGGCCCCGATCAGGATGCGGAGCGGGCGCTTCGAGGCGGTGCCGAGCTCGGCGGGCGCCGGATCGGAAGAATCTGACACGTGGGAGGTTCCTCACAGTTCGAGCGTCGGGAACGGTTCGTCCCCCAGGTGGGCGCGCGAGGTGGGCGCGGCTGCAACCGACCTTAGTCTACGCAGGGCGCGGCGAACGGCTCGCCGCGCGCATGTCATCCCACGGGATGACGACCCCTCAGCTGCGGCTCAGAGCCGCGTCTGCGGGTGATTGCGGGCGAGCATGAACACGCCGAAGACGGCGATCGCCCCGGCGACGATGAAGACCGGGATGGCCCAGATCGGCGCCTGCGACGCCTCGCCGAGCACGACGATGCCGATCGCGACGGCGACCATCGGGTCGACAACGGTGAGGCCGGCGATGACGAGGTCCGGCGGGCCCGAGGCGTACGCGTTCTGCACGAAGTAGGCGCCGAGGCCCGTCGCCGCAAGCAGCGCGATGACGCAGATCAGCGTGATCCACTCGAAGTCGCCCTGCTGGATGCGGCCGAGCACCACCTTGGCGAGGGTCGCCACGAAGCCGTACACGACGCCCGCCATGATGACGTAGAAGATGGCGCGCACGCGGTGCCGGAAGAAGACGAACGCGAGGCCGGCGAGCACGAGCACGACGGCGAGGATCACGAGGATCGTGATGAGCTGCTGCTCGGTCACGGGCTTGTCGACCGCGGTGAAGGCGGCGACGCCGACGAACAGGAACACGCCCCCGACGCAGAGCGCGATCGCGGTGATCGCCTTGCGGTTCAGCTTCACGTGGTTCACCTTCGAGTTCACGATGGAGGTGATCACGAGGGCGATCGCGCCGAGCGGCTGCACCACGATGAGCGGGGCGAAGTAGAGGCTCGACAGCTGGAAGACGACCGCGAGACCGAGCATGAGCGTGCCGAGCACCCAGGACGGCCGGGCGAGCAGCAGCGCGAGCTGCTTGAGGCTCAGGCCCTTGCCGAGACTGTCGGTGGTGTGCGACTCGACTTTGACGACGCCGCGGTGCTGGAACTGCGCCCCGAGTGACAGGAACACCGCGCCCGCGATCGCGAGCGGGATGCCGATGAACTGCTGCGGGTCGAGGGCGATCTGCTCGGTGAGCTCGCTCAGGTCCGGATCCACGACCTCGACCCTACCCGCTCGCGCCTCGATATCCTTGCCGAATGGCCGTGCTCCCCATTCGAATCACCGGCGACCCGGTGCTGCACTCCCCCGCCCGCCCCGTCGAGACGATCGACGACGAGATCCGCACGCTCGTCGCCGACCTCTTCGAGACGATGGACGCCGCCCCGGGCGTCGGTCTCGCCGCCCCGCAGGTGGGCGTCGACCTCCGGGTCTTCACCTACGGCTGGACCGACGAAGAAGGCGTCCGCTGGCGCGGCGTGGCCATCAACCCCGAACTCCTCATCTCTCCCCCGCCGCCCGGCGAGCCCGACCTCGACGAGGAGTCCGAAGGGTGCCTGTCGTTCCCGGGCGAGCGCTTCGGCCTGCGCCGCGCGGAGCGCGCGGTGCTGCGCGCCACCGACCTCGACGGCGAGCGGTACGAGATCGACGCGCAGGGATGGCTCGCGCGCATCTTCCAGCACGAGTACGACCACCTCGACGGCGTGCTCTACACCGACCGGCTCTCGCACGCCGACCGCAAGATCGTGACGAAGATCACGAAGAAGCTCGGCTGGGGCCGCCCCGGCGTCTCCTGGATGCCGGGCGTCGACGACCTCGAGGGCTGAGCCTCAGCCGAAGGCTCGGATCGCCGCCGCGACGACCGCGGCCGCCGCCACCGCGACGATGAACGGCGCCCGGATGGCGTAGAGCGCAGCGGCGACGATGAGCGCGGGCACGCGCGCGTCGACGACGATCGCCTGCCCGGCGCCGAGCGTCTGCACCACGATGAGCGCCGCGAGCAGCGCCACCGTCAGCAGGTCCGCGATGCGCGCCGGACGCTCGCGCTCGAGGAAGCCGACCGGCACGAGGTACCCGCCGAGCTTCAGCGCCAGCGTCGCGGCGGAGGCGATGAGGATGAGGTGCCAGGTCGTCATGCGCGGCGCCTCCGGTCGAAGAGGTTGAACCAGCCGATGAGCAGGGCCACGAGCGCGGCGATCAGCACGGGCAGTCCGGGCATGACGACGGGCATCACCACCGCCGCGACCACGGCCGCGCCGACGGCCACGGCGCCGGCCTGCACGCGCTTCAGACGCGGCCAGAGGAGGCCGAGGAAGGCCGCTCCGGCGGCGGCATCCAGCCCCCAGGCCCGCGTATCGCCCATCGCGTCGCCGATGAGCGCGCCGGCGAGCGTCGTCAGGTTCCAGCCGACGAACACGATCGCCCCGGTCAGCCAGAAGCCGAGGCGGGCGTTGCGCGGCAGCTTCTGCGCGAGCGCGACGGCGGTGGACTCGTCGATGGTGATCCACGCGGCGAGCACGTTCCGCGCCGGGCTGCCGCCGACGAGCGGCTTCATCCGCATGCCGTAGACGACGTTCCGGATGCCGAGCATCGCCGCCGTCGCGATGGCGGAGCCGCCGGCGGCCGCCCCGCCGGCGGCGAGGACGCCGACGAGGGCGAACTGGGAGCCGCCGGTGAACATGACGAGGCTCAGGAAGACCGTCTGCCACACGTCGAGGCCCGCCGCGACGGAGAGCGCGCCGAACGAGATGCCGTAGATCGCGGTCGCGACGCCGACGGCGACGCTCTCGCGGATCGTGCGTGCGCGTTCGCCCGCCTCGTCGACGGCGTCGTCGGGCGTGAGCTCGGCCGCCTCGTCGCCGGCTGGACGTTCCTCCACTGCACCTCCTCGGGCGCCCGCGCGCCGGTTCGCAGCATACCCGGGGCAGGGCGGCGACCCGGCCCGGCTGCCGGGCTCAGGCGGCCGGTGCCTCGAAGGTGAGCACGCGTGCGATGTCGGTGGCGGGGCGCTGCTCGCCGGCGAGCACCTCGAAGTCGAGGTGGTTCTGCTGCGGCACCACGGGGCAGGTCACGAAGTTCGTGAACGCGCAGGGCAGGGCGTGCAGGTAGTTGAAGTCGATGACGTCGATGCGTTCGCCCGCTTCGTCGGCGAACTGCAGCTCGACGACGCGACCGGCGCCGTAGGTGGTGCGCCCGCTCGTGCGATCGCGGAGGTGGGCGACCGGTTGCACCCCGTGCGCCGTGTCCTTGCCGATGAGCGCGAGCTCGTAGCCGCGCCCCTCGAACTCGAAGCGCAGGGTACCGATGCGCGCGGTCGTCTCGCGCACGCCCGTCTCGACGGTGGGCTGCTCGACCTCCTCACGGGCCGCCGGCGTGAAGCTCGCCGGCAGCCGCCACGCGGGGTCGTAGTCGTACGCGGTCAGGCCGGAGAGGTCGACCCCCGCAGACGCCTGCGGGTCGCGAACGCGGATGGCGTAGAGCGGGTCGCCGCCGTCGCTCGTCCGGACGATCGTCTCGACCTCGCTCCGGCCGAAGTAGACGGGCGCGCTCGTGCCGTGGCCGTAGGTCTGGTTCCGGCCCGGCCGGATCTCGACCGGCGCGCTCGGGTACTCGCCGTCGACGACGAGGTTGGGCCCCTCGACCGACGGGGTGTAGATGATCCGGCCTTCCTCCACCGACCAGGTGCCGGGCAGCAGTTCGAACGTCTCGTCCCGCGAGGCGTCGGTGAGCCAGTACTGGGCGACGAGCGCGGTCCAGCCGTAGGGCCGGCCGAGCTCGGCGACGCGCGCGTGGCGCCACTCGCGCCACTGTCCCTCGAGGTGTTCGATCGCTGGCATCTGGGTGGTTCCTTCTTTCGTGGTGGTGCGTGGGATGCAGACGGGCAGCCGGCGCCGGCCGTCAGGCGGCGGCCGCGCGGTGGATGAAGGCGCAGATCTGCTCGAACGAGTCGGCGCTCGCGCGGGCGTTGCCGCGCGGGGTGCCGCCGTTCGAGTAGCGCACGCCGGAGACCGGGTGCACGCGCTCGATGTCGGTGCTCGGCAGATGCGGCAGTCCGATGCCGTGCCCGGCGTCTTCGTAGTCGAGGTGCAGCCGCTCGGCGCGGTGCCCGTGGCGGGCGAGGCTCGCGAGGACCATCCGTGAGGCGCCGCTCGACGGCCACGCCCGGTCGTCGAGCCCGGACACGCAGGCGACCGGCCCGGCGAAGCGTTCGATGGGGATGCGCGAGGCGAGCGCGAGCCGGCGGTCGCGGAGCCCGTCGACGTAGACGTCGGCGTGTCTCGTGGGCGGCGGCTCGTCGTTCCAGGGCTGCCAGTCGACCTCGGCGTTGTCGTGCCAGAGGTGTTCGAGCGGCTGCCCGCCGCGGGTCCAGCTCGGCCCGTCCCAGCCCTCGGCGGGGTCGGCCGCGCCCTGTGCCCCGAACACGTACGCGCCGGGAACGAAGCCGGCGATCGCGAGGATGCGCTCGGGGAAGGTCGCCGCGAGCAGCAGCGAGAGCTCGCCGCCGCGCGACTGCCCGGTGACGATCGGCGCCCCGCCCGCGGGGGCGAGCTCGTCGCGCACGAAGTCGATCGCGCGCTCGAAGTACTCGAGCGGGGTGCGCGAGAGGAAGTCGGGCAGTCCGGGGCCCCGGAAGTAGCCGAGCGCCAACGCCTGGATGCCGCGCGCGGCATACTGCGCCGCCCTGGCCTCGTTGATGCCGCCGCCGGAGCCGTTCAGCACGAGGGCGGTCGGGAACGGCCCGCACCCCGCAGGCCGGAACAGCGTGCCGACGAGTCCGTCGTGCCGGACTTCACGGCGCTCGACCCCGGGCACGAGGAGCTGCTGCACGAGTTCGGCGTGCGTTTCGGCTCCCCCGGCGCCCGCGTCGCCGAGCTCCGGAAGGCCGGTGCCGGGCTCCTCGCGGGCGTGCAGCCGGGTGACGAGGGGCTCGCCGACGTCGAGCGGCTCCGCGGAGCCGCTCGTGCCTGGCTCCCGACGTTGCGCCCAGCAGAGGCCCATGGCGTCGGCCGTGCGGACGTCGCCCGAGACGGGCGCGTCGCGGTCGAGGCCGATGCGGCCGTCGGCATCGGCGAGGTAGCTCGCCTGCGCCGCCCAGTCGCCGCCGCTGCGCCGGGTCGTCGCCCGGATCGTGACGAGCGCGCCCGGTGCGGCTCCGCGGACGGTGATCGTGCGGCGCTGCCAAAGCGGTCCGACCGGCGGTTCGACCCGCAGCTCGAGCCCCCCGCTCATCGGGCGCCGCCAGTGGAGTCGATGCCGTCGAGCCACGCCGTGGTCGTGCCGTCGAGCGCGATCCGACCGGCGAGGGCGGTCGTCCGCGGCGGCAGCGCGTCGAAGCGCGCGGGCAGGTGCCCGCCCGCCGCTCGCCACTCGTCCGCGAACCGCGCGGCGCCCGCGGCGACGTCGGCCGCACCGGTCCCGCCGGCGTCGACGGCGATCAGGATGGCCCCGCGCGTGCCGTCGGCGGCACCGCGCCCGCCCGTCACGACGCCGGCGAGCAGTTCGACGACGAGCCCCGTGAGCGAGCCGAGCAGGCTCGTCGGTACGAGCGCGGCGAGGCGCGAGGCATCCGTCGTCTCGGCGCCCTCGGCGTCGATCGCGAGTCCGGCCGGCAACGCGCTGCCGTCCGCGCGATGGCGGCGCAGCGCCGCCATCGTCGCGGGCGCGGTGGCGTAATCGACGACGAGCGGCGGCGTGTCCGGCCTCGGCACGGCGATCGCGATCGGGTTGGTGCCGACGACGGGCTGCGTGCCGCCCCAGGGCGCGACGATCGGCGGCGCCTGGGCCGCGATGACGGCGACGAGCCCCTGCTCGGCGAGCCCGCGGGCGGCGAGCCCGAGCACGCCGAGTGCGCCCGCGCCGCGGATGCCGACGACGGCCGAGCCGTTCGCCGCCGCCCGCTGCGCCGCGGACTCGGTCGCGCGGGCCAGTGCGACGATGCCGGGCCGCCCTGTGGCGTCGATGCTCGCCGTCGCCGGGGCGGAGGCGGTCACCGGCGGTTCGGCCCGCTCCGCCGCGCTCGGCCCGGCCGTCAGGCGGTCGAGGTCCCGCCGGAGCATCCCGATGCCGAAGTCCGGCAGCCCGAGCAGCTCGGCCTCGACGAGCCAGCGCGAGGCGAGCTCGAGCTCGGCGAGCGGCGCGTCGGGGGCGGCACCCCGGAGCCGGTCGAGGACGAGCGCCTGCGCGGCGCCGGCGTCGAGAGAACCTGACATGCCGGCCCCCCTCAGTACTTCACCCACGGCACGAGCCGTCGCTCGAGGTAGCCCTCGATCGCGGTCGCGCCGTAGCCGAGCGCCGAGATCGTCACGATCCCGACGTACATCTTCGAGACGGCGAAGGTCGACCAGGAGCTCCAGATGAGGTACCCGAGGCCGCTCTGCGCGCCGACGAACTCGGACGCCGCGATGATCACGAACGCGCCGCCGGTGGCGAGCTTGATGCCCGTGAAGATCGACGGCAAGGCGTAGGGCAGCGAGACGGTGAGCCGGCGCTGGATGCGCGAGGCCCCGTTCGCCCTGGCGACGTCGTCGAACAGCGGCGGCGTCTGCATGACCCCGCTCATCGTGTTGAAGAAGAGGTAGAAGAAGACGCCGATCGCGACGATGACGTACTTGCTCGTCTCGCCGAGGCCGAAGATCAGCAGGAGCAGCGGGTAGATCGCGACCTTCGGGATGGGCAGGAGGCTCGAGAACACCGGCTCGAGCAGCAGCCGCACCGAGCGGACCGAGCCCAGCAGCAGGCCGAGCAGCACGCCGGGGATCGCGCCGAGCACGAAGCCGACCGCGATGCGCGACAGGGTCATCAGGATGTCCGTGACGAGCTGTCCCGAGACGAGCAGGGTCACGAAGGTCTCGACGATCGCCGTCGGCGCGGGGAAGAACCGCGCGTCGAGGATGCCGAGGCGGCTGAGCGCCTCCCAGACCACGAGCAGCAGCAGCGGCGTGTACGGGCCGATGCGACGGATCCACGGCGACCCGCGCTCCGCCTGGACGGCGGCGGCGAGCCGGGTGCGGATCTCCTCGCGATCGGCGGCGGTGATGGCCGGCCCGGGGCTCGCCTGAGCGGACGGCTGGGTGGCGTTCGTGTGGGTCTCGGTGCTCACTGCGGCACCACCTCCTCGGCCGCCGTGTCGCCCTCGAGCAGGTTCCACAGCTGGTAGGTGATCTCCCCGTACCGCGGATCGCGGCGCAGCTCGATGATGTCGCGCGGCCGGCCGAACGGGATCTCCACCTCGGCGATGATGCGGCCCGGCCGGTGCGACATGACCACGACCCGGTCGGCGAGGGTCAGCGCCTCGTCGACGCTGTGGGTGATGAAGAGCACGGACTTCTCCGTCTGCTCCCAGATCCGCAGCAGCTCCTGCTGCAGCGCGACCCTGGTCTGCTCGTCGAGCGCGCCGAAGGGCTCGTCCATGAGAAGCACGTTGCCGTCGTCGGCGAGCGCCCGTGCCACTGAAGTCCGCTGCCGCATCCCGCCCGAGATCTGGGAGGGGTAGTACCCGGCGAACTCCGTCAGCCCGACGAGCTCGAGCAGCTCGGCGACGCGCGCACGGCGCGCGGCGCGGGGCACTCGGCGCAGCCGCAACGGGTAGGCGACGTTCTCGGCGACCGTGAGCCACGGGAAGACCCCGTGCTCCTGGAACACCACCGAGGGGCGGCTCTGCGTCTCGACCGTGCCGAGGCTCGGCTTCTCGAGCCCGGCCGCGATGCGCAGCAGCGTGCTCTTGCCGCATCCGGAGGGCCCGAGCACGCAGACGAACTCGCGTTCGCCGACCTCGAGCGAGACGTCCTCGAGCGCGACGAGCACTTCGTCGCGGTCCTCGGCGCTCGGGTAGGCCTTCCAGAGCCCCTGGACGGAGATGCCGCTCATTTCGCGGCGGCCGCCGAGCTCGCCTCGGCCGAGGCCTCTTCGAGCAGATCGGCGCGGAACACCTGCTCGATGCCGGAGTCGCCCTGGAACTCGAGCGCGCCGCGGTCGCGGAAGAACGCCTCCTGGCGGGCGACGTCCGTCCAGTCGATCGCGCCCTCGGGGTCCTGCACCGTGAGACCGATGGACGTGAGCGTCTCGACGGGGAGGTCGGTGTACTCGGCGATGATCGCCTGGTCGTCGGCGTCCTGCCAGCCGCCGTCGGCGAGCTCCTGCACGGCCTTCAGGTAGGCGGAGGTGAACGCGACGACCGCGGCCGGGTGCTTCTCGACGTAGTCGGTGTTGAACACGAGCGCGCCGAGCTCGACGCCCGCCTGGTAGTCGACGTCGAGGATCTCGTGCCCGAGCCCCTGCGAGATGACCGCGGAGGAGATGGGTTCGATCGACCAGGTGGCGTCGATGGAGCCGTTCGCGAGCGCCGGGGGGATGTCGCCCGGGCTCAGGTTCACGAGCTCGACGTCGTCGAGCGAGAGGCCGGCCGACTCGAGCGCGAGGTGCACCGAGTAGATGCCGAAGCCGCCGTCGCCGGGGATGCCGATCTTCTTTCCCTTGAGCTGCTCCGCCTCGGTGATGCCGGACTGCTCGGAGGCGAGGAGCGGCGAGGGGTTCTTGCCGGACTCGGGGATGCGCGAGACGCTCGCGATGACGGAGAGCGACGCCCCGGCCTTCGTGGCGTTGAACAGGCCCGCACCCCAGGTCGCTCCGCCGGCGACGATGTTGCCGGTGGAGACCTGCTGGTACGTCTCGCCCGAGCTGCCGCTCTTCGAGATGAGCTCGACGTCGACGCCGGCGTCCTCGAAGTAGCCCTTCTCCTCCGCGAGGAAGAACGGCGCGTAGTCCGCATACGGCGAGTAGAGGAAGGTGATCTTCGGGGCGTCCTCGGCGGACTCGCTCGCCGGTTCTCCCCCGCCCGCGCTGCACGCGGTGAGGAGGGCGGCGCTGGCGAGGAGGGCGAGGCCTCCGACGAGACGGCGGCGAGTGCGCATGTGGAGCTCCAGGATTCGGGGGCGACCGCGGGCGGGGGCCCGACGGCGAACCGCTCCAGCGGGGCGGGCCCGGCGCGTGGAGCGGTATTCAGGAATGTACCGAGCGCGCGCGGTGCGGTGCTGGCTCGCGCGTCACATTGGGTCACGCGGTGGAACGTTCCTTCACCGCGGATGCCGGGCCGGGCGCCCGGCGCTCAGCTCTCGGTCAGCGGGCAGAGCACGTCGGCGACCCAGCCGTACTCGAAGCCGTCGTTGCCGAAGACGACGGGGGTCGCCTCGTACGGCACGACGTCGTGCAGCTCGATCGTCGTCGTCTGCTCGGGCGCGTACCCGTCCGGGTCGTTCGAGAAGCCGAGGACGACCGAGACGGTGGCGCAGTCCGACTCGGTGAAGACCGCGCTCTGCCAGCATCCTTCGGCGTACTCGGCGGGGCAGAGCCCGCTGTAGCGCCCGTCGCCGTAGTTCTCGAGCGCGGCCGGGAAGGTGTAGCGCGTCTCGCCGGACTGGAGACGATCGACGAGCTCGGACGCCGAGGCCGCTGAGTCGTCCACCTGCCCGCCGGCCACGACGGCGAACTGCTCGCCGAGGTGCACCGCCGCGAAGCTCACCGGGACGAGCAGCACGAGGAAGAGCGCTGCGGCGCCGCCGGCGATCGCCGCGATCGCCCCGCCGCCCACGCCGCCGTTCCGTGTCGGCGCGGGGCGCTGCGGAGCCGGTCCTGGGAGCGGCGAGTACGGGTCCATCCCGCGATCCTATGGGCACGGGCTGGCCCGGCGCCGTCACCTGAACGCGGGGCGCGCCGGACCTCCGTCGCGGCGGTGCGACCCGGATCGGAGGCACGAGTTCCGATCCGGGCCGCCCCGCTCACAGCACCTTCGAGAGGAAGGCCTTCGTGCGGCCGTGCTGCGGCCGCACGAGCACCTCCCCCGGAGTGCCGTGCTCGACGACGACTCCGCCGTCCATGAACGTCACCGTGTCGGCGACCTCGCGGGCGAAGCCCATCTCGTGGGTCACGACGATCATGGTCATGCCGCTCTCGGCGAGGGACTTCATGACGTCGAGCACCTCCCCCACCAGCTCCGGGTCGAGCGCCGAGGTCGGCTCGTCGAAGAGCATGAGATCGGGCGTCATCGCGAGCGCCCTGGCGATCGCGACGCGCTGCTGCTGCCCTCCGGAGAGCTCGCGCGGGTAGGCGTCCGCCTTGTCGGCGAGCCCCACCCGGTCGAGCAGCTCGAGCGCGCGCTGCCGCGCCTCCGCGCGCTGAGCGCGCTTCACGAAGACCGGCGCGCAGGTGATGTTCTCGAGCGCCGTCATGTGCGGGAACAGGTTGAATCGCTGGAACACCATGCCGATGTTCTCGCGCTGCGCCGCGGCCTCCGCGGGCTTCAGCTCGTGCAGCCGCTCGCCGTGCTCGCGGTAGCCGATGAGCGTGCCGTCGACCTCGATGCGGCCCGAGTCGATCGACTCGAGGTGGTTGATGCAGCGCAGGAACGTCGACTTGCCCGAGCCGGAGGGACCGAGCAGGCAGCTCACCTCGCCGCGACGCACCTCGAGGTCGATGCCCTTCAGCACGTGCGTGTCCCCGAAGGACTTGTGCACCTCCTGCGCGCTGACCTTGATGTCGCTCATCGGGCGCCCCCTTCCGGCATCCCGGCATCCGCGGGCGTCCCGGTATCCACCGGCCTCCCGGCCTCCGGGCTCGCGAGCACCACCGGGCCGCGCTCTGCGGGCTCCTGGCGCCTGCGCCGCTTCGGCGTCGCGCCGTGCCCGAGCTGCCCGCGCGAGAAGTGCTTCTCCAGCCGGCTCTGGCCGATCATCATGATCGAGGTGAAGAAGAGATACCAGACGGAGGCCACGAGCAGCAGCGGGATCGGGTTCAGCGTCGCCGCCGAGATGTCCCGGGTGCGCGTATAGAGGTCCCAGCTGAAGGGCACCGCCGTCACGAGCGACGTCGTCTTCAGCATGGAGATGACCTCGTTGCCCGTCGGCGGGATGATCACCCGCATCGCCTGCGGGATGACGACCTTCCGCATCGTGAGCCACCAGCCCATGCCGAGCGCCGAGGCGGCCTCCGTCTGCCCGGGGTCGATGGAGAGGAGCCCCGCGCGGACGATCTCCGCCATGTACGCGGCCTCGTTCAGGGCGAGCCCGAGCACGGCGATCCAGAACAGCGGGACCACGTCGGCCGTCTCGAGCACGAGCCACGGCTCCATGAACGGCAGGCCCAGGTTGATCGTCTGGTAGATCGAGCTGAGCAGCCCCCAGAACACGAGCTGGACGTACACCGGGGTGCCCCGGAAGAACCAGATGACGCCCCAGGCGATCGCGCGCAGCACGGGATTGTCGGTCTCGCGCATGACCGCGAGCACGATGCCGACGACGACCGCGCCGATCATCGCGAGGAAGGTCAGGGCGAGGGTCACGCCCGCCGCCTGGATGACGCGGACGTCGAACAGGTAGAGCGCGAACGCGGGCCAGTCGTACGCCTCCCGCTGCGCCGCGTCGATGACGAACGCGAGCAGCAGGAAGATCAGCGCGAACGCCAGCAGGTTCCGCCACGGATGCCGCAGCGGCACCGCCTGGATGGGTTTGGGACGCGCCACCGGGACGGCGCGGGTGATCTCGGACACGACGGCTACTCGGTGCCGGCGTTGACCGTGATGGCGTCGAGACGCCCGGCCTCGACGCCCCAGAACTCGAGGATCTCGTCGTAGGTGCCGTCGTCGTGCAGCTCCTGCACCGCGGCCGCGAAGGCGGCGACGAGCTCGTCGTTGCCCTTCTTGAACGGCGCACCGGCCGGCAGCGTCTCGTAGATCTCGGAGCCGACGAGCTTGCCGCCGCTGTTCTTCACGGCGTAGCTCACGACGGGCGAGTCGGCGACGAACGCGAAGGCGCGGCCGAGGGTCACCGCGGCGACCATCTCGTCGGTCGTGTCGTAGCCCATGACCTCGATCGAGCCCTTGCCCTCGGCGGCGCAGCGCTTGTCGACCTCCGGCAGGTAGTAGAGCGGCGCGGAGCCGCCGTTCGGCACCGAGATCTTCTGGCCGCAGATGTCGAGCTCGTCGTCGATCGGGTTCTCCTTCAGCGAGCCGAACTGGTTGCCGGCGAGGAAGAAGTCGACCATGTCGAAGTTCTCCTGGCGCTTCACGGTGTCGTAGTAGCCGGCGATGCCGGAGTCGTACGTGCCGAGCTCGATCTTCGGGATGATGTTCTCGAACTTCGAGATCTCGTTCTTGGGCTCGAGGCCGAGCTTCACGATCGCCGCGTTCATGAGGTCGACCTCCCACCCGATCGGGTTGCCGGCGTCGTCCTTGAACTCGTTCGGCGGGTAGGTCGCGTCGACGGCGAGCACGAAGGTGCCCCGCTCGACGATGTCGGCGGGCAGCAGCTTCGCGGCCGCCTCGCTCTTCTCGATCTTCGACAGGTCGACGGCCGAGTTCGCCGAGGCGGTGCCGCCCTCCGCGGCCTGCTGCTCGGCGTCGGCCGCGGCCGTGCAGCCGCTCAGAGCGAGCGCGGTGAGGGCGGCCGCGGCGATGAGGCGCTTCTTCATTTCGATTCCTTCGGTTGGGGGATGGATGGGGCAGGTGTGTGGTGCGGTGAGACGGAGGTCAGGCGGGGACGGCGTCCGCGGCGTGCACGAGGGCGCCGTCGACGTAGACGAGCGCCGCCCGGGTGAGGTGGAGCTCGGCGGCGGGCGCGGCGAAGGGGTCCCGATCGGCGACGACGAGGTCGGCGAGCTGTCCGGGCGCGATCCGCCCGAGCTCCGCGTCGCGGCCGTTCGCCTCGATCCCGCCGAGCGTGTAGGCCCGCAGGGCGACGTCGAGCTCCAGCCGCTCCTCCTCGAGGAAGACGCGCGGGTCGTAGTCGGGGTGGCCCTCGGGCATGCGGCGGTTGACGGCGACGTGGATGCCGAGCCAGGGGTCGGCCGACGTCACCGGCCAGTCCGAGCCGCCGCAGAGGTGGCTGCCGGCGCGGTGCAGCGAGCCGAACGGGTACTGGTGGCCGACCCGCTCCTCGCCCAGGAAGGGCACGGTGAGCTCGACCATCTGCGGGTCGTAGCTCGCCCAGAGCGGCTGCATGTCCGCCGAGGCGTTGAGCTCGGCGAAGCGCGGCACGTCGGCGGGGTTGATGATCTGGATGTGCGCGAGCAGGTGCATCGTTGTCGAGGCCGGGCCGTTCGCCCGCCGGGCCGCCGCGATCGCGTCGAGCGCGCCGCGCACCGCCTGGTCCCCCAGCGCGTGGAAGTGCACCTGGAAGCCGAGCCGGTCGAGCTCGGTGACGTACTCGGGCAGCTTCGCCGGGTCGACGAAGGCGATGCCGCGGTTGTCGCTGTGGCGGCATTCGCGGCCCGGCACGAGGTAGGGCTCGATCATCGCGGCGGTCTGGTTCTCGGCGACGCCGTCCTGCATGATCTTCACCGTGTCGGCGCGGAAGCGGCCGCCCGCGACGGCCGCGCGCTTCTCGACGAACGCGGGGATCTGCTCGAGTCCGAGCGAACGCTCCCACCACAGCGCCCCGTTCACCCGGCCGATGAGCTCGCCGCGCTCCTCGGCGCGGCGGTAGACGTCGTAGAAGAGCGGGCTGTGGTTGCCGTACTGCCCGATCAGGGCGTCCTGCCAGCTGGTGATGCCGTAGCCGACGAGCTTCTGCTGACCGACGCGGAATCCCGCGTACATGTCGTCGAAGCTCGGCTCCGGGGCGTGCCGGAGCGCCAGCATCCGCGCGCCCTCGTGCAGAGTGCCCGTGGGCTCCCCCGACGCGTCGCGCTCGATGCGGCCGTCGGCCGGGTCCGGCGTGTCACGGTCGATGCCGCAGCGGCGGAGCGCCTCGGCATTCACCCAGGCGCTGTGGTGGTCTCGGTTCGACAGAATGATCGGGCGGTCGGCGCAGATGGCGTCGAGATCGGCGCCGAGCGGCGCGCCGCCCGGGAAGGCGGCCTGCTGCCAACCGGCCCCGACGATCCACTCGACGTCGGGGTTGCGCTCGACGTAGCCGCGGACGAGCTCCAGGTAGTCCTCGCGGGTGTAGCCGCCCGAGAGATCGCAGCCGAGCATCTCCATGCCCGCCTCGACGGGGTGCACGTGCGCGTCGTTCATCCCGGGGTGCAGCAGCCGGCCGTCGAGCTCGACCACCTCGGTACCCGGCCCGATCGCCGCGAGCACCTCCTCGCCCACGAGCACGATGCGGCCCCCCGCGACGCCCACGTGCGTGGGTCCTGCGTGGTAGCGCTCTCCGTCGAACAGCGCGCCGTTCGTGAACGCGAGATCGAGTGCGTCGGTCAACCCTGACTCCTTGGTACTCTGACAACCGTTGGCATTCCGACGAACTTAATCGTTTAAGGAATGACGGGTAGCCTATTGACGGGCACCGGCCTTGTCAACGCGTTCGACGACGCCGTCCGGTCCCCGCAGTTCGACCTCGGCACCCCGGAAGGCAGGCGTGGGAACGACACTCAAGGACCTCGCAGGACACCTCGGCATCTCGGCCGCCGCCGTCTCGATGGCGCTCAACGGCAAGCCCGGCGTGTCGGAGCAGACGCGCGAGGAGGTGCGCCGCGCCGCCGAAGAACTCGGCTACCGGCCGAACCGCACGGGCCAGGCGCTCCGGCTGAGCCGGACCAACACCATCGGCGTCTACTTCCCCTCGACCGTGATGGAGTACTCGCTCTACTTCGCGGAGATCATGCGCGGGATCGTGGCCGGCTTCGCCGACACCGAGCTCTCGCCGTTGCTGCTGCCCTCGGCCGGCGAGACGGGGCTCGTGCGGGACTTCCCCGAGGTCGACGGCTTCGTCGTCGTCGAGCCGCACTCCGACGATCTGGGCATGTTCGAGCTACTCCGCAGCGGTCGGCCGACGGTCTGCATCGATCCCCCGCCGGCCTCGGCCGAGGCGCCGTGGGGCGTCGTCGAAGCGGATGCCCCGGCCGCCACCCGCGACAGCCTGCGTCACCTCGTCGCCCGTGGCGCCGCGCGGCCGGGGCTCCTCACGATCGAGTCGGTGTCCGAGTGGAGCCGCACGATCGAGGCGAGCTACCGCGACTGGTGCGCCGAGCACGGCGTCGACCCGGCGGTCATCGCGATCAGCGCGAGGCAGAGCAACGAGGAGATCCTCGAGCTCCTCGAACGGGAGCTCGGCGCCCCGGTCCCCTGCGACGGCCTCTTCGTCGCGGGCGACGCCGTCGCGCCCCGCATCGCCGGCCTCCTGCGCACCATCGGCCGCTCCCCCGACGGCGGCTTCCCGCTCGTCTCTGGCGTCGACAGCACGATGATGGAGTTCCACACGCCGCCGATCTCGGCGATCGACCTGAACCCCTACGGCTACGGCATGCACGCCGCCCGCATGATGGCGACGCTGCTGCACGAGCCGGGCCGGCCGGCGAAGCCCCGCATCGAGCGGCTCCCGGCGCCGCTCGTCGTGCGCGGCACCTGAGCCGCGCACGCCCGGCGGCGCGAGGTCGTCAGTCCCGGCCGCTCGCGGCCGCGACGACGGTCTGCACGGCTCGGTCCGCCTCGGTCACGATGGCGGCCAGGGCGCGCGAGGCATCCCCCGCGCGCCCCTCGGCGACGGCGAAGGCGACTTCCTGGTGCAGGCGCAGGGCCGCCGGGTTCGCCTCGTGGGGCATGAGGTCGTGGGCGGTGCGGCCGCGGAGCACCTCGCCGATGACCGGCCCGAGCGCGGCGAAGAAGTGGTTGCCCGAGGCATCCAGCACCGCGGCGTGGAAGGCGATGTCGTGATCGAGGTACGGCGCTCCGTCGGCCTCGCGGGACTGCTCAGCCATCCCGGCCACCGCGGCGAAGATCGCGGCGCGCTGCTCGGCCGTGGCGTGCTGGGCCGCGAGGCCGGCCGCGAGCGGCTCCACCCCGCTGCGCAGCTGCGAGAGCGCATGCAGCACGTCGAGGCGCTCCGGGCCGGCGAGGCGCCACCGGATGAGCCGGGGATCGTACGGATTCCAGCGCTCGCTCGGCAGGATCTCGACGCCCGCACGGCGGCGCACCTCGACGAGCCCCATCGACTCGAGCACCCGCACCACCTCGCGGAGCGCCGAGCGCGACGCGCCGAAGCGCTCGGCCACCTCGGTCGTCAGGATGCGCGAGCCCGGCGCGAGTCGTCCGGAGACGATCTCGGCGCCGAGCGTCTCGATCACTCGCTCGTGGAGGGCAGATGACCCGGGCGACGCTGCATCCATCCCCCGATTATCTCGGACTGTCGCTGACGAAGTAATGTCGGACCCGTTTCGATCGGATTTGAAATATGACCTACATATAACCATAATCAGAATCCCCGGACTGATCGCTCCCCCGCAGGACGCTCACGAGGGCCTGAGTTCCAACGACGCAACGGGAGAACGAGATGAGCACGGACGCGAGCGGCGGTTCGACCCTCGAACTGCGAGGCATCACGAAGCGGTTCGGCGGCAGCACCGTCGTGGACTCGCTCGACCTCGTGCTCCGCCCCGGCGAGTTCGTCTCCCTGCTCGGTCCGTCCGGATGCGGCAAGACCACCACCCTGCGCATGATCGCCGGCTTCGAGCAGCCCGACACCGGCAGCATCCTGCTCGACGGCGCGGAGATCGGCGGACTGCCCGCGAACAAGCGCGAGGTCAACACGGTCTTCCAGTCCTACGCGCTCTTCCCGCACCTCACCGTGGCCGGCAACGTCGCCTACGGTCTCCGCCAGCGGCGCGTCGCCAAGGCCGAGATCGCCGAGCGCGTCGCCGAAACCCTCCAGCTCGTGCGCCTGGACCGCTTCGCCGACCGCAAGCCCGCGCAGCTCTCGGGCGGGCAGCAGCAGCGCGTCGCGCTCGCCCGCGCCCTCGTCAACCGCCCGCGCGTGCTGCTGCTCGACGAGCCGCTCGCCGCGCTCGACCGCCAGCTTCGCGAGGAGGTCCAGATCGAGCTCCGGCTCATCCAGACCCGGCTGCGCACGACGTTCCTCTTCGTGACCCACGACCAGGGCGAGGCCCTCGCCATGAGCGACCGCGTCGCCATCATGAACGGCGGGCGCATCGAACAGCTCGACGAGCCCGAGACGGTGTATGAGCGGCCGGCCACCCGGTTCGTCGCCGGCTTCGTCGGGCAGCAGAACTTCTTCGACGACGTGCGCACGGAGGCGGGCGTGCTCGTCGACGGCGACGGCGTGCGGTTCCTGCCGGCGACGCCGCCCCGGCCCGGGACGCCCGCGACCGTCGCAATCCGCCCGGAGGCGATCACGCTCCGCCCCGAGTCGGCGGAGATCCCGGTGAACGCCTGCGCCGGCGTCGTCGAAGCCGTCAACACGCTCGGCGACAGCCGCCAGTACGTCATCCGAGCCGCCTCCGGGCGCACCCTGGTGACCCGCTCCGCCCGAGTGACCGAACCCCAGCGTTTCACCCCCGGCGAGCGGGTCCTCGCCAGCTGGTCCCCCGACCACGTCGCGGTCTTCCCCGCGGCATCCGCAGCCTGATCTCGAAGGAGCGCACGACCATGACCGAGCACCGCATCCCCAAGATCCTCGTCCCGCGCTCCCGCGAGGGCGAGCTCACCCGCCGACTGTTCCTCACTGGCGTCGTCGGCGCCGGCGCGACGCTCGCGCTCGCCGCCTGCGCGCCCGATGGCGCCAACGGCGGCGGCTCCGGCTCGGGCGGCGGCTCCGGCACCATGCGCGTCTACTCGTGGTCGGGCTACGACGCGCCCGAGAACGTGAAGGGCTTCGCGCCGGGCGTCGCGATCGACTCCTACTCCTCGAACGAGGAGATGATCGCCAAGCTCGTCGCCGCGCGCGGCACGAGCGGATACGACATCGTCATCCCGACGGGCGTCTTCGTGCCGCAGATGGCCGAGAACCAGCTGCTCGAGAAGCTCGACCTCAGCCGCCTCAAGAACCTCGGCAACGTCGACGCGGCCTTCCTCGGCCAGGCATGGGACCCGGACAACACGTACACGGTGCCCAAGTACTGGGGCACCACCGGCTTCGCGTACGACACCCGCGTGATCACCCGCGAGCTCGTCTCGTGGGACGACTTCATCGACGCGGCGAAGAACGAGGCCAGCGGCCGCACCTCGCTCGCCGACGACCCCGGCGAGATCTGCGCCATCCTCTGCTTCGCCCGCGGTTGGGACCAGAGCACCCAGGACGAGGGCGAGCTCGCGAAGATCCGCACCTTCCTCGTGGACGAGCTGGCCCAACACATCTCGGCCTTCGACTCGGCGCCCGGCAGCGGCGCGATCCCGCAGGGCTCGCAGGCCCTCGTGCACACCTGGAACGGCGAGGCCCGGCGCGGCATCATGGCGAGCTCCGAGCCCGACCGCTGGAAGTGGGTGCTGCCCACGCCCGACACCAACCTCTGGACCGACAACTGGGCCATCGTCAAGGGCGCGAAGAACATCGACGCGGCCTACGAGTTCATCGACTACTCGCTCGGCCTCGAGCAGGCGGTGCGCAACACCGAGTACGTCGGCTACGGCACCGGCATCGGCGCAGCGGAGAGCCAGCTCGCCGCCGCGGACGCGCCGCTGCTCGGGATGATCTTCCCGAGCGAAGAGGAGAAGCAGCGCATGTACACCGGCCAGATCAACGCCGCGCAGCAGACCCGCATGGAGATCGTCGCCGAGATGAAGGCGCGCGCGGGGGCATGAGCCGGATGGCGAGAACACGGACCTCCGGGCGCGGGCCGCGCGGGTCCTCCACGCTGCTCGCGGTGCCGGGCGGGATCTGGATGCTGGCCTTCTTCATCATCCCGATCCTGGTCGTCGTGTGGTACAGCTTCGGGCAGAAGCCCGGCCTCTACGGCACGCACGACAACTCCGTGCTCTCGCTCGACCGCTACGGCGAGGCGCTCAGCGGGGCGTTCCTGCTCACCTTCGCGAACACCCTGCAGATCGCGGTGATCGGCACGCTCATCTGCGTGCTGATCGCCGTGCCCTTCTCCTACTGGCTCGCGGTCAAGGTGACGCCGAAGTGGCGCTACGTGGTCCTCGCGCTCGTGCTCGTGCCGTACTGGACGAACTTCCTCATCCGCACCCTCGGCTGGCAGATCCTGCTCGCACCGGAGGGCCCCGTGACCGTACTGCTCCGGCAGCTCGGGCTCGTGGACGCCGCGTTCTCGATGCTCTACACGAAGGGCGCGGTGCAGCTCGGCGTGGTCTACAACTACCTGCCGCTCATGATCCTGCCGATCTTCGTCGCCATGGAACGGCTCACGCCGGCCCTGCGCGAGGCCAGCAAGGACCTCGGCGCCGGGCGCTGGGGCACGTTCCGGCAGGTGACCCTGCCGCTCGCGGCCCCCGGCATCGTCGGCGGCGTCGTGCTCGTCTTCATCCCGCTGATGGGCGACTACATCACCGCCCAGGTGCTCGGCGGCGCGAAGGGCAACATGGTCGGGCAGATGATCGCCGGCCAGTTCCAGCAGGGGCAGAACTGGGCGCTCGGTTCCGCGATGAGCGTGACCCTGATCCTAATCACCTTGCTCAGCGTCGTGCTCGTGGGGGCCGTCGGCATCGTCTGCGGCGCGATCCTCCGGGCCCGCCGCCGGCTGCCGATCGAACGAACCGCGACCGCGGCGACCGCCGCCCGCACCGAGACGGAGGTGCCGGCATGACGGGCACGACGCGCGACCGCGCCACGAACCTGTCGCTGCGGATCTTCGGGATCCTGGTGCTGCTCTTCCTCTTCGCGCCCCTCCTCGTGATCCTCGTGTACTCGTTCAACTCGGGACGCCTGCTCGGCGCCTGGGAGGGCTTCGGGGTGAACGCGTACCAGACGGCGTTCAGCTCCCCCGACATCCTGCACGCGGTCGGCGTCTCGCTCCGCTCGAGCGTCGTCGCGACGCTGTTCGCGACGCTGCTCGGCTCGGCGCTCGGCGTCGCCATCGGCGTCCGAACGGGTACCGTCGTGTCGGTGATCGTCGGCGTGCTCGCGCTCGTGCTGGTGACCCCCGAGATCGTGCAGGCCGTCTCGCTGATGCCCTGGCTGACCTCGCTCAGCGTGGACTGGGGCATCGCCCCGCTCAACGACGGCATCCTCCGGCTCGCGATCGGCCACTCGCTCTTCGCCACGGCCGTGGTGTCCTTCCTCGTGCGCGGCCGAGTACGGGCGCTCGACCCGGCGCTCACCGAGGCCGCCGAGGACCTCTACGCCACCCGCTGGAACAGCTTCCGGCAGATCCTGCTGCCGCAGCTCGCCCCTGCGATCGGCGCCGGGGCGCTGATGGCGTTCACACTCAGCCTCGACAACACGATCATCTCCGCGTTCGTGCAGACCACGGGCAACACGCCCTGGCCCGTGTACGTGCTGAGCTCGCTGCGCTCGGGCCTGCGCCCGGAGCTCGCCGCGATGGCCGCCGTGATGCTGATCGCCACCCTCGCGCTGCTCGCCCTGGCGGCAGCCGTCCTCGCCCGAGGAGGATCGGCGTCGAGCACGGCTCGCGCGCTGGTCGGCTCCGAATGACGACGCCTGGAAGGATCATCCGATGACCGCGAAGCTGACGATCGTCGACTGCACCCTGCCGCTCCTCGACGGCGGCGAACGGCGGCACGCCGTCACCGTCGAAGGCGAGCGCATCGCCCAGGTGGTGCCGATGGCGGAGCTCGGCTCCGCGCCCGGCGAGGTGCTCGACGCGGCCGGGCGCAGCCTGCTGCCCGGCTTCACCGACGCCCACGTGCACCTCGTGGAGTCCGGCATCGAGCTGGCCCGCTGCGATCTCTCCTCGAGCCGCTCGCGGGCCCACGCGCTCGAGCTCATCGACGACTACTGCCGGCGGATGCCGAACGAGCCGTGGATCGTCGGCCGGGGCTGGTCGCTCGACCACTTCGCCGACACCGCCACGATGCTCGTCGAACTCGACCGGCTGACCGGCGATCGTCCGGCCTACCTTTCGAACAAGGACGGCCACAGCGCCTGGGTCAACTCCGCCGCGCTGCGTCGGGCCGGCATCACCGCGGGCACCCCGGATCCGGATGGCGGCCGCATCGAGCGCGACGCATCCGGAGCCCCGAGCGGGCTGCTGCACGAGGGCGCCATGCTGCTCGTGGCCGAGCTCATCCCACCGCTCGACGAGGAGACGCGCTTCGCGGGCCTCCTCGCCGGCCAGCAGCGCTTCTTCTCCCTCGGCATCACGGGCTGGCAGGAGGCCATCGTCGGCGACTTCGTGCCGACCACCGACGTCGAGCGCAGCTACCGCCGGGCGATCGACTCGGGCGCCCTGCTCGGGCAGGTGACCGGGAACCTCTGGCTGCCCCGCACCGACCCCGCGGGCGCGCTCGACGAGCTCATCGCCCGCCGTGCGGCCTTCGCCGGCGACGAGCGCTTCCGCGCCAGCGGCGTGAAGATCATGTACGACGGCGTCTGCGAGACCCTCACCGGCGCCGTGTCGGTGCCCTACCTCGACCCCTCGGGCCAGCATGGCGCCTCGGCGGAGCCCAACCGCGGCATCACCTTCTTCGACCCGGCGGAGCTCGCCCCCGTCGTCGTCGAGCTCGATCGGGCCGGCTTCGACCTGCACGCGCACGTCATCGGCGATCGGGCGACGGACGAGGTGCTCGCGATGATCGAGGCCGCGCAGCGGCAGAACCCCGCGCGCGACCGCCGGCATCAGCTCGCGCACCTGCAGCTGCTCAATCCCGGGCTGATCTCGCGCATGGCAGACGCCGGGGTGATCGCGAACGTGCAGCCCTACTGGGCGCAGGCAGACGCGCAGATGGTCGAGATGACGCTGCCGTTCCTCGACGCCTCGCTGCACGAGCACCACTACGCCTTCCGCTCGCTCGAGCTCGCCGGCGTGCCGCTCGCGTTCGGCTCCGACTGGCCCGTGACCACGCCGAGCCCCTTCGACTGGATCCACGTCGCCGTGAACCGCAGCTACCCGGGCGACTCGACCGAGCCGTTCCTGCCGCACGAAGCCCTGTCGCGCGACTCCGCGCTGCGCGCGGCCACGAGCGGCGCGGCGCACGCGGTGCGTCAGGACGAGCTGCGCGGTCGCATCGAACCGGGTCTGCTCGCGGACCTCGTGCTCCTCGACGCCGAGCTGCGCGAGGTGCCGGATGCCGAGCTGCATGCCGTGCAGGCGGACACCACCCTCGCGCGGGGTGCGGTCGTCTTCGAGCGGGAGTAGCGTCGTCGCGCCGCACTCGGTGCCGCGCATCGTCCCACCAGCAGGAGATCCCCGGCCTCACGGCCGGAAGGGAGAATCATCAACCTCGCGCCACACGCTTCGTCCGACGCGGGCTCCGCCCGCACCGGGCGCGGTCCCGTGCTCGTCGTCATGGGCGTCTCGGGAAGCGGCAAGACCACGTTCGCCGAGCTCATCGCACAGCGGCTGGGCTGGGACTTCCAGGAGGGAGACCGGCTGCATCCGGACGCGAACGTCGCCAAGATGGCGAGCGGAACCCCGCTGAGCGACGACGACCGCGAGCCATGGTTGGACCGGATCGCGGACTGGATCGACGCGCACCTCGACGCCGACCGCCCCGCCGTGATCACCTGCTCGGCGCTCAAGCGCGCCTACCGCGAACGGCTGGCGCGCCCCGACGTCGTCTTCCTGCACCTCACGGGACCCCGCGAGCTCATCGCCGAGCGGCTCGGGCAGCGCACCGGCCACTTCATGCCGTCGACGCTGCTCGACTCCCAGTTCGAGACGCTCGAACCGCTCGGAGCCGGCGAATCCGGCCTCGTGATCGACGTGCAGGGTACGCCCGAGCACGTGGTCGAGCACACGATCGCGCAGCTCGGGCTCTGAGCTCCTGACTCGCCGCCGCTGAGCGCTCTGGCGCGGCGCGGGACCGTTGGCGCTCCGCGCGTTCAGTCCGCGTCGCCCGCGTCGCCGCCCTTGACGGCGGCCGGTCCAGGGCGAACGGGCGCGGCATGGTACGAAAACGGCCCGGCCTCCGAAGAGACCGGGCCGCAGATGCTCCCCCACTTGGACTCGAACCAAGAACCTATCGGTTAACAGCCGATTGCTCTGCCAATTGAGCTATGGAGGATCGCTTGTTCAGCGACGACTACTCTAGCAAAGCCGCGCCCACTCTCCCAATCCGAGCGAAGCTCGCCACTCAGTAGCCGTGCTCGAGGTCGATCCGGCCGACGAACGCCCCGTCGCCGAGGAAGGCGCGCACGTTCTCGGCGACGCGTTCGGCGTAGAGCGGCGCCGTCATCTCCTCGGTATCGGCGACGTGCGGCGTGATCAGGCACTGCTCGAACGCCCAGAGCGGATGCCCCGCCGGCAACGGCTCCGGATCGGTCACGTCGAGCCCGGCACCGCCGAGCGAACCCGACTCGAGCGCGGCGACGAGCGCCGTCGTGTCGATGACCGCCCCGCGACCGACGTTCACCACGACGGCGCCCGGGGCGAGCGCGGCGAGCACCTCGGCATCCACGATCCCCCGCGAATCCTCGGTCAGCGCCGCGGCGACGAACAGCAGCTCCGCACCCCGCGCGGCCTCGGCGAGCCGCGCCACCGGCATGGTGCGCGCCGCACCTGGCACCGCGCCGTCGCGGCGGCGCACGACCGTGGCGCGCACCCGGAACGGCTCCAGCAGCCGCAGCAGCTCGACGGCGACGCCGCCGGCGCCGAGCACCACGACCTCCGCGCCGTAGAGGCTGCGTCCGCGTTCGTCGGGCTCCCACGAGCTCGCCGCAGCGCGCCGCGGCAGCTCCCGGAGCAGAGCGAGCGCGAGGGCGAGCGCATGCTCGGCGACGGGCTGCGCGTAGGCGCCCTTGCCGCTCGTCCACGTGCGGCCGTCGCCACGGGCACCGGCGAGCAGCTCGGCGAAGGCGTCGACGCCCGCCCACGGCAGCTGGACCCAGCCGATGCCGGGCCGTTCGCGCAGGATCGCCGCGAGTTCGGCCGCACCGTCGTTCGCGGTCCACACGAGACCCCGGGTGTCGTCGCCGAGCGGCGCGAGCCGCCCGCCGGCGGACTCGACCGCGGCGCGAAGCCCCGCCGAGGCATCCGGCAACACCGCGATCGGGCCTGACGCGGGACGCTCCCCCGCCTCGGCCGCCTGCTGCGGCAGCGCATCGGCGGCCCCGCGCACCGGACGGTGCCGCGCGCCATCCCCGAGCACACTCATGCGAGCGGCGGCTCGAGGTCTTCGATGACGGCGTGCCCGCCGTCCAGCGCGCCCGCGAGCGCGCGGACGTACGGATGCCGCGGATCGGAGAGCACCTCGTCGATCGTGCCGAGGGCGACGAGCGCGCCGTGGTCGAGCACGGCGATCCGGTCGGCGATGCGCCGCAGCACCGGCAGATCATGGGTGATCACGATCGCCGAGAAGGTGTGCCCCTGCCGGAGCTCGTTCACGAGCTGCGCCACGGAGTCGCGCACCGTCAGGTCGATGCCGGCGGTGGGCTCGTCGGCGATCAGCAGCGTCGGTTCGAGCACGAGCGCCCTCGCGAGCGCCACCCGCTGGCGCTGCCCGGCGGAGAGCTCGTAGGGGTACTTGTCGAGGAAGCCGAGCGGCAGCCGCACCGAGTCGACCATCGTCGCCACCCGCGTCGCGAGCGCCCGCGCGTTGTAGTGCTGGTCCCGCTCCAGGATGGGCTCCGCCACGATCTCGCGAACCGAGCGGTCGGCCGGCAGCGCGTCGGCGGCGCCCTGGGCGAGATAGCCGACGTGCAGCGAGAACGCCGACTGCTTGCGCCTGGGGAGCTTGCGCAGCCCGTGACCGAGCACCGTCGCGTCGCCGCCCGTGATCACCGGCTGGCCGTCGCCGGCCCGCGGATCGAGGAACGACCCCGACAGAACGCGCGCGAGCGTGGACTTGCCGCTGCCGGCGCTGCCGAGGATCCCGAGCACCTCACCCGGGGCGAGCGAGAAGGAGAGCCCGTGCACCGCGACGTGCGCGGGACTCGGACCCTTCGCCGGGTACTCGACCGAGAGGTCGCTCAGGACGACGGGGTTCGTGTGTGCCGCGTTGCGCATCCTCAGCGGGCCTCCCGGAGACGACGGAGCTCGGCCCGGCGCTCGGCCTGCTCGACCGGGTCGGGCACGGGCAACGAGGCGAGCAGGCGCTTGGTGTACGGGTCGCTCGGCGCGCCGAGCACCTCGGCGCCGGTGCCCTCCTCGACGAGCTCGCCGTGGTAGAGCACCGCGATGCGGTCGGCGAGCAGATCGACGACGGCGAGGTCGTGGCTGATGAACAGCGACGCGAAGCCGAACTCCTGCTGCAGCTCCCGGAACAGCTCGAGCACGCGCGCCTGCACCGACACGTCGAGCGCGCTCGTCGGTTCGTCGGCGATCAGCAGCTCGGGCTCGAGGGCGAGCGAGCGGGCGAGGCTCGCACGCTGGCGCTGGCCGCCGGAGAGCTCGTGCGGGTAGCGGTCGCCGTACGCGCGCGGCAGCTGCACCGCCTCGAGCAGCTCGTCGACGCGCCCGCGGGCCTCCGCGGCGTCCGCCGCGCGCCCGTGGATCACGAGCGGCTCCGCGACGCACTCGGCGATGGTGAGCAGCGGGTTGAAGCTCGACGCCGGGTCCTGGAAGACGAAGCCGATGCGGCTCCGCGTGGGGCGGAAGTCGCGCTCGCGGATGCCGTTCATCTCGTGGCCGAGCACCTGCAGCGATCCGCCGGTCACCTTGGTGAGCCCGGCGATGGCGCGGCCGATCGTCGTCTTGCCCGAGCCGGACTCGCCGACGAGGCCGAGCACCTCCCCCGGGCGGATGACGAGATCGACGCCGTCGACCGCGCGGAAGCCGGGCCGGCCGAACCGGCCGGGGTAGACGATCTCGAGCCCGCGGGCCTCGACGACGGGCGCCGCGCCCGCCCAGCCCTCGGCACGGGCGGCGACGCGCTCGGCGGCGCGCGCCGTGCCGTGGCCCACGTGCGGCACCGCGGCGAGCAGCGCCTTCGTGTAGTCGGCCTGCGGCGCGGCGAACAGCTCGCGCACCGGCGCCTGCTCGACGAGCTTGCCCTGGTACATCACGGCGACGCGGTCGGCGAGATCGGCGACGATGCCCATGTTGTGCGTGATGAGCACGATCGCCGTGCCGAACTCGTCGCGGCAGCGCCGCAGCAGGTCGAGGATCTCGGCCTGCACGGTCACGTCGAGCGCGGTCGTCGGCTCGTCGGCGACGATGAGACCGGGGTCGAGCACGAGCGCCATCGCGATCACGATGCGCTGCTTCTGCCCGCCGGAGAACTGGTGCGGGAAGTGGTCGATGCGCTCCTCGGGGTCGGGGATGCCGACCCGGCCGAGCATCTCGATCGCCCGCCGGCGCGCCTCCTTCTTCGAGACCTCGCCGTGGGCGCGGAGCCCCTCCATGATCTGCCAGCCCACCGTGTACACGGGGTTCAGCGCCGTCGAGGGCTCCTGGAACACCATGGCGACGTCGGTGCCGCGGATGTCGCGCAGCTGCTGCTTGCCGAGCGAGATGACGTCGCTCTCGCGCGTGCCCTCCCGGTTCGACAGGAGCACGGCGCCGCTCGTGGTCGCCGTCTCCGGCAGCAGCCCGAGGATGGTCTTGGCGGTGACGGTCTTGCCGCTGCCGGACTCGCCGACGATGGCGAGCACCTCGCCGCGGGCGACCTCGAGCGAGACGTCGTCGACCGCCTTCACCGCGCCCGCGTCGGTGGCGAACGAGACGCCCAGGTGCTTGATCTCGACGACCGTGCTCATCGCTTGACCTCGATTCCGTGCTCGTCGAACGATTCGCCCGTCTCGAGGCCGTCGAGGCCCCCGGGTCCGGCCGAGAGGGTGCCGCCGGGGACGACCGAGGTCTCGGCGACCTGGCCGGCGGCCTGCGCGACGCGGCGGCGACCGCGCAAGCGCGGGTCGGCCAGGTCGTTCAGGCTCTCGCCGACGAGCGTGATGCCGAGCACCGCGAGGACAATGGCGAGACCCGGGTAGAGCGAGGTCCACCAGATGCCGCTCGTGACGTCCGAGAGCGCCTTGTTGAGGTCGTAGCCCCACTCCGCGGCGGCGGTGGGCTCGATGCCGAAGCCGAGGAAGCCGAGGCCCGCGAGCGTGAGGATCGCCTCCGAGGAGTTCAGCGTGAAGATGAGCGGCAGCGTGCGGGTGGCGTTGCGCAGCACGTGCCGGAACATGATCCGGCCGTTCGACGCGCCGAGCACCTTCGCCGACTCGACGTAGGCCTCCGCCTTGATCCGCACGGTCTCCGCCCGGATCACCCGGAAGTACTGCGGGATGAACACGACGGTGATCGAGAGCGCCGCGGCGAGGATGCCGCCCCACAGGCTCGACTGCCCGCCCGAGATCATGATCGACAGCGCGATCGCGAGCAGCAGCGAGGGGAAGGCGTAGATCGCGTCGCAGACGACGACGAGCACCCGGTCGAACCAGCCGCCGAAGTAGCCGGAGACGAGGCCGAGCAGCACGCCGGCGATGATCGAGGCGATGACGGCGACGATGATCACGAGCAGCGCGGTCTGCGCGCCCCAGATCACCCGGGACAGCACGTCGTAGCCGCCGACGGTGGTGCCGAAGGGGTGCTCGGCGGAGGGGGCCTGCTGGCTGCCGAAGGCGCCGTCCTCGCCGCGGAGCTGCGCGAAGCCGTAGGGCGCGAGCAGCGGCGCGAAGATCGCCGTCAGGATGAACAGCCCCGTGATGACGAGACCGGCGACGAGCATGCCGCGCTGCAGGCCGACGCTCTGGCGCAGCTGGTGCACGACCGGCAGGCGGTCGCGCAGCCGGTGCTTCGGCACGGCGACGGCGGTCGCGGAGGTGGCGGTGGTGGCGGTCATCTCAGTACCTCACCCTCGGGTCGATGAGCGCCGCGATGATGTCGACGACGAAGTTGGTGAGCGCGACGATGACGGCGAGCATGGCGACGATGCCCTGCACGGCCGCGAAGTCGCGGGCTTTCAGGAACTCGGCGAGCATGAAGCCGAGCCCCTTCCACTCGAAGGTTGTCTCGGTCAGCACCGCCCCGCCGAGCAGCAGCGCGATCTGCAGGCCGATGACCGTGACGATCGGGATGAGCGCGGGCCGGTAGGCGTGCTTCGTCACGAGCCGGCGCTCGGCGACGCCCCGCGAGCGGGCCGCGTCGACGTAGTCGGTCGACAGCGTGCCGATCACGTTCGTGCGCACGAGCCGCAGGAAGACGCCCGCGGTGAGCAGGCCGAGCGCGATCGCCGGGAGGATCGCGTGCCGGAGCACGTCCCCGATGACGGCCGGATCGCCCGTCAGGAACGCGTCGATGGTGTAGATGCCGGTGCTGAAGGGCAGGAACTGCATCTCGAGCTCCGAGCCGGTGGACGCGCGACCGGCGACCGGCAGCACGCCGAGCCAGACCGAGAAGACGAGCTTCAGGAGCATGCCGGCGAAGAACACCGGGGTGGCGTAGCAGAGGATGGCGAAGACGCGCAGTACCGCGTCGCCCCAGCGGTCGCGCACGTAGGCGGCGACCATGCCGAGCGGGATGCCGACGATGAAGGCCACGACGAGCGCGTAGAACGCGAGCTCGAGCGTGGCGGTGCCGTAGGTCACGAGAATCTCGACGACCGGCCGGTTGTCGCCGGTGGTGCCGAAGTTGCCGGTGAAGATCTGGCCGAGGTACTCCACGTACTGCACGATCCAGGGCCGGTCGTAGCCGGCGTTGTGGATCGCCTCGGCGAGCTGCGCGGGCGGCAGCTTGTCGCCGAGCTTCGCGGTGATCGGGTCGCCAGTCGCCCGCATGACGATGAAGACCACCGTCACGAGGATGAAGACCGTCGGGATGATCAGCAGGGCGCGCATCGCGATGTACCTGCCGAGGCTGCTTCCGCCGGAGGATCTCTCCTGGCGTCGGGGGGCGCCACCCGGGGTGGTCGGCGGCGCGGTCGTCGTTGAGCTCATGTTCGCCTATCGTCGGGACGGAACGAAAGGCGGCCCGCCCTCGAAAGAGGCGGGCCGCCCGTTCGGTTCTTCGGAAACCTTACCGGCTGTCGGGGATCAGCCCTTGGCCAGCGCGGCGTAGCGGAACTTGAACGACGCGTCGAGGGTGTCCTCGGCGCCCGTCACGTCGGCTCCGACGACCGCGACCTGCGCGCCCTGGAGGTACGGCACGGTCGACAGGTCGGCCGCCACCTTCTCCTGGATCTGCTCGATGAGCGCGGTGCGCTCGGCCGGGTCGGCCGTGACCGCCTGCTGCAGGATGAGGTCGTTGACCTCCTGGTTGTTGTAGTGGTTCGCCAGGAAGTTCTCGATCAGGAAGAACGGCGTGAGGTAGTTGTCCGCGTCCGAGTAGTCCGGGAACCAGCCGAGCTGGTAGGCCGGGTACACGTCCGAGCTGCGGTCCTTCGAGTACTGCACCCACTCGGTGGTCTGCAGGTTCACCTTGAAGAGGCCGGATGCCTCGAGCTGGTCCTTGATGAGCGCGTACTCGTCACCCGAGGACGGGCCGTAGTGGTCGTTCGAGTACTGCAGGTTCAGCTCGACCGGGACGGTCACGCCGGCGGCCTCGAGGCTCGCCTTCGCCTTGTCCGCGTCGGGGCCGCCGTTGCCGTCGCCGTAGAGCGGCTTCAGCGCGTCGACCTGGCCGGTGAGGCCCGCCGGGACATAGGAATACAGCGGGGTGTAGGTGCCCTTGTAGACCTGCGTGGCGATCTCGTCGCGGTCGATGAGGTCCGCGACCGCCTGGCGGACGGCGAGCGCCTTGGCCGGGTCGGCCTCGGGCGTCGTCGCGCCGTACGGCTGGGTGTTGAAGTTGAAGACGATGTAGCGGATCTCGCCGCCGGGGCCGTCGACGACCTTCACCTTGTCGTTCTTCTTGAGGTCGTCGATGTCGGTCGCGGAGAGGCTCCGGAACGCGACGTCGATGTTGCCCTCCTGCACGTCGAGCTTGAGGTTCGACGAGTCGGCGTAGTACTTGACGTTGACCTTGTCGGTCTTCGGCGCGCCGAGGATGCCCTCGTAGTCGGGGTTCGCCGCGTACGAGATGAGCTCGTTCATCTTGTAGCTCGTGATGACGTACTGGCCGGCGAAGGCCTCGCCCTTGACGATCTCGTCGTCGGAGGTGAGCGAGTCGGCCGAGAAGACGTCCTCGTCGACGATCGGGCCCACCGGGCTCGAGAGGATCTGCGGGAAGATCTGGTCGTTCTCGCTCTTCAGGTGGAAGACGACGGTCGTGTCGTCGACGGCCTCGACGGAGTCGAGGTTGTAGAGCAGCGACGACGGGCCGTTCTCGTCGGCGATCTTCAGCTGGCGGTCGAAGGAGAACTTCACGTCCGAGGAGGTGAGGTCGTTGCCGTTGGCCCACTTGAGGCCCGGCTTCAGCTTCACGGTGTACTCGGTCGGCGCGGTGAACTCCGCGGACTCCGCGATGTCGGGCTCGACGTCGGGGCTGCCGTAGGGGGTGTTCATGAGGAACGGGAACACCTGGTTCATCACGGCGAACGAGCCGTTGTCGTACGAACCGGCCGGGTCGAGCGTCGTGATCTTGTCGGTCGTACCGATGGTGATCGAGTCACCGCCGCCCGAGCCGTTCGAACCGCCGGCCGAGCAGCCCGCGAGCGCGAGCGCCGCGATCGAGAGTCCGGCGACGGCGACGATGCCGCGACGCGCGGTGGTGGATGCGGATGTCATATCCGGGTCCCTCTTCCTGTCAGAGTTCATCGCGGACCAGCGCCCGGTCCGACGCCTGCCCGCGATTCGATATCCCCAACACCTAGCACACGGGGGATGGAAACGTGCACGGCGGGAAGCTGCGACGGAGGAATGTTTACCGATCTGCAACCAAGCGCGCAAGGGATGCGCGTCAGTGCACGGACGGACGGATGGCCCGCCTCACTCGGCGCGGAGGGCCACCCGTTCGCGGTCGATCTCGACGATGGCGCGCTGCAGCATCTCGTAGCTCGCCCGGTCCTCCGCGGCGAGCCGGGTCAGCCGGCCCATCAGCTCGACCTTCTGGCGCAGCAGCTCCCGATCGACGAGCGAGGAGAGCACCCCGCGCACCCAGCCGGCGATCGCCGCCTCGTTGCGCTGCGGCACGGGCAGCACCGCGAGCTGCTGCACGATGCTCGCGAAGGGGGCCGGAACCTGGCCGATGACGCGGTCGACCGTGATCGCCTCGACGCCGCCCGCGAGCGCCGCGGCGATGCCGTCGCGCACGACCGCGAGCGAGGGATTCTCGAAGCGCGCCTCCGCGGCGTGCGCGAGCAGGGCGGGATCGGCGGAGCCCGGGTACTGCAGCATCGCCTGGAGCGCCTCGCGCTCGAGGCGCGTCGAGGGGTCGTTGGGCAGCTCGGAGATCGAGAACGGGCGCGCCGAGGCATCCGGCTGCGACGCTGCCTGCGCGCCGTCGTTCGCGCCCGGGGCGCGCCGCTCGCCCTGGCCGCGCTCGCGCTCCCCCGAACGGCCGCGGCTCGTCGCCGCCTTGACCGCGCGACCGACCTCGCCGAGGTCCATGCCGAGCATGCGCGCGAGCTCGCGCGAGTAGCCGGGGCGCAGCGCCGGATCGCGGATCTCGGCGACGACCGGCGCAGCCTGGCGCAGCGCCGACACCCGGCCCTCGACGGTGTCGAGGTCGTAACGGCCGACGATCTGGCGCAGCACGAACTCGAACATCGGCACCTTGGTGTCGACGAGGGTGCGCACGGCGTGGTCGCCGCGGGCGAGCCGCAGATCACACGGGTCGAGCCCGTCGGGCGCGACCGCGACGAACGTCTGCGCGGCGAAGCGCTGCTCCTCGGCGAAGGCGCGCATCGCGGCCTTCTGCCCGGCCTCGTCGCCGTCGAAGGTGAACACGACCTCGCCCACGCCGGAGTCGTCGCCGAGCACCCGCCGGAGCACCTTGATGTGGTCGACGCCGAACGCGGTGCCGCAGGTCGCGATCGCGGTCGTCACCCCGGCCAGATGGCAGGCCATGACGTCGGTGTAGCCCTCGACGACGACGACGCGCTGGGAGCGGGAGATGTCGCGCTTGGCGAGATCGAGCCCGTACAGCACCTGCGCCTTGTGGTAGATCGCGGTCTCGGGCGTGTTCAGGTACTTCGGGCCGTTGTCGTCCTCGAGGAGCCGCCGGGCGCCGAAGCCCACGGTCTGCCCGGTGACGTCACGGATCGGCCAGACGAGGCGGCCCCGGAAGCGGTCGTAGACGCCGCGGTCGCCCTGCGAGACGAGCCCGGCCGCCGCGAGTTCCTCGGTCGAGAAGCCGCGCCCCCGCAGGTGCTTCGTGAGAGCGTCCCAGCTCTTCGGCGCGAAGCCCACGCCGAAGCGCTTGGCCGCCTCGGCGTCGAATCCGCGCTCGCCGAGGAACCGGCGGCCCACCTCGGCGATGGGCTGCAGCAGCTGCTCGGCGAAGAACTCCGCCGCCGCCTGGTTCGCCGCGAGGAGCCGGGCCCGGTTGCCGTGATCGCTCGCCTGGCCGCCGTCCTCGTAGTGCAGCTCGTAGCCGATGCGTCCCGCGAGGCGCTCGACGGCCTCGGTGAACGAGACGTGGTCCATCTTCTGCAGGAAGCTGTAGACGTCACCCGATTCGCCGCAGCCGAAGCAATGGTAGAAGCCGACGCCGGGGCGCACGTTGAAGCTCGGGCTGCGCTCGTCGTGGAAGGGGCAGAGGCCCTTCATCGAGCCGACGCCGGCGGACTTCAGGCTCACGTACTCGCCGATGATGTCGGCGATGTTCGTGCGGGATTTCACCTCTTCGACATCGCTCTGTCGAATTCGGCCCGCCATGCTCACATCCTATGTCCAGCCGGACCCTCCGGGGCCCGTTCCCACCGCCTCGTCGTGCCCGCTCAGCGCTGCACGAGCCGCTCGTGCCAGGCGAGCGCCGACTGGTCGGTGAGACTCTGCACCTGATCGACGACGACGCGCTTGCGCGCGGCGTCGTCGCCCGCGGCCCGCCAGTCCTCGGCGAGGCCCGGGTCGAGGTGCTGCTCCCCCGTCTCGAGGAGGACGTCGGCCAGCGAGGTCAGCACCTCGCGCTGCTGCCGGTAGATCGGCTGCCGGGTGTTGCGGGACATCACGAAGGCCGCGACGATGCCCTTCAGCACCGCGATCTCAGCTTGGATCTCGCGGGGCACGACGACGTCGCCGTCGAAGCGGATGAGGCTCGCCACCGGGAAGGCCGCCCGGGTGGCCTCGGTCGCGGCGTGCGCGAACCTGCCGATGAGCTGGCTCGTGAGGTTCTTGAGCCGCGCCTGGTCGAGCCGGCTGCCGCTCCACGTGTCGAGCCAGACGTCGAGCGAGTCGAGCCGGTCGAACGCCGCCATCAGCTCGTCGTGCGAGTGCTGCCCGCCGATCCACTCGTACATCGAGGCGACGAGCTCGTCGTGGTCGACGCGGCGGCCGAGCGCCTCGACGTCGAGGTAGCCGTTGACGACGGCGTCCTCGAAGTCGTGCACCGAGTAGGCGATGTCGTCGGAGAGGTCCATCACCTGCGCCTCGATGCAGAGCCGCCGCTCCGGCGCCCCGGCCCGCAGCCACTCGAACACCGCGACGTCGTCGTGGTAGAAGCCGAACTTCTGCCGGCCGGACGGGTCGGCGACGCCCTGCTCCTCGGGCCAGGGGTACTTGCAGCTGGCGTCGAGGCTCGCCCGGGTGAGATTCAGGCCGTAGCTGCGGCCGTCGGCGTCGAACACCTTCGGCTCGAGCCGGGTCAGGATGCGCAGCGTCTGCGCGTTGCCCTCGAAGCCGCCGATGTCGGCCGACCAGGCGTTGAGCGCCTTCTCGCCGTTGTGCCCGAAGGGCGGATGCCCGAGGTCGTGCGCGAGGCACGCCGTGTCGACGACGTCGGGATCGAGGGCGAGGTTGGCGGCGAGCTCGCGACCGATCTGGGCGACCTCGAGCGAGTGGGTCAGCCGGTTGCGGGCGAAGTCGAGGCCCGCGGTGGGGCTCAGCACCTGGGTCTTCGCCGCGAGCCGGCGCAGCGCGCTCGAGTGCAGCAGCCGCGCCCGGTCGCGGGCGAAGTCGCTGCGGCGAGAGGAGTGCTGCTCGGGCAGCAGCCGCTCGGCGTCGGCCTCGCCATAGCCGCCGAAGAGCCTGGCGTCGCCGAGCAGCTCTGCGCCGCCGAACAGGCGGTCGCCGAAGGCCGGGATCGTCACGCTCAGCCGCCGCTCGTGTCGAGCTCGGCGTCGACGAGCGTCACGCGGTCGTGCCCGGCGAGCTCCTGCGAGTCGAGCCAGCCGCCGGGCAGGGCGGGGTTCTTCGGGGTGCCGGCGCGACCGCGGGGGCCCTCCGCCCCCTCGCCCGGGTACGGCATCGACCAGTCGAGGGTGCCGAGCAGGTCGTCGAGCATCTGCAGCGACTCGACCGTGGCGAGCCGGGCGCGCAGCTCGCCGCCGACCGGGTAGCCCTTGAAGTACCAGGCGACGTGCTTGCGGATGTCGCGGCAGCCGCGCTCCTCGCTGTCGAAGAACTCGGCGAGCAGCTCCGCGTGCCGCCGGAAGGTCTGCGCGACCTGGCCGAGGCTCGGCTGGAAGAGGCTGGCGCTGCCGTCGGCCAGCTGTCCGCGGAAGCCCGCCGCGAGATCGCCGAACAGCCAGGGGCGGCCGAGGCATCCCCGACCGACGACGACGCCGTCGCACCCGGTCTCGGCGACCATGCGCAGCGCATCGTCGGCCGACCAGATGTCGCCGTTGCCGAGCACGGGCACCGAGGTGACTGTTTCTTTCAGCTTCGTGATCGCCGACCAGTCGGCGTGCCCCGAGTAGAACTCGGCGGCGGTGCGCGCGTGCAGCGCGATCGAGGCGACGCCGGCGCCCTCGGCGATGCGGCCCGCCTCGAGGTAGGTCAGGTGATCGGCGTCGATGCCCTTGCGCATCTTGATCGTGAGCGGGATGTCGCCCGCGGCCCGCACCGCGCCCTCGACGATGTCGCGGAACAGCCCGTTCTTCCACGGCAGGGCGGCGCCGCCGCCCTTGCGCGTGACCTTCGGGACCGGGCAGCCGAAGTTCAGGTCGATGTGGTCGGCGCGGTCTTCGGCGACGAGCATCGTCACCGCCTCGGACACGGTCTTCGGGTCGACCCCGTAGAGCTGGATGGACCGCGGCGTCTCGGACTCGTGGTGGGTGATGAGCCGCATCGACTCGGGCGTGCGCTCGACGAGCGCGCGGCTCGTGATCATCTCGGAGACGTAGAGGCCGGCACCGAACTCGCGGCAGAGCCGGCGGAACGCGGTGTTCGTGATGCCCGCCATCGGGGCGAGCACCACGGGCACGTCGAGCTCGAGCGCGCCGATCGTGAGCGGCGTGACGGTGGCGGGGATCGTTGACATCCCTTCGATTCTTCCAGATCCCGGCCCGCAGGCCGCCCGTTCCCGCGCGGCGCGTAGGATTCGAACCGGATCGAGCGATGTGGAGGACGAGATGACGGACGCGCCCCTTTCCGGCGTCGAGCGGGTGCGGGCCGACGCGGCCGCCCGCGGACTCGAGATCGAGATCATCGCTCGCCCCGCCGCTCGGAGCCTCGAGGAGGCGGCCGAGCTGCTCGGCATCTCCCCCGGCGACATCGTGAAGTCGCTCGTCGTGAAGCGCAGCGACGGCAGCTACCTCTTCGCCCTCGTACCCGGCGGCCGCAAGATCAGCTGGCCCAAGCTGCGGGCCCTCGTCGGCGTCAACAAGCTGCAGCTGCCCGACGCCTCCCTCGCGCTCGCGGCGACCGGCTACGAGCGCGGCACGATCACGCCGCTCGGATCGACGACCGCCTGGCCGGTGTACGCGGACGAGACCATCGTCGGCCGACGCGTCTCGATGGGGGCCGGCGAGCACGGCCGCAGCCTCTTCGTCGACGCCGACGCCCTCATCGCGGCGTACGGCGCGACCGTCGCGGACCTCAGCGACCCGGAGTAGCTCGTCCGGCGGGCGGGAATGCCGCGCACGGTCCGTGCGTTCGCATCGATGTGAGCACTCCCATCAAGATCGACATCTGGTCCGACATCGCCTGCCCCTGGTGCTACATCGGCAAGCGCCACTTCGAAGCGGGCGTCGCCGCCCTGGGCGAGGACGCCCCCGAGATCGAGGTGGAGTACCACTCCTTCGAGCTCGCCCCCGACACGCCCGTCGACTTCGAGGGCAGCGAGATCGACTTCCTCGCGAAGCACAAGGGCATGCCGGCCGAGCGGGTGCAGCAGATGCTGCAGCACGTCACCGGCGTCGCGGCGAACGCGGGCCTCGACTACGACTTCGACGCCCTCCAGCACACCAAGACGCTGAAGGCGCACGAGCTGCTGCACTTCGCGAAGTCCGAGGGCCGCCAGCTCGAGCTCGCGGAGCGGCTGTTCCGCGCCTACTTCACCGAGGGCCGGCACGTCGGCCGCGTCGACGAGCTCGTCGCGCTCGCCGCCGACGCGGGGCTCGACGCCGACGCCGCGCGCGAGGCGCTCGAGTCCGGTCGCTTCGCCGCGGCCGTCCAGGCCGACATCGCCCAGGCCGGCGCGTACGGCATCAACGGCGTGCCCTTCTTCGTCATCGACGGCAAGTACGGCGTCTCCGGCGCCCAGCCCGCCGAGGTGTTCGGCCAGGTGCTCACCCAGGTGGCCGGCGAACGGGACGGGGCGGTCGCGTGACCGCGGCCGACGGGTCGACTGCGGTGGTCGCGGCCGATGCCTCGGCCGGTGCGCCCGCCGAGGCATCCGCCTCGCCGTTCACGATGGTGCCCGGCGCCCCCGGCGCCATGGTCTGCGAGGGCGACGTCTGCTTCGTGCCCGGCACCGACGCCGCCGCCGCCGAGTAGTCGACCCCTTCCCTCGCCGAGCCGAACGATATATCGTTGAGTATCGTTCGTAGCTCAGCATGGAGGTCACCATGAACGGACAACGCCCGAGCGGCGGATTCAGCGGCACCGGGTTCCCCGGCGACGGCCCCGGCCAGCTGCTCTGGGAGGCGATGTCACAGCTGCGCTCCTCCCTCGACCCGCGCGGCGGCGCCTCCCGCATGGCCCGCGGCGACGTGCGCCAGGCGGTGCTCGTGCTGCTCGCCGAGGAGCCGATGCACGGCTACCAGATCATCCGCGAGATCGAGGAACGCAGCGGCGGTCACTGGAAGCCCAGCGCCGGCTCGGTCTACCCGACCCTGCAGCTGCTCGCCGACGAGGGGCTCATCACGGCCGAGGAGCTCCGCGGCCGCAAGACCTACTCCCTCACCGACTCGGGGCGCGCCGAGGCCGAGGCGAACGCCGATCGGCCCGTTCCCTGGGAGTCGGGCACCCGCGGCGCGGCCCCGCACGCGGCGCTGTCCAAGGCCGGCATCGAGCTCGCCTCCGCGGCCGCCCAGCTCGGCCGCACCGGCACGCCGGAGCAGCTCGAGCAGGCGGTGCGCGAACTCGACGACACCCGCCGGCGGCTCTACTCGATCCTCGCCCAGGGCTGACCGGGTGACGCCGCGCGTCGTCGGCGACGAGCGCGCCCGGCGCGCCCGCTCGCGCCGCATCCTGCGCTTCGCCGCCCGGCAGCTCGTGCAGCTCTGGTGGTTCGAACTCGCGCTGCCGAGGCTCGGCCTCGGCAGCATCGCCGAGCGCACCCGCGCCGCACGCATGCAACGGCTCGCCGCGCGCTTCCGCGGTCTCGCGGTCGAGCTCGGCGGTCTGATGATCAAGGTCGGCCAGTTCCTCTCCTCCCGGCTCGACGTGCTGCCGCCCGAGATCACCTCCGAGCTGGAGGGGCTGCAGGACGAGGTGCCCGCGGTCGCCTTCCCCGAGATCCGGGCGCTCGCCGAGCAGGAGCTCGGCGCTCCGCTCGGCGCGGTGTACGCCGCCTTCGACGAGACGCCCGTCGCCGCGGCCTCGCTCGGCCAGGCGCACCGCGCCCGGCTCGCCGCGCCCGACGCCGAGGACGCCGGCTTCCCCGAGGTCGTCGTGAAGGTGCAGCGCCCCGGCATCGACCGCATCGTCGCCGTCGACCTCGCGGCGCTCCGCCGCATCGCGGGCTGGCTGCGCCGGGTGCGGATCGTCGCCGACCGGGTGGATGCCCCGGCCCTCGTCGAGGAGTTCGCGCAGACGAGCCTCGAGGAGATCGACTACCTGCACGAGGCGGCCAACGCCGAACGCTTCGCCGAGTCGTTCGCGGAAGATCCGAGGGTCGACGCGCCCGCCGTCGTCTGGGCGCGCACGACCCGCCGGGTGCTGACGCTCGAGGACGTCACCGCGATCAAGATCAACGACACGGCGGCACTGCGCGCGGCGGGAATCGACCCCTCGGCGGTCGCCCACGTCTTCGCCGAGGTGATGTTCGACCAGGTGTTCACACACGGCTTCGTGCACGCCGATCCGCACCCGGGCAACCTCTTCGTCACGCCCGGCGCCGCCCCGGACCCGTCGGCTCCCGCAGGGGACTCCGCCACGCCCGCCTGGCGGCTCACCTTCGTGGACTTCGGCATGATGGCCGAGGTGCCCGCCGAGCTCCGCAGCGGGCTGCGCACCCTCGTGATCGCCGTCGCCGCACGCGACGGCCGCGGCATGATCGAGGCCGCACGGGAGATCGGCGTGCTCCTGCCGAGCGCGGACACCGGCGAGCTGGAGCGCGCGCTCTCCCAGTTGTTCGACCGCTTCGGCGGCATGGGCTTCGCCCAGCTGAAGGACGTGGACCCGAGGGAGTTCCGGGAGTTCGGCGAGGAGTTCGGCGACGTCGTGCGCTCCCTCCCTCTGCAGCTGCCCGAGCACCTGCTGCTCCTCATCCGGGCCATGGCGCTCACCTCCGGCATGTGCAGCGGGCTCGACCCCGAGTTCAACGTCTGGGACGCGGTCGAGCCGTATGCGACGCAGCTGCTCCGCGAGGAGGGCGGCGGAGTGGCCCGCGGCTTCGTCGACCAGGCGATGTCGAGCGCCGGCATCCTCTGGGGGATGCCGCAGCGGCTCGACTCGGTCGTCACGAAGGTCGAGCAGGGCCGGCTCTCCTTCGATACCTCGCGCCTCGAGCGGCGCCTCGACCGGCTCGAGGGCGTCGCCCGGCGGGTGGTGTCGGCCGTGCTGTTCGCCGCCCTCCTCATCGGCGGCGCCGTCCTCGTGGCGCCGAGCCCGGCCCTCGGCTGGACCCTCGTCGGGCTCTCCGTGCTGCCGCTGCTGCACGCGCTGCTCGCCGGGTTCTTCGCCCGGCGCGGCCCGCGCTAGCGCTCGGCTAGGCTGCCTGCATGGGGCATCGCGGATTCGCGTCGGCGTCGGCGGCGACCGCGAATGGGCTCGCCCTCGCGCTCGCCCCGGGCCTCGCGCCAGACGGCCCCGATCCGCGACCGAGCTTCTTCCACGGCTTCGCCACCGAGCCGCAGCTCGTCGCCCGCGGCCTGCTGACCCTCGCCGACCTCACCGCCACCCGGTACTTCAAGTACACGCCGACGACCCAGCGCGACCCGGTGCTGACGGCCCACGGCGACCGCCTTCGCGCCGAGGTCTTCTCGGCCTGCAACAGCGTCTACGCCCGACTCGACCTGCTCGCGAGCGGGCTCGACGGCGGCGAGGTGTCGCACGGCACGACGAACGTCGACCTCGGGCTCGCGACGAGGCAGGCCCTCACCGCGGTCGGGCGCTCCGAACTGTTCCACCTCGACGTCGGCGTCGACGGGCTCGCGCTCTCGACCCCGCAGGCGACCGCCGTCGAACGCCCGGTCGAGATGCCGGCCCGCTGGATCCCGGCGTTCGGCAACGTGGCCGAGCTGCATCGCCGCCTGCGCCCCGCGTTCGAGCTGGACCGCCCGGGCGCCCGGGCGCTGCTCGGCTCGCTCCCGGCGACGACGGCCGCGGGGGCGAGCGGCTGGCTCACCCCGACCCCGAGCGGGGCCAGGCTCGCCCCGCGCCGAACCGGCAGCGCGGTGCACGTGCAGGGACTGCACCGGCTCGCCGCACTGAAACGACTGCTCCCCCACGTGCAGGGGCTCGCCGTGTACGGTCCGGCGGACGGCGAGCCGGGGCCGACCGCCGTCGAGGTCTCGCTCCCCCACGCGCGCCTGCTCCTCGGACTCACCGTCGAGTCGTGGCGGGGCTTCTCCGGGGAAGGCTCGCTCGTGAGCGCCCTCGCACCCAAGGACGTCGCCGAGCACGCCGCGCTGCTCTCGGCCCTCCTGTCCTTCGAGCCGGTGATCGACGTCGAGCGGTTGCAGCGGGAGTCCGGGCTCGGCCGCGCCCAGACCGAGTCCGGCATCGCGGTGCTCGCCGCCTCTGGCCGCGTCGGCTGGGACGTGCGGACCGGCGCGTACTTCCACCGCGAGCTTCCTGAAGACCCCGAACGCGTCACGCGAGACCACCCGCGGGTACGAACCGCGCGGCGTCTCGCCGCCGAACGGCGCGTCGCGCCCGCCGAGGCCCCCGACGAGTGGCTCGTCGAGGGCGGGAGCGCTGGGGATCCCGTGCAGTACCTCGTGCGGATCGCTGAGGACGGCGGCCGATGCAGCTGCACCTGGCAGCTCGGTGGCAGCCGCGACCGAGGACCCTGCGCGCACGTGCTCGCCGTCCGCATCCTGATGGAGGAGACCGTATGACCGACGCCCTCGCCCGCTCGCTCGAAGTGTTCCGCGAGCTCGGCTGGGACGGCGCCCCGCTCGCCGACGCGCCCACGCTGCCGATCGGCACCGAGGCGCAGCAGCGAGACGCGCGCGCCGGGCTCCGCCGCGGCGACTGGACGGAATGGGCCGAGCACGACGGTGGCTTCGCCCGGGTCTCCCTCGTCGGCGAGACCGACCACGGGATGCTCGCCCTCTTCGCGATCCGCACCGGCGTCGACGCCAGGCGGGCCGAGGACGTGCTCGGCGGCGCCGGCACGGTGCCCGACGAGCTCGCCGCCGAGGTGCTCGCAACCCGCGGGCCCGAGTTCGCGACGGCGTTCATCGCCCGCGCCTGCCGTTCGAACCGGCGCGCCTGGGAGCACTCGACTTCGGTGCACGCCGGACGCGCGGTGCGGCTCGTGCACCACCACGATCTCCCGGTGCCCGAGAGCGTCGAGTACCTGAAGGACTGGTCCGTTTACGCAGCGCTCGCCCTCGGCGAGGAGGCGGAACTCTTCCCGCAGGACCGCGGCGCGATCGACGCCGAGCTGCTCCGCCCTCGCTTCGCCGAGCACGTCCGCGTCGGTATCGCGGTCGGCGCCCCGGCGACCGGCCCCTTCGGGCGCGCGGTCGCAGCGGGGGTCGTGGCAGGCTGGATCGCGCGCGACGAGGCGGTGGCCCTCGTGCTCCTCGCACTGGATGCGGCCCAGCGCCCGGGAGACCGGAAGGCCTGGGCCGGCACGCTCGTCGGAGCGCTCGCCCTGAGCGACACCGAGCTCGTCGCCCACGCCGGCTCCCTGCTGGGCGCGCTGAGCCACGCCGAGGCGCCAGTCGTCGTCGCGCTCGCGCCCGCCCTCATCGAGCACGGCGAGGAGGACGACGCAGCCGAGGCGGTATCGCTCGCCCTCACGACGAAGCCCAAGGCCGCCCGGCGCGCGGTCCTCGACGCCGCAGCCCGGCGCCGCCGGCCGCTCACCGGCACGGCGGCCGAGACGGTCCGTCCCGCCCTCGCGGCCGTGGCGGACGGGCGGGACGCGGGCCTCGCGAAGTCCGCGGCGGCGTTGCTCGCGCGCTGGGGCCTGACCGCCGAGGCGCCGGGGGCACCTCCCGTCGATGCGCCGCCCGTCGCCTGGGGTGCCACGCCGCCGCTCTGGGAGGTGCCAAGGTTCACCCCGGCGCCGGCGACGGTCGAGGCGCTGTCGGCCGCCGCCGAACGGCTCGCCTCCCGCCCCGAGAACGCCATGGACCTCGAAGTGGATCGCTTCCTCGAGCTCGCGAACGCCGTCGCCCGCAGCGATCCCGATCGGGCGCGCCTCGCCCTGCGCGGATTGAAGCCCGGCTGGCGCGCCGGCGTCGGAGCCGTGGCAGACTGGGTGGCCGAAGCGCCGATCCGCTCGCTCGACCGCCTCGTCGGACCCGGCGGCGAAGACTGGCGCCGCGACGTGCACTACCCGCCGGCGACCGCCCGTGAGGCCGCCGTCGCGCAGCGCCTCGGCGAGGTGCCGACGCTCCTGTCGACCCCGAGCTGGGACGACCTCCGGATCGACCCCGAGGAGCTGCTCGCCCGCCTGCGCGCCTACCGCGACGCCGACGCCGCCGCGAGCGAGGCCGACCTGCTGCTCGCCCTGCTCCGGGTCGAGCGCTCGCTCGTCACGCCGGCGCAGCTCGACGAGCTCGCCACGCTCGAGGTGCCGGTGCTGCTGCAATCCGGCGAGCGGATGGCGAGCGACGCGGGCCCCGCCGCTCGCGCCTACCTGCTCGACCCGCTCCGCGAGCCGGCACTCGTGCGGGACGAAGACGGCGACTGGTCGCGCGCCGAGACGGCCCTCCCGGCCTCGCTCAGCGGATTCCCGCCGCGGCTCGACCCGAGCCGCTACGGCTGGGGCTCCCCGGTCGAGCTGCCGGGCTGGGGCGACGGCACGCACTCGGGCGATTGGCTGGAAGCGGCGAGCGGGTACACCTGGCGTCAGCTCGCCCGCCGGGCCCGACCGTTCGGACCACGCCAGGCCGCTGCGCTGATCGGCGGACTCCGCTCACCGCACGAGCAGGCCGCCGGCGACATGTTCGAGGCCGTGCTGGAAGCTTGGGAGCGCGGCCTCCTCGTCCCGGGCGTGGCCGATCTCCGGCTCGTCGACCGCGGCGGCCCGAGCGGCGCGGCGCAGCTCGCCCGCGTCGCCGGAGAGCTCGCCGAGGCCGGACTGGGATCGCTCGTCTGGCCGCTCCTCGACAGCACCGTCGAAGCCTCGCTCGCCGGGGTCCGGCTGATCCCGGGCACGGCGGAGCTCGTCGAGGCGATCGACGCCCTCCTGCCCTCCGCGCAGGCCGCCGTCGCCGCGGGAGTCGCCGAGGCATCCGTGCTCGAACTGCCCGGCACCCGCGCGCTCGCCGCGCGAAGCGGCTCCTCGCGCGCCGTCGCCGCGGCCCGTGCGGTCGTCGCCCGCCTCCCCGAGGCGAGCGAGCACGCCGCTCCCCCTGCGACGGAGACGGAACCCGCGATCGACCTCGACGACGTCTGGCCGGCCGGGGACGGCGAGGGCGTCGCGATCGACGACGGCGTCGAGCCGGGTGCGACGGTGCTGACCCGAGGCTCGAAGCGCTTCGTGCCGCTCGAGTTCGCACTCGCCGAAGATCCGGGCGTGCGCTACCGCGCGCTCATGCCGTGGGCCTACGCCCTCGACCGCGAAGGGCAGCTCGACGCCGAGACGGTCGACGGCGACGAGCGGCGGTGGATCGAGTGGGACGAGGCCGCGGGCCGCCTCTCCGTCTCCGAGTTCCGCGATCGCAGCACCGGCGGGACCGGCCCCCGCAGCGACGGGCTCGAACCGCCGCTCACCTCGCTCATGGTCGCGGTCGTGCTCGCCTCGCTCTGCTCGGACGTCGAGTCGCGCTACAGCGTCGATGCGATGGTGGCGGCGCGCAAGTTCTCCGCGGCCTCGGTGCGGCTCGCCGCCCGACGGCTCCTGCCGCTGCCCGAGCTGACGCCCGCGCGCATGATGGGCTCGATCGAGCGCGAGCTGCGCGCGCTGCCCGTGCTCTGGCCGCTGCTCACCGAATCGGTGCGCTTCGCGGCGGCACAGCCGAAGCCACCGGCCTGGCTGAACCGGGTGCTCGACGTCGCCCTGCTGCGCGCCCCGGTGCTGCGGGCCGCGGCATCCGCCGGGCGGATCCCCGCGGACGACGCCGCCTGGCCCGGTCTCGCCGAGCTCGCCGGCCGGACGGGCTCGTCCGCCGCGCTCGGGAAGGCCCGCACCCTCCTCGCGGAGCTCGGGCTCGGCTGAGCCCGCAGCCGGCGAGCCGGCGAGCCGGCGACAGGCTACTCGGCGCTCGGGGCGTCGACCGCGCCGCCGAAGCGCCGGGTACGGCGGGCGTACAGCTCGATCGCGCGCCAGAGATCGACGCGGGAGAAGTCCGGCCAGAGCGTGTCGAGGAACACCATCTCGGCGTACGCCGACTGCCAGAGCAGGAAGTTCGAGGTGCGCTGCTCCCCGGAGCTGCGCACGAAGAGATCGACGTCGGGCATGTCGGGCTGGTACAGGCGCTTCGCGATCTGTTTCTCGCTCACGGCGGAGGGCCGGAGACGCCCGGCCGCGACGTCGTCGGCGATCGCCCGGACCGCATCCGTGATCTCGTTGCGCCCGCCGTAGTTCACGCACATCGTCAGCGTGAGCACGTCGTTGCCCGCCGTCAGCCGCTCGGCGAACTGCAGCTCCTCGATGACCGACTTCCAGAGCCGGGGCTTGCGCCCCGCCCAGCGGATGCGCACGCCCCACTCGTTCAACTGGTCGCGCCGGCGGTGCAGCACGTCGCGGTTGTAGCCCATCAGGAAGCGCACCTCGTCGGGGCTGCGCTTCCAGTTCTCGGTCGAGAAGGCGTAGACCGAGAGGTGCTTCACCCCGATCTGCACGGCGCCGGCGACGACGTCGAGCAGCGCCGCCTCGCCCGCCTTGTGGCCTTCGATGCGGGTGAGGCCCTGGCGGTTCGCCCAGCGGCCGTTGCCGTCCATCACGACCGCGACGTGCTCGGGCACGGCGCCGCGCGGCAGCTCCGGCGGGTAGAGGCCGGTCCAGTCGATGGGGCGGTACGGCACCGCATCGCGGTGCGTGTAGGGCTTCGGGGTCACGGGGTTCCTGTCTGGGCTGGTGCGCCGCGCGCCGTACGGTCGGTCGCCGCGCGGACGGCCGGCTCGTCGGCGTCTCGGCTGACGTGCGGCAGGGAGCGGAGCCCCCGCTCGAGGTGCCACTGGGCGTAGGCCGCGACGATGCCGGAGGCCTGGTTGCGGTCGCGCTCGGGCGCCGACTCGGCGCGCGCCCAATCCCCCGTCAGCAGCGCGCCGAGGAGCGCGATCGTCGAACGCTCGATGCGCGGCGAGCCGGGCGGCGCGCACTCGTCGCAGACGATGCCGCCGAGCTGCACCACGACCGCGCGGTGCTCACCGGGCCTCGCGCAGCGGGAGCAGTCCTCGAAGCTCGGCGCCCAGCCGGCGAGGGCGAGGGCGCGCAGCAGGTAGGAGTCGAGCGTCAGGCCCGGGCCGTGCTCGCGCCGGGCGAGCGATCGCAGCGCCCCGACGAGCAGCAGGTACTGCTGCAGCGACCCCTCGGCCTCGGTGACGCGGTCGGCCGTCTCGACCATCGCGTTCGCGGCGGTGTACGCCGCGTAGTCCTGCGAGATCTCGGCGCCGTAGGAGCCGAGCGACTCCGCCTGGGTGATCACGTCGAGCGTGCGACCCTCGTAGAGCTGCAGGTCGGCGACCATGAACGGCTCGAGCCGCGCCCCGAACTTCGACGCGGTACGGCGCACGCCCTTCGCGACCGCGCGGATCTTGCCGTGCCGCCGCGAGAGCAGCGTGACGATGCGGTCGGCCTCACCCAGCTTGTGGGTGCGCAGCACGACGGCTTCATCTCGATACACGGGCACCAGACGATTCTCCCACCTCGGGCCCGACGAACCGCCGGAACACGGGGCCATCCGCGGCATCCGCTTGCGAGAATAGGCGGGTGGAGACCTCGCAGTTCATGATCCCGCTCTGGCTGGACCTCACCGCCGTCGGGCTCGGCGGCGTGCAGGGCGCGCTCTTCGCGTCCGGTTTCCGCGGTGAACGCCGGCTCGACCTGCTCGGTGTCGCGATCGTCGGCATCGTGATGGGCTTCGGCGGCGGTGTCATCCGCGACCTGCTGCTGAATCAGCCGATCGGCGCGCTGCAGAGCAACTGGTACCTCGTCACGGCGGTCGTCGCGTCGCTCGTCGGCATGCTGCTCGCCGGCCCCCTCTCCCGGCTGAACGGGCTCATCGTCGGCCTCGACGCCGTCGTGATCGGCATGTTCGGCGCGTTCGGCACCTCGAAGGCGCTCGGCCTCGGTCTGCCGATCCTGCCCGCGGTGTTCGTCGGCGTCGCCGCGGCCGTCGGCGGCGGCATCCTCCGCGACATGCTGATGAGCCTCCCGGTCGCGATCATGCACGTCGGCTCGCTCTACGCGGTCGCCGCGGCGGCCGGATGCCTCGTGCTCGTCGTGCTCGACCTCTTCCACGTGCCGATCTTCATCGCCGGCATCGCCTGCGTCGTCGTGACGAGCATCATCCGCTGGCTGGCCGTGATCTTCGACCTCTCGCTGCCGGAGCAGCGCATGCTCAACCGCCGCAAGGTCGCCACCGAGACCGGCGTGCTCCCCGTCATCCGCCGCTGACCGCCCGCCCAACACCGAGTTGCCCGACTTTCATGAAAGTCGGGCAACTCGGGAAACGGCGAGTCGCCCGCGTCCGGGCGGACGCGGGCGACTCGGACGGACGGCCCGTGAACTCGCTCAGACCGCGGCGAGCTCCGCCTCGGGCTCGACCGCGACGCCGCGCAGCGCCCGGTTCACCGAGGACACCACGGCCTTCAGCGAGGCGGTCGAGATGTCCGCGTCGATGCCGACGCCCCAGAGCACCCGCCCCTCGACCTCGAGCTCGACGTACGCGGCCGCCACGGCGTCGCCGCTCGCGGCGAGCGTGTGCTCGACGTAGTCGCGGAGCTTCACCTGCACGCCCTCGGCACCGAGCACCGCGAGGAACGCCGAGATCGGCCCGTTGCCGCTGGCGTCGGCGTCGACGCGCTCGGCGCCGTCGCGGAGGCCGACCCGCACGTTCACGATGCCGTCGAGGTCGCTCTCCGTGCGGAGGCTGAGCAGCTCGAAGCGGCCCCACTTCTCGTCGGGGCGCGACTCGGGCGCCGGAAGGTACTCGTCGGTGAAGATGCGCCAGATCTCGTCGCTCGTGACCTCGCCGCCCTCGGCGTCGGTCTTGGCCTGCACGACGCCCGAGAACTCGATCTGCAGCCGGCGCGGCAGTTCGAGCGCGTGGTCGCTCTTCAGCAGGTACGCGACGCCGCCCTTGCCCGACTGCGAGTTCACCCGGATCACGGCCTCGTAGCTGCGGCCCAGGTCCTTCGGGTCGACCGGCAGGTAGGGCACCGCCCACTCGAGCTCGTCGACCGTGACGCCGGCCGCCTCGGCCTTCGCCTCCATCGCCTCGAAGCCCTTCTTGATGGCGTCCTGGTGCGAGCCGCTGAACGCCGTGTAGACGAGGTCGCCCGCCCAGGGGCTGCGCTCGTGCACCGGCAGCTGGTTGCAGTACTCGGCGGTGCGCTTGATCTCGTCGAGGTCGCTGAAGTCGATCTGCGGGTCGATGCCCTGCGTGAACAGGTTGATGCCCAGCGCGACGAGGTCGACGTTGCCGGTGCGCTCGCCGTTGCCGAAGAGGCAGCCCTCGATGCGGTCGGCACCGGCGAGGTAGCCGAGCTCGGCCGCCGCGATCGCCGTGCCGCGGTCGTTGTGCGGGTGCAGCGAGAGGATCACGTTCTCGCGGTGCGCGAGGTGTCGGCTCATCCACTCGATCGAGTCGGCGTACACGTTCGGCGAGGCCATCTCGACCGTCGCGGGCAGGTTGATGATGACCTTGCGCTCGGGCGTCGGCTCGAACACCTCGAGCACCTGGTTGCAGACGTCGACCGCGAACTCGAGCTCGGTGCCGGTGTAGCTCTCGGGCGAGTACTCGTAGTAGACGGTCGTGCCGGGGATGGTCGACTCCATCTCGCGGCACTTGCGCGCGCCGTGGAGCGCGATGTCGATGATGCCCTGCCGGTCGGTGCGGAAGACGACCTCGCGCTGCAGCACGCTCGTCGAGTTGTAGAGGTGCACGATGGCCTGCTTGGCGCCGGCGATCGCCTCGTAGGTGCGCTCGATGAGGTGGTCGCGGGCCTGCGTCAGCACCTGGATGGTGACGTCGTCGGGGATGGCGCCGTCGTCGATGAGCTGACGGACGAAGTCGAAGTCGGTCTGGCTCGCGCTCGGGAAGCCGACCTCGATCTCCTTGTAGCCCATCTTCACGAGCAGCTCGAACATGATGCGCTTGCGCTCGGGGCTCATCGGGTCGATGAGGGCCTGGTTGCCGTCGCGGAGGTCGACCGCGCACCAGCGCGGCGCCTCGGTGATGCGCCGGTCGGGCCAGGTGCGGTCGGGCAGCTCGACGCGGAGCTGCTCGTGGTACGGACGGTACCGGTGCACGGGCATCGGGGACGGCTTCTGGGTGTTCTGCATGGTGCTCTCTTCTCGCTTCAGTCCGGTGGCAGCCGACGACGAACTCCGCAGCGAGGGAGGCCTAGAACGAGGACTCGCTGCGGCAGCTAAGGAGAAGCAGGCCGTGAAGCACGGAACCAGGGTAGCACCGCGACGGAGAAGGGCGGAACCGGAGCGTCCCCCACGGAGCCCCGGTCCCGCCCGGCGGGCACCCCCCTGGTGCCCGGTCTGATGGCCGCGCTCAGTCGGTCGCGAGTGCGACGACCGGCGAGACGCGCATCGCGCGCCGCGCCGGCGCGATCGAGGCGATCGCCGTGAGCAGGCCGGCGGCGACGATCAGGATGCCGATCATCGCCCACGGGATGCCCGGGAAGACGAACACCGGCTGCCCCTGCGCCCCGCCGAGCAGCGCCTGCGCGCCCGCCCAGCCGTAGACGAAGCCGAGCACGAGCCCGGTGAGCGTCGCGGCGACCGTGAGCGCGGCCGCCTCGGCGACGATCATGCCGCGCAGCTGCCGCGCCTCGAAGCCGAGCGCCCGCAGCAGGCCGAGCTCGCGAGTGCGCTGCAGCACGCTGAGCGAGAGGGTGTTCACCATGCCGATCGCGGCAATGAGCGCGCTGAAGCCGATGAGCACCGCGAAGATCGCGATGGTCACGTTGAGCATGCCTTCGACGCCCGCGAACACCTCGGGCTGCGCCTCGATCGCCGCGTGGATCATCGCGCGGTAGGACTCCATCGTGACGGAGAAGGTGGTGACGAGGGTGACGCCGATCACGAGGCCGATCGTCATCCGGGAGGCGCGCTCGGGATTGCGCACCGCGTTCTCCGCGGCGATGCGGGCCGCCGGCGAGCGGCCGAACAGCCGCCCCACGAGCCGGAGCACCGGCGGCATGACGACGTGCGCGGCGAGCACGACGCCGGAGAAGGAGAGGATGCCGCCGAGCAGCCCGATCAGCACGCCCTCCGGCCGGACCAGCCCGACGACGATGCCCACGGCGAGCAGCACCGTGCCGAGCACGATCAGCACGACGGCCGCGATGTTCCGGCCGCGGCGGCGGACGAGCTCCTCGCGGTCGGACTCGACCGCCTGCCCGATCGCCTCGATCGGGCGCACCCGCAGCACGCGGCGCGAGCCCACCCAGGAGGCGAGCCAGGTCGTCAGCACGACGGCGATGGCGGGCAGCAGCACCGACGCGTTCAGGTACTGGTAGTCGACCGCGGGCATGACCCCGGTCGCGACCGCGACCCGCTCGAGACCGAACGCGGCGAGCGTGCCGAGCAGGATGCCTGCGGCCGCGCCGGCGAAGCCGACGGCGAGGCCCTCGCGGGCGATCCGGCCGCGCTCGGCGCGCGCCGAGGAGCCGATGAGTCGCAGCAGGGCGATGAGCCGGGTGCGACCCGCGACGACCGTGGCCACGGTGTTCGAGGTGACGATCGCGCTGACGTAGATCGCGATGACGATGAACACCCACGCCACGACCGGCAGCATGAGCGCCACCGTGTCGCTCTCCCCCGTGACGGAGTCCGCGGCGATCGCGACGGCGAGCATCCCGGTGACGTGCAGCAGCAGCACGCCGAAGGTGCCCGCGAGCAGCGCCACGAGGAACGTGGGGATCTGGTCCTTCAGCCGGGCGCGCATCAGGCCGCGGTTTCCATCGAGAGCATGAAGGAGGCGATCTCCTCCGGCGTCGACCGGCCGGCGTCGCGGACGATCCGCCCGTCGGCGAGGTAGAGGATCCGGTCGGCATGGCTCGCGGCGATCGGGTCGTGGGTCACCATCGCGATCGACTGCCCGTAGCCGGCGCTCGCCCCGGCGAGGAGCCCCAGCACCTCGCGCCCGGTGCGGGAGTCGAGGTTGCCCGTCGGCTCGTCGGCGAAGACGAGGTCGGGCCGGGTGGCGAGCGCGCGGGCGATCGCGACGCGCTGCTGCTGGCCGCCGGACAGCTCGTGCGGCCGGTGGCCGAGGCGGCTCGTGAGGCCGAGCACCTCGTAGAGCTCCTCGATCCACATCCGCTCGTCGAGGCTGGGCTTGCGCCCGTCGAGCTCGAACGGCAGCAGCACGTTGCCGCGCACGTCGAGGGTCGGCACGAGGTTGAAGGACTGGAAGATGAAGCCGACGCGGCGGCGGCGCAGCACGGTCAGGGCGCTGTCGGGCAGCGAGGTGATCTCGGTGTCGCCGAGCCACACCTGACCCGAGCTCGGGGTGTCGAGGCCGGCCATGATGTGCATCAGCGTCGACTTGCCGGAGCCCGACGGGCCCATGATCGCGGTGAACTCGCCGCGGCGCAGCCCGAGGGAGACGTCGTCGAGTGCGGTGACCTGGCCGGAGCCGCTGCCGTAGCGCTTGCCGAGGGTGGCGACGCGGGCGATGAGGCCGAGGTCTGAGGGTTGGATCTGCATGACTTCGACGCTACGGACCGGGCCCCGCCCCGGTCATCCGGCCGGCGGATGGTCCGCCGTCATCCTGCAGGATGACCGGCGGCCGGCGGCAGGATGACGTTCAGAGCTCGTGCTCGTACGCGAAGACGACGAGCTGCACGCGGTCGCGCAGCCCGAGTTTCGCGAGGATGCGGCTGACGTGCGTCTTCACGGTCGCCTCGCTCAGGAACTCGCCCGCGGCGATCTCGGCGTTCGAGAGCCCCTTGGCGGCGAGGGCGAAGATCTCCCGCTCGCGCGGCGTCAGCTCGTCCCAGGCGGGCGGCGCCGGGCTGCGCTCGCTGCCCCGGCCGGCGTGCGCGATGAGGTTCCGGGTCGCGTTCGCCGCGATCACGGCGTTGCCCTGGTGCACCGTGCGGATGGCGGCGAGGAGGAACTCCGGGTCGGCGTCCTTCAGCACGAAGCCGCTCGCCCCCGCGCGGATCGCGCGTGCCGCGTTCTCGTCGAGGTCGAAGGTGGTGAGCACCAGCACCCGCGGCGCCGGGTAGCCGCCGCGGTCGGCGTCGGCGAGGATGCGCTCCGTGGCGGCGATCCCGTCGAGCACCGGCATCCGCACGTCCATGAGGACGACGTCGGGCCGCGCCCGGTTCGCGAGTGCCGCGCCGGCGGCGCCGTCGGCGGCCTCCCCGGCGAAGGAGAGGTCGGGCTGCGACTCGATGAGCATGCGGATGCCGGCGCGGAACAGCGCCTGGTCGTCCACGAGGCAGACGCGGATCTCGGTCATCTGGTGCTCCCCTGCTGGGCCGGGATCCGGGCGATCACCCGGAACCGGTCGTCATCGGTCTCGATCGTGAGCTGTCCCCCGGTCAGTTGGGCGCGTTCGCGCATGCCCGGGATGCCGTGCCTGGCGCCGCGGGCGCCGACGGGTTCGGCGTCGGGCCGCACGTGGTTCGTGACGGTGGCGACGACGCCGGTCCGATCCCAGTCGAGCACGACGTCGACGGGCCGGCCGGCGTCGCCGTGCCTGAGCGCGTTCGTCAGCGCCTCCTGCACGATGCGGTACACGGCGATCTGGTGGCCGGTGCCGAGCTCGATCCGCGGGCCGCGTTCGACGAGCTCGACCTCGAGCCCGGCGGCGCGCAGCTGGGCGAGCAGCTCCTCGAGGTCGTCGAGCACGGGCTGCGGGGTGTCCGTCTCGGCGTGGCGCAGTTCGGCGAGGAGCATCCGCACGTCGCCGAGCGCGCCGCGGGCGACGCCCGCGATGGTGCCGAGCGCCTCGACGGCCGTCTCCGGCCGGGTGCGCGCGGCGAAGCGGGCGCCGTCGGCCTGGGCGATCACGACGGCGAGCGAGTGCGCCACGACGTCGTGCATGTCGCGGGCAATGCGGTTGCGCTCCTGCTCCACCACGTAGCGGTACTCGGCCAGCTCGCGCTCGCGGAGCGCGACCTCCTCGCGGCGGCGGATCTCCCGCGAGTCGCGGACGGCGCGCACGAGCAGGCCGGCCGTCCAGCTCAGGACGAGCACGGAGATCGCCGCGATGAAGGTCACGCCGAGCCAGAGCGTCAGCGCGACCGCGTTGTCGGGTGCGAACAGGAATTCGCTCTGGCCGAGCGCCGGCTTCAGCAGCCCGAGGTAGAGCGTCGCGACGACCGAGCCGACGCCGGCGGAGACGAGGCCGAGCCACTTCACGATGGGCGCGCCGTGCGCGGCGGTCGAGTACAGCACGCCGAGCACGGCGATGTCGTAGAGCTGCAGCTCGCGCAGCGTCCCCATCTGCACGAGCGCGGCGATCCAGGCGACGCCGAGCGACCAGCCCGGCGAGAGCCGGCGCACCGCGAGCGCTCCCGCGAAGCCGGCGAGGGCGAGCAGGTCGAAGGCGTTGCCGAGCAGCGCGAGGGGCAGCGAGACGAGCGCGAAGACGGCCGCGAGCACGATATCGGTCGTCAGGCGACCGCGGCTCAGAGTCGTGCGCATCGAACCACCGTACGCCCAGCTCCCCCGGCGGTCACGCCGATCCGGCCGGAATCATCCTGCAGGCGGACGGCCGCGGCATCCGCCGGTCCGCCGAGCGCGCGCGAGCTCAGAATCCGAGCCGGCCGAGCTGCTTGGGGTCGCGCTGCCAGTCCTTCGCGACCTTGACGTGCAGGGCGAGGTAGACCTTGCGGCCGAGCAGTCGCTCGATCTCGACCCGGGCCGCCGCCCCGACCTCCTTCAGCCGGGCGCCGCCCTTGCCGATGATGATGCCCTTCTGGCTGTCGCGTTCGACGACGACGTTCGCGTAGATCTCGACGAGGTCCTTGTCCTCGCGCTCGACGAGGTCGTCGACCGTCACCGCGATCGAGTGCGGCAGCTCGTCGGAGACGCCCTCGAGCGCGGCTTCGCGCACGAACTCGGCGATGCGCTCGGTCACGTCCTCGTCGGTCGTGGTCTCCTCGGGGTACAGCGGATGGCTCGACGCCGGCATGAGCGTCAGCAGCTCGTCGACGAGCACCTCCAACTGCTCGCCGCGCGGGGCGGACACCGGCACGATCGCGTCCCACTCCCGCAGGCCGGAGACGGCGAGCAGCTGCTCGGCCACCTTCGCCTTCGAGGCCGCGTCGGTCTTCGTGACGATCGCGACCTTCTTCGCGCGCGGGTATTGCTCGAGCTGCTCGTTGATGAAGCGGTCGCCGGGGCCGATCGGCTCGTTCGCCGGCACGCAGAAGGCGATCACGTCGACATCGCCGAGCGTCGTCTGCACGAGGGCGTTCAGCCGCTCGCCGAGCAAGGTGCGCGGCCGGTGCAGCCCCGGCGTGTCGACGAGGATGAGCTGGCCGTGCGGCCGGTGCACGATGCCGCGGATGGCCCGGCGCGTCGTCTGCGGCTTCGAGCTCGTGATGGCGACCTTCTCGCCGACGAGCGCGTTCGTGAGCGTCGACTTGCCGACGTTCGGCCGGCCGACGAAGGAGACGAATCCTGCACGGTACTCAGTCACGGTGGTGCTCCTGTTCTGCGTCGCCGAGGAAGGCGGCCCTGGCGTCGATGAGGGCCGCGTCGGCCGAGACCAGCACGGTCGAGATGCGCCGTCGTCGGCCCTCGGTGCGCTCGGCCTCGAGCTCGAGGCCGCTCGTCGACGCGCGGTCGCCGCGCTGCGGGAGACGGCCGAGCGCCTTCGCGAGCAGGCCGCCGACGGTGTCGACGTCGTCGTCGTCGAGCTCCAGGCCGAACAGCTCGCCGAGCTCGTCGACGGCGAGCCGCGCACTCACCCGGTACCGGCCGTCGCCGAGCGCCTCGACCTCGGGGGTCTCGCGGTCGTACTCGTCGGAGATGTCGCCGACGAGCTCCTCGATCAGGTCTTCCATGGTGGCGAGCCCGGCGATGCCGCCGTACTCGTCGACGACCATGGCGAGGTGGTTCGAGGTGGTCTGCATCTGCCGGAGCAGCGCGTCGGCCTTCATCGAGTCCGGCACGAACTCGGCCGGCCGGGCGAGCTGCCCGACCGTGAGGCTCTCGGCGTCGAGCGGTCGTTCGAAGCCGAGCTTCGCGAGATCGCGGAGGTAGAGGATGCCGGTGACGTCGTCGGAGTCGAGCCCGATCACCGGGATGCGGGAGTAGCCCGCGCTCAGGAACACGCTCATCGCCTGCTGCAGGTGCGCCGTCGCGTCGATCGTGATCATGTCGGTGCGCGGCACCATGACCTCGCGCACGACGGTGTCGTTGAACTCGAAGATCGAGTGGATGAGCTCCCGGTCGCCCTCCTCGAGCACGTCGAGCTCGGTCGCCTCGTCGACCATGCTGAGCAGCTGCTCCTCGCTCGAGACGCCCGCGAAGCGGATCCGGCCGGGCGTGACCCGGTTGCCGAGCTGCACGAGCGCGCCCGCGAGCGGGCCGAGCAGCACCCGGAGGAAGTGCACGAGCGGCGCCGTGAGCCGCAGCACCGTCGGGGCGTGCACGCGCCCGACGCTGCGCGGACTCGCGCCGACGAGCACGAACGAGACCGCCGTCATGATGAGCGCCGACCAGAGCAGCACGAGCCACGGGTTGTCGAGGAAGCTCGCGAAGGCGAGGGTCACGAGCACCGCCGCCGTGGTCTCGGCGAGGATGCGCATGAAGTTCACCGCGTTGACGTGCGCGCCGGTGTCCTCGGCGATGGCGGCGAGCGAGCGCTTCGCCCGGGACCCCTCGGCGAGCTCGGCGATGTCGGCGCGCGAGCTCGAGGCGATCGCGGAGTCGACGGCGGCCATCAGGCCGCCGAAGGCCACGAGCACGAAGGCGGCGACGAGGAAGTACCAGGGTTCCATCGTCAGCGACGTCGCTCCTGCATGGCGAAGCCGACGAGGATGTCGCGCTGGATGCCGAACATCTCCTTCTCCTCGGCGGGCTCGGCGTGGTCGAAGCCGAGCAGGTGCAGGATGCCGTGCGCGGTGAGCAGCAGCAGCTCGTCGGTCAGCGTGTGCCCGGCGGTCTTCGCCTGTGCTTCAGCGACCTGCGGGCACAGCACGATGTCACCGAGGAGCCCGGGCGGGGTCGGCTGGTCCTCGGTGCCCGGGCGCAGCTCGTCCATCGGGAAGCTGAGCACGTCGGTGGGGCCCGGCTCGTCCATCCACTGCACGTGCAGCTGCTCCATGGCGCCCTCGTCGACGAGCACGATCGCGAGCTCCGCGTCGACGTGCACGTGCATCGCGTCGAGCGCGTAGACGGCGAGCCGCTGGATCGCGGCCTCGTCGACCTCGATCGCCGACTCGTTGTTGATCTCGATGCTCATGCCTCGCTCACTTCGCCTTTCTCGGCAGGTGGTCTCTGGGGCCGCCGCCCGCGACGCGCCCGCGGCGCTCGGCGCGGTTGGCGAACTCGCGGGCCTCGGCCCGCTCGTAGCGCTGCGCCTGCTGGCGCTGGTCGAACTCGGTGTACGCGTCGACGATGCGGCCCACGAGGGTGTGCCGTACGACGTCGTCGCTCGTGAGGCGCGCGAAGGCGATGTCGTCGATGCCGTCGAGGATGCGCGTGACGATGCGCAGCCCGGACGCCCCGCCCGGCAGGTCGATCTGGGTGATGTCGCCCGTGACGACCATCTTCGAGCCGAAGCCGAGTCGGGTGAGGAACATCTTCATCTGCTCGGGCGTGGTGTTCTGCGCCTCGTCGAGCACGACGAAGGAGTCGTTCAGCGTGCGGCCCCGCATGTAGGCGAGCGGGGCCACCTCGACGGTGCCCGAGGCGAGCAGCTTCGGCACGAGCTCGGGGTCCATCATCTCGTTGAGCGCGTCGTAGAGCGGCCGCAGGTAGGGGTCGATCTTGTCGGTGAGCGTGCCGGGCAGGAAGCCGAGCCGCTCGCCCGCCTCGACCGCCGGCCGGGTGAGGATGATGCGGCTGACCTCCTTGCGCTGCAGCGCCTGCACGGCCTTCGCCATCGCCAGGTAGGTCTTGCCGGTGCCCGCCGGGCCGATGCCGAACACGATGGTGTGCTCGTCGATCGCGTCGACGTAGGCGCGCTGGCCCTCCGTCTTCGGCCGGATCTGCTTGCCCCGGCTCGATACGATCACCTGTCCGAGCAGCTCCGAGGGGCGCGCGCCCGGGTCCTGCTCGAGGATGCGGGCCGAACTCGTCACCTCGGTCCTCGTGGGGTCCTGGTTCTGCCGCACGAGCGCCAGCAGCTCCTCGATGAGGCGCCGGGCGCGGAGCCGCTCGGCCTCCTCGCCGCGCAGCGAGATCTGGTTGCCGCGGACGTGCACGGTGACGCCCGGGTACTCGCGCTGGATCTGCGCGAGCAGGCGGTCCTGCGGGCCGAGCAGACGCACCATCTCGATGCCGTCGATGTGCAGCAGTTCTTCGTCGGGGCGGGGACGCTCGTCGGCGCCCTGGTCATTCATCGGCTCAGCCGGCAAGCGTGCGCTCCTCGAGGCCCCCGGCGAGGACGTGCGCATGCACGTGGAACACGGTCTGGCCCGCGCCCGCGCCGGTGTTGAAAATCAGTCGGAACTGGCCGTCGGCCAGCTCGTCGGCGACGCCGCGCGCGACCTCGACGAGCTCCGCGAGGAGTCCGGGGTCGCCGGCGGCGAGCTCGACGACGTCGCGGTAGCGCCCCTGCTTCGGGGTGACCACGACGTGGACGGGCGCCTGCGGCGCGATGTCCCGGAACGCGATGACCCGTTCGGTCTCGGCGACGATCGTCGCGGGGATCTCACGCGCGGCGATGCGCTCGAAGACGGTGGGGTCAGCGGCCTGGGCGGTCATGGGTCCATCGTAGCGACGGATGCCTCACCACCGCCCGAGCCGGGCGCTGAGCAGCGCGATCGCGGCGGGCCCGGCGGTCGAGGTGCGCAGCACGGTCGGGCCGAGGCGGACGGGCTCGGCGCCGGCCGCGGTGAGCCGGGCGAGCTCCTCGGGGGCGACCCCGCCCTCCGGCCCCACGAGCAGGGCGAGCGGCCGCTCGTCGAGCTCCAGCTGCGCGAGGCCCTGCTCGGCGGTCGGCTCGAGCACGAGCAGGCGGGTGCCGGCGAGCAGTTCCGGCAGCCGCGCCGTCGGCGTCGCCGCCATGACCTCCGGCACCCAGGCGCGGATCGCCTGCTTGCTCGCCTCGCGGGCGATCGTCGCCCAGCGCTGCCGCCCCTTCTCGGCCTTCGCACCGTCCCAGCGCGACACGGAACGCGCCGCGGACCACGGCACGATGCGGTCGACGCCGAGCTCGGTGGCGGCCTGGACGGCGAGCTCGTCGCGGTCGCCCTTCGCGAGGGCCTGCACGAGCACGAGCGCGGGGTCGGCCGGCTGCTCGCGCCGGGCCTCGTCGACCTCGATCGTGAGCTCGCCCTGGCCGCTCTCGAGCACCGGGCCGGACACGACCGTGCCGCGCCCGTCGCCGATCGCGATCCGCTCGCCGAGGCGCACCCGGGCGACCTGGACGGCGTGGCGCGCCTCCTGCCCGCCGAGCCGCACGACGTCGCCGGGGCCGATCGCCGTCAGCTCCGCGCCCTCGTCGAGGTAGAGACTCGCCATCTCAGCCGAGGAACCGGTCGCGGAGCTTCGCGAAGAGCCCCTGCTGGAAGTGCGCGAGCTCGGGCGCCTTCTGCTTGCGCGCGGCGGCCAGCTTCTCGACGAGCTCGCGCTCCTTGCCGGAGAGCTTCGTCGGGGTGACGACGTGCACGCCGATGCGGAGGTCGCCACGACCGTTGCCGCGGAGCCGCGTGACGCCGCGGTCCTTGACGGTCAGCACCTCGCCCGACTGCAGTCCCGGCTTCAGCTCGAGCTCGACGTCGCCGTCGAGGGCGTGCACCGTGGCGCTGGTGCCGAGCACGGCGTCGGTCATCGCGACCTCGAGCGTGCAGAGCAGGTCGTCGCCGTCGCGGCTGAAGACCTCGTGCGTCTTCACCTTCATCTCGAGGTAGAGGTCGCCGTTCGGGCCGCCGGCGGGACCGGCCTCGCCCGAGCCCGGCATCTGCAGCCGGAGGCCCGTGTCGACGCCGGCGGGAATGTCGACCGGCACGGTGCGACGAGCCCGGACCCGGCCCTGCCCCTGGCAGGTCACGCAGGGCGTGGCGATGATCGTGCCGTAGCCGCGGCAGGAGCCGCAGGGGCTCGCGGTGACGACGTTGCCGAGCAGCGAGCGCACGGTGCGCTGGATCTGCCCGGTGCCGTGGCAGATGTCGCACGTGACGGGCGAGGTGCCCGGGGCGCAGCAGCTGCCGTGGCACGTCTCGCAGACGACCGCGGTGTCGACCTCGAGCTCGCGGTGCGTGCCGAAGATGACCTCCTCGAGGCCGAGCTCCACGCGGATCAGCGCGTCCTGCCCGCGTTCGCGCCGCGAGCGCGGCCCCCGGCTCTGCTGGCCGCCGCCGAAGAAGGTCTCGAAGATGTCGCCGAAGCCCCCGAAGCCGGCCTGGCCGCCGAAGCCGCCCTGCCCGCCGAGGTCGTACTGCTGGCGCTGCTTCGGGTCGGAGAGCACGTCGTAGGCGTGCGTCACCTCCTTGAAGCGCTCGGACGCCTCGGCGCCCGGGTTGACGTCGGGGTGCAGCTCGCGGGCGAGCCGGCGGTAGGCCTTCTTGATCTCGTCAGGGGTGGCGTCGCGGGAGACGCCGAGGACCTCGTAGTGGTCTGCCACGGAGGGCGGTTCCTTTCGATGGGTGCCGGGGTGCGGCTGGTCGATGACGGCGGCGGGTCAGTGCTCGCCGAGCGTGCGGGAGAGATAGCGCGCGACCGCGCGGACCGCCGCCATGCTCGTGGTGTAATCCATGCGGGTCGGGCCGACGACGCCGAGCCGCGAGACGTCGCGGCCGGCCACCGCGAACGAGCTCGCGACGACCGAGGTCTCGGCGAGGCCGAAGGGGGCGTTCTCGCGACCGATGCTGACGGCGACGCCGTGCTGATCGGACGCCATCTCGCCGAAGAGCTTCAGCAGCACGACCTGCTCCTCGATGGCCTCGATCACTCCGAGGATGGAGCCGGCGAAGTCCTGCTCGGTGCGCACCAGGTTCGCGGCGCCGGCGACCACGAGGCGGTCGCCGCGCTGGACGCGGGCCTGCTCGGCGAGGGTGGTCGCGAGCGTGTGCAGCACCTGCGCGTGCCGCGGGTCGACCGCGGGCACCTCGCCTGAGAGCGCCTGCGCGGCCTCGGCGAGGGTGCGCCCGGCGGCGAGTTCGTTGAAGCGGGCCCGGAGCGAGGCGAGCGTCTGCTCGTCGACCGGCGAGCCGAGCTCGGCGACGCGCTGCTCGACCTGGCCGGAGTCGGTGATGAGGATGCAGAGCACCCGGTCGGGCGCGAGCGCCACGAGCTCGACGTGGCGCACCCGCGAGTTCGCGAAGCTCGGGTACTGCACGACGGCGAGCTGGTTGGTGAGCTGCGCGATCAGCCGCACGGTGCGGGCCAGGAGCTCGTCGAGGTCGCTCGACTCGCCGAGGAAGGTCTCGATGGCGTGGCGCTGGGCCTGGCTCAGCGGCCGCAGCTCGCTCAGCTGGTCGACGAAGACGCGGTAGCCCTTGTCGGTGGGGATGCGCCCGGACGAGGTGTGCGGGGCCGCGATCAGCTCCTCCTCTTCGAGCAGGGCCATGTCGTTGCGGATCGTCGCGGCCGAGACGCCGAAGGCGTGCCGCTCGACGATCGTCTTCGAGCCGACCGGCTCGCGGGAGGCGACGTAGTCCTGCACGATCGCGCGGAGCACGGCGAGCCCTCGATCGGAGACCATCAGCCCCACCTCCCGTCCATTGGCACTCGTCTTCTTCGAGTGCCAATCCTATCGCGACATCCTGCGCCGCGGGCATTGCGACGCCCCACGGGCGGCGCTACGGTGATCCCGAGTCCGCGCGCCGTCCCCCGAACGGGTCCGTACGAGCCGCGGCCGATCCCCAGCCCCGAAAGGCATCGCCATGACCGACCCCAACGCACAGACGCCCGACCCGAACGTGCCGCCCCAGCAGCCCGTGCCCCCGCAGCCGGCCGCCGCAGCCGGGCCGCTCCCGCAGGACCAGGACATCCAGTGGGCCTCCTTCGCCCACCTCGGCGGCATCCTCGGCTTCCTGCCCTCGCTGATCATCTGGCTCGTCTTCAAGGACCGCGGCCAGTTCACCAACGTCGAGGCGAAGGAGGCCCTGAACTTCCAGATCACGATGCTCATCGGCTACGTCATCGGCGCCGTGCTCTCGATCATCCTCATCGGCGGCCTCATCTCGCTCGCCGTCTGGGTGATCTCCATCGTCTTCTCGATCATCGCGTTCCTGCGCGTGAAGGACGGGCAGCACTACCGCTACCCCTTCGCGCTCCGGCTCATCAAGTAGTCGAACTCGGCCGATCCAGGCCGCAGCAGCACCGGCGGCGCGCCGGACGGGCCCTTCCGTCCGGCGCGCCGTTTCTGCCACCATGGAGGCGTCCGACCATCCCACCGCGCAGGCGGTGCAGCCAGGAGGCCTTCCATGACCGACGTGCCCACCCCACCGACCCCGCCGACGCCGCCGCCTCCCGGCCCGCCGGCTCCCCCGCCCGGCAGCCCCTACCAGCAGTCGCAGCCGCTCAACCCGGCCGACGAGAAGCTCTGGGCGACGCTCGTGCACATCGGCGGCATCTTCTTCGGCTTCATCCCGGCGCTGCTCGGGTACCTGCTGCTGAAGGACAAGGGCCCGTTCGTGCGCGCGCACACCGCGACGGCGCTGAACTTCCAGCTCACCATGCTCATCGCGAGCATCGTCGGCGGCATCCTGACCATCGTCATCATCGGCTTCTTCGTGATCCTCGCCGTCGCCATCGTGGTGATCGTGTTCAGCATCATCGCGGCCATCAAGGCGAACCAGGGCCAGCCCTACGTCTACCCGATGTCGATCAAGTTCGTGAGCTGATCACCGCATCCTCGAATCGCCCGTCTCCCCCGCGGAGGCGGGCGATTCGGCGTTCCGGCCCGATCGGAGCCCGCGCGACTCAGCCGAGCAGACGCCGGACCACGGCGTCGGCGAGCAGCCGTCCGCGGCGAGTGAGCGTCAGCCGGCCGGCGAGCGCCGCCCTCGGCTCGACGAGCTCGTCGGCGATGAGGCCGGCGATCGCCGAGCGCCCCGGCTCGGGGAGCGAGGCGATCTCGAGCCCCTCGCGGATCCGGGTGCCGAGCAGCACCCGCTCGGTCTCCCGCGTCGCCGCGTCGAGCGTCTCCCGGCCGACCGCCGGAGAGACGCCGGCGGCGATGCGGTCGGCGTACGCGGCCGGGTGCTTCGCGTTCCACCAGCGCACGCCGCCGACGTGGCTGTGCGCGCCGGGCCCGACGCCCCACCAGTCGTCGCCGCGCCAGTACCCGAGGTTGTGCTGCGAACGGTGCGCCTCGCCGCGAGCCCAGTTGCTCACCTCGTACCAGCCGAAGCCAGCCTCGGCGAGCAGCTCGTCGGCGAGCTCGTACATGTCGGCGGCGAGGTCGTCGTCGGGGGCGGCGAGCTCGCCGCGGCGCACCTGGCGGGCGAGCTTCGTGCCGTCCTCGACGATGAGCGAGTAGGCACTCAGATGGTCGGGCTCGGCGGCGATGGCGGCCTCGAGACTCGTGCGCCAGTCCACCAGGCGCTCGCCCGGCGTGGAGTAGATCAGGTCGAGGCTGACGTCGAGCCCCGCTTCGCGCGCCCAGGCGACGACGAGCGGCACCCGCGCGGGGTCGTGCGTGCGGTCCAGGGTCGCGAGCACGCTCGGCACCGCCGACTGCATGCCGAACGAGACGCGGGTGAAGCCGCCGTCACGGAGCTCGGCGAGGTACGCGGCATCCACCGAGTCCGGGTTCGCTTCCGTGGTCACCTCGGCACCCGGGCGGATGCCGAACTCGCGGCGTGCGGCCGCGAGCATCTCGACGAGCTGAGCGGCGGGCAGCAGCGTCGGGGTGCCGCCGCCGAAGAACACGGTGCTGAGCTCGCGGGCCGGCAGACCGGATGCCTCGAGCGCCGCCGCGCCGAAGCGCAGTTCCCCGATCGCCTGTCCTGCGTAGTCGGCCTGCGCGACGCCGCGCAGCTCGGTCGCCGTGTACGTGTTGAAGTCGCAGTACCCGCAGCGCACGCGGCAGAAGGGCACGTGCACGTACAGCCCGAGCGCACGCTCGGCGACGCCGTCGATGGTCTGGGCGGGCAGCAGCCCGTCCGCCGGCGCGGGATCGCCGATGGGGAGCGGTCCGGCCACGGCTCAGACGAAGGCGGGGTGCAGCGCGCGCAGCTCCCGCTGGGTGAGCTCGCGGCGGCGGCGGCGCACGGCGGGGGCCACGACGGCGCGGGCGCCGCCCGCCGTCTGCAGCGCCGAGCGGATCGTGAGCCAGACGCTGTCGTCCTCGCGGTGCTCGAGCACGAACGACTCCTCGCCGCTCTCCTCGCCGTCGGCGGTCGTGCCGTAGGCGAAGCCGATGCGGTCCGGCTCGTCGATGACGTAGACGACGAGCACGTGCGTGTCGTGGTGCCCGAAGCGGCGCTGCGAGCGGAGCGTCGCGGTCATCCCCGCAGCGAGGTACGGTGTGCCGTCGGCGGCGAAGCGCTGCTCGGTGTGCGGCTGGGCGCCGGCGGCGGGCGCCCCCTCGACGTCGTAGGCGATGCCGGTGTACTGCGTGCCGGTGCCGGCGGTCACGTCGAGCACCTCGAGCCCGGCGCCGCGCTGGACGCCCCAGGTCATCAGTTCTTCCGCGGCCTTCTCGAAGCGCTCCCGCCCCGAGCCGATCTTCACGCTGTCCTCCGCCGGGCGGTAGCCCGCCGGCGGGTAGCGGAGGAGATCGGGGGCCTGGGTGGCCCCGATCGCCCCGTACGTCACCGACTGGTCGGTGAACGAGCTCCGTCGCTTCATGACGCGCTCCCTACTTCTTCTTGGAGTCCTTGGACTCGGTGTCTCCCGAGAGCGCGGCGATGAACGCCTCCTGGGGGACCTCGACGCGCCCGACCATCTTCATGCGCTTCTTGCGCTCCTTCTGCTTCTCGAGGAGCTTGCGCTTGCGGCTGATGTCGCCGCCGTAGCACTTCGCCAGCACGTCCTTGCGCATGGCCCGGATGGACTCGCGCGCGATGATGCGCGCGCCGATCGCCGCCTGGATCGGCACCTCGAACTGCTGGCGCGGGATGAGCTCGCGGAGTCGCCCGGTCATCAGCACGCCGTACGCGTAGGCCTTGTCGCGGTGCACGATCGCGCTGAAGGCGTCGACCTGCTCGCCCTGGAGCAGGATGTCGACCTTGACCAGGTCGGCCGCCTGGTCGCCGGACGGCTCGTAGTCGAGCGAGGCGTAGCCGGCGGTCTTCGACTTCAGCTGGTCGAAGAAGTCGAACACGATCTCGCCGAGCGGCATGTCGTAGCGGATCTCGACGCGGTCCTCACCGAGGTACTCCATGCCGAGCAGGGTGCCGCGGCGCGACTGGCACAGCTCCATGATCGTGCCGACGTAGTCCTTCGGCGCGAGGATCGCGGCCTTCACCATCGGCTCGCGGACCTCGGCGATCTTCGCGCCGGTCGGGAACTCGCTCGGGTTCGTCACCGTGACGGTCTTCTTGTCCTCCGTCGTGACCTCGTAGACCACCGAGGGCGCGGTCGCGATGATGTCGAGACCGAACTCGCGGCGGAGCCGCTCGGTGACGATCTCGAGGTGCAGGAGGCCAAGGAAGCCGGCGCGGAAGCCGAAGCCGAGGGCGACCGAAGTCTCGGGCTCGTAGACGAGCGCGGCATCCGAGAGCTTCAGCTTGTCGAGCGCCTCGCGCAGCTCCGGGTAGTCGCTGCCGTCGATCGGGTACAGCCCCGAGAAGACCATCGGCAGCGGCTCGGTGTAGCCGTCGAGCGCATCGGCCGCGGGCTTCACCGCGGTCGTGACCGTGTCGCCAACCTTGGACTGGCGGACGTCCTTCACGCCGGTGATCAGGTACCCGACCTCGCCGACGCCGAGGCCCTTGCTGGGGGTGGGCTCGGGCGCGCTCACCCCGATCTCGAGGATCTCGTGGGTCGCCTTCGTCGACATCATCTGGATGCGCTCGCGCGGGTTCAGCTGCCCGTCGACCATGCGCACGTAGGTGACGACGCCGCGGTAGCTGTCGTAGACGGAGTCGAAGATCATCGCGCGCGGCGGCGCGTCGGCGTCACCGACCGGGGCGGGGATGCGCTGCACGACGCGGTCGAGGAGCGCCTCGACGCCGAGGCCCGTCTTGCCCGAGACCTTCATCACGTCGTCGGGCGAGCCGCCGATGAGGTCGGCGAGCTCGCGCGCGTACTTCTCCGGCTCCGCGGCGGGCAGGTCGATCTTGTTCAGCACGGGGATGATCTCGAGGTCGTTCTCGAGCGCCAGGTAGAGGTTCGCGAGGGTCTGCGCCTCGATGCCCTGCGCGGCGTCGACGAGCAGGATGGCGCCCTCGCAGGCGGCGAGCGAGCGGGAGACCTCGTAGCTGAAGTCGACGTGCCCGGGGGTGTCGATCATGTTGAGCGCGTACGCGACGTCGCGCCCGCTCTCGTCGGCGACGGCCCACGGCATGCGCACGGCCTGGCTCTTGATGGTGATCCCGCGCTCGCGCTCGATGTCCATGCGGTCGAGGTACTGCGCCCGCATGTCCCGGTCGGAGACGATCCCGGTGATCTGCAGCATGCGGTCGGCGAGGGTCGACTTGCCGTGGTCGATGTGCGCGATGATGCAGAAATTGCGGATCAGCGCAGGGTCGGTGGCAGCAGGCACCGGCGGGTTCACAGCTCTCGGAGACATCGATCGATTCTCCCATGACTTCGGGTGCGACTTTCGACGGATGCCCCGGTCAGGCCGCCGAGGCTACGCTGGGGCCCATCATGGCCGTGCTCGAAGCCCCCGTCGACGAGCGGGTGCAGCCCTCCGCGCTGCGCCCGGTCTTCATCGCGCTCCGCGCGGGACTCCACGTGCTCGTGGTCGGGCTCGCCCTCTTCGTCGTCGTCCGGGCGCTCGTCGCCGACGATGGCCTGGAGGTGCCGGTCACGGTGCTCGCGATCGTCTTCCTCGCCTGGTACGGCGCCGGCGTCGCCGCCGCGCACCGGCACCTGCCGGTGTGGGCGCGCGTGCTCTGGCTCATCGGCCTGCTCGCGCTCTGGGCCGCGCTCAGCGTGCTCACCCCCGACGCGGCCTTCCTCGCGTTCCCGCTCTTCTTCCTCGAGCTGCACGTCCTCGCCGCCTCGATCGCCGTGCCGCTCGTGATCGTCACCTTCGCGATCTCCGTCGCGAGCACGACGATGCACCTCGGCTTCGAGCCGGGTAGCATCCTCGGCCCGCTGATCAGCGCCGGCGTCGCGATCGTCATCGGACTCGGCTATCGGGCCATGGCGCAGGAGACGAGGGAGCGCCAAGCGCTGATCCTCGATCTCATGGCCACCCGTGAGGAGCTCGCCGCGGCCAGCCGGGAGGCGGGCACGAAGGCCGAGCGCGAGCGGCTCGCCCGCGAGATCCACGACACCGTCGCGCAGGGCCTGTCGAGCATCCAGATGCTGCTGCACGCGGCCGAGCGCGACGTGCAGGACGAGCGCACCCGGGAGCGCCTGGAGCTCGCCCGCGAGACGGCGGCGGAGAACCTCCAGGAGACTCGGCGCTTCATCCGCGAGCTCACCCCGGCCCCGCTCGACGGCCGCGGACTGCCGGCCGCCCTGCAGCGCCTCGTCGACTCGGCGAACGCGCAGGCCGAGCAATCGGGCGCGGCGGTGCGCGCGAGCTTCTCGACGAGCGGGGAGCCGGCCCCGTTGCCCATGGCGGTCGAGGCGACGCTCCTCCGCATCGCCCAGGGCTCGCTCGCGAACGTCGTCGGCCACGCCAGGGCCACGCACGCCGAGCTCACGCTGAGCTTCCTCGGCGACGAGGTCGCGCTCGACGTCGTCGACGACGGCGTCGGCTTCGACCCCCGCAAAGCCGAAGCGGGCGACGGCTTCGGGCTCCCCGCCATCCGGCGCCGGGCGGAGCGGCTCGGCGGCACCGCCGACGTCGAGTCCGCGCCCGGCGAGGGCACCGCGGTCGTCGTGCGCATCCCGGTGGTGCCGTCGTGATCCGCCTCATGCTCGCCGACGACCATCCCGTCGTCCGCGCCGGCATCCGGGCGATGCTCGAGGCCGACGCCGAGCTCGTCGTCGTCGCCGAGGCGGGCACCGCGGCCGAGGCGGTCCGCCTCGCCCGTGAAGCCGGCGAGGGCGGCGAGGGCGGCGTCGATCTCGTGCTGATGGACCTGCAGTTCCCCGGCGAGCTGCAGGGGGCGGAAGCCACCCGGCGCATCCGCGCCCTCCCGCACCCGCCACGGGTGCTCGTGCTCACGAACTACGACACCGACGCCGACATCCTCGGCGCGATCGAAGCGGGAGCCAGCGGCTACCTGTTGAAGGACGCGCCGCCCGAAGAGCTCCTCGCGGCGGTGCGGCTCGCCGCGGCCGGCGAGACCGCGCTCGCCCCGGCGGTGTCCTCTCGGCTCGCCGCCGCCGACGGCGCCGAGCAGCGGCTCACCGCCCGCGAAGCCGAGGTGCTCACGCTCGTCGCCGAGGGCCGGTCGAATCGCGAGATCGGCCGGGCGCTGTTCCTCAGCGAGGCGACGGTGAAGAGCCACCTCGTGCACATCTTCACGAAGCTCGACGTCGGTTCGCGCACGGCCGCGGTGGCGCGGGCCCGCGAACTCGGCGCGATCCGCGCGGGCTGATCGTGGTCCGCGCGCGCGTCGTGCTCGTCCACGGCATCCGCACCTCCGCCACGATGTGGCGTGCACAGCTCGAGGCGCTCGCGCGCTACGACGTCGACGCGGTCGCGATCGACCTGCCCGGGCACGGGCGCCGGATCGACGAGCCGTTCACCCTGGACGGCGCGGTCGCCGCGATCGCCGACGCGCTCCGGGTCGACGAACACGCGGATGGCCCGGATGGGGCGGCGGAGCCGACGCCCGTGCCGCGGCTGCTCGTCGGGCTGAGCCTCGGCGGCTACCTCGCGATCGAGACCGCGGCGAGGCATCCGGAGCTGCTCGACGGCCTCGTCGCCGCCTCGTGCGGCACCCGTCCTCGCGGCCTCGGCCTCCGCGGCTACCTCGCCCTCGCGGACGCGATCGGCCGGCTGCCGGACCGCGGACGCGCGCTCAACGACGGCTTCGTGCGCCTCATGCTCTCCCCCGCCGCAGCGCACGACGTGGTCGCCGGCGGCGTGGCCCTCGACGTCATGCGGCCGACGCTCCGCGCCGTCGGCACGATCGACCTCGAAGCGGCGCTCGGCGCGGTGCGCTGCCCGGTCTGGCTCGTGAACGGGCAGCTCGACCACTTCCGGCTCGAGGAGCGCCGGCTCGCCCGCGCGGTGCACGACGGACGTCTCGTGGTCGTTCCCGGCGCCAGCCATCTCGTGAGCCTGAGCCGCCCGGAGGCGTTCAGCGCCGTCGTGCTCGACGCGGTGGCCGAGCTCGAGCGCCGCGCGGCGGTCCGTCGCCGTGCCGCGCGGGGCCCCCGATCGACGGCGTGAGTCGCACCGCTCGCTTTGGTGCCGCCCACTGAGAACTGGTATCGTTGCCTGTTGGCTTGCGTGTGGGTCCCACCCCGCACGAAACGTCGCGGCGGCCCCTCTACCGCTCGCGGCACATCCCGTACCGCACGACAACGAAAGAATCCACGTGGCAAACATCAAGTCGCAGATCAAGCGCATCCGCACCAACCGCAAGGCCGAGGAGCGCAACAAGGCCGTCAAGAGCGAGCTCAAGACCGTCGTCCGCGCCGCGCGCGAGGCGATCGCCGGTGGCGACAAGGACAAGGCGACCGCCGCCGTTCGCGTTGCGAACCGCAAGCTCGACAAGGCCGTCTCGAAGGGCGTCATCCACAAGAACCAGGCCGCGAACCGCAAGTCGGCGATCGCGAAGCAGGCCGCCGCGCTCTGACGCGCAGCAGCACCCACGAAGGCCCCGCTCCGGCGGGGCCTTCGTCGTTCCCGCCGACGCCGGCTGCGTCGCACCGGTACCGCCGCCGCGACTACTGCTGCCGCCGGCTGACGAGTCGCACGACGAAATGCCCCGTGCGCCAGCCGAAAGGGCGCCCCGGGTGTTTCGCCGTGCGACTCGCGGATGCCGCGAAACAGGCGCGGGCGGGCGGATGCCGCATTGGGCGCGGACGGGCAAGGGGGCCCGGGCGGGCGTGGCTCAGGCGCGGCCGCGGGAGGCGATGACGCCGATGAGCCGCTCGAGGGCGAACACGGGGTCGCGCTCGGCGCCCTTCACGGCGGCGTCGGTCGCCGCGAGCGCTTCGATGGTGCGCGCGAGACCGGCGTCGTCCCATCCGGCGAGGTCGCGGCGGGCACGGTCGACCTGCCACGGGGCCATGCCGAGCGACGACGCGAGCTGCGCTCCGCCGCCGCGCGCCCCGGACACCTTCGCCATCGTGCGCACCTTCATCGCGAACGCCGCGACGATCGGCACCGGGTCGGCCCCGCTGTCGAGGGCGTGCCGAAGGGCGATGAGCGCTTCGCCATGCCGACCGGCGATCGCGGCGTCGGCCACGGTGAACGCCGTGGTCTCGACCCGGCCGCCGTAGTACTTGGCGACGAGCTTCTCGTCGATATCGCCCGGGGCGTCGGCCATGAGCTGCCGGCACGCGGCCGAGAGCTCGGCGAGGTCGTCGCTGAACGCGCCGACGAGGGCCCGCAGCGCGCCGGGGCTCACCTTCCGGCCGGCGCTGCGGAACTCGGTCGCGGCGAAGTCCTGCTTCTCGGCGTCCTTCTTGAGTTCGGCGCAGACGATCTCGATGCCGCCGCCCGAACCCGCCCGGATGGCGTCGAGCAGCTTCTTGCCGCGCTGCCCGGTGCGGTGCCGGAGCACGAGCGTGGTCGACTCCGCCGTCTGCTCGAGATAGTCGAGCGCGTCGAGCAGGAAGTCGTCGCTCGCCTTCTCGACGCCGGAGACGCGGATGAGCCGCGGTTCGCCGAACAGTGAGGGGCTCGCGAGCGTCAGCAGCTCGCCCCGGCGGTAGGCGTCGGCCTCGAGGTCGCTGACCTCGAGCGCGGGATCCTCGGCGCGGAGGAAGTCGCGGAGCATGCCGATCGCCCGCTCGGCCAGCACGTCTTCGGGCCCGGCGACGAGCACCACCGGCGCCGGGCGGACCGCGTTCCACGCGAGCTGCGGGATGGCCGCCTTCGCCTTCGGTGCGGCACGTGCCGCGGTGCGTGCCGCCACTGTCTCCTCCTGCCCGGCGGAATGCGCCGGCTCGACCTCCAAGTCTACGGCCGAGTCTACGGACGGCCGCCGTCATCCCGGGCTGCCGGGCGGCGCTCGGCGCCCCCGCCCCGGATGCCGGCCCCGCATCGCCGCGCTCGCTCCAGAGGCGGAGCCCCACACCGTCGGTGCCGACGAAGACGGTGCCCAGCAGATCGGTGCGCGCCGGGCGCACGCGGAGGCGTTCGAGCAGTTCGAGCAGCGAGGCCGTCGGATGCCCGTAGCCGTTGTCGGCGCCGACGCCGATCAGGCCGAGTACCGCTCCCAGGCGTGCGTACAGCGCCTCGTGCTGGTCGGCCGAGCCGTGGTGGGCCACCTTCACGAGCTCGAACGCACCGGCCCGCTCGGCCTCGAGCTGCTGCGCGAGGCCGATCTGCGCCGTCTCGCCGAGATCGCCCAGCAGCAGCACACTCGCCTGCGGCCCGTCGACGGCGAGCACGACGCTCGCGTCGTTGCCGGGCCTCGTTCCGGCCTCGGGCCAGAGCACTCGCCAGCTCAGCCCGTCGAGTTCGCCGTTCCTGCCGGCTTCGGCCTCGACCGCCTGGACCCCGCGCTCGACGAGCGGAGCGAGCGCCCGGCGCGAACGGGCCCCGTCGGGCGGGCCGTGCAGCACGGCGTCGACTCGATCGGCCACGGCCGGCACTCCCCCGACGTGGTCCAGATCCCAGTGCGTGAGCACGAGCAGCCCGACGCGATCGACGCCGGCGAGCTCGAGGCAGCGCCCGAGCGCCGCCGGCTCCGGGCCGGTGTCGACGAGCATCGTTCGCCCGCCGGCCCTGAGCAGCACGGCGTCGCCCTGCCCGACGTCGCAGGCCACGACGAACCAGTCGGCCGGTCGCAGCAGCCCGGGCAGCACCCGGGTGCCGAGGGCCCCGCCGACGGTGCCGGCGATCACGAGGAGCACGAGGGCCAGCGAGAGCGCCGCCAGTGGGCGCCGCTGGCGGCGCCCGAGCACGAGCCGCAACGCGACCGCAGTGGTGACGAGCAGCAGCGCCGCGCCCGGTGCACCCGGCGGCCAGGGCAGTTGCGCGAGCGGCATGTTCGAGGCGGCGTGCGCGAGGGCCGCGATCCAGCTGGCGGGGAGCCAGGCGAGCTGCGCGAGGGCGTAGCCGACCGAGGGCACGAACGGCAGGACGAGGCAGGCGAGCAGGCCCAGGACCGTGCCCGCAGGTGCCGCCGGCGCGGCCAGCAGGTTCGCCGCGACGCCCGCGAGCGGGATGCTGGGCTCGAGGAGCACGAGGATCGGCTGGCAGGCGAGCTGCGCCGCGATCGGAACCCCCAGCACGACCGCGAGCGGTGCCGGCATCACGCGAGCGAGTCGCGAGGCGAGCGGCGGGGCGAGCAGGATCAGGCCGCCCGTGGCCGCGACCGACAGCGCGAAGCCGTAGTCCCCCGCGTACCAGGGATCGGCCACGAGGAGCACAATCACCGCCGTCGCGAGCGCCGGCGTGCCGCCGCCCCGTCGTCCGCGGGCGAGCGCCACGAGCAGCACGACCGCCATGGCCGCGGCGCGGACGACGCTCGCCTGCGGCGTCACGAGCACCACGAAGCCCAGCAGCGCGCCGATCGCGATCGCCACCCGGGCCCAGCGCGGCGCGCGGCACCGGGCCGCGAGCCAGAACGCGGCGGCCGTGATGATCGCGCAGTTCGCGCCGGACACCGCGGTGAGGTGGGTGAGCGAACTCGCCTTCATCGCGGCGTTCAGCTCATCGCCGACGGCACGCTCGTCACCGACTGCCAGCCCGGGCACGAGCGCGCCGCCGTCGCCGCCGAGTTCAGTGGCGGCATCCACGAGTCCGGCACGCAGCGGGAGCGCCCACGCGGCCCACCAGGGCGGCGGCGCGATGCGGTCCACTGCGCCGCCGCGCAGCCGCAGCGCTGCCCGCTCCGAGGGCGGTTGCGGCGCAGCCCGGGCATCGAAGGCGAGCCGCGAACCGAGTCCGATGCGAGCGGCATCCGCCTCGAACTCCGCGACCACCGGCAGCGGCCGCACCGCTTCGCCCTCGACCTCGAGCAGTCGCGCCGGCACCCGTAGCCGCTGAGACACCGGCACCCCCGGATCGGCTTCGGATTCGGGGGCGAACTCCATCGCCGCCGTGGCGAACGAGGCGTCGCGCGGAGCTCCGACGAGTTCGACGACGACCTCTGCCGAGGCCGGCCTCCCCTCCGCGAACGGTCCACGGTCACGCTCCGCCAGGGCCACGCCGGCGCTCGTCGCGACCACTGCGGCCGCCGCTGCCGCGACGAGCGCCAGGGCCGCCGCCGGCCGCCGCCAGCGCAGCACGGCGAGCAGGGCGGCGCACGCCGTCGCCCAGCAGGCCGACGGGGCGATCCAGGCTTCGACCCCGAGCTCCGGCAGGCGCACCGCCACCCAGCCGACGGCCCAGGCCACGAGCGCGGGCAGGACGAGGCGCAGATCGCGCACGGCGGCGCCTTCACCCAGCGGCGCTGGGGGCGAGCCGCTGCTCACAGGGCGACCCGGTCGACGAGCCCGGCGAAGACGGCGTCGCCGATGCCGGCGACCTCGAGCAGCTGTTCGACGCTCGTGAACCCGCCGTTCGCCGCCCGCCAGTCGAGGATCCGTTGGGCGAGCGCCGGCCCGATGCGCGGCAGCGTGTCGAGTTCGGCGAGACCCGCCGTGTTCAATCGCACCACGCCGGCGGCGGCACCGGGCTCGCCGGCGGCTCCGCTCGCGCCGCCGGCCGCCCCGGACTGCGGCGGCGGCACCTCGCCGGGTCGCGGGACGAGGAACTGCTCACCGTCGGCGACGGGGCGCGCGAGGTTCACCCCGCCGGCGTCGGCCTCGGCCGTGAGCCCGCCCGCAGCGGCGATGGCGTCGACGACGCGCGCGCCGGGTTCGAGCTCGACGAGGCCGGGCCGGGCGACGGCGCCGAGCACGTGCACGAGCAGCACCGGCGAGGCCGGGGCCCCGGTCAGCCCGGCCCCGGGAGCCGCTCCGGCCGCCGCCTCGTCGCCCGCCGTCGTCTCGTCGCCGAACTCGAGCGAACCGGCATCCCCACCGCCCGAGCCGGTGAAGGAGAGCAGCGCAGCCACCGCGAGCGCCACGAGGAACACGACGACCGCCGCGCCGACGGCGATGCGGGTGCGCACCCCCGCCCGACGGGCCGACGGCGCGAGCAGCGCCAGCGCGTCGTCTTCGGGCTCGGCGCCGCTCGGGAGTCCAGGCATGCGACGACGCTACGGTCGACCGCCCCGCGCGGGACGCCCCCAGGAGGAGTCGGTGAGCGCGTGGGCTGCCCGCGCCGCCTGTGGAGGAGGGCCGGAGCGGGCTCGGGCGCGCCGCCCGAGCCTCGCCCGGCTATCCCCGCGTCGCGATGTTGACGAGCTTCGGCGCGCGCACGATGACGTTCACGATCTCACGCTCGCCGATCGCCCGGGCGACCGCGGCCGAGTCGCGCGCAAGGCGCTCGAGCTCCTCGCCGGACACCTTCGGCGAGACCTCGAGCCGGTCGCGCACCTTGCCGTCGACCTGGACGATCGCAGTGACCCGGTCCTCCACGAGCAGCGCCGGGTCGGCCTTGCGCCACGGCACGAGCGCCACCGACGGCTCGTAACCGAGCCGCTGCCACATGTCCTCCGCCGTGAACGGCGCGAACAGATCGAGGATCATCGCCGTCACCTCGGCGGCCTCGCGGACGGCGGCATCGGCCGGGCCGGGGCCCTGATCGATCGCCTTGCGGGTCAGGTTCACGAGCTCCATCAGGCGCGCGACGATGACGTTGAACTTGTACGACTCGGCCAGCCCCGGGGCATCCGCCAGCAGACGGTGCGAGGCGCGCCGCAGCGCCCGATCGCCCGTCGACCAGTCGACCTCGGGGGCGCTCGTCACGTCGTGCGCGATGCGCCAGGCCCGCGCGAGGAACTTGGCGGAACCCACCGGCGACACGTCGGCCCAGTCGATGTCGTCCTCCGGCGGGCCGGCGAACGCCAGCGTGACACGGAGGGCGTCGGTGCCGTGCGCGGCGAGCTCGGAGGCGAACTCGACGAGGTTGCCCTTGGACTTCGACATCTTCGAGCCGTCCATGAGCACCATGCCCTGGTTCAGCAGGGAGGTGAAGGGCTCGGTGAAGCGCAGGTAGCCGAGGTCGAACAGCACCTTCGTGATGAAGCGCGAGTACAGCAGGTGCAGGATCGCGTGCTCGACGCCGCCGACGTACTGGTCGACGGGCGCCCACTTCTCGGCCTCGGCCGGGTCGAAGGCGCGCGTGTCGTCGTTCGCGTTCAGGTACCGCAGGTAGTACCACGAGCTGTCGACGAAGGTGTCCATCGTGTCGGAGTCGCGCTTGGCCGCGCCGCCGCACTTCGGGCAGGTGACGTTCACCCACGCCTCGGCCGCGCCCAGCGGGCTCGTGCCCTTCGGCTTCAGGTCGAGGCCCGCCGCGTCGGGCAGCCGCACGGGCAGCTCCGACTCGGGCACCGGCACCTCGCCGCAGTCGGCGCAGTGGATGATCGGGATCGGCGTGCCCCAGAAGCGCTGACGGGAGATCAGCCAGTCCCGCAGGCGGAAGTTCTTCGCGGCGCGGCCGGTTCCGCGCTCGTCGAGGATCTCGATGGCCCGGCGGATCGCGTTCGACTTCGACAGCCCGTCGAGCGGGCCGGAGTTGATCAGCCGGCCCTCGCCCGTGAGCGCGACGCCGGTGGACGCCGGGTCGAGCGGCGGCAGCTCGTCGGGCTCGATCGCGTTGCCGTCGGCGTCGGTCGGGATGACCGGGATGACGCCCGTGACCGGCGCGTTCGTGTCGACGACGACGCGCACCGGCAGCTCGAAGGCGCGGGCGAAATCGAGGTCGCGCTGATCGTGCGCGGGCACCGCCATGATCGCGCCGTGACCGTAGTCGGCCAGCACGTAGTCGCTCGCCCAGATCGGCAGGCGCTCGCCGTTCAGCGGGTTCACCGCGTAGCGCTCGAGGAAGACGCCGGTCTTCGGCCGGTCGGTCGCGAGCCGGTCGATGTCGCTCTCGGCGCGCACGGACTCGAGGTAGCCCTCGAAGTTGCGCTGCACCTCGGCGGAGGCGCCGGCCGCGAGCTCCGCGGCGAGCGGGGAGTCGACGGCGACGACCATGAAGGTCGCGCCGTACAGCGTGTCGGGCCGGGTGGTGAACACGGTGACGCGCTCGTCGCGGCCCTCGATCTCGAACTCGACGTCGGCGCCCGAGGAGCGGCCGATCCAGTTGCGCTGCATCGAGACGACCTTCGACGGCCAGGTGCCCTCGAGCTGGTTGAGGTCGTCGAGCAGCCGATCGGCGTAGTCGGTGACCCGGAAGTACCACTGCGTGAGCGCCTTCTTCGTGACCACCGCGCCGCAGCGCTCGCAGTGCCCGTCGACGACCTGCTCGTTCGCGAGCACGGTCTGGTCGTTCGGGCACCAGTTGACCTGACCGGCCTTGCGGTACGCGATGCCCTGCTCGTAGAGCTTCAGGAACAGCCACTGGTTCCACTTGTAGTACTCGGGGTCGCTCGTGTGCAGCTCGCGCGACCAGTCGAAGCTCGGCGCGTACTGGCGGAACGAGCGCTTCTGCTGCGCGATGTTCGAGTAGGTCCACTCGCGCGGATCGGCGCCGCGCTTGATGGCGGCGTTCTCGGCCGGGAGGCCGAAGGAGTCCCAGCCGATCGGGTGCAGCACGTCGAAGCCCTGGTGGCGCCAGTAGCGGGCGGAGATGTCGCCGAAGCCGAACGCCTCGGCGTGACCCATGTGCAGGTCGCCGGAGGGGTACGGGAACATGTCGAGCACGTACTTGCGGGGGCGGGTGTCGCCCTCGCGGCCCGCGCGGAAGAGCTCGAGCTCCTCCCACACCGGAAGCCACTTCTCCTGGATGGCGGCGAAGTCGTAGGCGTCGGCGTCGGGGCGCGGCACGGATTCCTGCTCGTTGACCACGTGACTCTCAATCGTGCGTATCTGCGGGGGTGGGGATCGCGGGCGCAGCGGAAGCGCGCTCGATGCGAGCCTCCAGCCTATTCGATCGCGGCCTCGGGGGCGGCGCCCAGGGCGTCGAGCAGCGCGCGGGCCTTCACCCGGGTCTCCTCGACCTCCTCGTCCGGCACGGAGAGCGCGGTGATGCCGCCGCCGGTGCCGATCGACGCGCCCGTCGGAGTCACGACGATCGAGCGGATCACCATCGCGAGGTCGGCGCCGCCGTCGACGGAGATGGTGCCGAAGGCGCCCGAGTAGACGCCGCGCTCCCCCGCTTCGAGCTCGTGCAGGATGCGCATGGCGCTCTCCTTCGGCGCCCCGGTCATCGAGCCGGCGGGGAACGCCGCGGCCACCGCGTCGACGGCGCCGAGCCCGGGGCGGAGCCGCGCGGAGACGGTGGAGACGAGCTGGTGCACCTGCGGGTACTCCTCGACCGTATGCAGGCCGCTCACGCGGACGCTGCCGAGCTCGGCGATGCGCGAGAGGTCGTTGCGCATCAGATCGACGATCATGAGGTTCTCGGCCCGCTCCTTCTCGCTCGCGAGCAGCTCGGCACGGAGGGCGGCGTCACGGTCCGGGTCGGGATGCCGGGGCCGAGTGCCCTTCATCGGCTTCGTCGAGACGAGGCCGCCGGGCTCGACGAGCAGGAACTGCTCGGGCGAGGCGCTGACGAGGGCGGTCCCGTCGAAACGGAGCAGCCCGCCGTGGTGGCTCCGGCTCGTGCGGCGGAGCCGCCGGTACAGCTCGACGGGGTCGAAGCGCCCGTCGACGTCGATCCGGTTGGTGAGGCAGAGCTGGTAGGCGTCGCCCCGGGCGATCGCCTCCTGAGCGGCGCGGATGCGTCGGCGGTACGCCGCCGCCGAGTGCCGCCAGCGGGGCGCGGCGACCGCGCCGTCGCGCGCGGCGGGCACGGGATCGGAGGAGGCCGCCCGTTCGGGCAGCGCGGCGATGGCGGCGGCGGTGCGCTCGAGCCAGGATGCCTGGGCCGCGACGAACGCGGGATCCGCCTCGTCCTCGAGCCACTCGAGACGCATCGTCCGGGTGGCGTGGTCGAAGACCACGGCGCGCTCGGCGAAGAAGAAGGCGGCCGCCGGCGTGCGGGTCGGCGCGGCGGGCAGGCCGAGCGCGCGAGCGCCGAACTCGTAGCCGAACCAGCCGATCCAGCCGAGCGGCGTGGCGCCCGCGGCGGCGTCGGTCGGATCGCCGAGCTCGGCGCGGAGCTGTGCGAAGACGTCCGCGGGCGGGGTGTCGTCGCCCGCGACGAGCATCGCGGCGCCGTCCCGCGGCACGGCGACCACGCTCGTGCCGGAGCTCACGTCGATGCCGGAGTCGAGCCATGCGGACACCGGGGCGTCGCCGGCGAGCTCGAGGTGCACGAGCTCCGGGTCGCGCCACCCGGGCAGCGGTCGTCGACGGAGGCGTCGGGGCATCCCCTCAGCTTACGGCGCACGCGCGCGGGGCCGCGCCCGCTCCCGCCCCGTGCGCGGCTCAGCCGAGCACGAGCTCGCGGTCGACGAGCCCCGCCGCGACCGGCGTGTGCGAGATGAGCACGACGGAGCGGCCCGATGCCGCGTCGAGCAGCTCTGCGAGCAGGGCGTCCGCCCGCGCGCGGTCGACGCTCGCGGTCGGCTCGTCGAGCACGAGGACGTCGAAGTCCGCGAGCATGGCCCTGGCGAGCGCGATCCGGTGGGCCTGGCCGCCCGACACGAGCGCGCCGCGCTCCCCGACGGGCGCGTCGAGCCCGCCGCGCTCGCGCATCCACTCGCCGAGGCCGACACGATCGACCACTGCCTCGAGCTCGGCGTCGCTCGCGGTGTCCCGGGCGAAGATGAGGTTCTGCCGGATGGATTCGTCGAAGAGCCAGGGCCGCTGCTCGACGAGCCCGATGCGGTCGCGCAGCCGGTGGGCGTCGAGCTCGCGCGCCTCGATGCCGTCGACGCGGTAGGAACCGCCGTACTCGAGGAACCGGACGAGCACGTGGGCGAGCGTGGTCTTGCCGCTGCCGCTCGGGCCTCGCACGAGCACGCGCTCGCCCGGGTCGAGCACCAGGTCGATCGGCTGGAGGGCGCTCGGCCGCCCGGTCTCGGACGCCCCGGGCCAGTCGGCATGCACGCCGTGCAGTTCGAGCCTCGGCGCGGGTCCGCCGGCCGGCAGTACGCGCGGCGCCTCCGCGGGCACGGGGAGCTCCGGCGGCACCTCGGCCGGCACCGCACGGGCGACCCGCTCCGCCGCCGAGCGCGCGACGCGCCACGCCGCTGCCGCGGGCGGGATCGCCGCCGCCACCTCGGCGACGGCGAGGGGCACGAGCGCGAGGATCGCGAGCGTCGGCCCGTCGATGGCGCCGTTCGAGAGGACGGGGGCCGCGAGCCAGAGCGCGACGGCCGCGCCGATGCCGCCCATCGCCGCGACGGCGGCGGCCACGGCCCCGGCGGCGACCGCCCGCGCCCGCGAGACGCGTCCCAGTCGGCGGGCGAGGCCGTCGATGTGGTCGAGATCGGCGTCGGCGGCGCCGTACGCGAGCAGCAGCTCCCTCGTGCGGAGGTGTTCGACGACCGCCTGTTGGAGGCGGCCGCGCAGCGGGGCGAGCTCGCGGTCGGCCCGCGCACCGGCGCGGTGCTGGGCGAGAAGCGCGAGGCCGATGCCGGCCACGAGGACGAGCGCGAGCCCGGCCGCCGCGCCGGGCGCGAGGAACGCGATGCCGGTCACCGCGGCGACGAGCACCACGAGGGCGCTCACGACGGGCTGCACCACGCGGAGGGCGAGGTTCTGCAGCTCGTCGACATCGCCGACGAAGCGGGCGAGCAGCTCGCCGCCTCGGGTCGCCGGCACGCCGTCCGGGGCGACCGGCAGCATCCGCTCGTACACGCCGGCGCGGACGGCGGCGAGCTGCCGGAACGCCGCATCGTGCCCGGCGAGCCGTTCGAGGTAGCGGAACACCGCGCGGGAGAGCGCGAATGCCCGCACCCCGACGATGCCGAGCGAGAGGAAGAGGATCGGCGGCTGCTCGGCCGCTCGTGTGATGAGCCAGGCGCTCGCGGCGAGGAGCGCGACGGCCGAGCCCCCGGAGGCGATGCCCGCGAGCATCGCCGGCAGGAGCCGCGGGATCGGCGGCATCGCCTCGCGCAGCACGCGACGGGTGGCGGGATCACTTCGCGACACGAGCGGCCTCCCGGAGCTCGACGGTGCGGTCGGCGGCGGCGACGAGCGCGGGGCGGTGGCTCGCGACGAGCACTGCGACGCCGTTCTCAGCGAGCCGGCGCACGGCGGCGGCGAGCCGGGCCTCGTGTCCGACGTCGAGCGCCGAGCTCGGTTCGTCGAGGACGAGCAGCCGAAGTCCCTCGGCGCGGGCGCGGTGCCAGGCCCGGGCCACCGCGATCCGCTGCTGCTGGCCGCCGGAGAGCCCCGCGCCGTCGGCGCCGACCGGGTGCCCGGCGTCGAACCCCACGGCCAGTTCAGCGAGCGCCTCCTCGAGCAGCGATTCGGGCGCGTGCTCGCTGCCGAGGCGGACGTTCGACGCGACGGTGCCCGCGCGCAGCAGCGGCTGCTGGCCCGCCCAGGCCACGCGCGGCCGGGCCGCCGGCCCCGCGGGGACGCCGTCGACCCAGGCCTCACCATCCGCCTCGGCGAAGCCGAGCAGCGCGGCGATGAGGCTCGACTTGCCCGCACCGCTCGGCCCGACGAGGGCGACCACCTCGCCCGGCGCCAGTTCGAGGTCGACGGGAGCGGCGACGGCACGGCCGTCGCGCAGCGCCGCGAACCGCTCCAGCCGGAGCACCGCGGTCCCGCCCGACCGCGCCGAGTCGGGCGCCGTCGCGGTGCGTGCGGCCGAGGCATCCGTCCGCTCCCCCGCCTCGAAGCGGTCGAGCGCCTCGCCGGAGGCTTCGAGGCCCTCGGTCGAGGCGTGGAAGGCGGCCCCGACGTTCCGCAGGGGCAGGAACACCTCCGGTGCGAGCACGAGCACGAAGAGTCCCGCCAGCAGGCCCATCTCCCCCGAGACGAGGCGCAGGCCGATCGACACGGCGACGAGCGCGATCGACAGGCTCGCCCCGAACTCCAGCACGAAGCCGGAGAGGAAGGTCACCCGCAGCACGCGCATCGTCTTGCCGCGGTAGGCGTCGGTGGCGCGCCGGATGCGGCCCAGCTGGCGCTCCGCGCGGTTGAAGACCACGAGCGTGGACAGGCCGCCGACGATCTCGAGGAAGGCGGTGGAGAGCTGCTGCAGCCCCTCCCACTGCCGCTGCTGGACCTGCTTCGTGGCCAGGCCGATGAGCGCCATGAAGATCGGCAGCAACGGCAGCACGATGACGAGGATGAGGCCGGAGAGCGGATCGGCGAGCCAGACCGCGACGAGCAGGATCGGCATCGCGACCACCGTGAGCACGAGCTGCGGGAGGTAGCGCCCGAAGTAGTCGTCGAGCGCGTCGAGCCCCGGTCCGAGCAGCGTCGCGAGCCTGCCCGTGCCGGCGGGCGCGCCGACGCCGCGATCAACGGATTCCAGCACCGCCCGGCGGAGCTCGGCCTTCACCCGCACCGCCCCGGCGGCGCCGGACCACTCCCACACCCACGCCGCGAGCGCGCGGACCACGACGCAGCCGACGAGCAGCAGCATCGCCCAGCCGAGCTCCGCCAGCGGGACGCCGGCGACGAGATCGGTCACGAGTCGGGCGAGCGCGTACGCGAAGCCGATGACGGCGACGGCCTGGACGAGCGCCACCGCGCCGCCCGCGGCGAGGAACCCGCGGGCGGCGCCGGAGCGTCGGATGAGGCGAGGGTCGAGCGGTTTCACGTCAGTGCGCGGCCGCCTCGATGGTCTGCCTGGTGACGCGCTTGCGGAAGATCCAGTAGGTCCACGCCTGGTACGCGAGCACGAGCGGCAGGAAGATCAGCGCGGTCCAGCTCATGAACGTGAGCGTATAGGGCGTGCTGGAGGCGTTCGCGATCGTGAGGCTGTTCGCCGGGTCGTTCGATGCGGGCATCACCTCGGGGAAGAGCGCGGCGAAGAGCCCGATCACGGCGGCCGCAATCGTGAGCGCCATGAGCCCGAAGGCCAGGCCCTCCTTCCCGCGCGTGTTCGCGAGCACGCCGCCGATGAGGGCGACGGCCGCCACGGCCGCCAGCGCCCAGAACCACGCGGAGCCCTGCGCGACGCCCGTCCACAGCAGGAACGCGGCGGCGACGACGATCGTGATGACGCCCGCCTTCGTCGCGAGGCGCTTGGCCCGGGCCCGCAGCTCCCCCTCGGTCTTCAGCGCGATGAACACGGCGCCGTGCGTGAAGAAGAGCAGCAGCGTCGTGGCGCCGCCGAGCAGGGCGTACGGGTTCAGCAGGTCGAAGAGCGTGCCGATGTAGTTGTGGTCGGCGTCGAGCGGCACGCCCTGCACGATGTTGGCGAAGGCAACGCCCCAGAGCAGCGCCGGCACGGCCGAGCCGACGATGATCATGCGGTCGAACCAGGCCTTCCACTGCGACTCCGGCCGCTGGTGCCGGTACTCGAAGGACACGCCGCGCGCGATGAGCGCGAGCAGGATGAGCAGCAGCGCGAGGTAGAAGCCGGAGAACAGCGTCGCGTACCACTCGGGGAAGGCCGCGAACAGCGCGGCGCCGGCGACGATCACCCAGGTCTCGTTGAGATCCCAGACGGGGCCGATCGTGTTGATCATGACCCGGCGGTCGGTGTCGTCCTTCGCGAGGAAGGGCATGGTCATGCCGACGCCGAAGTCGAAGCCGTCGAGCACGAAGTAGCCGACGAAGAGGAAGGCGACGATCCAGAACCAGAGCACGGCGAGATCCATGACGAACTCCTTCTAGTAGACCGTCGAGGGCTGCTCGACGCGTCCGGTCTCGGGGTCGGGGGCGCCGATCTCGGGCGGCCCCTTCCTGACGGCGCGGATGATGAGGCGCACTTCCACGACGGCGAGGATGCCGTAGATCAGCGTGAAGGCGGTGAGCGAGATGAGCACGTCGAGGCCCGTGACGTTGGGCGACACCGCCGACTCCGTGAACATCTGGCTGAAGACGATCCAGGGCTGCCGGCCCATCTCCGTGAAGACCCAGCCGACGATCATGGCGCCGAGGGAGAGCGGGAAGCTCCAGATGGCGACCTTCCACACCCACTTCTGCTTCGGCATCCGGCCCTTGCGGGTGAGCCACAGGCCGACGACCGCGACGAGGACGTGCGCCATGCCGAGCCCGATCATCCAGCGGAACGCCCAGTAGGTGACCCAGATGATCGGCGTGTAGTCGCCGGGGCCCCACAGCTCGGTGTACTGGGCCTGCAGGTCGTTGATGCCTTCGACGCAGCCGTCGAGGCTGTGCGTCGACAGCAGCGACAGAAGGTAGGGCACGCGGATCGAGAAGAGCTCGTTCGTGCCGTCCGGCGTGCCGAGCGTGAAGATCGAGAAGGAGGCGTCCGCGCCGCACACGGTGTCGTAGGTGGCTTCGGCCGCGGCCATCTTCATGGGCTGCGTCGCGACCATGGCGAGGCTCAGCTGGTCGCCGAAGAAGGTGGTCAGCGCGCCGGAGACCACCATCGCCCAGAGCCCGAACTTCAGGGCCGGACGCATCGTGTCGAGGTGCTGGTTGCGCGAGAGGTGCCACGCGGCCGCCGTGATGATGAGCCCGGAGGACACCATGAACGCCGCAGCGATGGTGTGCGGGAACGCCGCGAGGGCCACGGGGTTCGTCAGCACCGCCCAGATGTCGACGAGCTCCGCCCGGCCGCGCTCGGCGTTCACCTCGAAGCCGACGGGGTTCTGCATCCAGGCGTTCGCCGCGATGATGAAGTACGCCGAGACGATCGAGCCGACCGCGGTCACCCAGATGGTGGCGAGGTGCAGCTTCTGCGGCAGGCGGTTCCAGCCGAAGATCCAGAGCCCGATGAACGTCGCCTCCAGGAAGAAGGCGAGCAGGCCCTCGAGCGCGAGCGGCGCGCCGAAGATGTCGCCGACGAAGCGGGAGTACTCCGACCAGTTCATGCCGAACTGGAACTCCTGCACGATGCCGGTCACGACACCCATGGCGAAGTTGATGAGGAAGATCGAGCCGAGGAACCGGGTGATGCGCAGGTACTCCACCTTCGCCGTGCGCACCCAGGCGGTCTGGAAGATGGCCGTGGTCGTGGCGAGACCGATGGTGAGCGGCACGAACAGGAAGTGGTAGACGGTGGTCAGACCGAACTGCCACCTGGCCAGCAAGAGCGGATCGAGCAGATCATTCACAGGGTGCCCCCTTCGCGGCCGTCCGGGCCCGAGCGGATGACTTCTACACTTCGTAGAAGCCTGCGGCACCCATTCTTCTACTCGATGTAGAAGAAGTGCAAGTCACGCAGTACGATGAAGCAATGGCAGGTCTTGGCGAGCTCGAACGAGCGGTGATGGAAGAGCTCTGGACGAGCGATGCCGCACTCACGGCCAAAGAGGTGCGCGACCGGCTCGTGCTCACCGGTTCCGAGAGCGGCCGCTCCCCCGCGACGACCACGGTGCTCACCGTGCTGTCCCGGCTCGAGCGCAAGGGATTCGTCTCCCGCTCGCGCGACCAGCGCCCGCACCGCTACCGCGCCCTGCTCAGCCGGGCCGAGCACACCGCGGAGCTCATGCACGAGGTGCTCGACTCCTCGCACGACCGCGACGGCGCACTCGCGCGCTTCGTCGGCACCGTCACCGCCGGCGAGGCGCAGACCCTCCGCCGCCTCCTCGACGAGCTCAGCGCCCGGCGCTGACCCATGCTCGTCGTCGCGGCCGTGCTCGCCGCCCTCGCGATCACCCTCGCGTGGCCGGCCCCGCTTGCCCTCGCGAGCGCCGCGTGGCCGGCCAGAGCACCCGCGCTCGCCCTCGCCCTCTGGCAGGCCATCGCCCTCTCGGGCGGCCTCGCCATGATCGGCAGCCTGCTCGCCTTCGGCGCCTCGGCCTCGGGCTCGCTCCTCGCCGGCCTCCACGATCTGCTCCCCCACCTCGTCGACGGGCCGATCCCCGAGCACTACGGCGTGTTCGAGATCGCGGCGCTCACGCTCGCCGCCGGACTGGCCGTGCACCTCGCGCTGAACCTCGCGCTGACCGCGGTGTCGGCGGAGCGGGAGCGGCGTCGCCAGCACCAGCTCATCGATCTGCTGAGCGAGCCCCTGCCCGGTCAGCCCGGCACCAGGGTGCTCGCCCACCCCGTGCCGCTCGCCTACTGCGTCCCGGGCCTGCGCACGGCGACGGTGCTCACCGACGGCCTCATCGGCGCGCTCGAAGAGGACGAGCTCGCCGCGGTCGTGGCGCACGAACGCACCCACCTCGAGCAGCTGCACCACCTCGTGCTGCTCTCCTTCCGCGCCTGGCACAGCGCACTGCCCTGGTTCCCGATCGCGAATCGCGCCGAGCGCGCCGTCTCCACGCTGACGGAGATGCTCGCCGACGACGGCGCCCGGCGCACGACCGGGGCCGAACCGCTGCGCCGGGCGGCCGAACGCCTCGGCGCCGATGCGGAGCCCTTCGCCTACGCGGACGCCGGCGGCGTCCGACCCGACCCCGACCTCCTCGAAGCGCGGCTCCGCCGCCTCGAGGAGCCCGTCCAGCCGCTCCCCCTCGTCGAGCGCGCGGGAATCGTGGCGACGGCGGTCATCCTCGTCGCGACGCCCATCGTCTCGATGTTCGCCATCCTCGGCTGAGGCCCGGGCCGCCGCACGCCGCACGCCTCACCCCGCGGTACGGGGCGCACCCCCGGGTGATCACTCCCTGGTCGGATGTCCTCCCCAGCCGCGGCCCGTAGGCTCGGTCACGATGAACGAGCTGCTCGATTGGATCCTCGACACCGTCCAGAGCGTGGACCCGGTGCTGCGCACCGTGCTGGCGGGGATCGGCATCATGCTCGAGACCTCCGTGCTCATCGGCCTCATCGTGCCCGGCGACACGGTCGTCATCGTCGCCTCGACGGCGATCGAGAACGGCACGCAGTACGTGGCGATGCTCGTGACGGTCATCGTCGGCGCACTCCTCGGCGAGACGATCGGCTTCGTGCTCGGCCGCTGGTTCGGCCCGCGCATCCAGCACTCGCGGCTCGGCCGGCGCATCGGCGAGGCGAACTGGCAGCGGGCGCAGCGCTACCTCGACCGGCGCGGCGGGCCCGCGGTGTTCATCTCGCGCTTCCTGCCGGTGCTGCACTCGCTCGTTCCGCTCACCGTCGGCATGAGCACGATGAGCTACCGCCGCTTCCTCGCCTGGACCGCGCCCGCCTGCGCGATCTGGGCCGCGGCGTACACGACGGTCGGCTGGGTCGCGGCGGGCAGCTACCGAGAGCTCAGCCGGGAGCTGCACTGGGCCGGCTACGTCTTCGTGGCCGTCATCGCGGTGTTCCTCGTCGTCGTCTGGATCGCGAAGAAGCTGATCCTCCGCTCCGAGGCCCGCCACCTCGACGACGACGCGGTGCTGGGCGACGCGGTCGTAGGCGGGGCGAGCTCGGCGGACGGAGCCGTCCTGCGCGACGGCGAGGCGGGCCCGCGCACGACGGAGGGGCCGGAACCCCGGGCGTGACCCGGGACTCCGACCCCTCTGCGAAGCTCAGAACAGCGACTTCTCGGCCAGCCAGTCCTTCGCGATCTGCGCCGCCGACTGCTGCTCGTTGACGCTCAGCGAGTTCAGCGCGACGAGGTCCTCGGGGGTGAGCGCCGCGCTCACCGTGTCGATGACCTTCGCCATCTCGTCGGTGACCTTCTCGCTCACCACGGGCACGACGTTCGAGGCGAGGAAGAGCCCCTCGGGGTCTTCCAGCGTCACGAGATCGTTCGCGGCGATGTTCGGGTCGGCGCTGAAGATGTTGACCATCTGCACCTGATCGTCGACGAGCGCCTTGAGGGTGAGCGGGCCGCCGTTGTCCTCGATCGGCGTGAAGGCCACGTCGACGCCGTACACCGACTTCAGCCCCTCCGGCCCGTACGGCCGGGTTGCGAGCTCGGAGTTTCCGCCGAGCGTGATCTTCGAGGTGACGTTCTTCAGGTCGGCGAGACTCTTCACGTTATTCGTCTCGGAGAACGTCTTGGTGACGTTGTACGAGTCCTGGTCGGTCGCGGGCGACTGTTCGAGCACGCGCAGCCCGTCGGGCAGCGCGCCCTCGAGCGCGGTGTAGACGTCGTCGCTCGTGGTCGCCGTGGTGTCGGGCTCGAAGAACTGCAGCAGGTTGCCGGTGTACTCGGGGAAGACGTCGATCGAGCCGTCCTCGATCTCGGGCATGTAGACCTCGCGCTGCCCGATGCGGAACTGGCGGTCGACCGTGAAGCCGTTCTCCTCCAGCGCCTGCGCATAGAGCTCGGCGATGATCTCGTTCGAGTAGTAGTCCTGCGAGCCGATGACGATGGTGTCGCCACTTGAGCCGCCCGGCGAGGACGATTCCTGGAGCGGGTCGCCGCCGGAGGCGCAGCCCGCGAGGGCGGTCATCGCGCCGACGGCGACGGCCGCCAGGGCGATGCGGAGGGTGGTGCGTGCCGTGTTCATACTGGATTCCCTTCGGTGATGGTGCGTCGGGCAGGGGTGCGCGTGCGCGCCGGCTCGCCGCCCGTGCGGGCGGAGCGGGCGAGACGCACCCCGGTCGGAGTGACGAGGCGCTGCAGCAGGGCGAACGCGCCGTCGACGACGAGGGCGAGCAGGATGACGAGGAGGGAGGCGCCGAGCATCTGCGCGTAATCGCGCGTCTTCAGCCCCTCGAAGATGAAGCGGCCGAGGCCGACGTCGGCTAGGTAGGCGACGAGCATCGCGGTGGCGATGACCTGCAGCGCCGCCGAGCGGATGCCGCCGACCACGATGGGCAGCCCGATGGGCAGCTCGACCTTGCCGACGATCTGCGTCTCGCGCATGCCCATCGCGCGGGCCGCGTCGACGGTGCGCCGGTCGACCGATTCGAAGCCCGCGTAGGCGCCGGCGAGCAGCGGCGGGATGGCGAGGATGACGAGCGCGAGCACGGGGGCGCGCAGGCCGATGCCGAGCCAGAGGCCGAAGAGCGTCAGCACGCCGAGCGTGGGCAGTGCGCGGAGCCCGCCCGACACCATCACGGCGAGCTGCTTGCCCCGGCCGGTGTGGCCGATCAGCCCGCCGACGGGGAGGGCGATGACGGCGGCGATGACGAGCACGACCGCGGAGACCGCCAGGTGCTGGAGCAACCGCGCCGCGATGCCACTCGGCCCGCCCCAGTTGGCCGGGTCGAGCAGCCAGGCGATCGCGTCGGCGAAGAGGTTCATGCCGGCTCACCCGCCTCGATCTGGGCGGCTTGCGACGAACTGCGCCGGCCGGGGGCCGCCCGTCGCGCCCAGGGCAGCAGCAGCCGACCCGCGAGCACGCTCAGCGCATCGAGCACGAGGGCGAGCGACATCGTCGCGACGATGCCCGTGACGATCTCTGCCACGATGCCCCGCTGGAACCCGTCGGTGAACAGGCTGCCGAGGCTCTGCACGCCGATCACGGCGCCGACGGTGACGAGGCTCACGGTGCTCACGATCACGACGCGGAGCCCGGCGAGCAGCACGGGCCCGGCGAGCGGCAGCTCGACCGCCCAGAACCGGCCGACGGCGGAGTAGCCCATGGCGGTGGCCGCGAGCCGGGTGTCGGGCGACACCGCGTCGAAGGCGTCGGCGGCCGTGCGGACCATGACCGCGACGCCGTAGAGCGTCAGCGCGACGACGAGGTTCAGCGGCGAGCGGATGCCGAAGCCCGTGATCGCGGGCAGCGCGATGAACAGCGCGAGCGAGGGGATCGCGTAGAGCACCCCGCAGAGCGTGAGCAGCACCCCTCTGGCCCACCGTTGCCGGTGCGCCAGGTAGCCGATCGGGATCGCGATCACGAAGCTCAGTATGATCGCCGGCACCGACAATGCGAGGTGCACGAGCAGCAGCTCGCCGACGAGGCCCAGGTTCTGGACGAGCCAGTTCACGGTTCGAGGACTCCCGCCGGTCGGCCGTCCTCGTCGACGACGACCCTGCGGCCGTCGACCTCCTCGAGCCGCAGGCGGCGGCGTCCGCGGTCGGCGCCGACGAAGCCGCTGACGAAGTCGTCGGCGGGGCTCGCGAGGAACTCGGCCGGCTCGCCGGACTGCACGACCCTGCCGCCGGTGCGGAGCAGCACGACCTGGTCGCCGAGGAGGAACGCCTCGTCGATGTCGTGCGTGACGAACACGACGGTCTTGCCGAGCTCACGCTGCAGCCGGCGGAGCTCCTGCTGCAGTTCCTGGCGCACGAGCGGGTCGACGGCACCGAACGGCTCGTCCATGAGCAGGATGTTGGGGTCGGCGGCGAGGCCGCGTGCGACACCGACGCGCTGCTGCTGCCCGCCCGAGAGCTGTGCGGGGTACTTCTGCGCGAGCGAGGCATCCAGCCCGACCGTCTCGAGCAGTTCCATGGCCCTGGCGCGCGCCGTCTGGCGGCGCGTCCCCGTGAGCAGCGGCACCGTCATGACATTGTCGAGCACGGTGCGGTGCGGCAGCAGGCCGGAGTTCTGCATGACGTAGCCGATCGAACGGCGCAGGCGCACCGGGTCGACCGTGGCGACGTCGGTGCCGTCGATGAGCACGGCCCCGCTGCTCGGGTCGACCATCCGGTTGATCATGCGCAGCAGCGTGGTCTTGCCGGAACCGGAGGTGCCGACGAGCACCGTGGTCGTGCGGGGCGGGACGACGAGGTCCACACCCCCGACCGCGACCGTGCCGTCGGGATACTGCTTGGTGACGCCGCGGAACTCGATCATGTTTCGCTCTCCCCCGCCCGGTGGGTCCGAACGCGAGGACCAGCCAAACATCATTCCGGCCGGCGGGCAACGCCTCCATCGGCGCGGCGCGGGTGCACTATGCTGCGGACTCGACCCTGCGACGTCCGTCGAGCGCGCCCTCGAGGTACTCCCGGACGACCCGCTTGGCCTCACCGAGGTAGCGCTCGTCGCCGGCGGGGTCGCGCATGAACGCGCGGTTCACGAGCGAGTCGACGAGCTCGATCGCGACGCCGAGCCGGAACCGCAGCTCCTCCCCGTCGCCCGACTCGCCGAACTCGGCCTCGATGACGCGCGCGAGCCGGTCGGCGAACTCGGGCTCGATGCCGTCGTCGCTGAGCTCGCGCTCCGAGCCGTGGATCACGCTGAAGCCCGGCTCGTCGCGGTACAGGTCGATGCACGCGTCGACGGCCAGCTCGACCGCGTGCCACCAGCCGTCGAACGTCGTGCCGTCGAAGAGGTCGGCCACCCGCTCGCGGTAGCGCCGCACGGAGCGCTCGCGGAGCGCGTGCAGCACCGCGACGCGGTCGGGGAAGTAGCGGTACACCGTGCCGATGGAGGCGCCGGCTCGCTCGGCCACCATCTGCGTGGTGAGCCGCTCGAAGCCGATCTCGTCGACGATCTCAGCAGCGGCGTCGAGCAGCGCATCGAGGCGCTGCGAGCTGCGACGCTGGGTCGGTTCGGTACGGACGGCACGCTTCCGAGCGTGGTCGGTACCGAGGATCAGGTCGACGTTCGACACGAAACCTCCTTGGACTTGCCTGGCTACTTTACCTGCCCGCCGGAGCCGCTCCGACCGCAGGGACGGCGCGCGCCGCGGTTCGACCCCGTCCGCACGGGCATGACAGACTGAGGGGATGCCGGCGAGCCCCCCACCCCCGCCCGGACCCCCCGAACGGACGGCCCGGCACGGCGCCGCACGCTTCGAGGACTGGGTGCACGAGGTCAGGGAGCGGTTCGCGAGGCGCCGCGGGCACGTCCCGACGGTCGTGCCCTACACGGGGTACGGCTCGACGGACTGGGTCCGCGTGTTCTGCCGGGTCCTCCTTTCGAAGCCCCGCAGCGGTGACGAGCCGAGCGGCCGCCGGCGCCGTCGCCCCGGCCAGGAGAGCATCCGCGGCTGGCGGAGCTTCACGAGCGTCCCCGTCGGCGACGTTCCGGTCGTCATCCGCATCGGCGAGGTCCGCATCGAGGTGCTCGCCGACCGCGGCGGCGTGGTCGATACGAAGATCCCGGTCGAGCTCGCGCCCGGCTGGCACCGCGCCGTGCTCTCGACCGAGGGCTCGGCGGAGGTCGAGGCGCCGATCCTCGTCGTCTCGCCCGACACCGACTTCGGCATCATCTCCGACGTCGACGACACCGTCATGGTGACCGCGCTCCCCCGCCCGCTCGTGGCGGCCTGGAACACCTTCGTGCTGGCCGAGCACGCCCGCATCCCGACGCCCGGCATGGCGGTGCTCTTCGAGCGGCTCGCGCGCTCGCATCCGGGCGCCCCGGTGATCTACCTCTCGACGGGGGCGTGGAACGTCGCGCCGACGCTCACGCGCTTCCTCTCGCGCAACCTCTTCCCCGCCGGCCCCCTGCTCCTCACCGACTGGGGGCCGACGCACGATCGCTGGTTCCGCAGCGGCCGCGCCCACAAGGAGCAGAACTTGCGCCGGCTCGCCGAGGAGTTCCCAGGCATCCGCTGGCTGCTCATCGGGGACGACGGCCAGCACGACGAGGAGCTCTATGCGAGCTTCGCCGAGGACCACCCCGATCGCGTCGCCGCCGTGGCGATCCGACGGCTCTCCACGGGCGAGGCGGTGCTCGCCGGCGGTCGCACGAAGACGGGCGAGCACGACGACGGCATCCCGTGGGTCTCCGCCAGCGACGGGTCCTCGCTCGCCGATCGTCTGGCCGAGGCCGGCGTGCTCACCGGGCGTGGCGGCACCGACGCCTGAGCCGGATCGGCGCGCCGACGCGGCTCGGCACGGGGCTCAGCGCGAACGCGGCCCGGCCTGCTCGCGCGAACGACGGAACCGGAGCAGCCCGCGATTCACCTGCCGCGCCCAGAACGGCCCCCGGTAGATGAACGCCGAGTAGCCCTGCACGAGCGTCGCACCGGCGTCGAGCCGGTCCTGCACGTCGGCTGCCGTCTCGACGCCGCCGACGGAGACGACGCAGAGCTCCGCGGGCACCTCCGCGCGGATGAGCCGGAGCACCTCGAGCGAGCGGGCCGCGAGCGGGGCGCCCGAGAGGCCGCCGGCGCCCTTCGCCTCGACCTCGGCCGCCGGGGTCTTCAGCCCAGCGCGGGAGATCGTCGTGTTCGTCGCGATGATGCCGTCGAGGCCGAGTCGCAGCACGAGCGCGCAGATGCGGCGCACCTCTTCGTCGGCCAGGTCCGGGGCGATCTTCACGAGGAGCGGTGTGCGCCCGGCGGCCGCGCGCACGGCCTCGAGCAGCGGCGCCAGGGCGTCGAGCTCCTGCAGTCCGCGCAGCCCCGGCGTGTTCGGCGAGCTGACGTTCACCACGAGGTAGTCGGCGAAGGGGGCGAGCACGCTCGCGCTGCGCTCGTAGTCGGCGACGGCGTCCTCGACCGCGGTCACCCGGCTCTTGCCGATGTTGACGCCGAGCACGGGCCGGTGGGTGCGTCGGGACAGCCGTGAGAGACGGCCGGCCGCGGCATCCGCACCGCCGTTGTTGAAGCCCATCCGGTTGATCAGGGCCCGGTCTGCGACGAGGCGGAACAGCCGCGGGCGCTCGTTGCCGGGCTGCGCGATCGCGGTGATCGTGCCGACCTCGACGTGACCGAAACCGAGGTTGCCGAGCCCGCGCACGGCGAAGCCGTCCTTGTCGAAGCCCGCCGCGACGCCGAAGGGCGAGGGGAAGCGCAGCCCGAGCGCCTCGACCGCGAGCGCGGGGTCGGGGGCGGTGAACCGCTCGACGAGGCGCCCGAGGCCCAGGGTCGGCAGCGCGCGGATCACGCGGAAGGCGAGGTGGTGCGCGTCTTCGGGGTCGAGCTTCGACAGGAAGAGCGAGAAGAGGAGTCGATACATGCCGCAGCCAGGCTACCGGAGCCGACGCGCCGCTCCGCGCGTCACTCCACGGGGCGTGCCGGCAGCCGGCCGTGCTCCTCGCGCAGCTGCGCGATCGCGGCGTCGAAGTCGTCGAGCGACTCGAACGCCTGGTAGACGCTCGCGAAGCGCAGGTAGGCGACCTCGTCGAGCTCGCGCAGCGGCGGCAGGATGGCGAGGCCGATGTCGTTCGCCTCGATCTGCGAGGCGCCCGTCGAGCGGATGGTCTCCTCGACCTTCTGCGCCAGCACGGCGAGATCGGAATCGGTCACCGGACGGCCCTGGCACGCCTTGCGCACGCCCAGCACGACCTTCTCGCGACTGAACGGCTCGACGACGCCGGAGCGCTTGATGACCACAAGGCTCGCGGTCTCGGTGGTGGAGAAGCGGCGACCGCATTCCGGGCACTGCCGACGACGTCGGATCGAGAGTCCGTCGTCGCTCGTGCGGGAGTCGATGACACGCGAATCTGGGTGGCGGCAGAACGGGCAGTACATGGTGTGCCAAGCCTACCCCCGGGCCGGCGGGCGGGCTCAGCCCTCGGGGAACCGCGCCGTCACGGCCTCGCCGTGGGCGGGCAGGTCCTCCTCGGCGGACAGCGCGGCGATCACCGGTGCGACCTCCCGCAGCGCCCGCTCGTCGTACCGGACGATCTGCTGCGGCCGCAGGAACGTGGCCGCCGACAGCCCGGCGGCGTGCCGCGCCTGGCCGCCCGTCGGCAGCACGTGATTGGAGCCGGCGGCGTAGTCGCCGAGGCTCACGGGCGAGTACGGGCCGAGGAAGATCGCCCCGGCGTTCTCGATGCCGGCGAGCACCGCGTCGGGTTCGCGCACCTGGATCTCGAGGTGCTCCGGTCCGAAGGCGTTCGCGAACGATGCGGCCTGCTCGAGGTCGTCGACGAGCACGAGGGCCGACTGCGCCCCGCCGAGGGCCGCGAGCACGCGTTCGCGGTGCTTCGTCGCCGCCGCCCTGACGGCGAGCCGTTCGAGCACCCGCTCGGCGAAGACCTCGGAGTCGGTCACGAGCACCGAGGCGGCGAGTTCGTCGTGCTCGGCCTGGCTGATCAGGTCGGCGGCGACGAAGTCGGCGTCGGCCGCCTCGTCGGCGATCACCAGGATGTCGGTGGGCCCCGCCTCCGCGTCGATGCCCGTGACCGCGGCGACGACCCGCTTCGCGGCCGCGACGTAGACGTTGCCAGGGCCAGTGACGCGCTGAACCGGATCGAGCCCGAGCTCGTCGACGCCGTAGGCGAAGGCGCCGATCGCGCCCGCGCCGCCCATCGCGTACACCTCGGTGATGCCGAGGAGCGCGGCGACGGCGGCGACCGTCGGGTGGATGCGGCCGCCGTGCGCGGCCTGCGGCGGCGAGGCGAGGGCGATCGAGGCGACCCCGGCGGCCTGCGCGGGCACGACGTTCATCACGACGCTCGAGGGGTAGACGGCCTTGCCGCCGGGCACGTAGAGGCCGACGCGGGCGACCGGCTGCCAGCGCTGCTCCACGACGGCGCCGTCGGCGAGCACGGTGCGCTCGGGCGCGGGCACCTGCGCCGCGCTCGCCGCGCGGACGCGCTCGACGGTCGACTCGACGGCGCGCCGGATCTCGGGGTCGAGCGCGTCGAGCGCCTCGCGCAGCTCCGACTCCGGCACGCGGATCGCCGGCGGGCGCACCCGGTCCAGCCGCTCAGCCTGGGCGAGCAGCGCCTGCTCGCCGTGCTCGCGGACCTCCTCGACGAGCGTGCGCGCGGTCTCGAGCGCGGCTGACACGTCGGTGGCGGCACGGGGCACGAGCGCGAGCAGCTCGCGCTGGGTCGGACGGGTTCCGCGGAGATCGATCGTTCGCAGCATCAGGGCTCCAGCCTAGCGAGGCCGGGGCCAGAGACCGCGCGGCTCAGCTCAGGCAGTTGGGGCCGAGCAGGCTCTTCAGCTCGCCGTAGAAGTCGGCCGTCACTCGCACGGGATGCGGCACCTCGAAGACGCGCGCCGTTCCGCCCTTCAGGAGCCGGAGCCGCACCTCGGTGTCGCCGCGGTGCCGCGCCAGCACCTCGCCGAGCGCCGTGATCGTGTCGGTCGTCGCGCGCACGTCCTGCAGCGAGATCATCACGGGCCCGGTCTCGTCGCCCTGCCCGAGATCGGGGGTGAAGACGCTGAAGGCGTGCAGGTTCATGCCGTCGTCACGCATGCTGACCCGGCCGCGGACGACCGCGATCGAGTCGGCCTGCAGCCCCGGGGCGAACTCCTGGTACGCCTTGCCCATGAACATGACGGTGATCTCGCCGGAGAAGTCCTCGACCTGGATCATGCCGTACTGGTTGCCGGAGGACTTCGCGATGCGGTGCTGCACGCTCGTCACGAGACCGGCGACCACCACGGTGTCGCCGTCCTGCGTGTGCTCCGAACTCATGAGGTCGGCGATGCTCGTGGAGGCGTGCTTCGCGAGCGGCACCTCGAGGCCGGCGAGCGGATGGTCGGAGACGTAGAGCCCGAGCATCTCGCGCTCGAACGCGAGCTTGGTGCTCTTCGGCCACTCGGGCCGCGGCGGCACCTGCGAGGTGGACTCGGAGCGTTCGCCCTCGTCGAAGAGGTCGTCGAAGTTGAAGCCGGCCTGACCCGTCGCTTCGACGCGCTTCGTCGCCACGGCGCCGTCGACCGCCGATTCGTGCGTCTCGATGAGCGCGCGCCGGGTGTCGCCCAGCGAGTCGAAGGCGCCCGCCTTGATCAGCGACTCGACCGTGCGCTTGTTCGCCACCTGCAGCGGCGACTTCTTCAGGAAGTCGTGGAACGACTCGAAGCGGCCCTTCTCGTCGCGGGCGGCGCGGATCGCGTCGACGACGTTGAACCCGACGTTGCGCACCGCGCCGAGGCCGAAGCGGATGTCGTCCCCGACGGCGGCGAAGAAGCCGATCGACTCGTTCACATCGGGCGGCAGCACCTTGATGCCCATGCGGCGGCACTCGTTGAGGTAGAGCGCGAGCTTGTCGCGGGCGTCGCCGACGCTCGTGAGGAGGGCGGCCATGTACTCGGCCGGGTAGTGCGCCTTGAGGTAGGCCGTCCAGTAGCTCAGCACCCCGTACGCGGCCGAGTGGGCCTTGTTGAACGCGTAGTCGGAGAAGGGCAGCAGGATGTCCCAGAGCGTCTTGATCGCGGCCTCGGAGTAGCCGTTGTCGAGCATGCCCTGCGAGAAGCCCGCGTACTGCTTGTCGAGCTCGGACTTCTTCTTCTTGCCCATCGCGCGGCGGAGGATGTCGGCCTGACCGAGCGAGAAGCCGGCCACCCGCTGCGCGATCGCCATCACCTGCTCCTGGTAGATGATGAGGCCGTAGCTCGTCTCGAGGATGTCCTTCAGCGGCTCGGCGAGCTCGGGATGGATCGGCGTGATCTCCTGCAGCCCGTTCTTGCGGAGCGCGTAGTTCGTATGCGAGTTCGCGCCCATGGGGCCGGGCCGGTACAGCGCGATGACCGCCGAGATGTCTTCGAAGTTGTCGGGCTTCATGAGCCGCAGCAGCGAGCGCATCGGGCCGCCGTCGAGCTGGAACACGCCGAGCGTGTCGCCGCGCGACAGCAGCTCGTACGCCGGCTGGTCGTCGAGCGCCAGGTCTTCGAGCACCGGGCGGAAGCCCCGGTTCGCCTCGATGTTGTCGAGCGCGTCGTCGATGATCGTGAGGTTGCGCAGCCCCAGGAAGTCCATCTTGATGAGCCCGAGCGACTCGCAGGCGGGGTAGTCGAACTGCGTGACGATCTGGCCGTCCTGCTCGCGCTTCATGATCGGGATGATGTCGATCAGCGGGTCGCTCGACATGATCACGCCGGCCGCGTGCACGCCCCACTGGCGCTTCAGGTTCTCGAGCCCGAGGGCGGTGTCGAAGACGGTGCGGGCCTCGGGGTCGGTCTCGATGATCGCCCGGATGTCGCCCGCCTCCTTGTAGCGCGGGTGCTCCTTGTCGACGATGCCCGAGAGCGGGATGTCCTTACCCATCACCGCCGGCGGCATCGCCTTGGTGAGCTTCTCGCCCATCGAGAAGGGGAAGCCGAGCACGCGCCCCGAGTCCTTCAGCGCCTGCTTCGCCTTGATCGTGCCGTAGGTGACGATCTGCGCGACGCGCTCCTCGCCGTACTTCTCGGTCACGTACTTGATGACTTCGCCGCGACGACGCTCGTCGAAGTCGACGTCGAAGTCGGGCATCGAGACGCGGTCGGGGTTCAGGAAGCGCTCGAAGATGAGGCCGTGCTGGAGCGGGTCGAGGTCGGTGATCTTCATCGCGTAGGCCGCCATCGAGCCGGCGCCGGAGCCGCGGCCCGGGCCCACCCGGATGCCGTTCTCCTTCGACCAGTTGATGAAGTCCGCGACGACGAGGAAGTAGCCGGGGAAGCCCATCTGGCTGATGACGCCGACCTCGTAGTCGGCCTGCTTGCGGACGTCGGCCGGGATGCCGTTCGGGTAGCGCAGGTGCAGCCCCTTCTCGACCTCCTTCACGAACCAGCTCTCCTCGTTCTCGCCCTCGGGAACGGGGAAGCGCGGCATGTAGTTCGCGCTCGTGTTGAACTGCACGTCGCAGCGCTCGGCGATCGCGAGCGTGTTGTCGCACGCCTCGGGGTGGTCGCGGAAGAGGTGGCGCATCTCGGCGGCGGTCTTCAGGTAGAACTCGTCGGCGTCGAACTTGAAGCGGTTCGGGTCGTCGAGCGTCGAACCGGACTGCACGCACAGCAGCGCGGCGTGGCTCTTGGCGTCGTGCGCGTGCGTGTAGTGCAGGTCGTTCGTCGCGACGAGCGGGAGCCCGAGGTCTTTCGCGAGCCGGAACAGGTCGTCCATGATGCGCTTCTCGATGCCCAGACCGTGGTCCATGATCTCGCAGAAGAAGTTCTCGCGACCGAAGATGTCGCGGAACTCGGCGGCCGCCTTCACCGCCTCGTCGTACTGGCCCAGGCGGAGCCGGGTCTGCACCTCGCCGGAGGGGCAGCCGGTCGTGGCGATGAGCCCCTTCGAGTAGGTCTGCAGCAGCTCGCGGTCCATGCGGGGCTTGAAGTAGTAGCCCTCGATCGAGGCCCGGCTCGAGAGCCGGAACAGGTTGTGCATGCCCTCGGTCGTCTCGGAGAGCAGCGTCATGTGCGTGTACGCACCGGAGCCGGAGACGTCGTCGCCGCCGCCGTCGCCCCAGCGCACACGGGTCTTGTCGCGCCGGTCGGTGCGCGGCGTGAGGTACGCCTCGGTGCCGATGATCGGCTTGATGCCGGCGTCGGTCGCCTGCTTCCAGAAGTCGTAGGCGCCGAACACGTTGCCGTGGTCGGTGACGGCCACGGCGGGCATCTCGTGCCCTTGGGCGGCCTTGATGAGCTCCCCGATTCTCGCGGCGCCGTCGAGCATCGAGTACTCGGAGTGGACGTGCAGATGAACGAAGGAATCGGCGGCCACGGGGCTCCTCATCGGGTGGTGCTGCTGGTGGATCTGGGGTGTGCTGCGAGTCTACGGCGACCCTCCCACACCGTGGGCGGCGACGGCTCAGTCGGCGCGCAGGAGCTCGAGCGCGCGGGCGAGATCGGCCGGGTACTCCGACTCGTACGTCGCCCACTCCCCCGTGCCGGGGTGGGTGAAGGCGAGCTGCTTGGCGTGCAGCCACTGGCGCTCGAGCCCGAGCCGGGCCGAGATCGTGGGGTCGGCGCCGTACATCGCGTCGCCGACGCAGGGATGCCGCTGCGCCGCCATATGTACGCGGATCTGGTGGGTGCGCCCGGTCTCGAGGTGCACTTCGAGCAGCGACGCGGAGGGGAAGGCCTCGAGCGTCTCGTAGTGGGTGACCGCGTGCTTGCCGTCGGCGACGACCGCGAACTTCCATTCGGAGCGCGGATGACGGCCCACGGGCGCGTCGATCGTGCCGACGAACGGGTCGGGGTGCCCCTGCACCACCGTGTGGTAGATCTTCTCCACCTCGCGGTCGTGGAAGGCGCGCTTCAGCGCCGTGTAGGCCCGCTCGGACTTCGCGACCACCATGAGCCCGCTCGTGCCGGCGTCGAGGCGGTGCACCACGCCCTGCCGCTCCGGCGCACCGGAGGTCGAGATGCGGAAGCCCGCCGCGGCGAGGGCGCCGACGACGGTCGGCCCGGTCCAGCCGAGCGAGGGATGCGCGGCGACGCCGGCCGGCTTGTCGACCACGACGAGTTCGTCGTCGTCGTGGACGATGCCGAGCTCGGGCACCGCGATCGGCTCGACCTCGAGGGTGCGCGGCGGCTCCCAGCTCACTTCGAGCCAGGCTCCGGCGCGCAGGCGGTCGGACTTGCCGGCGACCGCGCCGTCGAGGAGCACGCCGCCGGCCGAGGCGACCTCGGCCGCCTGCGTGCGCGAGAAGCCGAGCAGCTTCGCGAGCCCCTGATCGACGCGCGCGCCCTCGAGCCCGTCCGGGACGGGCAGGGAGCGGTGCTCCATCAGGACTCGCTCGGTCGGGGCGCCGAGAGGCTGGCCCGCGGCCCGGCCTCGGTCTCGCCCCCTGGCTCGGCATCCGCGCTCGTCTGGGGCTCGGCCGCGACGGACTCGCTCGCCTTCGCGCCCTTCGGCCGACGCTCCTCGCGTGAGCCGTCGAGCCCGATGCCGCGGATCGTCAGGATCATGAACAGCGCCATGCTCGACACGATCGAGATGTCGGCGACGTTGTAGATCGCGGGGAGCATCCACGGCGTCGAGATGAAGTCGACGACATGGCCGAGCCCGAAGCTCGGCTCACGGAACAGCCGGTCGGTCAGATTGCCGAGCACACCGCCGAGCAGCAGCCCGAAGACCATTGCCCAGGCCACCGACTTGATGCGCCGAGCGAACCAGATGATGAAGGTGATGACGCCGGCCGCGAGGATCGTGAAGATCCAGGTCATCCCGCTCGCGAGCGAGAACGCCGCACCCGGGTTCCGCACGAACTGGAACTCGAGCACCTGCCCGAGCACCTGGACCGTCTCGCCCTCGGTGAGGTTCGAGACGACCAGGTACTTGCTCAGCTGGTCGAGGCCGTACGCCACGACGGCGGCGCCGGCCAGGACCAGGAGTGCGGTGGTGGTGCCGACCTTCGCGCTGCGCTCAGGCGCCAAAGCCCTGGAAGGTGGGCGCCGGCTGCTCGCCCTGCGCCGAGGCGCTCACGGGGGCCGAGAAGCCCTGGTTGCCCGAGACCTGCACCGGCGAGGCGGTGTCGAGGTCGCGCAGCTGACCCTCGATGTAGCTCTTCAGCTTCTGGCGGTACTCGCGCTCGAAGACGCGCAGCTCGTCGACCCGCTTCTCGAGCGCGACGCGCTCCTGGTCGAGGATGCCGATCTGCTGGCGCTGCTTCGCCTCGGCCTCGGCGACGAGACGGGCCGCGGTCGCGTGCCCCTCGGCGATGAGCGCGTCGCGCTTCTCGACGCCCTCGCGCACGTGCTCCTCGTGGAGCCGGCGGGCGAGCTGGAGGAGGTTCGTCGTCGACGTCTGCTCGTCGAGCTCCGACTGCGGGGTCGGCTGCTGCGTCGGCACGGCGACGGTGGCCGGCTGCGAAACGGGCTCGGTGAACGCGGCGGGCGCGGGGGCCGCCGGCGCCGGCGCCGCCGGCTGGTCGGAGGTGCGGGCCTCTGCGGCGGCGAGGCGCTGACGCAGCTCCTCGTTCTCCTGGTTCAGTCGGCGCAGCTCGACGACCACCTCATCGAGGAAATCGTCGACCTCGTCCTGGTCGTAGCCCTCACGGAACTTCGTCGCCTGGAAGCGCTTGTTGACCACATCTTCCGGAGTTAGCGCCATGGCTGCTCACCCTCAAATCTGTCGAAACTGTCGAACTGTCGGATCACGTTCAGGTTACGGTACCACCCGCGTTCGGGCGACCGCAGGGCCGATCGTCTCGGCCTGCAATGCTCGCAGGAGATCGTCAGCCAGCGAGCGCGGTGACCTGCGAGAGCCAGGAGACCACGGTCATCGCCACGATGACGATGAGCATGGCCAGGCTCCACGCCAGGTCGAGCGCCACGGGACCGAGGCGCAACGGCGGCACGAGCCGCCGGAAGAACTTGATGAGCGGATCGGTGATCGTGTACACGGCCTCGACCACGACCAGCCAGCCGCCGCGCGGCCGCCAGCTGCGGTTGAAGGTGCGCACGAGATCGAGCACGAACCGCCCCCACATCACGAAGAAGTAGATGAGCAGCAGCGTCGAGAGGATGCTCCAGACGACGGAGAGGGCGCCCACCGCCGGCTACGCGCGCGTGAAGAACGACGCATCCACGTCGTCGTCGGCCTCGCCGCTCTCGCCGGAGATCACGACGTGCGCCGGCGAGAGCAGGAACACCTTGCTCGTGACGCGCTCGATCTTGCCGGAGAGGCCCTGCGAGAGCCCGCTCGCGAAGTCGATGAGGCGACGGGCGTCGTTGTCGGACATCTGCGACAGGTTGATGATCACTGGCACCCCCTCGCGGAAGGACTCGGCGATCACCTGGGCGTCGCGGTACTGGCGCGGATGCACCGTGAGAATCTCGTTCATCTCCACCTGGGGGGCGACCGGCTGGATGTGCTGCTTGCGCAGCGGCGTCACCGGCGCCTGCTTCGGGGCGGCAGCCGCGACGGGCGCGGCCTGGGCGGGTGCAGCCGGGGCCGCCGCTGCGGCCTGCTGCTGGGGAGCCTCGGTCTCGAGCTCCTCGTCGGCGAGGCCGAGGTAGACCATGGTCTTCTTGAGCGGGTTCGACATCGCTGCCCTCCGGTGTTCTTCGTCTCTTCGAGGTTAACCGCGCTCCGGGCGATTCCCCGTGATTGCGGTACCGATGCGCAGGTGTGTCGCACCCTCGGCGATCGCATCGGCGTAGTCGTGCGACATCCCCATCGACAGCGCGCCCGCCTCGGGGGCGAGCCGCTGCACGCGCTCGGAGAGCTCGCGGACCCTGGCGAACGCAGGCCGCGCCGGTTCGTCGAGCGGCGCGACGGCCATGAGGCCGAGGAGCCGCAGCCCAGGCGTCGCGAGCACGTGCTCCACGAGCGGCTCGAGCTCGGCGGGAGCCACGCCCCCGCGGCCCGGGTCGTCGGTGAGGTTGAGCTGCACGAAGCAGTCGACGCTCGTCTCCTCCGAGCGCAGCACGTCGACGAGGGCGGCCCGGTCGATCGAGTGGATGACCGAGGCGTACGCCCTGACCTGCCTGGCTTTCTTGCTCTGCAACTGCCCGACGAAGTGCCAGCGGAGCTCGAGCTCGGCGAGCTCCGCCGCCTTCACCTGCGCCTCCTGGTGCCGGTTCTCCCCCACGTCGCGCACCCCGAGCTCGAAGAGCTCGCGCACGAGCGAGGCGGGATGGAACTTCGTCACGACGATCGTCGTGAGCTCCTCGGGCGAGCGGCCGACCGCGGTCGCGGCATCCGAGATGCCGGCACGGACCGCGGTCAGCCGGTCGGCGAGCTCGCTCACTTCAGGAAGTCGGGGATGTCGAGGTCGTCGCCGTCGTCGTCGAAGGCCGGGTCGGAGACGATCTGGTCGGCGGTGCTCGCGGTGGTCTCCGACGAGCCCCAGCTCGCCGTCTCGACGAGCTCGTCGATGTCGATCTCGGCGATCGGGTCGCCGGGCTCGCCCGAGCCGAGCACCCCGGCCGCTCCGACGGCCGCACCGACCGCCGCGGGGACGGCGGTCTGCTGACGCGCCTCGACCGCCTGCTTCGGCTGCGGCTCTCCCCCGTCGAAGCCCGCGGCGATGACGGTGACGCGCACCTCGTCGCCGAGGGTGTCGTCGATGACGGCGCCGAAGATGATGTTCGCCTCGGGGTGCACGGCCTCCTGCACGAGCCGCGCGGCGTCGTTGATCTCGAAGATGCCGAGGTTCGAACCGCCCTGGATCGAGAGCAGCACGCCGTGCGCCCCGTCGATGGAGGCCTCGAGCAACGGACTTGCGACGGCGAGCTCCGCCGCCTTGATCGCCCGATCCGCCCCTCTCGAGGAGCCGATCCCCATGAGCGCGGAGCCCGCGCCCTGCATGACGCTCTTCACGTCGGCGAAGTCGAGGTTGATGAGGCCGGGGGTTGTGATGAGGTCGGTGATGCCCTGGACACCGGCGAGGAGCACCTGGTCCGCGGTCGAGAACGCCTCGAGCATCGAGATGCCGCGGTCGCTGATCTCGAGCAGCCGGTCGTTCGGCACCACAATGAGGGTGTCGACCTCTTCCTTCAGGCGCGCCACGCCCTGCTCGGCCTGCGTCTGCCGGCGCTTGCCCTCGAAGCTGAACGGCTTGGTGACGACACCGATCGTGAGCGCGCCGATCGACTTCGCGATGCGCGCGACGACCGGGGCGCCGCCGGTGCCGGTGCCGCCGCCCTCGCCCGCGGTCACGAAGACCATGTCGGCGCCGGCGAGCGCCTCCTCGATCTCCTCCGCGTGGTCCTCGGCCGCACGACGGCCGACCTCGGGATCGGCGCCGGCGCCGAGTCCGCGGGTGAGGTCGCGACCCACGTCGAGCTTGACGTCGGCGTCACTCAGCAGCAGCGCCTGGGCATCGGTGTTGATGGCGATGAACTCGACGCCGCGCAGGCCCAGCTCGATCATGCGGTTGACGGCGTTGACGCCGCCGCCGCCGATGCCGACGACCTTGATGACGGCGAGGTAGTTCTGGTTTGTCGACATGTTCGGCCTTCCCTGGGAACCTTGAACCTCAAGTCGAAGGTTAAAGTTTTGCTGAGTATGCAATTCCTGAGAACGACGGTAGGTCCCCCGCCCCGCCTGCGCGACGACGACACACCGCGTGTCGCGAACGGATGGCCCGATTCGTGCTCCCCAGCACTGAATCCGCCCCGTCGACGCCGGATCAGTCGGTGACGGGGCTCGTCGGCGCCGAGACGTCGTACAGGCCGACCGAGTCCGGAGCGGCGTTCTTCATCAGCCCAGCGAGCACGACCGCCTTCAGCGCCGAGTCCTCAGCGCTCCCCCACACGACCGAGGCGCCGCTCGAGAGCTCGAGGCGCACGTCGTCCGCCGTCTCGGCGGTGACCCGCACGAGCTGGCTCCGGATGTCGTCCGGCAGCGCGCGCACGACGCCGGCCGCCGCGCGGAACCCGGCCCCGTTCGTCGCGCCGGCCTCGATGAGCGGCTGGCCCTCCGGGCGTTCGGCCGGGCGGTCGATGACGACGCCGGCGGCGTCGACAAGCTCGAGCCCCTCGGCTCCCTGCACCACGCCCACCGGCGTGCGCTCGGTGATGCGGACGATGAGCGTGCCGGGCGGCACCAGTTCGGTCGAGTAGGTCTCGATGAGCGGGAAGGCACGGAGCGCGGTGTTCACCTCGCCGGAGCCGATGAGCGGCAGCGGCGTGCCCAGCTCGCCCTCGAAGGCGGCCTGGATCTGCTCCGGTGGAATCCGGGAGGCGCCCTCGACGCGCACCTCGCGCAGCGCCATGGCCGGCGAGTAGGCGATGGCGAGCACCCCGCCGACGAAGAGCGCCGCAGCGCCGATCCCGATCAGCCACGCCCGCCGGCGACGACGCGTGTGCGCCGTGAACCGGCGGACCTCGCGGCGCTCGTAGCTGCGCCTCGCGCGCTCGGCCGCGGCCAGCGCCTTCCGCGCCGCCCGGGCCTCCGCGGCGGCCGAGGCGGCGGGCGACGGACGCTCGGGCTCGGATGCCGGCGCGTCGGCGTCGCCGCGCTCCACAGGGTTCGAGGCCGGCGGCGCCACGAGCGGCGCGGTGCCGAGCGGGACCGTCGCGTTCGGATCGCCGCCGACGACGGGCACGGGTGCGGTGACGGCATCCGGCTCGATGCGCTCGACGCCGCCCCGCCGGAGCGAGACCGGCGCGGGCGCCCGCGGCTCGCTCGGCGCGGGCCGGTCACGACCGGGGCGCGGCGCACGCGGCCCGTCGAACCCCTGCGGCCGCTTCACACGAGCCCCGAGTTCACCCGCGCTGCCGCTCGAGCGAGGCGAGCAGCTGCGGGACGATGCGGTAGACGTCGCCGCAGCCGAGGGTGATCACGAAGTCGCCGTCGCGCGCGATCTGCGCCGTGTGGTCGGCGGCCTCCTGCCAGTCGGCGATGAACGCCACCCGCTCGGCGTCGTCGAAGCGCTCGCTCACGAGCGCCCCGGTGACGCCGGGGACCGGGTCCTCCCTCGCGCCGTAGACGTCGAGCACGACGGTCTCGTCGGCGTACTGCTCGAGCACCTCGGCGAACTCCTTGGCGAAGGCCTGCGTGCGGCTGTAGGTGTGCGGCTGGTGCACCGCGATGATCCGCCCATCGCCCACGACCGTGCGTGCGGCCGCGAGGGCCGCGGCGACCTCGGTCGGGTGGTGGGCGTAGTCGTCGTAGACGCTGACCCCGCCGACCGTGCCGTGCAGCTCGAATCGGCGGCCGGTCCCGGCGAAGCCGGCGATCCCGTCGAGCGCGAGCTGCGGGTCGAAGCCGAGGCCCACCAGCACCGCGAACGCGCCGGCGGCGTTGATCGCGTTGTGCCGGCCGGGGACGCGCAGCCGGGCCCGGTACTCGGCGCCGCGGTAGCTCAGCGCGAAGGCGACCGGGCCGTCGGTCTCGATCGAGTGCACGCGCACCGTCGCCCCCTCGGCCTCACCGAAGCTCACGATGTTCGCGTGCGAGAGCCGCTCGGTGACGCGGAGCGCACCGGCGTCGTCCGAGGAGATCACGACGAGCTCGCGCGCCCGGTCGGCGAAGTCGACGAACGCCTGCTCGAAGGCCTCGCGCGAGCCGTAGTGGTCGAGGTGATCGGGGTCGACGTTCGTGATGAGCGCGACCGAGGTGTCGTAGAGCAGGAAGGAGCCGTCGGACTCGTCGGCCTCGACGACGAACAGTTCGCCGTCGCCCGCGGCCGCGCTCACGCCGAGCCCTTCGATGACCCCGCCGTTCACGAAGTTCGGCCGGGCGCCGAGCGCCAGCAGGCCGGTGACGATCATGCCCGTCGAGGTCGTCTTGCCGTGCGCGCCCGCGACGGACACGAGCCGGCGGCCGCCGATGAGCGCCGCGAGCGCCTGCGAGCGGTGCAGCACCGGCACCCCGCGCTCGAGCGCGAGCTGGTACTCGGGGTTGTCCTGCCAGAGCGCACCGGTCACGACGACGGTGTCGACATCGTCGGGGAGGTTGGCCGCGTCGTGGCCGATGGCGATCTCCGCGCCGAGCTCACGCAGCGCCTGCACGTTCGCCGAGTCCCGCACGTCGGACCCGGTCACGCGGTGCCCGTCGCCGAGCACGAGTCGCGCGATGCCGCTCATGCCGGAACCGCCGATGCCGACGAAGTGCACGTTGCCGAGCTCGGCGGGGATCTCGGTGGAGGGGTCGGGCTTGATCGTCACGTCGGGTGGCTCTTCCTCGCTGGTCGGTGTTCTCGGGAGCTCGGTGCTCCCCCTTCCACGTTACGCGCCTTCCGGCGCGGCACGGCTCAGGCGTGCGGCTCGAGCGCCGCGTCGATGAGCGAGACGAAGCGCTCGGTGCCGTCGCGGAAGCCCGTGCCCAGCGCGAGCCGCCCCATCTCCCCGATGCGCTCGCGATCGGCGAGGAGCGGCAGCACCTCGGCGGCGAACCACTCGGGCGTGAACTGCGCGTCGTCGACGAGGATGCCGCCGCCAGCCGAAACCACGCCGGCCGCGTTGAAGCGCTGCTCGCCGTTGCCCACGGGGTACGGCACGTACACGGCCGGGATGCCGAGCGCCGAGAGCTCGCTGACGGTCGCCGCCCCCGCGCGCGACACCGCGAAGTCCGCGAGCGCGAGCGCGAGGTCCATCCGGTCCGCGTAGGAGACGAAGCGGTAGCCCTCGACGCCGGGGTCGCTGGCCTCGGCGGTGCCGCCCGCGATGTGCAGCACCTGCCAGCCCGCGTCGACGATCCGCCGGGCGGAGTCGACCATCGTGCCGTTGATCCGGCGCGCGCCGAGCGAGCCCCCCGTGGCGAGCAGCACCGGCGCCGCGGCATCCAGCTCGAAGTACGCGGCGGCCTCGGCTCGCGCAGCCGAACGGTCGAGCCGCTCGATCTCGCGGCGGAGCGGCATGCCGACCACCTGCGCGCCGCGCAGCGGCGTGCCGGCGAAGGCCACGCCGACGCCGGCCGCCCAGCGTGCGCCGAGGCGGTTGGCGAGGCCGGGGCGGGCGTTCGCCTCGTGGATGACGACCGGCACGCCCGCGCGCCGCGCCGCGAGGTAGGCGGGCGTCGAGACGTAGCCCCCGAAGCCGACGACGACGTCGACGCCGTGCTCCGCGATGAGGTCCCGAACGATGCCGATCGAGCGGCCGAACGCGCGCGGGAAGCGCAGCGCCGCCCCGTTCGGGCGCCGCGGGAACGGCACCTTCGGGATCGTGAGCAGGCGGTAGCCGCGCTGCGGGACGAGGCGGGCTTCGAGGCCCTCCGCGGTGCCGAGCACGAGCACGACCGAGTCCGGCTCGCGTTCGCGAAGCCGGTCGGCGACGGCGAGCAGGGGGTTCACGTGCCCGGCGGTGCCTCCGCCGGCGAGGAGGTAGACGGTCATCGCGCGGCACCCGCCGTCGCCGGGGCGCCGGAGCGCAGCCAGCGGCCGCTGCCGCCGCCGTCGGGGTTCCGCGCGACCGAGAGCACGATGCCGATCGCGAAGAGCGTCGTGAGGAGCGCGGTGCCTCCAGCGGAGACGAGTGGGAGGGGGACGCCGAGGACCGGGAAGACGCGGAGCACGACACCGATATTGACACACGCCTGCACGATGACCCACACCATGACCGAGGCAGTCGCCGCCTTGCCGAACGGCGTGCGCGCCCCCCGCAGCACCCGGGCGAAGGCGATCGCGAGCAGCACGAACATGGCGATCACGACGATCGCGCCGATCAGGCCGAGCTCCTCGCCGATGATCGCGAAGATGAAGTCGTTCGCCGCGGCGGGCAGCCACGACCACTTCGCCGCCGAGTTGCCGAGGCCGACGCCGAAGACGCCGCCGTTCGCGAGGGCGAAGGTGCCGTGCTGGATCTGCCAGCACGCGTCGACGTCGACCTTCGTGCAGCTCTCCTGCACGAAGCTCATGATGCGCTTCATGCGGTTCTCGCTCGAGAAGGCGACGATCACGAACAGCAGGGCGGCCACGAGCACCGGGCCGATGAGCAGGCGGATCCGGATGCCGACGAGGAACAGCGCCCCGATCAGCATGGCGCCCATGATCATGACCGTGCCGAGGTCGCCGCCGAGGAGCACGAGCCCGATGGAGCCGCCGCCGACGAGCAGGATGGGCAGCACGCCGTGCACGAAGTCGCCGAGCTGCGCCTGCTTCTTGGTCACGATGAGGCCGAGCCACATGACCATCGAGACCTTGATCATCTCCGAGGGCTGGAACTGGAACCCGGCGATCGAGATCCAGTTCGTGTTGCCGCCGACCTCGACGCCGAGGGGCGTGGCCACGACGAGCAGCTGCATGAGGCACGAGACGGCCATGGCCGGCCAGGCGAGCAGCATCCACACGCGCTGCGGCATGCGGCTCGCGAGCAGCATGACGGGCACGCCGACGGCCGCGAACGCGGCCTGCCGGCCGATCTGCACGAAGGCGCCGCCGTCCTCGATGCGCGACTCGACCACCGAGGAGGAGAGCACCATGACGAGGCCGAAGACGACGAGGAAGAGCGTGGTGCCGAGCAGGAGGTAGAAGTCGCCGGACTCGACCCGGAGCACCCGCCCGAAGCGGATCCGGGCGGCCGCCATCCCGCGCGGCTCGGCCGGGGCCTCGGTGCTGCCCGGCTCAGTCCTCGTCGGCTCGGGGGTCGGCTGGGGTGCCATCGGCATCCGCCTCACCTCCCAGCATCGCTCTGACCGCTTCGTGGAACCTGCGACCGCGGTCCGCGTAGTCGGTGAACTGGTCCATCGACGCCGCCGCCGGCGCGAGCAGCACGGTGTCGCCCTGCTCGGCCACCGAGGCCGCCAACGCGACCGCCTCGGGCATCACGTTCTCAGTGTCCGGCGCGACGACCTCGAAGAGCGGCAGTTCGGGCGCGTGTCGGCGGAACGCCGAGACCAGCTCGTCGCGGGCCTTGCCGATCACGATCGCGGCGCGGAGCCGGCCGACGTGCGCCGCGACGAGCGAGTCCGCGTCGACGCCCTTCAGCAGGCCGCCCACGATCCACACCACCCGGCCGAAGGCTTTCAGCGAGGCCTGGGCCGCGTGCGGGTTCGTCGCCTTGGAGTCGTCGATCCAGCGCACGCCGCCGGCGATCGCCACGGTCTCGATGCGGTGCGCGTCGAGCCGGAACTCCCCCAGCGCGTCGTGGATGATGCCGACCGGGACGCCGGCTGCGCGGGCGAGTGCCGCGGCGGCAAGGATGTTCTGCACGATGTGCGGGGCGTCGAGGCCGCGGGGCTCGAGTTCGGCGACCGTGATGATCTCGAGCGCCGTGCTGCGGCGGTCGTCGAGGAACGCGCGGTCGCAGAGGATCCCCTCGACGACGCCGAAGTCGCTCGGCCCGGGCACGTCGAGCCCGAAGCCGATGGCGCGTGCGCCCTCCTCGACCTCCGCCTCCTCGACCATGAGCCGGGTCGCCTCGTCGGCGCGGTTGTAGACGCAGGCGATCCTGGTGTTCGCGTAGACCTTGGCCTTCGCGTCCCGGTAGCCGGCGAAGGAGCCGTGCCAGTCGAGGTGATCGTCGGCGAGGTTCAGACAGACGCTCGCGAGGGGGTGCAGTGCGCCGGGCCCGTCGGTGGGCACGTGGTGCAGCTGATAGCTCGACAGCTCGACCACGAGCACGTCGAAGCCCTGCGGGTCGCGCACGGCGTCGAGCACGGGCACGCCGATGTTGCCGCACGGTGCCGCGCGCAGGCCGTTGGCGGCGAGGAAGGTCGCCGTCAGCTGCGTGGTGGTCGTCTTGCCGTTCGTGCCGGTCACGAGGATCCACTCGGCGGCCTCGACCTTGTCACGGACGCGCCAGGCCAGCTCGATGTCGCCCCAGACCGGGACGCCCTCGGCCGCCGCCCACTCGAGCACGGGATGGTCGGGGTGGAACCCGGGCGAGGCGACGAGGAGTTCGGGCGCGAACTCGCCGAGCTCGGCGGGCACCGTCTCGAGCGGATCGGTCACGAGGCGGGCGCCAATCACCTCGAGGATGCGTGCGCGGTCGTCGTCGCGCGCCGGGGCGAGCACGAGCACCTCGGCGCCGAGCTCGGTGAGGGTGTCGGCGACGGCGAAGCCGGTGACGCCGAGCCCGAGGACCGCGACCCGCAGGCCGCTCCAGTCGGCGTGCCAGCTGGTCAGCCCGGCGAGTCGTTCGGCGGTAGGGGGCGCCATCAGCTCTGCAGCCATTCGAGGTAGAAGCTGCCGACGCCGGCGGCGACGAGGAGCCCGCCGATGATCCAGAACCGCACCACGATGGTGACCTCGGCCCACCCCTTCAACTCGAAGTGGTGATGGATCGGACTCATCAGGAAGATCCGCTTGCCGTGCGTGAGCTTGAAGTACGCCCGCTGCACGATCACCGACCCCGTCTCGATCACGAACAACCCACCGATCAGCACCAGCAGCAGCTCCGTACGACTCACGATCGCCAACGCCGCGAGCGCACCGCCGAGCGCCAGCGAACCGGTGTCGCCCATGTAGATCTTCGCCGGGTTCGTGTTCCACCACAGGAAGCCGATGAGGCCGCCCACGATCGCCGTCGCGACGATCGCGAGATCGAGCGGGTCACGCACCTCGTAGCAGCGGTACGCGTCGGCCTGATTGAGGTTCGGGTTCGAGCAGGCCTGGTTGAACTGCCAGAACCCGATCACGACGAACGACCCGATCGCGAGGATCGACGCCCCACCGGCGAGCCCGTCGAGCCCGTCGGTCACGTTCACCCCGTTCGACGCGGCCGTCGAGATCAGACAGATCCAGACCACGTACAGGATCGTCCCCGCGATCGTGCCGAACACCATGAAGTCCAACGGCAGATCCCGGATGAACGAGATCTTCGTATCCGCCGGCGTCGTGCCCTGCGCATTCGGGAACTGCAACGCCAACAACGCGAACGTGCCCGCCACCACGACCTGCCCGGCGACCTTCGCCCACCCCCCCAGGCCCAGGCTCTGCTTCTTCCGCGTCTTCAAGAAATCGTCGATGAACCCGACCACCCCGAGCCCGACCATCATGAACAGCACCAGCAACGCCGACGCCGTCGCACCCTCACCGCTCAGCAGCGTCGCCCCGAAATACCCGAACAGGGTGCCCAGGATGAAGATGATCCCACCCATCGTGGGCGTGCCCCGCTTCACATGATGCGACTGCGGCCCATCGTCACGGATGAACTGCCCCCACCCCAAACGCACGAACAACCGGATGAACACCGGCGTCAGAAAGAGCGTGAACGCGAGCGACAACGCCCCGGCAGTCAGTAGTGCTCTCACGAGAACCATTCTCCCAATCGGTCGCCGAGGTGTCGCAGCCCCGCAGCGTTCGAAGACTTCACGAGGATCGTGTCCCCGGGGCGCGCCTGCGCGGTGACGAGTTCGAAGGCCTCGTCCTGCGTCTCCACGAAGGCGGACTCGCCGTCCCACGAGCCTTCGTTGATGGCCGAGATGTGCAGCCGCCTCGCCCCCTGGCCGACGACCACGAGCTGGGAGATGCCGAGCCGCACCGCGAGCAGGCCGATCCGGTCGTGCTCGTCGCCGGAGAACTCCCCCAGCTCGCTCATCTCGCCGAGCACGGCGAAGGTGCGGGCGCCGTCGCGCTTGACCTGGGCGAGCGTCTTGAGCGCGGCGGACATCGAGTCCGGGCTCGCGTTGTACGCGTCGTTGATGACCGTGATGTCGTCGCGGCCGCCGAGCACCTCCATGCGGCCGTGCTCGGCCAGCGTGACGGATTCCAGCGCGGAGACGATGCCGTCGAGCGGCACCCCGAGCTCTCGCGCGGCGGCGATCGCGGCGAGGGCGTTCATGATGTGGTGCTCGCCGAGCACCCCGAAGGCGACCGTCGCGGACTCGCCGCCCGGCACCGTGACGGTGAAATCGGTGCCCCGGGCGTGCACGCGGATGTCGCTCGCTCGGACGTCGGCGTCGTCGCCGAGCCCGAAGCGGACCACGCGGGCGCGGGTGAGCTCGGCCATCGGGGCGACGCGGGGGTCGTCGGCATTCAGCACCGCGACATCCGTGTCGAGCAGCTCGGTGACCATCTCGCTCTTCGCTCGGACGGTCTGCTCGATGCCGCCGAACTCGCCGGCGTGGGCGAGGCCGACCTTCAGGACGATGCCGATGTCGGGGCGGGCCATCCGGATGAGCCGGGCGATCTCGCCGACCCCGGAAGCGCCCATCTCGGCGACCAGGAACTCGGTCGACTCGGTGAGTTCGAGCATCGTGATCGGCGCACCGACCTCGTTGTTGAAGGACTTGCGGGCGGCGACCGTCTCTCCGACGCGCTCGAGCACGGTGCGCAGCAGGTTCTTCGTCGTCGTCTTGCCGTTCGAGCCCGTCACGCCGACGATGCGGAGGCGCCCGAGCGCACGCACGCGCGCGACGACCTCGGTGGCCAGCCGGCCGAGCGCCTCGACCGAGTCGTCGACGACGATCTGCGGCACCTCGACCGGCTGCGGCTCCTCGACGACGAGCAGTGCAGCGCCCGCGTCGACGGCCGCGGGCACGAAGCGGTGCCCGTCGTCGAACTCGCCGCGCTTGGCCACGAACACGCCGCCCGCGACGACCTCGCGCGAGTCGGTGGTGACCGCGCCGTCGACCCGGTCTTCGGCAGAGGATCCGCGTGCTGGCAGGCGGAGTTCTCCGCCGACCGCCGCGGCGATCTCGGCAAGGCTCAACGCGATCACGCGGGCCACCCCGCTTCGCGGAGGGCCGCTCGGGCATCGTCTCTGGCGGAGTACGGGATCTTCTCGCCCTTCACTTCGTGGTAGTCCTCGTGCCCGGGTCCGGCGTAGAGGATGGCGTCGCCCTCGCCGACGAGTCCGAGCGCCGTGCGGAACGCGGCTCGCGGGTCGGCGACTTCGTGGATCTCGCGGTCGGGCACGGCCGCGAGGGCGCCGGCGATGAGCGCGGCGCGGATGGCCGCCGGGTCCTCCCAGCGGGGGTGGAAATCGGTGATCACGAGCGCATCGGCGCCGCGGGCGGCGATCGCGCCCATCTCGGCGCGTTTCGTCGTGTCGCGGTCGCCGTCGGCGCCGAACACCATCACGAGACGGCCGGGGGTAAATCGGCGGATGGCGCCGAGCGTCTGCAGGAAGGCGTCGGGGCTGTGGCCGTAGTCGACGTAGACGAGCGGCCCCTGTTCGCCCGAGATGCGCTCGGCGCGACCGGGGATGTACGCGCTGATGCCGCCGTCGCGGTCGAGCGCCGCGGCGATCTCGTCGAAGGCGTAGCCCGCCTCGACGAGCATCACGATCGCGAGCGCGGCGTTCGCCGCCATGTACCAGCCGACGATCGGCACGGAGGTCTCGAGCCGGCCCGCCGGCCCCTCGAGCACGAACGAGGTGCTCGCCGCCAGTTCCTCGCCGACGGTCATCCGCCACTCCGCCTCGACCTCGGGGCTCGTCGTCAGCGTCGTGACCGGGATGCCGGACTCGCGTGCGAGCCGGCGGCCCCACTCGGAATCGACGGTGACGACGCCGCGGCGGGCGCGATCGGGCTGGAAGAGCGCCAGCTTCGCCGCGAAGTACTCGTCCATCGAGGCGTAGTCGTCGAGGTGGTCGTGGCTCAGGTTCGTGAAGCCGACGACATCGAACACGAGGCCGTCGACGCGGTGGCGGCTGAGCGCCTGCGCGGAGACCTCGATGCCGAAGGCGCTGGCGCCGAGCTCCGCGGCGCGGGCGAGCAGCGCGTGCAGCTCGCTCGCCTCGGGGGTGGTGAGCGCGCTGACGACCGCTTCGTCGCCGATGCGGCGCTCGGCCGTGGACGTGAGACCGGAGACGACGCCGAGCTGACGGAGGATGCCGTCGAGCAGGTACACGACGCTCGTCTTGCCGTTGGTGCCCGTCACGCCGAAGAGCGTCGCCGGGTTGTCGGCCGTGCCGTGGATCCAGGCGGCGATCTCGCCCAGCGCCGCCCGCGCGTCGTCGACCACGAGCACGGGCAGGCCCGCAGCCGCGGCGCGCCCGGCACCGTCCGCGTCCGTGAGGAGCGCGACCGCTCCGTGAGCGGCCGCATCCGCGGCGTAGTCCGCACCGTGCGCGTGGCGCCCGGGCACGCCGACGTAGAGGTCGCCCGGCTGCACCGCGCGGCTGGAGAGGGCCACGCCGGTCGCCTCGAGTCCGTCGAGATCGCCGCGCACCACCAGATCGAACTCCTCCGCGAGCTCGCGGAGCGATCTGGGATTCGGGTGCTGCGGCCGGAGTGCCGTGGGAGGCGTGCCGGTCACGAATCCAACTTTCTCACCAGCTTGCTGGCAGTTCGGGCGCCGGGGCGCCGGATGGAACCGTCCGATACTTCTTCAGCACCTGGCTCATCACGTCTCGGAAGACGGGAGCGGATGCGGCGGACGAGTTCATCTTAACCGCATCGAAGATGCTCACCGAAACGACGTACTGCGGATCGTCGGCCGGCGCATAGCCCGAGACCGAGACGAGGTACTCGCTGCGGTACCCGCCCTGACCGTCCGCGACCTGCGCGGTTCCCGTCTTCGCCGCGACCCGGTAGCCCGGGATGTTCCACTGGTCCGCCAGCCAGCCCTCGAGGTACACCCGCTCGAGCATGGCGGTCGTCTCGTCGGCCGCCTTGGCCGAGACGACCTCGCGGGGCGTCTGGTCGGGCTTGCCGGTGACCGTGCCGTCCGCGTCCGTGCAGCCCTGCACGAGCTGCACCGGCATCCGCACGCCGTGGTTCGCGAGCGTCTGGTACGAGCTCGCCACCTGGATCGCCGTCGTCGTGAGGCCCTGGCCGAACATCGTCGCGTACTTCGTCTGGTCGTCGGTGGCCCAGTAGTCCGGCCCGCCGTTCAGGTCGCCCGGTTCCTCCGCCGGGAATCCGACCTCGCTCTTGGCGCCGAGCCCGAAGTCGAGCATGTCCTGGTAGCGCTGCTCGTCGCTCACCCGCTCGCCGAACTGCGACATGCCGGTGTTCGAGGAGTCGATGAGCACGCCGGTGAGGGTGAGCCGCTCGTCGTCGTGGTAGTCGGAGTCGTTGATGTCGGCATTGCCCGGGGTGATCCGGTACGGGGCGACGACCCCGCTCGTGGGGTCGGCCTGCCCGGCGTCGATGACCGAGGCCGCCGTGAGCGCCTTGAATGTGGACCCGGGCTCGAACGGGGCGGAGAAGGAGCGCGAGCCGCGGTCCTCCACCTCCGTCGAGGCCGGGTCGTTGGGGTCGACGGTGGGCACGTCGGCGACGGCCAGCAGTTCGCCGGTCTTCGCATTCATGACGGTGACCATGCCCCACTCGGCGCCGACCTCGGCCACCCGCGCGGCGAGGATGCGCTGCACCTCCCACTGCAGGTCCGCGTCGATCGTGAGCTGCACGGTGCCGCCCGGCTGCGCCTCCTTCACGGTGCGCTCCGTGCCGGGGATGTCGACCCAGTCCTTCAGCGAGTGCAGCGAGGTGACGGTGCCGTCGACGCCGGCCAGGCACTGGTCCTGCGCCGCCTCGAGGCCGCCGGCCGGCTCGCCGTCGTCGTTGACCCAGCCGAGCAGGTTGCCGGCCACGGCGCCGTTCGGATACGTCCGCCCGGGATGCTCCTGCGAGTACACCCAGGGCACCTTCAGCGCGCTGACGCGATCGTAGGCGGCCACGTCGACCTGCTTCGCGAGATAGGCGAAGTCCGAGTCGGCGTCCTCGGCGAGGCTCTGCTCGATCACGGCGGTGATCTGGGCGGCCGGGATGCCGAGGGCCGCGCCGAGATCGGCCGCGTTCTTCGCGAGCTGGCCGGGGTCCTCTGCCTCGCGCGCCTTCGCCTGTTTCGGCGAGAGCGTGATGTCGTACCGCATGACCGAGTCGGCGAGCACGGTGCCGTTGCGGTCGACGATGTCGCCGCGGGCGCCGTACACGGTGCGAGAGTCGCTGCGCACCTGCTCGGCCTCGGCGTTGTACTCGTCGGCGCGGACCACCTGGATCTCGACGAGCTTCACGACGAACACCGCGACGAAGGCGATGAGCAGCGCCCCGGCCACGATCACGCGCCGCATCGGATACCGGCTCGTCTGCTTCATGCCTGGAGTGCCCCCTGGTGGATCAGTGCGTGTCCGGAGTGGGCAGTGCCCCCGGCGGGACGAGCTGGGTGTCGCTGCCGGCGGGCGCCCCCGCACCCGTTCCTCCGGTGGCATTCTGACTCGTCGCCGGCTGGTTCACGAGCGGCACGTCGGTGATCAGCGAATTCGGGACGAGCGGCCCGGAGTCCGCCGCATCGGACCCGGCCGCCTGCGGCTGGCCGAGCACGGCGCCGTCCGACAGGCGCAGGTAGACGGGCGTCGTGTTCGGCACCATGCCGAGCTCCTCGGCGTTGCGGGCGAGGTTTTGCGGCGACTGCAGCGCGTCGAGCTCTTCGGCGACGATCTGACGATCGCGCTCGAGCTTGGTCTGCTGCACCCGCAGCGAGTCGAGCTCGTAGGCGCCCTGCGTCATCGCGACGGAGATCACGAGTTGCGCGGCCGCCACGAGGATGATCGCGCCGAGCGCGATGATGGCGTAGGCGATCCGCGGCTTGCGCCGCCGGACCGCGTCGGGAACCAGCCGGAGCCGCCGGGCCGGCGCCTCGGCGGGCGCGCCGCGAAGCGGTGCGGGCAGGGTCTGGGCGGCCACAGCGCTCATCTGGCCCTCCTCACTCGTTCTGCGGCGCGGAGGCGCACCGGCTTGGCACGGGGGTTCTCGGCCTGCTCCGCCTCGCTCGCGAGCTCGGCTCCGCGCACGAGCAGCCGGAACTGCGGCTTGTGCTCGGGCAGCTCCATCGGGAGGCCGGCCGGCGCGGTCGAGCTCGACGCCGCCTGCAGTTCCCGCTTCACGAGCCGGTCCTCGAGGGACTGGTAGGAGAGCACCACGATGCGGCCGCCGACGGCGACCGCGTCGAGCGCGGCCGGGATGGCGGCGGCGAGCACGGAGAGCTCCTCGTTCACCTCGATACGCAGCGCCTGGAAGACCCGCTTGGCCGGGTGACCCTGGCGCTGGATCGCCACCGGAGTCGCGTCGTGCAGGATCTGCACGAGCTCGCCCGATCGGGTGATGGGGTGCTCGGCCCGCGCGCGGACGATGGCTCGGGCGTAGCGGGCCGCGAGCTTCTCCTCGCCGTAGTCGAGGAAGATGCGGCGCAGCTCGTCCTCGTCCGCCTCGGCGAGCACGTCGGCCGCCGTGCGCCCGCGGGACGGGTCCATGCGCATGTCGAGCGGGGCGTCCTTCGCGTAGGCGAAGCCGCGCTCGGCCCGGTCGAGCTGCAGCGAGGAGACGCCGAGGTCGAACAGGATGCCCTGCACCTCGTCGAAGCCCTCACCGCGGATCGCCTCGGTGATGCCGTCGTAGACGGTGTGCACGAAGCGCGCGCGGTCGCCGAACGCGGCGAGCCGCTCGCGGGCGATCGCGAGCGCCTCGAGGTCGCGGTCGAGTCCGATGACGGTGAGCTCGGGGAAGCGCTCGAGGAAGGCGCGGCTGTGCCCGCCCATGCCGAGCGTGGCGTCGACGAGTACGGCGCCGGGCGCCTCGAGGGCGGGGGCGAGCAGCTCGACCGTGCGGTCGAGCATGACTGGGGTGTGGATGCGATCGAGGTCCATGTTCCTTCTCCGGTCCCGAGAGCCCCGGGTCCTGATCCCCATCCGTGACCCTGATGCGGGGAAGTGCACCAGGCGCAACGGCTGGGAGTCAGCGCCCGAGGAGCTCAGAAGAGCCCCGGGATCACCTCCTCCGCGGTCTCGGCGAACGCCGCTTCCTGCTCGGCGAGGTACTCCTGCCATGCCTCGGCGTCCCAGATCTCGACCCGGCTGCCCGCGCCGATCACGGCGAGGTCGCGGTCGAGCCCTGCGTAGCCGCGGAGCGTGGCGGGGATGGTCACGCGGTGCTGCTTGTCGGGCGTCTCGGCCGAAGCGCCCGACAGGAACACGCGCATGTAGTCACGGGCCTGCTTGCTCGTGACGGGGGCCTGGCGGATCTTCTCGCTCATCTGCTCGAACTCGCGAGCGCTGAAGACGTAGAGGCACCGCTCCTGGCCCCGGGTGAGGACGAGGCCGTTGGAGAGCTCCTCGCGGAACTTCGCGGGCAGGATGATGCGCCCCTTCTCGTCGAGCTTCGGCTCGTACGTACCGAGAAACATCCCCCACCCCCTTTCCTCCGGCCAGGATCCAGGTGGCCCCACTTTACTCCACTCTCATCCCCGATTCAATGAATTCGGCCCCGATGACCATCCCGTGTTCGAAGAGAAGCCCGGAAAATCAACGATCTTCGGCGTGGTGGGAAGTGGAGGAAAGAACGCACGATGTGGGGGCTTTCGGGCGCGCCGAAGCGCCGGACGGCGTGCTCACGCCCGGCTGGACCGCCGATTCAGCGCGTCAGGGCGTGCCCGGACGGGCATCCGGGCACGAAAAAGCGGGCCGATCGTGTCGATCGGCCCGCGAGTGGTGCGAAGTGGAGGAGTGCGGTGGAGGCGGCGTCGAACCGCTCAGCCCTGCCCGTCCTGACGGCGGTCCCAACGGTCGTTGAGCCGGTCCATGAAGCCCGCCTTCGGGCGGGACTGCCCGGGCCGGCGCGCGGCGTCGACCGGATCGACCGGCGACGGCTGGCCCGCCCCTCGACGGGAGCGGGTCATCGAGAACAAGACGCCGGCGAACATCGCGGCGAAGCCGAGGATGCCGACGACGGGGATCTGGAGTGCGACGCCGGCGATGAGCGCGCCGATGCCGACCAAGGCGATGAGCACACCGATCGTCAACCGTCGGTAGTCCACCCCACCTCGTCGACCGCCGACCGCCTGCACGAAATCGGCGTCGTTGCGGTAGAGATTGCGCTCCATCTCTTCGAGAAGGCGCTGCTCCTGCTCTGAAAGCGGCATCTCATTCCCCTCTTTCGGGATCAACGCATCCTACGTCGATTCTAACGCCGCTGCGCCTCGCTAGGCTAGGCGGGTGGCACACGGTTCCCGACTGGTCGACCTGGTTCACGATCGGATCGAGGATTTCCTCGCCGACCGTACCTCCATTCTCGATGCCGTTTCGGGCGACCTCGCCCCACTCGGCGCATTCTCGAAGCGCTTTCTCAGCGGGGGCAAGCGCTTCCGGGCGCTGTTCTGCTACTGGGGATGGGAGGCCGTCACCGGCGGCTCCTTCGACCCCTTCGACGGCCCCGATTCCCGCGACCGCTCCCCCGTCATCTCGGCGGCCGCCTCGCTCGAGCTCTTCCACGCCGCGGCGCTCGTGCACGACGACCTGATCGACAATTCGGACACCAGGCGCTCCGCACCGAGCGCGCACCGGCTCTTCGAGCGGCTGCACGGCGAGTCCGGCTGGGTCGGCGACGGCGAGCAGTTCGGCCGTTCCGCGGCCATCCTGCTCGGCGATCTGCTGCTCGGCTGGAGCGACGAGCTGCTCGACGAGGGCCTCGAACTGCTCGAGCAGCGGGCGGACGCCCGCGCGGCCAGGGTCGAGTTCATGCGCATGCGCACCGAGGTGACGGCGGGGCAGTACCTCGACGTCCTCGAGGAGCACGCCTGGATCGCCCAGCCCGACGAGGAGCAGCAGCTCCGTGCCGAGCGGGTGATCGTCTACAAGGCCGCGAAGTACAGCGTCGAAGCCCCGCTCGCCATCGGTGCAGCGATCGGCGGCGCCACAAAGGAGCAGGCGGCCGCGCTCCGCGCCTACGGGCTTCCGCTCGGCATCGCCTACCAGCTGCGCGACGACCTGCTCGGCGTGTACGGCGACCCCGAGCTCACGGGCAAGCCCGCCGGCGACGACCTCCGCGAGGGCAAGCGCACGATGCTCATCGCGATCGCGCGGGAACGGCTCGCGCCGAGCACCCGCCGGCTGCTCGACGAGCTGCTGGGCGACCCCGAGCTCGACGAGACCCAGGTGCGCATGCTGCAGCAGACGCTCAGCGACTGCGGCGCGGTCGACGAGATCGAGGCGCTCATCACCCGCCAGCTGCAGTCCGCGACGGCGGCCCTCGCCGAAGCGCCCATCAGCGAGCACGCCCGGGCCGAGCTCGGTGCGCTCGCCCGCTCCGTCGCGAAGCGGGTCAGCTGAGCGCTCGCCGCATCAGGAGCGGATGCCTCGTCAGGCGAGCGCCTGCGCGACGCGGCGCACCTCCGCCTTGCGGCCGGCGCGCAGTGCCGCGATCGGCGTCGTCCCGAGGCTGTCCTCTTCGCCGAGCAGCCAGTCGAGGGCTTCGGCGTCGCTGAAGCCGGCATCGTGCAGCACCATGACGGTGCCGTGCAGCTCCGGCATCGGTACGCCGTCGCGGAGGAAGTCCGCGGGCACCTTCAGCACCCCGTCGACGCGGCGGGCGAGCAGGTGGCGCTCGTCGATCAGTCGCCGCACCCGACCGGGCGAGACGTCGAGCAGTTCGACGAGCTCGGGGACGGTCAGCCACTCGGACGCAGTTGATTCGCTCACGAAGAACAGCCTGCCACGTCGCGGGCCGCTCGTGTCGGAGTCCGGTCCCGCGCCACGCGGGCGAGGGGTTTGACTCGCCCTCTCCCCTGTGCGACCGTGACGAACAGCCGGTGATCCATGCCGACGAGGGGAACCACATGACGACACGGCCCGAACCGGAATTCGAGCGGGGGCCAGATCAGGGAGCCTCGGTGTCGCGGCCGAGCCTCCGCTCACGCGCGATCGCCCTGCCCATCGCCGTGATGAGCTCCATCGCCGTGGCGCTCGGCTTCGCGCAGCCCGCCGACGCTGCGCCCCAGCCGCCCAAACGGCTCGCGAAGGGCAAGGCGACCGCCACCGGAACGGGCGGCGCCCGAACCGTCGCGGGCGCCGTGCCCGCCGAGGTCACCGTCGCCGACGGCGATACGGTCTCGGGCATCGCGGAGCGCTACGGCCTATCGACCGCCGAGCTGCTGGCCGCGAACGGCCTCGGCTGGTCAAGCCTGATCTTCCCGGGGCAGCGCCTCGTGCTGCCGGGCGGCGCACCGCGGGCGAGCGAGCCCGCCCCGGAGATCGCCAGGCACACCGTCGTCGCCGGCGACACCATGAGCGGCATCGCCGAGCGCTACGGCGTCGACCTCGCCCAACTGCTGAGCGCGAACGGGCTCGGGCGCGAGAGCCTGATCTTCCCCGGACAGCAGGTGGTCCTGCCCCTCGCCGGCACGGCCTCCGCCCCGTCGGCGCCGGCCGAGCCGAGCCCGGCGGCGGAACCGCCGACGCAGGTCACCGTCGCCGAGGGCGACACCGCGTGGGACCTCGCCGAGCGCCTCGACGTCGACCTCGACGCCTTCCTCGCCGCGAACCGACTCGGCGCCGACCCGGTGCTGCAGCCCGGGCAAGTACTGACGGTCCCGCGCCCCGCGGCCGTCGCGCTCGTCGCCTCCGTGAGCACCGTCCTCACCGACGAGATGCGGCAGAACGCCCAGCTCATCGTCGACATCGGCCGAGCGCTCGGGGTGCCCGACCGCGGCATCGTGATCGCGCTGGCCGCGGCGGCGCAGGAGTCGGGCCTGCGCAACGTGCGGCACGGCGACCGCGACTCGCTCGGACTCTTCCAGCAGCGGCCGAGCCAGGGCTGGGGCACGCCGGAGCAGGTGCTCGACCCGGTCCGCGCGACGAGCGCGTTCTACGGCGGCGCCGCGAATCCGAACCCCGGCGTCACCCGCGGCCTCCTCGACATTCCCGGCTGGGAATCCCTGAGCGTGACGGAGGCCGCGCAGGCCGTGCAGCTGAGCGCGTACCCGAGCTACTACGCCAAATGGGAGGCGCAGGCGACGGCCTGGCTGAGCGAGCTGGGCTGACCCCTCGTTCGGGTCACGAAGGGGTTTCGATCCGCGTCGCCACGGCGGTTCGAACCGGAAACGGCATACGCCGCTTCGTAAACTTCTACGGTGACCACTGCGCCCGTCGACCCGATGCTCGGCCGTCTCATCGACGGCCGGTACCAGGTGCGCTCGCGGATCGCCCGCGGCGGCATGGCGACCGTCTACCTCGCCACCGATCTGCGGCTCGAGCGCCGCGTGGCGATCAAGATCATGCACGGCCACCTCGCCGACGACAACACCTTCAAGACCCGCTTCGTGCAGGAGGCCCGGTCCGCGGCGCGGCTGGCGCACCCGAACGTGGTCAACGTCTTCGACCAGGGCCAGGACGCCGACATGGCCTACCTGGTCATGGAGTACCTTCCCGGCATCACGCTGCGCGACCTGTTGAAGGACTATCAGCGGCTCACGCCCGAGCAGACCGTCGACATCATGGACGCCGTGCTCGCCGGCCTCGCCGCCGCGCACAAGGCCGGCATCGTGCACCGCGATCTCAAGCCCGAGAACGTGCTTCTCGCCGACGACGGGCGCATCAAGCTCGGCGACTTCGGGCTCGCCCGCGCAGCGAGCGCGAACACGGCGACCGGGCAGGCGCTGCTCGGCACGATCGCCTACCTCTCCCCCGAGCTCGTCACGCGCGGCGTCGCCGACGCCCGCAGCGACATCTACGCCGTCGGCATCATGATGTACGAGATGCTGACGGGTGAGCAGCCGTACGTCGGCGAAGCCCCGATGCAGATCGCGTACCAGCACGCCAACGACCAGGTGCCGACGCCGAGCTCCAAGTTCTCGGGCGTCCCCCCTGAGCTCGACGAGCTCGTGCTCTGGGCGACCGCTCGCGACCCCGAGCAGCGTCCCGCCGACGCCCGGGCGATGCTCGATCGGCTGCGCGAGGTCGAAGGCGCCGTCCGGGGCGTCGCCGGCCCCGTCCCCGAGCTCTACCAGCCCACCATGGTGCTGGCCGACGCGACGGCCACCGCGGAGACGCGGGTCCTGCAGCCGCCCTCGGCTCCGGTCCCCACCGCTGTCGCCGACCCCGAGCAGCAGGGCGAGGAGTCCGCCGCGCTCACCGCGCGCGCCGCCCGGCGCAAGCGCAAGGGGTACTGGCTGTTCGCCCTCGTGCTGCTCCTCGCCGGTCTCGCCGGCGGGACCGGCTGGTACTTCGGCGCGGGTCCCGGCTCGCTCGCCGCGGTGCCGAAGGCCGCCGGTCTCGAGCCCGCTGCCGCGCAGGCGCTGCTCGAAGACGCGGGCTTCGAGGTCGAACAGGGCGAACGGTACGACCCCGAGATCGCCGCTGGACTCGTCTCCGGCACCGACCCCGGCCCCGGCGCGCAGGCGCGACGGGGCTCCGTGGTCACGATGCTCGTCTCCCTCGGCCCGCGCATCCTCGAGGTGCCCGACGTGATCGGTCAACCGCAGGCCGACGCGCGAGCCGCGCTCGGCGAGTTCGCCGTCGCGGACGACGTGGTGCAGCAGTTCAGCAGCGAGATCGACGCCGGCGCCGTGATCGCGCTGCTCGACGGCGAGGGCAACGCGCTGCCCGCCGAGTACCCGGAGCGCGGGGCGATCACGCTCGTCGTCTCGCTCGGCGCGGTCCCCGACGTCACCGGCATGTCCATCGGCGAGGCCGAGGCCACGCTCTCCGAGGTGAACCTCGAGCTCGTGCAGGGCGACCCGCAGTTCAGCGACGACGTCGACGTCGACGTCGTGATCAGCGCGGAGGCGCAGAACGACCCGATGCGCCCCGGCGACAGCGTGCTCGTGGTCGTCTCGAAGGGGCCCGACCTCGTCGAGGTGCCGAACGTGATCACCGGTCAGACGGTCGCCGAGGCACGAGCCCAGCTCGAGGCGCTCGACTTCACCGTGACCTCCAACGTGCCCGAGTTCCTCGAGGGCGCCGTCGTCGCCGCGAAGCAGAGCGTCGCCCCCGGCGACCGCATCAAGCGCGGCAGCGAGATCTCCGTCAACTTCTGAGCCGCGACCGACGTCTGAGCCGCGACCGGCTTCCGAGCCGAGGCATGCGGTCGCGGCATCCCCGCCGCCGCATGCGGAACGGCGGCGCCCCGCCGAAGCAGGACGCCGCCGCTCGTGCCGTCGCGCTCAGCGCGAGCCGAGCTCCTCGGCCACCAGGAAGGCGAGCTCGAGGGACTGCATGTGGTTCAGGCGCGGGTCGCAGAGCGACTCGTAGCGCGTCGCGAGCGTCGCCTCGTCGATGTGCTCGGAGCCGCCGAGGCACTCGGTCACATCGTCGCCGGTGAGCTCCACGTGGATGCCGCCGGGGTGGGTGCCGGCGGCACGGTGCGCTTCGAAGAAGCCCTTGACCTCGTCGACCACGTCATCGAAACGACGGGTCTTGTAGCCGGTGGGGGTCGTGATGCCGTTTCCGTGCATGGGGTCGGTCACCCAGAGCGGCTGCGCATCGGACTGCTTGATCGCCTCGAGCAGCGGCGGCAGGGCCTCGCGGATGCGTCCGGCGCCCATGCGGGTGATGAAGGTCAACCGGCCCGGCTCGCGGTTGGGATCGAGCTTCTCGACGAGCTCGAGCATCGTCTCGGGCGTCGTCGTGGGGCCGAGCTTCACGCCGATCGGGTTGCGGACGCGCGAGAGGAAGTCGACGTGCGCGCCGTCGAGCTCTCGCGTGCGCTCACCGATCCAGATGAAGTGCGCGGAGGTGTTGTAGGGCGTGCCCGTGCGGGAGTCGATGCGCGTCATCGGCCGCTCGTAGTCCATCAGCAGACCCTCGTGGCCCGTGTAGAACTCGGTGCGCTTGAGCTCGTCGAAGTCGGCCCCGCAGGCGTCCATGAACTTCACCGCGCGGTCGATCTCGCGCGCGAGCTTCTCGTACCTGGCGTTCGCGGGGTTGGCCGCGAAGCCCTGGTTCCACTGGTGCACCTGCCGCAGGTCGGCGAAGCCGCCCTGGGTGAAGGCGCGGATGAGGTTCAGCGTCGATGCCGCCATGTGGTAGCCCTGCAGCAGCCGCCGCGGGTCGGCGGCGCGCGACTCCGGCGTGAAGTCGTAGCCGTTCACGATGTCGCCGCGGTACGCCGGCAGGGTCACGTCGCCGCGCGTCTCGGTGTCGCTCGAGCGGGGCTTCGCGAACTGCCCCGCCATGCGGCCCATCTTCACGACCGGCATCGACGCGCCGTAGGTGAGCACGACGGCCATCTGCAGCAGGGTCTTCACCCGGTTGCGGATCTGATCGGCCGTGGCCCCGGCGAAGGTCTCGGCGCAGTCGCCGCCCTGCAGAAGGAAGGCCTCGCCGCGGGAGGCGCTGGCCAGCCGCTCGCGCAGCATGTCGACCTCACCGGCGAAGACCAGCGGGGGCAGCGTGGCGAGCTCGGCCGAGGCAGCAGCGGCGGCTGCGGCGTCCGGCCACTGCGGCTGCTGCTTGATCGGCAGGGTGCGCCAATAGTCGAGGCCCGCGATCACATCGGGATCTGCGTTCACGAAGGGCTCGACGAGCTGCTGCACTGGATGTCCTGGAGGGTCGGGCGCGCGGTCGCGCGCGGGTACGAAACGACGCCGCGCTGCGCGGCGTCGTAGGACGAGCCTACCGCGCCTCGGAGGCCCGTCGTTCCTTCACCGAACTCGCGTAGACGTCCACGTATTCCTGCCCGCTGAGCTCGCGCAGCTCGTAGACGAGCTCGTCGGTCACGCTGCGCAGCACGAAGCGGTCGCTCTCGAGCCCGTGGAAGCGCGAGAAGTCGAGCGGATCACCGATCACGATGCCGATGCGCCGCACCTTCGGCAGCCGCGTGCCGATCGGCATGACCTCGGCGGTGCCGATCATCGCGACGGGCACGACCGGCGCGCCCGACTCGAGCACCATGCGGGCGACTCCGGTGCGTCCGCGGTACAGCTTCGCGTCGGGGCTGCGGGTGCCCTCGGGGTAGATGCCGAGGATGCGGCCCTCGCTGAGCACGCGGAGCCCGGTGTTCAGGGAGGCCTCGGAGGCCTTGCCGCCGCTGCGGTCGATCGGCAGCTGGCCGGTGGCTTGGAAGAAGAGCTTCGTGGCCCAGCCCTTGAGCCCCCGCCCGGTGAAGTACTCGCTCTTCGCGAGGAAGACGACCGGCCGGTCGACGACGAGCGGCAGGAAGATCGAGTCGATGAAGGAGAGGTGATTGGAGGCGAGGATGACCGGACCGTTCGCGGGGATCTTCTCGAGGCCGACGACCCAGGGGCGGAAGATCGCGAGGAGCACCGGCCCCACCACGATGTGCTTCATGATCCAGTAGAACACCCGAGCTCCCCGTCTCGTCCTTCGCGCCCGCCCCGGGCGGAGTCCAGCCTAGCGATCAGGCGTGCTGCTCGACCCACACGCGCGCGAGGTCGGCGGCGCCGACGACGCCGGCGTCGTTCACGAGCTCGGCGATCACGAAGTCCGGTTCGGGGTGGTAGCCCCGCGCGGGCAGGTGCTCGAGGTAGGCCTCGCGGATGGGCTGCAGCAGCAGCTCGCCGGCGACCGCGACCCCGCCGCCGAAGACGAAGCGCTGCGGGTCGAGCACCGCCGAGAGGCTCGCCGCCGCCTGCCCGAGCCACTGGCCGAGCTGGCGCAGCGCCGTGAGCGCGCCCGGGTCGCCGGCCTCGATGAGTCCGCCGACGAGCGCGCCGTCGAGTTTGCCGTGCTCGGCGCGGGTGCGGGCGAGCGCCTGGCCGATGCCGCCCGCGTCGGCGATCTCGCCGGCCATGCGCAGCAGTGCCCGCCCGGAGCCGTACTGCTCGAGGCATCCGTGCTGGCCGCAGCCGCAGGCGATGCCGCCGGGCACGAGCCGGAGGTGGCCGAGCTCGGCGCCGGCGCCGAAGCCGCCGCGGAAGAGGCGGTCGCTCGCGACGATCGCCCCGCCGACGCCCGTGCCGATCGTGAGCATCACCATGTCGCTCACGAGCCGTCCGGCGCCGAAGCGGAACTCCGCCCAGCCCGCGGCGTTCGCGTCGTTGTCGACGACGACGGTGCCGCCGACGCGGGCCTCGAGCTTCTCGCGGAAGGGCTCGTTGCGCCAGTCGATGTTGGGTGCGTAGTAGACGGTCGACTGCGCCGCGTCGATGAACCCGGCGGCGGCGACCCCGACGGCGTCGATGCCGCCTGCCGCGTGCTCGTCCGCGCGGAGCCGCCCGATCATCGCGACGACCTCGTCCTCGACCGCGCGCGCATCGCCCGCCGGCGTCGGCACGCGGTCCTGCGCGACGATGGTGCCGAGCTCGTCGACGATCGCTCCCGCGATCTTCGTACCGCCGATGTCGATGCCGATCGCGTGCGCCACGAGGCCGCCTTTCAGGGGGAACGGGAAGGTTCACGCCGCCGCCGAACGCCTGGGCGCGCGCGGGCAACGACTAGAGTGTAGTCAACCCAACGCCGAGGCCCGAGACGTGCGTCGACGCGCGAAGGCCTCCCCGGTGCCGAAGGAGCTGCCGTGACCGAATTCGCAACGCCCGCCGTTGTCGCCGCCGACCCGCATGCGAACACCACCGACCTCCTGGTCGAACGCGTGCGCGCCACCCCCGACGCCGCGTTGTTCTCGCTGCCGACCGCCGACGGGGGCTGGTCGCCGGTGACGGCGAAGGAGTTCCACGCGCAGGTGATCGCCCTCGCGAAGGGGCTCGCCGCCGCCGGCATCCAGCCCGGCGACAAGATCGGCCTGATGTGCAAGACCCGCTACGAGTGGACGCTCATCGACTTCGCCGTGTGGTTCGCCGGCGCGGTGCTCGTGCCCGTCTACGAGACGAGCTCCCCCGCGCAGGTGCGGTGGAACCTCAGCGACTCGGGCGCCATCGCCATCATCGTCGAGACGCCCGACCACTTCAGCCGCTTCGACGAGGTGCACCCCGAGCTGCCCGCCGTGCAGCACGTCTGGCAGATCGACCTGGGCGACCTCGACAAGCTCGCCGCGTCGGGCGGCTCCGTCTCCGACGAGGAGATCGAACGTCGCCGCACGATCGCCAACGCCGACGACATCGCCACCCTCATCTACACCTCGGGTTCGACCGGCAAGCCGAAGGGCTGCGTGCTCACCCACGCGAACTTCGTCGAGCTGTCGCGCAACTCCGCGGTCGCGCTCGACGAGGTCGTGCTCGACCCGAACGGCGCGTCGACCGTGCTGTTCATCACCCTCGCCCACGTCTTCGCGCGCTTCATCGCGGTGCTCTGCGTGCACGCCGGTGTGCGCGTCGGCCACCAGCCCGACACGAAGCAGCTGCTGCCCGCGCTCTCGAGCTTCAAGCCCACGTTCCTCCTCGCCGTCCCCCGGGTCTTCGAGAAGGTCTACAACGTCTCCGAGCAGAAGGCCGAGACCGGCGGCAAGGGCAAGATCTTCCGCGCCGCCGCCGAGACCGCCGTCGCGTACTCGACGGCGCTCGAGCAGGGCTCGGTGCCGTTCGGCCTGAAGCTCCGCTTCCGCCTCTTCGACGCGCTCGTCTTCAAGAAGCTCCGCGCGGCGCTCGGCGGCAACGTCAAGTACGCGGTGTCCGGCTCCGCGCCGCTCGGCGCCCGCCTCGGGCACTTCTACCACGCCCTCGGCATCGCGATCCTCGAGGGCTACGGCCTCACCGAGACGACCGCTCCCGCCACGGTGAACCTGCCCACGCGCTCGAAGATCGGCACCGTCGGCCCCGCGCTGCCCGGCGTCGCCCTGCGCCTCGCCGACGACGGCGAGATCCAGGTCAAGGGCGTCAACGTCTTCAAGGAGTACTGGAAGAACCCCGAGGCGACCGCGGAGGCCTTCGACGGCGAGTGGTTCAAGACGGGCGACATCGGCTCCTTCGACGACGAGGGCTTCCTCACGATCACGGGGCGCAAGAAGGAGATCATCGTCACGGCCGGCGGCAAGAACGTCGCGCCCGCCGCGCTCGAGGACCCGATCCGCGCCAACCCGCTCGTCGGACAGGTCGTCGTCGTCGGCGACAAGAAGCCGTTCATCTCGGCGCTCGTGACGCTCGACCCGGAGATGCTGCCGGTCTGGCTGAACAACAACGGCGAGGACGCCGGCATGAGCCTCGACGAGGCGGCGGCGAACGAGGCCGTCCGCGCCGAGGTGCAGCGGGCGATCGACGCCGCGAACGAGCTCGTCTCGCGTGCCGAGTCGATCCGCAAGTTCACGGTGCTGCCGCTCGAGCTCACCGAGGCGAGCGGTCACCTGACGCCGAAGCTCAGCATCAAGCGCAACGTGATCCTGGAGGACTTCGCCGGCGAGATCGAGGCGATGTACTCGGGCGCCCCGGCGACCGAGGGCATGTCCGCGATCAGCTGAGCTCGAGGACCGCGAAGGGGGCGCCGCGATCCGCGGCGCCCCCTTCGTCGTTCGTCCGGCGACTCAGAACCAGTCGGACTCGCGCACCTCGCGCATCGCGACCCGGCGCTCCGCCGGCTCGAGGCGGTCGAGGTAGAGGATGCCGTCGAGGTGGTCGGTCTCGTGCTGCAACGCCTGCGCGAGCACCCCGGTGCCCTCGACCACGATCTCCTGGCCGTCGAGGTCGATGCCGCGCACCCGCGCATACGGGTGGCGCGGGGTGTCGTGCCAGAGCCCGGGCACCGAGAGGCAGCCCTCGCCGGTCGGTTCCTTCTCGCCGCGCACCTCGACGAGCTCGGGGTTCAGCACGTAGCCGATCTTCCCGTCGACGTTGTAGCTGAACGCGCGGAGGTTGACGCCGATCTGCGGGGCCGCGACGCCGGCGCGCCCGGGCAGCTTCACCGAATCGAGCAGGTCCGCGACGAGGCCCCGGACGCCGTCGTCGATGGTCTCGATCGGCGCGGACCGGGCCTTCAGCACGGGATCGCCGAAGACGCGGATGGGACGTTCAGGCACGGGGGCTCCATTCCAGGCCCGCGGCAGGCGGGCGTTGCGAGCGTTCAGGTGGGCGGCGACAGCGTATCGCGACTCAGGCGGGCCGGACGACGACGAGGAGGTCCCCCGCCTCGACCTGCTGCGTCTTCGGGATCGCGACCCGGTCGACCACGCCGGCCACGGGAGAGGTGATGGCCGCCTCCATCTTCATGGCCTCGATCGAGGCCACGGCCTGGCCGATCTGGATCTCGGTGCCCGGCTCGACCTGGAGCGTGACCACGCCCGAGAACGGCGCGGCGACGTGGCCGGGCTGCGAGGCATCCGCCTTCTCCGCGGCGCGGGTGTCCACCGTGATGGAGCGGTCGCGCACGAAGACCGGGCGGAGCTGGCCGTTCAGGATGGTCATGACGGTGCGCATGCCCTTGTCGTCGGCCTCGCCGATCGCCTCGAGGCCGGCGTAGAGCCGGACCCCCTTGTCGATCTCGATGACGTGCTCGCCGCCGGAGCGCAGCCCGTAGAGGTAGTCGGCCGTGTCCACGACCGAGAGGTCGCCGAAGAGCTCGCGGATCTGCTCGAACTGCCGGGTCGGTGCCGGGAACAGCAGCGTGTTCAGCATCGCGCGGCGGCCGGCGGAGTCGCCCTCGAGGGCGGCGCGCTGCGACTCGTCGAGCTCGGCCACGCCGATGCGCACGTCACGGCCGGCGAGCACCTTCGAGCGGAAGGGCTCGGGCCAGCCACCCGGCAGATCGCCGAGCTCGCCGGCCATGAAGCCGACGACCGAGTCGGGGATGTCGTACTTCTCGGGGTTCGCGGCGAAGTCGGCCGGGTCGGCCTTCACCGCGGCGAGGTGCAGCGCGAGGTCGCCGACCACCTTCGACGAGGGGGTCACCTTCGGCACGCGGCCGAGGATCTCGTTCGCCGCGGCGTACATGTCCTCGATCAGCTCGAAGTCGTCGGCGAGGCCGAGCGCGATCGCCTGCTGGCGCAGGTTCGAGAGCTGACCGCCGGGGATCTCGTGGTGGTACACGCGGCCGGTGGGGCCGGGCAGCCCCGACTCGAACGGACGGTACAGCCGGCGCACGGCCTCCCAGTAGGGCTCGAGGTCGGAGACCGCGTCGAGCGAGATGCCCGTGTCGCGCTCGGTGTGCGCGAGCGCGGCGACGAGTGAGGAGGCGGACGGCTGGCTCGTGGTGCCCGCCATCGGCGCGCTCGCGACGTCGACCGCGTCGACGCCCGCCTCGGACGCGGCGAGCAGCGTGGCGAGCTGCCCGCCCGCCGTGTCGTGGGTGTGCAGGTGCACCGGCACGTCGAAGCGCTCGCGGAGCGCCCGGACGAGCTTCGCGGCCGCGGCCGGGCGGAGCAGCCCCGCCATGTCCTTGATCGCGAGCACGTGCGCCCCGGCGCCGACGATCTCGTCGGCGAGACGCAGGTAGTAGTCGAGCGTGTAGAGGTCTTCGGCCGGGTCGAGCAGGTCGCCCGTGTAGCAGAGCGCGACCTCGGCGACCGAGTGCCCGGTCTCGAGCACCGCATCGATCGCGGGGCGCATCTGGGCGACGTCGTTCAGCGCGTCGAAGATGCGGAAGACATCGACGCCCGTCGACGCGGCCTCGCGCACGAAGGCGTCGGTCACCTCGGTGGGGTACGGCGTGTAGCCCACCGTGTTGCGGCCGCGCAGGAGCATCTGGATCGCGACGTTCGGCAGCGATTCCCGGAGCGAGGCGAGCCGCTCCCAGGGGTCCTCGCCGAGGAAGCGCAGGGCGACGTCGTAGGTGGCCCCGCCCCAGGCCTCGACCGAGAGCAGCTCGGGCGTGAGCCGGGCCACGTACGGCGCGACGGCAATCAGGTCCTTCGTACGCACGCGCGTCGCGAGGAGCGACTGGTGTGCGTCGCGGAACGTCGTCTCGGTGACCGCGAGCGGCGTCTGCGCGCGCAGCGCCGCGGCGAACCCCGCCGGCCCGAGCTCGAGCAGCCGCTGGCGCGAGCCCTCGGGTGCGGGCTGGGAGAGGTCGAGCTTCGGCAGCTTGTCGACGGGGCGCACCGAGATCGGCGCCGGCCCGTTCGGCTGGTTGACGGTCACGTCGGCGAGCCAGTTCAGGATCTTCGTGCCGCGGTCCTTGGAGACGCGGCCGCGCAGCAACTGCGGGCGCTCGTCGATGAAGGAGGTGCTGAGGTCGCCAGCGACGAAGGCCGGGTCGTCGAGCACGGCCTGCAGGAACGGGATGTTCGTGGAGACGCCGCGGATGCGGAACTCGGCGAGGGCGCGCTTGGCCCGGGCGACGGCGGCCGGGTAGTCGCGACCGCGGCAGGTGAGCTTCGCGAGCATCGAGTCGAAGTGCGGGCTGATCTGCGCACCGGGGTTCACCGTGCCGCCGTCCAGGCGGATGCCGGCGCCGCCGGGCGAGCGGTACGTCGTGATCTTGCCCGTGTCGGGGCGGAAGCCCGAAGTGGGGTCCTCGGTCGTGATGCGGCACTGCAGGGCCGCCCCGCGCAGGCGGATCTCGTCCTGGTGCAGACCGAGGTCGCCGAGGGTCTCCCCCGCGGCGATGCGCATCTGCGCCACGACGAGGTCGACGTCGGTGACCTCTTCGGTCACCGTGTGCTCGACCTGGATGCGGGGGTTCATCTCGATGAAGACGTGCTCGCCGGCCCGCTCGCCCGCGGTGTCGAGGAGGAACTCGACCGTGCCCGCGTTGACGTAGCCGATGGAGCGGGCGAAGGCGATCGCGTCGCGGTAGAGGGACTGCCGCACCTCGTCGGAGAGGTTCGGCGCCGGGGCGATCTCGATGACCTTCTGGTGGCGCCGCTGCACGGAGCAGTCGCGCTCGAAGAGGTGCACGGTCTCGCCGCTCGCATCGGCGAGCACCTGCACCTCGATGTGACGGGGCCGGAGGACGGCCTGCTCGAGGAACATCGTCGGGTCGCCGAAGGCGCTGTCGGCCTCGCGCATCGCCTCTTCGAGCGCCGGGCGCAGCTCCTCGGGCGTGTTCACCCGGCGCATGCCGCGGCCGCCGCCGCCGGCGACGGCCTTCGCGAAGATCGGGAAGCCGATGGCCTCGGCCTCGCCGACGAGCCAGTCGAGGTCGCGCGACGGCGCAGTCGACTTCAGCACGGGCACGCCCGCCGCGATCGCGTGCTCCTTCGCCGTGACCTTGTTGCCGGCCATCTCGAGCACCTGCTTGGGCGGGCCGATGAACGCGATGCCGGCCTCGGCCGCGGCCTGGGCGAGCTCGGGGTTCTCGGAGAGAAAGCCGTAGCCCGGGTAGATCGCGTCGGCGCCCGACTCCTTGGCCACCCGGATGATCTCCGAGATGTCGAGGTAGGCGCGGACCGGATGGCCCGGCTCACCGATCTGGTACGCCTCGTCGGCCTTCAGACGATGCAGCGAATTGCGGTCCTCGTAGGGGTAGACCGCGACGGTCTTCGCACCCACTTCGTTCGCCGCGCGGAACGCGCGGATGGCGATCTCGCCACGATTCGCAACCAGGATCTTCGTGAACATGCAGGCCTCTCGGTCAGCGGGCTGCGGACGCGCACAGCGAACGCTGAGCAATCCATCGAGTCATAACGGTAACGTATCTGTTCGTGCACGTTCTTTCGGTCAGCTCCCTCAAGGGCGGCGTCGGCAAGACGACGGTCACGCTCGGTCTCGCCTCTGCGGCGTTCGCCCGAGGCATCCGGACCCTCGTCGTCGACCTCGACCCGCAGTCAGACGTGTCCACGGGCATGGACATCCAGGTCGCCGGTCACCTGAACGTCGCCGACGTCCTCGCCTCCCCCAAGGAGAAGATCGTCCGCTCGGCGATCGCCCCGAGCGGCTGGGCCAGGCAGAACCCCCAGTCGACGATCGACGTCATGATCGGCAGCCCGTCCGCCATCAACTTCGACGGCCCGCACCCGTCGATCCGCGACATCTGGAAGCTCGAGGAGGCGCTCGCGAACGTCGAGGCCGACTACGAGCTCGTCCTCATCGACTGCGCGCCCTCGCTGAACGCGCTCACGCGCACCGCGTGGGCCGCGAGCGACCGCGTCGCCGTCGTGACCGAGCCCGGGCTCTTCTCCGTGGCCGCCGCCGACCGCGCCCTGCGGGCGATCGAGGAGATCCGCCGCGGTCTCTCCCCCCGACTGCAGCCGCTCGGCATCATCGTGAACCGCGCGCGCGTGCAGTCGCTCGAGCACCAGTTCCGCATCAAGGAGCTGCGCGACATGTTCGGCCCGCTCGTGCTGAGCCCCCAGCTGCCCGAGCGCACCTCGCTGCAGCAGGCGCAGGGTGCAGCCAAGCCGCTGCACATGTGGCCCGGCGAGAGCGCCGAGGAGATGTCGGCGAACTTCGACCAGCTGCTCGACCGGGTGCTGCGCGCGGCGCGCATCGGCGACGCCGGGGCCCCCGAGTCGGCGGCGACGCCGATCGCAACGGGTGCGGTGCCGCGGGCCGAGCTCGAGGCGCCCTCCGCCTGACGCGCGGCGCCGGCGCGTGCCGGTGACGGCGCGCACTCCATCGGTGCGCGGCGCGCTCAGGAGATCTTGCGCGCCTTCGCCCCGCGACGGGCGGCGAGCTCGTCCATCGGGTCGGACGGCTGGGTGTCCAGCTCGACGAGGGTCGACTCCACCTCGCGGAGCACCTTGCCGACGGCGATGCCGAACACGCCCTGTCCGCGGTTCACGAGGTCGATGACCTCGTCGTCCGAGGTGCAGAGGTAGACGCTCGCGCCGTCGCTCATGAGCGTGGTCTGGGCGAGGTCGTGCACGCCGGACTCGCGGAGCTGCGTGACCGCGGTGCGGATCTGCTGCAGCGAGATGCCGGTATCGAGCAGGCGCTTCACGAGCTTCAGCACGAGGATGTCGCGGAAGCCGTAGAGGCGCTGCGAGCCGGACCCGGCCGCGCCGCGCACCGTCGGCTCGACGAGCTGCGTGCGGGCCCAGTAGTCGAGCTGGCGGTAGCTGATGCCGGCGGCTCGCGCGGCGATCGCCCCGCGGTAGCCGGTGCCCTCGTCGTGCTCGGGGAGTCCGTCGGTGAACAGCAGGCCGAGGTCGTACCGTGCGCGTTCGCTCCGATCGAGCTCGCTCATCCGTCACCCCTCACTCTGGCCGTTCCACGGCCGGACGACTCCCACGCTACCGACCCCGGGGGTCGGCGCCAAACACATCGGGCCGAACGTCACGGCGTGTCGCGACGGCTCAGTGCGAGAGCCGCGCGACGGCCGCCCGCAGCGCCAGCTCGTGCACCGTCTGGAGCTCGCCGGCGAGCTCGCGGGCCCGCTCGCCGGAGCGCGCCTTGCCGGCCGGATCCGCGCGTCGCTCGGGCGTGATCGCGCGCTCGATGAGCGCCGCCTCGCGCTCGGCGGCCACCCGGACGCCGCGGAGGTGCCGCGGCTCGATGCCGACGGATCGCAGCGCCACGAGCGAGCGGAGCAGCGTCAGCGCGTCGTCGCCGTACACCTCGGCCGGGGCGAGGAGCGAGACGGCGATCGCGTCGTCGAGCAGCTGCTGCGTCGCGCCGGCCGCCTCGATCAGTTCGCGCCGGCTGAGACGCCGGGCCCCGCCGAGGTGCACGGCGGCGCTCGTCGCGCCCGGAAGGGCAGGGGTCTCGCCGCGATCGATCGCATCGAGGTGCTCGCGGATGACCTTGAGTGGGAGGTACTGATCGCGCTGCAGGGACAGCACGATGGTGATGCGCTCGACGTCGGCCTCGGCGAACTTGCGATAGCCGGCGGCGGTCCGCGCGGGCGTGACGAGCCCGCGCTCCTCGAGGAAGCGGAGCTTCGACGGAGTCAGCTCGGGGAACTCCGGCTGGAGGCGGGCGAGAACCTGCCCGATACCGAGGAGCGGCGCACGGCCGCTCGCACCCGCGGATGCCGCGGTGGGGGTCACTCGCCGCTCGCCGGCACCAGGTCGCGGCGCGAAGCGTAGAAGGTGAGCCGGAACTTGCCGATCTGGACCTCGGCGCCGTCGGCGAGCAGTGCCGTCTCGATGCGCACGCCGTCGTAGTAGGTGCCGTTCAGCGAGCTCAGGTCCTTCACCTCGAACGCCGTCCGGTGCCGGACGAACTCCGCGTGCTTGCGCGAGACGGTGACATCGTCGAGGAAGATGTCGGCGTCGGGGTGGCGGCCCACGGTCGTCACCTCGGTGTCGAGGAGGAACCGGGCACCGCTGTTCGGGCCGCGACGCACGATGAGGAGGGCTGACCCCGAGGGAAGCGCGTTGATCGCCTCCTGCTCCTCGGGCGTCACGTCGGTGTCGACCGCGGCGAGTTGCGCCGCCGCCTCCCGGCTGAACCCGATGGTCGTGTCGTTCGCGTTGCCGCGGAGCTCGTTCGACGAGGTGTTGGTCGTCGGCTCCGAGCCCTGCGTGTTGTCGTTGTCCGCCACGGCGTACCTCCCGCATCCAGCGTATCGGATCAGGGCCGTGGCGCCACCCGCGCTGCGCGCACCGCGCGAGCCGTCTCGATCGCGTAGATGACCCCCGCCCACCAGTAGAGGAACGCGCCCCAGAGGGTGATCGCCCAGCCGACGGGCTCGCTGACCGGCTGCACCACCGGGAAGGCGAGGCCGAGCATGATGACCGGCAGGCCGAAGAAGAGCGCGAAGGTGGCGACCTTGCCGAGCTGGTGCACCGGGAGCGGACCGTAGCCGTGGCTCGCGAGCACGACGCCCAGGATGAGCAGGAACACGTCGCGGGCGACGATGACCACGACGATCCACCAGGGGACGAGCCCGCCCGCGGCGAGCCCGAGGAGGGCCGCGAAGATGTAGAGGCGGTCGGCGGCCGGATCGAGCAGCTGGCCGAGTCGGGTGACCTGGTTCAGCCGCCTGGCGAGGTAGCCGTCGGCGAGATCGCTGAGGCTCGCCACCACGAGCACGACGAGTGCGCCGATGTACTCGTGCAGCACGAGCAGCACGAGGAAGACGGGCACGAGGGCGAGGCGCAGCATGCTGAGCACGTTCGGGATCGTCCAGACCCGCGTACTCAGTTGCCCCTCGTGCTCCCCCGTCACGCGTCCGATCCTAGCGACGGGCGCCGACCTCGCCGGGCGAACGGACAGCGCGGCGCGAAGCCCGGGGGTTCAGAGCTGCGACGCGAGCCCCGGCCAGGCCTCGGCGAACCTCGGGTGCAGCGGGAGCTCGGCGACGGCCTCGATCGGCGTCCAGCGCAGCTCCAGGCTCTCCGGGTCGGCGATGACCGGATCGAAGCGGCGGCGGGCCGTCGCGACGACCGTCGTGTACGACCAGTAGCCGAGGTCGAGCACCGAGGTGAAGCGCACCTCCACCAGCCCGGCGGGCACGCCCGCCTCCTCGCCCGCCTCACGGACGGCGGCGTCGACCGCCGACTCGTGCTCGTGCCGGGCGCCGCCCGGGATCCCCCAGGTGCCGCCGAAGTGGCTCCACTCGACGCGGTGCTGCAGCAGCACCTCCCGCTCGGGACTCGTGATGAGCAGGCCGGCCGCGCCGAACCTGCCCCAGTACCTCGCCCCGTCGGGGCCCTCGACCCACGCGTCGCCGCTCGTTCCGCTCACCCGTCCAGCATCTCGCACTCGGCGCCGGAGAGCGACGTAGGCTGGGCGGGTGCCCGCTCCCGAGACCGCCCGCATCGACGCCTGGCTCTGGGCCGTGCGGCAGTTCAAGACCCGCTCCGCCGCGACGGCGGCCTGCCGGGCCGGCCACGTGCGGCTGAACGGCGAGCGCGCGAAGGCGGCGCAGTCGGTGCGGCCGGGCGACGAGATCCGGGTCCGCATCGAGGGCTTCGACCGCATCCTGGTCGTCCGGGGCATCCTCGTGAAGCGCGTGGGCGCTCCGCTCGCGGCCGCGGCGCTCGAGGACCGCACGCCCCCGCGGCCGCCGCGCGAGCTCACCGCGCAGCTGCCCGTGCGCGACCGCGGAGCGGGGCGGCCGACCAAGCGCGACCGCCGCGAGCTCGAGCGCCTGCGCGGCGAGCGGCCGCTCTGAGCGGCGTAGCCTGAGGGCATGGGAACCGAGATCCGGCACGAGCCCGAGCAGAGCCGCTACGCCCTCCGCGTCGACGGACAGCTCGCGAGCGTCCTCGACTACCGGCGGCTCGGCGACTCGATCGCCTTCGTCCGGACGTTCACGAACCCGCCGTACCGCGGCTCCGGCCTCGCGGGCGACCTCGTCGCGTTCGCCGTCGACGACGTCGAGGCGACGACGTCCGCACGCATCGTGCCGAGCTGCTGGTACGTCGAGGAGTGGTTCGACCGGCATCCCGATCGGCGCCACCTGCTCGAGTCGCGGGCGAGCTGAGCGGGACCTGCGCTCAGTACCAGTTCATCGACTGCGAGTGCCCCCAGGCGGCGCACGGCGAGCCGTACGCGCGCTGGATGTAGTCGAGGCCCCAGGAGATCTGGGTGGCGGCGTTGGTCTCCCAGTCGCTGCCGGCGCTCGCCATCTTGCTGCCGGGCAGCGCCTGCGGGATGCCGGTCGCGCCGCTCGAGTCGTTGTAGGCGGTGTACGACCAGCCCGACTCCTTCTGCCAGAGCGAGGAGAGGCACTCGAACTCGCCGTCGCCCCAGCCGTAGCGAGAGGCGGCGAGGTCGCGGGCGGTGGCGCGGGCGCCGTCCGGCGTGTTCGCGCGGGCGAGCGCGGCGGCCTGCTCTGCGAGGACGCGGTCGTGCTCGGCCGCGAGGGCGCTCGTCTTCTCGGCCTCGGCTCGCGTCTGGGCGGTCAGGCCGACGATCTCGTCGATCGGCAGCTCCTCGTAGTCGCCGAGCGAGGCCACGGCCGCGGCCAGCCCGCTCGTGTCGACCTTGCCGTCGGCCGCGGTGAGCGTCGCGGTCGCGACGGCCAGCGTGTCCTTGGCGCTGCCCTGCGCGCGTGCCTTGGCGACGCCGGCGTAGGCGCCGAGCTGGCTCGAGTCGAGCGAGTTCTGGGCGCCGAGCGCCTCCGTCTCGGCGATGCGCTGGCGGCTGTCGGCGGCGCCCTGCACGGCGAGGCCGGTGCCGGCGACGAGGCCGGCGGCGACGATCGCGCCGGCGACGGCGATCAGGCGGCGCCGGCCGGTCCGACGGGCGCGCAGCGAGCGACGCGTCGGGCGGGGGTCGGGGGTTCGGGGGCTGGGCTGGGCGTGGGGGTTCTGAGTATTCGTTCGCATAGCGGTGCTGCGCCGGCGGGTCGGTGTTCGGGGGATCCCGAGGGCCGGGCACAAGTCAGCCACTCTGCACGGCGTTTCTGAACAGTTCCTCAGTTGTCCCTGAGCAGACGGTGTGCGCGGCGCCCGGCCGCGATACTGGAGGGATGCCGAACCGGGCCACCCTCCACCTGCCGTCCGATGCCGCGTGCCCGTGCGGGAACGGGGCGTACGGGAGTTGCTGCGGCCCCGCGCTCGACGGCAGTTCGGCGCCGGCGACCGCCGTCGCGCTCATGCGCTCCCGCTACACCGCGTTCGCTCTCAGCGATATCGACTACCTGCTGCGCAGCTGGGACGCCGCGACCCGGCCCCGCGAGCTCGCCCTCGACCCCGACACCGAATGGCGCCGGCTCGTCGTCATCGACGTCGTCGGCGGGACCCCCGAGGACGAGACGGGCATCGTCGAGTTCCGCGCGGTCTTCCGGGACGCCGACGGCCGCGGCGAGCTGCACGAGCGCAGTCGCTTCGTGCGGCGCGGCGACGGCTGGCGCTACCTCGACGGCGAGCATCGGGACTGAGCGCCTGACGCCGCCGCGTCCAGCAGGGTCAAAGCAGATCCCGAGGTTCGCTCCGTAGGGTGAGCCCGTGACCTCAGCCGAGAGCAGCCCGTTCGACTCCGCCCCGGTGCCGTTGCCCGTTCCGATCACGACGCCCTCGGCGTCCGACGCACCGGAGTCGCCGATGCTGACCGACCGGGCGCAGCGGGCGCTCGACACGATCGACGGCCAGACCCTCGAGGAGATGCGCGCGCTCCGAGACGAGACCGAACGGTTCATGCAGCGCTACAAGTTCGGCATGGACGAGGTCATCACCAAGCTCTCGATCCTCCGCGAGGAGTTCAGCCAGGCCCACGACTACAACCCCATCGAGCACATCTCGAGCCGGCTGAAGTCGCTCGACAGCGTGATCGAGAAGATGTCGCGCAAGGGCGTCGAACCGAGCTTCGAGGCCATCAGCCGGACGATCACCGACATCGCCGGCGTCCGGGTCACCTGCAGCTTCGTCTCCGACGCGTACCGGATCTACGAGCTCCTCGTCGCGCAGCGCGACATCCGCGTGCTCCAGGTGAAGGACTACATCGCCGAGCCCAAGCCGAACGGCTACCAGAGCCTGCACGTGATCGTGGAGGTGCCGGTCTTCCTCTCCACCGGCGCGCATCCGGTGGTCGTCGAGGTGCAGATCCGCACGATCGCGATGGATTTCTGGGCCAGCCTCGAGCACAAGATCTACTACAAGTACGACCGGCAGGTACCGCAGGAGCTCCTCGACGGGCTCACCGACGCGGCACGCACCGCCTCGGAGCTCGACACCCGCATGGAGCGACTGCACCGCGAGGTGCACGGCGACCCGCGCGCGACGGCCAGGCTGCGCCGCTCCTCGCTCGCCTGAGGGCCGCTACTCCCCCGGCTCGGGCTTTCTCGCCCGGCTCGGCTGCACCCTCGGCGGTTCGCCGGGCATCTTCGGGAAGTCGGGCGGGAACGGCAGCTCGCCGAGCCCGTCGTCGAGATCGCGCTGCCACCACTCGAGGAGCGGCGCGAGGTCGCCCGCCTCCTCGTGCATCCGCGCCCAGGGATCGCCGACCGTGCGGAGGCGTTCGGGCACGGTGCGTACGGTGAGGGATGCCGGATCGACGTGCTCGAGCTCGTCCCACTCGAGCGGACAGGACACAGCGGCGTGCGGGAGCGCCCGCGGACTGTAGGCGCCCGCCATGGTTCGGTCGCGATTGGCCTGGTTGAAGTCGATGAACACCCGCTGCCCGCGCTCCTCCTTCCACCACGCGGTGGTGAGCTGCTCCGGCATCCGCCGTTCCAGCTCGCGCGCGAGCGCGATGACCGCGTGCCGCACCTCGAGGAACTCGTGCTCCGGGCGGATCGGCGCGAAGACGTGGATGCCCCGGTTGCCGCTCGTCTTGACGAAGCCGGTGAGGCCGAGCTCGGCGAGCAGCCCCCGCAGCGCGAGCGCTGCCGGCACCGCCTCCGCGAAGCCGGTTCCCGGCTGCGGGTCGAGGTCGATGCGCAGCTGATCGGGGCGGTCGCTGTCCTCCGCGCGGGACGCCCAGGGGTGGAACACGATCGTGTTCATCTGCGCCGCCCACACGGCGGCGGCGGGCTCGTCGATCACGAGCTGCGGGTGGCTGCGCCCGCTCGGGTAGGTGACCGGCACGGCGCGCACCCACTCGGGCGCCCCCTTGGGCGGGTTCTTCGAGTAGAACTGCTCGCCCTCGATGCCTTCCGGGAAGCGCTGCAGCGAGACCGGCCGGTCGCCGTTCGCGGCGACGAACGCCTCGCCGACCGCGACGAGGTACTCGGCGAGCTCGCGTTTCGTGATGCCGGGCTCGGGCCAGAGCACGCGGCCGGGACTGGAGATCCGCACGTCGCGATCGCCGTGCGGGCCGGGGACGGTGAGAACGACCGCGTCGGAGGCCATGCCTGCGACGCTACCGCACGGGCTGCAGGCGGAACAGTCGCACGACCCGTCCCGACTCCCGCTCGTAGCCGCGATACCCGGGCCACTGCCGCTCGATGAGCGCCCAGACCGCGTCGCGGTCGGCGTCGGCCACGGGAAGCGCTCTGACCCGCATCGCCCGGCCCCGGACGAGGATCTCCGCGTCCGGATGGGCGAGCAGGTTGTAGGTCCAGGCCGGATGCCGCTGCCTGGCGAAGCTCGTCCCCGCGACGATCGCCCGGCCGTGGCCGTCGGGGGTGTACATCAGCTCCGTCTCCCGGATCTCGCCGCTGCGCGCTCCGGTCGAGCGAAGCACGAGCGACGGCACGAGCAGCGCGCTCAGCTGTACCCGGCGGCCCGTGAGCCGGGCCAGGAGGCGCTCGATGCGCGGCAGGACCACCGGCGCGACGGCGCGGAAGACGGGGGTGCGGGTCAACGGGGCGACGACGGCCCTGACGAGTTCGACGGTGCGCGGCACGAGCCTATTCTGCCCGGGGACGCGGAACGGGCCGGGGCGATCGCCCCGGCCCGCGTGTCGCTCAGCGAGCGATCAGTACCAGCCCTGTGCGTTGAACGAGTCCCAGGCGCCGCACGGCGTGCCGTAGCGGCCCGAGATGTAGGACAGGCCCCAGCGGATCTGCGTCGCCGGGTTCGTCTCCCAGTCGTCACCGAAGGCGGACATCTTGCTGCCCGGCAGCGCCTGGGGGATGCCGTACGCGCCGCTCGGGTTCGCCGCATCGGTGCGCCAGCCGGACTCGTGGTTCCAGAGCTCGACGAGGCAGCCGAACTGGTCGGCGCCCCAGCCGTGCTCGGAGGCCATGATGTCGCGGGCGATGGCCTGGGCCTCGCTCGGGTTCGACGGGGCCGACGGCCGCGACGACTCGCTCGAGCCGGAGTCGGCCGAGGCGGCCTCCTCGGCGGCGGCGGCTTCGGCGGCGGCCTTCGCCGCGGCCTCGGCGGCGGCCTTCTCCGCGGCGACGCGGTCGAACTCGGTGACCTTGCCCTTCACCTCGTTCGCGACGGCGGTGGTCTCGGCGGCGAGCTCGAAGACCCGCTCGGGTGCGAGCAGCTCGTACTGGCCGAGGCTGGCGGCGGAGGTGTTGAGGGCTGCGGCGTCGACCTTGCCGTCGGCCGCGGAGATGGTGGCGTGCGCCACGCTCAGGGTGTCCTTGGCCGTCTTGACGGCGCGCGCCGAGAGGATGCCGGCGTGCGAGCTGAGCTGCTCGACATCGAGGTTGGCGGCGTCCGCGAGGGCCGCGGTCTCGGCCACCCGGTCGTTCTGCGCGGCGACGGCCGACTGGACGGCGAAGCCGGTGCCGACCATCGCCCCGACGGCGACGACCGCGCCGGCGGCGAGGAGGTAGCGCGTGCGCTGGCTGCGGGTGCGGCGTCGTTCGGCGCGGCTCGGCAGCGACTCTGAAGTTGTGGTGGGGGTGTTCTCGCGGTTCTGGTTCTGCATGTCTCTCACGTGCGCTTCGGTGGTGCTGCCCACCGCGGCGCGGGTCATCGTCTCGGGTACAGGGGGGTCGCCGGAGCGAAGTGGGTAGTTTTGCGAGAGTTACTCCACGAACCCTTGGGGTTTCCTGGGAAAGTTATGTGAAATGCCCCCGTTCGGGGGTCGAAAATCCCCGGTCAGACGTCGATGTCGGCGTCGGCGCGCTCGAGCTCGGGATCGAGCCGGCGCGGGCCCGCACCGTCTTCACCGAGCGCGTCGTCGGGGTTCAGCAGGGCGCAGGCCTTCATCGAGAGGCAGCCGCAGCCGATGCATCCCGTGAGCTCCCGCTCGAGCCGCTCGAGCCCGCGCCGTCGCTCGACGAGCCGGCGCTTCCACTGCCGGGACGCCCGCTGCCACTCCTCGTGACTCGGGGTGCGGTCGAGCGGCACGTCGCCGAACCCCTCCTGCACATCGGAGAGCGGGAGCCCGAGCCGCTTCGCGACCGCGATGAGCGAGACCCGGCGGAGCATGTGCCTCGGATAGCGGCGCTGGTTGCCGGCGGTGCGCACGGAGGCGATGAGCCCGAGGTCCTCGTAGAAGCGGAGCGCCGACGCCGCCACGCCGGTGCGCCGGCTCATCTCGCCGATAGTGAGCAGCTCGTCGGGCTCGTGATGCACCGGGGCCGTCGAGCCCGGCTCCACCTCAGGCGTCATGTGCGTTTCCTCGCTCCGTTTTGACTTCAAGCGTACTTGAAGTCTTACGGTGGAACCATGACGTACGTGATCGCCCTGCCCTGTGTCGATGTCAAGGACAAGGCGTGCATCGACGAATGCCCGGTCGACTGCATCTACGAGGGCGAGCGATCGCTGTACATCCACCCCGACGAGTGCGTCGACTGCGGCGCGTGCGAGCCCGTGTGCCCGGTCGAGGCGATCTACTACGAGGAAGACCTGCCCGACGAGTGGGCCGACTACTACAAGGCGAACGTCGAGTTCTTCGACGAGATCGGCTCGCCCGGCGGCGCCGCCAAGGTCGGGATGATCGCCTACGATCACCCTGTGGTTGCCGTCCTCCCCCCGCAGGCGCACGAATGAGCGAGGCGCCCGGCCTCGTCGACGCCTACAAGCTCGCGTTCCGGCACCATCCCGCCGGCGTCGCCCTCATCACCGCCGCGAGCGCGACCGGCCCCGTGGGGCTCACCGCCTCCTCGGTCGCCTCGGTCGCGATCGATCCGACGGTGCTCTCCTTCTCCGTCACCCGGGCGACCGGTTCCGCCGGGGCCCTGCTCGGCACCGACGGCGTCGTCGTGCACCTCCTGGGCGAGCATCAGGCCGAGATCGCCGAGGTGTTCGCCCGCTCCGGTGCACCGCGCTTCACGACGGAGCAGGGCTGGTCCCGCTTCGAGACCGGTGAGCCGTGGCTGCCGGACGCCCCGGCCGCGCTCCGTTGCCGCATCCTCGAACGCACGCCGGTCGGCAGTTCCACACTCGTGCTCGCCGAAGTCGTCGAGGTGCGCCTCGGCCCCGCGGCGACGCCGCTCGTCTACCGCGACCGCACCTTCTTCAGCCTGGTGGGAGCGACGCCGCTGCCATGAGCGAGACGCCCAGACCTTCGAAACCCCGCCGGCGCCGACGACGCATGTCGACCGCCCGGCTCGCCGTCGTCGCCCGCCGCTGGGGGCTCCTCGCCCTCATCGTGCTGACGGCGATCGGCGCGCTCGTGCAGTTCCTCCTCCGCTGAGCCGATCGGCCGCGGATCACGGCTCAGCCGTCGGCCGCGGCGAGCTGCCCGCAGGCGCCGTCGATCTCCTTGCCGCGGGTATCGCGGATCGTGGTGGGGACGCCGGCCGCCTCGAGCCGTCGCACGAACTCCTGCTGCACCGCCGGCTCCGAGGCGGTCCAGATGGAGCCCGGCGTCGGGTTCAGCGGGATCGGGTTCACGTGCACCCAGCCGCGCCCGCGCTCGTTGAGCTTCTCGGCGAGCAGGTCGGCGCGCCAGGCGTGGTCGTTCATGTCCTTGATCAGGGCGTACTCGATCGAGACGCGACGCCCCGTCTTCTCGAAGTACTCGCGGGCCGCATCGAGCGCCTCGTCGGCCTTCCAGCGCGAGTTCACCGGGATGAGCTCGTCGCGGAGCTGGTCGTCGGGGGCGTGCAGGCTGAGCGCGAAGGTCACCGGCAGGTCCTCGGCGGCGAGCTTGCGGATGGCCGGCACGAGGCCCACGGTCGACACCGTGATGCCGCGGGCGGACATGCCGAGGCCGTCGGGCGCGGGGGCGAGCATGGTGCGCACCGCCTGCATGAGGCGGGCGTAGTTCGCGAGCGGCTCCCCCATGCCCATGAACACGATGTTCGAGACCCGGTCGGGCGTGTGGTCGCCGAGCTTGCGGCCGCCGAGCTCGCCGCGGGCGAGCGCCGCGTTCGCGAGCACGACCTGCTCGACGATCTCCGCCGCCGACATGTTGCGGGTGAGGCCCGCCTGCCCCGTGGCGCAGAACGGGCAGTTCATGCCGCAGCCGGCCTGGCTCGAGACGCAGAGGGTGATCCGGCCCGGGTAGCGCATGAGCACCGACTCGACGAGGGCGCCGTCGTGCAGCTTCCAGAGGAACTTGATGGTGTCGCCGTTGTCGGTCGTGAAGCGGCGCACCTCGGTGAGCAGCGGCGGCAGCACGGTGCGGACGAGCTCGTCGCGGGATGCGGCCGGCAGGTCGGTCATCTCGGCGGGGTCGTTCGTGTGGTGCACGAAGTAGTGCGTCGCGAGCTGCGAGGCCCGGTAACCGGGGAAGCCGAGCTCGGCGACGTGCGCCTTGCGGTCGGCCGGCGGGATGTCGGCGAGGTGCACGGGCGGCTTGCCGCGCTTGGGTGAGGCGAACTGGAGCATCGGGCGCCCATCGGGGCCCTTCTTCTGCTCCCAGCCCTCGGTCGCCGGGCGGACCTGCGGTCGGCGCACGGGGGTCATGGTGGAATCGCTCGCGTTCGTCACCCTCCAAGGGTACGCGGCCCCGGCCTCCCGTCAGCGCATGCGCGCGGCGCGGGCCGACCAGCGGCCGCCGTCGTGGCCGACGACGATCGGATGCTCGAAGGCCCGGGAGATCACCTCGGTGGTCACGACCTCGGCCACCGGCCCGGAGGCGACCGTCTGGCCGTGCGAGATCGCGATCGCGTGCGTCGTGCTCTCCGGCAGCTCCTCGAGGTGATGGGTGACGAGGATGGTGGACAGCTGCGGTGCCCGCTCGGCGAGCGCGTCCACCGTCTCGAGGAACTGCTCGCGCGCGGCGACGTCGAGCCCCGTGGTGGGCTCGTCGAGCAGCAGCAGGCTCGGCTCGGCGATGAGTGCCCGTGCGATGAGCGCCCGCCCCCGCTCGCCCTGCGAGAGGGTCGGCCAGATCGCGTCGCGCCGGTGCTCGAGGCCAAGCTCAGCGATCACCCGACGGGCGGCGTCGAGCTGCTCCGGCGCCGGGACCCAGCGCATGGGTGTCTCGATCGTGCCGGTGAGCCCGGTGAGCACGACCTGCGTCACGGTGAGCGGGGAGCGGAGCGGATGCCGCGGATTCACGTGCCCGATGTGCCGGCGGAGCTCCTGCAGCTCGACCCGACCGAGCCGGGCGCCGAGCACGTCGACGGTGCCGGAACTCGGGAAGGTGACGGCACCGCAGAAGCCGAGGATGGTGCTCTTGCCCGCTCCGTTCGGCCCGAGCAGCGCCCAGCGCTCCCCCTGCTCCACGCGGAGGTCGATGCCGTCGAGGATCTGCCGGCCGTCGCGGCGGAAGGTGACCGCGGCGAGCTCGAGAACGGGCGCCGTCACGCGAGCGCCGCCTTCATCGCGCCGAGGTGGCTGCGGCTCTCCCGCGCGGCGCCGTCGCCGTCGCGCTCGGCGATGCGCTCGGCGAGCCGCTCGTGCGCGCCGTGGTCGGCGTCGTCGCCGAACTCGCCGCGGAGGCGGAGCATCTCGACCATCGCCTGTCGCATGCGCGGGGTGAAGCCGTCGAACAGCTCCGTCAGGATCGGGTTGTGCGCCGCGGCGACGATGCTGCGGTGGAAGCGGGTGTCGGCGTCGACGTGGTCTTCGACCTCGGCTCGGTTCGCCGCGCGGTCGTCGAGGGCGCGACGGATGGCGCGGAGGTCGCTCGGGGTGCGGCGCTCCGCGGCGAGCGCGGCGGCCTCGGCCTCGATCGCGATGCGGGCCTCGATGACCGAGACGAGATCGGCGCGGCGCAGCACGGCGTCCCATTCCTCGGGGACGTCGAGCGCGGTGACGAAGACGCCGGCGCCCTGCCGGGAAGCCAGGACGCCTCGGCCGGCGAGCTGACGGATGGCCTCTCGGACGGTGGAGCGGCCGACGCCGAGCTGAGGTGCGAGGGTCGTCTCGCCGGGCAGCTTCTGCCCGAGCTCCCACTCGCCGGCGCGGATGCGCTGGAGCAGCAGCTCCGCCGCCTGGTCCGCGAGCGGCGCGCGCTTCACCTGTTCCATCGACCCGCCTCTCTACTTGTCTGAGGAGTCGTGGTACAGTCTAGCCATGTTCGCGCGCGGCCTCCTTCTTCCCCGCCACGTCGGGGCCTAGCCGGGCCGGCTCCCCGACGTGGAGCCGCTTCGCGTGCCGGTCGATCCCGTCGAACAGAAGGACCCGCCATGACCGGCAGCACCGCAGCACCCGCCACTCCCGCCCCGTCGACGCCGTTCGGCCGCTTCGACTCCCCCGCCGGGCCGATCCCGCCCGACGCGCCGCACTGGAACCGCCAGCGGCACTCGCAGATGCCGTCCCACCGCTACCTAGACGTCACCCAGCGGGTGGAAGTCCCGCTCCGCGATCGCGAGTGGCCGGGTCGCCGGCTCACCGCAGCCCCGCTCTGGGTGCCCGTCGATCTCCGCGACGGCAACCAGGCGCTCGCCGAGCCGATGGACCCCGCACGCAAACGCCGCTTCTTCGAGCTCATGGTGGCGATGGGCTACACCGAGATCGAGGTCGGCTACCCCTCTGCCTCGCAGACCGACTACGACTTCGTGCGCCTCATCGCCGAGTCCGAGCTCGCCCCGGAGCACGTCACGATCGTGGTGTTCACCCCGGCGCGGCGCGACCTCATCGAGCGCACCGTGGACTCGATCCGAGGCATCCGGAACCCCGTCGTCATCCACCTCTACACCGCGACCGCCCCGATCTGGCGCGACGTCGTGCTCGGCCGCGACCGGGCCGAGCTGCTCGAGCTCATCCTCGCGGGCGGCCGCGATGTGCTCGAGTTCGCGGGCGCGCTGCCGAATGTGCGCTTCGAGTTCTCCCCCGAAGTGTTCAACCTCACCGAACCCGACTATGCGCTCGAGGTATGCGACGCGGTGACGCAACTGTGGGACGCGAACCCCGAACGGCCCGTCATCCTGAACCTGCCGGCGACCGTCGAGATCGCGACGCCGAACGTCTACGCCGACCAGATCGAGTACATGGACCGGCACCTGGCCAGGCGCGACGGCGTCATCCTCTCGGTGCATCCTCACAACGACCGGGGCACCGGCGTGGCCTGCGCGGAGCTCGCCGTGCTCGCCGGGGCCCAACGCGTGGAGGGATGCCTCTTCGGCAACGGCGAGCGCACCGGCAACGTCGACCTCGTCACCCTCGCCCTCAACCTGCACGCACAGGGCGTCGACCCGATGATCGACTTCTCCGAGCTGGACGAGATCCGCCGCACGGTGGAGCACTGCAACCGGATCGAGGTGCACCCGAGGCATCCGTACGCCGGCGACCTCGTGCACACCGCGTTCAGCGGCACGCACCAGGACGCCATCAGGAAGGGCTTCGCCGAGCACCGCGCGAGAGCGGCCGCCGAGGGCCGGTCCGAGCGCGAGATCGCCTGGCGGGTGCCGTACCTCCCGGTCGACCCCGCGGACCTCGGCCGCAGCTACGACGCGGTGATCCGGGTGAACTCGCAGTCCGGCAAGGGCGGCACCGCGTACCTGCTCGAGCGGGAGTTCGGCCTCGAGCTGCCGAGACGACTGCAGATCGACTTCGCTCGGCATGTGCAACGCGTCGCGGACGAATCGGGCGACGAACTCGACGCCGAGCGCCTCTGGTCGCTCTTCGACGCGGTGTACCTCGGCGGAGCGACGACGCCGAGTGCACGGGCGGTTGCGCTCCACGGATTCGAGATCGACGAGACCGACGGGGTGCGCCGGACTCGGATCGTGCTGGAGCGGGACGGGACCCGCACCGAGCATGTCGCCGAGGAGGTCGGGCCGGTCGAGGCGCTCGTCACGGCGCTCGCCGGACTCGGGATCGCGGTGGAGGTGATCGGGCTGCACCAGACCAACCTCAGCGAGGGCACAGGCAGCGACGCCCTCAGCCTGCTCGAGTTCCGGCATCCCGACGGCGCCCGCTGGGCGGCTGGACGGGCCGCCTCCGTGGTGGGCGCCAGCTTGGCGGCGGTCGTGCTCGCGGCGAACTCCATTGCGGACGAGCTCGCCCGCGTCTGAGATCGCGCGCCTCCGGACGGAGCGCGCGGCCACCGTCGGCGTGCTCGGGGGTTCGGACCGGGCGGGACGTCCCGCCCGGTCCACCCCTCAGAGCCGGAAGCCGAGCGCGAGCGAGGCGCCGGACGGCCCCGCGGTGTGGCCGCCGTCGACGACGAGCTCCGCTCCGGTCGTGTAGCTGGTGCGGTCGCTCAGGAGATAGACCACGGCCCCCACCAGCTCCTCCGGTTCGCCGACTCGCCCCATGGCCGCGGGCGGATAGCCACCCTCGCCCAGCGTGACCCCGGTCGGCGCGGTCATCGGCGTGAAGATGACGCCGGGGTGCACCGAGTTGACCCGGATCCGCTCAGCCGCGAGCTCCACCGCTGCGACCTTGGAGAGCCCCCGCACCGCCCACTTCGCCGCTCCGTAGGAGCCCGAGGCCGCCATGCCGACCATCCCGGCGATGGAGGAGATGTTCACGATCGATCCGCCGCCGGCGCGACGCATCGCCGGGACCACGTGCTGCATGCCGAGCTGCACGCCGACGAGGTTCGTCTCGATGACTCGGCGGAACGAGTCGAGGGTCTCGTCGACGACCGGGACCCCGGGCGCACTGATCCCGGCGTTGTTCACGAGACCGTGCAGCGCACCGTACTCCCCCTCGGCGACGGCGACGGCCTCGGCCCAGGACTCGGGCTGCGTCACGTCGAGGCGCACGAAGCGCGCACGCTCACCGAGTTCGTCCGCAACGGCCTGCCCCTGCTCCTCGAGCAGGTCGCCGATGACGACCGAGCCGCCGGCCGCGACGATCCCTCGCGCGTATACCTCGCCCAGCCCCCGAGCGCCGCCGCTCACGATGACCACTTTCGATTCGAGTTCCAACTCGCATCCGCTCTGTTCAGCGACGCTCCGCCCCAGTCGGGGGTCGATTGGTCGCCCTCCCATGCTGACACAGCCGGGATGCCACGCCATCACCACGAAGCGCATGCGCTGGAGGCCGTGTGTGCGTTCCTGCCCGCAGGAGGTCGCCATTTGGAATGCCATGAATGCGACGGGAGCGCTCGGCCGCTCAGCCGTGGTGCGGCCGCCCCTCGCAGTCCGCCGCGTCGACCCAGTCGCCGTCGCCCACTTCGACCTCGAGCTCGGCGGTCATCGCCGCGCTCGGGATCACTGCCACTTCGACGGAACCGGGCTCGAGCACGTTCGCCTCGCTCGAGCAGATCGCCACGATCGTCCACGCCGCGTCCTCACCGCGGTCGAACGCGTACGAGGCGGACAGGCCGACGCGCGGCGAAGCATCCTGAATGAGCAGCTGCACCTCGTCGCCGACGGCACCGGTCAAGCGGTCGAGCGACGCCCCCAGGAGCTCCGACGGCGTGAGCTCGGGTTCAGGCGCGCAGCCCGCCACCGCGAGGGTCGCGGCGATCGCGACGACCGCTGCGACCCTCGGGGTGGTGCGGCGCGCGCTCAGCGCGTGCCGCACGCGATCCGCGTGGCGTAGGGGTTGAACGCGGTCAGGGTGCCGCTCGTCTTGGTGGTGACGACCCCGTGCGCGGACTCGGACTTGCGGACCTGGTAGCTGTACTTCGTCCCCATCTTGCGCGCCTTCCAGCTCGTGTTCGCCGGCAGGGCCGGCGATGAGCAGGCGACCGTGGTCGAGATCGAGCCGCCGGCGCCGATGCTGAGCCCGGACGCGACTGCGCCGCGCGTCACCCCGAGGCTCAACTGGATGTCGCGCGAAGCGCTCTTGCCACTCGTGATGGTGCAGGTGCCACCCGCCGAGCGGATCAGACACGAACCGATCACTTGCGAACCGATCTGATTCGTCGACTTCTTGACGTTGATGATCTGGAAGCTCTGGATCGCCTGCGCCGCGGTGGTGCCCGTGAAGGTCAACCCGAACGCCGCAACCACCGCGGTGAGCCCCATGAGGAGCGTCTTCTTCGACATCTGCACTGATCTCCTGACTCTGCGACCCGATCGCCTTCTGGACCGGGTTCGCTCTGTTTCTAATGCATATTCACCCCCAGCTCAATCACCTCGGGTGTTTCTACCTCTCTTTCCTGCGCGAGAGAGACGCAGGAGCGCCACTTCCGTGACGATTCACCCCAGCCGCATCGTCGTGACGCAGCTCGCCGCATCGAGAGCGGACGTATCGACCGTCGCCGTCGACGCCCCGCCGGCGGCGTCCTCGATCCGCACCTCGATCTGCGCACCCCGGGGCAGCCAGAGGCCGATGAAGCCGTTGTCGAAGCTCGTGCGCACGTCGTCGAGGACCGTCTCCCCCGTCGCCGCGTCGACCGCGACGACGCGGAACTCCTCGTTGGGAAGCTCGCCGAGGCAGGTGGTGAGGCTGTGGAAGACGCAGTCGTGGGTCTGCGAGCGGTACGGGGCGATCGAGACGTAGAACTCCTCGGGCATCGGCAGCGCGAGCTCCCGGTCGGCGTCGGAGAGCACGAGCACGTCCGGGCGCACGGAGGCGAGCAATCCGGTGGGACGCTCGTCGACCGGCAGCGCGTCGAGGCGGTCGATGATCTGGCGGGGCCCCAGCCCCTCCAGTCCGTGGTCGGCGAACAGTCCGCCGGGGTCGGCCGACGCCCCGGCGGCACTGCTCGGGCCGGACGTCGGGGCGGGCACGCCGGTGGACGGCAGGCAGGCGGCGAGCGCGAGCACTCCAGCGAGCGCTGCGGCGAGCGCGAGCAGCGCGCGGCGGGCGGGACGGAGATCGGGACGGGCGGTGGACGGCATGGGGATTCCTTCGAACGAGTGCGGGGTACGGAGAGCGCGGAGCGCGGCGAACGGTCGCCGTCGTGCGGGAGCACGGCGCGACGACAGCTGGGACCGCAGTCCGGTCAGGTCCGGCTGATCGAGAGGAGGAGCCGCAGGGGCACGGTCGGGTGCACCACCACCGCGGCGGCCCGCGCCGGGACCCTGCTCGGCGCGACGACGGCGGCGAGGCCGGGCCATCTGGGCGGCGCAGCGAGCAGGAGTGTGAGCAGGAGCAGGGCCGGCACGCAGGCCGCCGCGACTCCCACGGCGGAGTCGCCGCCGGGGCACGCCGGGCAGTGCGGCGCAGGGTCGCTGGCCGGTGCGCTCACGAGCGCGAGCGAGCTCGGCTCCGCCGCGGGCGCGGAGGCACCGGTGCCGTGTTCCGCCGCGGGCGCGGAGGCACCGGTGCCGTGTTCCGCCGCGACAGCGCTGTCTCCGGCGGACAGCGCCGCAGTGCCGTGCCCGCCGGTGAGCGCGTGCATGGCGAGCAGTCCGACGAGCACGACCAGTACGAGCGCACCAGCGCCGACCACCGCAGCGGCTCGAGCGATCGGCCCTCGCGATCGCGAGCACGGCCGGCGGGGGAACCACACCCCGTCAGTCTAGGCCGGGCTCCGGTCACGGACTCGTGACGCACGAGCGGATGCCGGTAGCGTCGACGACCAGGCGCACCGCAGCGCGCGACGAAGGGTGGGAGCGATGGAGCACGTCGACACGATCGTGATCGGGGCCGGGGTGTCCGGGCTGACGGCGGCCAGGCTGCTCGCCCGGGCGGGGCGGCGGGTGCTCGTGCTCGAGGCTCGCGAGCGGGTCGGCGGCCGCGTGCGGACCGAGCGGAGCGACGGTGTGAGCACCGATCTCGGGGCCTCCTGGATCCACGGGGTGACGGGGAGCGCGGTGGCCGAGGCCGCGGAAGCCTTCGGCATGCGCACCGTGGAGTTCACGGTCGGCGGCTATCAGCCGGACAGCCGCCCGATCGCCTACTACGGGCCGGACGGGCGGCGCCTCGACGACGCCGAGGCCCGAGCGTTCGCCGACGACGTTCGCGCGGTGGACGCGGCGCTCCTCCTGGCGGTCGCCGACTCGGCACCGGAGGCCTCGTACCGCGACGTCACCGAGTCAGCCCTCGCCGCGCAGGACTGGGAGCCGGAGCGGGCCCAGCGGGTGCGCGAATACCTGGAGCACCGGAGCGAGGAGCAGTACGGCGCGTGGATCGAGGATCTCGCGGCGCACGGGCTCGACGACGACTCGATCGACGGCGACGAAGTCGTCTTCCCCGACGGCTACGACGTCCTGCCGGCCCGCTTGGCGGAGGGGCTCGACGTGCGCCTCGGGCACGTGGTGACCGACGTCGAGTGGGGCGAAGGCGGCGTGGAGGTGCGCTGCGGCGCCACGCGGTTCGCGGCGGACACCGCCATCGTGACCGTTCCCGTCGGCGTACTGAAGTCGGACGGGCTCCGCTTCGCACCACCGCTGCCCGAGCCGGTGTCCGGCGCCCTTGGCCGGCTCGAGATGAACGCGTTCGAGAAGGTGTTCCTGAGCTTTCCGACGAAGTTCTGGGACGAGGGCGTCTACGCCATCCGCCAGCAGGGCCCCGAGGGGCGCTGGTGGCATTCCTGGTACGACCTCACCGCGCTGCACGGCGTGCCGACCCTGCTCACCTTCGCCGCGGGGCCCGCCGCCGAGGCGACGCGCTCCTGGAGCGACGAGGCGCTCGTCGCGGATGTGCTCGCGCAACTGCGCCGGCTCTACGGCGAGCGCGTGCCGCAGCCCACGCGACTGCACCGCACGGCGTGGCAGGACGACCCCTTCGCCCGTGGCTCGTACGCCTACATGACGCTGGGGTCGACGACCGCCGACCACGAGCTGCTCGCCACCCCGATCGGCGGGGTGCTGCACCTCGCGGGCGAGGCGACGTGGACGGACGACCCGGCCACCGTCCCGGCGGCGATGTACTCGGGCCACCGCGCCGCCGAACGGGTGCTCGGACGCCCGGTGCCGATCTCCGGCGCCTGGAGCGACTGAGCAGCAGCGGCGCGCGGCTCAGGCCTCGTCGCCGTCGAACTCCGCTCGCGCGTCGAGGATGGCCCGGTGGTGCTCCGCCGCCCACGCGGCGAGCGCGATCGCGGGTTCGGAAAGGGAACGGCCGAGCGGCGTGACGGCGTACTCGACCCGCGGCGGGATCTCGGCGTAGCTCGTGCGTGAGACGAGTCCGTCGCGCTGCAGACTGCGCAGCGTCTGGGTGAGCATGCGGTGCGAGATGCCGTCGACGCGGCGCTGGATCTCGGTGAAGCGCAGCGGCCCGTCGTGCAGGAGCCCGATGACGAGCAGGCTCCATTTGTCGCCGACGCGGGCGAGGATCTCGCGGATGACCCTGCTGGCCGGGTTGTCGGTGCTGCACGAGGCGGCGCCCTCGCCGTCCACCGGCAGCGGCGGGAGGCGCAGTGTGCGGGAGTCCGTCGGAGCGCTCATGTTCACCCTTCTGCGATCGGCCCGGACGGAAGGCTCACGGTGTTACGCACCGAGAGGTGCGTGACGCACGGAGAAGTGCCGGGTCCGCATCCATTACAGTACCTGATCGTGCGTTACACACGATCAGTAACTATTAGGGAGTTCCTCGCATGATCATCGCCCTCTGGGTCATCACCGGCCTGCTCGCCGCACTCTTCGTCATGGCCGGCTCGATGAAGGCCGTGACGCCGTACGAGCGCGTGCACGAGCGCATGGCCTGGGTCGAGGAGGTGACCGCCCCGCAGCTGAAGACGATCGGCATCGTCGAGGTGATCGGCGCGATCGGCCTGGTCCTGCCGGCGGCGACGGGCGTCGCGCCGTGGCTCACCCCCGTCGCCGCCTTCGCGCTCGCCGTCATGATGGTCGTCGCGGTCGCGCTGCACGTGCGCCGGCGCGAGCCGTTCGCGCCGAGCCTCGTGCTCGGCGTGGCGGCCCTCCTGGTCGGCATCGGCTGGGTCGCCTTCGGGTGAGCGGTCTTCGGTCGAGCTGCGGGCGCACGGCGCGCGCGTAGCATCCTCGGCCGGCATCGGCCACCCCCTCGTCGCGTCCGGCCGCCTGCCGCAGAGTGGAGTCATCCCCCAGCGGGACCCTGACCATCGACGAAAGGACGGACGGATGACGCAGCTCAGCGGACAGCGCGTGGCCTTCCTCGCCACCGACGGATTCGAGGACAGTGAGCTCACGAGCCCGTGGGAGGCGGTGACGGGCGCCGGAGCCACCGCGACGATGGTCGCCCCGGACGCCTCGGAGATCACCGGCAAGAAGGGGCACGTGCAGCGCGTCGACGTGCAGGCCGGCACGGCGAGCGCCGACGACTTCGATGCGCTCGTGCTCCCCGGCGGCGTGGTGAACGCCGACCACCTGCGGCTCGACCGCGACTCGATCGGATTCGCGCGCGCCTTCTTCGAGCAGCACAAGCCGGTCGGCGTGATCTGCCACGGCGCCTGGATCCTCATCGAGGCCGGCGTCGTCGACGGGCGCACGATCACGAGCTACCCGAGCCTCGCCACCGACCTCAAGAACGCGGGGGCGAACTGGGTCGACGAGGAGGTCGTCGTCGACCAGGGCCTGGTGTCGAGCCGGACCCCCGACGACCTGCCCGCCTTCAACGCGAAGGTCGTGGAGGAGATCGGCGAGGGCACTCACGCGGGCCAGACGGCCTGAGCCCGGAGCCGGACGCCCCGCGGATCCTCGATCCGGCGGGGCGTTCGCCGTGTCAGCGGTAGAAGCCCTCGCGGAGGTTGATGCCGTGCTCGACCCAGGCCTTGAGGGCCGCGAGCATGCCGGTCCAGCCCTCGCAGTTGCCGAAGGCGTGCTTCGCACCGCCCTCGGTGAGCTTCCACGCCGACTCGGTGATCGTCACGAGCGTGCGGGTGTCGTCGTCGATGGGCTCGAACTCGAAGGTGGTGCGCGTGGCGACGGCGTCGTCGTCGGCCGTGCCCGGCGCGGCATCCCACTCGATCACGATGCGTCGCGGCGGCTCTGCCTCGATCACGCGAACCGGGAAGCGGCCCGGGAAGTCCGCGAAGTCCCAGCTGACCTCGGCACCGGCCTCGAGCCGGCCGCGCGCGCCGCCGGTCGTGAAGTAGTGCGAGAGCTGCGCGGGATCGGCGACGGCTTCGTAGACCTCGGCGTACGGTCTCGCGACCCGTCCCGACACGGTGAAGGCGAGTCGTTGCAGGGCGGCATCCTCATTCATGTTGTAGTTTTATCACATGTCGCAGCACGCCGGAACCCCCGCAGCGGACGACGACGCCGTGTTCAAGGCGCTCGCCGCACCCGTGCGACGACGGATGCTCGACGCCCTGCGCGAGTCCTCGCTGACGACCGGGGCCCTCTGCGCCCGCTTCCCCGAGCTCGACCGCACCACCGTGCTGCAGCACCTGCGCGTGCTCGAGGAGGCCGAGCTCGTCACCGGCCGCAAGATCGGGCGGGAACGCCACCTCGCCCTCGCTCCCCTGCCGATCAAGCGCATCCACGACCGCTGGATCAGCGGCTACATGGCGGCCGCGGTCGAACTGCTCGAGCAGCTGCAGCCGCTCGGCCGCGGGACCGACTCATCCGCGTGAGCGGGAGAGATCGCGGTACCGCGCAGGCGACTCGCCGTAGCGGAGCTTGAACGAACGGGAGAAGTGCGCGGGGTCGGCGAAGCCGTACCGGCGGCTGATCTCGGCCACCGCGAGGTGCGCCTGCGTCGGATCGCGCAGGTCCTGCGCGCATTTGCTGAGCCGGAGCTGGCGGATCCAGCCCGCGACCGAGACGCCGCGTTTCTGGAACATGGCATACAGCCGCCGCTTCGAGAGGTAGAACTCGGTCGCGATGCCGTCGGGGGTAAGCGCGGGATCGTCGAGGTGCCGCTCGATCCAGCTGCAGACCTGCCGGAACATCAGATCGGACCGGGATCGGCCGTGCGCCCGTTGGAGGAGATGGGCCCCGAGCAGCGTGCCGACGAGATGGCGCACGCTCATCGCCGCGCGCGGACCGACCCCGAGCAGCTCGAGATTCGTCGCGAGCTGGCTGAGGAACGGCACGACCAGGGCGCCCACGCCGCTGCGCCCGGAGACGGTGACGGCCGCGATGCTCGTGATGTCGTCCCGGGTGAACTCGAGCGAATCCATCGGGAACGAGACCACGAGCGCCCGCGAGTCCTCGTGGAACCCGGTGCGGTACGGGGTCTGCGATTCGAAGACCGCGAGATCGCCCACCATCAGCTGCGCGGTGCGCGAGCGCTGGCGCACGTACCCGGAGCCGGCCAGCACGAGCGCCAGGACGAGCCGGGGCGCCGCGTCGGGATCCACCTCGGCCCACTCCCGCGCGGTCTCGTGCGGCGCGGCGACGATCTCAGTGAACTCGATGCCGTCGCACACGCAATGCCGGATTCGTGCCGCGTATCCCGACGGCTCGGGCGCCGAGATCCGCATCGGCGCGGGATGCTCCGCAAGACGGGATGCCAACTGCGGCAGCGTGTAGGTCACGGACCGCAGCCCCGGCGTTGCGAGCTCTGGCATGCGGCGCACCTCCCGTTTCCCGTTCGCGGCTTCGAATGGCATTCATGCTAAGCGACCCGAGATTGCCTCATCCGACCGAGGGATTGGCTCTGCGTGCCGTTTTCTTGTCAGGGGCGGTCATGGCATTGCCACCCCGTGCCGAAACGCTGGCGCGGCGCGGAGCGCGGCCACCTCGTGAGCCAGGCTCTCCTCGAACGCACTGGGTGTTCGACCTCGGTTGAATACCAGACTCGAGAGGAGAACGATGAGGTTCACACATCCCGCGATCGGGGCGGGCGCGGCGACCGCGGCCGTGCTCGTCGCACTGACGTCGTGCAGCAGCGGCGCCCCGGCCCCGACGACGTCCGAGCTGCGGCTCGGCATCATCGGCAGCGCAGACGACACCGCCACCCCGTACACGCCCACGCAGTCGACCTCGCAGTTCGCCCTCCGAGAGCACGTGTACGACGGCCTCACCTACGCCGAGGCCGACGGCACGGTCGTCATGGCCCTCGCCGAGTCGATGGAGCCGAACGCCGACCTCACCGAGTGGACGATCGCGGTCCGGCCCGGCGTCGTCGCGCACGACGGCTCCGCGTTCGACGCCGACGACGTCGTCTCGAGCATCCGCGAGATCCTCGACCCCGAGACCTCCGCCTCGGGCGCCCGGCTGCTCGACTTCATCGACCCCGCGCGCATCACCAAGGTCGACGAGCTCACGGTCACGCTCGGCCTGAACCGTCCCACAGCGCTCGTGCCGGACGTGTTCTCGAACGAACGCGTCGTCATGCGCGCCGACGGCGCCGACGGCGAGCCGGTCGGCACCGGACCGTTCACGCTCGACGAGTTCACGCCGGGCCAGCAGGCCAGCCTCACCCGATTCGACGACTTCTGGGGCGACGCGCCGGCCTACGAGCACCTCACGATCCGCTTCTTCCAGGACCAGCAGGCCGTCACCAACGCCCTGCGCGGCGGCCAGATCGACATCGCCGACCACGTGCCGTTCTCCGAGGTCGAGAGCCTCGAGGGCGAGGACGACCTCGAACTGCTGATCAGCGACACGAACGCGGCGCCGACGCTGTCGTTCCGGCGCGACCTCCCGCCCTTCGACGACGACCGCGTCTACGAGGCGATGCGACTCATCCTCGACCGCGAACAGTTCGTCACGAACGCGTTCAACGGCTTCGCGACGGTCGGCACGGACGCCCTCGGGCCGGTCCCGGGATGCCCCGCACCGGACTTCGCGGCGCCGGAGCCCGATCCCGAGCGGGCGAAGGCGCTGCTCGCCGAGGCCGGGCAGAGCGGGCTGAGCTTCGAGCTCGTCACCGACGGCGCCGACGCCGGCATGGCCGAGAGCGCCCAGCTCTTCGCGCAGCAGGCGGCCGAGGCGGGCGTCACGGTCGAGGTGCGCCAGATGGACGTGGCGTCGTTCCTCGCGAAGTGGGGCGAGTGGCCCGCCTACATCGGTGCGATCGGCGGGCCGTACTCGACCGCGGCCCGCAACTACTACCTGCCCGGCCAGTCGAACAACGCGACCCACTTCGACGACCCCGAGTACACCGCCCTCGCCGACGAGTACGCCTCGATCGTGCAGCCCGAGGAGCGCTGCGACGTCGCGGCGAAGATGCAGCGGATCGCGGCGGAGCACGGCGGCAACCTCATGCCGGCGCTCTCGCAGAACGTCACCGCCTACCGTGCCGGCATCACCGGCCTCGAAGACAACGTGTACGGCCGGACCGGCTACCGGCTGCGCCACGTCGCGCTCGGCTGACACCCGCCATGCCCGCCACGGTCTCGATCCTCGTCGCCCCCACCCGCTTCGGTCGGGGGCGGCGAGGCCCCGCACGGACGATCCTGCTCACGGTCGCCCAAGGCGTGCTCACGCTGTTCCTCGTGTCGCTGCTGATCTTCGTCGTGACGCAGGCGATGCCCGGCGACGTGGCCGCCGTCATCCTGGGATCCGACGCGACACCGGAGTCGCTCGCGGCGCTGCGCGCCCAGCTGGGGCTCGACCGTCCGCTCTGGGAGCAGTATCTGTCGTGGCTGCTCGGCGTCCTCCACGGCGACTTCGGCGTCTCACTCGCCAACCGCGAGGCCGTCCCGGTCGCGGAGCTCATCGCACCGAGGCTCAGCAACTCGGTCGCCCTGGCCGGCGTCTCCCTCGTGGTGATGCTCCCCCTCGCGGTGGTCATCGGGGTGGTCGCCGCGCGATTCCGGGACAGCCTGTTCGATCGGGCCTTCCTCGCCGTCTCGATGGTCGTGAACGCCACGCCGGAGTTCGTCATCGGCATGGTGCTCATCACGCTCCTCGGCACCACCGTCTTCCCGGTGCTGCCCCCGGTGGCGCTCATCCCGCCGGGTGCGTCGCCGCTCGCCTATCCGGCGGAGATCACCCTCCCCGTCATCGCGGTGGTGCTGAGCGGCATCGCCTACCTCGGCCGGCTCGTGCGCGTCTCGTTCATCGACGTGCTCGACAGCGAGTACGTGCAGACCGCCACGCTCAAGGGGTTGAGCGAGGCGCGCATCCTCTTCCGGCATGCGCTGCCGAACGCCCTCCCGCCGGTGGTGCCCGCGGCGACGCTCGTCGCGGCGAGCGTGGTCGGCGGCGTCGTCGTCGTCGAGTACCTCTTCGGGTTCAACGGGCTGGGCGGGGCGCTCGTCTCGGCGGTGAACACCCGCAACCTCCCCGTCATCCAAGCGATCGTCCTCATCATCGCGACCGCCTACTTCACCCTGAACCTCGTCGCGGACGCGCTCACCGCGCGCCTGCACCGCACCCGTTGAGGCCCACATGACTGCTGAGACCACCACCGCCGAGGCCCCGGAACCCACGACCGGGCGACGACCGCCCGAGTGGCGCCGCTTCCTCGCCTCGGGCCAGGTGCGCTGGGGCGCCGGGCTGCTCCTGTTCATCACGGCTTTCGCCGCCCTCGGCGGCATCCTGGCGCCCTTCGACCCGGCGGAGCCCGTCGGGCTGCCCTACGAGGACCCCGGCGGCGCGCACCCGCTCGGCACGGACAAGCTCGGCCGCGACGTGCTCTCCCGAGTGCTCGCCGGTGGTGTGCACCTCGCGTGGATGGCCCCGGTCTCGACGGTCATCGCCGTGCTGCTCGGGGCCTTCGTCGGGATGCTCGCCGCCTACTACGGCGGCGTCGTTGACGCGCTGCTCTCGCGGACGCTCGACGTGCTGCTCGCCTTCCCGGGCATCCTGCTCACGCTGCTCTGCGTCGCCATGTTCGGGCCGCAGACCTGGCTCCTCGTCGCCCTGGTCGCGCTCGCGCTGTTCCCCGGCGTCGCCCGGGTGATGCGCGGCACCACCTCGGCGGTGATCGGGCGCGAGTACATCTCGTGGGCGAAGGCCGTCGGCACGCCCGGCATCGTCATCATCGCCCGCGAGATCCTGCCGAACATCACCTCGCCGCTCCTCGTCGAGCTCGGCATCCGGCTCATGTGGTCGGTCGGCATCCTCGCCTCCATGAGCTTCCTCGGCTACGGCATCCAGCCGCCGGCGGCCGACTGGGGCCTGATGGTGAGCGAGAACCGCGACGGACTCGCCAACCAGCCCTTCGCCGTCGTCGCACCGATGCTCATGATCGTGCTCTACACGGTCGCGGGGAACCTGATCGCCGAAGGCAGCGCCCGAGTCCTCGGGCGCACCGAAGGGAGGAAGTGATGCCCGTTCTCAGCGTCACCGGTCTGACCGTCGAGCGGAGCTCGGACGGCGCCGTGATCGTCGACGACGTGAACTTCGAGCTCGACGCCGGCGAGGTGCTCGGCGTCGTGGGCGAGTCCGGGTCCGGCAAGAGCACCATGGCCCTCGCCCTCCTCGGCTTCGCCCGCCGGGGTGCCCGGATCGGAACGGGCTCGGTGATCATCGCCGGCGAAGACCTGCTGCGGCTCGGCGGAGCGTCGCTGCGCTCCGCCCGGCAGCGCCTCGTCGCGTACGTGCCGCAGGACCCCGCCACCGCCCTGAACCCGACGCTCAGCATCCGGACCCAGCTCCTCGAGGGATTGCGCGGCGAGCGCCGCCCCGCCGTCGACCAGGCTCGGGAGGTGCTGCGGGAGGTCGGCCTGCCGGACGACGACGCGTTCCTCGCGCGGCGCCCCCAGCAGCTCTCCGGCGGGCAGCAGCAGCGCATCGCCATCGCGATGGCCGTGATCGCGCGGCCGGCGGTCATCGTGCTCGACGAACCGACCACCGGTCTCGACGTCTCGACCCAGGCGCGGGTGCTCTCGCTCGTGAAGGAGCTCTGCGAAGCGCACCGCATCGCGGCGATCTACGTCAGCCACGACCTCGCCGTCGTCGCCGACGTCGCCGACCAGGTCATCGTCATGTATGGCGGCCAGACGGTGGAGCGGTCGAGCGCGCACTCGGTACTCACCGCGCCGCGTCACCCCTATGCGCGGGCGCTGCTCGACGCCGTCCCGTCACCACGGCTCCGGCAGCAGCTGCGGCCGATCCCCGGGCGCGCGCCGCAGCCCGGGGACTCGAGCGGCGGCTGCGTGTTCCGGGCGCGCTGCGCGTTCGCCGCGCCGGCGTGCGCGGACGCGACTCCCCCGCTCCGCGCTTCGGCGCCCGGGCATCTGGTGCGCTGCATCCGCGACGAGGTGATCGAGGCCGAGCCCCCGGTGCGGCTGCGCGACCGGCCCGATCGGCCGGAGGTGGTCGGCCAGGCACTCGCGCTGGACGCGCGCAACCTCGTGGCCTCCTACGGGGCGCGCGAGGTGCTGCACGGGGTCTCGCTGCAACTGGATCCTGGCCGCTGCCTCGCGGTCGTCGGCGAGTCCGGCAGCGGCAAGACGACGCTCTCCAAATGCCTGATCGGGCTGCACGACGATGTCAGCGGCACGATCGAGCTCCGCGGGCGCCAGCTCGCACTGAGCGCACGGCATCGCGACGCCCTCGCCCGGCGGCAGTTGCAGTACGTGTTCCAGAACCCGTACGGCTCGCTGAACCCCAGGCGCAGCGTCCGGCAGAGCCTGTCGGTCGCCGCTCCCGGCGGGGCCGGCCGGCGCGTGCTGCGGCAGCGCCTGCGCGAGTCCCTCGAGCGGGTCGAGCTCCCCGAGCGGGTGCTCGACGCGTACCCCGCCGATCTGTCCGGCGGCCAACGGCAGCGCGTCGCGATCGCCCGCGCACTGCTCGCCGACCCCGCCGTGCTGCTCTGCGACGAGGTGACGAGTGCGCTCGACGTCTCCGTGCAGGCCTCCGTCATCGAGCTGCTCCGCGCGCTGCTCGACGACGGACTGGCGATGGTGTTCGTCACCCACGACCTCGCGGTCGTGCGCAGCATCGCCGATGACGTGCTCGTGCTGAGCGACGGGCACGTCGTCGAGCGCGGCGAGGTCGGCGCCGTGCTCGATCGGCCCGTGCACCCCTACACCCAGTCCCTGCTGAGGGACACCCTCGAACTCCCCGCCGCTTCGGCGGGCTGAGGGCCGCGCAGCCCTCCTCCCCGCGCCCACCCGGGCGCACCATCCACGACAAGGAGATCCGAATGGCACTGATCGACGAGCTGTTGAACCGCGACATCCCGATGTACAACTTCCGCTGGACGAGTGAGGCGAACGAGGACGAGTCGGGCGGGCGGGAGCGGCCCCGCAACATCGTCAGCGTCGGCGAGCTGGCGAGCACGCAGACGTACCCCGAGAGCCGACTGCACATGACCTTCGCCTGGATCACCGAGATCGACGAGGAGACCCACTGGGCCGACGAGCACACCCACGACTACGACGAGATCCTGACCTGGACCGGCAACGACCCGGCGAACCCCCACGATCTCGGTGCAGAGATCTACATCGAGATCGAGGGCGAACGCCGGCACACCTCGACGTCCGGCTCGATCTACATCCCCGCCGGGGTGCGGCACTGCCCGCTCGGGTTCGTCCGCGTCGACCGCCCGTTCACGTGGCACGCGATCTCGCTCGCGCCGCACTACCGCTCGCAGAGCGCCTGAGACCGAGTCTCGAGCATCGGACGGGGTCGCCGGAGCGCACGGCGGCCCCGACGCCACCGCGCCGGCGGACGAGCCGCACGGTCTCGATTGGTATTCCACGCGTAGCGCAAACGAACCAAACCCCATCTCGCCCGCGCGCTACTGATAGAGTCAGGCCGCCGCCCTTGGTCGCCCAGCCGTCAGCTGCAAGGTCATCGGAGCGGGAATCGCTTTTGCAGAGAAGGAACCACGAGACCCATGATCACCACCCGACGTCGCCGCTTCGGCGCCGCGTTCGCCAGCACGCTCATCGCCGCAGCCCTCGCGCTCGGCTCCGCGATGCCCGCACAGGCCAACCCGGCCTACCGGGGCAAGGACCCGCAGAGCAGCGGCTGCAGTGCAGGCTCGTACACGGTCAAGTCCTGGGGGCTCTACAACTCGAAGTACGGCCAGTACCAGGGCACCGCCGAGCTGCGCTACTCACCCAAGTGCGGCACCAACTGGATTCGGGTGACGAGCAACGTCGCGGGCAACGAGGTGCGGGGCGAGATCATCACGAACTACGGCGCCTCCGGCGCCTACCGGCAGGGCTCCGGCATCGTCATCAACCGAGTACGCACCGACTGGTCGACGATGATCGAAGCGCCGGGCAGCGCCTGCGTGTACGTCTCCGCCAGCATCACGGACATCCGCAGCGGCCGCGTCGAAGGGCGCCTGGCCACGCAGACCGTCTGCTGACGCGCTGATGGGGAACGGCCCTTGCCTCGCCCTCGCGGCCGAGGCAGGGGTCGTTCCCGTCTGCGCACTCAGTTCTGCAGGTGGATCTGCTGCCCCGTGATCAACGGGTAGTCGACCAGCGTGCGCCCGTCGAGGTCCTCCTTGTGCAGGTCCACCGCGGTGATCTGACTGTTCTCGTAGGTGGTGTAGTAGTAGATCCCCTTGTCGGTGTTGCAGCACGAGGAGTAGATGGTGATCTCGAACTTGCCCGGCGCGACCTCGACGCACCCTCGTTGCTGCGCGACGGAACCGAGGATGTGGAAGAACTGACTGATCGACTCCGACTCGGACTCCCCCGCCACCGAGTTCAGCTTGGTGAACGCGGCCTTGACGAAACGAGATGACGACGAGAGATCCCCGGGCAGGCCGAGAGCGCCCATGCCGCGGCTGTAGACGTCGAAGTGCAGTTCGTCGGAGAAGTGCGGCTCGGGCGGCAGCTTCGAGAGGTGCAGGTAGTTGTTCAGGTTGAACGACTGGATGTCGAACGTGGGGTTGTTCGTGAGCACCCCGATGGGGTTGGCATAGACCTTCAGCCCCTCGGCGACGCTCTCGACGGTGATCGACGCCGATCGATCGGCGATGATCCAGTGCAGCGGTGAGAGCGGAAACGCCTCGCTGAACGAGATGTCGACGAGGCTGATCGTCGCCAGGGCGGCCTTGACCTCTTCGACGGTCTCGAACTGCCCGAGGACCCACGGGATGAACTCGAACGGCGTGACGTTCGTTTTGTCGTGCGCCTCCGGCGCGTAGCGGGCGTTCTGCGGGAAGTTGAGCCCCGCCATGCTGAGGCCCCGCTCGTTCGTCGCGTCGTAGTACAGGGGGTAGCCGTCCGCGATCGTCGCCATCCCGATGATCGCGTGGTGCGTGCGCAGGGGCTCCGTTCTGCGGAATTCGAACGAGAAGTTCCGCGGCGTCACGGTGACCGTCTCGTGGTACGAGAACTCCAGATCCAGATTCCGCCCGAAGTAATGGTCGCGAGTGGTGTAGCTGACCCCTGTGCACATGTCGCCCTCCGATGTGAGTGGTACACCCGGCATAGTGGGCGCCACCCTACGCGCGGAGGGTGCAGCCGGCCAGGGGTGGACGGCGCGCGATGGGGCGCGTACACAGGAGCGACCTTGCCTCGTCCGAGGCTCCGGCGCTCAGGGTGATTCCGGGCAAGAGAATAGCCCCGGAAACTCGTGCGAGATTCCGGGGCTACATTGGTCGGGCTGACAGGATTTGAACCTGCGACCCCTTGACCCCCAGTCAAGTGCGCTACCAAGCTGCGCCACAGCCCGATGCTCCGGCGATTCCGCCGAGGCAACTTGACCATCATAGCGGGTTCCGGAGGCCCCTTCGTGCACACCCGGCCGAGGCATCCTGAGAGGGCCCCCGCGGGCCCACCGCTGACGCTGTCGGCCCCACCCGTTAGCGTGACGGCATGGCCACCGTGATTCCGACGACGCATCCGAGCCTCACCGTCATCCCCGCCGACGAGACGCCCTTCGCCGACGTCGAGGCGGTGTTCGGCACCAAGGGCGACCCGGCCACCTGCTGGTGCCAGTGGTACAAGATCCCCGGCCGCGACTGGCGCGAGGTCGGCGCAGAGACGCTCCACGACCGACTCGAGGCGCAGCTCGCGGCCGACGAGCCGGGGCCCGGGCTGCTCGCCTACGACGGCGAGACGCCGGTCGGCTGGTGCGCCGTGGAGCCACGCCCGGCCCTCTCGCGGGTCGCCCGCAGCACGATCGTGCGCACCGGCACGGCCCAGCCTGAGCTCGACGACGAGCGCGTCTGGGCGGTCAGCTGCTTCGTGGTGCCCCGCGCGTACCGGCGCCGCGGCGTGGGTGCCGCCCTCGCCGCGGCGGCCGTCGCCTACGCACGCGAGCATGGCGCCCGGGTCCTGGAGGCCTACGCCGTCGACCCGAGCGCGAAGGCCACGGTGTCGGCGGCCGAGCTCTTCCACGGCACGGTGTCGATGTTCGCGGGGGCCGGCTTCAGCGAGGTGGGTCGCCCCTCGCCGAGCCGCGCGGTCATGCAGCTCGAGTTCTGACGAGCGAGGGGCGCATGACGTCAGAGGGCGCATGACGTCAGCGGGCGCGCCGGCGTCAGCGCCCTTCGATCCGCACCCCCTTGATGCGCGACGTCTCGCCACGCACGATCACGACGTCGCGGCGCGGCACCCCGAAGTGCGCGGCGAGCGCCTGGATCACGCCGGCGTTCGCCGCACCGTCCACGGCCCGCTCGCGCACGAACACGGTGAGCGCCGCCGCCGGATCATCCGGCGACGGCTCCACGAGCGGACCCTTGCGACTGCCGGGCTTCACCCGGACCACGAGTTCCATGGGCGTGCGGACTCAGCGACGACGCGTCAGCGACCGGGAACAGCGCTGCGGCTCAGCGCCGCTGGCGCTTCTCCCGCACCCGCATGTTCACGACGATCGGGCTGCCCTCGAAGCCGTAGATCTCGCGCAGGCGCCGCTGGATGAGCCGGCGGTAGCCCGGGTCGAGGAACCCGGTCGTGAACAGCACGAACGTCGGCGGCCGGGTCGAGACCTGGGTGCCGAACAGGATGCGGGGCTGCTTACCGCCGCGCACGGGGTGCGGATGCTCCTGCGTGAGCTCCGTGAGGAAGGCGTTGAACTTGCCCGTCGGAATGCGGGTGTCCCACGACTCGAGCGCGGTCTCGAGCGCCGGCACGAGCTTCTCGAGGTGCCGGCCGGTGCGCGCCGAGATGTTCACTCGCGGCGCCCAGGCGACGTGGTGCAGGTCCTGCTCGATCTCGCGCTCGAGGTAGCGGCGGCGGTCGTCGTCGAGCAGGTCCCACTTGTTGTAGGCGAGCACGAGCGCGCGGCCCGACTCGAGCACGAGGTCGATGATGCGCACGTCCTGCTCGGAGATCGGCTGCGAGACGTCGAGCACGACGATCGCGACTTCGGCCTTCTCGAGCGCGGCCTGGGTGCGCAGGGAGGCGTAGAAGTCGGCGCCCTGCTGCAGATGCACGCGACGGCGGATGCCCGCGGTGTCGACGAAGCGCCACACCTTGCCGGCGAGCTCGATCTGCTCGTCGACCGGATCGCGCGTGGTGCCGGCGAGCTCGTTGACGACGACGCGCTCCTCGCGGGCGGTCTTGTTCAGCAGGCTCGACTTGCCGACGTTCGGGCGGCCGACGATGGCGACGCGGCGGGGTCCGCCGATCTCCTGCTTCGCGACGGCCGAGACCTCGGGCAGCACCTTGAAGACCGACTCGAGCAGGTCGGCGACGCCGCGCCCGTGCAGCGCGGAGACGGGGTGCGGCTCGCCGAGGCCCAGGTTCCACAGCGCGGCGGCCTCGGGCTCCTGGCGGGCGTCGTCGACCTTGTTCGCGACGAGGAAGACGGGCTTCTTCGTCTTGCGCAGCAGGCGCACGACGTGCTCGTCGGTCGAGGTGGCGCCGACGGTCGCGTCGACGACGAAGAGCACCACGTCGCTGAGGTCGATCGCGACCTCGGCCTGCGCGGCGACGGAGGCGTCGATGCCCTTGGCGTCGGGCTCCCAGCCGCCGGTGTCGACGAGGGTGAAGCGGCGGTCGAGCCACTCGCCCTTGTACGAGACGCGGTCGCGGGTGACGCCGGGGGTGTCCTCGACGACGGCCTCGCGGCGGCCGAGGATGCGGTTCACGAGCGCCGACTTGCCGACGTTCGGACGGCCGACGATCGCGATGACCGGCAGGGCCGGGAGGTACTGGATGCCCTCCTCGCCCTCCTCGGACAGCTCGAGCAGGTCGAGGTCCTCGTCATCGAGTTCGTACTCGTCGAGGCCGCTGCGGAGGGCCGCGGCCCGCTGCTCGGCAAGGTCGTCGTCGACGTCGGCGAGGCGCTCGGCGAGGTCGTCGTCGTGGGCCTCGAACTCGTCGTCGTGGTCGCTCATGGGGTCTCCTGGAAACGTCGTGGGCGCGATCGCGCGCCCTCTAGTCTGCCGTACCCGAGCTGGGAAGGCCGGATGCCCCGTCAGAACGCCGCCCCCGAAGGGGTCCATCGGGCGAATCGGACGGCCTCAGCGGCCGGCGTCGAGCCCGCGCGCGATGGCGACGGCGTGGCTCCGGCTGCGGGCGCCGAGCTTCGCGAGCACGTTCGAGACGTGGGTCTTCACGGTGGGCACCGAGATGCCGAGCGACTCGGCGAGCTCGGCGTTCGAACGGCCGAGGGCCATGCCGTCGAGCACGTCCCGCTCGCGGCCGGTCAGGCCGACGGCGTCGGGGATGCCCCTGGCCGCCGCATCCGCGCCGCTCTCCGCACCACCGTCCGCCGGCCGGTCCTCCGCCCCGGCTCCGGCGAGCGCTGCGAGCGCCCGCCGGGTGACCCGCGGATCGAGCAGGCCCTCCCCTGCCGCGACCCGGTGCACCGCGTCGACGAGGGTTGCGGCATCCGCCGTCTTCAGCAGGAAGCCGGCCGCGCCGGCGCGGATCGCCCCGAAGACGAGTTCGTCTTCGTCGAAGCTCGTGAGCACGAGCACATCGGCGAGCCCCCGCGCCTGGATCTCCCGGGTGGCGGCGACGCCGCCCATGCCGGGCATCCGGAGGTCCATGAGCACGACGTCGGGGCGCAGCGCCGCGGCGTTCCGCACCGCGGTCTCGCCGTCGGCGGCCTCGCCCACGACGACGAGGCCGTGCGACTCGAGCATGATCCGCAGCGCCTCGCGGATCGCGCCGTGGTCGTCGACGAGGAGCACCCGTGGCGCGCTCATGCCGCCGGCTCCAGCGGGAGGGCGGCGCGCACCGACCAGCCGGCGCCCACCGGTCCGGCGTCGAAGCGCCCGCCGAGCGCCCGAACCCGCTCGGCGAGCATGGCGAGGCCGGAGCCGTTGCCCGGCAGGCTCGGTCGCTCGAGCGGGCGGCCGTCGCGAGAGTCGACCCGCACGAGCAGCCCGCCTGCACCTGTCTCGATCGAGACCGCGACGCGGCCCCCGGCGGCGTGCCGCACGCAGTTCGCGAGCCCCTCCTGCACGACCCGCGCGGCGAGCTGCTCGACGGGGGCGGGAAGCTCGGTCGCGGCGGGGCCGTCGAAGTGGACCTCGAGTCCTGCGCGCCGCGCCGCGTCGACGTAGTCGGCCACCCGGTCGAGCCGCGGCGGCACGACGAGCTCGCCCCCACCGGCTCGGAGCACGGTGATCATGGAGCGGAGCGCCTCGTGCGCCTCGAGGCTCGAGTCGCGCACGGCTCGGAGCGCCGCCCGGTCTCCCCCGCGGTCGGGCGGGACCGACAGCGCCGCCTCCGCGCGGATCGCCATCGCCGAGACGTGCCCGGCGACGAGGTCGTGCAGCTCGCGGGCCATCGCGTCGCGCTCGTGCTGCAGCGCGGTGTCGCGGTCGCGCTCGGCGTGCCGCACGAGCTCGGCGGCCTCTCGCCGGTGCAGCTCGGCGAGCTCGTTCGCCTGCGCCACCGCCGTCGCCCACCAGTAGTCGGTGCCGAGCAGCGCGCCGAGCTGCAGCCCCACGAGCACGGCCATGCGCACCTCGCCGGTCACGACGAGCGTGAGCACGGTGAACGCCGCGATCACGACCCCGCAGCCGATCAGGATGCGCCGTCTGGCCGCCGGCGTCGCGCGCACCGTGACGAGCCAGAGCAGATCGAGCAGGGCGATCAGGCCACCGATGCCGCCGACCGTGAACAGGGAGATCACGCTGATCGTGGCGGCGACGGCGAGTCCCGTGCGCGGCATCCGCTGCTTGAGCGCCACCGCGATGAAGGCGGGGATCGAGACGACGAAGCCCCACCACGGTGAGACCGGCTCCGGCAGCACGCTGAGCGCGTCCCAGACCTGGTTCAGCCCCATGGCGGCCGCGAGCGCGCTGATCGCGGCGATGCCGACGGCGTCGACGAGCGGTCGGTGCTCGCGCACCCAGCGCAGCACCGTCCCGCCGTCGTTCTTCTGCATGCCTCCATCGAAGCATGCCGGGAGCGGGCGCTCCTCCTCCGAAAGGACGAGGCGCCGCTCGGCCCGACTCCGCCCTCCGCCCGATCCGCGCTCACGCCGATCGCGCGAGCCTGGTCGCATGGACCTCCTGACCGACGCGCCGCTCAGCATCACCCTCGCCGTGCTCGCCCTCGTCGACGGCCTCAGCATCGGCACGCTGCTCATCCCGGTGTTCCTGCTGCTCGCCCCGCGGCTGCGCGGCAGTCGGGTGCTGCTCTATCTCGTGACGATCGCGGTGTTCTACCTCGCCGTGGGAATCCTGTTCACGCTGGGCCTCGTGAACCTCGTCGATGTGGCGCAGGGCTTCCTGAGCTCGACGACGGGACTGTGGATCCGGCTCCTCCTCGGCGCCGGGCTCCTCGTCGCCGCCTTCGCGATGCCGACGAACGAGCAGGCGAAGAAGAAGCGGGAGGCCGCAGCGGCCGAGCGCGTGGCGAGCGCCACGAGCGGCGCGGCGCTGCCGGGAGCGGCCGCCGCGACCGCGGGGAGTGCGGATGCCTCGAGCGCGGCGGATGCGCCGGCCGAACCGGGCTCGGGCGGCCGGATCGCGCGCTGGCGCGACCGCCTGCTCGCCGACGGCACCTCGCCCGTCACCGTCATGGCGGTGGCCCTCGGCGCCGGGCTCATCGAGGTCGCGACGATGCTGCCGTACCTCGTGGCGATGGGCATGCTCGCCGAGGCCGAGCTCAGCATGCCGCTCCGATTCGGCGCGCTGGCCGGCTACTGCCTGCTGATGATCGCGCCCGCGCTCGTACTGCTCGTGCTGCGGATCGTCGCGGCGCCCCTCGTGAAGGCGCCGCTGGAGCGGCTCGCCGCGTGGCTGGAGCGCACGGCGAGCGAGAACACGGCGTGGATCCTCGGGATCGTCGGCTTCATCCTCGCCCGCGCGGCCGCCTCGGAGCTCGGGCTGTTCGAGCGGATCCTCTAGCGTTCGTCGGCCGCGCGGATCACCGAGATGACGGCGTCGATCGTCTGGCCGAAGTCGAGCTCGGTCGAGTCGACGAGGGTGACGCCGTCGGCGGCGTTCAGGAAGTCGACGACCTTCGAGTCGGCCTGGTCGCGGGCCCGGAGCTGCGCGCCCGTCGCCGCGGCGTCGTGTCCGGCGAGCTCGGCGGCCCGGCGCGACATCCGCACCTCCTCGCTCGCGGTGAGGAGGATCCGCACCTTCGCGTCGGGCGCGACCACCGTCGTGATGTCGCGGCCCTCGACGACGATGCCGGGGCGGGCCTCCGCCGCGATGATCGCACGGAACAGGCCGATGAGGTGCGCGCGCACTTCGGGAACGCGCGCCACGGCGCTCACGATGCCGGAGATGCGCGGCTCGCGGATCGCCTCGGTGACGTCGTGCTCGCCGACGTGGACCCGGTAGCCGTCGGGGTCGGTGCCGATGCCGTAGTCGAAGGCGTCGAGGGAGCCCACGACCGCGGCCGTGTCCTCCGGGTCGACGTCCGACTGGGCCACGTGCCAGGCGAGCGCGCGGTACGCCGCACCGGTGTCGAGGAAGCCGTAGCCGAGGCGGCGGGCGACCGCCTTCGAGACGCTCGATTTGCCGCTGCCGGCGGGACCGTCGACGGCGACGACGAGGGGGTGCTGCACGGGGATGCCTCCAGGGTTCGGGTGCGATCGGGGGTGTGGACTGCCTGCTCGCTCAGCCGGCGATGCGCCAGCCGCGCGCGGCGAGCTCCTCGCTCAGGCGCTCGGCGGCTTCGGGCACGACCTGCACCTCGGCGAGGCCGACCTGGCGGCCCGGCGAGTGCTCGAGGCGCAGGTCCTCGAGGTTGACACCGATCTCGCCGATCTCGGCGAGCAGGCGGGCGAGCTCGCCCGCGCGGTCGTCGACCATGACGATGACGGTCGTGAAGCGCTTGTCGGTGCCGTGCTTGCCGGGCAGGCGGGAAACGCCCGTGTTGCCCGCGGCGAGCTCCTCGGCGACGCGGCGACGCGCTCCGGGCGCCTGGGGAGCCTCGAGCGCCTCGATGAAGCGGTCGAGGTCGTCGCGCACGGCGACGAGGATGTCGTGCACCGGCTCGGCGTTCGCGCCGAGGATCTGCACCCAGAGGTCGGGGTCGCTCGCCGCGATGCGGGTGACGTCGCGCACGCCCTGGCCGGCCAGGCCGAGCGCGGCGTTCGGCGCGTCGATGAACCGGCGCGCCATGACGCTCGACACCACCTGGGGCACGTGGGAGATGAGCGCGACACCGCGGTCGTGCTCCTCCGGGGTCATCTCGACGAGGGTCGCGCCCAGGTCGAGGATCAGGTCGTCGATCGCGCCGGCACGCTGGTAGCTGATCGCGTCGTGGGCGGCCACGACCCACGGGCGGCCGACGAAGAGGTCGGCGCGGGCCGACAGCGGTCCGCCGCGTTCGCGGCCGGCGAGCGGGTGCGAGCCGATGTACCGGGAGACGTCGGCGCCCTGCTCGACGAGCTCGGCCAGGATGCCGGCCTTCACGCTCGCGACGTCGGTGACGATGGCGTCGGGGTACGCCTCCAGCTCGGCCGCGACGACGCGGGCGGTGACGTCCGGCGGCACCGCGACGACGACGAGCTGCGGGGCGTCGCCCGCGGCGGCCGGGCGCCCGGCGCCGAGGTCGGCCGCGATCGCCACATGCGTCGGCGAGGCGTCGTCGAGGATCACCTCGATGCCGCGCGAGCGGAGCCCCAGGGCGACGCTCGTCCCGAGCAGGCCCGCGCCGACGATCCGGACGGGGCCGGTCAGCCGTGACTCGACCACGTCAGTCCTCCTTCGCGCCGGCAGTTCCGCGCGCCGTCTCGGCCTGGCGGGCGATGGTGAGCAGCGCGCCGCGCTCGGCCTTCGTCAGCTCCCGGAGCTGACCGGACCTGAGTGTACCAAGGTGCAGCGGCCCGAACTGGCGGCGCACGAGCTCCACGACGGGGTGCCCGACCTCCTTCAGCATGCGGCGCACGATGCGGTTGCGGCCGGAGTGCAGGGTGAGCTCGACGATGCTGTGCCGCGCGTCGCCCTGGGCCTGCAGGAGCTTCGCCCGGTCTGCCCGGATGGGGCCGTCGTCGAGCTCGACGCCCTGCTTCAGGCGCTGCAGGGTCTGCGGGGTCACGCGCCCGCGCACCTTCGCGATGTACGTCTTCTCCACGCCGAACGACGGGTGGGCGAGCACGTGCGCGAGCTCGCCGTCGTTCGTGAGCAGCAGCAGCCCGCTGGTCTCGGCGTCGAGGCGGCCGACGTTGTAGACGCGGTCGTCGAGTTCGTCGGTGAAGCGACGGAGGTCGGGGCGGCCCTGTTCGTCCTTCATCGAGGACACGACGCCCGTCGGCTTGTTCAGCACGTAGTAGCGCTTCGCGGTGTCGAGCTGCACGGCGACGCCGTCGACGGATACGTGGTCCACCGCGGGGTCGACCCGGGTGCCGAGCTCGGTCACGACCTTCCCGTTCACCTCGATGCGCCCCTGCACGAGGTAGTCCTCGATGACCCGGCGCGAGGCGACGCCGGCGGCGGACAGCACCTTCTGCAGGCGCTGCGGACCGCCGGCCGGGGGCTCCGTGGGGGTGGCGGGCTCAGCCATCGAGATCGAATCCTTCCTGGCCGTCGTCGAGGAGCGGCGAGATGTGCGGCAGTTCGTCGAGCGAGTTGATGCCGAGGTGGACGAGGAGCTGCTCGGTCGTGCCGTAGAGGATCGCGCCCGTCTCGGGGTCGGTGTCGACCTCGGTGACGAGGCCGCGCCCGAGCAGGGTGCGCACGACCGAGTCGACGTTGACGGCGCGGATCGAGGCGACCTGCGAACGGGAGATCGGCTGCTTGTACGCGATCACGGCGAGCGTCTCGAGCGCCGCCTGGGAGAGCTTGGTCGACGTCTGCGTCAGCACGAATCCGGCGACGAGCGCGTCGTACTCCTGGCGTACGTAGAAGCGCCAGCCGCCGCCGACCTCGCGCAGTTCGAAGGCGCGCCGGCCGCCGCCGACGAGCGCGGGCGCCTCGGCGACGTCGGTGCGCGGCTCCCCCGACGTGCCGGTGCCGTCGTAGTCGGCGACGAGGCGGGCGATCGAGGCGCGCACCTCGGCGACGGGGCGCGCGACCGTGGCCGCCAGCTGGACGACCCCGAGCGGCTCGTCCGAGATGAAGAGGATCGCCTCGATGGCGCGGTCGAGGTCGAGCCGGTGCTGGCCCGGCACGTCGAGGGGCGTCGCGACGGAGAGCTCCGGCGCGTCGCCGGCCCCGGATGCCTCGGGCGCGGGTGCCTCGATCGGGGCATCCGTCGTCGTGGCCTCCTGGTCCTCCGCGTCCTGCACACCCGGCTCGCTCTGCTCGGTCTCAGTCGTCATAGTCGGCTCCCAGGCTCTCGAGCTTGTCGTCGCTCCACGTGTCGGTCGCCCAGCGCAGCGTCAGCTCGCCGAGCGGCTCCAGTTGTTCGAAGCCGATCGCCGCGTGCCGGTAGAGCTCGAGCACGGCGATGAAGCGCGCGACCACGACGCCCTGCCGGTCGACGCCGGCGATCAGCTGGCGGAAGGTGACGGGCTCGCCGCGCCGCAGCACGGCCACGACGTGCGCCGCCTGCTCCCGGATGGAGACGGCGGGCGCATGCAGGTGGTCGAGCCCGACCACGGGGATCTCGCGCGGCGTGAGCGCGAGCACCGCGAGCGCGGCGAAGTCCTCGGCCGACAGGGTCCAGCGCAGCTCCGGGGCGGGCTGGCGGAACCGCTCCTCGAGCCGCACCGTGCGCGCGTGCCGCGTGCCCTCGCGCTCGAGCCCGGCCTGGAACCAGCGCGCGGCCTCCTTGAACGCCCGGTACTGCAGCAGCCGGGCGAAGAGCAGGTCGCGGGCCTCGAGGAGCGCCACGTCCTCGGCGTCCACGAGCTCCCCCTGCGGCAGCAGCCCCGCGATCTTCAGGTCGAGCAGCGTCGCCGCGACGACGAGGAACTCGCTCGCCCGGTCGAGCTCCTCCTCGGAGTCGAGCCCGCGCAGGTAGGAGATGAACTCGTCGGTCACCTTCGACAGCGAGACCTCGGTGATGTCGAGCTCGTGCTTCGTGATGAGCGAGAGGAGCAGGTCGAACGGCCCCTCGAAGTTCGTCAGCGCGACCCGGAATCCCGGGTCGCCCTCTGCCGCGGCCTCCGCCGGGGGCTGCGCATCGGCCGGGGCGGCCGCCTCAGGCGACCGCGCCACGGAACACCAGCTCGCGGGCGAGCTGCCGGTAGGCCTTCGACGCCTGGTGCTCGGGCGCGAACTCGGTGATCGGCGTCGCCGCGACGGTGGCGTCGGGGAACTTCACCGTGCGCGTGATGACCGTCTCGAGCACCCGGTCGCCGAAGGCGTCGACGACGCGCTCGAGGACTTCGCGGGAGTGCAGGGTGCGGGCGTCGTACATCGTCGCGAGGATGCCGTCGAGCGTGATGGCGGGGTTCAGCCGGTCGCGCACCTTGTCGATCGTCTCGATGAGCAGCGCGACGCCGCGCAGCGCGAAGTACTCGCACTCGAGCGGGATAACGACGCCGTGGCTCGCGGTCAGCGCGTTCACCGTCAGCAGACCGAGCGAGGGCTGGCAGTCGATGAGGATGACGTCGTAGTCGGCCGAGACCTTGCGCAGCACCCCGGCGAGGATCTGCTCGCGCGCGACCTCGGTGACGAGGTGCACCTCGGCGGCCGAGAGGTCGATGTTCGCGGGGATGACGTCGAAGTTCCGCACCGAGGTCTGCTGGATCGCGTCGGCCGGCTCGGTGCCGCGCGACAGCAGCAGGTCGTAGATCGTCGGCACGTCGTGGGTCTGCACGCCGAGCCCGGCCGACAGCGCACCCTGGGGGTCGAAGTCGATCGCGAGCACCCGGCGGCCGTACTCGGCGAGCGTCGCGCCGAGGTTGATCGTCGTCGTCGTCTTGCCGACGCCGCCCTTCTGGTTGCAGAGGGCGATGATCCGGGCCGGGCCGTGCTCGCGCAGCGCCGGCGGCGTGGGGAACTCGCGCAACGGTCGACCGGTCGGACCGAGCTTCGACTCCTGCGGCGCCGTGGTGCTCGCGGGGTCGCGCTTCTGGTCGGTCACGTGGTCTCTCCTCCTCAGCGGGCGCCCGTCGGGTCGAGCGATGCTTGGTCGATTCTAGCGAGCGCGCGGGTGGGCGGTCGTGTACATCTCCCGGAGTGTATCGGCCGTGACGAGGGTGTAGATCTGCGTCGTCGCCACCGAAGAGTGGCCGAGCAGCTCCTGAACGACGCGCACGTCGGCTCCGCCGGAGAGCAGATGGGTCGCGAAGGAGTGCCGCAGCGTGTGCGGCGATACCTCCAGGCCGAGCTCGGCGCGGTCCGCGGCATCCCTGATCGCCACCCAGGCCGCCTGTCGGGTGAGACGCCCGCCGCGGGCGCCGAGGAAGAGCGCCGGCGTCGCCCTGCCCCGGCTCGATAGCTGCGGCCGCACCCGCACGAGGTACGCCTCGATGGCGGCCCTGGCGTAGCTGCCGACGGGCACGATGCGCTCCTTGCCGCCCTTGCCGAACAGGCGCACCACCTCGGCGTCGACGAGATCGTCGACGTTCAGCCCGACCGCCTCGGACACGCGGGCGCCGGTCGCGTAGAGCAGTTCGAGCAGCGCCTTGTCACGGACCCGCAGCGGCTCGTCGCCGTCGGTCGCCGCGAGCAGCCGCTCCACCGCGTCGATCGGGATCGCCTTCGGCAAGCGCGCCGGGAGCTTGGGCGGCTTCAGCTCGCGCGCCGCGTCGGTCTCGGTCAGGCCCTCCTCGGCGAGGAAGCGATGCAGGCCGCGCACCGTGGACAGCACCCGGGCGACCGAGGAGCTCGCGAGGGCCGGCTGCCGCTCGGCGCTGAGGTACCGCTGGAAGGCGGCGAGCTCGGCGGCGCCGACGTACTCGGGGCCGCCGTGGCCGGCCTGCTCGAGCCATCCGCCGTAGATCTGCAGGTCGCGCCGGTACGAGGCGACGGTGTTCCGCGCGAGCCCCCGCTCCACCGCGAGGTGTCGCAGGTAGCCGTCGATCTCGCGGGAGCTCACGCCCCGGCTGCCTCGCGCCCGGGCTTCGAGTCCCACGGGGCATCCGCCGGGGCGAGGCTGGCCCAGCCGCGCGCCCGCGAGGCCGCCGCGGCGAGCACGGCGACCGTGAGCGGGGCGTTCGACACCCGACGGTCGAGCACCGCGTCGATGCAGTCGTCGAGCGGGACCCAGGCGGTCACGAGCTCCGCCTCCTCCTCGGTGCGCTCGTAGCGCGAAGGAGTGCCGCGCAGCTCTCGCGCGAGGTAGATGCGGATGGCCTCGTCACTGCCGCCGGGCGAGGTGTGGATGTCGGCCAGCACCGCCCACTCGGCAGCCTCGAGGTCGGCCTCTTCGGCGAGCTCCCGCTGCGCCGCGAGGAGCGGGTCCTCGCCGACGACGTCGAGCAGGCCCGCGGGGATCTCCCAGTCGTTCAGGCGGACCGGATGCCGGTACTGCCGGATGAGCATCGCCCGATCGTCGCGATCGAGCGCGAGCACGCCGACGGCGCCCGGGTGGTCCATGAAGTCACGGGTCACCGGGGCGCCGGCGAACTCGAAGGTCTCGCGGCGGATGTCCCACACGCGCCCCTCGAAGGCAAGCTCCGAGCTGCGGATCAGCGGCTCGGTGCGCTCGTCGGCGAGCGACGGACCGACGGGGGTGCCGCCGACCGTCGGCTCGCCGAAGGGCTCAGCCATTGTCCACGTCGTCGTCGAACAGCTTCGACGCCGCCTGGCGCTCGAGCGCGGCAGCCACGAGGCCGCGGAACAGCGGGTGCGGCGAGTTCGGCCGGCTGCGCAGCTCCGGGTGAGCCTGCGTGGCGACGTAGAACGGGTGCACCTCGCGCGGCAGCTCGACGTACTCGACGAGGTTGCGGTCGGGCGAGAGCCCCGAGAACGACAGCCCCGCCTCGGCGATCCGGTCGCGGTAGGCGTTGTTCACCTCGTAGCGGTGCCGGTGCCGCTCGGAGACCTCGGTCGAGCCGTAGAGCTCCGCGACGATCGAGCCCTCGGCGAGGGCCGCCGGGTAGAGGCCGAGGCGCATCGTGCCGCCCAGGTCGCCGCCCGAGATGATCTCGACCTGCTCCTCCATGGTCGCGATGACCGGGAACTCGGTGTCGGGGTCGAACTCGCTCGACGAAGCGCCGGGGAGGCCGGCGACGTTCCGCGCATACTCGATGACCATGCACTGCAGGCCGAGGCAGAGGCCGAGGGCGGGGATGCCGTTCTCGCGGGCGAAACGGAGCGCCCCGAGCTTGCCCTCGATGCCGCGCACGCCGAAGCCGCCGGGCACGCAGATGCCGTCGAGGTGCGCGAGGTGCTTCTGGGCGCCCTCGGGCGTCTCGCACTCGTCGGAGGGGATCCACTCGATGCGGACCTTCGCGTCGTTGCCGAAGCCGCCCGCGCGAAGCGCCTCGGTGACCGAGAGGTACGCGTCGGGAAGGTCGATGTACTTGCCGACGAGCCCGATCGTGACCTCGTGCTTCGGGTCGTGCACGACCTTCAACAGCTCGGCCCAGCCCGACCAGTCGACCTCGGCGGCCTTGCCGTCGAGCCCGAGCGCGTCGACGATGTAGGCGTCGAGGCCCTGCGTGTTCAGCATGGTCGGGATGTCGTAGATCGAGGGCACGTCGACCGCGTTCACCACGGCGGCCTCGTCGACGTCGCACATGAGCGCGATCTTGCGCTTGTTCGACTCCGTGACGGGCCGGTCGCTGCGCAGCACGAGCGCATCGGGCTGGATGCCGATCGACCGCAGTGCGGCGACCGAGTGCTGCGTCGGCTTGGTCTTCTGCTCGCCGGAGGCGCCCATGAACGGCACGAGTGAGACGTGCACGAAGAAGACGTTCTTGCGGCCGAGCTCGTGGCGCACCTGACGCGCCGACTCGATGAAGGGCTGCGACTCGATGTCGCCGACGGTGCCGCCGATCTCCGTGATGATCACGTCGGGCTTCGGCGACTCCGAGGCCTGCAGTCGCATGCGGCGCTTGATCTCGTCGGTGATGTGCGGGATGACCTGCACCGTGTCGCCGAGGTACTCGCCGCGCCGCTCCTTGGCGATGACGGTCGAGTAGATCTGCCCCGTCGTGACGTTGGCCGCCTGCGAGAGCTCGATGTCGAGGAACCGCTCGTAGTGGCCGATGTCGAGATCGGTCTCGGCCCCGTCGTCGGTGACGAACACCTCGCCGTGCTGGAACGGGTTCATCGTTCCCGGGTCGACGTTCAGGTACGGATCGAGCTTCTGCATCACCACCCGGAGCCCGCGAGCCGTGAGCAGATTGCCGAGACTGGCCGCCGTCAGGCCCTTGCCCAATGAAGAAACGACACCACCAGTCACGAAGATGTGCTTGGTCGTGTCGTCGGAAAAGTCAGTATTCGAGTGCTGTGCGCCGCGTTCATCCACCACGGGCTTATAGTCTAACCCACGCTCGGACTCCGAGTGCCCGACATGCCGGCCCATGGCTCCCCCTTCGTCCTTCATGCCGCCCGCTCGGCGGCGATCTCGAGCAGTTCGCGCGCGTGCGCGAGACCGATCTCGGAGTCGGTGAGCCCGGACAGCAGGCGGGCCATCTCGGCCTCGCGCTCGGCACCGAGCAGCTGTCTCACGCTCGAACTCGTCACCTGACCGTCGGTGCCCTTCACGACGCTCAAGTGGTTGCCGGCGAAGGCCGCGACCTGGGCGAGGTGGGTCACGACGATGACCTGCGAACGCTCGGCGAGCTTCGCGAGCCGACGGCCGATCTCGATCGCCGCCGCTCCCCCGACGCCGGCGTCGACCTCGTCGAAGACGAACGTCGGCACCGGGTCGACCGCGCCGATGACGACCTCGATCGCGAGCATCACCCGCGAGAGCTCACCGCCGGACGCTCCCTTCGACACGGAGCGGGGCTCGGCCCCGGGATGCGGGCGGAGCAGGATCTGCACCTGGTCGCGCCCGTGCGGGCCGGGCTCGTCCAGCGGCTCGACCGACACGCTCAGCACGGCATCGGGCATGGCGAGAGCCGCGAGTTCGGCTGTGACGGCCTCCGCGAGGCGCTCGGCCGCCGCACTGCGCAGCGCGGTGAGCTCGTCGGCGAGCCGATCGAGCTCATCGCGGAGACGCTCGACGGATGCCTCGAGCAGAGCGATGCGGTCGTCGTCGCCGTCGAGCTCGACGAGCCGCAGCCCGCCCGTGCGGCGGAACTCGATGGCCTCGTCGAGCGAGCCGTGCCGGCGCACGAGCCCCGCGAGCAGCGCCCGGCGCTCCTGCACGAGTTCGAGCTCGCGCGCGCCGTCCGCGTCGAGGGAGGCGAGGTAGCCCGAGAGCTCGGCCGCGGCATCCGCCAGCAGGAATCCGGCGTTCGTGAGCGCCTCGGCGATCGGGGCGAGCGCCGCGTCGAAGCCGGCGACTCGTTCGAGCTGCCGCCGAGCGCCCTCGACGAGCCCGACCGCGTCGGGCACGTCGTCGGCGACCTCCTCGGCGGACACGAGCTCGCGGGCCTGCGCCGCGGCGAGCCGCAGCTCCTCGAGGTTCGTGAGCCGCTCGGATCGCTCGTGCAGCTCCTCGTCCTCACCGGGCTGCGGGTCGATCGTCTCGAGCTCGTCGAGCGCCTCGCGCAGCTCCTCGGCCTCGCGAGCCCTGGCGTCGTGCTCCGCTCGGAGGGTGGCGAGCTCGGCGGCGTCCGCCTTCCACCCCTCGAAGCCCGCGCGGTACGCCTCGAGCGCCGCGGCGAGCGGCGCGCCGCCGAAGCGGTCGAGCGCCTCGCGCTGCGCCGTGGCGGAGCGCAGGCGCTGCTGGTCGGCCTGCCCGTGCACGACGACGAGTTCCTCGCCGAGCTCGGCCAACACGCCCACCGGCGCGCTGCGGCCGCCGACCACGGCCCGACTGCGTCCCTCGGCCGACACCGAACGGCCGAGCAGCAGCTCGCCCGCCTCGATCTCGCCGCCGGTCTCGGCGACGCGCTCGGCCACGGCCTCGGGGTCGGCGAGCAGCCAGCGCCCCTCGACCCACGCCTGCTTCGCCCCGGCGCGCACGGCCGCGGCGTCGGAACGCGCCCCGAGCAGCAGCCCGAGGGCGGTCACCACCATCGTCTTGCCTGCACCGGTCTCACCGGTGACCGCGGTGAAGCCCGGCCCGAGCGGCAGGGTCGCCTCGGCGATGACGCCGAGGTCGCGGATACCGAGTTCTTCGATCACGTTCGCCTCCGTTCGCGCTCAGTCACGGCCGCTCGGCCCCCGCCACCCCGTCACCGGGAGTTGGAACTTGTTCACGAGCCGATCGGTGAAGGGGGCCTCGTGGAGCCTCGCGAGCCGAACCGGCACCGGGGACCGCCGCACGATCACTCTGGACCCGGCGGGCAGGTCGAAGGTGCGACGGCCGTCGCACCAGATCACCGCGCTGCTCTCGGTGCGCTGCAGGATCTCGACGGCGAGCGAGGACTCGGGCCCGACGACGAGCGGACGCGCGAAGAGCGCGTGGGCCGACAGCGGCACCAGCAGCAGCGCCTCGAGACTCGGCCAGACGATGGGGCCGCCCGCGGAGAAGGAATAGGCGGTGGAGCCGGTCGGCGTCGACATCACGACGCCGTCGCAGCCGAACGACGACAGCGGGCGTCGGTCGACCTCGATGACGACCTCGAGCATGCGCTCGCGCTCGGCCTTCTCGACGGTGACCTCGTTCAGGGCCCAGCTCTCGTACACGACCTCGGTGCCGACCTTGGCGCGCACCGAGAGCGTCATGCGCTCCTCGACGGCGTAGTCGCGCGCGAGCGCGCGGGTGATCGTGAGGCCGAGGTCGTCGCGCTCGCTCTCGGCGAGGAAGCCGACGTGGCCGAGATTGACCCCGAGCAGCGGCGCCGGGTGCGGGCGGATCAGCTCCGCGGCGCGGAGGATGGTGCCGTCGCCGCCGAGGACGATGACGAGCTCGATCAGCGAGGGATCGACCGCCTCGAGGCGGAGCGCCCGCCCGTCGAGCTCGGGCACGACCTCTTGCACGTCGTCCCAGTGCTCGGCGGCGATGACCGGCACGGCGCCCTCGGCGAGTAGCCGCTCGCAGACCTCGACCGTCGCCTCGAGCGCGGCGGCGCGCCCGGTGTGCGAGACGACGAGGAAGTGCCGTGCTGCGCTCATGCCGCGCCCCCTCTCGCCAGCCGTTCGATGCGACTCGACCATTCTGACGGATCGGAGCCCCGCACCGCCGTCAGCTGCACCAGGAACTCCTGGTTGCCCTGCCCGCCGGCGATCGGCGATGCCTCGACGCCCGCGGTGCGCAGGCCGAGATCGTGCGCGGCCCACAGCACGTCGTTCACAGCGTCGGCGCGGCGGGCCGGATCGCGCACGATGCCCTCCCGGGTGCCGCCCCGGCCGACCTCGAACTGCGGCTTCACGAGCAGCACGAAATCAGCCTCGGACGCCGCGGTGGCGACGAGCGCGGGCAACACCGTGGCGAGCGAGATGAACGAGAGGTCGGCGGTGACGAGCTCAGGGCGCTCGGCGACCCCGGTGAGTGCGGCGAGTCCATCCGCGTCGAGGGTGCGGACGTTGCAGCCCTCGACGAGCACGATGCGCTCATGATCATGGAGCTCGGGGGCGAGCTGCCCGTGGCCGACGTCGACCGCGAGCACACGACGGGCACCCCGCTCGAGCAGCACCTGGGTGAAGCCACCGGTCGAGGCGCCGGCGTCGAGCGCCAGGCGTCCCTCGACGTCGACGGCGAACGCGTCGAGCGCCGCGAGCAGCTTGTGGGCGGCCCGGCTCACGTAGTGGTCGGCGGACGCGACGGCCAGCTCCGACTCCGCCGTGACCCGCGTCGAGGCCTTGACGACCGGGCGGCCGTCGACGGTGACCGAGCCGGCGGCGATGAGGGCGGCCGCGTGCGTGCGGGAGCGCGCGAGTCCGCGTTCGGCGAGGGCGGCGTCGAGTCTGGCGTCGGGCATGCTCACCCCGCGCTACGGCTCGGGTCGGACTGCTCGAGCTCCGAGCGCAGCGCGTCGGCGAGCTGGCGGTAGCCCGCGGCGCGTTCTTCGAGCGGGGCCGACTCGAGCTCGTCGAGCGCCGCCCGGGTGGCCTCGCTCAGGTCTCGGGGCTCGGGGTTCGATGCGTCGCTCACGGCCTCCACGCTACCGGCACCCGGCGACGAACGGGCTATGTTCCCCAGCCGGTTCCCTGAGCCTGTCGAAGGGAGCCCGTCGAAGGGAGCCCGTCGCTTCGACAGGCTCAGCGAACCACCTGGTTCCCCGAGCCTGTCGAAGGGAGCCCGTCGAAGGGAGACGCCTCAGGCGTACAGCCGTGCCGGCACCTCGAGCGCGTGGATCGGCGTGCCCGAGCTCCAGATCGCCGCGCAGGCGGCGCGCAGCAGATCGATGCTGCCGTCGCCCTCCTCGACCACGACCACGCGCGGCCCGTCGACCTTCACGGCCGCGCGGCCGACGCGCAGAGCTCCCCCGCGGCGTTCCTCGGTCGCCGGATACGGCTCGTGCAGCCCGCGCAGGTCCTCGAGGATGAAGTCGGGCCGACTGTCGGCCTTCGCAGCGAGCAGCTGCTTGGCCCGATCGATGCCGGTGAGCACCACGGCCGAGCGGATCCCGGCGCGACGCGCACCGAGGATGTCCGTGTCGAGCCGGTCGCCCACCATGAGCGGCGCCACCGACCCGAAGCGGCGGACGGCCTCGTCGAAGATCGCGCGCTCCGGCTTTCCCGCGACGAGCGGGAACCGGCCCACGGCGGTGTGCACGGCGGACACGAGCGTGCCGTTGCCGGGTGCGATGCCACGGGCGACCGGGATCGTCCAATCCATGTTCGTCGCGATCCAGGGGATCCCGCCGGGCACGTCCGGCCCGCCGTGCGCGTTCAGCGCGAACGCGGCTTCGGCGAGCTGCGTCCAGCCGACATCGGGCGCGAAGCCCTGGACGACGGCCGCCGGAGCGTCGTCCGCCGAACGGGTGACCCGGTAGCCACGACGCTCGAGCTCGGTGACGATGCCCTCGCCACCGACGACGAGCACGAGCGCACCCGGCTCGACCTGTTCACCGAGCAGGTGCATTGCCGCCTGCGGCGAGGTGACGACGTCGCTCGGGACGACGTCGAGGCCGAGTTCGGCCAGATGCGCGGCGACCGAGACGTCGCTCCGGGACGCGTTGTTCGTGAGGTAGCCGACGGCGCGGCCATCCTTGGCGCGGTTGAGACTCTCCACGGCGTGCGGGATCGCCCCGTGGCCCTGGTAGACGACGCCGTCCAGATCCGCGAAGACCGCGTCCACGCCGTCGAGCGGCGTGACCGGCTCAGTCTTCGCGCGGAACAGCGCCATCGGCGTCCGACTCCCCTTCGACCTCGGTGGTCTCGGCTTCCCCTTCGACCTCGGTTTCGGCTTCGGCTTCCACCGGCACGGGCGCCACGCGCACGTCGCCCTCGTCTTCGTCCTCGTCCAGCACGAAGACCTCGAACACCTCGGACTCGGCCGGACCGGCCAGGGCCGCCTCGGCACGCAGCGCGCGAGCGCGCCAGTCCGCGGCATCCGCCTCGCGACCCAGCTCGTCGAGCACCTCGGCGTACGCGAGGAACAGCGAGGGGCTGTAGGAGAAGGCGCGATCGGGATCGAGCTGCGGGATCTCGAGTTCCGCGAGCGCCAGCTCAGTCTCGCCGCGGTCGAGCCGGGCGCCGGACATCGCGATCGCGAGCGAGACCTGCACCCCCGCCGGCAGCGTCGAGCGGTCGACCGAACGGCCGAGCTCCAGCGCGCGGTCGGGCCGGCCGACCCCGCGCTCGCTGTCGACCATGAGTGGCAGCTGCTCGTCGCTGCCGGTGATACGGCGATAGGTGCGCAGCTCGCGCAGCGCGAGCGCGAAGTCGCCGGTCGCGTAGGCGGTGATCGCGAGCGTCTCGCGGACCACGCCGATGCGGCCGCCGCGGCGGGATGCCGAGAGGGCGTGCCGGTGCGCGAGCTCCGGATCGGTGTCGAGGAACTCGGCCGCGGCGGCCAGGTGCATGGCCACCCAGTCGGCGTTCTCCTTCGTCAGCGTGCGCAACTCGGCGCGAGCGCTCTTCTCGAGCGAGGCCGGGCGGATGTGCTCCGGCACGATCGGGGCGTCGTGGCGCGGGCGGATCTGACGCATCGCGGCGCCGTGCGAGTCCGGTCGGGCCTGCTCGCCACCGGGCCGGCCGCCGCGTCCCCGATCGTCGCGCTGCTCCCAGGGCTTGCGGGGTCCGCGGTCGCCGTCTCGGCGGGGACCGCCCGAACGAGCGCCATCGCGCTCCCAGGGCTTCCGGTCGCCGTCGCGGCGAGGACCGCCGGAGCGAGCGCCATCGCGCTCCCACGGCTTGCGGTCACCATCACGACGCGGAGCACCGGAGCGAGCACCATCGCGCTCCCACGGCTTGCGGTCGCCATCACGACGCTGGCCACCGGAACGGTCGTTGTCCCACGGCTTGCGGTCACCATCTCGACGGGGGCCGGACGCGCGGTCCTTCTCCCACGGCTTGCGCTCGCCATCCCGACGCGGACCGCCGGAACGCTCACCGCTCCGAGCGCCATCGCGCTCCCACGGCTTCCGGTCGCTATCGCGACGGGGGCCGGACGCGCGGTCCTTCTCCCACGGCTTGCGCTCGGACGGGCGCCGGTCGCCGCCCCGCGGGCCGCTGCTGCGATCCCCGCGAGGTGCGCCACCATCGCGACGCTGGCCTCCGTCACGCGAGCCGTACTCGCGCTTCGGGCGTTCTGAGCGTCCCCGGTCGTCGGAGCTCCGCTCCCCATCGTTCCTGGAATCGCTCACGCTCAGCCTGCCGTCTCTTGAAGTCTCATCCGCCTCGAGGCTATCGGGCGGGCTCAAATCAGTGGTGAAATGCCGAAAGGCCACCCCGGGGTTCGGGGTGGCCTTTCGTGAATGGGTGTCCGGCGGTGTCCTACTCTCCCACAGGGTCCCCCCTGCAGTACC
>NZ_JBHXBK010000004.1:0-123925 GCF_042726785.1 Agromyces sp. NPDC060279
ATCAAAGGAATCCCACCTGCCAAAGCAGGCTGGGGTTCAATAAATTGGCATTGAACATAGTGCACGCTGTTGAGTTCTCAAGAAACGGACGCACCTGAACTCCGGTCAATCAGACCTTCAATCAGGGCAACCTGTCTACCGTACCACCCCTGCGAGCCGGTCGAGACCGAGCGATTCGAACCAGAGAGATCTGGATCGAGATTCACAGAGGAGGAGGTTTCATCTTAGGCTTGAAATCACCGAGTCGCAATGCTGCGCCTTCGAGGTTATTTGGCTAAGATCTTCGCCGTTCGGGGCCCGTTCGCTTCTCGCGTTTTCCGGCCGCCGTGGCGACATGGAATAACTTACGCGGCTCCGGCCGCCGCAGCAAAATCGGGCCTGCATCCCGGGCGTGTCGCCCGGATTTCCGCCGTTCTCGCCCGAAGACGGCGCCGGAGACGAGCAGAGGCCCGCCCATCCTCGCGGATGAACGGGCCTCGCCCTGCTCGAAGGTGCCGGGTGCCTTACTCGACCTCGTCGGGGTGCGCGCTCACGCGCCCCTCGCGCTCGAGCGCGGTGATCGCCTGCATCTCGGCCTCGTCGAGCACGAAGTCGAACACGTCGAAGTTCTCGGCCATGCGCTCGCGCCGGTTCGACTTGGGGAAGACGATGTGGCCGCGCTGCAGGTGCCAGCGGATGACGACCTGCGCCGGCGTCTTGCCGTGCGCCGATGCGGCGCCCGTCACCTCGGGCAGCTCGAGCAGCGGGTACTTGCCCTGGCCGAGCGGACCCCACGCCTCGATCGCGATGCCGTGCTCGCGGGCGAACGCCGCGGTCGCCGGCTGCTGGTGCGCCGGGTGCAGCTCGATCTGGTCGACGGCCGGCACCACGCTCGTCTCGGAGAGCAGCCGCTCGAGGTGCGGCACGAGGAAGTTCGAGACGCCGATGGACCGGGCGCGGCCGGACTCGCGGATGCGCTCGAACGCCTGCCACGTCTCGACGTAGCGGTCGCGCGCGGGCGACGGCCAGTGGATCAGGTAGAGGTCGACCTCGTCGAGGCCGAGTCGCTCGAGGCTCGCCTCGAACGCGTCGAACACCGACTGCGTGCCCTGATCGTCGTTCCAGAGCTTGGTCGTGATGAAGAGCTCGTCGCGCGGGATGCCGGACGCCGCGATGGCCCGCCCGACGCCCGCCTCGTTGTCGTAGATGCGCGCGGTGTCGAGGTGGCGGTAGCCCACCTCGAGCGCATCGCTCACGATGCGCTCCGTCTCGACCGGATCGACCTTGAAGACCCCGAACCCCAGCTGCGGGATCGAACGGCCGTCGTTGAGCTGCACCACGGGAACCTGCGTCATGCCTCCATCCCACCACGCCCCGCCGACACCCGGGAGGGGCGTTCGCTGCTCGCGATCATCGCCAGCGGACGGGCGCGGCGGCCCTCGGAACGCCCCGCCGGCCGCGCCCCGCGTCATACGATGGAGGGCTCATGTCTCGACTCGCCCCGGTGCCGCCCATCACCTACCCGCCCGAGCTCCCCGTCTCGGCGCAGCGGGAGGAGATCGCGCGCGCGCTGCGCGAGCACCAGGTCGTGATCGTCGCGGGAGCCACCGGCTCGGGCAAGACGACGCAGCTGCCGAAGCTCTGCCTCGAGGTCGGCCGAGAGCAGATCGCGCACACGCAGCCCCGCCGCATCGCGGCCCGCACGATCGCCGAGCGCATCGCGGAGGAGACCGGCACCGAGCTCGGGGGCCTCGTCGGCTACCAGGTGCGGTTCACCGACCGGGCGAGCGAGTCGACCCGGGTGAAGGTGATGACCGACGGCATCCTGCTGAACGAGATCCACCGCGACCGGGAGCTCCGCCGCTACGACACGATCATCATCGACGAGGCGCACGAGCGAAGCCTCAACATCGACTTCCTGCTCGGCTACCTGAAGCAGCTGCTCCCCCGCCGCCCAGACCTCAAGCTCATCGTCACGAGCGCGACCATCGACCCGGAGAGCTTCGCGACGCACTTCGCGGACGCCGACGGCACCCCCGCCCCCGTGATCGAGGTGTCCGGGCGCACCTACCCGGTCGAGATCCGGTACCGCCCCCTCGTCGGCGATGCGGCCGGCGACGACGACGAGGGCGCCGCCGCCGACGACCGCGACGTGCAGCAGGGCATCCTCGACGCGCTCGACGAGCTCGACCGCGAGGCACCGGGCGACGTGCTCGTCTTCCTCTCCGGCGAGAGCGAGATCCGCGATGCCGAGCAGGCGGTGCGCGCGCACGCCGAGCGCCGCGGCGGACGGGGCGGGGCGACCGAGGTGCTCCCCCTCTACGGCCGGCTCTCCTCCGCGGAGCAGCACCGCGTCTTCGAGCGCTCGGCGGTCGCCGGGCTGCGACGCCGGGTCGTGCTCGCCACCAACGTCGCCGAGACGAGCCTGACCGTGCCCGGCATCCGCTACGTCGTCGACGCCGGCACGGCGCGGATCAGCCGCTACTCCGCGCGCTCCAAGGTGCAGCGGCTGCCGATCGAGCCGATCTCCCAGGCCTCGGCCAACCAGCGCTCGGGCCGCTCCGGCCGCACGAGCGACGGCATCGCCATCCGCCTCTACGGCGAGGACGACTTCGCGCGCCGCCCCGAGTTCACCGACCCCGAGATCCTGCGCACGAACCTCGCCGCCGTCATCCTGCAGATGGCCGCCCTCGGGCTCGGCCCGATCGAGGACTTCCCCTTCCTCACCCCGCCGGACACCCGCGGCGTCCGCGACGGCCTCGATCTGCTCGCGGAACTCGGCGCGCTCGAGCCCGGCGGCCGCGACGATCCGCGCGGCCCGCGGCTCACCCGGATCGGGCGCCAGCTCTCCCGGCTGCCGATCGAACCGCGCTACGCGCGCATGGTGCTGGAGTCGAAGGCGCACGGCGTCTCCCGCGAGGTGCTCGCGATCGTCGCCGGCCTCACGATCCAGGACCCGCGCGAGCGCCCGCTCGATCGGCGCGAGGAGGCGAACCAGGCGCACGCCCGCTTCGTCGACCCGACGAGCGACTTCCTCACCCTGCTGAACCTCTGGAACCACCTCGAGCAGCAGCAGAGAGAGCTCTCCGGCAGCGCGTTCCGACGCCGCTGCAAGGCCGAGTTCCTGAACTCGCTGCGCGTGCGCGAGTGGCAGAACCTCTACCGCCAGCTCGTCCGGCTCGCGAAGCCGCTCGGCCTCGAGATCGCGGCCGGCCCGGCGGGCGCCACCGCCGCCGAGGCCGGGGCGAACGCCGACGGCATCCACCGCTCGCTCCTCGCGGGGCTGCTCTCCCAGCTCGGCCTGCGCGACGACACCAAGACCTCCTCCGGCCGGGGCGGCGCCGGGCAGGCCCGCGAAGCGGAGCGCAAGGGGCGGCGCCAGCAGGCCGAATTCCTCGGCGCCCGCGGCGCGCGCTTCGCGATCTTCCCCGGCTCCGCGCTCGCGAAGAAGCCGCCCGCCGCCGTGATGAGCGCCGAGCTCGTCGAGACGAGCCGGCTGTTCGCCCGCACCAACGCGGTGATCGACCCGGCGTGGGCCGAGCAGCTCGCCGGCCCGCTCGCGAAGCGGAGCTTCTCCGAACCGCGCTGGGAGCGCAAGCAGGGCGCGGCCGTCGCCGACGAAAAGGTCACGCTCTACGGGCTCGCCATCGTGCCGAAGCGGCGCATGCAGCTCGCCCGCGCCGACGCCGAGCTCGCCCGCGAGCTCTTCATCCGCCACGCCCTCGTGCTCGAGGAGTGGGACTGGAACCGGCTCGACCGGCGCGTGTACCGCTTCGTCCGGGCGAACCGGGAGCTCCGCCGCGAGCTCGGCGAGGTCGAGGAGCGCACCCGCCGCCGCGACCTGCTGCTCGGCGACGAGGCCGCGGTCGCCTTCTACGAGGCGCGCGTGCCCGCCGACGTCGTCGACGTGCGCAGCTTCGAGCGCTGGTGGCGCGGCGAGCACCGCGAACGTCCCGAGCTGCTCACGATGACGCGCGCCGACCTGCTCGGCGAGGAGGAGGCGGATGCCGCGGCCGACGGCTTCCCCGACGGCTGGGTGCAGGGCGATCAGCGGCTGCGGCTCGCCTACCGCTTCGAGCCCGGCGCCCCCGACGACGGAGTCACCGTGCTCGTGCCGCTCGTGCTGCTGCCGCGGCTCGAGCCGAGCGGATTCGACTGGCAGGTGCCCGGCCTCCGCGACGAGCTCATCACCGCGATGCTGCGCACCCTGCCCAAGGTGCTGCGCCGCCAGGTCGTCCCCGCCGCCGAGTGGGCGGCGAAGATCGCCGCCGAGCTTCCGGGCGGCCCGGAGAGCGGGGAGGCGCGCCCGCCGTTCGCCGAGATCGTCGCGCAGACGATCAAGCGCCTCACCTATGCGCCGGTGTCGGCGGAGGACTTCGAGCTCGACCGCATCCCGCCGCACCTCCGGGTCACCTACCGTGCGGTCGACGAACGCGGGCGCGCGCTCGGCGAGTCGAAGGAGCTCGCCGAACTGCAGTCGCGGCTGGCCGAGCGGGCCGGGCGCGCCGTCGCCGCGACGTTCACGGGCGGCGGCCGGAACGCCGCCGATCGAGCGGAGCGCGGCCCGGGTGGCGGCGAGCGCCGCGGCCCCGCCGCCGTCGCGGCCGCCGCGCACGAGGGGCCGAAGCCCGAGCGCGGGATCACCCGCTGGAGCTGGGACGCGCTGCCCGCGCACGTCGACACCCGCCAGGGCGGCAATACGATCCGCGCCTACCCGGCGATCGTCGACGAGGGCGACAGCGTCGCCCTCGTGCTCGTGCCCACGGCCGAGGAGCGCGACCGGGCGTCGCGCCGGGGCATCCGCCGGCTCCTGATGCTGCAGACCCCCTCGCCGTCGGCCTACGTGCAGGAGCACCTCTCCAACGAGGAGAAGCTCTCCCTCGGGCAGAGCGCCTACCAGGGGCCGCGCGCGCTCCTCGAGGACTGCCTCGCGGCGGTCGTCGACGACGAGCTGCGACGGCGGCATCCCGACGGTCTGCTCGCGAGCCGCGCGGAGTTCGACGACGCGCTCGCCGCGATCGGTGCGGTCGTCGTCGAGCGCATGTTCGAGACCGCCGCGCTCGTCGCGAAGATCCTGAAGGCCTCCCGCGAAGCGGATCGCGCGATCTCGAAGGCGTCGAGCCTGCAGCTGATGTCGGCGCTCGCCGACGCCAGGGCGCAGCTCGAGGCGCTCACCCCCGCCGGCTTCATCCAGGCGACCGGGCTCGCGAGGCTCCGGCACCTGCCCCGCTACCTCGAGGCGATCACCGTGCGGGTGCGCCGGATGCAGGAGAACCCCGGCCGGGACCGGCAGCTCATGACCGAGTTCGCGCAGGCCGCCGAGGCCTACGCGAAGGCGGGCGGCACCGTGCCGATCGACCCGGAGGCCGATGCCGCGCTCGTGCGCGTGCGCTGGCTGCTCGAAGAACTCCGCGTCGGCCTGTTCGCGCAGGAACTGCGCACGGCCGAGACCGTGTCGGTGCAGCGGATCCGGAAGGCGCTCGCCGGCTGAGCCGGGCGAGCGCCCTCCGTCGCGGTACGCCGTTCGGGCGTCGCGCGGACCGCGGCTAGAGGACCTTCGAGAGGAAGGCCTTGGTGCGCTGGTGCTGCGGGTTCGCGAGGACCTCGCGCGGGACGCCGGTCTCGACGACCACGCCGCCGTCCATGAAGACGAGGGTGTCGGCGACCTCGCGCGCGAAGCCCATCTCGTGCGTCACGACGACCATGGTCATGCCGGTCTTCGCGAGCTCCTTCATGACGTCGAGCACCTCGCCGACGAGCTCGGGGTCGAGGGCGGAGGTCGGCTCGTCGAAGAGCATCAGCTTCGGGTCCATCGCGAGCGCGCGGGCGATCGCGACGCGCTGCTGCTGCCCGCCGGAGAGGTGCGCCGGGTAGTAGTCGGCGCGCTCGGCGAGGCCGACCCGGGCGAGGAGCTCCAGCGCCCGGGCCTTCGCCTTGGCCTTCGGGAGCCCCTTCACCTGCGTCGGCGCCTCCATGACGTTCTCGAGGGCCGTCATGTGCGGGAACAGGTTGAAGCGCTGGAACACCATGCCGATGTCGCGGCGCTGCTTCGAGATCTCCTTCGGGTGCATCTCGTGCAGCCGCCCGCCCGCCTCGCGGTAGCCGACCAGCTGCCCGTCGACCGCGAGCCGCCCGGAGCTCACCTGCTCCAGGTGGTTGATGCAGCGCAGGAAGGTCGACTTGCCCGAACCGGACGGCCCGACGAGGCAGAGCACCTCGCCGCGCTTCACCTCGAGCGAGATGTCCTTCAGGACCTCGTTCGAGCCGAAGCTCTTCGACACGTGCTCGGCCCGCACCATCGGCACCGAGGCGGCCCCTCCGGCGGGGGCGCCCGCGGGCGCCGTCGTCTGCTCGCTCATCGTGCGTCTCCTCCGTGCTTGGCGGCGATGGCGGCGTCGGCGGCCGCGCTCTCGTCGAGCTCGACGGCCGACATGGACGCCGTCACCGGACCGGGGCCGGCATCGGGCCGCGCGCCCACGCCGCGGGCGAAGCGCTTCTCGAGGAAGAACTGGCCGACCATCAGCACCGAGGTGATGGCGAGGTACCAGATCGAGGCGACGATGAGCAGCGGGATCGGGTTGAAGATCTCGACCGAGATGTCCCGGGTTCGGGTGTACAGCTCGAGCGTGAACGGCACGGCCGTGGCGAGCGACGTCGTCTTCAGCATCGAGATGACCTCGTTGCCGGTCGGCGGGATGATGACGCGCATCGCCTGCGGCAGCACGACGCGGCGCATCGTCTTGCCCCAGCCCATGCCGAGCGCCGTCGCGGCCTCGTGCTGCCCCGGGTCCACCGAGAGGAGCCCCGCGCGCACGATCTCGGCCATGTAGGCCGACTCGTTCAGGCCGAGGCCGATGACCGTCAGCCAGAAGGCGTTGAAGAGCAGCTTGGTCGGGAACGACACCCACGGCTCCATGAACGGCACGCCCAGGTCGATCGAGGAGTAGATCGTCGCGAGCAGACCCCAGAAGACGAGCTGCACGTACACCGGCGTGCCGCGGAAGATCCACAGGTACACCCACGCGACCGACTTCAGCACGGGGTTCGGCGACTGCCGCATCACCGCGAGGATGATGCCGAGCACCACGCCGATGATCATCGAGAGGACGGTGAGCAGCAGGGTGAAGCCCGCGGCCTGGGTGACGCGCTTGTCGAAGACGTACTTGCCGACGGAGGCCCAGTCGAAGGCCTCGCGCTGCGCGGCGTCGATCACGAAGACCGCGACCGCGGCGAGCAGCAGCACCGCGACGACGATGCGCCAGGGATGCCGGAGCTTCACGACCTTCTCGGGGCCGCTGGACGGGGCGGGCGCCCCGCCCGCCGGCGCGGGCGAGGACGCCCGGCCGGCTGACGAGTCGCTCATGCCTACTTGCCCGCGTTGATGTCGATCGTGTCGACGGCGCCGGCCTCGACGCCCCACTCGGCGAGGATGTCGCCGTAGGTGCCGTCGTCGATCAGCGACTGCATCGCGGCCTGCACGGCCTTCGCGAGCTCCGAGCCCTTCTTCACCGGGAAGCCGTAGGGCGCCGAGTCGAAGACCTCGCCGGCCTGCTCGAGCTTGCCGTCGGTCTGGGCGATCGCGTAGCCGGTCACGGGCGAGTCCGCGCTCATCGCGTCGGCCTGGCCGAGGACGACGGCGTTGGCCGCGGCCTCCTGGGTGTCGAACGGCGTGATCTCGATCGCGGGCTTGCCGGCGTCGACGCAGGCCTGGCTCTTGGCCGGGAGCTCGTCGGTGTGCTCGTACGTCGTGGCCTGCACGGCGACCTTCAGGCCGCAGGCGTTGTCGGGGTCGACGGTCTTGCCCTTGGGGGCGGCCCAGAGGATGCCCGCACTGTAGTAGTCGACGAAGTCGACCTGCTTCTGGCGCTCGGCGTTGTCGGTGAAGGAGGACATGCCGAGGTCCATGGTGCCGCCGGTGATCGACGGGATGATCTTGTCGAAGCTCGCGATCTCGTACGTGATCTTGAGGCCGAGCTTGGCGCCGAGCGCGTCGACGAGGTCGACGTCCCAGCCGATGGGGTTGCCGTCGGCGTCCTTGTACTCGTTGGGCGGGTAGGCGGCGTCGGTGCCGACGACGAGCTCGCCTGCGCTCTTGATCTCCTCGGGGAGGAGCGCGACCGCGGCCTCGTCGACCGCGATGGATGCGCCGGTGTCGTCGCTGGGGGCGGCGCTGGGCGGGGTGCTGTTGTCGACGCAGCCGGTGAACAGCAGCGCGGCGGCCGAGGCGATGGCGGCCGGGAGGAGCAGACGTCGGGTGTGCATGATGGGACCTCTGTCGTCACGAAGTGATTGGGGACACGTACGACGACGTAGCGTAATCTCCAAGGCTCCGTCGCCGTGGCCCGAGCATAGCCCGCCCGGGCGCGCCGACCCGAACTCACGACCGAATACGCCGTGATCCGGCGCTCGAACGCAGGATTCTGGCGCTCGCCTCGAAATGCACGCAGCGATTCACCCATCTCGCGGCGGCTTCCCCCGGCGGCCGCGCTCGATAGAGTGGTCCAACTGTGGGGAGCTACTCGGAACTGCTGAAGACCAGGGGCGTCGCCCGCATCATCGCGGCGCAGCTGACGGCCCGATTCCCCTCCGGCATGCTCTCGCTCGCCTTCCTCCTGCACGTCGAGCAGCAGACCGGCTCGTACGGCTCCGCGGGCCTCGTGCTCGCCGCGACCTCGGTCGGTCAGGCCGTCGCCGGCCCGCTCACGAGCCGCATGATGGGGCGCTTCGGCATGCGCCCCGTGCTCGTCACCACGCTCACCATCTGCGTCGCCGCGATCGTCGCCATCGGCGTCATCCCGCCGGTCATGCCCCTCTACCTCGGCATCGGCCTGCTCGCCGGCCTCGCCACGCCGCCCGTCCAGCCCGCGGTGCGCACCATCTACCCGAAGATGGTGAACTCCCGCCAGCTGACCCCGCTGTTCTCCCTGGACGCCTCGGCGCAGGAGATCATCTGGGTCGTCGGCCCGGTCGTGACGACCTTCGTCTCCACGCAGATCGGCACCATCTGGGGCATCCTGCTCGCCGCCGCGCTCATGGTCGTCGGCGGCGCCTGGTTCATCTCCTCCCCCGAGCTCGGCCGGGTGCGCATCCCGCGCTCGAAGCGCCGCTTCGGCGTCGTGCTCGCCCGTCCGGCCGTGCTGCTCGCGACCGTGGTGGGCTTCCTCCTCGTGGGGGCGTGCGCCGCCATCGAGGCGGGCGTCGTCGCCGTCTTCGGCCACGGCGGCCCCGAGGCGGGCCTCGTGCTCGCCATCTTCTCGATCGGCAGCCTCGCGGGCGGGCTCTTCCTCGGCCACGCCCCGATCAGCCCGTGGTCGACCGCCCGACGCATGTTCATCGTCTTCGCCGGCACCGCGCTCGCCGCCGCGGCGATGGACTTCTGGTGGCTCGCCGGCACCCTCTTCGTCGCGGGCATCGGCATCGCCCCCGCGCTCGCCGTGCTGTTCGCGATCGTCTCGGCGAGCGTGAAGTTCTCCGACACCGCGGAGGCCTACGGCTGGGTCGGCACCGGCCAGCTCATCGGCGCCGCCCTCGGCTCGGCGCTCGCCGGCTTCCTCATCGACGGCAACGGTGCGCAGGGCGCGTTCTGGGCCGCCTCGGCGCTCGCCCTGCTCGGCACGCTCGTGCCGGCCCTCGCCAAACGCTGGCACCCCGACCTCCGCGGCCGCGACGCGAGCCCGATGCCCGACACCGAGCCGGTGCCGATCACCCCCAGCTGACGAGGAGGACCGCATGTCCGACCACCGCTCGCCCCTGCTGCCGCTGGCCGACGGCGCCGAGATCCCGCAGCTCGGTTTCGGCCTCTACAAGGTGCCCGCCGAGGACGCCACCCGGCTCGCCCGCGCCGCGATCGACGCCGGCTACCGCCACCTCGACACCGCGGCCTTCTACGCGAACGAGGCGGAGGTCGGCCGCGCCGTGCGCGAGGCGCCCGTGCCCCGCGAGGAGCTCTTCGTCACGAGCAAGGTCTGGAAGGACGACAACGGCTACGACGAGACGCTCCGCGCCTTCGACGCCTCGATGGGCCGCTTCGGGCTCGACCGCATCGAGCTGTATCTCATCCACTGGCCGGTGCCCTCGACCGACCGCTACGTCGATAGCTGGCGCGCCCTCGTGCGGCTCCGCGACGAGGGGCGGGTGCGCTCCATCGGCGTCGCGAACTTCCACGCGCACCACATCGAGCGGCTCATCGACGAGACCGGCGTGGCCCCGGTCGTGAACCAGGTCGAGCTGCACCCCTGGCTGCCGCAGACGGAGCTCCGCGCGTACGACGGCGCGCACGGCATCCTGACCGAGGCGTGGTCGCCGCTCGCGCGCGGCCGCGTGCTCGACGATCCCGTGCTCGCCGGCATCGCCGCGAAGCACGGCCGCACGCCGGCGCAGATCGTGCTGCGCTGGCACGTGCAGCTCGGCAACGTCGTGATCCCGAAGGCGTCCTCGCCCGAGCGGATCCGGGAGAACCTCGACGTCTTCGACTTCGCGCTCGACGCGCAGGATCTCGCCGAGATCGCGGGCCTCGAGTCGGGCGAGCGGACGGGTCGCGACCCCGACGGCGACTGAACGCGGAACCAACGCCGACGCCGACGCCGACGAACGAGCGGCGGCCGCGGTTGTGGCCGCCGAGGGACTCCCAGGAGACGGCAACCCGATCGTGACCGGACTCCCAGCGCCCGGTCAGCCACGGCCCTCGGCGTCCGCCCTAGCGTGTCCGCCATGACCACGACGACGCGACTCCCACGGCCCCTCGCGGCCCTCGCCGCGGCGGCGTTCGCCGCCCTGCTGCTCGCCGGCTGCACCGGCCAGGGCGGGGGCTCCTCGTCCCCCGACATGCCGGCCGCCCCCGGTGCTCCGCTCGCCGACGAGCCGGCGGGCGCGGACACGGCCCAGGACGCCGACGGCACGAGCGAGCGCAGCGTGGTGACCACCGGCTGGCTGCAACTCACGGTCGAGGACCCCCTCGCCGCGGCGGCGGATGCCTCGGCCCTCGTCGAGCGCGCGGGCGGCCGGGTCGATCACCGCTCCGAGACCCCGGGCACCGAGACGCAGGAGGCGCGCGCCTCGCTCGTGCTCCGGATCCCGGCCGACGAGCTCGACGGCACCGTCGCCGCGCTCCGCGAACTCGGGCACGTCGACCAGGTGTCGCTCGACGCCTCGGACGTCACGGTCGAGCGGCAGGACCTCGAGGCCAGGATCGACGCCCTCACCGCCTCGGTCGCGCGCCTGCAGCAGCTCCTCGCGAGCGCCGCGACGACCGCCGACCTCATCGAGATCGAGTCCGAGCTCACCACCAGGCAGGCGGAGCTCGACGGCCTCACCGCGCAGCGCGAGCTCCTCGTCGACCAGATCGACTACGCCACCGTGAGCCTCGAGCTCGTCACCGAGGGCGTCGCGCCGAGCGCCGGCCCCGGGGACTTCTGGTCAGGGCTCGCCGTCGGCTGGGACTCGCTCGTCGCCTTCACGGGGACGGCCCTCGTCGCCCTCGGCGTCGCCCTGCCGTGGCTCGGCGTCCTCGTCGTGCTCGGCGGCCTCGTCGTCGGGATCGTGCTGCTCGCGACGCGCCGCCGGCCCGACCCGGAGGCGTAGGCTTCGGGTGTGGGCCCTGAGACGCTGCTCGACGACATCCTGCTCGACCGTATCCGCGAGCGCGCGGCCGGCTACGACCGCGACAACGCCTTCTTCACGGAAGACCTCGAGGAGCTGCGCGAGCTCGGCTACCTGCGCGCCCTCGTGCCCGCCGAGTTCGGCGGGCTCGGCTGGAGCCTCGAAGACACGGTGCGGGGCCAGATGCGCCTCGGCGGCGCCGCCCCGGCGACGGCGCTCGCGGTCAACATGCACCTGGTGTGGACGGGCGTCGCGAGGGTGCTGCACGAGCGGGGCGACGACACGCTCGACTTCCTGCTCCGCGAGGCGGGCGAGGGCGAGCTGTTCGGCTTCGGCATCAGCGAGGCCGGCAACGACCTGATGCTCTTCGGCTCGCGCTCGGAGGCCGACCCGCAGCCCGACGGCGGGTACCGCTTCACCGGGCGCAAGATCTTCACCTCGCTGTCGCCCGCCTGGACGCGCCTCGGCACCATGGGGCTCGACTCGACGTCCGCCGACGCGCCCAAGCTCGTCTACGCGTTCATCGACCGTGAGGACCCGGACGTCAAGATCCTCGACGACTGGAACACGCTCGGCATGCGGGCCAGCCAGAGTCGCACCACGGTGCTCGACGGCGCGTACGCGGCCGCCGACCGGATCGTGCGCCGCCTCGATCCCGGCCCGAACGCCGACCCCCTCGTCTTCGGCATCTTCGCGAACTTCGAGCTCCTGCTCTCGGCGGTCTACACGGGCATCGGCGGCCGGGCGATCGAGCTCGCGGTGGCCGCCGCGCGCCGCCGCACCTCGATGAAGCACGGCGGCCGGCCGCTCTCGAGCGATCCCGACATCCGCTGGCGCATCGCCGACGCCGCGATCGCGCACGACGCCATCGAACCGCAGCTGCGCTCGCTCGCCCGCGACGTCGACGAACTCGTCGACCACGGCGCGCAGTGGTACCCGAAGCTCTCCGGGGCGAAGGTGCGCGCCACCGAGACGGCCAAGCAGGTCGTCGACCAGGCGGTGCGGGTGGCCGGCGGCTCGAGCTACTTCGCGGGCAACGAGCTCGGCCGCTTGTACCGCGACGTGCTCGCCGGCCTCTTCCACCCCTCCGACGACGAGTCCGCGCACGGCACCGTCGCGAACGCGCTGCTCGGCCCGGCCGAGCACTGAGCGGGCCGTCGGCGCGGCCCGGCCCGGCCGCGGCGCCGGTGCGCGCCTGGCTAGACTGGAGGAGGCGGCATCCGCCCGCACCCGCACTCTGGAGGTCGTTGTGAACGTCGTCGCTTTCCTCATCGCCATGGGCCTGTTCGTGTTCGGCATGTGGCTCATGGGCACCGCGCCGCACCTCGCGGGCGTCGAGGCGATCGTCTTCTTCGCGGGCATCATCTGCGTCTCGCTCGCGATGGCGATCCCGATGAACCTGCTCGGCCGTCGCGACGGCGTCTGATCCGCCGATGACGCTGCCCGGCACGCCGACCCGCGTCGACTACCCGTCCGGGGCGCTCACGAGCACCGCGACGGTGCTGCACGTCGCCCCCGCCGCCGACGGCCTCGTCGCCGTCGTGACCGACACCACGAGCTTCCACCCGGTCGACGCCGCCTGGCCCGACCAGCCCGCCGACCGGGGCGTGCTCCGCGCGGGCGGCCGGGAGCTGCCGATCGTCGACGCCGTCGTGGCGGCGACGGACGGCGCCGAGCTGCACCTCGGCGACGCCGTTCCGGTGCGCAAGGGCACCGAGGGCTGGACGTTCCTCGTCGCGCACCTCGTCGACGCCGCCGGCGCGCCGGCCGAGGGCGAGGAGGTCGAGATCGTCGCCGACCCCGAGCTGCGCGCCGCCCTCAGCGTCGGCCACACCGCCTGCCACCTCGCCTCGCTCGCGCTGAACCGGGCGCTCGCCGGGCGCTGGTCGAAGGAGCCCCGCCGGGACGCGCTCGGCGCCCCCGACTTCGACGGCACGGCCATCCAGAGCTCGCGCATCGAGGCCGACGGCTCCGTCGACCGCTACCGGCTGAACAAGTCGCTGCGCCGCGCCGGCTTCGACACGGCCTCGCTCGACGAGGCCTCCCTCCCCGCGCTCGCCGCGGAGATCGAGGCGACGCTCACCGCGTGGGTCGCGGCGGATGCCGCGGTGCGCATCGAGGCCGAGGGCCCGACGCTCACCGACCGGCGCAGCTGGGTCTGCGAACTTCCGGATGCCACGGCGCGGATCCCCTGCGGCGGCACGCACGTCGCCTCGACCGGCGCGCTCGGCGGCCTCGACGTGCAGCTCTCACTTCGCGACGACGCTGGCACGCCCGTGCTCGTCATGACCACCCGCGCGACGCCGCGGGGCTGACCCCGCGAACGATCCCCGCGAGCGGCCCGGAGCGACTCGCCCGCGGCTGCCGGAGCACCCCTCCGGCGGGAGTACCATTGCCGACGTGGGAATTCGCATCGAGAAGGTCGACCTGCCGGGCATCGGCGTCCGGCACGATCTCGTGACCGAGCACGGTCGCCGCATCAGCGTCGTCTCGCACCGCGACGGCGAACGCGACCTCGGGGTCTTCGACGAGGACGACCCCGACGCCTGCCGCAACTCCGTGCCGCTGAACGACGAGGAGGCGGCGGCGCTCGCCGACGTCCTCGGCGCCTCGGTCATGCTCTCCCGGTTGACGAGCCTCTCCGACGAGACGGCCGGCCTCTACACCGAGCAGATCGCCCTGCCCACGGACTCGCCGTTCCTGAACCGCACCCTGGGCGACACCAAGGCCCGCACCCGCACGCACGCCTCCATCGTGGCGATCGTGCGCGACGGCCAGGTCATCCCCTCGCCCACCCCGGCCGAATCGCTGCGGGCCGGCGACGTGATCGTCGCCGTCGGCACCCGCGAGGGCCTCGACGGCGTCTCGCGGCTGCTCGCCAACGGACCAGACTGAGTCCGCGCCCCGTATGCACGAGACCACGCTGCTCCTGATCGAAGTCGGCGCGCTGCTTCTCGGCATGAGTCTGCTCGGGCGCCTCGCCCTGCGCATCGGCCTCTCGCCGATCCCGTTCTACCTGCTGCTCGGCCTCGCCTTCGGCCAGGGCGGCATCGTGCCGTTCGACGCCAGCATCGAGTTCCTGCAGACCGGCTCCGAGATCGGCGTCATCCTGCTGCTCGCGCTGCTCGGCCTCGAGTACACCGCGGGCGAGCTCTTCGAGAGCCTGAAGTCCGCGCGCGCGGCGGGCATCGTCGACGGCCTGCTGAACGCGCTGCCCGGCGCCGCGCTCGCCCTGCTGCTCGGCTGGGGGCCGATCGCCGCGGTCGCCCTCGCCGGAGTGACCTGGGTGTCCTCCTCCGGCGTGATCGCGAAGCTGCTGCGCGACCTCGGCCGCCTCTCGAACCGCGAGACGCCGGCACTGCTCGGCGTGCTCGTCCTCGAGGACCTGGCGATGGCGTTCTACCTGCCGGTGCTCTCGGCGATCGTCATCGGGGTGAGCCTCTGGCAGGGCGCCATCGCCGTCGCGATCGCGGTGACGGTCGTCGTCGTCATCCTCTACATCGCGCTGCGGCACGGCGCCATCGTCTCCAAGCTGTTCCCGGCCGACCACGCCGAACCGCTGCTGCTCGGGGTGCTCGGGCTGACCATGCTCGTCGCGGGCGTCGCGCAGGAGGTCTCGGTGTCGGCCGCGGTCGGCGCGTTCCTCGTCGGCATCGCCCTCTCGGGCCGGGTCGCGGCGGCCGCGAGCCAGGTGCTCACGCCGCTGCGCGATCTGTTCGCGGCGACCTTCTTCGTGTTCTTCGGGCTCACCACCGACTCGTCGAACCTGTTGTCGATGCTCGTGCCCGCGCTCGTGCTCGTCGTCGTCACCTCCGCGACGAAGGTCGCCACCGGGGCGTTCGCCGCCCGGCGGGCGGGCGTCGCCGCGCTCGGCCAGTGGCGGGCGGGCTTCAGCCTCATCCCGCGCGGGGAGTTCTCGATCGTGATCGCGGGGCTCGCGGTGACCGCCGGGGTGACCCCGGCGCTCGCCTCGCTCGCGACGGACTACGTGCTGCTCACGATCATCCTGGGCACCTTCCTCGCTCGGATGCCCGACGCCATGTGGTTCCGCCAGGCGGTGCGCCGGCGCCGGCTCGCCAAGGAGCCGGCGCCGAGCTGAGCCGCGGTGCGCGGCGCAGCTCGACTCTGCTCAGCCCTCGGCGGCGTGCTCAACCCTCGGCGGCGGCGTCGGCGCGATCGGCGCGGGCGAGCCGCTCGGCGTCGGTCTCGCTCGGCTGCTCCGCGGCCGCGAGCAGTTCGCGGACCCGGGGCACGACCTCGCTGCCATAGCGCTCGATGCTGCCCAGCATCGCCTCGTGCGGCAGCGTGCCGTTCGAGTACTTCAGGTCGAAGCGGACGGCGCCGACGTTGCGCAGCGCCGCGGCGATCTTCTGCGCGACGGTCTCCGGCGAGCCGGCGAAGAGCGCGCCGTGCGCGGAGGCCTCCGCCTCGAAGTGCTCCCGGGTGACCGCGCCCCAGCCGCGCTCGCGGCCGATCCGGTCGATGATCACCTGGTAGTGCGGCCAGAGGAGGTCGAGCGCCTCCTCGTCGCTGTCGGCGATGAAGCCGGGCGAGTGGATGGCGACGGGCTGCTCGGGCTTGCCGAACTGGGCGAGCGCCTTGCGGTAGAGGTCGGCGAGCGGGGCGAAGCGCGCGGGGCTGCGGCCGATGATCGCGAGCACGAGGGGCAGGCCGTAGTGCGCGGCGCGCACGACGGACTCGGGGCTGCCGCCGACGCCGATCCACGTCTTCAGCCGGCCGTGCTCGACGGGCGGGAAGACGCGCTGTTCGGTGAGCGGGGCGCGCAGCGCGCCGGACCAGGTGACGGGCTCCTGCTCGAGGAGCGCGGAGAACAGCTCGAGCTTCTCCTCGAAGAGCTCCTGGTACTGCGCCAGGTCGTAGCCGAAGAGCGGGAAGGACTCGATGAACGAGCCCCGGCCGAGGATGACCTCGGCGCGTCCGCCGGAGAGCCCGTCGAGCGTCGCGAAGCGCTGGAAGACGCGCACCGGGTCGTCGCTCGAGAGCACGGTGACGGCGGAGCCGAGGTGGATGCGCTCGGTGCGGCCGGCGATCGTGCCGAGCACGACCTCGGGCGCGGACACCGCGAACTCGTGCCGGTGATGCTCGCCGATGCCGAAGAAGTCGAGCCCGAGCCGATCGGCGAGCACGGCCTCCTCGACGATGTTGCGCAGCACCTGCGCGTGACTGAGCGTCGCACCGTCGGGGCCGACCGTGACGTCGCCGAAGGTGTCGAGGCCGAATTCATACGTCTGCATGCTCTGCGGAACCTCCCCCTCGCCGAGACTATTCCCGATCCCGCCGGAGCGGAATGGCCGGGGCCCCGGGAACCGCCCGGAGCCGCCCCGCGATCCGCGCCGGGAATGCGCCGCCGACCGGGGGCGTTGCACCGCATGGACGAACGGGCACGACGCGCCCGCCGCATCGAACAGGAGTGGAACGCACGTGGAGCAGCGACCGAGCATCGGCATCTTCGGCGCCGGAAAGGTCGGCACGGCACTCGCGCGCCTCCTCGTCGAGGCCGGCTACGAGGTGCGCATCGCCGGCTCGCCCCGCCAGACCGCGCTCGAACTCCTCGTCGGCGTCGTCGCGCCCGGCGCCGTCGTCGCCTCCCCCGAAGAGCTCGTCGCGGCATCCGACGTCGTCATCGTCGCCGTGCCGTTCGGCAAGGCCGGCACGGTGCCGTGGTCGAGCTTCGACGGCCGCATCGTCGTCGACGCCATGAACTACTGGCCGCCGATCGACGGGCAGCTGCCCGAGGTCGACGCCGACCCCCGCTCGACGAGCGAGCAGCACGAGTCGCGCAATCCGGCGATGCGGCTCGTCAAGTCGCTGAACCACCTTGGCTACCACGACATGGAGGACGACGCGCTGCCCGCGGGCGACCCGCTGCGCCGCGCCCTCGCGGTCGTCGGCGACGACCCCGACGCGCGCGCCGTGCTCGCCGGGATCATCGACGCGATCGGCTTCGACGCCGTCGACGGCGGCCCGCTCGCGAACGGGCGCGTGCTCGAGCCCGGCCACCCCGCCTTCGGGCGGGAGCTGTCCGCCGCCGAGCTCGCCGGCATGTTCGCGGCCGCCCACGCCGCAGCCTGAGGCGAGGCGGCGCGGATCGGCGGCGCCTAGCCGAGCGCGCTGCGACGACGCCGACGGGCGCCGAGGTCCACGAGGCCCACCGCGAGCGCGACGGCGAGCAGCACGGCGACCGCGAGCATCGCGAGCGCGTAGGCGTCGTGGTAGACGTCGATGCCCGCCCCGCCGGCGCTGCCGTCGCCGCCCGACTCCCGGTAGATCGTCGCGTAGAAGATCGACAGCGTGAGCGCCGTGCCGATGGCCGTGCCGATGCGCTGGCCGAGCTGGCCGACCGAGCCGGCGAGCCCACCCTGCTTGACCGGCACGTCGGCGAGGGTGAGCGTCTGGTTCGGCGAGACGACGAAGCCGCCGCCCGCGCCGGCGAGCACCATCGCGGCCGCCATCGCCCAGGGCGTCCACACCTCCGGCGTCGCGACGGCGGCGAGCACGAGCAGCCCGACCCCCGCGAGGAGCAGGGCGATGCCCCAGACGACGAGGGGCCGGCCGAGGCGTTCGACGAGCCGCCCGCCGATCATGGAGGTCACGGCGCTCACGAGCGCGAAGCCGATGCCCACCATGCCCGCGAAGACGGCCTGCAGGCCGAGGCCGTGCTGCAGGTAGAGCGTCGTGAGCAGGAACATCGACGGCATCGCGGCGAAGTACACCGCGGCGAGCACCGTGCCGTTGCGGAACGAGCCGACCCGGAAGAGGGCGAGCGGCACGAGCGGATGCCGCCCTTGCGCCGCATAGCGGCGCTCCCAGGCGACGAAGGCGATGAGGCCGAGCACGAAGACCACGAGCGTCCACCACCGGGCGGGGTCGTCGTCGGGCGAGCCCGTCGTGAAGAGGAACGGCCACATCAGCGAGAGCACCGTCACCGCGAAGAGCAGCACGCCGACGGGGTCGAGCTCGAGCCGCCCCGGCGAGGGCAACCGCGTCTGCGGCAGCAGCCAGACCGCGAGGGCGATCGCGACGAGGGTGAGCGGCACGTTCATCCAGAAGATCCAGCGCCAGCCGTCGCTCGGTCCGCCGAGCGCGATGGCGAGGCCGCCGAGCGTCGGGCCGAAGGCCGTGGCGAGCCCGATCGTGGCGCCGAAGAGGCCGAAGGCCTTGCCGCGCTCCGCGCCCTGGAACAGCTGCTGCACGAGCCCGATCACCTGCGGCATCTGGATGCCGGCCGCGACGCCCTGCAGCAGCCGGCCGACGAGGAGCACGGCCCCGTTCGGAGCGAGCGCGCAGATCGCACTCGTCACGAGGAACAGCGAGAGCCCGATGAGGAACATCGCCTTGCGTGAGCGCTGGTCGCCGATACGGCCGGCGGGCACCAGGGTGAGCCCGAAGGTGAGCACGTAGCCGGCGACGACGAGCTGCAGCTCGGTCGGGCTCGCGCCGAGCGCGGTCTCGATCGAGGGCAGGCCGACGTTCACCTTGGAGAGGTCGAGGATCGTGAGCGCCGCGACCGACACGCACACCCAGTACGCGCGCCAGCGCTTGTCGGGGGTGAGCGGGATCGACTGGGTCAACGGTGGGTTCGGCATCCGCTCCAGACTATGCCCGCTGCCGAGCCGGAAACGGGCGATGTCCTCATAAATGAGGAATAGCGCGACCCGCGGGGCAGGCGCATGATGTACGGGTTATGTCGAGGGCACCGGTGGATGAGGAGAGCGAAGGCGTTGGGGACCCATCCGCCCTGCCTCCCGTGATCGACCGGGCGGGCCTGCAGGTGCGCACGTTGCGCCCGCGCCGCACGCTCGGCTGGTCGATCGGGCTGCCGATCGCGACGCTCGCGCTGCCGCTGCTGTGCCTCGCGCTCTGGGTGCTCTACCGCCCGGGCAGCACGCGTCCGTTCCTGCTCGTCGGCGTGCTCGCCGTGCTGATCGCGGGCGCCGTGGCGCTCGCGTTCCTGCAGTACCGGCGCACCCGGGCGTCCGTGAGCGCGGCCGGGATCGTCGAGCGCGGCTTCTTCGGCGGCACCAAGACGATCGCGGCGCGCGACATCTCCGGCGTGCTGCGGGTGCAGCTGTACCGCGGGGCGAGTTCGGAGACGAGCTCCCAGCTCTTCGTCGTCGACCGTCGCGGGCACTCGGTGTTCCGCATGCGCGGCGGCTTCTGGGACGAGGAGACGATGAACCTCGTCGCCCCCGTTCTCGGCGTCGACGAGGTCGTGCGCGAGGAGCCCGTCACGATGGCGGAGCTCCGCCGCAGCGACCCGCGACTGCTCTACTGGTTCGAGCGCCGGCCGAAGCTGCGCGCCGAGGGCGATCAGTCGGTGCTGATGCCGAAGAGCGGCGCCGTCGGCGTGCTCGAGGGCAGCTCGACGAAACCCAGCCGTTCGTAGAACGCGCGCGCCCCGGTGTTCGCCGGGTCGAAGCCGAGGTGCACGCCGGGAACCCCCCGACCGCGGAGCGCCGCGCGCAGCACGTCGACGAGCCGGCGGCCGAGCCCCTGCCCCTGCGCCTCGGGCAGCAGGTCGATGTGCAGGTGCGCGGGGTAGTCGTCGAGCTCGGCCACGAGCATGCGCTCGGGGTCTCGGCCCGCCTCGAGCAGGCGCGCCTCGGTGAACGCCGGCTCGCGCCCGGTGGGCGGCCCGGGGCGCGGATGCCTCGCCGCGAACCCGGGTGCCCACTCGCGCCGCCACCACTCGACGAAGTCGCGGGTGTCGGCGACGCCGAGGACGTAGCCGACGACCCGGTGCCCGTTCGTCACGACGAAGACGAGCGAGGGGTCGTAGGCGAGGTAGGGCAGCGCGAACACCTCGGGCATGAGGGCGTCGTCGGAGTAGCGGCCGCTCGCGTCGCCGCCCGCGATCGCGGTGCGGAGGCAGACGTCGGCGATGTCGTCGCGGTCGGCCGGCTGGTACTGGCGGACGAGGAGGGTCATCGCGACGCGCTTTCGGCCATGCCGCGATCCTACCGGCGGCCGGTGACGCGCCCGGCCGCCGCGGCGGCCGGGGCGGTCTGGGCCGTCTGGGCGGTCTGGGCCGTCAGCCCGGGAACGGCAAGGCGCGACCGGTCTCGACGTAGCTCTTGAAGCTCGAGAGCACGTGCGGCCAGGTGTCCGCGGTCTCCTCCGCGGCCGGGTGGCCCTCGCTCCACTCGTCGTTCGTGAACGTCGCCTTCGTGAGGCCCTCGCCGGCCCGCTCGAGCCGCCAGGTCATCCGGCTGCGCAGCTCGGCGTGGTTCTCCCGGTAGCTCGGGCCGGGGTGCTCGCTGAGCCGGAGCAGCGTCGGCGGCTCGGCCTCGAGCACCTCCCCGTAGACGTGCACGGTCTCGTCGCCGTCCTGGCCGGGGCCGACGTACTCGTAGCGGGAGCCGGGGACGAGCTCGCCGCGCAGCACGCTGCCCCACATCACCGCCCGGTTGCCGGCCTCGCCGGTGATCGCCTCCCAGACGGTCTCGGGCTCGGCCGCGATGTAGATCGTCATCTCGAAGTCCATGGTTCCGTTGCATCCTTCCTGCGCTGGTTCTGCCGTCGTGCTCGACGCTACGGGGCCGGTGCCGCCGGAGATTGAACGAACGCGACAGCGCCGAGGCCCGGACGGGCGACGCGGATGGGCGGCGCGGATGTCGCCAGCCCGGGGCAGACTGGCGGGATGGCAGACGAGCGGGCCGAGGCGTACTGGCGCACCCGCACCGGCGCGCCCCGCAGCCGCGGCGTGCTCGCGCCCGCCCCGGGCGAACCGCCCCTCGGCGGCGCCGCCTCACCGCTCGGGATGACGAGGCACGCCCCCTCCCCCGCCCTCGCCGAGCTGGTGCGGCACTACTGGATCCCGCGCTGGCGGCTGCCGCCGGGCCGCACGGTGACCCAGCGGGTGCTTGAGTACCCGAGCGCGAACCTCGTCGTCGAAGCGGGCGGAGCGGCCGTCTGGGGCCCGAGTCTCGGCCTCGGCTCCCGCACCCTGGCGGGCAGCGGCTGGGCGTTCGGCGTGCTGCTGCAGCCCGGCGTCGCCCCCCTCCTGCTCGGGCAGCCCGCCCGCGCCCTGGTCGACCCGGTGCGCGGCATCCCGCTCGACGACGTCCCGGGTGCGACCGAGGCCCTCGGCCGCGTCGCCGCGGCGACCGCCGCGGCCGACGAGGAGCACGCCGTCGCCGAGTTCGAGCGCTGGTTCACCGCTCTGGGGCTCGAACCGGGCGACGACGCCCGCACCGTGCGGCGGCTCGTCGAGCGGGCCGAGCACGACCGCACGTTGACGAGGGTCGCCCAGCTCGCGGACTCCGAGGGCCTCGGCATCCGGCGCCTGGAGCGGCTCGTGCGCGAGCAGCTCGGACTCACCCCGCGCTGGCTGATCCGCCGCTACCGCTTGCAGGAGGCGGCCGAGCGGCTCGCGAGCGCGGACTCGCCCCCGCTCGCCGAACTCGCCGCAGAGCTCGGCTACGCCGACCAGGCGCACTTCACCCGGGAGTTCCGCACCGTCGTCGGCGAGACCCCGGGCGGCTACGCCCGCGCGGCGCGGAGCGCCCGGTGAACGGGTCGCCGCTCAGCGCACGAGCACGGGCGGCGCGCTCGCCCAGGCGCGGACGAGCTCCTCGCGCACCTCGACCCCCGTGCCCGGCCCCTGCGGCACCGCCAGCTGGCCGCGGTGCTCGCCCGTGCCGAGCACGAAGGGCTCCGTGAGGTCCTCGGCGTAGTAGCGGTCGGAGGCCGAGGTGTCGCCCGGCAGCAGGAAGCCGGGCAGCGCCGCGAGCGCGACGTTCGCCGCGCGGCCGAGCCCGGTCTCGAGCATGCCGCCGCACCAGACGGGCACCTCGAGCGCCAGGCACGCCTCGTGCACCCGCAGCGACTCGAGGTAGCCGCCCATCCGGCCCGGCTTGATGTTCACGATGCTCGTCGCGCCGCGCTCGATCGCGTCGAGCGCCGTCGTGCGGTCGAGGATCGACTCGTCGAGGCAGACCGGGGTGTCGCAGGCGGCGGCGAGCGCCACGTGGCTCCCGAGGTCCTCCTCCGCGAACGGCTGCTCGATGAGCAGCAGCCCGAAGCGGTCGAGCTCGGCGAGGAGCGGAATGTCGGCCGGCCGGTAGGCGGTGTTCGCGTCGACCTGCAGGAGGCCGCCCGGGCCGAGGAGCTCCCGCACCGCCCCGACGGGCACGAGGTCCCAGCCCGGCTTGATCTTCAGCTTGATGCGCCGGTAGCCCTGCTCGACGTAGCCGGCGACCTCGTCGAGGAGCTCCTCGAGCGTCGGGGCGATGCCGACGGAGACGCCGCAGTCGACCCAGTCGCGCACCGCGCCGAAGCACGACGCCATCGAGCGCCCCTGGGCTCGGAGCTCGGCGTCGAGCACCGCCGCCTCGAGGGCCGCCTTCGCCATGCGGTGGCCCGCGACCACGGCGAGCGCGGGGCCGACCGCCGCGGCGGCGGGCACCGAGGCGATCGCGGCCGCGGCGCCGTCGGTCGACGCCGGATGGCCCGTGCTCACGCCGTGCCCGACGCGCCCCTCGCCCGCCGCGGCGGCGAGCAGCGCCGGCGCGAGGTAGCGCTCGATCACGGCCGCCGCGCCGTCCACGTACTCAGAGGAGTAGAACGGCTCCCGCCCGGCCACGCACTCGGCCCAGCCGTCGCCCGCATCGGTGCGGACCCGCACGAGCAGCGCCTCGCGCACCGTCTCGCGCCCGAAGGAGGTCTCGAACGGCCGCACGAGGGGCACCTCGATGCGGTGCAGCTCGATCACCTCGAGCCGGGGCCCGGCGCTCGTCTGCTCGGTCATGCGGCCTCCCGGTCGGCGTCGTCCTCGGTGAACACGTAGTCGCCCGCGGCGTCGAGCTCCGGGCGGAGGCCCGCGCGGGCCATCCCGGTGAAGGCCTCGACCGAGGCGCTGCGGAGCGCGGCCGCCTCGGCGCGCGACTCGCGTCGCAGCGCCTCGTAGTCGGGCACGAGTGCGAAGCCCGACGTGCCCCGCCAGGCCGGCGCCGGTGCGCCGGCGAGAGCCCGCAGCACGCGCGGCGAGCGGAGCCGCCAGCGCACCTCGAAGCGGTCGCTGCGGTCGCTGCCGGAGATCTCGTCGCCGAGCACGCCGTAGAACTCGGGCAGATAACCGGCGACCTCCGCGCCGAGGCGCACGAGGTTCATCCGGGCGTTGCGGCGGATCAGCGGGTCGAAGGTCCAGCGGATCTCGTCGACGCCGTGCGCGAGGCAGAGCGCCCGCTGCCGGAGCTTCAGCGCCGCGCCGATGCCGCGGCCGCGCGCGGCGGGTGCGACGGCGTTCATGTGCGAGTGCAGGTGCGCGCCGCCCGACCAGCCGAGGAAGCCGAGGGTCGCGCCGAGCACCTCGCCGGGCGCGGCGAAGGGCGGGGTGCCCGAGGCATCCACTCCGCCGTCGTCGTCGGGCACCGCGACGAGCACCGTGCCGCCGGCGTGGGCGAGCGCGCGGATCGTCGAGTCGTCGAGACCGCGGCCCTCGCCCCACGTCGCGTCGAAGCGGGCGAGGACGGCGCCGATCTCGTCCGCCGCGGCGGGACGGGTGCGGATGCCGCTGCGCACGTCGACCGCGTCGGCGAGGCGGCCGGCCTCCTGCGCACCGTCGAGCTGGGTCATGCCTCGACGCTAGCCGTTCGCGCGCCGGGCCGTCGAACCCACGGCGGGCGGGCAGGCAGGCACGACGACGGGCGCCGCGCGACTGCGCGACGCCCGCAGCGCCAGTCGGCGGCCGGCCTCAGCAGAACGCGCCGACGCTCTCCCACGCCTCCGGCGCGGGCTCGAGGCCCTCGCGCGTGACCGTCGCCTCGATGAGCCCGTACGAGCGGTCGGAGGCGTAGAAGACCTCGTTCGGGTTGTCGAGGCCGAACGGCGAGAGGTCGACGACGAAGTGGTGCTTGTTCGGCATGGAGAAGCGGATCTCCGCGATCTCGGGGTGCCGCTCGAGCACGGCCTGCCCCATCTCGAACAGGGTCGTCTGCAGCGCCGCCGAGTAGCGTTCGCTGAACGCCTCGAGCAGGATCGCCTTCACGCTCGCGTACGTGCCGTTGTAGTCGGGCTCGGCGCCCGGCCGGTAGCGCCAGCGCGTCGCGACGCTCGTCGCGAGGATGCGGTCGGTCGTCTCCTGCAGGGTCGTGTAGCGGTCCTTCGGGTAGCCGACGAAGCCCGACTGCGTCGTCTTCAGCACGACGAGGTCCTTGAGGCCCGCGATGACGTGGCGCGCTTCGCCGTCGGCGACGACCGCGGCGGTGCGCACCTCCTGGCCCGAGCGGACGAAGGCGTGGTCGTGCTCCTGCCCGTGGGCGAGGATGCGCTCCCAGGCGTAGCTCTCGGCGAGCCAGCGACCGCCGGTGACCCAGTCGAAGGAGCCGATGAAGTGTTCGGCGAGGCGCAGCAGGAACGCCTCGGGCGAGCCGACGCCGTCGCGCGCGAAGGCGAAGATCGTGTTCTTCTGGGTGTCGGTGGCGACGACGTGGGAGTTGTCGCCGGCGAGGTGCGCGCCGGCGAAGTCGCCGCGCAGCTGCGAGGTGACGTTCAGGTCCTCGATCTCGTGGCGGTCGGTGTCGCGGGTCACCTTGACGACGCGGACCTCGGCCTTGCCGTACTGGTTCGGGCCGAGCACGATGCGCCCGCCCTCGTCGGCGGCGCCCGCGGCGGTCTCGGTGGCGGTGGTCAGGATGTCGGTCATGAGCTAGCTTCCTCGATAGGTCGAATAGGCGAAGGGGCTGAGCAGCAGCGGCACATGGGAATGCCGGCCGTCGTCGGCGACGGTGAAGCCGATCAGCACCTCGGGGTAGAAGGTGTCGGTGCCGGAGGCGGCGAAGTACGCCCCGGTGTCGAAGCGCAGGCGGTACTCGCCGCCCGGCACGCGCTCGGGGCCGAGCTGCTTCGCGCGGCCGTCTGCGTCGGTGGTGCCGCTCGCGACGGGCTCCCAGCCCTCGCCCGAGCGGCGGGACAGTTCGACGCCGACGCCGGGCGCCGGGACACCGCGCTGGGCGTCGAGCACGTGCGTGGTGATCTGTGAGACGGTCATGGCCGGGTTCCCTCCGGTGTGCTGCGGCGCGGTCATGGGGTGACCGCCTGTTCCAGTCTGAGGAGGGCGATCTCGCGCAGCTGCGCGGCGACGATCTCGTCCTCCTCGGCGTCGTCGTGGCCGAGCCGCTCGGTGAGGGCGGCGAGGATCTCCGCCGCGCTGCGTCCGGCCGCGCGGATGAGGAACACCCGGCCGAAGCGCTGCTCGTAGGCGAGGTTGCCCGCGGCGAGGCGCTCGGCGAGCTCGGCGTCGGCCGGATCGACGCCCGCCTGCTCGGAGCGCGAGAGCGTCGCCTCCCGGCTGGTGCCCGCGGCGCGCTCGCCGATGCGCGGGTGGTGGCCGAGCGCCCGCTCGACCTCCTCCGCGGTGAACGGCGAGGCGGCCCGCTCGGCCTCGGCGAGCAGCGCGGCGACGGAGGCGTAGGGCCGCCCGTCGGCGAGCTCGTCGTACCATCTCGGCACGTCGATGCATGGTCGGAGGAGCGCGATCGCCTCGCGGCGGTCGGCTCCGTTGAACTGTTCAAGCTTCATCGCTTGATCCGCTTCCTGGTCTGCTGGCATCCACGGTGTACGGAATACGAAAGCTAGCTTTCATATCGTGGAACTGTTATTTCAGCATGCGACAACTTTAGCAAGCGGATGCCGCGTCGGCAATGGCTGCGACGCCGTCGGCGCAGGGTCGCCGACGCGGCATCCGCCGTCTCATACCGCGAGTCGCTCGCGGAGCCGCGCGACGTGACCCACCGGATCCACGTTGTACTCGACGCTCGCGACCCGGCCGTCCGCGTCGACGACGACGGTCGAGCGGATGACGCCGTCGAAGGTGCGGCCGGCGACGGTCTTCTGCCCCCAGGCGCCCCAGGCGCGCGCGGTCTCGGCCCCCTCGTCGGACAGCAGCGGGAAGCTCAGCCGCTCGACGTCGGCGAACTCGGCGAGCCGGGCGACGGGATCGGGCGAGACGCCGAGCACGACGTAGCCCGCGCCCTGCAGCGAGGCGAGGTTGTCGCGGAAGTCGCACGCCTCGGTCGTGCAGCCGGGGGTGAACGCGGCCGGGTAGAAGTACACGATGACGGGGCGGCCGCGCAGCTCGCCGAGGGTGCGCACGGCGCCCGTCGCGTCGGGCAGGGCGAAGTCGGGGGCCTCGCGGCCCGGCTCGAGCTCGTCGGATGAGGCGATCATGTCGGTGCTCCCTCTCGTCGTCGTTCTTCGTGCGAATGGTGTGGTCGTGGGACGGGGGTGGTGGTCCGGGCAGGCGAAGGCGGGGCCGGGGCGGCGGCCCCGGCCCCATCGGCGGCCGGCTACTCGTCGTTCCCCACCCGGAGCAGCCGGCCCTGCGCGAGGCCCCGGTCGATCTCCGCGCCCGCGAGATACGCGGTGCGGACGACGCCGGTGAGCTCGCGCCCGTCATAGGGGGTGACCGGGTGGCGGTGCTCGAGGGCGCCCGCGTCCACGGTGAAGTGCTCGTCGGGGGCGAACACGGCGAAGTCGGCGGCGGCGCCGACCTGGATGCGGCCCTTGCCGCGCAGCCCCGCCCGGTCGGCGGGCCGCGACGACATCCACTCGACGACCCGCTCGAGCGGGATGCCTCGGCGGCGCGCCTCGCTCCAGACGAGCGGCAGCCCGAGCTGCAGCGAGGCGATCCCGCCCCAGGCCTGCTCGAAGTCCCCGTCGCCCGCGTACTTCAGCTCGGGCGTCGCCGGCGAGTGGTCGGAGACGATGAAGTCGATCGTGCCGTCGAGGAGCCCCTGCCAGAGGGCGTCGCGGTTCGCCTCGCCGCGGATCGGCGGGCAGCACTTGTAGGCCGTGGCGCCCTCGGGCACCGCCTCGGCGACGAGAGTGAGGTAGTGCGGGCAGGTCTCGACCGTGAGGTCGACGCCGGCTGCCTTGGCCGCCCGGATCTGCGGGAGGGACTCGGCGCTGCTCAGGTGCAGCACGTGCGCGCGGGCGCCGGTCTTCGCGGCCCGGGCGATGACCTCGGCGATCGCGGCGTCCTCGGCCTCGTGCGGCCGGGAGGCGAGGAAGTCGGCGTACGCCGGTCCGCCGCGGTGCGGCGCGGCGTCGATGAGGTGCGCGTCCTCGGCGTGCACGAGCAGGAGCGAGCCGCGCGCGGCGACGACCGCCATCGCCTGCTCCATCTCCTCGGGCGTCACCTGCGGGAACTCGTCGACGCCCGAGTGCAGCAGGAAGCACTTGAAGCCGAACACGCCCTCGTCGACGAGCGGGCCGAGCTCGGCCAGGTTGCCCGGCACGACGCCGCCCCAGAAGCCGACGTCGACGACGACCTGCCCGGCCGCGACCGCGCGCTTCTCCTCGAGCGCGGCGACCGAGACGGTCGGCGGGATGCTGTTGAGCGGCATGTCGACGATCGTCGTGACGCCGCCCGCGGCGGCGGCCCGGGTCGCGGAGGCGAAGCCCTCCCACTCGGTGCGGCCCGGCTCGTTCACGTGCACGTGCGTGTCCACGAGCCCGGGCAGCAGCACTTCGCCCGCGCCGAGTTCGACGAGGCGGGCGCCCTCGAGCCTCGCGCCGAGCGGCGAGATCTGCACGATGCGGCCCGCGCGGACGCCGATCTCGGCGCCCCGCTCGACGGGCGCGCCGCCATCGGCCGCGAGCAGGGCGCGGGACGCGCGCAGCACGAGGTCGAAGGCCGGCGCCGCGGATCCGGCGTCGCCGGACGTGGCGCCGGCCGGCGCCGCGCCGGTGCCGGATGCGGTGATGAGCTCGGTCATGAGGTCCTCCGAGAGTCGGGCGAGCAGGGCTCCGGCGTTCGCGATCGAGGCGGCCGGGTCGGGTTCGAGTTCGGCGAGGGCGCGCACCGAGGCGAAGCCGGAGGCGGCGAGCGCGCCGGCGTCGAGCTCGCTGCGCCCGCAGACGGCGTGCACCGGGATGCCGCGCCGGGCGGCCGCGCGCGCGACCCCGAGCGGCGTCTTGCCCATGAGGCTCTGCGCGTCGAGGCTGCCCTCCCCCGTGATCACGAGATCGGCGCCGGCGAGCCGGGCGTCGAGGCCGGTCAGCTCCAGCACGACGTCGATGCCGGGGCGGCGCACCGCGCCGAGCACGGCGAGCGCCGCGAAGCCGACGCCGCCCGCGGCCCCGGCGCCGGGGGCCTCGGCGGCCTCGCGGGCCGGCCGGGCGAGCCGGCCGTCGTGCTCGGACAGCACCTCGACGAGGCGGGCGAGGGCCGCGTCGAGCGCCGCGATGCCCGCCGCGTCGGCGCCCTTCTGCGCGGCGAAGACGGCGGCGGCGCCGTGCGGCCCGAGCAGCGGGTTGTCGACGTCGCTCGCGAGCACGAACTCGGTGGCGGCGAGCCGCGGGTCGAGCCCGCCGAGCTCGACGCGGTCGAGCCCGGCGAGCGCGGCGCCGCCCTCGGGGAGGTCCCGTCCCGAGGCGTCGAGGAGGCGCGCACCGAGCCCGCGGAGGACCCCGGCCCCGCCATCCGTGGAGGCGCTGCCGCCGATCGCGAGCACGATGCGCCGCGCCCCGGCATCGAGGGCCGCGGCGATCAGCCGGCCCGTGCCGAGGCTCGTCGCGCGCCCGGCATCCCGCTCCCCCGTGGCGAGCAGCTCGAGCCCGGAGGCGCGCGCCAGCTCGACGACCGCCTCCTCGCCGCGCAGGCCGAACTCGGCGTCGAGCTCCGCCCCGAGCGGCCCGGGCACCCGGGCGCTGCGCGCGGTGAAGCCCGCGGCGAGCGCCGCGTCGAGCGTGCCCTCACCGCCGTCGGCGACCGGCACCTCGACGAATTCGATCGCGGGGTCGGCCCGGCGCGCGCCCTCGGCGACCCGCCGGGCCACCTCCGGGGCGGACAGCGATCCCTTGAACTTGTCGGGGGCGATCACGACGCGCATGCTCAATCCTGCAACGCGAGGATGGCCGTCGGGGCGTCTTCGGCGGATTCGGCGAGGTCTTCGAACTCGTTCACGGCGTCGAGCTCGGCGCCCATCGCGATGTTCGTCACGCGCTCGAGGATGACCTCGACGACGACCGGCACCTGGAACTCGGCCATGAGCCGCTTCGCCTCGGCGAAGCCGGCGGCCAGGTCCTCGGGCCGTTCGATGCGGATGCCCTTGCAGCCGAGGCCCTCGGCGACCTTCACGTGGTCGACGCCGTAGCCGTGGGCGACGGAGCCCTCGTCCTGCGGGGTGTTCACGTTCTCGAAGGCGAGCGAGACCTGGAAGTCCATCTCGAAGGGGCGCTGCGACTGGCGGATGAGGCCCAGGTAGCTGTTGTTCACCACGACGTGGAGGTAGGGCAGCCGGTGCTGCGCGCCCACGGCGAGCTCCTCGATCATGAACTGGAAGTCGTAGTCGCCGGAGAGCGCGACGACGGTCTCGCCGGGCTTGCCGCGGACGACGCCGAGGGCGGCGGGCCCCGTCCAGCCGAGCGGCCCGGCCTGCGCGGCGTTGATCCACTTGCGCGGCCCGTAGACGTGCAGCAGCTGCGCGCCCGCGATCTGCGAGAGCCCGATGGTGGTCACGTAGGTGGTGTCGCGGCCGAAGGCGCGGTTCATCTCCTGGTAGACCCGCTGCGGCTTGATCGGCACCTCGACGAAGTTCGTCTTGCGCTGCAGGCGCGCCTTTCGGTCCTGCGCGTCCGCGGCCCAGGCGGAGTAGTCGGGCAGGGTGCCGGCGGCCTGCCGCTCGCGGGCGAGCTCGAGCAGGGCCTCGATCGCCGCGCCGGCGTCGGAGACGATGCCGTAGTCGGGCGCGAACACCCGGCCGATCTGCGTCGGCTCGATGTCGACGTGCACGAAGGTGCGGCCGGCCCGGTAGGTGTCGAGCCCGCCGGTGTGCCGGTTCGCCCAGCGGTTGCCGAGGCCGAGCACGAAGTCGCTCGCGAGCAGCGTCTGGTTGCCGTATCGGTGCGAGGTCTGGATGCCGACCATGCCGGCGTTCAGCGGGTGGTCGTCGGCGATCGCGCCCCAGCCCATCAGGGTGGGCACGACGGGGACGCCGAGCAGCTCGGCGAGCTCGACGAGGGCATCGGAGGCGCCCGCGTTGATCACGCCGCCGCCCGCGATGAGGATGGGCCGCTCGTGCGCCGTGAGGAGGTCGAGCGCCTTCTCGGCCTGGGCGCGCGTGGCGCGGGGCTTCACGACGGGCAGCGGCTCGTAGGTGTCGATGTCGAACTCGATCTCGGCGAGCTGCACGTCGATCGGCAGGTCGATGAGCACGGGGCCGGGTCGGCCGGAGCGCATCAGCTGGAAGGCCTGCTGGAAGGCGCCGGGCACCTGCGCGGGCTCGAGCACGGTCATCGCGAGCTTCGTCAGGGGCTTCGCGATCGAGGCGATGTCGACGGCCTGGAAGTCCTCCTTGTGCAGCTTGGCCACGGGCGCCTGGCCGGTGATGCAGAGGATCGGCAGCGAGTCGGCCCAGGCCGCGTAGAGCCCGGTGATCATGTCGGTGCCGGCGGGGCCGGAGGTGCCGACGCAGATGCCGATGTTGCCGTCGGCCGCCCGGGTGTAGCCGTCGGCCATGTGGCTCGCGCCCTCGACGTGGCGGGCGAGGGTGTGCCGGATGCCGCCGTGGGCGCGCATCGCGGAGTAGAAGGGGTTGATCGCGGCGCCGGGCAGGCCGAACGCCTCGGTGGCGCCCTCCCGCTCGAGGATCAGGACGGCCGCGTCGACCGTGCGCATGCGGGTCATGTGAGTGCTCCTTCCGGAGACGGTGGAGGAAGAGAGGAGAGGAAGCGGAGGAGGAGCGCGGCTCGCGCCGGCGCTAGTCCCGCCCGGCGAGCTCGGCCGTCAGCGCGAAGAGGCCGGAGTGGTCGAGGCCCCCGTCGCCGCGGGCGACGGTCGCCTGGACGAGCTGCGCCACGGCGGAGCCGAGCGGGACGGTGATGCCGGCCTGTCGTGCGGCGGCGGTGACGATGCCCAGGTCCTTGTGGTGGAGGGCGAGACGGAATCCGGGGGCGAAGTCGCGGTCGAGCATCTTGCGCCCCTTCTGGTCGAGGACCTTCGAGCCGGCGAGTCCGCCGCCGAGGACCGTCAATGCGGCGTCGGTGTCGACGCCGAAGGCTTCGAGGAAGACGACCGCCTCGGCGAGCGCCTGGATGTTGACCGCGACGATGAGCTGGTTCGCGGCCTTCACGGTCTGGCCGGCGCCGGAGGGGCCGACGTGCACGATGGTGCGGCCGACGGCGTCGAGCACCGGACGGGCGCGCTCGAAGTCCTCGGGCGAGCCGCCGACCATGATCGAGAGCACGCCGTCGATGGCGCCCTGCTCGCCGCCGGAGACGGGGGCATCGATCGCGCCGAGCCCGGCGGCCGCGGCCTCCTCCGCCAGCTCCTTCGCCACGTCGGGGCGGATGGAGGAGGTGTCGATCCAGAGCGCGCCGGCCTTGGCGTTGGCGAACACGCCGTCGTCGCCGCGGACGAGGCCCGCGACGTCGGGCGAGTCGGGCACCATCGTGACGACGACGTCGGCGTCGCGGACGGCCTCGGCGACGCTGCCGGCGGCGCGGCCGCCCGCCTCGACGAGCGTGTCGACGGGGCCGCGGCTGCGGTTGTATCCGGTGACGTCGAAGCCCGCCTCGACGAGGTTCTTGGCCATGGGCAGGCCCATGATGCCGAGTCCGATGATCGCGATGCTGGTCATGGTGTCGTCCTTCGGGGTCGCGGTGGCGTGCGTGGGGTCGGGTCGGGCGGCTCTGGCCGCGTCAGGCGTCGGCGGATGCCTCGGCGAGCCAGGCGAAGGCGTCGTCGAGCGGGGCCGTGTACTCGAGGCCGATCGGACCGGCGTACCCCAGCTCCCGGCTGCGGGCGATCCACCGCTCGAGCGGGAGGGCGCCCGTGCCGGGCGCGCCCCGGCCGGGGGCGTCGGCGATCTGGATGTGGCCGAAGCGGGCGGCGTGCGCCTCGATGACCGCGGCGACGTCGTCGCCGTTCACGGCGAGGTGGTAGAAGTCGGCGAGGAGGGCGAGGTTTCCGGCATCCGGCACCCGCGCGATGGCGGCGAGCGCGTCGGCCGTCGTCCGCAGCGGGTAGCGCGGCGCGCCCGAGACGGGCTCGACGAGCACGGTGCCGCCGATGCGGGCGACGCCCGCGGCGGCGACGGCGAGGTTCTCGGCGGCGGTCTCGTCCTGGGCGGCGGCGTCGACGCCGTCGAGGCGGTTGCCGTAGAGGGCGTTGAACGCCGGGGTGCCGAGCGCCTCCCCGATCGCGGCGACGGCGTCGACGTTGTCGCGGAACTCGGCCTCGCGGCCGGTCCAGGAGACGAGACCGCGGTCGCCGGCCGGCATGTCGCCGGCGAAGAAGTTCAGCCCGGTGAGCTGCACGCCCGCGTCGCGGATCGCGGCGACGAAGGCGTCGGCGTCGCGGTCGGCCGGGACGGCGCCGTCGAACGGCCACCAGAACTCGACCGCGTCGAAGCCCGCGGCCTTCGCGGCGGCGGGGCGCTCGAGCAGCGGCAGCTCGGTGAGGAGGATCGAGCAGTTCACCGTGTACGTCATCGTCGCGAGCCCTTCAAGTTTCCACTATTCGGAAGAATACTTTTGCTGTGTGAAAGCGTAGGCGAGGCTTTCTCCGCCGTCAACCCCTCTGCGCGAGGCGGCGGCCGGCGAGTGCGAGGGCGGACACGACGAAGCGCCCGGCGAAGGGAGTCTGCTTCGCCGGGCGCTCCGGACGCCCCGGCCGGGAGTCACCCGGCGCGGAGCTGGTCCCCGCCGCCCGAGGGCGCGGGAGTCAGGTCAGGTGAGCCGGATCTGCCGGTTCACGTCCTTGTAGAGCAGGTAGCGGAACGGCCCGGGGCCGCCCGCGTAGCAGGCCTGCGGGCAGAACGCCCGCAGCCACATGAAGTCGCCGGCCTCGACCTCGACCCAGTCGTCGTTCAGCCGGTAGACCGCCTTGCCCTCGAGCACGAAGAGCCCGTGCTCCATGACGTGCGTCTCGGCGAAGGGGATCACCCCGCCCGGCTGGAACGTCACGATGTTCACGTGCATGTCGTGCGCGAGGTCGTCGGGGTCGACGAAGCGAGTGGTGGCCCAGGCCCCGTCCGTGTCCGGCATCGGGCGCGGCGCGACATCCTGATCCCGTGTGACGAAGGAGGCAGGAGCGGGGATGCCCTCGACCGGCTCGTACGCCTTGCGGATCCAGTGGAAGGAGCAGAGCTCCGCGCCCTCGTTCGCGATCGACCACTCGGCGCCCGCCGCGAGGTACGCGTAGCCGCCCGCGCCGAGCACGTGCCGCTCGCCGGCGAGCGTCAGCGCGAGCTCCCCGGCCGTGACGAAGACGACGCCCTCGACGCCGGCCTCCGGCTCGGGCCGCTCGGCGCCGCCGCCCGGCGAGATCTCAACGATCAACTGGGCGAACGTCGTCGCGAAGCCCGCGATCGGCCGGGCGAGGATCCACGAGCGGGTGCCCGTGAAGCCCGGCAGATTGCTCGTGACGATGTCGCGCAGCACGCCCTTCGGGATGACGGTGTACGCCTCCTTCACGACGGCGCGGTCGGTGAGCAGCTCGGACTGGGCCGGCAGCCCGCCCTTCGGCGTGTAGTAGCTCATGCTGAGGCTCCCTGGGTCGACGGGGCGGGGACGGATGCCGCGGCGAGCCGCGGGTGCGCGAGCGCGACGAGGCCCGCCCGCTGCACACCGGCGTCGGCGGCGACCTCCTCGGCGGAGACCGCGCCGCACTCCACCCCCCGCAGCACGAAGTCGGCGAGCGCGCGCGCCGTGGCGGGCTCGTCGAGCACGGCGCCGGGGGTCTGCTCGAGGTAGGCGCGCAGCCGCGCGGCCGCGGCCGGGTAGCCCTCCCGGAAGAAGGCGTAGCTCGCGAGGTACCGGGTCGGCAGCTGGTGCGGGTGCAGGTCCCAGCCCTGGTAGTAGCCGCGCTCCAGCGAGCGCCGCACGAGCCGCGCGTGCAGCGCCCACGCCTCCGCGGTGCGCTCGCCGAGGGGCAGCACGTTCGTGGAGCCGTCGGAGAGGCGGATGCCGGTGCCCGCGACGGCGAGCTGCATGACGCCCTTCGCGAGGTCGGCGGCGGGGTGCTCCATCGACTGGTAGCCGGCCGCGATCTGCAGCGAGGCGCTGTAGTCGTAGGTGCCGTAGTGCAGGCCGGTGATGCGACCGGGCGCGGCGTGCGGCAGCTGCGCGACCGGCGAGCGGCCGTCGGCGCCGAGCACGAGCTGCGGGGTCTCGACCTGCACCTCGAAGCGGATCCGGCCCTCGGTGAGCCCGTGCACCCGCTCGAGCTCGGCGGCGAGCGCCGCCATCGTCTCGACCTGCGCGACGGTCGTCACCTTCGGCAGGGTGAGCACGAGCCCGTCGGGCAGCCCGCCGCCCTCGACGAGGGCGGTCACGAAGAGGTCGAGGGTGCGGATGCCGCGTGCCCGCGTCGGCCGCTCGAAGCACTTGAAGCGGATGCCGAGGAAGGGCGGCGCCGTTCCCGCCTCGACGGCATCGAGCACCCGCCGGGCGGCGTGCACGGCGTCGGCGTCCTCGGCGTCGTCGCCGCGGTCGCCGTAGCCGTCCTCGAAGTCGAGACGGAGGTCCTCGATGGGCTCACGCTCGAGCTTGCGCGCGACGCGAGGCGCGAGTTCCGCGGCGATCGCGGCGTCGAGGCCGGCGACGACGGCGACGGCCTCGAGGCCGCCCGCCTCGTCGGCGGCGGCGAGGGCGGCGGCGCCCCACTCCGCCGGGAGCTCGGGGGTGAAGCGGTCGGCCGGCACGTAGACGGTGTGCACGGGCTGGCGCGAGCCGTCGTCGCCCGGGTAGCCGCGGTCGAGCAGCGCGTCGGTGGCGGCGAGGCGGCGCTCGGCGTCGGCGAGCGCCGCGGTGCCGAGGGCGGTCGTGGGAGCGGTGCCTGCGCCCTGACCCATCAGCCCTCCAGGAGTTCGTAGGCGGGCAGGGTGAGGAAGTCGACGAAGCCGTCGTCAAGGCAGAGGTCCTCGACGAGGCGGGCCGCGGGCTCGGAGAACCGGGCGAAGCGCTCGGCATCCACCTGCTCGCGCAGGGCCGCGACCTCTTCGGCGAGCACGGTGCGCACGAGCTCGGGCGTGACCTGCCGGCCGGTGTCGGCGAGCTCGACGCCGTTGCGCAGCTGCTGCCACACCTGCGAGCGCGAGATCTCGGCGGTCGCGGCATCCTCCATCAGGTTGTGCAGCGCCACCGCGCCGTCGCCGGAGAGCCAGACCGCCGTGTACGCGACGGCGACCGAGAGGTTCAGCCGGAGCCCGGCCTCGGTGACCCGGCCGGGGGCGGATGCCGCGTCGAGCAACTGCTCGGCGGTGACCGCGACCTCGGGGCGCTGCCGCTCGAGCTGGTTCGGGCGGCTGCCGAGCACGCCGTCGAAGACCTCCCGGCAGACCGGAACGAGGTCGGGGTGGGCGACCCAGGAGCCGTCGAAGCCGTCCTCGGCCTCGCGGGTCTTGTCGGCGCGGACCTTCTCGAAGGCGGCGCGGGTGACCTCGAGGTCGTTGCGGTTCGGCACGAAGGCCGCCATGCCGCCCATGGCGAAGGCGCCGCGGCGGTGACAGGTCTGCACGAGCAGCTCGGTGTAGGCGCGCATGAACGGCGCCGTCATCGAGACGTCGGCGCGGTCGGGCAGCACGAAGGCGGGGCCGGCGTCGCGGAAGACCTTGATGAAGCTGAAGAGGTAGTCCCAGCGCCCGGCGTTCAGGCCGGAGGCGTGCTCGCGGAGCTCGTACAGGATCTCGTCCATCTCGAACGCGGCGGGGAGCGTCTCGATGAGCACGGTCGCGCGCACGGTGCCGCGCGGCAGGCCGAGCTGCTCCTGGGCGAAGACGAAGACGTCGTTCCAGAGCCGGGCCTCGAGGTGGGACTCGAGCTTCGGCAGGTAGTAGTACGGGCCGTGGCCGTTGTCGAGCAGGGGCTTCGCGGTGTGGAAGAAATGCAGCCCGAAGTCGACGAGCGACCCGCTCGCCCGCTCGCCGTCGATCAGCACGTGCCGTTCGGGGAGGTGCCAGCCGCGCGGGCGGGTGACGACGGTCGGCCGTTCGATGTCGTTGCGCAGTGCGTACTGCTTGCCCTGCGGCGAGGTGTAGGCGAGGGTGCCGCGCGCGGCGTCGAGGAGGTTCCGCACGCCGGCGACGACGTTGTGCCAGGTGGGGCTCGCGGCGTCCTCGAGGTCGGCGAGCCAGACCTTGGCGCCGGAGTTCAGGGCGTTGATCGCCATCTTCGGCGGCGCGGCGGGGCCGGTGATCTCGACCCGGCGGTCGAGGAGGGCGGGCGGAGCGGGGGCGACGCGCCACTCGGACTCGCGCACCTCGCGGGTCTCGGGCAGGAAGTCGAGCCGCCCGCTCGCCGCCGCCCGCTCGCGTCGTTCGCCGCGGGCCGCGAGCAGCTCCAGCCGGCGTGCCGCGAAGCGGTGGTGCAGCGCTTCGACGAAGGCGAGGGCCTCGGCCGAGAGGATCTCGTCGCCCCCCTCGACGTCGGTGGGGGTGGTGATCTCGATGGTCATGCGGCTGCTGCTCCTTCGCGGCTCGACGCGGTCCGCTCATCATCGCGTATGCACCGAGCGTCCCGAAAGTTTTCGCATTATGGATGTTAATGTTTGCTTTACGGAAACACAAGCCTCCGGCGGCCCCGACGGCGCCCGAGGCCGCCCCACCGCGCCCCGCTCACGGCGAGGCCGTGCGGTATCTTGTGTCCACCCGCGTTTTCCGCGATGCGGATACTCGCCCCCGAGATGCAGAACCGAGGAGCCCCGGCATGGCCGAAGCTGAAGGCGTCAAGTCCGTCGCGCGGGTCTTCGACCTGCTCGAGCTCATCGCCGACGCTGGCGGCGACGTCACGCTGAGCGAACTGTCGACGATGGCCGAACTGCCGCTGCCGACCATCCACCGGCTGCTGCGCACCCTCGTCTCGCTCGGCTACGCCCGCCAGCTCGCGAACCGCCGCTACGCCCTCGGCCCGCGCCTCGTGCGCCTCGGCGAGGTCGCGAACCGCCAGTTCGGGCAGCTCGCCCGCCCGCAGCTCAAGGGACTCGTCGAGCGCCTCGGCGAGACCGCGAACCTCGCGACCCTCGACGGCGACCGCGTCATCTACGTCTCCCAGGCCCCCTCGCCGCACGCCATGCGCATGTTCACCGAGGTCGGCCGGCGCTCGTACCTGCACTCCACGGGCGTGGGCAAGGCCATCCTCGCCGAGCTCGACGACGAGCAGGTGCGCGAGATCGTCGGCCGCACGGGCCTGCCGGCCGAGACCGAGCGCTCCATCACGACGCTCGAAGCGCTGCTCGCCGACCTCGCCGAGATCCGCGCGCGCGGCTACGCCATCGACGACGGCGAGCAGGAGATCGGGGTGCGCTGCTACGCCATGGCCGTGCCCGGCGCCCCCGTGCCGACGGCCGTCTCGGTGTCCGGGCCGCTCGCCCGCGTCGACGAGGACTTCGCCGCCCGGGCCATCCCCGTGCTCCGCGAAGCGGTGCGCGAGATCGGCGCCCTCGCCGCCGCGGCCTGAACAGCAGCCCACCCCACCCTCCCCCGTCCCTCCACTCTCGCGCGGAGGAGATTCGCGCGCCGGGAGGTCGATTCGCGGCTCGACATCCTCCCGCGCCGCAAATCTCCTCCCGCACGGCGACCCCGCACGCACTGCCCCTGCCGGATCGCGCCCGAGTCGCGTAGTATCCATATCCGTTCTGCGAAAACCGGATTCCGGATCGCAAGAACTGCCGGCTCGGCGAGCGGTACCCTGGAGGTGCCTGCCGCTGCGCAGGCGCGGTGCGAGGTGGGGCCACCGGGGCCCCGGTGCCGCAGGCGTCGACGCTGACGCCGGACCCGAGGAGTTTCGACATGGAACACCACGCCCTGACCGTCAACGGACGCTCCCGCCCGCTCGACGGCGTCCCCGCCCACGCGACCGCCCTCGACTGGCTGCGCGACACCGGCCTCACCGGCAGCAAGGAGGGCTGCGCCGAAGGCGAGTGCGGTGCCTGCGCGATGCTGCTCGCCACCCCCGCCGATGGCGGCGGCACCGCCTGGACCGCCGTGAACGCCTGCCTCGTGCCCGTGCACGCCCTCGCCGGCCAGGAGCTCGTCACCGCGGAGGGCCTCGGCTCCCCCGAGGCCCTGCATCCCGTGCAGGAGAAGCTCGCCGAGGCCGGCGGCTCCCAGTGCGGCTACTGCACCCCGGGCTTCGCGTGCAGCATGGCGGGCGAGTTCTACCGCGCGGACCGCGTCGCCCAGGATGCCTCGGCCGAGCCCTGCCCCGTGCACGACGGCGCCCCGAGCGCCGCCGCCCCCGACGACCCCGACAGCGCCGCCGACGCCGAGCACGGGCCGAACGGCTTCGATCTGCACTCCCTGAGCGGCAACCTCTGCCGCTGCACCGGGTACCGGCCCATCCGCGACGCCGCCTACGCGCTGGGCTTCCCCGAGGCCGGCGACCCGCTCGCCGAGCGCCGCGAGCGGCCCGCGCCCGAGGCCGTCCCCACCGACTACGCCCACGAGGGCGAGCGCTTCGTGCGCCCCGCCTCGCTCGACGAGACGCTGGCGATCCTCCGCGACGAGCCCGACGCGCTCCTCGTGGCCGGCTCGACCGATTGGGGCGTCGAGGTGAACCTCCGCGGCCGCCGCGCTCCCCTCGTCGTCGCCATCGAGCAGCTCGACGAGCTGCGCACGCTGCACCTCGGCGAGGACGTCGTGGAGATCGGGGCGGCCCTGCCGCTCTCGGACGTCGAGCGCCGCCTCGACGGCCGGGTGCCGCTGCTCGCGCAGCTCTTCCCCCAGTTCGCCTCCCGGCTGATCCGCAACCGCGGCACCATCGGCGGCAACCTCGGCACCGGCTCGCCCATCGGCGACACCCCGCCCGCCCTGCTCGCGCTCGGCGCCCGCGTCGTGCTCGCGAAGGCGGACGAGGCCGGCGCGGTCCTCGAGCGCGAGGTCGAGCTCGCCGAGTACTTCACCGGCTACCGCCAGACGGTGCGGGAGGCGGGCGAGCTCATCCGGGCCATCCGCATCCCGCTGCCCCTCGCCGGGCTCACCGCGTTCCACAAGATCGCCAAACGGCGCTTCGACGACATCTCGAGCGTCGCCGTCGCGTTCGCGCTCGACGTCGACGAAGCGGGCGTCGTCACGGCCGCGCGGATCGGCCTCGGCGGCGTGGCCGCCACCCCGCTCCGCGCCTACGAGGCCGAGCAGGCCCTCGTCGGCAAGCCCTGGGACCTCGGCACCGTGCGCGCCGCCTCGGCGGTGCTGCGCGAGACCGGCACCCCGATGAGCGACCATCGGGCGAGCGCCGACTACCGCAGCGCAATGCTCGGCACCGCCCTCTTGAAGCTGTACGCCACCTCACACGGCTCCAGTCGCAGCACCCGGACGGAGGTGCCGGCATGAGCGCCCTCGCGGACCGCCCCGCCGACCCGGTCGTCGGGCTCCGCGCTGCGCACGAGAGCGCCGCGCTGCACGTCACCGGCGCGGCGATGTACACCGACGACCTCGCCGCCCGCGACCACGGGGTGCTCACCGCCTGGCCGGTGCAGTCGACGAACGCGCACGCGCGCGTCACCGTCGATGTGGCCCCCGCCTACGAAGTGCCCGGCGTCGTGCGCGTGCTCACCGCCGCCGACGTGCCCGGCCTGAACGACGCGGGCATCAAGCACGACGAGCCGCTGTTCCCGAGCGAGGCGATGTTCCTCGGGCATGCGCTCGTCTGGGTGCTCGGCGAGACGCCCGAGGCCGCCCGGCTCGGCGCCGCCGCCGTGCGGGTCGAGTACGAGCCGCTGCCCTCGCTCATCACGGTGCGCGACGCCATCGCGGCGGAGTCGTACCAGGGCATCGCCCGCACCGTCGCCCGCGGCGACGCGGCCGCCGCCCTCGCCGAAGCCCCGCGCGTCTTCTCGGGGGTCACCGAATTCGGCGGCCAGGAGCACTTCTACCTCGAGACGCAGGCCTCGTACGCGATCCGCGACTCCGAGGGCCAGTACTTCGTGCAGTGCTCGACGCAGCACCCCTCCGAGACGCAGGAGATCGTCGCGCACGTGCTCGGCGTGCCCTCGAACGAGGTCACCGTGCAGCAGCTGCGCATGGGCGGCGGCTTCGGCGGCAAGGAGATGCAACCGCACGGGCTCGCCGCGATCGCCGCGCTCGGCGCGAAGCTCACCGGCCGGCCGGTGCGGCTGCGGCTGAACCGCACGCAGGACCTCACGATGACCGGCAAGCGCCACCCCTTCCACATCGAGTGGCGGGCGGGCTTCAGCGAGGACGGCTTCATCCAGGCGCTCGAGGCCACCCTCACGGCCGACGGCGGCTGGAGCCTCGACCTCTCCGAGCCCGTGCTCGGGCGTGCGCTCTGCCACCTCGACAACGCCTACTGGATCCCGAACGTGCACGCGCACGGTCGCATCGCGAAGACGAACAAGACCTCGCAGACCGCGTTCCGAGGCTTCGGCGGCCCGCAGGGCGTCTTCCTCATCGAGGACATCCTGGGCCGGGTCGCTCCCGAGCTCGGCATCGACGCGGCGACGCTCCGCGAGCAGAACTTCTACCGACCCGGGCAGGCCACCCCGTACGGGCAGACGGTGAAGGACGCCGAGCGGATGCCGCGCATCTGGAGCGAGCTCAAGGCCGAGAGCGACTTCGACGCCCGGCGCGCCGGGATCGCCGCGTTCAACGCCGCCCACGAGGACCGCAAGCGCGCGCTCGCGATCACGCCGATCAAGTTCGGCATCTCGTTCAACTTCGCGGCCTTCAACCAGGCGGGCGCGCTCGTGCACGTCTACAAGGACGGCTCGGTGCTGATCAACCACGGCGGCACCGAGATGGGCCAGGGCCTGCACACGAAGATGCTGCAGGTCGCGGCGACGGCCCTCGGCCTCGAGCTGCACCAGGTGCGGCTCGCGCCCACCCGCACCGACAAGGTGCCGAACACCTCCGCGACCGCGGCGAGCTCCGGCGCCGACCTGAACGGCGGCGCGGTGAAGAACGCCTGCGAGCAGATCCGCGAGCGGATGGCGAAGGTCGCCGGGCGCCTCCTCGGCGTCGACGAGCGCGACGTGCGCTTCTCGGGCGGCGTCGTCACCGGCCTCGGCAACCGCGAGCAGCGGCTGAGCTTCGCCGAGGTCGCCGAGGCGGCGTACCTGCAGCGGGTGCAGCTCTGGGCGGCCGGCTACTACCGCACCGAGGGCCTGCACTGGAACCCCGACGTCATGCAGGGCTCGCCGTTCAAGTACTTCGCCTACGGCGCGGCCGCGAGCGAGGTCGAGGTCGACGGCTTCACGGGCGCCTACCGGGTGCGCCGGGTCGACATCGTGCACGATGTGGGTGACTCGCTCTCGCCCATGCTCGACATCGGGCAGATCGAGGGCGCCTACGTGCAGGGCGTCGGCTGGCTGACGCTCGAGGAACTGCGCTGGGACGAGAGCGACGGGCCCGCGCGCGGGCGCCTGCTCACCCAGTCCGCGTCGACGTACAAGCTGCCGAGCTTCTCCGAGATGCCCGAGGTGTTCAACGTGCGCCTCTTCGAGGACGCCCGCGAGGAGGGCGCCGTCTACGGCTCGAAGGCCGTGGGCGAGCCGCCCTTCATGCTCGCCTTCAGCGCCCGGGAGGCGCTGCGCGAGGCCGTCGCCGCGTTCGGCCCCGGCGGTCGGGCGGTCGAGCTCGCCTCGCCCGCGACGCCGGAGGCCGTGTTCTGGGCCGTCGAGGCGGCCCGGGCGGCCGGCGCACCCGCCGAGGCCGTCGCGCAGACGGATGCCTCGCGCGAGCTCGTCGGCGCGGACTGACGGGACCCGGATGGACTGGCTGGACGCGCTGCAGCGGCTCCGCGAGGCGCGGACGCCCGCGGTCATCGTCACCATGGCGATGGTCCGCGGGCACGCGCCGCGCAACGGCGGCGCGAAGATGGTCGTCTCCGCCGACGGGCTCTTCGGCACCGTCGGCGGCGGCAACCTCGAGGCGACCGCCGTGCGCCGCGCCCGGGAGCTCCTCGCCGCGGGCGCGGCCGAGCCCGAGCTGCTCACGCTCACCCTGAGCGACAAGGCGAACGCGGAGTACGGCGTGCAGTGCTGCGGAGGAGAGGTCACGATGCTCTTGGAACCCGTGCGCACGGTGCCCGCGGTCGCCGTCTTCGGCGTCGGCCACGTCGGCCTCGAGCTCGCCCGCGTGCTGGCGAGGCATCCGCTCGAGCTCCACCTCGTCGACTCCCGCCCGGAGATGCTCGCCGCCGAGCGGCTCGGCGAGCCGGGCCGCAGCGGCCCCCTCGGCGACGCCGTCGCCGAGGTCCGGGTGCACCACGCGCCCGTGCCCGAGGCGGCGCTCGCCGAGCTGCCGGCCGGCGCGCACGTGCTCGTCATGACCCACGACCACGTCGAGGACCTCGCGATCGTCGAGACCGCGCTGCGGACAGCCGGCATCGGCTCGATCGGGCTCATCGGCTCGCGCTCGAAGTGGGCACGGTTCCGCGGCAAGCTGCACGAGTTCGGCCACGACGACGAGGCGCTCGCGCGCGTGACCACGCCGATCGGCATCGACGGCATCGACTCGAAGCTGCCCGCCGCGATCGCCGTGAGCGTCGCCGCGCGGATGCTGCAGCTCATCGAGGCCGCGGAGCCCGACGCACCGCCCGCGGCGGACGCTGCGGCCGCGACGGACGCCGGATGAGCGCCGCCCGCTCGGCTCTCGTCACCGGCGCGGGCAGCGGCATCGGCCGTGCGTGCGCCCGCGCGCTGCTCGACGCCGGCTGGAACGTGACCCTCGCCGGTCGACGGCGCGCCCCGCTCGAGGAGACCGCCGCCGGCTTCGGGGCGGCGCTCGTCGTCCCCGCCGACGTCACCGAGCCCGCCGACGTCGAGCGGCTCTTCGCCGGCCACGACGAGCGCTTCGGCCGCCTCGATCTGCTCTTCAACAACGCGGGCACGTTCGGGCCGAGCGCCGATGTCGGCGGGCTCGACGAGGCCGCGTGGGCGGCGACGCTCGCCGTCAACGTGTCGGCGGCGGTCCGCTGCGCAGGGGCCGCGTTCCGCCGGATGGCGGCGCAGCATCCGCCCGGGGGCCGCATCGTGAACAACGGCTCCGTCTCGGCGCAGGTGCCCCGGCCCCGCTCGGCCGCGTACACGACGACGAAGCACGCGATCGCCGGGCTCTCGAAGTCCATCGAGCTCGACGGCCGGGCGCACGGCATCAGCTGCACCGAGCTCGACCTCGGCAACGCGCGCACCGAGCTCGTCGACGACCTCGTCGGGGACGGGGCCCTGCAAGCCGACGGACGCCGCCTCGTCGAGCCGACGATGGCCGCCGACGACGTCGCCCGGCTCGTGCTCGCCCTCGCCGAGCTGCCGCTCTCGGTGAGCGTGCCGCAGCTCACCGCGACCGCGGCGGGCATGCCGTTCATCGGCCGCGGCTGAGGCCGCGAGCATGGCCGGCGGGGAGGCATCCGCCCGTCAGCTGAGCCGGCGCCCCCGCATGATCGCGAGCGGGAGCGTCGCGAGCGACAGCGCCGCCGCGCAGAGGAACGCGACCGGGAACGAGAAGCCCGCCGCGATCGTGCCGACGAGCACGGCCCCGAAGCCGGTGCCCGCGTCGAAGCCGATGTTCCACACCATGCTCGCGAGCAGCGTGTCGCGCGGGCCGACCGCGGCGAACGCCTCGCCCAGGGTGAGGTTCTGCAGCCCCCCGTAGCCGAGGCCGACGAGCGCCGCGCCGACGAGAAGCGCCCAGTCCGCGGGCGCCGAGGCGTCAACGACGCCCCAGGCGGTGATCGCGAGGCCGGCGGCCGTGGCGAGTACGAGCGGCCACAGCAGCGGCCGGGCGCCGAAGCGGTCGGCCGGTCCCCCGATGAGCCAGCGCGAGAGCGCCGCGAGGCCCGTGAGCAGCAGCAGCGCGGCGGCCGCGAGCAGCTGGTCGCCGGCGAGCTGGGGCAGGAAGGTGATCAGCGCACCGCCCGCGACGGTGACGGCGAGGAGCAGCGCGACCGGGCGGAACAGCACCGCGGCCGCGGCGAGCGGCCCGTGCGAGGCGTGCGCGTGCTCGGCGGGGTGCGGCGGCTTCGCGGCGAGGTGCTTGGCGAGGCGCAGCGCGGCGGGGATGCCGAGCACCGGCAGCGCCGCGACGACGAAGACCGGGACGTAGCCGAGGTGCTCCGCGACCCAGGGCGCGAGCGGGAGCAGCACGAGCTGGGGTCCGGCGATCGCGAGGCCCCAGGCGCCGATCGCCCGGCCGCGGCGAGCCGGTTCGATGAGCTCGGGCACGGCGCTGCCGCCGGCCACCGTGAGCACGGCGAAGCCGAGCCCGCGCACGGCCGACCAGGCGAGGATGACGGGCAGCTCGGCGGACGCGAGCATCGCCGGGGCGGGCAGGCCGAGCAGCAGCAGCCCCACCACGAGCACGGGCGCCCAGCCAAAGCGGCGCAGCGCAGCCGGCACCATCGTCTGCCCGGCCACGGTCGCGAGCATCAGCACGCCGGTGACCAGCCCGGCGCCCGCCACGTCGGCGCCGCCGGCGACCGCCCACAGCGGGGCGACCGGCATCAGCACGGCGAAGCCCGAGAAGCCGAGGGCCGTCATCGTGATGAGCGCGGGCATCCCGGGCGCCCGCCACACCGATCCTGCGCCCGGTCCGTTCGTCGTCAACTCCGCTTCACCGTTCCCTTCCGATTCATCCCACCACGACCGGAGGGCGTGTGACGCGCGGCGCGGACGCGCGCCCCGGCCGGAATGCCGGCCGGGGCGCGTCCGATCTCGGGCTCAGCCCGCGATGAGGCTCTCGATCGGCCCGCGCACGAAGTAGAGCGCGAAGCCGGCCGCGACGACCCACATCAGCCAGTGCACCTTGCGCGCCCGGCCCGATGCCGCGTTCACGAGCGCCCAGGAGATGAAGCCGACGCCGATGCCATTCGCGATCGAGTAGGTGAGCGGCATCGTCACGATCGTGAGGAACGCCGGCAGGGCGACGGCGAACTTGTCGAACTTGATCTCGCGGATCTGCCCCATCATCATCGCGCCGACCACGACGAGCGCGGCCGAGCCGACCTCGATCGGCACCACGAGGGTGAGCGGCGTGAGGAACATGGACAACAGGAAGAGCAGCCCGACCACGACCGAGGCGAGCCCGGTGCGCGCGCCCTCGCCGATGCCCGAGGCGCTGTCGACGTAGACGGTGTTCGAGGAGGTCGAGGTCGCGCCGCCCGCGATGGCGCCGGCGCCCTCGACGATGAAGGCGGCCCGCAGCCGCGGGAAGGTGCCGTCCTTGTGGGCGAGCCCGGCGTTCTTCGCGAGCCCCGTCATCGTGCCCATGGCGTCGAAGAAGTTCGAGAACACGAGCGTGAAGACGAGCATCGTCGCCGAGAGCGCGCCGATCCGGCCGAAGGCGCCGAACACGTCGAACTGCCCGACGAGCCCGAAGTCGGGCACCGTGAACAGGGCGGTCGGCAGCTCCGGCATCGTCATGTGCCAGCCGTTCGGGTCCTCGAAGGAGGGGCCGAGCTTCAGGAGCGCCTGGGCGATGATCGCGACGATGGTGGTCACCACGATGCCGATCAGGATGCCGCCCGGCACCCGGCGCGCCACGAGGATGCCGATCAGCACGAGGCCGAGCAGGAAGATGAGCGTCGGCACCGAGGTGATCGAGCCGGCGTCGCCGAGCTGCACGGGCGGGCCGCCGGGCGTGCGGTTCACGAAGCCCGAGTCGACGAAGCCGATGAAGGCGATGAACAGGCCGATGCCGACCGTGATCGCCGCCTTGAGCGCCTGCGGCACGGCGCGGAAGATCGCCGTCCGCGCGCCGGTGGCGCCGAGGAGCACGATGATGACGCCGTTGATGACGACGAGGCCCATCGCCTCGGGCCAGGTGACCTGCCCTACGACCGAGACCGCGAGGAAGGAGTTGATGCCGAGGCCGGCCGCGATGGCGAAGGGCAGCCGGGCGAAGACGCCGAACAGGATGGTCATGAGGCCGGCGGTGAGGCCCGTCGCCGCGCCGACCTGGGCGGCGTCGAGCGCGTTGCCGGCGACGTCCTCCGAGCCGCCGAGGATCAGCGGGTTCAGGATGACGATGTAGGCCATCGTCACGAAGGTGACGATGCCGCCGCGGATCTCGCGCCCGAAGGTGGAGCCGCGCCGGGTGATCTCGAAGAAGCGGTCGATCGCGTTCTTCGGCTCCCCCTCGACCGTGGTGGTCGCGCCCGTGGGCAGCGGGTCGGGGATCGGGGTGGCGGTGCTGTCGGTGTGCTGGGTCACGTTCGGCTCCGCTCAGTACTCGATGCGGGTGGCGGTGTGCTGCCACTCGGTGAAGGGGGCGACCCGCTCGGCGGGCGGCAGCTCGATGTCGGCGACCGGCATCACGGCGCGGTCGGCGTCGTCGCCCTCGAAGTAGCGGTAGAAGACGGCGTCGTCGAATCCGGCGTCCGCCGCGTCGTGGCGGCTGGCGGCGAAGTAGACCCGGTCGATGCGGGCCCAGAGCGAGGAGGCGAGGCACATCGGGCACGGCTCGCAGCTCGTGTAGAGCACGGCGCCGGAGAGGTCGAAGTCGCCGATGCCCTGGCAGGCGGCGCGGATGGCCGAGACCTCCGCGTGCGCCGTGGGGTCGAGGTTCGCGGTGACCCGGTTGACGCCCTCGAAGACGCGGCCGTCGGCGGTGACGACGATGGCGCCGAACGGGCCGCCGGAGCGGCGCACGTTCTCGGTCGCGAGCGCGACGGCTCGGGCGAGGTACTGGGCGGGCGTCGGCGCGGCGCCCTGGGGGCCCGTGTCTGCCGGAGTGGTGGTACCGAGCGATTCCATGAAAAGCATCCTTGCTCTCGGAGTCCGACCGGTCGGCTCGGCCAGCGGCGCCGGTTCGGCGCCGTCGTGATCGTCGTCGATCCGTTCGGGTCTGCTGGGCTTCGGCACCGGGCGGCTTCGTGGCGGGCCCGGCGACTGGTCGAGGCTAACAGCCACCCCTGCCCCGGTCTACACGTTTTTGGAAGTTTGATTCTGAAATACGGAAAACTTGATTATAGATCCGCAGATACGGAATTATTGTGAGCGTTATGGCGCAATATCGGATCAGTGAGGCCGCGGATCTCCTCGGCGTGAGCGACGACACCGTTCGGCGATGGGTGCAGGACGGGCTGCTGAGCGTCTCGAAAGACGACGCCGGCCGCCAGGTCGTGCCCGGTCGCGAGCTCGCGGCGAGGGCGCAGGCCATCGCGGCGGCCAGCACCGACCGGTCCCACGTGCGCCGCAGCGCCCGCAACCGCTTCGTCGGTCTCGTCACCAAGGTCGAGATCGCCGGGCTGATGGCCCAGGTCGAGCTGCAGTGCGGCCCGAACCGGGTCGTCTCCCTCATGTCGGCCGAGGCCGCCCGCGAGCTGGAGCTCGAGATCGGTTCGCGCGGCGTGGCCGTGGTCAAGGCGACCACGGTCATCATCGAGACGGAAGAGGATCCCTCGTCGTGACCCTGCAGCACCGCACGTCCCGCAGCACCCCCAGCGCCCTCCCCGCCCGCCACCGCCGTTCGCGCTTCGCCGGCGCCGGCGTCGCCATCGCCGCCGTCGCGCTCCTCGCCGGCTGCGCCGGCGGCGCGGCCGAACCGAGCCCCACCGCGAGCAGCGGCGCCGACGAGCCCGCCCTCACCGGCGAGCTCACCATCTACGCCGCGGCGTCCCTGAGCGGCGCCTTCGACGAGCTCGCCGCGCAGTTCGAGGCCGAGCACCCCGAGCTCGACGTGCTGCCGATCACCTACGACGGCTCGTCCGTGCTCGCCACCCAGCTCATCGAGGGCGCCCCCGCCGACGTGTTCGCCTCCGCCGACGAGAAGAACATGACGAAGGTGCTCGACGCCGGTCTCGCGGACGGCGCCGACGACTTCGCGACGAACGTGCTCGAGATCGCGGTCGCCCCCGGCAACCCGCTCGGCATCGCGGGGCTCGACGCCCTCGCCGACGGCGCCACGACGACCGCCGACGGCCGGCCCGCGACGGTCGTGCTCTGCGCGCCCGAGGTGCCCTGCGGCGCCGCCTCGCAGACGCTCCTCCAGGCCGCCGGCCTCACGCTGACCCCCGCGAGCGAGGAGCAGAACGTCACCGCCGTGCTCACCAAGGTGAAGTCCGGCGAGGCCGACGCGGGGCTCGTCTACGTCACCGACGTCGAGGCCGCGGGCGACGCCGTCGAGGGCGTCGAGATCGCGAACGCCGCCGACGCGACCAACGTCTACCCGGTGACCGCGCTGAGCGCCGCGCCCAACCCGGAGGCGGCCGCCGCCTTCGTCGCCTTCGTCACCTCGAAGGCCGGCCAGCAGCTGCTCGCCTCCTTCGGCTTCGGAGCGCCGTGACCCGAGTCGCGCACGCGCCCCGCGACGGCCTCGCCGTCGCGGGGCGCTTCCCCGGCTGGCTGTACCTGCCGGCCGGCCTCGGCGCCGCCGTGCTGCTGCTGCCGCTCGCGGCGCTGCTCGTGCGGCTCGACTGGGCCGGGGTGCCGGCCGCCATCACCTCCCCTGCGGCCCTGCAGGCGCTCGGGCTCTCACTCGCGACCGCGAGCTGGGCGACGCTCGCCTGCGTCGTGCTCGGCGTCCCGCTCGCCCTCGTCATCGCCCGGAGTCGGCCCGGCCTCGCCGCCGCGCTCCGCACCCTCGTGACGCTCCCCCTCGTGCTGCCCCCGCTCGTCGGCGGCATCGCCCTGCTCGCCCTCCTCGGCCGCACCGGGCTCTTCGGCGAGGTGCTCGCGGTCTGGGGCATCCGCATCCCCTTCACGACCGCCGCCGTCGTCATCGCCCAGGTCTTCGTCGCCCTGCCCTTCCTCGTGATCTCCGTCGAGGGCGCGCTGCGCACCGCCGGCACCCGCTTCGAGGCCGTCGCCGCCGGCCTCGGCGCCGGCCGGTTCACCGTCTTCCGCCGGATCACGCTGCCCCTCGTCGCCCCGGGCCTCCTCGCCGGCGCCGTGCTCTGCTTCGCCCGGGCACTCGGCGAGTTCGGCGCGACCGCCCTCTTCGCCGGCAACGCCGCCGGCACGACCCGCACGATGCCGCTCGCGATCTACACGGCCTTCAACGGCGCGGGAGTCAGCGAGGACACCGCGATCGCGCTGTCGCTCATGCTCATCGCCGTGGCGATCGCGGTGCTCGTGCTGATGCGCGGCTGGCGAGCGGACGCCCCGCGATGAGCGCCGCACCGCAGCAGCAGGCGGATGCCTCGGCCGGGCCGGCCTCGGGCGCCGGGCTCGTCGCCGAGCTCGAGGTCGCGCGCGGCGGCTTCTGCCTCGACACCGCCGTCGCGGTCGGCCCCGACGAGGTGCTCGCCGTGCTCGGGCCGAACGGCTCGGGCAAGTCGACGCTGCTCGGCGCGATCGCGGGGCACGTGCCCGTCGACCGGGGCGAGGTCCGGGTGGGCGGCCGCGTCCTCGGCGGCGCCGGTGCGCACGAGGTGCCGCTCGCGGCCCGGCGCATCGGCCTGCTCGGCCAGCAGGCGCTGCTGTTCCCGCACCTCAGCGCGCTCGAGAACGTCGCCTTCGGACCGCGCGCGCAGGGCGCCGGCCGGCGGGAGTCGCGCGCCGAGGCCGCCGCCTGGCTCGAGCGGGTCGGCCTCGCCGGCTTCGAGCGCCGCCGCCCGGCCGAGCTCTCGGGCGGGCAGCAGCAGCGCGTCGCGCTCGCCCGCACGCTCGCGGCGAAGCCCGCGGCCCTGCTGCTCGACGAACCGTTCGCGGCGCTCGACGTCGAGGCGGCGGCGGGCATGCGGCGGCTCGTCCGCGAGCATCGGGCCGCCCTCGGCATCCCCATGCTGCTCGTCACCCACGACCCGCTCGACGCGCTCGTGCTCGCCGCTCGCGCGGCGATCCTGCAGGCCGGCCGGCTCGTCGACGAAGGCCCGATCGCGCGCGTGCTCGGGCACCCGCGCACGCCGTTCATCGCCGCCCTCGCCGGGGTGGACCTCGTCGAGGGCGTGGCGTTCGACACCGCGACGGTGCGCAGCGACGGCGGCCTCGTGCTGCGCGCCGCGGAGCCGGCCGGGCTCGTACCCGGCGCGCGCGCCTCCGCCGTCTTCGCGCCGGGCGCGGTGCATGTGCGGCCCGCGCGCCCGGCGGCCGCGGGGGGCGAGCATGCCGTGGCGAACCACTGGTCCGGCACCGTCGCGAGCCTCGAACCCACGGGCGGCGGCGTGCGCATCGTCACCGCCGAACACCCGGGCGTCGCCGTCGACGTGCCGACCGCCGCGGCCGTCGCGCTCGACCTCGAGGCGGGCGCGGCGCTCGTGTTCCGGATCGAGCCCGCCGACGTGTCGGTGCGCCCGCTCGACTGACGGCGTGCTCCCGGGGCGGTGTTACGGTAGACGCCCACGAGGGGGTGACGATGACGATCACGACGCCGGCGGGAGCCGGGACGGGCGGAGCCAGGCGGCTGCCGGCCTCCGGCGAGCTGCCCGATCGGCTCGGGCGCCCCATGCGGGACCTGCGCATCTCGATCACCGATCGCTGCAACTTCCGCTGCGTCTACTGCATGCCGAAGGCCGTGTTCGGCCGCGACTACGCCTTCCTCGATCGCGACGAGCTGCTGAGCTTCGACGAGATCGTGCGGATCGCCCGCGTGGCCGCCGCGCACGGCGTCGAGAAGCTGCGGCTGACCGGCGGCGAACCACTGCTGCGCCGCGGCGTCGAAGAGCTCGTGGCCCGGCTCGCCGAGCTGCGCACGCCCGACGGGCGGCCGCTCGAGCTCGCCCTCACGACGAACGGCGCCGCGCTCGCGGTGAAGGCCCGTGCCCTCCGGGACGCCGGGCTCAGCCGGGTCACGGTCTCGCTCGACTCGCTCGACGACGCCAAGTTCCAGGAGATGAACGACGTGCGCTTCCCGGTGGCGCGGGTGCTCGCCGGCATCGATGCCGCGCACGAGGCGGGGCTCGGCCCGATCAAGCTGAACATGGTCGTCAAGCGCGGGCTGAACGACGACGAGGTCGTCGCCATGGCCAGGCACTTCAAGGGCACGCCCTACACGCTGCGCTTCATCGAGTACATGGACGTCGGCACCTCGAACGGCTGGGACCTCGCCGAGGTCGTGCCCTCCGCCGAGATCGTGGAGCGCATCGGCGCCGAGCTGCCCCTCGTGGCCATCGGCCGCTCCGCCCCCGGCGAGACTGCGGCGCGCTGGCGCTACGCCGACGGCGAGGGCGAGATCGGCGTCATCTCGAGCGTGACGAACGCGTTCTGCGGCACCTGCAACCGCGCCAGGATCTCGACCGAGGGGCGCCTGTTCACCTGCCTCTTCGCGAGCGAGGGCCACGATCTGCGGGCCCTCCTCCGCGGCGGCGCCGACGACGCCGAGCTCGCCCGCGCCATGGGGGCGATCTGGGGCGCGCGCGACGACCGCTACTCCGAGCTGCGGGCGACGCTCACCCCCGAGCTGCGGGCCGCGCGGCCGAAGATCGAGATGAGCTACATCGGCGGCTGAGGCGCGGGCGCCCCGATCGCCGGGGCGCTGCTAGAGGCCGACCCACTCCGAGACGCCGTCGTCGAAGTGCTGTCGCTTCCAGATCGGCACCTCCTGCTTCACGAGCTCGACGAGGCGCTCGCACGCGTCGAAGGCCTGCGCCCGATGCCCGGCGCCGGCCGCCGCGACGAGCGCGACGTCGCCGATCACGAGATCGCCGACGCGGTGGGCGGCGGCGACCGCGAAACCCGTCTCCTCGTGGATGCGCCGGACGCAGTCGGCGAGGAAGCGCTCGGCCTCGGGGTGGCCGCGGTAGTCGAGGGCGCGCACGGCCCGGCCGCCGTCGTGGTCGCGCACGACGCCGTGGAACACGACGACGGCGCCCGAGGCGTCGTGCTCGACCGCCCGGCGCACCGCGTCCGCGTCGAGCGGGGCCTCGGAGACGACGGCGTAGAGCTCGGTGGGTTCGGGACTCGTGCGGTCGGGACTGGTGCGGTCGGGACTGGTGCGGTCGGGACTGGGCATCGCTGGCTCGCTTCCGCTGCGGTTGGTCGGGGGTGCGTCGGTCATCGGGTCGGCGTCGGTCACCGGATGAGGTACTCCGCGCCGAGCGCGGCGAAGCGGTCGAGGCCGCCGTCGAGCGAGACGACGTCGGCGTGCCCGCGCGCGGCGAGCGCCGCGGCGGCGCGGGCCGAGCGCATCCCGAGCTCGCAGTACACGACGAGCGGGCCCGGCTCGGCCGCGGGCTCCGCGCCGCCGAGCAGCTCCCCCAGCGGCACGAGCTCGCTGCCGGCGATCCGGCGCAGTTCGGCTTCGGCGGGCTCGCGCACGTCGAGGAGGCGCAGCGGCTCGCCGGCGCGCAGCCGGCGCAGCAGTTCCGCGGCCGAGATCGCCGCGGTCGGGGCATCCGCGGCGGCCTCCTGGGGAACCAGCCCGCAGAAGCGCTCGTAGTCGACGAGCCCCGTGATCTCGGCGGCGTCGGGATCGACGCCGTAGGGGATCTCGCGGCTGCGCCCGCTCAGTGCGTCGTAGCTCAGCACCCGCCCGAGCAGCGGCTCGCCGATGCCCGTGACGAGCTTCACCACCTCGCCGACCAGCATCGCACCGATCGTGAGGCAGAGCGTCGGCAGCACGCCGCCGAGCTCGCAGGAGGGCACCTCGCCGGGGGCCGGCGGCGTCGGGAACAGGTCGCGGTAGCCCGGCCCGTGCCCCCGCCAGGCGACGCCGAGCTGTCCCTGGAAGCGCAGGATCGCGCCCCACACGAGCGGCACGCCCGCGAGATGCGCGGCGTCGTTCGCGAGATACCGGGTGGGGAAGTTGTCGCTGCCGTCGACGACGAGGTCGTAGTCGGCGAGGATGCCGGGCAGGTTCGCCGCCGTCAGCCGCACCCGGTGCCGCACCACCCGGCACTCCGGGTCGATCGCCGCGACCGTGTCGGCGAGCGAGTCGACCTTCGCGCGGCCGAGGTCGGCGACCCCGTGGCTGAGCTGCCGCGGCAGGTTGCTGAGCTCGACGACGTCGTCGTCGGCGATGCCGATCGTGCCGATGCCCGAGCCGGCGAGCGCGGGCACCACGGCGCTGCCGAGGCCGCCGGCGCCGATGACGAGCACGCGGGCCGCGGCGAGCCGGCGTTGCGCGTCCTCGCCGTAGCCGGGCAGCATGAGCTGACGGCTGTGCCGGCTCACGCGCTCGGCGCTGAGCGGCGCGCCTGGCGCGACGAGCGGCTGGGTCATCCGGTCAGTGTACTCGCGGACCTTTTCCGCGTGGCGGATGCCGGATTCCGCCGTTCGGGTAGCATCGAGCCCATGACCCTCGTGACCGTGCGCTACTTCGCGGCCGCCGCCGACGCCGCGGGTCGCGAGGAGGAGCGCCTGGAGCTCGGCGAGGCGACCGTCGGCGCGCTCCGCGAGCTGCTCGCCGAGCGCTACGGCGAGCCCATGCAGCGGGTGCTCCGCAACGGCTCCTTCCTCGTCGACGGCACCGTCCGCCGCGACCCGGCCACGCCCATCGGTGCCGCGGTCGATCTGCTGCCGCCGTTCGCCGGCGGCTGAGCCGCCGAGGCATCCGCCGTTTAGGCTGAACGCATGCGCAGCTACGCCGAACACCGTCGTGCGGTCACCGAGCTGCTCGCCCCGCTCGAGTCCACCCTCGACGCCGAGCACGCGAGCCTCTCCGGCGGCGACGCGCTCGGTCGTGTGCTCGCCGCCGACGTCGTCTGCCCGATCGAGCTGCCCGGCTTCGACAACTCGCAGATGGACGGCTACGCCCTCCGCGCCGCCGAGCTCGCCGGCGCCGCGCCCGGCGCTCCGGTGCGGCTGCCGATCGGCCCGACGAGCGCCGCCGGCGACCGCGTCTTCGAGCTCGCCCCCGGCACCGCCTCGCCCGTCATGACGGGTGCCCCCATCCCCCGCGGCGCGGACGCCGTCGTGCCGATCGAGGCCGCCGATCCGCCGTCGTTCATCGGCATCTCGGGCGCGCGTCACGACTCGCCCGTGCAGGAGACGGTCGGCTTCGCCGCCCCCGTCGAGCCCGGCGCCTTCATCCGCCGGGCGGGCAGCGACGTCGCGGCGGGCGCGCTCCTGCTCGCCGCCGGAACGCGGCTCGGCCCGGCGCAGCTCGGCGCGCTCGCGGCCGCCGGCGTGACGGCGTTCCCGGTGCGGCGACGGCTGCGCGTGCTGCTCGTCTCGACCGGGCACGAGCTGCGGCCGCCGGCGGCCGAGCTGCGGCCCGGGCAGATCCACGACGCCAACTCGACGATGCTCGGCGCCGCGCTGCGCGCCTGCGGCGCCGAGGTGGTCGAGGCGGTCTCCCCCGACGACGCCGCCTCCCTGCGCGAGGCCGTCGGCTCCGCCGCGGGCCGCGTCGACCTCGTCGTCACGAGCGGCGGCGTGAGCGAGGGCGCCTTCGAGGTCGTGCGGGAGGCGCTCGCCCCGCTCGGCGTCGCCTTCGAGAAGGTCGCGATCCAGCCCGGCGGCCCGCAGGGGCTGGGGCTCGCCCGCTTCGACGACGAGGCCGCCCTCCCGGTCGTCGCCTTCCCGGGCAACCCGGTGAGCGCGCTCGTCTCCTTCGAGCTCTTCCTGCGACCGGTGCTGCGCCGCCTCGAGGGGCTCGCCCCCGACCGGCACCGGGCCACGCTCCCGCTCGCCCACGAGGTGGTGTCGCCGCTCGCGAAGCACCAGGTGCGCCGCGGCGTCGTCGACGGCGACGGCGCCGTCGAGGTCGGCGCACCCAGCTCGCACCTGCTGCACGCGTACGCGCAGGCGACCGTGCTCGTGCACCTGCCCGTGGGCGTCGACCGGCTCCCGGCCGGCGCCCCCGTCGACGTCTGGAGGATCGATGACTGACGAGACCGCTTCCGGCCTCACGCACCTGCGCGCCGACGGCTCGGCGCACATGGTCGACGTGACCGACAAGGCCGTCACCCGGCGCACGGCGAGCGCGCAAGCGGTGCTCGTCACCCGCGAGGACGTCGTCGCCCGCGTCGCCGACGGCACCCTGCCGAAGGGCGAGGCGCTCGGCACCGCGCGCATCGCCGGCATCATGGCCGCGAAGCAGACCTCGACGCTCATCCCGCTGTGCCATCCGCTGCCCCTCACGAAGCTCGCCGTCGACTTCGAGCCGGCCGGTGACCGCGTGCGCGTCGTCGCCACGGCGACGACGAACGGCGTGACCGGCGTCGAGATGGAGGCGCTCACCGCCGCGAGCGTCGCAGCCCTGACGCTCTACGACATGATCAAGGCCGTCGACCACGAGGCCGTCATCACCGACGTCTGCGTGCTCGCCAAGTCGGGCGGCAAGCGCGGCGAGTGGAGCCGCGCGTGAGCGCGGGCAGTCGCCACGGTGCGCACGCGGTCGTCATCGTCTCCTCCACCCGGGCCGCGGCCGGCGTCTACGAGGACCGCACCGGCCCGGTGATCGCCGAGTGGCTGCGCGAGCGCGGCTTCGCCGTCGAGGGGCCGGTCGTCGTCGCCGACGGTCCCGACTTCGCGATCGCCCTCGACTCGGCACTCGCGACGAGCCCGGCCGTCGTCGTCTCGACCGGCGGCACGGGCATCGCCCCGGGCGACACGGTGCCCGAGGCGACCGCCGCCGTGCTCGACCGCGAGCTGCCCGGCTTCGGCGAGGAACTCCGCCGCCGCGGGGCCGCCAGCACCCCGACGGCGCTGCTCAGCCGGGGCCGCGCCGGGATCGCCGCCGGGGCGCTCGTGGTGAACCTGCCCGGCTCATCGGGCGGCGTGCGCGACGGGCTCGGCGTCCTCGACGAGGTGCTCGACCACGTGCTCGACCAGCTCGCCGGCGGCGATCACCCGGCCTGAAGCGGGGCGGCGCCGGCCGAGGCCTCCCGCCGTCGGTGCCAGCGCTGCCGCTCCTGCTCGAGCGGCCGGGCGAGTATCGCCCACACCACGAGCGCGACCCCGGCGCCGACGAGCGCGCCCGCGATCGTGTCGGTGAGCCAGTGCACGCCGAGGTAGGTGCGGGTGAACGCCATCAGCAGCGTGTACGCGACGCCCAGGGCCCACACCCAGACCCGCGGCGCGATGATGCCGACGACCACGGCGATCGTCGCGGCGTTGGCCACATGCCCCGAGGGGAATGATCCGAAGTCGCTCGTGACCAGCATGTCCTCGGGGCGGGCCCGGCCGAAGAGCTGCTTCAGCAGCTGCACGACCCCCGCGCTCGCGGCCGAGGCCAGCAGGAAGAACGCGGCGCCCCAGGGTCTGCGGCAGAGCAGCAGCACGACCGCGCCGCCGAGGGGCACGACGAAGACGCCGATCGCCCCGCCGCCGAGGCGGTTCATCGTGAACGCGACCGCGTCGCCGAACGCGCCGCGCAGCTCGATCACCTCGCCGGCCCAGCCCTCGTCGAGGCCGATGACGCCGTTGCGCACCGCGATGAGGCCGCCGAGGAGCAGGGCCACGAAGAGCACGCCGACGCCCGCGGCGACGATGACCCGCCGGTGCAGGCGGCGGGCCGCCGGGGCATCCGCCTGCTCCGTGCTGCGCGGGACCGCGGCCGGGCCGGGTTCGGGGTCGCTCGACTCGTCGTGGGCCATGCGCCCACGCTAGCCGCCCGGGCTCAGTCGCCCAGCGGCGGCACGCTGCGCGGGCGCACGAGCACCCACAGCGCGACGATCGCGACCAGGGCCGCCGCGGTCATCACGATCGCCATCGGCACGGCACTGCCGACGCCCATGAGCCCGATGAGCGGCGAGATGAGGCCGGCGAGCCCGAAGTTCAGCGCGCCGAGGAGCGACGCCGCCGTGCCCGCCTCGTTGCCGTGCGAGGCGAGCGCGAGGATCTGCACCGCCGGGAACGAGAAGCCGCACGCCATGATGAACAGGAACAGCGGCACGATGGTGCCCCAGAGGCCGGCCCCGGTGAGGTCGAGCACCGCGATCGCGACGGCCGAGCCGAGCAGCACGAGCGTCGTCACCGCGAGGATCCACTGCGGCTGCACCCGGCCGCGCATGAGCCTCGAGCTCGTCTGCACACCGATGATGATGCCGACCGAGTTCACGCCGAAGAGCAGGCCGTACTGCTGCGCCGTGAAGCCGTGCACCTCCTGGAACAGGAACGAGGAGGTCGAGAGGTAGCCGAACAGGCCCGTGAACACCATGCCGCCGACGAGCGCCGCGCCGAGGTAGACCCGGTCGCGGAACAGCGCGCGGTAGCGCTCGCGCATCGTCGAGTGCCCGGCCGCGTGCCGGCGCTGCTTCGGCAGCGTCTCGACGATGAGGAAGGCGACGCAGAGCACGACGACGACACCGTAGGCGGCGAGCACCCAGAAGACCCCGCGCCAGTCCATCACCTGCAGCAGCTGCGAGCCGATGACGGGCGCGAGCACCGGCGCGAGCCCGTTGACGAGCGCGAGGCGCGAGAGCATGCGCACGAGCGGCTTGCCGCCGAAGAGGTCGCGCACCATCGCCATCGCAACGACGCCGCCGGCTGCCGCGCCGAAGCCCTGCAGCAGGCGGAAGACCGCGAGCCAGGTGATGTCGGGCGCGAACGCGGCGCCGAGCGAGGCCGCGATGTGCAGCAGCGTCGAGAGGATGAGCGGCAGCCGCCGACCGACCTTGTCGCTCCACGGCCCGACGATGAGCTGCCCGAAGCCGAAGCCGATCATCGTGCCGGTGAGCGTCAGCTGCACGGCGGCCGCGCCGACGCCGAGCTCCGACTGCAGCACGGGGAACGCCGGCAGGTAGAGGTCGACGGTGAACGGCCCGAGCGCGGTGAGCGCGCCGAGCACGAGCACGTAGACGAGCCGCTGGCGGCGACTCAGCCGGTCGCCGGGGTGCGCGCTGACGGCGGAGACCGAGCCGGTGTCGTCGGGGCGGATGATCGGGATGGAGGCGGTGGACATGTGCTCCCTGAATGGATGCGGCGGCTGAGCGCGGGCGGCGGTGCTGGATGGCGGTGCTGGCCGGGCGGGTCGGGCGGGCCCGCCGGGATCGGGGCCGGCGTGCCGGACCCGGGGCTCGAATCGCGCACGGGTCGAGTGCCCGCGCCCGGACCGCCGATGGCGTCCGCGGTATCGAATCGATTCGAGATCGTCCATGCTAGCGCATCGGGCGCGCGGGCGGGGCGGGCGCTCAGGCGGGGTGGGTAGGGTGGCGAGCGTGTCGAGTGACTTCCGCGCCTTCCCCGCAGACCCCGCCACCGCCGCCCGTCTCGGCAGCCTCGGCCTCGACTACCGCGTGCTCTCCCCCGACGATCGCGAGGCGCTCGCCGCCTGGTCGGAGGCCGAGCACCGCGGCTTCCACCACCCCCGGCCGACGCCCGAGACCCTCGAGCGTGAGGGCGCCCTGCTGCAGGACCGCCGGGTGCAGGGCGTCTACGACCCCGAGCTCGGTGACGCCATCCCCGTCGCGACGGTCGCGAGCTGGCCGACGGGCCTCAGCGTGCCCGGCGGCCGCAGCGTCGACGGCTGGGCCGTCGCGGCCGTGACGGTCGCCCCGACGCACCGCCGCCGCGGCATCGCCAGGGCGATGATGCAGGCCGAGCTCGCGAACGCCGTCACCGCGGGCGCCGCCGTCGCGATGCTCACCGCCACCGAGGCGACGCTCTACGGCCGCTACGGCTACGCGCCCGCCGCGCGCGCGGCGAGCCTCGAGATCGACCGTCGCCGCGTCGAGTGGGCCGGCGCCGCGGCGCCGGGGCGGGTGCGCTTCGTGACGGATGCCGCGGGCTTCCGCCGCACGGCCGGACAGATCGTGCGCCGCCAGGTCGCTCGCACCCCCGGCGAGATCGACCGCTGGCCGGCGCTCGTCGATCGCGTGCTCGGGCTCGAGGACCCCGCCGGCGAGACGGCCAGGGCGACCCGCGTCGCCCGTTACGACGACGAACGCGGGCAGGCGCAGGGCTTCGTCTCGTACCGCATCACGCGCGACGGCATGGGGGCGGGCGTCCTCGAATTCGACTTCCTCGCCGCCGCGAGCGACGAGGCCGAGGCGGCGCTCTGGCGCTTCCTGCTCGAGCAGGACTTCGTGTCGACCGTGCGCGCCCGCCTCCGCTCCGTCGACGAGCCGCTCCGCTGGCTGCTCGCCGACCAGCGGGCGATCACGACGACCGTCGGCGATCACCTCTGGCTGCGCATCCTCGACCCCGTCGCCGCGCTCGAGGCGCGCCGCTACGAGGGCCCGGGCTCGCTCGTGCTCGAGCTCGACGACCCGCTCGGCTACGCGGCCGGCCGCTACGCGCTCGAGGTCTCGGCGCGCGGGGTCGCGGAGGTGCAGCGCCTCGACGGCGACGCGGCGGATGCCTCGACTCGAGCGACGACGGCGCCGACCCGCCGTTCGAAGCCGGCGCACGGCCTCCGGCTCGGCGTCGACGCCCTCGCCGCGATGTACCTCGGCGACGCCAGGGCGAGCCTGCTGGCCCGCGCCGGCCGCGTCGAGGAGACCGGGCCCGGCTCGCTCGCGGTCGCCGACCGCCTGTTCGCGACGAGCCGCGCGCCCCGCCTCAGCATCTGGTTCTGAGTCCGCCCCACGACGAGCGCGGACGGCGCCGGTCCCGCACCCGGCCGACCCAGCGGCGCAGCCCGATGACGATCGGGATCAGGACCGCGACCCCGGGAAACACGACGGCGCCGAAGGCGAGCACGCTGCCGATCGGGAAGCGGCTCGCGCCGCCCGCCCCGAGGCCGAGACTGCCGCTGCCGAACGCGTCGCCCGCGACGAGCACCTCGGCGTCGTAGGTGTCGAGCGCGTCGACGCAGCTCACCGCGTAGTCGCCCGCGCGGTCCGCCGTGAACTGCAGCAGCTGCACGAACCCGGGCTTCGGGGTCATCCACCAGAGCGTGTCGTCCCAGTCGAGCGACGGGCCCGACCGCATCGCGGATTCCGCGCCGCCGGGGCCGATCGCCCGGCACTCGAGGGTGCCGAGGTTCGCGGCGATGCCGCGCGCCCAGACCCCGGCGCGCTCCCCGGCGGCGAGCTCGACGGTCGCCGCCTCGCCGAGCGGCCGCGACTCGGCGGCCGCCACCGACTGCACGATCGGCGCGACCCAGAGCCACCAGATGAGCGCCGCGGCGACGGCGCACACGGCGGCCGTCGCGAACGCCAGCTGGTCGCGGTGCCGCAGCGCCGCGGCATCCGTCCCCGGCCGCGAGCCGTCCGGCCCGACCCGTCTCAGCGGGCGTCCTGGCGCGGGAAGACGACCTTCTCGAGGATGATGATGATCGACGCCGCGACCGGGATCGCGACGAGGGCGCCCAGCACCCCGCCGAGCGTGCCGCCGGCGACCGCCGCGATGACGACGAGGGCGCCCGGCACCGCGACCGCCTTGTTCATGATCCGCGGGCTGATCACGTAGGCCTCAACCTGCATGTACACGAGGTAGTAGATCGCCGCGGCGAGCGCCGTCACGGGCGAGGCCGCGAACGACACGAGCGAGATGATGACCGCGCCCGTGAGCGTGCCGATGAGGGGCACGAGCGAGCAGAGGAACGCGACGAAGGCGAGCAGGATCGGCGCCGGCGCCCCGATGATCGTGAGGTAGATGAGGCTGAGCACGCCGTTCACGGCGCCGAGGGTGACCTGGCCGATGACGTAGCGGCCGACGGCGCCGGTGATGTCGCCGGCGACGTCGAGGTAGGCGCGGCGCGAGCTGGCCGGCACGAAGCGGGCCGAGGCGCGCTTCATCGAGCGCAGCGAAGCGAGGAAGTAGAGGGTGAGGATGAGCACGATCGTCGCGCCCGTGAAGCCGCCCGCGATGCCCGCGCCGACTGCGAGGAGGCCGCCGCCGAGCGAGCCGATGTGCGCCGGGTCGCTCAGCCAGTCACCGATGGCCTGGATGGCCTGGTCGATCGAGTCGCCGCCCGTGAGCCCGTTGATCCAGCTCACGAGCTGGCTCTCGCGCACCGCGACGACGATGCGGTCCCAGTCGTTGACGATGCGGGTGCTCTCGGTGATGACGATCGGCACGATGGTCGCGATCAGGCCGACGAAGAGGCCGATCACGACGGCGAAGACGATGAGGATGGCGGCCCAGCGGGGCAGGCCGCGCCGCTGCATCCAGCTGACCACCGGGTCGAGGCCGAGCGCCAGGAACAGCGCGAGCGCCACGTAGAGGATGACGGTCGAGAGCTGGCCGACGATGCCGCCGAGCGCGAGCGCGACGAGCACGCCCAGGGTCGCGGTGAAGCCGATCCGGAACGCGTTGACGCGGAACGAGGGCAGCTCGACGACGTCGGCCGGCTTGCTCGTGGCGTCGCGCACGGTGGCCTCGGCCTTCGCCGGGCCGGAGGCCGATCGGGACTTCGACGGGATCCGCATGCTCCGACCGTAGCCGGAGCCCTGCGCGTCGCGGAAGGTCCCCCGCGGCGAGTTGATAGGCCGGATCTCCTGTGCTCGGAATGAACGGGGGCCGGCCGCGTTGACCTCAGGGGGGGGGGTGCGCCCGCAAGCGACGCGCGCCCGCCGGAAGGAGCACCGTGACCGCAGAGACCGCCGTCGGATTCCGCTCGGAGCGAGGGCCCGTGCTCATCGCGCTCATGCTCGCGACGGGCCTCATCGCCATCGACTCGACGATCCTCGCGACCGCGGTGCCGTCGATCGTGCGTGACCTCGGCGGGTTCGCGCAGTTCCCGTGGCTCTTCTCCGTCTACCTGCTCGCCCAGGCCGTCTCGGTGCCGGTGTACGCGAAGCTCGCCGACACGGTGGGGCGCAAGCCGATCATGCTCGTCGGCATCGGGCTGTTCCTGCTCGGCTCGGTGCTCTGCGGCTTCGCCTGGGACATGACCTCGCTCATCGTGTTCCGCGCGGTGCAGGGCCTCGGCGCGGGCGCGGTGATGCCGGTCTCGATCACGATCACCGGCGACATCTACACGGTGCGCGAGCGCGCGAGGGTGCAGGGCTACATCGCGAGCGTCTGGGCGGCGTCCTCGGTGATCGGGCCGACGCTCGGCGGGCTGTTCGCGGGCTACCTCGACTGGCGCTGGATCTTCTTCATCAACATCCCGCTGTGCATCATCGCCGCCGTCGTGCTGTGGCGCCGCTACCACGAGTCGCTCGGCCGTGAGAAGCACACGATCGACGTCAGCGGCTCGATCGTGCTCACGCTCGGGCTCACGCTGCTCATCCTCGCGGTGCTCGAGGGCGGTCAGGCCTGGTCGTGGCTGTCGTGGCAGTCACTCGGCGCCTTCGGCGTCGGCGCGGCGCTCATCGTGGCGTTCGTGTTCATCGAGCTGCGGGCGAAAGAGCCCGTGCTGCCGCTCTGGGTGTTCTCCCGCCGGCTCATCGTCACGACCTCGCTGATCTCGCTCGGCGTCGGCGCCGTGCTCATCGGACTGACCTCCTACGTGCCGACGTTCCTCGAGGTGTCGGCCGGGTCGAGCCCGCTGGTGGCCGGCCTCGCGGTCGCGGCGCTCACGCTCGGCTGGCCGATCTCGGCGTCGCAGTCCGGGCGGCTGTACCTGCGCCTCGGCTTCCGCACCACGGCGCTCATCGGCCTTGCGATCGCCATCGCCGGCTCGGCGGCGCTCATCGCCGCGTCCTTCGTGCCGAACCCGTGGACGGCGGCCCTCGCCTGCTTCATCGTCGGCCTCGGCCTCGGCCTCGTCGCCTCCCCGACGCTCATCGCGGCGCAGTCCTCGGTGCCGTGGTCGGAGCGCGGCGTGGTGACTGGCGCGAACATGTTCCTCCGCTCGGTCGGCAGCGCCGTCGGCGTCGCGGTCTTCGGTGCGGTGGCGAACGGCGTGATCGAGCGCTCCGGGCTCGGCGACCACTCCCCCGTGGCGGTGCAGGGCGCCGCGACCGCGGTGTTCGTCGCCGTGATCGTCGCCGCCGCGGCGACGATCGTCGCGGCCCTGGTGATGCCCCGGGCGCGGGTCGAGGACGTGGAGCTCGCCCCGAGCGAGCCGTCCGCCGCCGGCTGAGGCGCCCCGCCCCGCCCCGCCCCGCCCTGCCCCGCCCGGCCTGCCCCGCCCTGCCGAGAGGGTCGGATTCCGGCGGCGCGAGCGCGATCGGCCCGTCCGGATGCCGGAAAGCGACCCCCTCGACGAGGTGCGGTCGCCTGCGAGCGCGACCGGAGTGCGGAGGGCGCACTCATGGAATCCCAAGCGCCATTTCAGCACGATTCGCGACGAGATTGCCCATTTACATCAACCGGTTCGAAGTATCCCGAATCGCTCAATTCTGATTCGAACCGCTTGACGGAATCCCCTCTCCCTGCAATCTTTGAAGAGGAGAGAACCTCGCATTTTGATCCGACGAAGGGGTCGAATCAATGGATCACAAGACATGGAGAACGGCGCTTCGGGGCGCCGCGATTGCGGGCCTGCTCGGCGCGGTCGTCGCACTCGTAGAGCCGATGGTCGCCAACGCCGCCACCGTGTGCTGCTATCGATACTGGGGTGTAAGCAGCTCTGCCGCTTCTGCTGGCCAGTTCAAGCAAAGTCCCACCGTTACAAGAATCGATTGGAATGCGACGTGGGTCGAGCACAAGGACGGCTTCCTCACTGCGCACAGCCGGGTCTACTGGCAAGGAGGGAGCTCGCTCGCGAGCGGCGGTGGCGGCAGCTGGGTGTATGCGAATCCCGGAGGCGAGGTCCCCTACGCGTACGGTCGATGCGGTTTCTACTGGGATATCCCGAATCCGGGCCACCCGCAGGACATGTATTGCGACATCAAGTACTCGAACTGAACAGGAGCAGCTGATGATTGCAAGGAACACCATGGCACCTCAAGCGACGATCACCGTGAGCGCCATCACGCTTTCGGTAACTGCCGCTGCCGCTCTCGGATTCGGCGCAACATCCGCGTGGGGAGCGAATTCGTTTGCGAACGCAGCACCGCAGGTGTACCTGCAAGTCCTCTCCGAACCCGCCAGCGCGGAAGACGAGCTTCCCGCCGAGAGCGAGGGCGTTCCGTACGCGGACGGTGCTGGCCTTCGGTACGACACGTCTCGCGCGCTCGGCTCCGACGCGACCGCTCGCTACTGGGTGGTCGAGAGTGAACAGAACCAAATCTGTCTCGTGAGCATGCTGCTCACGACCGGTGACTCCTCGATGGTCTGCGTTGCAGGCGACAAGTTCGCGAAGGAAGGCGTCTCCGGCGCTGTCGCTTCGTTCGGCGCATCCGGCGAGGAGCGCGGCTACACCGAGGCGTACCTGGTCCCCGATGCGCTCCGATTTGTCGCAGTCCCAGACGGCCTCGGCCTGGTCACGAGCTACCTCGCTACCGGCGATACGCGTGACCGCGAAGGCGCACTGACCTCGACGACAGCGGACGGCCAAGCACGAATGAATGTCCAACTCCTGCATCCCGACCGAAGTTCATGACCTCAGCCGTGAGAGCGAATCGCGGACCCCTCGCCGGAGCTTTGCTCGGAGCCGGTACCACCCTTGCAGTTCTCCTGGCGAGCGCATACGGGGCAGCGCTTGAATGGGGCGCGACGACTGGCACCCTCCTCGGCCCAGACTTGATCCCTGCGGGGTTCAGAACGCCTACCCCGGCGTGGCCGTTCACCGCAGCGACAGGCGTGCTGGTGGCGGTAGGAGCTCTGGTGCTGCTCAGCATGGAACCTGGTCAGGTCCGAACTGGGGCCCTCATCTCATCAGCGCTCGTCGCGATGACGACCCTGCTCGCCGCGCTTGCCACCGTTCATCTCACTGCCGACGTGGTCCAGGACCAAACTGCCTGGCAACGTTTCAGTGCCTTCTTGGTGCAGTCAGAGGGGATGGTGGTGTTCACTGCACTCGCCGTCCTCATCGCCGCCCCCGAGATCGCGCCACCGGCTCGTCGCGCGAGCCGATCAGCCTCCCGATTCTGAAGGGGCGGGTCACAGCTTGGGTGCGCCCGTCGGCCACGTGCTTTCCGCTGGCCCTGACCGACTCGGCGGGATGGCGGCTACGCCCGCAGCTCGGGCAGGCGGATGCCGAAGCGCTCGCGCAGCGCGAGCCGGGCGGCGTACCAGCCGTTCATGCCGTGCACCGCGGGCCCCGGCGGGGTGGAGGCCGAGCAGAGGTAGACGCCGTCGACGGGGGTGCGCCAGGGCGTGCGCGAGACGACGGGGCGCTTCACGAGCTGCGCGAGCGTCGTCGCCCCACCGCCGAGGTCGCCGCCGACGAGGTTCGCGTTGCCGCGCTCGAGGTCCACCGCCGAGCTCGCCGTCGAGGCGAGCACGAGGTCGCGGAACCCCGGCGCGAAGCGCTCCACCTCGGCCGTGATGAGCTCGCTCGCGTCGAACGTCGACCCGGCGGGCACGTGCGTGTACGCCCAGAGCACGTGCTTGCCGGCGGGCGCGCGGCTCGCGTCCAGCACGCTCGGCTGGGTGACGAGGACGAAGGGATGCCTCGGCGCCCCGTCGGTGCCCGGCTGGCGGCCGGCGGCGACGGCCCGCTCGGCGGCGGCGATCTCGCTGCGCGTGCCACCCAGGTGCACGGTCGGGGTGAGCCCGACCTCCTCCGACGCCCAGGGCACCGGCCCGTCGAGCGCGAAGTCGACCTTGGCGACGCCGCTGCCCGGGCGGAAGCGATCCAGCGCCCGCACGTAGCGCCGCGGCAGCCGGGCGGTGCGCAGCAGCGCGGGCCCGGTGTCGAGGAGCACCGCGCGGCTGCCCTGCACCTCGGCGAGCTCGCGCACCCGGATCCCCGTCTCGATGCGCCCGCCGAGCCGGCGGAGCTCCGCGGCGAGGGCGTCGGCGATGCGCTGCGCCCCGCCCTCGGGGAAGCCCCAACCGCCGGCGTGGCCGTGCGCGGCGAGGAGCAGCCCGGCACCCGCGGAGGCGAGGTTCGGCAGCCGCCCGGCGGCGTGCGCGATGACCCCCGTGAGCAGTGCCGGGGCGACCGGCCCGCTGAACCGGGAGCTCCACAGGCTCGTGCCCTGATCGACGGCCCGGGCGCCGAAGCGCAGCGCGGCGACGGGGTCGCGCGGCATCCGGAGCAGCTGCGAGCCGGTGAAGTCGACGACGCCCTCGATGCGCGAGACGAGCGGGCCGACGAGACGACGCCAGTCACCGCCGTCGCCGCCGAGCCCCGCGACCGTGCGCTCGAGCTCGCGCCAGGCGAGCCCGGCCCCGCCGCCGGGCATCGGGTGCGCGTAGGAGAGTTCGGGCACGATCCAGCGCACGCCGCGCGCGGCCCCGGCCTCGCCGAGCAGGCCGAGCTCGCGCAGCACGGGCGAGGCGAGCGCGGCGGGATGCACCGCGGAGCCGACGTCGTGGTGGAACCCCGGCAGCGTGAGCTCGGCGGTGCGGGTGGCGCCGCCGATGGTGTCCTCCGCCTCGAGCACGAGCACGTCGAGACCGGCCCGCGCGGCCACGACGGCGGCGACGAGCCCGTTCGGCCCGCTGCCGACGACGGTGACGTCGCTCATCTCAGAACGCCGAGAGGTACTGCCAGGGCAGCTCGGTCATGACGAGCCGGTGCCGCGGACCGTCGAGGCCGGCACCGTGCTCGGCGCCGTCGGAGGCGAGGTACGCGGCATCCTCCTGCCAGAGCAGCGTCGTGCCGGCCTCGTCGAAGCGTCCCGCGAAGCGGTGCAGCTCGCGCTGCCGGAACCGCGCGAGCGCGGCGTCGACGGAGGCCTCGGCGGCGAGCCCGTGCAGGGTCACCCAGGTCGGCGGCCAGAGCGTCATCGCGCCCGAGGCGTGCCGTTCGAGCGCCTCGGCCGGCCGGATCCAGGCGACGGCGACGAGCTCGTCCGGTGCGGGGCGCAGCTCGCCGTCGGGCATGCGGGCGGCGAAGAACGTGGTGACGAGCCGCTTCTGCGCGATCATCGGCGGCACCCAGTGCGAGAACGCGACGAGCTCGTCGGGGTCGATGTCGATGCCGATCTCCTCGCGCGTCTCGCGGACAGCGGCGCGGCGGGCGCTCTCGACGTCGTCGACGGCCTGGCCGTGCGCGTCGTCCGGGTCGACGGCGCCGCCGGGGAACACCCACGCGCCGCGGAACGAGCCGCGGTCGTGCGGGCGCTCGGCGAGGAGGACCTCGAGGCCGAGCTCGCCATCGCGCAGGAGCACGACGGTCGCGGCCGCGCCGAGGGCGGGCGGCGAGGCGGGCGGAGCGGTGCTGGCCGGCACCTGCTCGTTCAGGGCGTCCATGCCGACAGCCTATGCCCGCACGCCGCGCGGGTACACTGCCTGCGTGAGCGAGCGGAACCGGGCGGACGGCGAGCGGGCGAGCAGTGAGGCGACCATCGTGCTCGCGCCGAACCCCGGGCCGATGACCCTCGACGGCACGAACTCGTACGTGCTGCGCGCGCCCGGCGCGGCGAGCGCGGTGATCGTGGACCCCGGTCCCGATGACGCGGCGCACCTCGGCCGGCTCGCGGCGGCGGGCCCCGTCGAGCTCGTGCTCGTCACCCACCACCACGCCGATCATGTCGCCGGCGCCCTGGGCTTCGCCGAGCTCGTCGGCGCACCGATGCGGGCGTTCGACCCGGCCTACTGCGTCGGCGCGGCGCCGCTCGTCGACGGCGAGACGATCCACGCGGCCGGCCTCGCACTCGAGGTGCTGCACACGCCGGGCCACACCGCCGACTCCGCCTGCGTCGTCGTACACGGCGAAGCCGGCCCCGCGGTACTCACGGGCGACACGATCCTCGGCCGCGGCACGACGATCATCGCCGATCCCGACGGCGCGCTCGGCCCATACCTCGCTTCGCTCGAGCGCCTGCGCGCGCTCGCGAGCGGGAGGGATGCCCCGGTGCCGGTGCTGCCCGCCCACGGCCCGGTGCTGCCGGATCTCGCGGCGATCTGCGACGCCTACCTCGCGCATCGGGCCGAGCGGCTGGACCAGGTGCGCGCGGCGCTCGCGGAGCTCGGCGCCGACGCCTCCGCCGAGGCCGTCACGGATGCGGTCTATCACGACACGGATGCCTCGGTCCGCGAGGCGGCCGAGGCATCCGTCCGTGCGCAGCTCGCCTACCTTCGCGAGCGAGGCTGACTCCGCTTACTTGACGAGGGCGAAGCCCGCCGTCCAGGAGATGCGCTCCTGCACCGCGAGGGTGAGCTGGAGGAAGCCGATCGATTCGAGCTCGCGGGCCCGGGCGAGGCTGCCGGCGTCGACAGCCTCGAGGCCGCCGGCGCGCACGAGCTCGGCGAGCGCGCCCTTCGCGGCGTCGTCGTCGCCGGCGATGAGCACGGTCGTGGGCACGGCGCCGCCGACGGTCTTCGAGGCGAGGGTCGCGGCGAAGTTCGTGTTGAACGCCTTCAGCACCTTCGAGTCGGGCAGGGCGGCGGCGAGCTCGGCCGCGGCGGAGCCGTCGGCCGGCACGACCAGGCGGTCGAAGGTCGAGAAGTCGAGGGGGTTGGTGAGGTCGACGACGATCTTGCCCGCGAGGGCGTCGCGGTGGCGTTCGACGATCTCGGCGAGCGAGGGGTAGGGGACGGCGAGCACGACGATCTCGCCGGTGATGGCGGTCGCGTCGCGGCCGATCACCTCGACCGAGTTGCCGCCCGCGGCGACGATCGCGCCGATCGCACTGCCCATGTTGCCGCTGCCGATGATGCTGACCGTGGTCATTGCCGTTCCTTCCGGGCGCCCCTTCGGACGCCATTAGTTGTTCTGACAACCAACACCCTACGCCGAATCAGTTGTTGCGTCAACTATTGCGCTAGACTGGGCCCATGACCGACCCGACCCCCTGGCTCTCGTCCGAGGAATCCGCCGCCTGGGTGCGCCTCGTCGCGGTCGCCGAACTCCTGCCCAGCGCGCTCGACGCGCAGCTCGGCGCCGACGTCGGGCTCACCCACTTCGAGTACGTCGCGCTCATGTCGCTCGCCGGCGCCCCCGAGCACACCATGCGCATGACGGCGCTCGCCGCGCTCACGAACGCGACGCTCCCCCGGCTCTCGCACGTCATGCGCCGGCTCGAGGCGCGCGGGCTCGTGCGCCGCTTCCCCTGCCCCGAAGACCGCCGCGCCACGAACGCCACGATCACCGAGGCGGGCCTCGCCCTGATCGAGCAGGCCGCGCCCGGCCACGTGCGCACCGTGCGGGCGAACGTGCTCGACGCCCTCAGCCCCACCCAGCTCGAGCAGCTCTACGAGATCGCCGGCGCCGTGCTCGGCCGGCTCGACCCCGAGCAGCGACTGAACGCCACCTCGTGCCAGTTCAGCGAGGGCCCGCGCACCCGCATCGCGTAGCCGCGCCGGCCCGGGGACGACGACGCCCGCCCCGGGACTCATCACCGGGGCGGGCGGTTCGTGGCGGTACGGGCGGATGGCCGCTCAGCGCACCTCGTACGTGAGGCAGTCGGCATCGTCGGCGCCGGCGCCGATGCGGACGGCCGGGGCGGCGCACTCGAGCTGCTCGTTGTGGATGCACTCCGCGCGCTGGCAGGCGCCGACGTGCGTGACGACCTTGTCCAGCCCGCCCTTCGCACTCAGCGGGATGAAGGTCGCGCACTCGGCGTCGCCGACCGTGCCGCCGATCGTGACGGCCGCGGCATGGCAGTGCGAGTGGTCGTTGTAGGAGCACCCGGCCACCGAACACTCGGTGACGCGGGGCAGTTCGTCGAGGGTCATGCTCATGTCGGCCTCCGTCGTCTCGTTGCGGGCGATGCTACTCCGGCGACCGCGGCCGCGCCACGCATTGCACGGTGTTTTTCCGCAGATCAGACGAGATTTCTTGATTAGGATTGCCTCACCTTGCCCGCGGCGCGAGGATGGGGGCATGGATGCCGCCGCCGCGCTCGACGAGATCGCCCTGCTGCTCGAACGGGAGCTGGCCAACCCGTTCAAGGCGAAGGCGTTCCGCCGGGCCTCGGCCGCGATCGCTGGGCTCGACGCCGAAGAACTCGCCCGCCGCATCGCCGACGGTTCCCTGCGCCGCACGAAGGGCATCGGCGACACGAGCTACGCGGTCATCGCCGAGGCCGCCGAGGGCCGGGTGCCCGACTACCTCGCCGAGCTCCGCGCCAAACTCGGCGGCGGTGAGGCGGAGAGCCCGCTGCGCCGCGAGCTCCGCGGCGATCTGCACAGCCACACCGACTGGTCCGACGGCACGACGAGCCTGCCCGTGATGGCCGCCGCGGCCCGCGACGCCGGGCTCGACTACCTCGTCGTCACCGACCACTCCCCCAGCCTCCGCGTCGCGAACGGGCTGAGCGCCGAGCGCCTCGAAACGCAGCTCGACCTCGTCGAGGCCCTCGACACGGGCCACGGCGAGGGCGACGGTGGCCTCGGCATCCGCCTCGTCCCCGGCATCGAGGTCGACATCCTCACCGGCGGCGAGCTCGACCAGCGCGACGAGCTGCTCGCGCGGCTCGGCATCGTCGTCGGCAGCGTGCACTCGAAGCTGCGCATGCCCGCCGAGGAGATGACCCCGCGGATGCTGCACGCCATCGCGCATCCGCGGTTGAACGTGCTCGGCCACTGCACCGGCCGGCTCGTGCGCGGCTCGCGCGGCACCCGGCCGCAGTCCGAGTTCGACGCGCACGCCGTGTTCGCCGCCTGCGCCGAGCACGGCGTCGCCGTCGAGATCAACTCGCGCCCGGAGCGCGAGGACCCGCCGGACGAACTCATCGCGCTCGCGCTCGACGCCGGCTGCCTGTTCTCGATCGACAGCGACGCGCACGCGCCCGGGCACTTCGCGTTCCTCGGGCTCGGGGCCGCCCGTGCGGAGCGGGCCGGCGTGCCCGCCGAGCGGATCGTGAACACCTGGCCGCTCGATCGCCTGCTCGACTGGGCGCACCGCGACACCTGAGGGGCCCGGCGCCCGCCGGCCCGGCATGACGTCAGGATGTGCGGGTCGCGCGGGCCGCGCACCCGCAGATACTGACGTGTTGGCGCGCGCAACGGGAGGGACGGCGCTCAGGCGGGCGGCTGCTCGGGGTCGAGGCTCTCCAGCTGGTCCTCCTCGACGGGGTTGTCGGCCTCGAGCTCGTCGAGCTCCTCGCGCTCGTGCGGCTCGAGCTGCTGGGCATCCGGGTCGCGCTGGGCATCCGAGTCGCGAGGGGCATCCGGGTCGCGCGGGTCATCCGTTCCGTTCATGCTGCCAGCGTGCCCCGCGCATCGGCCTGCGACAACGGGGTTGACGGATGGCGCGGCGCGCCGCCCCCCCCTGGTCAAGCGCGAGCCTCAGGAGCAGAATGGCGACATCGACCCTCAGGAGGAACCATGACGATCGAAGCGGTGCTCTGGACGGTGCTCGGACTCATCGCCCTCGTCGGCGGCGTGCTGCTGCTCAGCGCGCTCTGGTCGCTCGTGAAGGCGAAGGACTGACGCGCCCGGTCGTAGCGGCCGCGCGCTGGTTCGGCTGCGCCCCGTCAGGCGAGCGCCTCGGCGATCGGCGTCGAGCCGCGGTTGAAGCGGATCGTGCGGCCGATCGTCGCGGGCTGGGCGAGCGTCTCGGCGATGACGGCGGCGACGTCGGCGCGGTCGACGGTGCCGCTCTGGCCGGCCGCCGTGTCGATCAGGCCCGTGCCGGGGCCGTTCTCGAGCGTGCTCGGCCCGAGGATCGTCCACGCCAGCTCGCTGCCCGCGAGCTCCCGGTCGGCGGCCGCCTTCGCGGCGGCGTAGTGCCGGAACGGGCTCGTGTCGGGCTCGACCCGGTCGGGCGAGCCGAAGTACGACACCATCACGTAGCGGCGCACGCCGACCTGCTCGGCGGCGCGCATCGAGCGGATCGCGGCATCCCGATCGACGGCGTACGTGCGCTCCGGGTTGCCGCCGCCCGCGCCGGCCGACCAGACGACGGCGTCGTGCCCAGCGATGAGCTCGGCGAGCCCGTCGACGTCGAGCTGCTCGATGTCGGCCAGCACGGCGTTCGCCCCGGCGGCGCGCACCGCCTCGGCGTGCTCGGGGTTGCGGATCACCGCGTCGACCTCGTCGCCGCGATCGGCGAGCAGGCGTTCGGTGAGGAGGGCGACCTTGCCGTGGCCGCCGATGATCAGGATGCGGGTCATGTCGGCTCCCTTCCGCCGTCCACGCTAGCGCGCGACCCTGGACGGAGGACCGGATGCCGGTGACGAGCGCCGGGCTGCTGCTGCACCGCGAGCGGGGCGGGGAGCTCGAGGTCTTCCTCGGCCACATGGGCGGGCCCTACTGGGCGAAGAAGGATGCCGCGGCCTGGTCGATCCCGAAGGGCGAGCTCGATGCGGGCGAGGAGCCGCTCGCCGCCGCTCGTCGGGAGTTCGCCGAGGAGATCGGCGTCGATCCGCCGGGCGGCGAGGTCGTGGACCTCGGCCCGGTGCGCTACGCCTCAGGCAAGACCGTGCACGTCTTCGCCCTCGCCGCCCCCGACTTCGAGGTCGACGAGGTCGTCAGCGAGACGTTCGAGCTGGAGTGGCCGCCGCACTCGGGCCGGACGGTCGCGTTCCCCGAGGTGGACCGAGCCGAGTGGATGCCGCTGGGTCGCGCCGCCGAACGGCTCGTCGTCGGCCAGCGACCCGCGCTGTCCGCGCTCGTGGCGAGACTGGACGGCGCGGCGGGCGGCGCGGCGGAGCGCGGCGGCAGCTGAGCCGCGGAACATGGCGTCACACGCCGTCGGCGCTGCATATCCTGACGGAGCGCCCGCGCGGCGCGAGCGACGAGAGGAACGCATGACCCAGCCCCGAGCAGCCGACGCCGACGTTCGCCCCGAGACGGTGGCCGTGACCGCCGGACGCCCGGCCCACGAGCCCGACGAACCGCTCAACACGCCGCTGCACCTCGCCTCCACCTACGTCGCCGGTGGGGCGCTCGAGTACGGCCGCTACGGCAACCCGAGCTGGGCGGCGTTCGAGGAGGCGCTCGGCGCGCTCGAAGGCGGGCGCGCCACGAGCTTCGCTTCGGGGATCGCCGCCGTCGACGCCGTGCTCGAGCTCGTGCCGGCCGGCGGCCTCGTCGTCGCGCCGCGGCACTCGTACACCGGCACCGTGCTGCAGCTCGACGCCCGCGTCGAGTCCGGACGCATCCGCGTCGCCTACGTCGACGTCACCGACACGGCCGCCGTGGCCGCCGCCTGCGAGGGCGCCGCGCTGCTCTGGTTCGAGTCGCCCACGAACCCCGCCCTCGAGCTCGGCGACGTGCCGGCGCTCGTCGCCGGGGCGCACGCGCACGGCGCGCTCGTCGCGATCGACAACACCTTCGCGACCCCGCTGCGCCAGCGCCCGATCGCCGACGGCGCCGACCTCGTCGTGCACTCGGCGACGAAGTACCTCTCCGGGCACAGCGACGTCATCATGGGCGCGGTCGTCACGAACGACGACGCGCTCGCCCAGCGGCTCGTCGACCGGCGCTCGCTCGGCGGGGCCATCCCCTCGGCCTTCGAGGCCTTCCTCGCGCTGCGCGGGCTGCGCACCCTGCACGTGCGCCTCGACCGGGCCGAGCGCAACGCGCGCGACCTCGTCGAGCGGCTCGCCGGGCACCCCGCGCTCGAGGAGGTGCGCTACCCGGGCTTCGGCGCGGTGATCTCCCTCGTCGTGGCGGGCGGCGCCGAGGGCGCGGACCGCTTCGTCGCCGCCGCCCGGCTCTGGGTGCACGCCACGAGCCTCGGCGGAGTGGAGTCGACGCTCGAGCGCCGGCGCCGCTGGGCGGCCGAGGCCGACACGATCCCGGCGGGGCTCGTGCGCCTCTCGGTCGGCATCGAGCACGTCGACGACCTCGCCGCCGACCTGCTGCAGGCCCTCGACGCCGCCCGCTGACCCCCGTTCCCCGACGTCCCGTTCTCGACTTGCCCGACTTTCATGAAAGTCGGGCAAGTCGAGAACGGAGCCGAGGGTCAGGCGGGCGAGACGCCCTCGTAGAGCAGGATCGGCAGCGCGCCGAGCGGGAAGGAGCGGGCCCGCACCCGGCGCACCTCCTCCGCGAGGAAGCCCGCCTCCGCGATCGCCAGCTCGGTGTCGCGGTCGAGATGGCAGCCGTGGCACCAGCGCACCGAGCTCGGCGTCGCGAGGCGCTGCACCGCGCGCTTCGCCGTGCCGCGCGGCGCCCCCACGTGCTCGGCGACGACGAGCCGACCGCCGGGCACGAGCACCCGGCGCAGCTCGGCGAGCGCGGCGGCCGGGTCGGGCACCGTGCAGAAGACGTAGCTCGCGATGACCGCGTCGAATGCGCCGTCGGGCACCGGGATCCGCTCGGCCGAGGCGGCGAGCACGGGCTGCTCGTGCCCCCACTCGCGCGCTCGGATGGCGAGCTCGGTGCGCCGCTCCGCGTCGGGCTCGAGGCCCGTCCAGACGACGTCGAGTGCGAGCGCGCCGAAGTTCTCGCCCTCGCCGGCGCCGATCTCGAGCACCCGGCCGTGCACGCGGCCGAACCACTCGCGCTCGAGCTCGTCGAGGGCGTCGTCGTCGACGAGGGGCGGGCGTTCCTGCTGCGGCATCCGGCCATGCGACCACGCCCGGTCCGCCGCGTCAAGCCCGCCGCCGCTCACATCGCGCGCGTGCCGTCCGAGAGCATCGGCGAGATGAAGCCGATGAGGTTGCGGTCCGGGTCGAGGATCGTCGCGGTGCGGCCGACGCCGGCCATGTCCTCCGGCGGCAGCGCGTCGCTCCCGCCCAGGCCGAGCGCGCGACGGTAGGTCTCGTCGACGTCGTCGACCGCGACCACGATGTTGCAGCCGTTCACGGGCGCGCCCACCTCGGGCGGTGGCCCCTGGCGCTGGGCAAGTCCGCCGTTGATGCCGTGCCCGGCGGCGCCGTCGGTGTTGCCGATCGCCCCCTCGCCGGTGTCGATCATCCAGTACGGGAAGTCCCCGAAGCGGGTGAACCGCCAGCCGAACAGCTCGGAGTAGAAGTCGACGAGCCGCTGCGGCTCGCTCGCGTGGATCTCGAAGTGCACGACCAGGTCGGCCATGGTCTCCCCTTCACCGTGCGCCCGGGCGGACGCGTGAGCGTTCACCGACCGATCGGCCGGTCGACGCTCACGCTACGCCGACCGGGCCGCCGCCTCCACCCCTTCGCGCCTAGGCTGGTGCCGTGCTGAGGGAGTTCGCCGCCGGGTTCGCGCTGCTCGGCCGCGGTTTCGGCTTCTGGCGCCGCCGCCCCGACGCGATGGCGCTCGGGCTCATCCCGGCCGCGGTCGCCTTCGTCGTGCTCGCCGCCGGGCTCACCGCCCTCGGTCTCGCGCTGCCCGGCCTCGTCGACTGGGCGACCCCGTTCGCCAACGGCTGGCAGGAGGGCTGGCGCGCCCTGCTGCGGATCTCGCTCGGCGTCGTCGCCCTCGGCGCGGCGGCGGTGCTCGCCGCCGTCTCGTTCACGGCGCTCACGCTCGTCATCGGCGACCCGTTCTACGAGCGCATCTGGCGGCACGTCGAAGCGGAGCTCGGCTCGCCGCCCACGGGCGACGGCACGGGATTCTGGCGCACGGTCGCGGATGCCGCGGCGCTCCTCGGCCTCGGCGTCCTCGCTGCGGCGGCGACCGCTGTCGCGGGATTCGTGCCGTTGCTCGGCACCGCCCTCGCCGCGGTGCTCGGCGTGGTGCTCACCGGGCGGCTGCTCGCCCGCGAGCTGCTGGGGCGGGCGTTCGACGCGCGGGCGGTCGACCCCGCGCGGCGGCGCGAGCTGCTCGCGGCCTCGCGCTGGCGGGTGCTCGGCTTCGGCGTGGCGACGCAGCTCTGCTTCCTCGTGCCGCTCGGGGCGGTGGCGACGATGCCGGCCGCGGTCGCCGGGGCGACGATGCTCGCCCGGGACGTGCTCGAGCGCGGCGAGCGTCAGCGGGCGCGCCAGTAGCCGCAGAAGTCGACGTTCGCCTTCGGCACGCCGCGTTCGCCGACGAGGTGCCGCCTGGCGCCCGTCGCGAGCTTCGACTCCCCCGCGGCGAAGGCCGAGACGGCGGCGCCGAAGGGCGGCAGTTCGCGGAGCACCGCGAGCGCGGCCGCCCCGACGGGCTCGCCCGGGCGGCGGGCGACCCAGTGCAGGGCGACTCCCTCCGGTGCCGTGCTGTCCTGCGCGTCGGCGAGCTCGGGCACCTCGACGATCGCGTGGCCCCGCGCCTCGCGCGGGAGGTCGCGGAGGATGCCGAGCACCGCCGGGAGCGCACTCTCGTCACCGACGAGCACGACCTCGTCGGCGTCGCCGTGACGGTAGCCGCAGCCCTGGTCGATGAGGCCGACGCTCGCCCCGAGCGGCAGCGACCCGGCCCACGGACCGGCGACGCCGTCGTCGCCGTGCACGACGAAGTCGATGTCGAGCTCGCGGAGCTCGGGGCGGAACTCCCGCACCGTGTAGTTGCGGATGACGGGCCTCGTCGACTTCGGGAGCGTCAGGTACTTGAGGTACCCGCTCATGTTGAAGGTGTCGGCGAGGTTGTCGAAGCGGGTGTCGTCGTTCGTCGGCACGGCGAGCCGGAACCACTGGTCGAAGCCCAGATGCCGCCACTCGGCGAGCGCCTCGCCCGCGACGGTGAGGCGCACGAAGTGCGGCGAGATGCGACGGGCCGCGGTGACCTCGGCCAGCACGACGCCGAGCTCGGAATGGGTGACGGCGATGTTGCTGGATGCCACGGGTGCTCCTGCCGGGGAGGATACGAGTTAGGTAATGCTTACCTTAGCTGCATGAGCGGCATCGTGCCACGGGTCAGCCGTGCCATCCGTCCCGCTGCGGCTGGCCGCTCCCGCCGCGGGCCGCGAGCATGGCCGGCATGGGCATCATCTCGGCTGACGTGTTCCTCACCCTCGACGGCGTCTACCAGGCGCCCGGCGGTCCCGACGAGGACCCCTCCGGCGGCTTCCCCTTCGGCGGCTGGCAGGGCGCCTACTGGAGCGACGAGGGCGGCGAGCTCGTCGGCGCCGAACTCGCTCGGCTCGACGCGCTCCTGCTCGGCCGTCGCACCTACGACATCTTCGCCGCCTACTGGCCGAAGCAGCAGAACGAGATCGGCGCGAAGTTCAACGCCGTGCCGAAGTTCGTCGCCTCGCGCACGATCGGCGAGCCCGAGTGGGCCGGCACGACCGTCGTGCGCGACCCGGCCGTCGAGCTCGCCGAGGTGAAGGAGCGCTTCGACGAGATCCACGTCATCGGCAGCGGGGAGCTGACCCGGGCGCTCATCGCGGCGGACCTCCTCGACCGGCTGCACCTGTACGTGTACCCGATCGTGCTCGGCCGCGGGCGGCGGCTCTTCGACGGCGTCGTGCCGGCCGCGTTCCGGCTGAGCGAGCCGGCGCAGACCCTGCCGAAGGGCGCCGTGTCGCTCATCTACGAGCGCGCGGGCGAGCCCGTCACCGGCATCGACATCGGCGAGCTCGACGACTGAGCCGGCCCGGCGCAGTCCCGGCGCAGTTCCGTTTCAGGCGCGGCGGCGGCGGATCACCGCGGCCCTCGCGATCGCCCCGGCGAGCAGCAGGCCCACGGCGGGCAGCAGCAGCCAGCCCTCCCAGCCCGTGCCGGCGAGGTCGCCGCCCGGCGAAGGCGACGGCGACGGACCCGGACCCGGCGGTTCGGGCGTCGGGGTCGGCGGCACCGGCAGCCGCCAGACCGCGTAGAGCACGAGGTCGCCCGTGACCGTGCCGACGACGAGCCGCGCGTAGGCCGGGTCGGGGGCGGTCGCCCGCGGATCGGTCGACCAGCCGAGGAAGCTCGCCCCGGGCGGGCCGACGAAGGCGAGGTCCGCGGCATCCGGGTACGTGATCTTCGCGCCGCCGACCGCGTCCCACTCGACCTCGAAGCCGAAGCCGCCGTTCTCCTCGAAGGTCACCGTGTAGGCGGGGTCGGGGGCGGCGTACACCGCCACGAGCGTCGCGTCGCCCGAGATCGGCACGGTCTGCCCGCGCTGGTACAGCCCGTCGCTCGGGCCGAGGCCCGAGGCATCCGGGGCGGGACCCTGCAGCTGCCAACCGACGAACACCGCGTCGCCGCGGCGCAACCCGTCGCCGCCGGCGACGATCGCACTCGTGCCGGCGTCGTAGCGCCACGGATCGCTCGGCACCGTGCCGGCCGTCGCCCCCGCCCCGTCGTACGTCACCGAGAACGGCGAGCCCGGGGGCTGCAGCCAGCGCGCGTACAGGGCGAGATCGGAGCCGACCGTCGACGACCAGTCGTACGGCAGGAAGTAGCCCTCGGCGGTGCGCACGTACCAGCCGGCGAAGGTGGTGCCGTCGGGCCGGTCCGGCAGCGGGCCCGGGTCGCTCGCGCGGCCCTGGTCGGCGACGAGCTGGGTGAGCTCGTCGATCGGCGCCGCGGCCTGCGCGTCGGCGTAGAACTCGACCGTGTGCGGGTTCTTCAGCCACTTCGCGAACAGCACGAGGTTGCTCGCGGGCATCGCGCCCGCGAAGTCGAAGGGCTCGAGGAAGGAGGAGTCCGTGTACCAGCCCTGGAAGACGTCGTCGCCGCGCACCGGATCGGCGGGGGCGAGCCCGTCGAGCGGGGCCTGGTAGCGCGCCGTCTCCGGGGCGATCGGGCTGCCGCCGCCGGTGTCGAAGCTCAGCGTGTAGGCCTTGCGGCTGTAGAAGAAGAAGCGGTGCTCCTCGTTCGAGTTGCCGGAGTCGTTCAGCTGGTAGAACAGGCTGCGCGCGGTGTCGTACTGGAAGCAGTTGCCGATGTTGCCCGGTCCGTCGCCGTAGCCCACGTACGACTCGAAGCCGTCGATCACGCCGGTGACCTGGCGGTCGCAGTCCTGCGCCCAGTACCACTTCTGACTGAAGTCGTCCATGACCTGCGCCGCCGGGGGGATCGCGACGAGCACCGTCGTGCGGTTGTTCGCGTACAGGGACTCGACCCGCAGCGGGGAGTTCGGCGTGCCATCGGGGCCGTAGACGACGTCGGTGGCGGGCTTCGACTGGTCGAGGGCCTCGACGTAGAGGTGCTGCTCGGTGAGGTGCTGCGTGCTCGACTGGATCCACCGGCTCGTCATCCGCGTCGTCTTGGCCGTGCGGTTCACGCTGCCCGCGTCGGCGTTCGCACCGGTCTGCGCGGCCTGGAAGACGGTCGGGTTCGCCTGCTGCGCGCCCCAGCCGCGGATCAGGCAGGCAGTCGCCGGATTCGCGGGGTCGGGCACATAGGTGGCTGTGATGAGTTGTTCGCTGCCGTCGTCGGAGAGCACCATGGGGGCGACGTCGAGGGCGTGGATGTCGAGGCCGATCTTCACCCGGACCGAGTAGGTGCCGAGCTGCGCGGCCGAGGCCGGCGGCGCCGGGCTCGCGTACACGGTCGCGCCGCCGACGGTCATCGTGACGTCGTACTGGCCGAGGCCGGTGCAGCGGGCGTTCTCGGACGCGCCCGGCGCCCGCAACAGGTAGTCCAGCCGCCAGAGCGATCGGGTCAGGTAGACGTTCACCACGGTCGAGCCGTCGCCGGCGACGACGACGTCCTGCTCGCTGATCGCGAGGTCGGCGAAGAGCAGCGGGTCGGACTGCACCACGGCCGGGTCGAGCTGCTCGCGCACCAGCAGGGCGATGCCGGCGGGGATCTGGCTCTTCGCCGTCGGCCCGCCGACCGTCGAGCCCGCGGTCGCCGTGCCCGGCGTCTCACCGAGGAAGCGGTACGTGGCCCGGTCGGCGAGCTGCGCCGGGCTGAGCGCCCCCACGCTGTCGTCCCAGGCGGGCGGTGCCCCCGTGCCGGGTGTGAACGCCGCGGCGGGATAGGAGTCGGGCACGATGTTCGGCTTCTCGAGCCAGTACGCGACCTGGTAGCCGACGTCCTGCCCGGTCCAGCCCGCGTAGAGCGTCGCGGTGTCGGTGATCGGCAGCGTCGGGGGCACGGTCGCCGCCTCGTCGGCGAACCAGCCGGTGAAGTCGTAGCCGGTGCGGCTCGGCTCGGGGACCGCATCGAGCATTGCCTGCGTGAACTCGGTGTCCGGCTGGACGACGAAGACCGGGGGCACGCTGCTGCCGCCCGTCACGAAGGAGACCCCGAATCCGTCGACGATGCGCGGCGCCAGCACGAGGTTCTCGGTGACCGGGAGGCTGAAGTCGTAGGGGGTCTGCGAGGCATCGCCCGCGAGGTACTACTCCCCCGTGAAGACCGTGCCGTCCGGCAGCTCGGGCACGTCCGGGCTCACCTCGCCGAGCGGGTCGCCGTCGGCCCGCTGCACGGTCTCGAGCACGTGCGGCGTGCCGCCGGGCGCGTCGGTCTCCGGGGCGAGGAACTGCACGATGCGGGCATCGCTGAAGCGGGCGACGACGGTGAGGTCGCTCGTCACCGCCGTGCCGTCGAAGCTGAACTCGACGTCGCCGTCGTCGACGAACCAGCCCACGAAGACGAGGCCGTCCCGCTCGGGGGCCGGCTGCCGGGCGACGTGGCCGCCCTCGGCCACCTCGACCTCGGCCACGCTCGATCCGTCGACGACGAAGTCGACGGTGTGGGTGCCCCAGATGCCCGGCGTCGAGGCGTCGCCCACGGGAGTCGACGGCGCCGCCAGCGCGGCCTCGACCCCCTGGCCCACGGCGAGCGGCGCGAGCAGGGCGGCGATCGCGACGAGGGCCGCGGCGACCGCGCGGACGGGATGCCGGAGCGGCGTGCTGCGGCCGGCTCCGCGCCCGGTCGACGTGCGCGTCATCTGCTCTCCCCCCGGAGTGCGGTCTGCTCGCCATCCTGACCGACGGGCTCGCCGCGCGCAAGGGTCGTCGCAGCGCCGCCTCAGCCCGCCGGAGGAAGCAGCCCCCGCAGTGCCTGGATCGTGTCGGCGTCGGCGACCCGCTTGTCGTCGCGGTAGCGCTTGACCCTGGCGAAGCGGAGCGCGACGCCGCCGGGGTAGCGGCTCGAGCGCTGCACGCCGTCGATCGCGATCTCGACGACGAGCTCGGGGCGGATGAAGACCGCCTGCGCGGTGCGGTGCCGCTCGAGCTCGGGGAACCGTTCGGTCTGCCAGGCGAGCAGGGCGTCGGTGAGCCCCTTGAAGGTCTTGCCGACCATCACGAGGCCGCCGGGCTCGCCGAACTCCCCCTCGGGGTCGAGGGCGCCGAGGTGCAGGTTCGAGAGCAGCCCGGTGCGCCGGCCGTAGCCCCACTCGGCGCCGAGCACCACGAGGTCGTAGGTGTAGACGGGCTTCACCTTGACCCAGCTCGCGCCGCGCCGCCCCGCCGCGTAGGGCGAGTCGATCGCCTTCACGACGACGCCCTCGTGCCCGGCGGCGAGCGCCTCGCGGGACACCCGCTCGGCCTCCTCGGGGTCGGCGGTGACCTCGCCGGGGATGGTGAGCTCGCCCGCGACCCGGCGCAGTTCGGCGCGGCGCACGGCGAGGGGCTCGTCGAGGAGGTCGCGACCGTCGACATGCAGCACGTCGAAGAACCACGGGCGCAGGACGGTCTCGCGCGCCGACTCGGCGCCGAAGCGCGACATGGTCTCCTGGAAGGGCCGCGGGGCGTCGTGCTCGTCGAGCGCGAGGGTCTCGCCGTCGAGGATGACGTCACGCACGGACAGCGCGAGCGCGGCCTCGACGACCTCTGGCACCCGCTCGGTGATGTCGGCGAGGCTGCGGGTGAACACCCGCACTTCGTCGCCGGAGCGGTGCACCTGGATGCGGGCGCCGTCGAGCTTGAACTCGACGGACGCCTCGCCGGTGCCGGCGACCGCCTCGCCCGCGGTGGCGGCCGTGGCGGCGAGCATCGGCAGCACCGGACGGCCGACGACGAGGCCCACCTCGGCGAGCGCGCCGGGCGCCCCGTGCAGTGCGAGCCGGGCCGTCTCGCCGAGCTCGCCGGAGAGCATCGCCGCGCGGCGCACCTCGGCCGGCGGGCGGCCCGCGGCCTCGGCGACGGCGTCGAGCAGCACGCCCTCGAGGGCGCCGGTGCGCACCTCGCCGAGGAGCACCCCACCCAGGAAGCGCTGCTCGGTCTCGGTGGCGCGGCCGGTGAGCTCGCGCAGTAGCGCCGTGCGCTCGGCCGCGGAGCCCGGCCCGCCGAGCGCGGCGAGCCGGTCGAACGCGTCGTCGAGCTCGGCGAGGCTCAGCGTGGACTCGGCGGCGGGCGGGGCGCTCGCCGACTGCCAGCCGCGCCAGCCGACGCCGATGCGCCCCTGCCGCAGCCGCCCGAGCAGGATGCCGACGGCGGGCACGACCTCGTCTTCGGGCAGCCGCCGGAGCAGTGCGGCGAGCGCGGCGCGCTTGGCGAGCCGGGAGCGGGTGGCGCCCACCGCCTCGCTCGTCTCGACGAGTTCCGCGAGCAGCATGGGCCCAGTGTGCCATCCGCCCCCGACATCCGAGGCCCGACATCTAGGCTGGAGGGATGACCCGGCTGCTCGACCCCGCCGACTGGCGCGCCCGCGAACGCGCGCACGCCGAGCGCGCCGACGCCCTCACCGCCGGGCACCGGGAGCGCAGCGCGCGCGGCGAGCGGCATCCCGTCGAGGACTTCCTCTACACCTACTACTCGTACTCCCCCGCGCAGCTGCGGCGCTGGCACCCCGGCCCCGGCGTCGAGCTCGCCGAGGCGGCGGGCGAGGAGCGCGCCGGCTGGCGCTGGTACGCGCCGGGCGAGGCGCCCGGATCGCTCCGGGTCGACGACGCCGCGATGCGCGCCGAGAAGGCGCCGCTGCTCGCCGCGGTCGAGCGGATGCTCCGGCTCACCGCCGCCCGGCCGGGGAGCTTCGGCTGCTTCGGCCTGCACGAGTGGGCCATGGTGTACCGCCAGGCCGAGCACCGCCACCCCGTGCCGCTCCGGCTCGGGCAGGCGGCGACCGACGCCGTCGTCGAGGCGCACGAGCTGCGCTGCACGCACATCGACGCCTACCGCTTCTTCACCCCAGAGGCCGTGCCCCGCAACCGCTTCGCGCCGAGCCGCGAGACGCAGCCCGAGCTCGAACAGCCCGGCTGCCTGCACGCCGGCATGGACGTCTACAAGTGGGCGATGAAGCTCGGGCCGCTCGTGCCCGGCGAACTGCTGCTCGACGCGTTCGAGCTGGCCCGAGACATCCGCTTCCTCGACATGCAGGCCTCGCCCTACGAGATGCGCACGTGGAGCGGCGAGCCCGTGCGCATCGAGACCGCCGAGGGGAAGGCCGAGTACGTGCGCCGGCAGCGCGGCTTCGCCGAGCGGGCGAACGCGCTCCGCCTCGCCGTGCGCGAGGCGGCGTTCGGCGGCGCCGCCGTCAGTCCAGCCACTCCTTCGCCGCGGTGACGAGGGCCGCGACGCCGACCGTCAGGGTCGGCTGCGGCAGCGGCGCGAACTCGGGCGAGTGGTTCGAGGGCAGGTGCTCGGGCAGCCGCCCCTCGGCGAGGCCCGCGCCGAACAGCGCCGGGTCGGCTCCGCCGAGGAACCAGTACACGAGCGGCGCGTCGGCCGCCGTCGCGAGCACCCCGACGTCCTCGCTGCCGGACACGGCGCCGGGCTCGAGTACCCGCTCCGCGCCGAACGCCGTGCGCAGCGCCGCGGCGGTGCGGGCGCTGGCGGCGCGGTCGTTCACCGTCACCGGGAAGCGCTCCTCGTAGGCGAACTCCGGCTCGCGGGGCGCGGCGGAGGCGGCCGCCTCAGCCCGGGCGATCCGCTCGATCGCGGCGAGCACCCGCTCGCGCACGTGCTCGTCGAAGGTGCGCACGCTGAGGCCGAGCTTCGCCTCGGGCGGGATGATGTTGTTCTTCGTGCCGGCGTGCAGCTGCCCGACGGTGACGACCGCGGCATCCCCCGCGGCGATCTCGCGCGAGACGATGCCCTGCAGCCGCACCGCGGTCGAGGCGGCGAGGTAGACCGGGTCGACCGTCGTCTCCGGGCGCGAGCCGTGGCCGCCCGTGCCGTGCATGGTGATCGTGAGCGAATCGGCGCCCGCCATCGCGGGCCCCGGCTGCAGCGCCACGAGCCCGGCCGGCAGCGGCGCGACGTGCTGGCCGAGCACGACGTCGGGGCGCGGCACCCGCTCGTAGAGCCCGTCGGCGAGCATCGCCTCGGCGCCGCCGCCCCACTCCTCGGCGGGCTGGAACAGCACGACGAGGGTGCCGTGCCACGAGGCATCCGCGGCGAGCGCCTCCGCCGCGCCGAGCAGGCAGGTGACGTGCACGTCGTGGCCGCAGGCGTGCATGACGGGCACCTCGGCGCCGTCGTGGTCGACGCCGGTCTCGGTGCTCGCGTAGTCGAGCCCGGTCGCCTCGCGCACGGGCAGGCCGTCCATGTCGGCACGGAGCAGCACGGTCGGCCCCTCGCCGCGGGCGATGACGCCCGTGACGCCGGTGCGGCCGATGCCCTCGGTGACGGTGTAGCCGAGCCCGCGCAGCGCCTCGGCGACGATGCCGGCAGTGCGGTGCTCCTGGAACGACAGCTCGGGGTGGCGGTGCAGGTCGCGGTAGATCGCGTCGAGGTCGAGGCTCATGGGCCGAGCCTAGTCCGGCGCGTCGCGCCGCCCCCCGTCCCCTCTTGTCCCTTCCTCCGCAAGACGTCACTTTCTGCGGGTGCGCAGCGAGCCGGACCCGCAAAAAGTGACGTCTTGCCGGGGTGGAGGGTGGGGAGGGGAGGGTGGGGCGGCGGGACGGGCCGACGCCCGGTCCCGGGTGGGGACCGGGCGCCGGCCCGTGTTCGGTGACGGATGCCTCGATCAGGCCTCCGGCGCGTCGCCGAGCTGCCGGCGGCGGCGACGCACGGCGATGACTGCGATCACCGCACCCGCGGCGAGCAGCGCCCCGGCGAGCCAGAGCGCGGTCTGGATCTCCGCGCCCGTGTGCGCAAGACCGTCACCCGCGCCGTCGGCACCGGTCGAGCCGTTGCCAGTGCCGGGCCCGCCCGTGCCGGGCTCGCCAGTCCCAGGCTCACCGGTTCCGGGCTCCCCGGTTCCCGGCCCGCCCGTCCCAGGCTCGGCCGCGAGGCGGATCGGCGCCCAGCCGATGAGCTCACCCTCGCTCGACTGCACGACGAGGCGGTGCTCGCCCTCCGGGGCGTCGGCGGAGATCGTCGCGCGCACCGCGCCCGCGGCATCCGCCGTCGGAGAGCCGAGCAGCTGCGGCTCCGAGTGCAGCCACACGTTCACGGCGAGCTCGGCGCGGCCGGCGCCGAGGCCCAGCTCGACCTCCTCGCCCGGCTCGGCGCTCGCCGGCGCGGTCACGCCGCCGCGGTTCGCCTCGGTGAGCAGGGACTCGTCGACCGGGGTCGGCTCGACCGGCGGGTTCGGGTCCACCGGCGGCTCGACGCCGGCCTCGGTGACCCACTTGCGGCCGTCGTCGAGCTTCGTGACGGTGAACTCGTCGTACACGGCGCCGACCGGCAGCGTCGTCGTCGCGTTCGCGGTCTTCTCGGCGAGGTAGGAGCGGTAGACGAGCTGGTTCTTCGTCACGTCGACCACCTGGTACGTGGTGACGCCCGCACCGCGGAGCACCTGGGTGGCGTTGTTGTTCGTCCAGACGTTCTTCTCGGGCGTCTCGAGCTCGTAGTGCTTCGCGCCCGAGTTCGAGACGATGTAGACGGGGCCGTCGGTGATGCCGGCGGTCTCGGTCACGTCGTCGTTGTGGTAGCCGCGCGCATAGGTGTGGTCGTGGCCCATCATCACGAGGTCGATATCGTGCTCCTCGAACACGGGCACCCAGTACTTGCGGAGGATCGGCTCGTCACGGCCCGCGGAGGTCGAGTAGACGGGCTGGTGGAAGGTGACGACGTTCCACTTCGAGGGGCTCTCGGTGAGCACGTGGTCGAGCCAGGCCGCTTGGAACTGCGTCCAAAGCTCGCCGACCTTCGTCTGCGGGCACTCGACGCCGGTGCACGAGGGCAGCACGTCCGGGGTGAGGAACGTCGTGTCGCGGGTCGCGTTCACCGTGATGAAGCGCACGCCCTGATAGTCCGTGAAGTACACGGTCTCGGTCGCGAAGGCGGTCCAGTGCGCGAAGTAGGCGGCGTACTGCTTCGCCACGTCGCTCTCGCCGACGGCGAGGTCGGCGAGCTCGCCGATCGTCTCGGTGGACGGGTTGTTGTGCGGGTACTCGAAGTTCGCCTTCCACGACTTCAGCAGCTTGTCGCCGGAGTACTCGTGGTTGCCGGGTGCGGCCATGACGTTCGTCGTCGCGGCGGAGGTCCGCATGCCCTTGAACCAGTTCAGCCACTCGGTCTCGTTCGACGAGGTGTTGATGAGGTCGCCGGCGTGCACCGAACCGATCGAGCGCGGGGCCTTCGCCTCGGCCTGCGCGACGACGTTCGGCCAGGTCGAGTCGAGGCCGATCTGCGCGTCGCCGTAGTAGACGAACTGGAAGTCGGTCGCCTTCGGGTTCGCGGTGGTGAAGCGGGTCCAGTCGCTCCACGCGCCCTCGAGGCCGACGCGGTACTCGTAGGCGGTCGCGGCGGTGAGGCCGTCGACGGTCGCCGAGAAGTGCTGCAGCGGGTTGCCGTTGACGGTGCCCGCGGCGTACGCGTCGACGGTGCGGGTCGCGCCGCCCGCGGCGGGGCGGATCTGCACCTGGCCGCTCGTGTGCGACACGTCGCCGGCGAGCCACGAGAACGACTGCGAGGTCGCGGGCGTCTCGGTCGGGGTGAGGATCACCCGGGTCGGCGGCACCGCGACTGGCTCGCCGGGCGTGCCCGCCTCGGGCAGCAGCGAGATCTTCGGGACGTCGAGGTAGATGTCCGAGCTCGAGGCGCGGTCCTGGAAGAGCGCGATCGCGACGGTGTTCGTGCCGTCGACGAGCACGTCGCCGTCGGCCGTGAAGGTCGAGGCGAGCGGGTCGCCGTTGCTGTCGCCCGCGTACTCGAGGTTCGTCGTGCCGGTCACCCGGCCGTCGACGAAGCCGGCGACCTTCTCGCCGTTCACCCAGACCTGCACGGCGTCGTCGTAGACGAGATCGCCGACGAGCTGGCCGACTTCGGCGGCGACGCCCGGCTCGAGCTCGAAGCTCGTGCGGAAGAAGTACGTCGGCACGGTCGGCGCCGCCGTGCCGTCGAGGTAGTGGTTCAGCAGGGTCGCGGGCAGGTGCGGGCCGACGGCGGCGAGCTTGCCGCCCTTCGCCCCGAAGCTGCCGGGCGCCTGCTTCCAGTCGGCGTCGTCGTAGCCGGTGGTCGTCCAGACCCGGAGGTTCGCGTCGCCGCGGGCGGGGTCGCTGCCGTCGTCGAGATAGTGCCAGGTGGTGGTCCCGTCGACCACCGGAGCGGTCGGCACCTCGATCGCCGGCTCGGCGGCGGCCGTGGCCGGCACCGCGAGCCCGGCGACCGCGAGGCCCAGCAGCGCGGCGGTCGCCGCGCCGCGCCGGGCCCGGCGCATCGTCGTCATCGTCATCGTCGTGTCATCCTCATTCGTCTCGCGCGTTCACTCGTTCGGGCGCGCGCGACCGCACCCGCCCGAGGTCGGGCGGGTGCGGAGCGCGGGCTTTCGCCCAGTGAATCGGCGGCGGATGACCCGCGGCTGGCCCCCGGATGACGGCGCGGTGAACCCGGGGTGCACGAGGGCGCCTCGGCATCCCGGCCTGCGTCAGCGGTCCGCGAGCCACTCCCCGAACGTCTGCCGCCCGAGCTCGGCGTCCGGGCCGGGCAGCGCCGCGCCACGGCGCATCTCGCCCATGCCCCGGATGGGGAGCGAGACCGGCAGCACCGGCCCGCGGCGGCCCTCGGCACGGACGAGCCGGCGGATGAGCTCGGCGAGCTGCTCCTCCCGCGGGCCGGCGAGGTCGCGGGCGCGGCCCCGGGGCGCGTCCTCGGCGAGCGCGACGAGGTGCTCGGCGACCTCGCGGGCCGCGACCGGCTGCGTGCGCATCCGTGCCGCGAGCTGGATCCCCGCGACGCGGAGCCGCCCCGCCATCTGCCCGGCGAACTCGTGGAACTGCGTCGCGCGCAGGATCGTGTGCGGCACGCCGCCGGCCTCGACGACGCGCTCCTGGGCGAGCTTCGCCTCGTAGTACGCGTAGGGGATCCGGTCGATGCCGACGATCGAGAGCAGCACGTGATGGCCGACGCCCGCCTCGCGTTCGGTGGCGAGGAGCGTGCGCGAGGCGCCCGTGAAGAAGCGCTCGGCGGTCTCCCGGTCGATCGCGTTCACGTTCGCCGCGTCGATGACGGCGTCCACTCCGGCGAGCGCGCCGGCGAGCCCCGCGCCCGTCGTGAGGTCGACGCCGGCGGAGCGGGCGAGCACGACGGTCTCGTGCCCGCGCTCCCGCGCGACCTCGACGATGTGCCGGCCCACCGTGCCGGTCCCTCCCGCGATGGCGATCCTCACCGTGTCCTCCGTTCCTGGCCTGCGGCCTTCGGCGGGACCCGCGCCCGCCCTCATCACTCCGACGACGCAGCGCGCCGGAATGTCAGGCCGGTCGTCCGGCGTGGCAGGCTGAGCGCATGCGCACGGTGGATGCCTCGTCCGATGCGGTCGCCGCGGAGCGCCCGGGCCTCCTCGGGCTCGCGTACCGGCTGCTCGGCTCCTTCGCCGAGGCCGAGGACGCGGTGCAGTCCGGCTACGAGCGCTGGCTGCGGCTGCCGGAGGCGGAGCGGGCTGCGATCCGCTCCCCCGGCGCCTGGCTCACGAAGGTCGTCGGCCGGATCTGCCTCGACGAGCTCGGCTCGGCCCGCGCGCGCCGCGAGGCCTACGTCGGCGAGTGGCTGCCCGAGCCGCTGCCCGACGCGCCCGGTGCGTTCGGCGGCCGCTTCGCCGCGGCGCCGCCAGCGGACCCCGCCGCGCACGCCGAGCTCGCGGAGGGGGTCTCGACCGCGATGCTCGTCGTGCTGGAGACGCTGACCCCGGCCGAGCGCGTCGCCTTCGTGCTGCACGAGGCGTTCGGCCTGCCGTTCGCGGACATCGCCGAGGTCGTCGGGCGCTCCCCCGGCGCCTGCCGTCAGCTCGCCTCGAGCGCCAGGGCGCGGGTGCGGGCCGGCCGCGCCGGTGCGGCGTCGGCCGAGCAGCACGCCGCGGTCGTGCACGCCTTCCTCGCGGCGGCCGCGACGGGCGAGCTCGCGGCGCTCGTGCGGCTGCTCGACCCCGACGTCCGGCTCGTCTCCGACGGCGGCGGCCTCGTCTCGGCGGCCCGCCGGCCCGTCCTCGGCGCCGAGCACGTGGCGCGCTACGTGCTCGGCATCATCGCGAAGCGCGGCGAGGGGCTGTCGATCTCGCTGCGGGACGCGGCCTCGGGGTACGTCGCGGTCTTCGCCCAGCACGGCGTCGTCGACACGGTCGTCTCGGTGGAGGTGCGCGAGGGCCGGCTCTCGGAGCTCTGGCTCGTGCGCAACCCCGAGAAGCTCACCCGCTGGCAGCACCTCGTGCCGTAGCGGCCCCGAAGGCGAGCGCTTGCGCCCGCCCGAGGCCCGGTGCTACGGTCGTCCACCTATGGGTACGCTGATCCGCCACTGAGGTGGCCCCGCCGCGTCGAGCATCGCTCCGCGGCATCCGTTCCGGGCACCGTCGGGTGCCGGCCATCCTCACCCCGATCCGTGATCGCGCGCCGCGCCGGTTCCGCGCGCCCGCCACCGGCGCTTCGACGACGAAGCCGGCCCGTGCGCCGATCGACGGATCGAGATTGCGAGTCGCACATGACCGCCCGAATCCATCTCTCCCTCCGCGGCGCGAGCCTGCGCTTCGCGGAGCACCTCGTGCTCGACGGCGTCGACCTCGAGCTCGGCGCGGGCGAGCGCATCGCGCTCGTCGGCGACAACGGCGCCGGCAAGACGACGCTGCTCCGGCTCATCGCGGGCGAGCTCGTGCCCGATGCCGGCGAACGGACCCTCGTCGCGCCCGGCGGGGTCAGCGCGCTCGAGCAGTCGCTCGAACTCCCCGATCGGGCGACGGTCGCCGAGGCGATCGACGCCTGCTGGCGGGAGCTGCGCGAGCTCGAAGCGGCGATCGCCTCGGCCGGCGCGGAGCTCGCCGGCCCCGACGGCGCGGGCCTCGATGGCGCCGAGCTCGACGCCGCGCTCACCCGCTACGCCGCGCTCGTCGACCGTTACGAGGCGCGCGACGGCTACGGCGCCCCGGCCCGGCTCGACGCGGGGCTCGCGGCGCTCGGCGTCGGCGGCATCGCGCGTTCGCGGGCGTGGCACCGGCTGTCCGGCGGCGAGCGCGCGCGCATCGTGCTGGCCGCCGCGCTCGCCTCGAACGCGGAGCTCCTGCTGCTCGACGAGCCGACGAACGACCTCGACGACGACGCCTGGGACTGGCTCGTCGACGCGCTCGCCCGGCACCGGGGCACGGTCGTCGCGGCCTCGCACGACCGCGCCTTCCTCGCGCGCTGGACGAGCGCGATCTGGGAGCTCGCCGGCGGGTCCGTCACCCGCTACGGCGACGGCTACGCGGGGTATCTCGCGGCGAAGGCCGCCGAGCGGGAGCGGCAACGGCTCGCGCACGAGGCCTGGCTCGCCGAGCGGGAGCGCCACCTCGCCCTGCTCGGGACGAACGCGGGGCGGCTCGCGGCCATCCCGCGAAAGCTCGACAAGCCGGGCATGGGGGCCGGGGCGTTCCGCGCGCGCGGTCGCGACCACGGCGCGATGGGCCGCATCCGCAACGCGAAGGAGCGGCTCGCCCGGCTCGCCGCGGAGCCCGTCGCCCCGCCCGCCGAGCCGCTGCGGTTCACGGCGGGTGCGCTGGGGGCGCGGACGGATGCCTCGGCGGAACGCGGTGCGCCGGGCACGCCGGGTGCGTCGGGTGCGGCGATCCTCCGCGTCGCGGGCCTCGCCGTGCTCGACGAGGCCGTGCCCGACTTCGAGCTCGGCCCCGGCGGGCGCCTGCTCGTCACCGGCCCGAACGGCGCCGGCAAGACGACACTGCTGCGCACCATCGCGGGCGAACTGCCGGCCGGGGGCGGCGAGGTGGAGCGCCGCGGCGCCGTGGGCTGGCTGCGCCAGCAGGCGGGCCGGATCGACGAGCCGCGGCGTTCGCTCGTCGAGGCGTACGCGGCGGGGATCCGCGAGGGACTGGATGCCGCGGCCGAACGCCTGCTGGCGCTCGGCCTGTTCCATGAGTCGGAACTGGACCGGCCGCTCGGCGGGTTGTCGTACGGGCAGCGCCGCCGGCTCGAGCTCGCCCTGCTCGTGAGCCGGGACGTCGAGCTGCTGCTCCTCGACGAGCCGACGAACCACCTCGCGCCGCTCCTCGTCGACGAGCTCGAGGCTGCCGTCGCGGGCTTCGCGGGGGGCGGTCGTGCTCGTCACGCACGACCGGCGGCTGCGCGAGCGCTTCCGCGGCGAGCGGCTCGAGCTCGGCGGGCGCACGTGCCCGCCCGTCTGATCCGCCCCCTTCACCCCCTCCGCCCCACCCGGCCCCATGCGGCCCCACCCGGCCCCACCCGGCAAGACGTCACTATTTGCGGGTCGCACGGCGCCGGCACCCGCAAATAGTGACGACACGCCGGAACGGGTGGGTGGGGCGGGGACGGGCGGCGGATGGCCGGGGAGGGGCTCAGTCGAAGGCGACCGCCCGCACCGGGGCGCCGTCGAGGTCGACCCGGAGCGGGAAGAAGCCCACGCGGATCCGCTCCGGCAGCCCGTCGAGCCCGCACAGGTTCTCGACGATGAGCCGGTCGCCGCCGAGCACGACCTCGTGCACCGGGAAGCCGGACTCCCCGCCACCCGAACTCGGGTCGGGGCTCAACGTGTCAACGGCGAGCACGTGCATCCCGCGGCGCACGAGCTCGGCCGCGGCAGCCGGGTCGAGCGCGGGGTGGTCGAGCGCCTCCTCGGTGTCGAAGCGCTCGGCCCAGCCCGTGTCGAGGATCACGACCGGCGGCACGCGCTCGGGCAGGGCGCCGCCGAGCGCCCGCTCGAGCTCCGCGAGCCCGTAGCACTGCCCGGCGACGAGCCCAGCGAGGTGCACGACGAGGGCCTCGCCGACGAGCTCGTCCAGCCCGATCGCGCCGGTGGTGCGACCGCCGGCGACGGTGTGCGAAGGGGCGTCCAGGTGGGTGCCGGTGTGCGAGCCCAGGTGCAGCCGGGCGACGTCGACACCGTCGCGCTCGAGGTGCAGCGCCGCTTCGATCGCCACCTCGGGATCGCCCGGGTAGACCCGCATGCCCGAGTCGATCGGGCGGCTGAGCTCACGCATCGCGGCCGGTGCCGGCCGAGGCATCCGCCCCGCCATCCGCGTCGGCTGCGGCCTTCGCGCGCCGCCTCGCCTCGATGGCGCGCTCGGCGTCGCCGAGCACCGCCTCGTCCATCGCCTGGATGCCGGTGGTGTCGGCCTGCGCGACGGCGTCGGCGAGGTGCACGCTCGCCTCCCGGCGGGTGCGGGCCCGCTCCGGCAGCATCGCCAGCAGGTAGATCGTGAACGTCACGACGAACGCGGGGATCGTCGCCCCGACCGGGCTCGGCCAGACGTACACCCAGAGGTAGGAGGCGGTCGCGCCGATCGCCCAAGCGCCCACCGCGATCCAGTTCACCCCGCCGAGGTACCAGTAGCGGCCACCGCGGCGGCGCATGAGGTCGACGGTGTAGCTCGCGCGCTTCACGAGGTAGTAGTCCACGATCATGATCGCGAACACCGGCACGAAGAACGCGCCGATCACGATGAGGAAGTTCGTGAACTGGTCGAGCAGCGCGAGCCAGGTCGCGCCGAGGATCGAGATCGCCCCGACCACGAGCGCCGTCGGCAGGAAGCGGAGCTTCGCCCGGCCGGCGGCGGCGTGCACGATCGAGGTGGTCATGCCGTAGACGACCATCGAGTTCGTCGCCATCACCGAGACGAAGATGACGATCGCGATCGGGGCGCCGAACGCCGCCACGAGCACGCTCGGGTCGAAGGCGAGCGGCTCCCCGCCGCTCAGGATGACGTAGCCGATCGCGGTGGCGCCGAGGGTCATCGCGATGACCGTGGAGAGGGTGTAGCCGAGTCCCGCGCCGAGGAAGCCGGCCCGGATCGTCGCGGCGAGCCGGTTGAAGTCGGCCGAGAGCACCGTCCAGCTCACCGCGGTCGCGACGACGACGTCGAGCACGATCGCGGGGGTCTGCCCGATCGAGGGGTCCGCCGGGATGGCGAAGTAGTCGCCGGGCGCGAAGCTCGTGAAGGCGATGAAGAAGATCCAGGCGATGATCGCCAGCATGAGCACCGCGAGCCAGGGCTCGACCTTCGCAATGCCCTCGTGGCCGAAGATCGCGAGCAGCACGACGATCGTCTGGCACAGCACCGAGAACAGGATCGGGTTCGAGAAGCCCGTGAGGCTCGACACGAGCGCGTCGACCGTGACGCCGGCGAGCATCGCCTGCACCCAGCTCCAGCCCATCAGGATGACGAGGTTCGCCGCCATCGGCAGGAACCCGCCGCGCGTGCCGAAGGCTCCGCGGGCGAGCGCCATCGTCGGCAGGCCCGTGCGGGTGCCGATGTTGCCGATCAGGGTCAGCACGACGGCGCCCGCCACCGTGCCCGCCACGATCATCGTGATCGCCGTGCCGTACTCGACGCCCGGCACGAACAGGGTGCCGGTGAGCAGGGTCGTGACGACGAGGTTCGCCGCGAGCCAGATCATGCCGATCCGGGGGGTGGACAGGGTGCCGCGGACCGGCCCCGAAGTGTCGGACTGCGCCGCGAGGCGGCGGTCGAGACGGCGATACAGCGACATTGCGTGCTCCTGGGGGATGTGGGGGCGGGTCGGTCGGGCGCGGATCGGTGGGCGCGGGTCAGTCGGCGCGGCTCAGGCTGATGCCGGCGAGAGGTGCTCGTGCACGGCGAGCAGCTGCTCGCCGTCGACGCGGAAGACGATGGTCTCCCGCTCGCGGTACGCGTCCTCGCCCTCGCCCGTGTCGACGCGGGTCGCGACGTCGTGGCTGAACACGGCGCCGCCGGGGTACGCCTGCACGAGGCGGGCGGTGGAGCGGCAGTCGAGGACGCGCCATCCGCCCTCGACCCAGCCCTGCCAGAGCGCCTCGTACGCGGCTCGGTCGTCGAGCCTGGCCGCCTCGGTGTGGAAGAGGAAGCTCGCCTCGGGCGCGAAGCCGGCGAAGTAGCGTTCGCCGTCGGTCGCCGCGAAGGCGTCGATGATCGCGTCGGCGGCGGCGAGCACCTCCTCGGTGCTCGGGGTGCGGGTGGTCATCGGGGGTCTCCTTCGATCCGGTGCTGCGTCGGGGGTCGGGTGCGGTTCAGCCGCGCGGGGCCATCGCGCTGATCAGCTCGTACGCGACGTGCGAGGCGGCGACGGCGGTGAGCTGGGCGTGGTCGTAGGCGGGCGCGACCTCGACGACGTCGGCGCCGACGATGCGCTGGTCGGCGAGGGCGCGGATGATCCGGAGCAGCTCGCGGCTCGTCAGCCCGCCGGCCTCGGGGGTGCCGGTGCCGGGCGCGTGCGCGGGGTCGAGCACGTCGATGTCGATGGAGATGTACAGGGGCTTGCCGCCGATGCGGGCGCGGATGCGCTCGATCGCGGCCTCGACGCCGCGCTCCTCGATGTCCTCGCTCGTGACGATGGCGAAGCCCAGGCGGGCGTCGTCGCTCAGGTCCTCGACGCCGTAGAGCGGCCCGCGGGTGCCGACGTGCATGCTCGCCGTCAGATCGATGAGCCCCTCCTCGGAGGCACGACGGAAGGGGGTGCCGTGCGTGATCGGGGCGCCGAAGTAGGTGTCCCAGGTGTCGAGGTGGGCGTCGAAGTGCAGCACCGCGACGGGGCCGTGCTGCGCCGTGACGGCGCGCAGCAGCGGCAGGGCGATGGTGTGGTCGCCGCCGATGACGACGAGGCGGTCGGCCTGCTCGGCGAGCGCCCGCGCGCCGGCCTCGACGTCGGCGACGGCCTCGTCGATGCTGAACGGGTTCACGGCGAGGTCGCCCGCGTCGGCGACCTGCTGCACGGCGAAGGGCTCGACGCCCTGCGCCGGGTTGAAGGGGCGGAGCAGGCGCGACGCCTCGCGCACGTGCGCAGGACCGAACCGCGCGCCCGGCCGGTAGCTGACCCCGCTGTCGAACGGCACGCCCACGACGGCGATGTCCGCATGCTCGACGTCCTCGAGCCGCGGGAGTCGGGCGAAGGTGGCGATGCCGGCGAAGCGCGGCACGCGGCTCGCGTCGACCGGGCCGATCGGCTGCGCTCGCTCGGTGGGCTGCGGCTCGGGCACGTCGGTGGGTTGCATATTAGTAAACCTTTGATATTCTGGAGGAAACTCGCGGGCCATGCTACGGCGTGGGATGCCTGGACGCAAGCATGCGTTCGCGGCATCCGCTCGGGCGAAGCATCCGCCTACGCCGCCCGCCATCGCCCCCCATCCGATTCGAGCGAAGGAGCCGCGTGCGCCGCGCCGTCCCACCCGGACCCAGCTCCTCGCCGCTCGCGATCGGCGCGCACCTGCGCAACGCGCGCACCGCCCAGGGGCTCACGCTCGCCCAGCTCGCCGAGGCGAGCGGGCTGACCAAGGGCTTCCTCAGCCGCCTCGAACGCGACGAGACCTCCCCCTCCGTCGCGACGCTGCTGCAGCTCTGCCAAGTGCTCTCGCTGCCGATCGGCTCGCTCTTCGCCGAACCCGAGATCCAGGTCGTCGGCTACGACGATGCACCCCGGGTCAACTTCGGCGGCACGCACGTGACCGAGCGGCTCATGTCGCCGCGCAGCGAGTCGCGGGTGCAGCTCCTCCGCTCGGAGATGGCACCGGGGGCGTCCGGAGGCGGCGAGCTCTACACGATCTCGAGCGACGTGGAGGTGCTGCACGTGCTGTCGGGGGCGCTGACGGTGCGGTTCGTCGACCGCGACGTCGAGCTCGTCGCGGGCGACGCGCTGACCTTCCCCGGGCGCGAACCCCACAGCTGGACCGCCGACCCCGAGCTCGGCGCCGAGGTCATGTGGGTCATCGTGCCCGCGCCGTGGAGCGGCACGAGCTAGGCGCCTTCGCTCCCGCGTCGCGCGGCGCTGCGCAGCGAGCGCCGGCGGGCCGCCTCGTGCGCCTCGCGCAGCAGCGCCACGACCTCGTCGACGGTCTCGGCAGGGTTCACCACGGCGAGCCAACCGTTCGCCCCGTACACGGGGTGCGGGCCGAGCACGTCGACGGCCGTGAAGTCCCGGTGGGCCGCGAGGGAGTGCGGGTCCTCCCCCGTCACCCGCCGGAACGTCGCCCGATCGACACGCACGTTCACGCGGTACCTGCCGGGCTCGTCGAGGCGGGAAGCGGTGTCGCCCGGGTAGTCCTTCGTCACGATCGTGCCGTACGGCTGGGTGCGCTCCGGCATCCGGCCGTCAGGCGCGTAGTAGAAGAAGGCGTCGCCCCAGGCGAGCTCGGGAAAAGGCCCGCCCGGGCCGGGCTCGACGACGAGCACGCCGTCGAAGGACCGGACGGTATCGAGGATCTGCTGCATACTCATGGTTCGAGTGTGAACCTGAAGTGCTTATGGGGGGTTGTGCATGCCACACGAGCTGCGCACGGGCGAGCTCGCCCGTGCCACCGGCTACTCCGACCAGCAGGTGCGCGATCTCGAACGCCTCGGCGTGATCCCACCCGCCGCGCGCTCGGCGAACGGGTACCGCAGCTACGCCGACGCGCACCTCGTCGCGCTCCGCGCATACCGCGCGCTGGCGCTGGCCATCGGGCCCGTGGCCGCCCGAAGCACGCTCGCGGAGCTGCGCACGCGGCCGATCGCCGAGGCGGCGGCGCTCGTCGACGAACTGCACGCCGGGCTGGCGCGGGAACGCGAGCGGGTGCTCGCGGCGCGCGCGGGGCTCGCGGCGATCGCGCCGACGGATGCCTCGGCGGCAGACCCAGGCGGCTCGATGTCGATCACCGAGCTGGCCTCGGCGCTCGACGTGCCCAGCTCGACGCTTCGCTTCTGGGAAGCCGAGGGGCTGCTGCGCCCCGATCGCGTCGGTTCCATGGCGGCCCGCAGCTACTCGGCGGCCCAGATCGTGGTGGCGCGGGTCGTCGCAGCGCTCCGCGAGGGCGGGGCCGGCATCCCGGCCATCCGCTCCATCGTGGCGACGCTCGGCGACGAACCAGGCATCGCCTCAGCCGACCGTGCTCTCGACGCGCGACTCGACGCGCTCGCGGAGCGGAGTGTCATGCTGCTGCGCGCGAGCGCGGCGCTCGTGGAGCTGCTGGAGAGGACGGAAGTGGGCGGCTGATCGCGGCTGAACGCCGTCGCCGACCCGGCCGATGCCACAGGCCCCGCTGCCGTCGACGCGCGGGCGCTCAGCGACGACGGGCTCCTGCGCGTCCTCGACGCGGTGGGCGGGCTCGCGCGCGCCGCAGAGGCAGTCGCAAGCGCCTGCGCGGCCGAGCTCGCGGCACGGTGCACCGGCGTCCCGGGCGATGACCCCGCGCGCGATCGGGGCTACGCGAATCCCGCCCGGCTCGTCGCCGACACGACGCGCACGCCCGTTCGCGACGCGTACGCGCTCGTGGCCGTGGGGGCGGCCACCGCGCTGCGCAGCTCCTTCGCCGGCGAGCCGTTGCCGCCGCGATTCGCGCATCTGGCCGCGGGGCTCACGAGCGCCGAGCTCGGGCTCGACGCCGCCGAGCGCATCCGCCGGTTTCTCGATCGGGTCGCCCCGCGCGTCGAGCCGGTGACGCTTGAGGCGGCGGAGCGATTCCTCGTCGAACAGGCGGCCTCCGTCGGGCCCGAGCGACTGGGGCAGCTCATCAAGCTCCTCGAGGCGCACCTCGACCCCGACGGCGTGCGGCCCCGCGAAGACGAGCTCCGCGCCAGGCGAGGGCTCCGCATCTGGGAAGATGCGGCGGGCATGGTCAACGTGCGCGGCGCACTCGATCCGGTGAACGGCGCCACCCTCAAGGCTGCCGTCGACGGGCTCGTCGGAGCCGAGCTGCACCGGGCGCGCGACGCCCGGCACCGGCAGCACGCCGACGACCCCCGCATCGCCGAGCACCGCAGCATCGCCCAGCTGAACGCCGATGCGCTCGTCGACCTCGCGCGGCATGCGCTCGGCTGCGCTGCGGTGCCGACGCTCAGACAGACGACCGTCGTCGTCCGCGCCGACGCCGAGGCGCTCCTCACCGAGCGCGGCCATGGCACCATCGACGGCATCGAGCAGCCTGTGTCGATCGCGAGCGTCCGTGCGCTCGTCACGGCAGCGGGCATCGCGCCCCTGTTCGTCGGCGAGGGCGGTGAGCCGCTGCAGCTCGGGCGCTCCGCCCGCCTCTTCAGCGCCGCGCAGAAACTCGCCCTCGCCGATCGCGACGGCGGCTGCGCGTGGCCGCACTGCTCCAGGCCGCCGTCGCACACCGAGGCTCACCACATCGCGTGGTGGCACCGCGACGACGGGCGCACCGATCTCGACAACGGCATCCTGCTGTGCAGCCACCACCACCATCGGGTGCACGACGACGGCTGGCGCATCGTCGTCCGCGACGGCGGGCGCTGGTTCATCCCGCCGCCACACGTCGACCCGCACGGCACCCCGATCGCCGCGAACACATCCACCGACCGCCGAGTGGGCCTGCTCGCCCGCGCCATGGCCGCGGCATAGCCCACGCGGCCCGCACGGTCACGCCGGCCGCACCGGCTGACGCAGCACCGTTCGGAGCTTCTCGGGCGGAGTGCGTCGGGCATCGCTCAGGTAGATCTCATGGTGGTCGCCCGCGAAGGTGAGGCCGTGCTCGGGCATGAACTCGTCGTGCAGCTTGGCGAGCGTCGGCCCTTCATCGTCGTACGACCCGAGATGCAGGATCTGCACGCACCGCCCCTCGTGCAGCCGCCGCAGCTCGAGGCGCTCGATCGCGTCGCGCAGTTCGGCGGGCGCCTTCTCGAGCGCTCGAGCGCGCGCGACCGCGAGATGCGCGTCATCGAGCCACTCCGGCTGCACGAGGAGCATCGTCCAACTCCACGCCGACTTGTCCCGCGTGACGAAGCTCGTCGGATCCTCGGCCCGCCACAGCCCCTCGAGCGGCGCGACCACGAAGTCCCGGCCGAGTTCGCGCTTGCTCAGGAACTTGAGCGGGTAGCCGACCGAGTACAGGGCCTGCACGGCGGCGGCGTACTCGGGCGCGGTGTTCGGGTCGCCGTGCCCGTCGATCGCGAGCACCTGCATCGGCGGCACCTCGACGAACGCGAAGCGGGCCGCACTCGGGGCGTACAACGAGCGGAACTCCCGCTTGACGTCGTACTTCGCCTCGGCCATCAGAAAACCGACAGCAGGGCGCTCTGCAGCAGCGTCGCCACGAGCGTCGCGAGCGCCGCCCCGCCGAGCGCCACCCCGGCCCCGGCACGCGCCCGCCCGGGGCCGCGCCGAACGAGCACGATGAGCCCAGTCGCGACGGCCACGATCGCGCACAGCGCCACGAGCATGCCCTGCACGAGCTGGATCACGTTCAGCAGCGTCACCAGATCGACCGTGCCGCCGGTCGTCGAGTAGATGAGGGGCAGCACGAGCTGGAGGGCCACCTGCAGGGCCACGATCACGAGCCCCGCGACGAGGGAGACGACGGCGAGCGCCGCCGACGGTCGCGGCGGCGGCGCCGGGGAGGCGGTCTGGGGCGGCACGGACGGGTCGCTGACGCTCATGGGCCTCATGATGCCGCATCCGCCGTGCCCGGTCGAGGGGCAGGACTACCCGTCGACGGTCCGCAGGTGCACGCGTTCGCCCTGCGCACTCAGCAGGTTCAGCACCTCCGCAGGCTCGAGCGAGGCGCTCACCATGCCGTGCGGCACGCGGGTGTCGAACTCGGCGGCCTCGCCGGGCTCGAGCACGAGCTCCTCGTCGCCGAGGGCGAGGCGGACCCGCCCGCTGAGCACGTAGATCCAGTCGTATCCGCCGTGCGTGCGCTGCGGCACCGGCGACTCGGGCGGATGGCCCGGCAGCACCATCTTGTACGCGTGCAGCCCAGGCGTGTCGCGGGTGAGCGGGATGATCGCCTTCCCGTCGCGGTAGAAGGGCTTGGGACGCACCCGCGGGTCCGCGATCTGCGGGGCGCCGACGAGGTCGTCGAGGCTCACCCGGTAGGCGGTGGCGAGCCGCATCAGCAGGTCGAGCGTCGGACGCCGGCCACCCGATTCCAGGCGCGAGAGGGTGCTCACCGAGATGCCGGTGCGCTCCGCGAGCTCGGCGAGGGTCGCCCCGCGGCGCTGGCGGAGCGCCCGCAGCCGCGGCGCGACGGCGTCGAGGGAGTGCTCGTCGGTCATCCCCGTCTCCCGTCGCTCGCATTTGCCACTTCGGCAAACCAGCTTGCCACACGCATCCGCTCGCCGCAGGATCGGGATCATGGAGAACCGCACCCACCCCCAGTACGACGTCGTCATCGTCGGCGGCGGCCCCGCCGGCCTGAGCGCCGCCCTCATGCTCGGCCGATCCCGCCGTCGGGTGCTCGTCGTCGACGAGGGCCGCCCCCGCAATCGCTTCGCGGGCCACATGCACGGCGTGCTCGGTCGCGACCACACCTCCCCGCTCGATCTGCTGGCCGAGGGTCGCCGCGAGCTCGGCCGCTACGACGGCGTCGAGCTGCGCGAGGGCGCCGTCGTCGGGGCGACGCCCACGGGAGACGCCGACGCCGCGGCGACCGGCTTCCTCGTCGAGCTCGACGACGGCGCGACGGCCACGACCCGCCACCTGCTCGTCACGAGCGGACTGCGCGACGAGCTGCCCGACGTCCCCGGCCTCGCCGAGCTCTGGGGCCGCGGCGTGTTCGTCTGCCCGTACTGCGACGGCTGGGAGGTGCGCGACCGCCGCATCGCCGTGCTCGCCGGTGAGCGGCCGAACCCGCACCAGGCGCAGCTGATGCGCCAGCTCTCCGACGACGTCGTCTTCCTGACGAGCGGACGCGAGCTCGACGACGCCGCGCGCTCGGGCCTGCTCGCCCGCGGCATCCGCGTCGAGGAGCGCGCCCTCGCCCGGGTCGCAGCCGACGCGGAGGGCGAGCTCGCCGCGCTGGAGCTCGCCGACGGCGAGGCGATCCCCGTGGACGCGGTGTTCGTCGCGCCCGTGCCCGCTCCGCTCGACGGGCTGCTGCGCACCTTGGGCGCCGCGCACGCCGAGCACCCGATGGGCGGCTCGTTCGTCGTCGTCGACGCCATGGGGCGCACGGATGTCCCCGGGCTCTGGGCCGCCGGCAATGTGACCGACCCGCGCTCTTCGGTGCCGTTCGCGATGGCGGGCGGCAACTTCACAGGCGCGGCCATGAACGCCGCGCTCGTCGAAGAGGAGATCGCGGAGGCGGTCGAGCGGGCGAACCCGGCGGCCGCCTAGGCTGGTAGCCGCGGCACCACGAGCGGCGTGCCGGTGTGCGGGTCGGGCACGATCGTGCAGGGCAACCCGAACACCCGCTCGACGAGTTCCGCCGTCAGCACCTCGCCGGGGTCGCCCGTGGCGACGACCTCGCCGTCCCGCATGACGACGAGGTGATCGGCGTAGCGGGCGGCCTGGTTGAGGTCGTGCAGCACGGCGACGAGCGTGCGGCCGCCCGCCCGGTGCAGGCCGCGCAGCAGCTCGAGCAGCTCGTACTGGTGGGCGATGTCGAGGAACGTGGTCGGCTCGTCGAGCAGCAGCAGCGGGGTCTCCTGCGCGAGCACCATCGCCACCCACACCCGCTGCCGCTGACCGCCCGACAACTCGTCGACCGGCCGGCCGGCGAGCTCGGCGGTGCTGGTCGCGGTGAGCGCGGCCGCGACCGCGGCCTCGTCGGCGACGCTCCACTGCCGGAAGAGGCCCTGATGCGGATGCCTCCCCCGCGCCACGAGGTCGGCCACCGTGATGCCCTCCGGCGCGATGGAGCTCTGCGGCAGCAGCCCGAGGCGGCGGGCCACCTCCTTCGCCGGGTAGTCGGTGATCGTGCGGCCGTCGAGCACGACCCGTCCGGCTGCGGGGGCGAGCACCCGGGCGAGCGCGCGCAGCAGTGTCGACTTGCCGCAGGCGTTCGGCCCGACGACGACCGTGAAGGAGCCGGTCGGGATGTCGAGCGAGAGCCGCTCGGCGATCGTCCGCCGTTCGTAGGCGAGGGTGACGTGCTCCGCCGCGAGGCGGGCCGGCGAGGCATCCGCACCGCTCGCGACCATCGTCGCGCCGGCCATCGTCGCGCTCGTCGTCCGGGTCGTCGTTCGGGTCATCGTCGTCTCGCTTCCGTGATGAGCAACCAGATCAGGTAGACGCCGCCGACGCTCACCGTGACGACGCCGACGGGCAGCTGGGTGGGCGCGAACAGCCGCTGCGCGGCGTAGTCGCTCGCGGTGAGCAGCAGCGCGCCCATCGCCGCGGCGCCCGCGAGCGTCACGCCCGCCGAGCGGCTGAGCCGTCGCGCGAGCTGCGGGGCGGCGAGCGCGACGAAGGCGATCGGCCCCGCCGCGGCGACCGAGGTCGCGGTGAGGGCGACGCCGAGGACGACGAGCACGAGCCGGGTGCGTCCGGTGCGCACGCCGAGTGCGGTCGCGGCGTCGTCGCCGAGCTCCAGCAGGTGCAGGCGGCGGCTCATCGTCGCCGCGACCGCCCAGAGCACGAGCAGCACGGCCGCGGCGGGCACCGCCTGCGCCCAGCCGACGGCGTTCAGCGAGCCGCTCGACCAGGCGGCGGCGGCGAGGGCGACGTTCAGCTCCGCACTGAGGATGAGCCACGTGTTGAGCGAGGCGAGCATGGCCGCCACTCCGATGCCGACGATGATCAGCCGGAAGCCGTGGAAGCCGCGCCGGTAGGCGAGCAGGTACACGACGACCGCGGTCGCGAAGCCGCCGAGCAGCGCGCCGGACGCGGTGGCGAGGTAGCCGGTGCCGGTCGTGATGATGACGAGCAGCCCGCCCGTGTACGCCCCGGTGTCGAAGCCGATGACGTCGGGGCTGCCGAGCGGATTGCGGGTGATCGACTGGAAGATCGCGCCTGCGGCGCCGAGCGCTGCGCCGAGCATGAGCGCGAGCAGCACGCGCGGCAGCCGCCAGTCGAGCACGACGAGGTTGGTGCGGCGGTCGCCCTGCCCGAGCAGGGCGCCCACGACGTCGCCGAGCGGCACGACGAAGTCGCCGGTGCCGAGGCTGACCACGCCGACCGCGAGCGCCGCGACGAGCAGGGCGGCGACGACGACGGCGTGGCGCACGCCGATGCGGATGCCGAATCCGCCGCCGGCCGAACGGAGCACCACCGCGCGGGCGGGCGTCCGGACGCTCACAGCCCGCTCACCCGCCGACGGCGCACGAGCGCGATGAGCACCGGCGCCCCCACGAAGGCGGTCACGATGCCGACGGGCAGCTCGCCGCTCGGCAGCACCACGCGGCCGGCGACGTCGCTCGCGAGCAGCAGCACGGGGGCCGCGACGGCACTGCCGGCGAAGATCCAGCGCTGATCGGGGCCGGTGAACCAGCGCACCGCGTGCGGCACCATGAGCCCGACGAAGCCGATCGGGCCCGCGGCGGCGGTCGCTGCCCCGCAGAGCAGGGTGACGGCGACGATCGACACGATCCGGGTGCGCACGATGCGCGATCCGAGCGCGACGGCGAGTTCGTCGCCGAGCGCGACCGTGTTGAGCGGCCCGGCGACCCACGCGGCGAGCACGAGCCCGGCGAGGACGAACAGCGTCACCCAGGCCAGCAGCTCTGGCGGGGCGACGACGATGCTGCCGGCGTTCCAGCCGCGCATCCGGTCGAAGACCTCGGGCAGGAGCAGCGTGATGCCGCTCGTGATGCCGGCGAGGAAGGCGCCGATCGCGACGCCGCCGAGGGTGATCCGCAGCGGGTCGGGCCCGCCCCGGCCGGCGCTGCCGATGAGGTACACGCCGACCGTCGCGATGATCGCGCCGCCGAAGGCGAACCACACGGTCGCCCCGAGCGAGGTGAGCCCGAACGCCGCAGCCCCCGCCGTCACGGCGAACGCGGCGCCGGCGTTGACCCCGAGCAGGCCCGGATCGGCGAGCGGGTTGCGGGTGAACGCCTGCATCACCGCGCCGGCGACGCCGAGTGCCGCCCCGACGAGGATGCCGAGCAGGGTGCGCGGCAGTCGCAGCTCCCGCACGATCGTCCCGGCCTCGTCGGCCGACCCCCCGATCGCGGCGAGCACCTCGACGATCGACAGTCCCTTCGATCCGATCGCGAGGCTGAGCGCGACGCATCCTGCGAGCACGCCGAAGGCGACGGCGAAGCCGAGCGCCCGACGCCCGGCGAAGCCGGTCGGCGTGCGCCGGACCGCCTCGGTCACGACCATCGGCGGCTCAGAGCCCGTGCGACTCGAGGACCGCGACGTATTCGTCCTGCAGCTCCTCCTCGTCGCGGGACTCGTCGTCCCACATTTCACTGAGGCGCGTCCGCACGTCCTCGGGCAGCGCCTCGTAGCGCTCGCGCCACTGCTCGGCGCGCTCGACCCAGTAGCCGACGACCTTGTACGCGGTCGGCGGCAGCTTGAGCTCGTGGCGCAGGTACTTGCGCACGGCGCGGGTCACGGCGCTCTCGCCCGCGACCCAGACGTAGCCCGGCGTCTTCGGCAGCTCGGCGGCCCGCACGATCTCCTCGAGCCGGCTCGGCGCGTGCCCGTTGCCGCCGTGCACCCAGGCGAGCTCCACGTTCGCGGGCAGCTCGGGCCGGTGCTCGTCCTGCTCCCCCGAGACCTCGAGCACGAGCTTCGTGCGGACGCCGGCGGGCGCCTGCTCGGCGAGCCGCACGGCGGCGGGCAGGCCGGTGGCGTCCGCGACGAGCAGCTGCCACTCGATCCCCTCTGCCGGGGCGTACAGCCCGCGCGGCGTGTTCACGCCGACGACGTGGCCTGGCTCGGCGCCGAGCGCCCAGGTGGCGGCGATGCCGCCCTCGTGCACGACGAAGTCGATGACGAGCCGGCCGGCGGCGCCGTCCCACTCGCGCACGGTGTAGGTGCGCACCTCGCAGGGCTCGACGCCCTCCGGGAACTCCCAGTAGCCGTCGTCGGTGGCGACGGGCAGCTGCGGCTCGGCGTGCCCCTCAGCCGGCAGGAACAGACGCAGGTACTCGTCGCCGACGCCCGAGGAGACGAAGCCCTCGAGGCCGGGGCCGGTGAACACGATCCGGATCATGCCGGGCGTGAGGCGGCGCACCTCGACGACCTCGACCCGGTGCACCAGGTTGACGTCGGGGCGGCTCATCCGAGCAGCGCCTTCGCGATGACCTCGAGCAGAGCGGTCTGCCCGCTCGGCGAGCCGTAGCTCATCTCGTAGTTGTAGGGGAAGACCTGGCCGTTCGCGACGGCGGGCAGCGAGGTCCACAGCGCGTTCGACTTCAGCGCGGTCTCGTCGGTGATGAGGCCCGTGCCGTCCTCCGCGACGCCGGTGAAGATCACGTCGACGTCGGCGAGGTCGCCGAGCTGCTCGTGGCTGAGCGCGCGGCCCGTGCTGTCGGGCTTCCCGTCCCCGTCACTGTCGGCGACCTTCGAGATCGAGAGGCCGAGGTCCGCAAAGACGAGGCAGGAGATGCTGTAGCAGCCGACCTGGACCTGATCGTCCCAGTAGGAAGCGTCGGCCACGACGGGGTCGAGGCCGCGGGCGTCGAGCTCGGCACGGATCTCCGCGACGCGGGCGTCGTAGGCGTCGACCCAGGCCTGGTGCTGCTCCTGGCGGCCGAGGTCCTTCGCGACCTGGGCAAACTTCACCCGCCAGTCGGTGCCGTCGAAGCCGTTGTAGGTGTACGTCGGCGCGATCGGGGTGAGCTGCTCGTGCAGATCGGTCTCGTAGCCGAGGCCGTTCAGGATCAGGTCGGGGCCGACCTCGAGGATCTTCTCGAGGTTGAACTCGGGATAGTTGTGGAAGGTGCCGATGCCCTCGAGCTCCTCCTGCGGGAAGAACGCCGGGAAGCGGTCGAAGTCGTCGCGGATCGGCTGCTCCTTCGCGAGCGGGATGCCGAGAGTGATGAGCATGTCGACGTCGGTCGTGTAGAAGCCGAGCGCGGCCTTCGGCTCGGCGGGCAGCGTGACCTCGCCGTACTCGGTGTCGACGGTGATCGTGTCGCCTGCGGCGTCGTCGGCTGCGGAGGACGCGGCGCAGGAGGCGAGGAGCAGGGTGGCCGCGACGGCGGCGGCGGCGCGGAGTGCGCGCGTGGATGCGATCTTCATGTGACCTTCACTGGATGCGGGGGTGACAGCGCCCGGCTTAGCTTAGGCTTACCTAAGAGCGCCGACTTCGATCCTGCATCACGCGGATGTCGCGCGCCCGCCATCCGTTGCGGCGAACGCGACAGCTTGGCCGGATGCCCCGGCGAACGCCCCCGGGGTCGTGCCGAACTCCCGTCGGAACGCCTGCACAAACGCGCTCGCCGTGCGATAGCCGACCCGCCGCCCGACGATGCCCACCGGCTGGTCGGCGGCGAGCAGCTCCACCGCCACGCGCATCCTCGCCTTGGTGCGCCAGTCGGCGAAGGTGAACCCCGTCTCCTGCCGGAACAGCCGGGAGAGATTGCGCTCGCTCGCACCGACGAAGGCGCCCCACTCGTCGAGGGTGCGAGCGTCGGCCGGATCGGCGAGCACCGCGTCCGCGACCCGGCGCGTGCGGTCATCGTCGGGCATCGGCAGATCCAGCCGGGTGAGGTCGGCGCGCTCGAGGAGCCGCACGAGCAGCTGTTCTCCGAGCGCCCGCGTCTCGGGATCGAGCGGCTTCGTCTCGAGCTCCTCGAAGAGCGCGCGCACGACGACCGGCACCGCGACGGCGCCCGCATCCGAGCGGGGCGCGGGCAGCGTCGTCGGCAGGTAGCTGCACGCGAACTCGGTGCCGGAGCCCGCGGTCACCCGGTGCGGCAGCCCGGCGGGGATCCACAGCCCGACCGTCCACGGCACCGCGTGCACCCCGCTCGGCGTCTCGACGACGAGCGAGCCGCGCGAGCCCCACAGCAGCTCGTGCCGGTCGTGTCGATGCCAGCCCCACTCCTCGTCGCGACGCACGACGAAGGAACTCGTCATGATCCCGTCGACCCGGACGGGCACGTCGAGCACCTCTGCGGGGAGAGCCTGGCGGGCAGGCGACATTCTTCGGCTCCTTGTCGCTCAACTGATCAGGTGAGGCTATCCTAAGCTGTGGATCGTGCCTGCGACGACCCCCGCCAGGCGACTGCCGCGCGCCGAGCGGGCGATCGCCACCGTGTTCCACCGCCGCCGACTCCTCGTCGCCGGCTCCATCGCCGGGCTCGTCGGCCACCAGATCGCCGAGGCCCTGGTGCCCGTCGTGATCGGTCTCGTCATCGACCGGGCGATCGCCCCGAACGACCCAGTCGCCCTCGCCTGGACGCTCGCCGCGCTCGGCGCGGTGTTCATCGGCCTCCTGCTCTCCTGGCGGCTCGGCGAGCTGGCGTCCGTGCGAGCGAGCGAGTTCGCCGGCCGCGACGTGCGGCTCGGCCTCGTCTCGCGCCTGCTCTCCCGCCGCGGCTTCGCCGTACCGCGCAGCCCCGGCGAACTGCTCAGCATCGCCGGCACCGACGTCGACCGGACGGCCGGCATCGTCTGGGTGCTCGGCAGCGGCGGCGCGCAGCTCGCCGCCGTGCTCACCGCCGCGGTCGCGCTCCTCGCGATCTCGGTACCGCTCGGCATCCTGGTGCTCGTCGCCGCCCCCGTGCTCGTCACCGTCATGCACCTCGTCACTGCGCCGCTGGAACGTCGGATGGCGAGCGAGCAGGCCGCGGTCGCCGCGGCGAGCGCGACGGCCAGCGACCTGCTCACGGGCCTCCGCACCATCGCCGGCCTGGGTGCCGAGCAGGCCGCGGTGGATCGCTTCGAGCGCGTGAACCGGCGCTCCCTCGACGCCGCGACGCGCGCCGTCTCGGCGAAGGCGGCCTACGTCGCGGCGAGCCTCGCCGGCTCGGCGCTGCTGCTCGCCGCGATCGCCTGGGCCGCCGGGGCCGAGGCACTCGCGGGCACCATCAGCGTCGGCGAGCTCATCGCCGTGCTCGGGCTCGCCCAGTTCGTCACCTGGCCGATCGGCGGGCTCGCCTTCGTCACGGCCGAGCTCGCGACGGTCCGCGCGTCCGCGAAGCGCGTCGACGGCGTGCTCGCCGCGGAGCCGGCGGTGGATGCCCCGCCGGGGCCGGGCACGGCGACCTCACGCGGCGCCGAACTCGTGCTCGACGCCGTCACCACGCCGCACCTCGCCGCGCTCAGCGCGGTCGTCCCGGCCGGCTCGGTCACCGCGATCCGCGTCGCCGACCACCTCGCGGCCCGCGAGCTCGTCGAGGTGCTCGCCGGCGCCCGCACCCCCAGCTCCGGCCGGGTGCTCGTCGACGGGGTGCCGCTCGAGGCATCCGCCGTGCCGGTCCTCGCGCCGCCGCACGAGGCGACCCTGTTCGCCGGCACGCTGCGCGACAATCTGGAGCTGCACACGACGCTCGACGACGCACGCCTCGACGAACTCGTACGCGCCGCCGCGCTCGACGACGTCGTCTCGGGAGCGGGCGGGCTCGAGCGGCCGGTCGGCGAGCGCGGCTACAGCCTGTCGGGCGGGCAGCGGCAGCGCGTCGCGCTGGCCAGGGCGCTCGGCCGGGACGCCGCGGTGCTCGTGCTGCACGATCCGACGAGCGCCGTCGATGCCGTCACCGAGGCCCGCATCGCCGAGCGGCTGCCCGCCGTGAGGTCCGGGCGCACCACCGTCGTGGTGGCCGCGAGCCCCGCGCTCGAGCGCCTCGCCGATCGGCTGGTGACCGCGTGAGCACGACCCCGCTGCCCGTCGCCGGCCCGCGCGAGACCCGCCGCGAGCTGCGCCGGCTGCTTCGAGGCCGGGCCGGCGCCCTCGCCCTCGCCGCCGCCGCGCTGCTCCTCGCCGCCCTCGCCGGCCTCGCCCTGCCCGCCGCGCTCGGCGGGATCGTCGACGCGGTGCTCGGCGGCGATCCGGGCGCGCTCCTCCCCCTCGTGCTCGTGATCGCCGGCGTCGGCCTCGCGAACGCCCTCCTCACGGGACTCGGCCGGGCGCTCGTCGCGCGCCTCGGCGAGCGCGTGCTGGCCGAGCTCCGCGGGCTCGTCGTCACCCGGCTCATTCGCCTGCCCGCGACCGTCGTGGAGCGGGCCGGCCGCGGCGACCTCGTCTCGCGCGCCTCGACCGACACGCGCATCGTGGGCGACGTCGTGACGAACGTCGTCCCGGCCTTCGCGTCCGCGGGGTTCACCGTGGTCGTGACGCTAGTGGGGCTCGGCGCCCTCGACTGGCGCTTCGCCCTCGCGGCCCTCGCGGCAGTGCCCGTGCAGCTCCTCGCGCTGCGCGCGTACCTGACGCGCGCCCGGCCCGTGTATCGGGCGGCGCGCGCCGCCGAGGGCGAACGGGCGCAGCGCGTCCTCGAATCGGTCGACGCGGCCGAGACCGTGCGCGCCTACGGCGTCTCCGCCGAGCGCGAGCGCGTCGTCGACGAGGCGGCGCGGCACTCGGTCGAACTCGAGCGGCGGGCCGCCCGGGTGAGCGTCGGCTTCTGGAACCAGTTGAACCTCGCCGAGTTCCTCGGGCTCGCGGCGGTGCTCGGGGCGGGCTTCCTGCTCGTCGGCGCGGATCTCGCGACGGTGGGCGCCGCGACGACGGCGGCCCTCTACTTCCACGCCCTGTTCGGCCCGGTCGGGCAGGTGCTCGGCAGCGTCGACGAGCTGCAGAAGGCGGCCGCCGGGCTCGCCCGCCTCGTCGGCGTGCTCGGGCTGCCGGAGCGGAGCCCTCGTCCGGCATCCGCACGCGGCGGCGCCGCGAGCCTCGAGTTCGATCACGTCGGCTTCGCGTACGACGGGGCCACCGTTCTCGACGGCGTGAGCTTCGACGTCGCCGCCGGCGAGACGGTGGCCCTCGTGGGTGCGAGCGGCGCGGGCAAGAGCACGGTCGCCGCGCTCGTGCTCGGCGCCCTCGCGCCGGAGCGCGGCCGGGTGCGCATCGGCGGGATCGATGTCGGCGCGGTGACGGCGGAGACGCGGATGCCTCGGATCGGACTCGCCGGCCAGGAGCCGCACGTCTTCGCCGGCCCGCTCGCGGACGATCTCCGCCTCGCCCGACCGGGGGCCGACGCCGAGGAGCTGCGCGCCGCGCTCGACGCGGTCGGCGCCCTCGGCTGGGTGGAGCGGTTGCCGGAGGGGCTCGGCACCGTCGTCGGCTCGGGCGGGCACCGGCTGACGATCGTCGAGGCGCAGCAGCTCGCGCTCGCCCGGCTGCTGCTGCACGACCCGGCGGTGCTCGTGCTCGACGAGGCCACGGCCGCCGCGGGCGGCGACGGCGATCACGTGCTCGACCGCGCGATCACCCGAGTCGCGGCGGGCCGCACGACGATGACGATCGCGCACCGCCTCGACCAGGCGGCGCGCGCCGACCGGGTCATCGTGCTCGACCGCGGCGGCGTCGTCGAGCAGGGCCGGCACGAGGAGCTCGTCGAGGCCGGCGGCGCCTACGGCCGGCTCTGGGCGGCGTGGTCGGAGGGACGCTCCGGCGAGCGCGAGCGCGGTGACGCCTGCGGCAGGATGGGGGCATGAATCTCATCGTGATCGGCGCGGGCGCCTGGGGGCTGCCCGCCGCGGCCGAGCTCGCCGAGCGGGGCCACCGGGTGACCCTCGTCGACCGCTACGGGCCGGGCAACCCGTTCTCGTCGTCGCACGGTCCGACGCGGATCTGGCGGCTCGCCGACCCCGACCCCGCGAAGATCCGGATGACGGCGGCGAGCCTCGCGGCCATGGAGCGCCTCTCCGCGATCGCGGGCGAGCCGGTGTTCCTCCGCCGCGGCCTGCTCTGGCGCGACGAGACGGCCGCGCTCGACGGCTTCGAGCTGGCGCTCGCCGAGCAGGGCGTCGCCTTCGAGCGGCTGCCCGCGGCGCGCGCCGGCGAACGCTTCCCGGGGCTCGTGCCCGACGGCCGCGACGCCCTCTGGACCGCCGAGGCGGGGCCGGTGCTCGCCGAGGCCTCCCTCGCCGCGCAGCGCCGCCGCCTCGAGCGGGCGGGCGGCGAGCTCGTGCTCGCCCACGTCGTCGGCCTCGACGAGACGCCGGGCGGCGGGCAGCGGGTGCGCCTCGCCGACGGCCGGACGCTCGAGGCGGAGCTCGTCGTCGTCGCCCCCGGCCCCGGCGCCCCGCCGCTCGTGGCGGAGCTCGGCCTCGACGTGCCGCTCCGCCCGCACCTCGAGCAGGTCGTGCACGTCGCCGACCCGGCGGTGCCCGCCGACGGCCTGCCCGACCTCATCGACGTCGCGGCCGGGGATCGGCCGACGCTCTACGCGATGACGACGCCGCGCACGGGCTACAAGCTGGGTCTCGACGCGCCGCTGCGGGACGTCGTGTGGGGCGAGGACGAGGACCGCGAACCGGATGCCTCGCGCACGGCGTTCCTGCTCGAGTACGCCCGCGAGGCGCTCGGCATGCGCGGCGCGCGGGTCGTCGACGCGAAGGTGTGCAGCTGGACGGACTCGCCCGACGGGCGTTTCGTGATCGGCTCGCCGCGACCCGGCGTCGTGCTCGCCTGCGGCGACTCGGGCGAGGGCTTCAAGTTCTCGGCGCTCATGGGCCTCGTGCTCGCGGACCTCGCCGAGGGCCGGTCCCCCGAACTTGATCTGGCGCCGTTCCGGCTCGACCGCTTCAGCCCGGCGGATGCCTCCGGGCTGGAGTCCCCGACCTCGCTCGGCTGAGCGCCGGCTTCGATCACCTCGGCGGGCGGGCGCCCTCCCAGCCGACGGCGGCCGACCCGGCGGCGGCCGCGGCGGCGGCGGCGTCGCGGAGGGAGGCCCCGAGCGCGAGCGCCGCGGCGAGGGCCCCGGCGAAGGCGTCGCCCGCGCCGGTCGTGTCGACCACGCGCTCCGCGGGCACGGCGGGCACGGTGTCCACACCGGACTCGTCGGCGACGAGGCATCCCTCCGCGCCGAGCGTGACGACCACCGATCGCGCACCGGCGGCCTCGCGCAGGGCGAGCGCCGCCTCGGCCGGGGTCCCGGTGGCCGCGGCGGCGCCGAGGAGTTCGGCGGCCTCGTGCTCGTTCACGATGAGCGGGTCGGCGCCGCGCGGCACCTCGTCGAGCGAGGCGGGCGCGGGCGCGGCGTTGAAGGCGAAGCGGGCGCCGATCGCGGCGGCGAGCCCGGCCGCGTCGGCGACGACGGCGGGCGGGATCTCGGCCTGCGCGAGCACGACGGCGGCGCGGGTGCCGGCCGTGGCGAGCTCGACGCGCACGTGGGAGTTCGCCCCGGCGTCGACGATGATCGCGTTCTCGCCGTCCTCGGAGACCTGGATGAAGGCGGTGCCGGTGGTGACGCCGGGCACGGTGCGCAGCTCGGCGACGTCGATGCCGAGCGCGGTGAGCTCGGCGCGCAGCGTGCGACCCGGCTCGTCGTCGCCGACTGCGCCGACGAACGCGACCCGGGCTCCGGCGCGGGCGACCGCGGCGGCCTGGTTCGCCCCCTTGCCGCCGCCGGAGACCTGCACGCCCTCGGCGAGGATCGTCTCGCCCGGCCGCACGTGCCGGCGCACGGCGATCATGCGGTCTTCGTTGACGGATCCGACCACGAGGACGTCCGTGTCCATTGGGGCACTCCTTCTCTGCGACCCCGGGTGAGCCGGGGTGGGAAGCGGGCGAAAGCCAGCGGATCTACACGAGTAGATCCGCCTCGATCGTAGGGATAGCATGGCCGGGACGCAAGCCGTCGGGCACCGGCCCGCGGCACCGGAGCCGGCCCGAGGAGGCGCGATGCACGCACGCGGCGACGCCCCTCGCGCCGCGACGCGCGACGACGTGGCCCGGCTCGCGGGTGTCAGCAGCGCCGTCGTCAGCTACGTGCTGAACGACGGCCCCCGACCCGTCGCCGACGCGACGCGCGCCCGCGTGCTCGCCGCGATCGCCGAGCTCGGCTACCGGCCGAACGCGACCGCGCGGGCGCTGCGCCTGCGCCGCACCCGCACGCTCGCGCTGCTCGTGCCCGACATCGGCAACCCGTTCTTCGCCGAGCTCGCGAAGGCCGTGCAGACCGCGGCCTTCGCCCGCGGCTACGCGGTCACCTACGGCGACACCGAGTACGACCCGGAGCGCGAGCGCGCGCAGCTCGCCGCCCTCGCCGAGCGGCAGCCCGACGGCGTGCTCGTGATCGGCGGTACGCCCGGCACGCTCGCCCCGCTCCAGGCGGCCGGCGTGCCCGTGGTGACCCTCGACCGCAGCGGCGCGTCCGGCGCCCTCGGCCCGACCGGCGAACCGCCGAGCGTCGGCATCGACGACGAGGCCGCCGCGCGCGCCGGCATCAGGCACCTGCAGGAGCACGGCCACGAGCGGATCGCCCTCATCGCCGGCCCCGACGACTCCCCCGCCGCGCGCGCCCGGCGGCGCGCGTGGACCGAACTCGTCGCACCGGCGGTCGGCACGGCCGCGCTGGATGCGCTCGTCGCGACCGCCGACTACCGCCGCGAGGGCGGCTACCGGGCCGCCCTGGAGCTGCTCGACCGCGGCGGCGCACCCACCGCCGTCTTCGTGAGCGCCGACGTGCAGGCGATCGGCGCACTCCGGGCGTTCGCCGAGCGCGGCGTGCGCGTGCCGGACCACCTCGCGGTGCTCTCCTTCGACGGCACGAGCGAAGCCGAGTTCACCTCCCCGCCGCTCTCGGTGATCCGTCAGCCGCTCGGCGCGATCGCCGAGGCCGCGCTCGGCCTGCTGCTCGACGGCGCTGCACCCCGGCACGTGCTCGTGCCGCACGAGCTCGTGGCGCGGTCGTCCTGCGGGCCGCATCCCGGCTGAACCGGACGCACCGAGCGGAGCGACGCCGCGGATGGTTAGAGTAAGCGCCGAGGCGAGACTTCTGTTCGACTTCGGGGGAACAGCATCGATTCTCGGACCAATCGTCTCGGAGAGAGGTGCAGCGTGGCCACGACGAGCAGCGCGACGGCGGGGGAACTCTTCCGGCTCATCCACACGGGCCGCGCGGACTCGCGCGCCGAACTCGCCCGTCTGACCGGGCTCAGCGCCTCGACGGTGGCCATGCGGGTCGACGAACTGATCGAGCACGGCTACCTCGAGGAGGCCGGCCGCGGCGAGTCGACCGGGGGCCGCCGGCCGCGACTGCTCGCGATCCGCGAGGGCGGCTCCGTCATCGCCGCCGCCGATCTCGGCGAACGGCACGTCACGCTCGTGCTCATGAACCGTCGCGGCGAGATCGTCGCCGACGCGATCGAGCCCATCACGCTCCGCGACGAGCCGGCCGCCGTCATCGAAGCGGTGTGGGCCGCCGCGCAGGCGCTCGCCGAAGGCCTCGACCCCGCACCCGACCTCGAGGGCATCGCGATGAGCCTGCCCGGCCCGGTCGACTCGCGGGACGGGCGTCTGCTCGCGCCCATGCGGATGCCCGGCTGGAACGGCCTCGTCGTCGGCGAGATGCTCGGCCGCATCACCGGGCTGCCGACCCACGTCGACAACGACGCGAACGCCATGGCCGTCGGCGAGTTCGTCGAGCGCGGCCAGACGATGAACGAGCTCGTCTTCGTGAAGGCGGGCAGCGGCATCGGCTGCGGCATCATCGCCGGCGGCGAGCTGTACCGCGGATACCGCGGCGTCGCGGGCGACATCAGCCACGTCGCGCTCGCGGGCGCGCCGCCCGTCGTCTGCTCGTGCGGCCGGGTCGGCTGCCTCGACGTCGTCGCGAGCGGCACGGCCATCGTCGACGCCCTGCGCGGCACGGGCGTGGAGGTCGAGGACCTCGACGCGGTGCTCCGACTCGCGCAGGACGCGCACCCCCGGGCGACCGCGCTCCTCCGCGAGGCGGGGCAGCGCACGGGCGAGGTGCTCGCGACGATCATCAACTTCTACAACCCGCAGTTGCTCGCGCTCGGCGGGCAGCTCTCGACGGCCGACGCCTTCGTCGCCGGCGTGCGGCAGGCGATCTACACGCTCTGCCTGCCCATGTCGACGGACCTGCTCGAGATCGGCGTCAGCGCGGCCGGCCCGCTCGCCGGCGCGCGCGGCGTGGGCAGCTCGCTGCTGGCCCGTCTGCTCGAGCCGGTGCGGATCGACGCGGCGATCGCCGAGGCATCCCGCCAGTAACTCCGTGGATCGAAGAAAGTCTCCGCACTTTTGCGATGCTGAATCCGGGTTCACTCGAGCGGTGTTCTAAGCTGGCCGCATGACCCAGCGTCCTCGCATCGCGATCGCCGGCATGGCGATCGAGTCCAGCACCTTCTCCCCCCACCGCGCCGGGGCGCGCGATTTCCAGCGCGCGGAGGGCGACGAGCTGGTGCAGCGCTACACCTCGCTCCGCGACGGCACGCTGACGGATGCCGCGGAGTGGCTGCCCGTCTACTACGCCCGCTCGATCCCGGGCGGCGCGGTGCTCCGCGAGGTCTACGACGACATCAAGGGCCGCATCCTCGACGGGCTCCGCGCACTCATGGCCGACGGGGGCCTCGACGGACTCTTCTTCGACATCCACGGCGCGATGAGCGTCGACGGCCTCGACGACGCCGAGGGCGACCTCATCACCGCGATCCGAGAGGTCATCGGCGCCGACGTCATGGTCTCCGCCTCGATGGACCTGCACGGCAACGTCTCCGACGCGCTCGTCTCGCAGGTGGACCTCATCACCTGCTACCGGCTCGCCCCGCACGAGGACACCTGGGAGACCCGCGACCGGGCCATCCGGAACCTCGTCGAGAGCCTGCGCGACGGCCGCACCCCGCGTCGCGCGCACGTGACCGTGCCGATCCTGCTGCCCGGCGAGAAGACCTCCACCCGCGTCGAGCCCGCGAAGAGCCTCTACGCCCGCATCGACGAGGTCGAGCAGCGCCCCGGCATCATCGACGCCGCCATCTGGATCGGCTACGCCTGGGCCGACGAGCCGCGCTGCCACGGCGTCGTCGTGGTCACGGGCGACGACGACGCCGCGATCACCGCGGCGGCCGAGGAGCTCGGCCGCGCCTTCTGGGACGTGCGCGACGAGTTCGAGTTCGTCGGCCCGCCCGGCACCCTCGCCGAGGGCGTCGACGCGGGCCTCGCCGCGAGCGACACCCCGTACTTCATCAGCGACTCGGGCGACAACCCGGGCGCGGGCGGCACCGGCGACGTGACCTGGACGCTCGCGCAGCTGCTGCAGGACGAGCGGCTCACCGCCGAGGGCGCGCCGACCGTGCTCGTCGGCTCGATCTTCGACCACGAGGCGCTCGCGGAGCTGCGCGGCAGAACCGTCGGCGAGACCGTCACGGTCACCGCCGGCGCGCGCGTCGACCACGGGCCGCACGGCCCCGTCACGATCACCGGCGTGCTGCACTCGCTGCACGAGGGCGACCCCGACGCGGGCGGCGTGGCCGTGATCCGCGTCGGCGGGCTGCACGCCATCATCACCGAGTACCGCAAGGCCTACCACGACATCGCCGACTTCACCTCGATCGGCCTCGACCCCTTCGCGGCGCAGATCGTCGTGACGAAGATCGGCTACCTCGAGCCGACGCTCTACGACGCGCAGCGCGGGTGGACGCTCGCGCTCACGCCGGGCGGCGTCGACCAGGACCTCGGCCGCCTCGGGCACCACCGCATCCAGCGGCCGATGTTCCCCTTCGACACGTTCGAGACCGACCCCGCGCTCACCGCGCGCCTCTTCGGCTAGCGGCCGTCCGCGTCAGCGCCACTTCGGCACCGTTGCGCCAGCAGGAGTGGCGCGTCGCGGCGGAAGTGGCGCCCGCGCGCGGGCGTGCCGTTGCGAACCGAAGGGCGGATGCCTCGCCAGCATCGCCCACCCTGCGCTTACTTTCTCCAATTTCACGAAAACTTAGTTACGTAAACGTAACAAGTTCGTGATTGTTGGAATGGTTCCTTCGTGCAGGATGAATTTGCGTCGAGATTCTGCATGAATTCCATCCCTCGACGAAGAAACAAGGAGGTTTGATGCGTACGACTGTGATGCGGCGCCTGCTCGCCCCCCTCGGGCTCGCCGCGGCCGCGGTCCTCGTGGTCACCGGCTGCACCGCGCAGGGCGACGAGGCGTCGAGCGGCAAGGACTCCGTCAGCTACGCGCTGCCGGCCGGCACGGGCCCGAACTGGATCCTGCCGATCTCGAGCCCCGACACGATGGCCACCCACAACAGCGCGATCAAGGCGACGATGTGGCCGCGCCTGTTCGAGTACAACGGCACCAGCGGCACCATGGAGTGGGACCAGAAGGCCTCCGCGGCCAAGGAGTACGAGTTCTCCGACGACCACCTCTCGGTGACGATCACCCTCGCCGACCTCGACTGGTCGGACGGCGAGCCCGTCTCCTCGCGCGACGTCGAGTTCTGGTACAACCTCGTGCGCTTCAACGCCGAGAAGACCGGCGGCTACTCGGCCGGTCTCATCCCCGACAACATCACGAAGTTCGAGATCGTCGACGAGAAGACCTTCACGCTGACCTTCAACCAGGTCTACAACGAGGAGTTCCTGCTCGCCAACCAGCTGAGCCTCGTCTACCCCATGCCGCAGCACGCCTGGGACAAGACGAGCGCCGACGGCGAGATCGGCGACTTCGACCGCGACGAGGCATCCGCCGTCCAGGTCTTCGACTACCTCTTCTCCGAGGCGAAGGACATGAAGAGCTACGCCACGAACGAGCTCTGGCAGACCGTCTCGGGCCCGTACGTCGTGAAGAGCTGGTCGGACTCCGGCCAGGTCGAGCTGACCGCGAACACGAAGTACACGGGTGAGGACACGCCGTCCATCACGAACGTCACCTTCCTGCCCTTCACCTCGGCGGATGCCGAGATGAACGTCGTCCGCTCGGGCGAGGTCGACTACGGCTACATCACGAGCGCGCAGCTCACGAGCGAGTCGCAGTTCACCGACCTCGGCTACCGCGTCGAGCCGTGGGCCGGCTGGTCGATCACGTACATGCCGTACAACTTCGCGAACCCCGAGATGGGTCCGATCTTCGACCAGCTCTACATCCGCCAGGCGCTGCAGCACGCGGTCGACCAGGAGACCATCTCCGACGTCATCTGGCACGGCGCGGCGACGCCCGACTACGGCCCCGTCCCGCAGACGCAGGACAGCGCCTACCTCTCGAGCGAGCAGAAGGACAACCCCTACCCCTTCGACCTCGACGCGGCGGCGAAGCTCCTCGCCGACCACGGCTGGACCGCCGGCTCCGGCGGCACCCTCGAGTGCACCAACCCGGGCACCGGCGCCGACCAGTGCGGCGCGGGCATCGAGGCGGGCAAGAAGCTCGAGATCGTCGTCACCACGCAGAACGGCTCGCAGGAGACCGACAACATGATGAGCGAGATCCAGTCCTCGCTCGGCAAGATCGGCGTCGCCATGACGATCGACTCGAAGCCGCTCGACTCGGTGCTCACCGAGGCGCAGTCCTGCAAGACCGAGGGCTCGACCACGTGCTCGTGGCAGCTCGTCTTCTTCGGCACGGCCGGCTCGTGGTACTTCCCAGCCTACCCGACCGGTGAGCGCGTCTTCGCGAAGGACACCAAGTGGAACGCCGGCCAGTACGACAACCCGGAGGCCGAGGAGCTCATCACCCAGATGACCGCCTCGACCGACAGCGAGATCGCGCAGAAGTACTCGGCCCTGCTCGCGCAGGACCTGCCGGTCATGTGGATGCCGAACCCGGTCTACCAGGTCTCGGTCATCAAGGACGGCCTCGACGTCGGGCACCAGGACCCGGGCGCGTCGTTCTTCCCGCAGCGCTGGTCCTGGAGCGAGTGACCGGGCCCGTCCCGGCACGAACGGTGAAGTGAAGTAAGGCAGCAGTGATGGTGGAAGCAGCGCGGACCGCGGTCCGAACCGCGTCGGGCGGGGCCGGGATCCTCCGGTTCCTCGGCCGGCGACTCGTTCAGGGGGTGATCGTGATCCTGATCGTCACCCTGATCGTGTTCGCGCTGCTCCACCTGGCCATGCCGCAGGGGCCCGCCCAGGGCATCCTCGGCATGCAGGCGACGCAGGAGCAGATCGACGCGTTCAACCGCGCGAACGGCTTCGACCGCCCGCTCTGGCAGCAGTACTTCACGTTCCTTTCGCAGATCGCCGTCGGCGACCTGGGCGATTCGTTCAAGCTGAACCGCCCGGTCGCCGACGCGATCGGCCAGCGTCTGCCGAAGACGCTGGTGCTCGCGCTCATCTCGATGGTCGTCGCCCTCATCGTGGCGATCCCGATGGGCATCTCCCAGGCGGTCCGTCGCGGCAAGACCGGCGACTACGTCTTCACCACGATGAACTTCATCATCTACTCGACGCCGTCGTTCTTCCTCGGCCTCGTGCTCGTCATCGTCTTCGCCCAGTGGCTGCACCTCGTGCCGGCCCTCGCCCCGCAGGGCGACACCGTGGCGCAGGTGCTCGCGAAGCCCGCGGGCCTCGTGCTCCCCGTCGCGACCGCGGCGCTCGGCATCATCGCGACGATCTCCCGCTACATGCGCTCGGCGACGATCGACAACCTCTCCGAGGACTACGTCCGCACCGCCCGCGCGAAGGGCACGCCGATGCCCGTCGTCATCCGCCGCCACGTGGTGCGCAACTCCCTGACGCCCGTGATCGCGATGCTCGGCTACTACCTCCCCGTGATGTTCGGCGGCATGATCGTCGTCGAGTCCCTCTTCAACTACCCCGGCATGGGCCTCCTCTTCTGGACGAGCGCGCAGACGGGCGACTACCCGGTGCTGCTCGGCTGCGTCCTCGTGATCGCCGTCGCCACCGTCGTCGGCTCGATCCTCGCCGACCTCGTGCAGGCCCTGCTCAACCCGCGCACCCGAGGAGAGCTCGCATGACGACCGCCACCGCAGCCCAGCCGGCGACGCAGCCGGCCGCCCGCTCGCCGTTCCGCCGCGGCCTCCGCCGCTTCCTGCAGAACAAGCTCGCCCTCTTCGGCGTCGTCACGATCGTGCTGTTCCTGCTGTTCTGCTTCCTCGGGCCGATCCTCCACCCGACCGACCAGGTGCACACCGACCTCAAGAGCACGATGCTCCCGCCGGGCTCCCCCGGCCACCCGCTCGGCACCGACGACGTCGGCTACGACGTGCTCGGTCGGCTCATGATCGGCGGGCAGGTGTCGATCCTGATCGGCCTCGCCGCCGGCATCCTCGCGACCGTGATCGGCACCCTCTGGGGCGCCATCGCCGGCTACGTCGGCGGCACCGTCGACGCCGTGATGATGCGCATCGTCGACGCGGGCATCGCCATCCCGGCGACGTTCCTGCTGCTCATCCTCTCGGCGATCATGCGGCCGAGCGTGCCGCTCATGATCGTCGTGATCGGCCTGGTGTCCTGGCTCGTGCCCGCCCGGCTCGTCCGCGCCGAGTCGATCTCGCTGAAGTCCCGCGAGTACGTGCTCGCGATCCGCGCGATGGGCGGCACCCACGGCCGCGCCGTGGTGAAGCACATCGTGCCGAACACGGTCGGCACGATCGTCGTGAACGCGACCTTCCAGGTCGCCGACGCGATCCTCCTCGTCGCGTACGTCTCCTTCCTCGGCATGGGGCTGCAGAAGCCCGCGACCGACTGGGGCGCGATGCTCACGGGCGGGATGACGTACACCTACGCCGGCGCGTGGTGGCTGATCTTCCCCGCCGGCCTCTGCATCGTGCTGACCGTCTGCGCCTTCAACAGCATCGGCGACGGCCTGCGCGACTTCTTCGACGTGAAGGGACGCGACCGTTGAGCGCCACCGACCGCACGGCCACCCCGGTCCTGGGCGGGGATGACGCCGAGGCGCCCATGCTCCGCATCCGCGACCTCGCCGTCACCTTCCGCACCGACGACGGGCCCGTCGAGGCCGTGCGCGGCATCGACCTCGACGTGCGCCGCGGCGAAGTGCTCGCCCTCGTCGGCGAGTCGGGCTCGGGCAAATCGGTGACCGCGATGGCGGTGCTCTCCCTGCTGCCGGCGACGGCGAAGCGCACGGGCTCGATCGAGCTCGACGGCCGCGAGCTCACTGCGCTCACCGAGGCCGAGCTGAACGGCGTGCGCGGCAAGGAGATCTCGATGGTCTTCCAGGAGCCGATGACGGCGCTGAACCCCTCGATGCGCATCGGCGACCAGATCGCCGAGGCGCTGCTGAACCACGGCGTCGGCACCAAGCAGGAGGCGGCCCGCCGCGCGGTCGAGCTGCTCGCCCGCGTCGGCATCCCCGAACCCGAGCGCCGCGCCGCCGGCTACGCGCACGAGATGTCCGGCGGTCAGCGCCAGCGCGTCGTCATCGCGATCGCGCTCGCCTGCGAGCCGAAGCTCATCATCGCCGACGAGCCGACGACGGCGCTCGACGTCACGGTGCAGGCCGAGATCCTCGACCTGATCCGCGAGCTCGCGCACTCGAGCGGCACCTCGTTCCTGCTCGTGACGCACAACATGGGCGTCGTCGCCGACATCGCCGACCGGGTCGCCGTCATGTACCGCGGCGAGATGGTCGAGCACGGCACCGCGATGCAGGTGCTGCGCGAGCCGACCGCCGACTACACGAAGCGCCTGCTCGACGCCGTGCCGCGGCTGCCGGAGGCCGGCGAGACGATGCCGCCCGCGGGCGAGCCCGACGGCACGGGCCCGGGCGGCGTCGCGCTGCCGGTGCCGGTGCTCTCGCTGCGCGAGTCGAGCGTGACCTACCGCAAGGCGGGCAAGAGCTTCACCGCCCTCGACGGGGTCTCCGTCGACATCGCGGCGGGCGAGATCCTCGGCCTCGTCGGCGAGTCCGGTTCGGGCAAGTCGACCCTCGGCAAGGTCGCCCTCGGCCTCGCGCCGACCTCGGGCGGCGAGCTGCGCCTGTTCGGCGAGAAGCTGGGCCGCGGGGGCCTGCGGGGGCGCGCCGAGCGTCGGCTCCGCGGCCGCGTCGGCGCCATCTTCCAGGACCCGGGGTCGAGCCTCGATCCGCGCACCACGGTCGGCGAGGCCATCGCCGAGCCGCTCGTCGTGCACCGCGCCGTGCGGCCCATGTCGGGGCGCGACCGGGCGGCGCGCGTGCGTGAGCTGCTCGAGGCCGTCGAGCTGCCCGCCTCCTACGCGAGCCGCTTCCCGCACGAGCTGTCGGGCGGTCAGCGCCAGCGCATCGGGCTGGCCCGCGCGATCGCGCTCGAGCCGGAGCTCATCATCGCCGACGAGCCGACCTCGGCGCTCGACGTCTCGGTGCAGGCGGCCGTGCTGCGGGTGCTCCGTGAGCTGCAGGAGCGCATGGACTTCGCCTGCCTCTTCATCAGTCACGACCTCGCCGTCGTGCACGAGTTCTCGCACCGCGTCGCGGTCATGCACGAGGGCCGCATCGTCGAGCTCGGCGCGACGGACGACGTGCTGTTGCGCCCGCAGCACCCGTACTCGCAGCGGCTGCTCGCCTCGGTGCCCGTACCGGACCCGGTGGCGCAGCGCGAGCGCCGCATCGCCCGGCTCGCCGCGAGGAGCGCCGCGTGAGCGCCCCGGTCACGCTCGAGCTCATCGCCCAGGATGCCGCGGCGGTCCGCGTCGCGGTGTCGATCGGCGCCGCGCGGGTAGAGCTCTGCCAGGCGCTCGCGCTCGGCGGCCTGACCCCGTCCGTCGGCACGATCGAGGCGGCCGTGCAGGCGGCCGGCGACGCCGTCGGCGTGCACGTGCTCATCCGCCCGCGGGGCGGCGGCTTCCACTACACGGCCGACGAGTTCGCCGTCATGGAGTCCGATGTGCGCGCCGCGGTGGCGGCGGGCGCGGCGGGCGTCGTCATCGGCTGCCTCGACGAGGCGGGCCGCTTCGACCTCGACGGCATGCGCCGGCTGCGGGATGCCGCGGGCCCGGCCGGGGTCGCGGCGCACCGTGCGATCGATGTCTCCGCCGATCCGCTCCAGGCGCTCGACGCGCTGATCGAGCTCGGGCTCGACCGGGTGCTCACCTCCGGCGCGGCGCCGACCGCGCTCGCCGGGCGCGACACGCTGCGCGCCTTCGTCGAGCGCGCCGAGGGCCGGATCGTCGTGATGGCGGGCGGCGGGGTGACCGCGGCGGATGCGCCCGGCATCCTGGCGTCCGGCGTGCGCGATCTGCACTTCTCGGCGAAGCGCACGGTCGCGGGCGACGCCGGCGGCGTGAGCATGGGCTCGGCGGGCAACGGGGTCGGCGACTACGAGGTCGCGGATGCCGCGATCGCGCGCGAGATCGCCGGGGCGGCTCGCGCGGCGGCGACGGACGCTTCGACCCCTGGCGGTGCCGCTCGATGATCGGCTCCACCGTGCTCGGGCTGGATGTCGGCGGCTCGAGCGTGAAGTACCGGCTTGCCTCGGCGGGCCAGGCGGACGGGATGCCCGACGCCATCGCCGAGGGCGTCGCCCCCGCCCTCGCGGAGGAGCTGCCGGCGACGCTCGCCGAGCTCGCCCGCACCGTCTCCGCCGGGCACCGGCTCGCGGCGGTCGCGGTCGCGATCCCCGGGCTCGTCGACGAGGCGTCGGGCACCGTCATCCGCTCCTCGAACGTGCCCGCCCTCGACGGCCGCGCCCTCGGCCCGGAGCTCTCGGCGCTCCTGGGCGTGCCCGTGTCGATCCTGAACGACGGCCGCGCGGCCGCCGTCGCCGAGGCCCGCTGGGGTGCCGGCGCCGGCGAGCGGGACGTGTTCACCCTCGCCCTCGGCACCGGCATCGCGGGCTCGCACCTCGTCGACGGCGTGATCGCCGACGGCGCGCACGGCTCGGCCGGCGAGCTGGGGCATATCGTCGTCGAGCCCGGCGGGCGGCCGTGCTCGTGCGGGCAGCGCGGATGCCTCGAGACGCTGCTGGGCGCCCCGGCGCTCCGCCGGGCGTGGAACGCCGCCGGCGGCGAAGGCTCGGCCCGCGAGCTGCTGGCCGCCTACGACGAGGACGACCCCCGGGCCGTGCCGATCGTGCGGACTGCCGCGCAGCACCTCGCGGACGCCGTACTCACCCTGCTCGCCCTCGTCGACCCCGGCGTCGTCGTGGTCGGCGGGGGGCTCGCGAGCGCGCCGCACCGGCTCGTCGAGCTCGCGGCGGGCTACGTCGCCGAGCAGGCGACGTTCCACCGGGTCCCCCCGATCGTGCCCGCCGAGCTCGGCCGCTGGGCCGGCGCCGTCGGGACCGCGGCCGAGGCCCGCGCGCTCGCCGCGCGCGTCGTCGCCGCCTGAGCCGGCGGAGGGGGGGGGGGGGGGGGGACACCCAACCACAGCCCCCCCCCCCCCCCCCCCAAAGAAGGGGTGTGCCCCCCCCCCCCTTCCCCCCACAAGGAACAAAAAAAAAAAG
>NZ_JBHXBK010000004.1:123935-208522 GCF_042726785.1 Agromyces sp. NPDC060279
TACGGAGGCATTGTGGCCGCTTCCCCTCCCTCCTCTTCGCCCCTCTCCCCCCCCCCCGCCTCCCGGACGGAATGGTTCGCGCCACTTCCGCGTTGCCACCAGGCACGGGCGCCGCGAGGGCGCGACGGCATCGACGGGGAGGCACCACATGGCAGCACAGGGCGAGGGTCGGGTCAGGCAGCTTCGGCTCGTGGCATCCGTGCCGGAGGGCGAGGACTTCGAGGCGACGCTCGCGTTCTACCGCGACGTGCTCGGCATGCCGGTGCAGGAGTCGTACGAGGCCGAGGGCGACGCCCGGGTCGTGATCCTGGATGCCGGTCGGGCCACGCTCGAGCTGTCGAACGCCGCGCAGGTGCGCTTCATCGACCGGGTCGAGGCCGAGGGCAAGCCGAGCGCCGCCCTGCGGGTCGCCCTCGAGGTCGACGACTCCGTCGCCGCGACCGACGAGGCGGTCGCCGGTGGCGCCGAGCTCGTCGCGGAGGCGCGCGAGACGCCGTGGCGCTCGATGAACTCGCGGCTGAACGGCCCGGCCGGGCTGCAGCTCACGCTGTTCCAGGAGCTCGACGGGCCCGCCGAGGCGTAACGCCGAGCGCGACCTCGCGCATCACGGGCGTCTCCCCTCGGAAGTCGCCGTGCCGGGCCCAGTCGAGCACGATGCGCACGAGCACGACGGCGCCCGCCTCGAACGATCCCGCGAACTCCGGGAAGGCGTCGAGGTACTCCGCCGTGCAGCGCTCCAGCTCGGCTCCGGCGGGGAAGTCGGAGCGCCCCTCGGCCTGCAGCGTCGTGCCGTCGGCGCCGCCGACGACGACGGCGACGCGCCCGTCGCGGCGGAGGTTCGCGATCTTCCGCGAGTCCGGCTTCGCGTCGAACAGCAGCTCACCGCGGTCGCTCACGGTGATCGCGAGGTAGGCGGCCTGCGGCGAGGCATCCGGTCCGAGCGTCGAGACGACGCCCGCCCGCTGCGCCCGGACGTACGCGATGAGTTCGGCGAGCTCCATCGCGCCAGCGTATCGGCGTCTCAGCGCGACAGCTCGCGGGCGGGCGGCACGACCTCTCGGCCGGTGTCCCAGGGCTCGGCCCAGCCGAGCTCGTCGAACATGCGCGAGAGGATCAGCGCCGTCACGCCCCACACCAGCCGCTCGCCCACCGTGAAGGCCGGCGAACGGTGCACGAAGCCGTCGCGGCGCAGCACGGTCATCGCCCGGTTGGCGGGCGCGAGCAGCTCCGCGACCGGCACGCGGAACACGTCGACCGATTCGTCGTGGTCGACCGCGGCGACGCGCGACTCGTGCGTCCACCACGCGGGCACGGGGGTCACGAGGTGGCGGCTGAGCGGCACGGGCATGGGCGGCAGCTCGCCGAGCGGCTCGACGCCGCCCGTCTCGACACCGGTCTCCTCCCGGGCCTCGCGGAGCGCGGCATCCACCGCTCCCCCGTCGGATGCCTCGAGCCGCCCGCCCGGGAAGGCGATCTGCCCGGCGTGCGTGCCGAGCGTCGCCGCCCGGCGCAGCAGCAGCACGTCGAGGTCGCGCGGCACGACGGTGGCCGCGGCATCCGCGGGGCTGGCCGGCACCCGGTCGAGCACACCGAAGAGCACGAGCACCGCGGCAGGGCGGAGCTCCGAGGGGTCGGGCATCGCGAGCCCGGGGATGCGGGTGGTCGGCGCATCCGGCCCCGGGAACCAGTCGAGCCCACGCTCGCAGAGCGCGAGCAGTTCGGCACGGGCATCCACGGCCCCAGCGTAGCGAAGCGACGGATACCGTTCACCCGACTGCCGCGCAACCCTCAGCCGCCATCCACGGAACCGCGCGTACGCTGTGGAGAATGCTGATCATCAGCTACAACCTGCGGAAGCACCGCGCGATCTCCGAACTCGCGGCGCTCGATGAGCGCTACTCGCCCGACGCCATCTGCCTGCAAGAGGTGGACACGGCGGGCCTCGCCGAGGACATCGGGCGGATGCAGCTCGCCCACTCGACCACGGGCAACCGGCTCGGGCTCGCGATGTACTACCGGCCCGATCGGCTGCTCCCCCGCGACGTGCGCGCCTTCGCCCTGAAGAAGTCCCTGCACGACCGCGTGCTGCGCCCGGCGCACGAGCGCCTGCTGGCGGTGCGTTTCGACGACCTCGAGCACGACCGCGAGCTCACGATCGCCTCGTTCCACGCGGCCCCGCTCACCGCGCTGAACTCGCTGCGGCGAGCGCAGATCAACGCCGCCCTCGGCGAGCTGCAGCTGCTCGGCCCGAACCTGCCCGCGCTCATGGTCGGCGACTACAACTACCCGGTGTTCAAGGACAATCTGGCCGAGAAGGTCCGCGAGGCGGGCTACGAGCTGACCCTCAGCGACCGGCACACCTACACGCGCTACCGCTACTTCCGCGGGCACTTCGACTTCGCGACCTCGACGGGGCTCGTGCTGCGCAGCATCGAGACGCTGCCGCGCGGCGAGTCCGACCACCTGCCGATCCTCGTCGACGCGCACTACACGGGCACGGCCGCCGAGGTGCCGGCCGACATCGACGTCGTCAGCTGAGTCGGGGGCCTGGTCACCCGCCGAACGCCCCGTCGAGCGCGCTGCCCACGGCTCCGGCGAGCACACCGAGCAGCACCGCCCCGACGATGACGCCCATCGCGGTCACGAGCGGCCGCCGGCTCCGGCCGCGGCGCGCGAGCCGCACGATCGCGACGACCATGCCGACGATCAGGGCGATGGCGGTGGTGAGCATCGCGAACCAGCTGCCGGAACGCTTGACCACGGCGCAGACCTCGCCCGCGCAGCCCGCCGCGTCGACCCCCACGAGGGCGCCCGCGATGAGCGCCGCCCCGGCGACGACGAACAGCAGGATGAGCACGAACACCGTGCGCAGCACATTCGTCAGCTGATCGGGCGCGGGTCGGGCGTCGCGAGGGCTCATGCCTGCGAGCCTATGGCGGCACCATGCGCACCGGCTGGGCCCCTCGCTCGGGGGCGTGCCGCCCGCGCAGTGCGGCGCTACGCTGACGCCGTTCGCGGGCAGTGCTGCCGCGGCGCATCCGGTTCCACCCCTACGAGGAGCACGATGATGACGACCACTGCGACGACCGACGCCGCCCTCGACCGCCCGCTGCACGGGGCGACGTTCGGGCAGGCGATCTCCCGATTCTTCAAGAAGTACGCCACCTTCTCGGGCCGCGCGAGCCGCAGCGAGTTCTGGTGGTGGTACCTCGCGAGCGTGATCGTGAGCGGCGCGCTGTCGCTCGCGATGTCGCTGTCGGGCGGCTGGATGTACGACGCGACGACGAACACGATGACCCCGCCGAGCGGCGGCTACGTGTTCTTCGCCTCGGTGCTGGGGCTCTGGGGCCTCGCGACACTCATCCCGTGGATCGCCCTCAGCTGGCGGCGGCTGCACGATTCGAACCGTCCGGGTCCGTGGTGGTTCATCGGCCTCATCCCGATCGTCGGCGGGATCATCCTGCTGGTGTTCTTCCTGATGCCGAGCGACCCCGCCGGCGCCCGCTTCGATCGCTGAGCGCGGCTCAGCGCCCGAGCAGGCGGTTCAGCCAGCCCGGCCCCGCGACGAGCGCGGCCGGTGAAAGGCGCGCGCGGAGGCCGCGGTCGGCGGTGACGACGAGCGGGCGGAGGGATGCCTCGGCCGCGGCGAGCTCGACGATGGTCGAGTCGCCGTCGGCGGGCGCGGCCACGACGAGGATGCCGCTCGGCTCCGCCGCGCCGCGCGCCGCCCCCTCGACCACGGCGGTGATCGCGTCGAGGCGCAGCAGCGCTCCCGACTCGTCCGGCCCCTCGACCTCGGCCCCGACGAGCGCGGGCAGCCCGGCGAGCAGCCGGGTCGCCGCGCCGCGCCGGTCGCGCCACCAGCCGTCGGGGCGCGAGCCCATGACGTTCGCGACGTCGACGATCAGGCGCACGGGGATCAGGCGCTCGTCGGTCATGCTCCGATTCTGCACCCGGCCGACGTTCGGCCCGCGTCGGGCCGGCTCAGAGCGCGGGCCACCACGAGGCATCCGTCCAGAGCGCGAGCTCCTGTTCGAGCGCCGCGCCGACCCGGAACACCGCTGCGTCGTCGTACGTGCGCCCGACGAGCTGCACGCCCGTCGGCACGCCGTTCGGCGCGAGACCCGACGGCAGCGCGAGCACCGGCACCCGCCCGATCACGTTGAACGGCAAGGTCATGAGCTGGGAGAAGATCGCCGTGCTGTCGGTGCACGGTTCCTCGGCGGCGAGGCCGGTGGAGGCGACGGTCGGGCAGAGCAGCACGTCGAAGCCCGTCATGAGCTCGGCGAAGGGGCGGTAGAACGCGGACTCGGCGACGAGCCCCTCGACGTAGTCGCCGCCGGCCGCCGCCTGCTCGGCGAAGGCGCGCGTGTACGGCATGAGCTGCGCGGCGCGCTCGGCGTCACCCTCGACGACCTGCTCGATGAACGGGCCCATCACCGCGCCGAAGTGCGGCCAGGCGGTGTCGAGCACCCGCTGCGGGCCCCAGGGCAGCTCCACTTCGACGACGCTCGCCCCCGCTGCGGCGAGCGCGGCGGCCGCCGCCCGCGTGTTCGCCTCGACGGCCGGGTCGACGTCGTAGCCGCCGAGCTCGAGGCAGAGGGCGACCCGCACGCCGTCGAGCGAGCCGGCGCGGCCGGAGACCTCGGCGATCTCGCGCAGCGAGGCGGCGTCGCCGACCCACGGGCCTGAGAGCACGTTCTGCAGTAGGGCGACGTCGGCGACGCTGCGGCCCATCGGTCCGTCGGCGCAGTAGGTGTCGGAGTTGAAGGGCGCCATGCCGGGTACGCGGCCGAACGGCGGCTTGTAGCCGACGACGCCGCAGAAGGAGGCGGGGATGCGGATGGATCCGCCGATGTCGGAGCCCGTGGCGAGCAGCGTCGCCCCGGCGGCGAGCGCCGCGCCGGAGCCGCCGGAGGAGCCGCCCGGGGTGTAGTCCGGGCTCCACGGGTTGCGGGTGACGCCCCAGAGCTTCGAGTGTGTGACGGGGGCGCAGCAGTACTCGGGCGTCGTGGTGCGGGCGTGCACGACCGCCCCGGCCGCCTGGATGCGATCGACGATGGGATGCGTCTCCTCGGCGATGTTGCCGCGCTCGAGCAGGCAGCCGTCTTCGAGCAGGCGTCCGGCGATCGGCTGTTCGTCCTTCAGCATGAGCGGGATGCCCTCGAGCGCGCCGAGCGGGGCCCCGCCGCCGGTGCCCGCTGCCGCCGCAGCGAAGCGCGCCTCGGACGCGAGGGCTGCGGCGCGGGCCTCGTCGATCCACTGCTCGGTGACCGCGTTGATCGTCGGCTCGACGGCCGCCGTGCGCTCGAGCACCGCCTCGAGGAGTTCGACCGGGGAAAGCTCGCGGCGGCGGAATCGCTCGGATGCCTCGGTGGCGGTGAGGTGGTGCAGATCCATCGGTGCGTGCCTTTCGCGCGGCCGTACAACGTACGGCTCCGTACAGTGTACGGACGATACTCTTGCATCCATGCCGTCCCGTCAAGAGGCGCCCGCCGCCCGCCCGGCGCTGAGCCGCCGCGAGCTGGCCACCGCGGCCATCGAGCTGATCGAGCGCGACGGCCTCGAGGCGCTGACGATGCGCCGGCTCGCGAGCGAGCTCGGCTTCGCCCCGATGAGCCTCTATACGCACGTGCGCAGCCGCGACGACCTGGTCGACGCCATCGTCGAGCAGCTCATCGAGCGGCTCGAGCTCGGCGACGACGATCCCGAGGGCGCGGCCGACTGGCGCGAGCTCGTGCGCCGCACGCTCGGCGCGTACCGCGACCTCGCGGTCGCGCTCCCCCGCTCCTTCGAACTGCTTGCGCTCGCGCCGTACGGCACCGCGCCCGTCGCCCCGCACCTGCTGGCGACGATCGAGCGCCTCGAAGCCGCGGGCCTCGACCCCACGGCAGCGCGGGAGATCCTCGGCATCGTCGACGGCTACGCCTCAGGCTTCCTCGTCGTCTGGGCCAGGAGCCGCGAGACGGGTGGCGCCGCGGACGGCGTCGCCGCGCTCCGTGACCTCGCCATGTACGACCGCGGCATCGACGCGATCATCGCCGGCCTCGACGCGACGCTCGTGCAGAGTGGAACGGACGGTCCGGCATGAGCGAGGAGTACCGCTACGACGTCGATCTCGTGCGGATCATGTACGACTACACGGACTCGGTGGTGTGGTTCCCCGACCCCGTCGACTACGACGCGAGCGGGCTCAGCGCCGAGCTCGTCGCCGAGCTGCGCGCATGGAGCGCGCTCTACGAGGAAGGCCTCGACGAGGACTTCGAATGGCGCTCGCCCGAGTATCCGGCGCGAATCGCCCGTGCGTCGCCACGCCTGGCCCGCCGGCTCGGGGACGAACTGGGTGACGCCTTCGAGATCGAGTACGAGGAGCAGCACGGGTCGCCAACCGGCCCGCGCACGGACTTCTACCGCTCGGCCCGCCCGCCGAGCAATCCGGCCGCGGCGGCGTACTTCGCGGGGCGCGCCGAGGCCGCGGCGGCCGAGCAGGGAGGCGAGCGCACGCAGTCTGCGGCGGCCGGCTCGTGGTTCGCGCACCAGCCCCTGAGCGGCGACGTCTTCGTCCCCGACAGCGTCAACCCGGTGACACGCGAGCAGGCGGAGCGTATCGTCGCGAACGCGGGCGCAGCCGCGTCGGCGTCGTCAGCCGGGAGGGAGCGTGCCGGGATGGCACAGGGAGATGTCGTGACCCGTTCGAACCGCGGGCAGTGGGAGAACGAGGTCGAGGGCGAGCCCGAGCGCTCGCAGAGCTTCGCCAGCCGCGAGGAGGCGATCACCGCAGGCCGGGAGCTCGCCGCCCTGCTCGGCACCACGCACACCGTGATCGAGTCGGAGCCGACGGGCGTCATCACCGACGAGGAGCCCGAGGACTAGCCGGGCACAGCGGATCCGCTACTTCGCCTCATCTTCGGCGACCCGCCGCTGATTGTCTCCGCCGAGAACGAGGAAGGTGCCGACCTGCGTCACCCCATCATGTTCGTACACGGGGACCGATCGATCGCCGCGCCCCTCGGCCTCCTGCCAAGCGAGCGCATCTTCGGGGCTGGTGAACGATTCGGCGGCGGCTTGACCGTTCGCTTCATCCAGATCGACCTTCCGGACGTAGCCCTCGCGGCCATTCGTTGCGACGACCAGAATGAGGTCGGGCTCCTGGTCGGGTGATGCCGCGTCGGCTGCTGAACCGAAGGTCTGGCCTTGGGCGTTCTTCGGGTACTCGGCGGCCGGAATCGACACGGAGGAGGCGCCTCCTTCAGGGGTGAGCCCGGTTGGCGAGCGCAACACTGGGCCTGCCGCGACGGCCACTCCGAGCCCCAAACCCATTGCCGTCGCGAGGGCGAGGCCGAAGAGCAGTCCGGCCGACTTCCTTGGGAGCGATCCGCTCACGGTCATCACGTCCGATCTACGAGTTGCCCCGGACGGGCCATCGATCGACTCGTTTCATGTTCCGCCCCCATGTCAACGTCGGTGTTGTCATCCCATTACCCCACCCTGAGACACAAGCGTCAATACCGGATACCAAGACAGATGCGAGAGCATTGGGTTAATCGTCCGCATCGGTGCCGTTTGGGAAGTATGGGATCCCTGAGGTGCCCTTGGGGGTGCACCCGACCGATCGACCCAGCCGACGGGCGTCATCACCGACGAGGAGCCCGAGGACTAGCCGGATCAGTCCAGCCAGTCGAACAGGATGGCCCGCGGGTCGATCCCCGCTCGTCGGGCGATCAGCTGACGGGCCCGCCGCTCGGCCGCAGCGCTGTTCAGCCCCAGCACGCGGACGCCACGATCGGGCGCGTCGAGGATGACGAGCGGACCCGAACGCGAGGTCCGCACCCGCACGACCTCCGGGTCGAGGTCGGAGAGCGCGTAGGCGACCTCATCGTCGGCGAAGCCCGCCGCCCGCAGGCCCGCCTCGACCCGGTCGGCCTGGCACTCGAGGTGCCCCCGGCCGCACCTCTGTCCGCGATCCGCGCAGCTCGAGCCAGCCCATCGTCGCCGCGAACGCGAAGACGAGGCCGAGCACCACGAGCCCGACGACGTTCATGCCCTCAGGCTAGGCGAATCCGCGGCACCCGGGCGGATGCGTTGTCCACAGCTCGGGCGCGCCCACGGCCCGCGCAGCCGCTGGATCGCCTACGATCTGGACGCACCGAGGAGGCGAATCAATGAAGCTCACGTACGACCCCGAGGTCGACGCGGCCTACCTCACCCTCGGAGACGTCATCGCTCCCGGCTCGATCAGCCACACGGTCGAGTTCGAGTCGCCGGCCGAGGGCACGATGCTGCTCGCCGACGTCGATACGAACGGGCGCATCCTCGGCTTCGAATTCATGGGCGCGCAGCACGTGCTCGATCCCGCCCTGCTTCGCGACGCGCCGCTGCCCTAGCCCTCCCCGCACACGCGGAACGCCCGGCCCTCCGCGGAGAGCCGGGCGTTCCGGTCGATGGGGTTACGCGGCCTGCGGCATCCCGGTGGCGGGAACCGCGGATGCCACGACGAGCTCGCCGCCCGAGGCATCCACCCGCACGAGTCCGCCGTCGCCGAGCTCGCCGGAGACGAGCAGGTCGGAGATGCGGTCGTCGACCTCGCGCTGGATCAGGCGGCGCAGCGGGCGGGCGCCGAACTCGGGCTCGTAGCCGTGCTCGGCCATCCACGCGACGGCCGCGTCGGTCACCTCGAGGCCGATCTCGCGCGCGCCGAGGCGGGCACGGGTGGCGCCGAGCATGAGCGAGACGATCCGGGCGATCTCGTCCTTCGTGAGCTTCTTGAACAGCACGATCTCGTCGATGCGGTTCAGGAACTCGGGACGCATCGCCTCGCGCAGCTTGCCCATGACGCGGTCGCGCAGGTCCTTCTCCGAGGAGAAGCCGTTGGCCGAGGCATCCGCGGACGCGACGAAGCCGAGCGCACCGGAACGCGAGGCGAGGAACTCCGAACCGAGATTCGAGGTCATCACGACGACCGTGTTGCGGAAGTCGACCGTGCGGCCCTGCCCGTCGGTGAGGCGTCCGTCGTCGAGCACCTGCAGCAGCAGGTTGAACACGTCGGGGTGCGCCTTCTCGATCTCGTCGAACAGCACGATCGAGTACGGGTTGCGGCGCACGCGCTCGGTGAGCTGGCCCGCCTCGTCGTAGCCGACGTACCCGGGAGGGGCGCCGACGAGCCGCGACACGGTGTGCCGCTCGCCGAACTCCGACATGTCGAACCGGATGACGTTCTCGCTCCCTGAGCCCGTCGAAGGGAACAGGTTCGCGGCGAGCGCGCGGGCGAGCTCGGTCTTGCCGACGCCCGTCGGTCCGAGGAACAGGAACGAGCCGACCGGCCGCTTCGCATCGCCCATGCCGGTGCGGTTGCGGCGCACGGCCTTGGCGACGGCGGTGACCGCGTCGTCCTGCCCGATCACGCGGGCGTGCAGCTCGTCCTCGAGGGTCGCGAGGCGCTCGCGCTCCCCCTCGGTGAGGCGGTTCACGGGGATGCCGGTGGCGCGCGAGATCACCGCGGCGATCTGCGCCTCATCCACCGTGGTCCCCTGAGCCTGTCGAAGGGAGTCCTGGCTGGTTCCCTGAGCCTGTCGAAGGGACTCGCTGGTTCCCTGAGCCTGACTGGTTCCCTGAGCCTGTCGAAGGGAACTCGCCCCCACCTCGTCCAGCTTCCCCTGCACCTTCGCGATCTCGTCGCGGATGCGGGATGCCTCCTCGTAGTGCTCGGCGGCGACCGCGGCGTTCTTCTCGGACTCGAGCTCGGCGAGCCGCGCCATGAGCGCGGGCACGTCGGTCTTCACACCGAGGCGGAGGCGCAGTCGCGCGCCGGCCTGGTCGATCAGGTCGATCGCCTTGTCGGGCAGCACCCGGTCGGGCAGGTAGCGGCTGCCGAGTTCGACGGCGGCGCGCAGCGCGTCGTCCGTGTACTCGACGCCGTGGTGCTCCTCGTAGGCGGGCTTCAGGCCGTGGAGGATGCGCACGGCGTCCTCGATCGAGGGCTCGCCGACGCGCACCGGCTGGAAGCGGCGCTCGAGGGCGGGGTCCTTCTCGATCTGGCGGTACTCCTTGAGCGTGGTCGCCCCGATGAGGTGCAGCTCGCCGCGCGCGAGGCGCGGCTTCAGGATGTTGCCCGCGTCCATGCCGCCCTCGCCCGCGCCTCCGGCGCCGACGACGGTGTGCACCTCGTCGATGAAGACGATCAGCTCGCCCCGGTGGGCGGCGATCTCCTCCATCGTCTTGGTGAGGCGCTCCTCGAAGTCGCCGCGGTAGCGGGTGCCGGCGAGCATGCCGGGCAGGTCGAGCGCGATGACGCGCTTGCCGAGGAGGGCTTCGGGCACCTGCTCGTCGACGATGGCCTGCGCGAGGCCCTCGACGATCGCAGTCTTGCCGACGCCCGCCTCGCCCACGAGCACGGGGTTGTTCTTCGTGCGGCGGGAGAGAATCTCGATGGTCTGCTCGATCTCGTCGGCGCGGCCGATCACGGGGTCGAGCTCGCCGTTGCGGGCGCGCTCGGTGAGGTCCATGCCGAACTTGTCGAGCGTCGGCGTGCTGGTCCCCTGAGCCTGCTCGTTGGTTCCCTGAGCCTGTCGAAGGGAATCCTCGTCAGTGCCCTGTCGAAGGGAATCCTCCACCCCGTCCCGCATCGTCTGCGTCAGGGCCTCGGCGGTGACGCCCGCGCGGGCGAGCACCTGTCCGGCCGGGGCATCCTGACCCAGCACGAGCGCGAAGAAGAGGTGCTCGGGGTCGATGTAGGTCGCGCCAGAGGAGCGCGCCACCTGGTAGCTGTGGAACAGCGCGCGGGAGGCCGAGGGCGTGATGGTCGCGGCGTCGCGCCGCTCACCGAGCTCGTCGAAGGGCACGTCGCCGGATGCGGGCAGGCGCGCCTCGGTCGCGGTGATGATGCGCTCGGGACTCGCGCCGACGCGGCGGATCGCCGCCTGCACGCTCTCGTCCTCGACGATGACGCGCAGGATGTGCAGCGCGTCGAGCTCGGTCTGGCCGCGCTCGAGGGCGAAGCGTCCCGCCTGCTGAAGAATGCTCTGGGTGCGGGCCGTCAGGAACCGGCTGAGGTCGATCGACCGCGCCTGACGGGCCTGCTCACCCGCGAGGTATCGGGCGAGGAACTCGTCGAACGAGCTCGCGCCGGCCTCGTTGAAGTCGTTGGGCACCTGGCCTCCTGGTTGAAGTTGAGTGTGGTTCGCTCAAGTTCAACACCGTGGGGCGGGAGGTATTCCCCAAACCCGGAGTCTCCGTTCGGCGACCGCACCTCACTACAGCAAGCCGCGCGGCCGACCATCCCCAGAACTGGGCCATGTCTTTCGGCTGGCAGTGGCTCGTATGCCACCTCTTGCTTGAGATACTTCGCGGTATGGCACAAACGGAAGATCCACTCGACGTAGAGAGGCTCGAATCGCGGCTTGCGGTACGCGCGGGCACGGTGAAGTCACCGAAGGTGAGGACAACCAAAAGGCAGCCACAGCCGTTCGCCCCATCGCATCCTCTGACATCTGAGATGTCCGCTTCAGACCTCGCCGAAGCCGTCCGTACCCATATTCGCGAAGCGAAGGAGTACGCGCGATGGCGGAGGACTCGATGGAGCCAGTTAGCCACAGCTTCCCAGGTAGTCGTGTTTGCTCTCTCAGCGACCGCGACGATCGCAACCGGGTTTGCGAATCTCTCCTGGCCAGCGAATCTCGGCTTCGTCGCCGCTGCGCTCGTTACAACTGCGTCCGCGCTCGAGCCCTACTTCAACTGGCGCGCCAGATGGGTTCTTGCTGATGAGAGCCTCGCGAGGTGGCACGCGTTGGAAGACAGCCTCTACTTCTACGTGGCTTCCACTCCCGCGTCGGAACTTTCGACTTCGAGAATCCTGGACTTGCAGGAGCAGAACCGACAGATTTGGGCGGACTTCAGCTCGGACTGGGTCAGTGCACGTCGAGGCGGTTCGGCACCGCAAAGGTAGCCTCTTCCAGCGTGAAATCGCACGAAAGCGCATTCACCACAGCACCGGCTTCGCCACTGCGGACGCCTTCGAACCGCCAGCGCTACAGACGACTTCCACGCCACAGGAGCCTCGGTCGGTCATAGAGCCGGCAACTCCACCGACACGTATCTACCGACCTGCTCGTCACCGCCTGAGGCATCCGGCTCGAGCGTGGCGCGCAGGCCGGACGCGATCGTGACCTCGACCGGCAGCGAGGTGGCGCATCCGGTCGACCAGTCGTCATCGCTCGCGACGACCGTCAGGCAGACGGCCCTCCCCTGCGGGTCGTTCGCCTCCGAGGCGAAGTACTGCGTTCCGATCGAGTCCTCGCCGAGGTAGCGAATGGTGTCCTGGTAAATCGTGTCGGGGAACTCGACGAAGGAGGGCGGCTGGTCTGCGGCCTGCTGCTCGCGGTCGAAGATCGCGAGGTCGAGCGGCGACGAGGAGCATCCAGCGAAAGCCGCCACGACCGAGACCGCAGCGGCGGCACCGAAAGCAGCTTGACCCAGGCGACGAACCCGCGTTCTCGATGACCGGGGCATGCGGACCTCGCACTTACGAAACGGACGATATGCTGCGATTCTGCTGGATCATCAACGCGGCCACAAGAGGCATCCCAGATCCAGCGTGCGCAGCCCGAACAGGGCCAATCGGCTCGAACCGCCATCGAGTTCAGTCCAGGGCCTGGAATCCTCTACGCCGCACCGCGCGCATCTACCACCGCCCGCACTCCCTCCAGCACCACCTGCAACGCGGGCGAGTCCGCCTGACTCCGCCGGTGCACGGCCGACACTCCCCGGGTCGACGCGGGCTGCGTGGTCGGGATCGCGACGAGGTCGGGATGCAGCGCCGGCCGCCCCATCCGCGGCACCAGCGCGACCCCGAGCCCGGCGCGCACGAGCTCCAGGTGGTTCTCGAACTCCATCGATTCGTGCACGATGCGGGGCGCGTTCGAGACGCCGTCGAACAGTCGCCGCAGCCACTGGCGGCAGATGGTCGAGTCGAAGGTCGCGATCCAGTCCTCGTCCGCGAGGTCGGTCGGAGTCAACGAAGCGGCGGCGGCCAGCGGGTGGTCGCGGCGCAGGATCACGTCCGCGACATCCGTGAACAGCGGCGTCTCGACCAGGTGATCGGGCATCGCGAGCGCGACGCCGCCCCAGCGGTGCACGATGCCGAGGTCGCGCTGGCCCGACGCGACGAGCGCGATCGTCTCCCAGGGCTCGCTCTCCCGCAAGGGCACGCGCAGCTCGGGGTGCTCCGCCCGCAGCTTCGGCAGCACGTCGACGAGCAGCCCGCGCACCGCGGTCGAGAACACGCCGATGCGCACCTCGCCGACGACCGGTCCGCGATCCGCGGCGGGACCGCCCGCGAGGTGCAGATCGGCCTCGATCCGTTCGAGCTCGGCGAGCACCGTCGCCGACGAGGTCACGAGCTGGCGACCGGCATCTGTCAGCACCACACCGCGCCCCGCCCGCTCGAGCAGGGCGACGCGCGTGCCGCGCTCGAGCCGCTTGATCTGCTGCGACACCGCCGAGGGCGTGAATCCGAGCGCGTCGGCGGCCGCCGCGACGCTGCCGTTGGTGGCCACAGCGCGCAACGCGACCACGGCTTCGAGATCGATCATGCACGGATGCTACCGAATCATCCGTCCGACTCGTCACCACGGCTTCCGATCGCCGAATGGACGAGATTCGTTCCATGACCGTGACCTGGAACGAATCTCTTCCATCCAGAGAACGGAGAACGCGAAAATGCGGCGTGCCCCCGGCTGACCATGCACGAACGCTACCGAATCATCCGCAGAAACCATCGCTGGTGTTTCCGGATGCCGTGCGCTGAACTCGGAGGATGACGCGACGAGACATGCTGCTGGCCGCCCTGGTGGCGACGATGTGGGGCTTCAACTTCGTCGTCATCGACTGGGGCATGACCGGCATCCCGCCGCTGCTGTTCGTCGCGATCCGCTTCGCCGTCGTCGCCCTCGCGGTCGTCGTCGTGCCGCGCCCGCTCGCGAGCTGGAAGACCGTCGTCGGCGTCGGCCTCTTCATGAGCCTCGGCCAGTTCGCCCTGCTCTACACCTCGATGGCGCTCGGCCTGCAGCCGGGCATCGCCGCGCTGCTGCTGCAGGCGCACGTCGTGCTCACGATCGTGGTCGCGGCGCTCGCGCTCCGCGAGCGGCCGACGCGGATGCAGACGATCGGCGTGCTGGTCGGCACCGTCGGGCTGGGGGTCGTCGCGCTCGGACGCGGCGGGGATGCCCCGGCCCTCGCCGTCGTGCTCGCCCTGCTCGCCGCGCTCTCGTGGGCGATCGGCAACGTCATCTCGCGGAAGGCCGGACCGGTCGCCCCCGCGAGGCCCCTCGGCGCGCTGTCGCTCACGGTGTGGTCGTCGCTCGTCGTACCGCTGCCGGCGCTCGGGCTGTCGGCGCTCATCGAGGGGCCCGACGCGATCGCCGCGGGGCTCGCCGCCTTCGGTTGGCGACCGATCCTCTCGACGCTCTACACCGCCGGGCTCTGCACGCTCATCGGCTACGCGATCTTCAACGCCCTGCTCGCGCGCAATCGCGCCGCCTCGGTGGTGCCGTGGGTGCTGCTCGCACCGGTCGTCGCGATGGCGTCGACCGCGCTGCTGCTCGGGCAGGTGCCGAACCTCTGGGAGACGGTCGGCGGCGCGGTGCTCGTCGCCGGCGTCTTCATCGCGAACGCGCCGGCACGGCGGCGCCTACAGCGCCCCGGTCGCCGGCTTCTCGACGACGCGGCCGTCGCCCTCGAAGGACAGCAGCCGGTCGGCGAGCTTGTCGACGAAGAAGCGGTCGTGCGAGACCACAACGACCGCGCCCGGGAAGTGCGTCAGCGCCCGCTCCATCACCTGCGTCGAGGTGATGTCGAGATGGTTGGTGGGCTCGTCGAGCACGATCACCGCAGCTCCTGAGAGCAGGCACTGCGCGATCGCCACGCGCGCCCGCTGCCCGCCCGAGAGGGTACCGATCTTCTGCTGCAGCTCGGCGTCGGAGAACTGCAGCATCGCGAGGAACCGCGCCACGCTCTTCTTCGTCGCCGTGAAGGCGAGCGAGTCGGGGTACGCGTTCACCGCGTGTCCGACGGTGTCGGTCAGGTCGAGCTCGGCGTACACCTGGTTGTACGACACGAAGCGGGCGCCCTTCGCCCAGCGCACGGTGCCCGCATCGGGCGACGTCACCCCGGTGAGCACGTCGAGCAGGGTCGACTTACCGGATCCGTTCGGCCCGATCACCGCGACCCGGTCACCGCGCTGCAGGTCGAGGCTGAGCCCGTCGAACACGGGCGCGCCGCCGAACGACTTCGACAGCCCGGTGACGGTCAGCAGGTCGTTCGACACCTTCAACCCGTCGTAGATCGAGGTGATGATCTGGTCGATGGGTCGCGGCGCCTGCCGCTTCTTGATGTCGGCGAGGCGGCGGGCGACGGCGTTCGAGGGGTTGCGCGCCGCTTCGCGACGGGCGGATGCCGCGGCCTGCTCGTAGGCGAGCAACTCCTCCTCGTGCGCGAACTGGCGCTCCAGCATCTTCAGGCGGGACTGCTTCGCGTGCACGTACGCGGAGTAGTCGCCCTCGTACTCCTGCAGGCGGTAGTTCTCGATCTCGATGATGCGGTCCACGACGCCGTCGAGGAACTGCCGGTCGTGCGACACCACGAGCACCGCCCCGGCAAAGCCCTGCAACCAGTTCTCGACCCACTTCACCCCGTCGAGGTCGAGGAAGTTCGTCGGCTCGTCGAGCAGCAGCACATCGGGTGCCTGCACGAGGATCAGCGCGAGCGCGGCGCGGTTGCGCCATCCGCCCGAAAGCCGATCGACGGGCAGGTGCCGGCGCTCCTCGTCGAAGCCGAGCCGCGTGAGCACGGTGTCGATCGTGGTCTCGTAGGTCCAGCCGCCGATGGCGTCCATCCGCTCGAAGAGCGCGCCCTGCTCGGTGAGCAGCTTGTCCATGGCCGAGGCATCCATCGGCTCCGCGAGCTGCGCGCCGATCTCGTCGAGCCGGGCCTGCGTCTCGTGCACCTCGGTGAAGTGGTCGCTCAGCGTCTGCTGCACGCTGCGCTCGCCGTCGAGCTCTGAGAACTGCGAGAAGTAGCCGATCGTCGTGCCCTGCGTGACGTCGACCGTGCCGCCCGTGGGCTCGCGCCGGCCGAGCACGATCTCGAGGAATGTCGACTTGCCCGTGCCGTTCTTGCCGATGAGCCCGACTCGGTCGCCCTTGCGCAGCTTCAGGAACGCCTCTTTGAGCACCGGTCGCCCGTCGTAGTCCATGCTGACGTCGTTCAGGCGGATCAGGCTCACGGGTGTCCTCGCGTCGGGGGTCGGGAGCGGCGAGACGGATGCCTCGAGCCGCCAGTCGACTCTACCGAGCGCGCCTGTGCACGGGCGGCGACGCCGCGCAACGGATTGTGCGAGGCTCCAGGTCGCGAGAACGCAGGTCGGAGGGAGATGCGGATGCCTCAACGAGTGCTCGCCGTCGCGGCATCCATGATCGCGCTGACGCTCGCCGGATGCGCCCCGACCGCTACGCCCGCATCGCCGAGCACGCCGGTGTCTGTTCCTCCGCCGTCGACGTCGGCGACACCACCCGCGCTCGACCTGAGCGCGCCACCCGCCGGCAACCTCGAATCCTTCGACGCTCTCGCTCATGAGGTCATCGCACGGGATGCACCGCCGACGACGTCAGACTTCGTCGATGCGCTGCGCACCGCGGGCGCACCCGATGAGCGCCTTGAGTTCGGCACGGACCTGACGACCGAGGGAAAACCGGTCGATGCGTACTTCTGGGCGGTGCGGTTCGACGACGGATGCCTCGTCGGCCAGTTCCGGCCGCTCGAAGCGGACCCCAATCGGCAGTACCTCAGCGCCGAGGCACCGCTCGTGGGCGGGCGTTGTCTGGTGGCCCGACCGCCCGAGACCCGGAACAGACCGGATAAGGTCGCACCATGAATCCCGCCGCGACATGGAACCAGCGGACACTCTAGTGAGTCAGACCACCGCCGAACTCGTGTTCGCGAGCATCGGTTTCGTCGGCTTCTTCGCGTTGGGCATTGCCTCAGTCGTCGTCCCGCGCCGAGTCGGCCGGTTCTTTCAAGTGGGAGGAGGCCCGCTTCTAGGTCCTCGAATGGCCGCCAAGATGTTCTCGACGGGCCGCATCCGCTACACGGGGTGCGTGTTGACGCTCATGACGCCATTCATGGCGTGGGGCGCCGTCACGAACATCCTCGCGTGATCACTCCGCGTCGCGGGGCGGGTTGTGCATGAACTCGATGCGGATGCCGTTGTCGTCTTCGAGGAACGAGGCGTAGTAGCGCTCGTTGAAGCGGGGGTACAGCTTCGGCTCGCGCACGACGCTCCACCCGGCATCCGTCGCGACCGCGTGCAGCCGGTCGACCTCGTCGCGGGAGTCGACCGCGAAGGCGAGGTGCTGCCAGCCGACCCGGCCGTGCTCGTGCGGGCCGGAGTCGGGCTCGCGCGCGGCGAAGACGATGAACTCCGTCTCGCCCTCCTTCCACCAGGCGGCCGAGTCGTGGTGCTCGCCGCCCTTCTCGAACCCGAGGGCGGTGAGCACGGCGTCGAACTGGTCGATGCCGCGGCGGAGGTCGGCGACGGAGACCCCGAGGTGATCGAAAACTGGCATGCCCACCAGTCTGACGGATGCCGGCGACGCGCGCGCATGGGCAGGGCTCCCCATTCCCCTGGCGTGACGGCCTGGATAGCTTGGCGACACGCACGACCGAAGGGAACGCGATGCGCACCTCCATCCGCACCAAGGCGGCGGCCCTCGCCACCGCAGCGAGCCTCACCCTCGGCGGCGGCCTCGCGCTCGCCACCGCCGCCCCCGCGAACGCCGCCTACGAACAGATGCAGACGTACAGCAACTATCCGACGAAGCAGCGCTGCCAGTCGGAGCAGACGTACGCGTTCCAGCGCATCGCTGCGACCGGTCACAAGCGCACCGCGTACACGCCGTGCCACTACCAGGACTCGAAGCGGAAGTGGATGTTCCAGGTCTGGTTCATCTGAGCCAACAGTTCGCGGCTCGCTCGTCAGCGACGCGGCCTCCAGGCACTGACGAGCGAGCAGCCGCTACTTGCCGGTCTGGATCAGCAGGTCGGGCTTGATGACACCCGCCCGCAGAATTTCTTCGAGGTCACTGACCTCGGCGTTGAATCCGCTCTGTCGCCGGATCTCCTTGCGAACCGCGTCGAGCACGGATGACGACTGCAGCACCTCGGCCAGAGCCTGAGGCGACGTCGCTGCCTGGCGCTTCCAGAGTTCGTCGATCGTGCCCCGCTTGAGCGCAGAACGATGGAGATGGAACAGCCGCTCGACCTTCTTGGGTGCAGCCTCGTCCGCGAGGAGGTCGACGTCGAGGGCCAAATTCGTCGCGACCTGCTGTCCCGTCGCCACCGAGACGTGGTACGCCTGCCAGCGCTGCCCGTTGGTGAGGATGATCCACTCGAGACCCTCCTTGACGGCATAGGTCTCGACCTGCCGGAGATGCCGAGCGTTCAGCTGCTGGGCTGCGCGCTTCACCTCAATGAACGCGATGAGCTGCTTGTCGATACGCACGCCGTAGTCGGCGAACTCCCCACGAACCGCGTACTCCGTCGTGAGGTCCTCGTACTTGTCGTATCCGAGGGCCATGCAGAGGAAGTCAGTTACGAGCAGACGGGTGTCACCCTCGTTCGCATCGCGCTCAACGAGGTCCTGCAGCGGGCGCTGGAACTTCCGCAGCGCACCGCGAATCTCGTCGCGGGCGTCCGTCTCCCACTTCGGGCCGGCGGTCTTCTTGGGGGCGGGCTGGGCGTCACTCATGGGTTCCCTCGTGTGGTGCATCATTGCGCCGACGATCGACACCATGCCAGCGTCCCAAACGCACGACCGCAGATCGTGGGAGAGGGTTACCCCAAAACTGGGGTGACCCCCTCCGAATGACTCAGCCTCGCCGCACCACCGCAACCACCGCGGCCACCGCCACGAGCCCCGCGCTCACCATCAGCGGGCCGACCGCGCCGAGCGCGCTCGCGTAGGCCGCTCCGCCGAGCACCGGCCCAACGGCCGCACCGACGTTGAGTGAGGCCGTCGCGTACGAACCCGCCATGGTCGGCGCACCCGTCGCGGCGCGCATCGACGCGGCGATGAGCGTGCTGCCCACCGCGAACGACAGCGCACCCTGCGCGAAGGTGAGCACGAGCAGCGCGGCCGGGTTCGCGGCGAGCAGCGCGAAGGCGCACCATCCGGCGAGCAGCGCGACTCCCCCGAACCGCAGCATGCCTCGCGCGTGCCGGTCGCCGAAGCGCCCCGCCGCCCACACGCCGAGGAACGATCCGAGCCCGAACAGCGCCAGCACGAGCGGCACCGCCGGCTCGGCGAGCCCGGCCCGCTCGGTGACGAGCGGCGCGAGGAAGGTGAAGGCGCAGAACGTCGCCCCGTTCACGAGCGCCCCGAGCGCGAGCGGGCGCAGCAGCGCCGGGCGGCGGAGTTCGGCCAGCTCGGTCCGGAGCGGTGGCGCGGCGGGTCCGTCGCCGCGGGATGCCGTCGAGGCATCCGTCCGCGTCGGCACGGCGAGTGCGACGCCGAGGAGCGCCGGCAGCGAGAGAAGGGCGACGCCCCAGAGCGCCGCCCGCCAGTCGAGCAGCGCGCCGACCGCGGCGCCGGCGGGCACCCCGACGATGAGGGCGAGCGTCGTGCCGCCGAGGATCACGGCGAGCGCGCGGGCGAGCCGGTGCGGCGGCACGAGCGCTGAGACGGTCGAGAGGGTGACGGCGAGGAAGCCCGCGTTGCAGAGCGCCGCGACCACGCGCGTCGCGAGCAGCACGCCGAAGTGGTCGGTCAGGGCGCCGACGACGTGCATCGCGATGAAGCCGAGGAGGAGCGCCGAGAGCGCGATCCGTGGCGACCAGCGCCGGGCGAGCGCCGCCATGAGCGGCGCTCCGACGATCATTCCGACGGCGAAGGCGGTGGTGAGGAGCGCCGCTTCGGGCACGGTGACGCCGAGGTCCGCGGCGATGGCCGGCAGGAGGCCGGCGAGCATGAACTCCGAGGTGCCCTGCGCGAAGACCGCGACAGCGAGCAGCACGATGAGGATTGGCATGAGTGAACTCCGATGGTGGTGACGGTCGGTCGATGACGGACCGGCACACCGGAGCCCCGAACCGGGCTCGGCGCAGCGCCAAGGCGATGCAGCGAAGCGCGCGCCGCTCAGAGGGCGCGATGGAGGTTGGAGCTACCGGCGGGCCGGCAGCTCGACTCTGGATGCTTCGGGAGAACTCACCCGGCCAGGCTAGCGGATGCCTCGACGAGCCGGCGTGCGCCGGTTGATAGGGTGCCGGGACACGCGCGTCGCGAACCAGGGACGACGCAGGAACCCGGGGGCCACGATGAGCGTTTCACCGAATGACGCCCGAGCGGCGACGCCGAACCCGCGCCTCGCATTCCGGTACCTCATCGTCGGGCTCGTAGCGGAGCTCGTCGCCCTCGGCCCGTGGTTCGGGGTCGCGCTCCTCGAGCAGGGGTCCCCGCCGGCCGTCGCGCTCACCTTTGTCGCCATCGCGCTGCACGCGTTCTCGCTCGCGTTCCTGCTCGCCGCGACCATCTTCGGCATCGTCAATCTGCGCCGCCGGGTTCAGCCCACCGCCCTTCAACTGCTGGCGGCGCTCGCGCTCCCGATCGCGGTGGTGCTGCTGGTGCCCTTCGTGGTCGTGCTGTTCCTCATCACGACCTAGTCTCGACGACGAGCGTCTCGAAGCGGAACGGACCCGGGCACTCCCCGAACATGCCGGTGCGCTCGACCGCGACCGGGATCTCGTACTCGCCGTCGAGCAAGCCGGTCCCGTCGACCGTCTCGACGGCCACGCGCAGAGTCCGCTCGTTCCCGTCTCCGTATGCGCCCTCGCCGAGGTACGGCGCCGCCTGGGGCACCCGCCAGACGCCGCCGGGCATGGTCTCACCGACGGTCGGCTCGGCGCCGCGCTCGACGGGCGAGGCTGCGCAGCCGGCGCCGAAGCAGGCCGAGACGATCACGTCGTCGGGAAGCGCCGGGTCGAAGGCGACGACCGCCGGGCCGTCGTAGAGGTACCCGACGGCCGAGCAGGCCACGACGCCGGGGCCGGCGCAGCCGCTCAGGGCGAGCGCGAGGCCGCCGGCGAGCGTTGCGACGCCGGCAACTCCGAATCGTCGGGTGGGCATGCCTCGAGCATGCCAGGCACCCCTCCCACGCGACGCGGGGCCGCGGCATCCGTTGTCGAAGCGATGCGCGATCGTCGCCGAACCGGGACCGCGCGCCCCCAACCCCGACCGCGTTCCACTCGTCGGGGGTGCATGCGAGGATCGGCATATGAGCCCCGACGCCATGACCGCCGCCGACTGGCGCGCCCTCGAGGCGCACATCGCGGAGCGCTACGCCGAGGCGGTCCACGCCTACCTGGCGGACCACCCCGGCGAACGCGTCTACGGCGTCGCGTCCCATGTCTTCTACAGCGAGACCGGTGGGGTCATCGCGTGGCCGGGGCTCGCCGTCGGCAGCGAGGAGTCGCTCGCGGCGGCCGCCGAAGGCTCGAGCTTCAGCACCGAGGAGCTGCGCTGGAGCCCCGCCGACTGGGCGTTCCAACTCGACCCGAGCGAAGCCGATGACGCCTGGGCGGCCCGCGTCGAGGAGGCTGCTCGTGCCGGCGACGACGCGCACTGGGAGGCGATCTTCGCGCGGTTCCTCCGCAGCTTCGCGACCGCGGCCAAGCCGGCGAAGAAGCGGCTGCGCGCCGAAGGCGCCGTCGCGCCCGGGTTTCTCGCCCTCGCCATGGACGAGGCATGGGAGCTCGTCCCCCTGAGCCTCACGAAGGCCGAGCTCGAGCGGCACTTCCCCGAGCTCGGCGAACAGGCGCAGGAGCTGGCCCGCCTCGAAGCCCTTCCCGCGCCCGAGCGGGCCGCCGCCCTCGGCGAGCTGCTCGACGCGTACACGCCGGGCGTCGTCTCGACCGAAGACGCGGAGCGGCTGCTGCGCGGGCTCGGCGAGGCATCCGTCGATGTCGCGCTCGAGCGGATGCCTCGCTCGCACCGCCGCTGGCAGTGGGCGAAGCTGCTCGCCGACCTCGGCATCCCTCGCGACGACGCGATCGACGCCCTCGCGACGGTGCTGCGCGCGAAGAAGCTGCCGGAGCCCGACCGCGCCTGGGCCGCCGCGGCGCTCGCGCGACTCGGACGCCTCGACCTCGTGCTCGCCGAGGCCGAGCGGATGCCTCGCCCCGTCCTGCTGCGCGGGCTCGCCGCGCCGTACACCTCGTTCCGCGACCGTGCAGTGCGGCACCTGCCGCTCGACTACGCCCCGCTCGAAGCCGCCCTCGCCGAGCGCCCGGAGCTGGCCGAGGCGATGCTCGACGAGCTCCGACCCGGCAGCGGGTACTGCGCCATCGAGCCCGCCGAAACGGCGACCGCGCGCGCGGCGCTCGACTCCCCCTTCGAAGTGGTGCGGCGGCACGCGCGCCTGGTGCTCGACCACGCCGGGCTGTCAGCATGAGCCCGCCACCCGATGCCGCGATCGGTGCCGCGCTGCTCCGGGTCGCGGCCGAGGCATCCGTCCCCTCCGTCGCGCTGCGCGACGCCGGCCTCATCGACGCCGTCCCGGAACTCGCGGCGCTCGCCGCCACCCCGCAGGATCCGCAGTGGCACCCGGAGGGCGACGTGCTCGTACACTCCCTCGGCGCGGCCGACCTGGCGGCCCGCCTCGCCGACGAGCTGGGCACTGCCCCCGAACGCCGCCGCCTGCTCGTGCTCGGAGCCCTGCTGCACGACGTCGGCAAGCCCGCGACGACCCGCGAGCGCGAGGGACGGATCACCTCGCTCGGTCACGCAGAGCACGGCGGCGCGCTGGTGCGCGAACTGGGCGCCCGCCTGACGTGGCCCGAGTCGCTCATCGAGCCGCTGGCGGCCCTCGTCGAGACGCACATGGCGCATGTCTCGGTGCAGGGTGAACCCTCGCGCCGCGCGGTGCGTCGGCTGCGCACCCGGCTCGAGGCCGCCGGCACCACCCTCGCCGACTGGGCGGTCGTGGTGCGCTGCGACGGCGACGCTCGCGGCGCCACAGCGAGACCGGATGCCTCGCTCCCCTGGCTGCGGATCGCCGCCGAACTCGGCTGAGCGCCGCGCCGTCCTGCGTTCCTGCGGCGCGGCTGTGGATGTCTCGCGGCGCATGTCGGGCGTGTGCCCGAGAGTGGAACGATGCTGCCCGCCCTGCTCTGGAGCCAGTACTGGCTCTCGTCGCTGATGCTCATCTTTCTGCTCACCTTGATCTGGGGGTGGACGGTGATGGTCGGCATGGCGCCGTGGGGCGGAGGGTTCCGACTCGGGCGCTGGGAGATGTGGGCGGCGCGCCTGCCACAGTGGTGGCGCGTCTGCACGGCTCCATTGACTCCGAAGCCCGCGGCCGTCGGACCGAGCCATGCGCGGCTCGAGGCGGAGAACGGCTCTGTCGCTCGCATCGCGCACAACGCCTGGCTGGGCATCTGGAGCGCTCCGACCCTGCTCGCTTGGCTCCTCATCGGGCTCGGCGGTGCGCAGGCGATCTGGACTCTGCTGACCTTCCTCGGGTCGCGCTCGACGGGATGGCTCGTGCTCGCGTTCGGCGTCCTCGTGCTCACCCTGGTGCCGATGCTGGTCACGCTTACCCTCCGTGAACGTGCGTGGCTCGCTCGCGCGCCGTTCGAGTGGCGGTTCTGCGTACTGGCTGCCCAGACGCTGGAGCGAGCGCGAAAGGCCGGCGCAAGTCCGCCCGCCGGGTGGGGCGATGCGGCCCCGACGCAGACCCTCGAACAGCTCGTCGAGCGTCGTGAACTGCCACGGGGCACCACGTCCGATGCCCTCGTTGCTGAGCGCTGGCGCCTCGGCTCGCGCCAGCTCAGCCGGGCCGTCGCCGAGCAGCGGGCGCAGCGTACGGGCGGCGTCGCGCTCCTCGCTTGGTATGTGGAGGCGGCGTCGCGGCTCACCCTCACGGGCAGAACGGCACCTCGACTGCGTCTTCGGAGGCCGAGCTCGCCCGGCACCAGCGGCGCGATCGAGCGCCGAATCGATCCGTTCCTGAGGGCGGCGATCATCGTCGCCGCCATCGGGCTCACGACGGCGGTCGCGTCGGGTGTCCTCATCGCCGCCGAGCGAGGTGAGCAGCTCACGATGCCGCTCGACCTCGTCCCCGGCTGGCTCAACGGCCTCGCCGCCATCGCCACCGTGCTCACCCTCGTGCTGAGCGCGGCGCGCGCCTGGTCGGCTCGTCATCGCGCCCGCGACGAACTGCTCGCCGGCTGACCCTCCGGCATGGGCAGCGCTGCCCATTCCATTGGCGACCGCGCCGTCGCTAGCCTGGGGCCACGCCGCCGCGGGCGACCGCCCCGGTGGAATCTCGGGGGAAGGAACGCAGATGCGTGCACGTGGAATGAAGACCTTGGCGGCGCTCGGAGTCAGCCTCGCGATGGTGTTCGGCGGCTCGGCCGTCGCGAACGCCGCACCGCAGACCTGGTACTACATCACGGGATACAGCCAGACCGACTGCCAACGCATCTCAAACCAGTACCGGGGGCTCGGCGCGCGCATCGTGACGGCCTGCCACAAGCGCTCGTACGACCAGAAGTGGGCGTTCTCCTACTACTGGATCAACTGAGGCGGCGCCGACGCCTCGGCCCCTGCGGAGGAGATCGTCACTGAGGGAGGGCTCCGGGCCGCAGAACGACCTCCCTGGGTGACGATCTCCTCCCGCGGAGCCCGGCACCGACGGCGCACCGGCCCGCCGACTCAGGCCGCGGCGGTCCCGGCGGCCACGATCGCGGTGACGATGTGCTCGGCGACGGCCTCGGCATCCAGCTCGCGCACCACGCGCGTCGCCCCGCCGCCCGGCGTGAAGACGCTGCGTCCCTCGCCCTCGCCGTCGCGCTCAATCGTGACGGTGCCCGGCTCGGAGACCTCGAACAGGCCCGGCTCGGTCAGGGTGAGCACGGTCACCGGGTCGTGCGGCACGTTCCACTCGACGTTCCAGTAGCGCCACCACTGCTCGACCTCGGCGAGGACGAGCGCGCCGAGCGGACCCGCCGCCCCGATGCGGTCGAGCTGGTCGCGGCGGATCTCGACCCGGCGGGTCACCTCGAGTCCGGTGACGGTGGTCGGGATGCCGGCGCCGAAGACGAGCTCGGCGGCCGCCGAGTCGCTGCGCAGGTTGTGCTCGGGCTCGTCGTCGGTGAACGAGCCGCCCATGATCCAGAGGTGGCGCACGGCGCCGGCGAAGCGCTCGTCGGCCTCGATCGCGGCGGCGATGTTCGTGAGCGGCCCGATCGCGACGACGTCGATCTCGCCCGGGTTGGCGACGACCTGCTCGACGAGGAAGTCGACGGCGTCGCCCGCCTCGACGCGCTCGCGCTCGAGGTCCTCGAGCAGCGCGCCCTCGTGCCCGGCCCACCAGATCTCGCGGCCCGAGCGGGTCTCGGCGCGGCCCGCGTAGACGGGCACGTCGCGGCCCGCGAGCTCGACGATGCGGCGGCTCATCCGGGCGCGCAGCAGCGTGTCGCCGTAGACGGTGGTGACGCCGACGAGCTCGACGGCGGGAAGGCCGAGCAGCTGGCTGAGCGCCATGGCGTCGTCGACGTCGGAGCCGAGGTCGGTGTCGAGGATGACTCGGTGGGCAGCGCGCATCGGCGGTGCTCCTTTCGGGGTCGTGCGGGAGGTGCGAGTGGTGCGGAGATCGGGTCGGCTACTTGAGCCCGGTCGTGGAGACGGACTGGATGAAGTAGCGCTGGAAGCCGATGATGATCGCCAGCGGGATGAGGATGAGGATCACGGAGGCCGCGAACAGCACCCCGTAGTCGACGGCGAACTGCCCCTGCAGGTTCGACAGTGCGACGGGTCCGACGACGTGGTCGCGGTCGGTGCCCATGAGCAGCGGCCACACGTACGCCTGCCACTGGAACAGGAACAGCATGAGCCCGGCGCCGATGAGCGCCGGCACCGACAGCGGCAGGTAGATCCGGCGGAACACGCCCCACGGTCCGAGGCCGTCGAGGCGGGCCGCCTCGACGAGCTCCTCGGGGATCGCGAGGAAGAAGGTGCGCAGCAGGAAGATCGCCATGCCGTTGCCGAGGCCCGGCAGGATCAGCCCGAAGAACGTGTTCTGCAGGTTCCAGTCGCGGAACATGTCGGCGAGCGGGATCGCGATCGCGTCGAACGGGATGAGGAACGACAGGATGATCAGCGAGAACACGAGCCCCTGCCCGCGGAACTTGAACGCCGACAGCCCGTAAGCGGCGGTCGCGCAGATCACGAGCCCGACGACGACGGTCACGAGGCTGATGAACAGCGAGTTCAGGATGGCCCGGCCGAGGTCGGTGTCGAGCAGCGCGAAGTAGTTGTCGAGCGTCGGCGTGAGCGTGAAGAAGGTGCGCCACTCGAGTGGGTTCAGGTAGCGGAAGGTCTCGTCGCCGGGGCGGAGGGAGTTCACGACCGTCCACCACAGCGGGATGAGGAACGCGAGGCCGATGACGGCGCCGAGCACGGAGGTGCCGACGGGGCCGAGGCGGCGCCGGCTCGATCGGCGGCGGCCGGCCGGTGCCTGGGAGGGGGCGAGGGATGCGGTCATGTCAGTCCTCCGACCGGAGCAGGCGGAACTGCAGGGCGACGATCACGAGCGTGATGAGCACGAGGATGACGACCTCGGCCTGCGCGGTGTTCAGGTCGCCGAGCGTGTACGCCCTGGTGAAGATGTCGTACATGAGGAGGTTCGTGGAGCCCTCGGGCCCGCCCTTCGTGAGGATCTGCACCGGCGCGAAGACGAGCAGGTTCGACACGGTGTCGGCGACGAGCACGAAGGCGAGCGGGCGGCGCACGAGCGGGAAGGTGATGGTCCACAGCTGCCGCCACGCGGAGGCGCCGTCGAGCGAGGCGGCCTCGTAGTAGGAGCGCGGGATGTCGTTGATGCCCGCGATGAGGAACATCATCCAGTAGCCCACGCCGATCCACGACAGCAGCACCATGATCGAGGCGAGCGCCTGCTGCGGCGAGGTGAGGAACGGCTGCGCGGGCAGGCCGAGCAGGTCGAGGAACGCGTTCGCGAGGCCGTCGGGCCGGTAGATCACGCTCCAGATGACCGCGGAGACGGCGGGCGGCACGGCGATCGGCAGGATGACGAGCGAGCGCCAGATCTTGGAGCCGGCCGCCTTGCGGGTGTAGAGCACCGCGAGCAGGAAGGCGGTCGCGACCTGCAGCGGGTTGATCAGGATGGTGAAGACGAGCGTGACGAGCAGCGCGTTCTGGAAGTCGGGGTTGCCGAACAGCTCGAAGTAGTTGCCGAGGGCGACGAACTGCGTGCCGCCCAGGATGCTCGTGCGGAACAGGCTGTCCCAGAGGGCGACCGCGGCCGGCGCGAGCCGGAGCACGAGCAGCGCGATGAGCGCGGGGGCGAGGAACGCGAGGGCGATGAGGGCGGGATGCCGCCGCCCGCGCCGCGTGGGGCGGGCCGGCGGCGCCGGCCGCACCGCCCGGCGGGCGCGGGAGTCCGCGCCCGCCCGGGTGGTGGGAGTGGTCATCGCAACTTCTTCCAGGCGTCCTGGATCTGCGTGGTCGCCTGCTCGAGGCGGGCGGCCGGGTCGGAGCCGTTGCGGATGTCCGCGAAGGCGGTGTTCATCGCCGACTCGAACTGCACGTAGCCGACGGAGACGGGCCGGGGAACGGCGGTCTCCTCGATCTCGTAGGTGATGAGGTCGGCGACGCCGGCGGCGTGCTCGCCGCCGAGCTCCTCGAGCCCCGGCAGGTACTTCGCGGCGGCCTCGGTGTTCGAGGGGATGATCGTCGTCGCCTCGGTCGTGGCGAGCGCGCCGGCCGGGTCGAGCGCGGCGAACTCGATGAACTCGCGCGCGGCGTCCTTGTTCTTCGACGCGGTGTTCACGCCCCACGACCAGGAGCCGGTCGGGGTCGCGACCTCGCCGCCCTCGAAGTACGGCATCGGGGCGACGCCCCAGTCGAAGCTCGCGTCGGAGGCGAAGCGGCCGACGTCCCACGGGCCGCCGACGAAGAAGGCGACGTTGCCGTCGATGAAGACGGGCGCGGTCTGGAAGCCGCCGACGCCGCGCGGCGAGAGGCCGCTCTCGAAGGTGTCGCCGTACCAGGCCATGGCCTGCTGCCATCCCTCGTTCGTGACGTCGACGGTGAGCATGTCGTCACCGGTGATGCCCGAGCCGCCGCCGAGCGACTCGGCGAGGGGCTGCAGCTGGTAGTACGCCTCGACCTGCTCGAGCAGCAGACCGTACTGGGTGCCGGCGGCCTGGGCGGCGCGGCCGGCGTCGGCGGTCTGCTCCCACGTCCAGCGGGCGGCGGGGTCGGCGGTGGGCGCCTCGACGCCGGCCGCGGCGAGGGCGTCGCGGTTGAAGAACAGCATCTGCGTCGAGTTCCAGACCGAGAGGGCCCACATCTTGCCGTCGTACTGGTTGATCTCGAACTGCGCGGAGCTCGTGGCGGCCTTCGCCTCGTCGGAGAGGTCGCTGAGGTCTTCGAGGAAGCCCTGCGCGGCGAGCTGGGAGAGGTTCGGCTGGTCGACGGCGTAGACGTCGATGGTGTCGTCCTTCGCGCCGAGCCGCTGCTGCAGCGTGCTCGAGTACTGGTCGAACGGCACCTGCGTGTAGTCGATGGTGATGTCGGGGTGCTCGGCCTCGAACGCCGCGATGACCGGGGCGAAGGTCGCCGGGTCCTCCGGGCCGAGGAACCGGACCGTGCCGGATCCGTCGCCGGCCGAGCCGGAGTCGGCGGGGGCCGAGCAGCCGGCGAGGAGCACGGCGCTCGCCGCGACTCCGGCGAGCAGCAACGCTCGTGAACGCTTCATTGGGTGCACCTTCCGTCGGGGGAATCGTCGCGCTCGTCCGCCGCGCCGGCGAGTGAGGCCGGGATCCCGCCTGCTGTGCGCAGGATCTAAGCGGATAGACGAAGCGGTTAGATGGCACTCTAGGCTACCGCCTCCAGCGACGCAAGACGCCATCGCCGAGGCATCCGGGTGCGCCCCGCCGGCGCGCCGCACTGCTAGCATCCATGCAGGTCTAACCGCTTAGCAGGAGGGAGCCGCGATGGCCACCGGACGCGATGTCGCCCAACTCGCCGGCACCTCGACGGCCGTCGTGAGCTACGTCTTCAACAACGGCCCACGCAACGTCTCCCCCGCGACCCGCGAACGCGTGCTCGCCGCCGCCGCCGAACTCAACTACCGACCCAACGCGCTCGCTCGCGCGCTCAGCTTCGGCCGCACCTCGACGATCGGGCTCATCGTGCCCGACATCGCGAACCCCTACTTCGGCGAACTCGCCCGCGCCCTCGAGGACGCGGCGATGGAGCGCGGCGAGCTGCTGCTCATCGGCGACTCGAGCCTCGACCCGGAGCGGGAGCGCCGGCACATCGCCGCCTTCGTCGAGCGCCGCGTGGACTCGGTCGTCATGGTCTCGCTGCTCGACGAACCCGACTTCGCGGCGTTCGACCAGGCCTCCATCCCCGTGATCGCGCTGCACCCCATCGGCGACGACGCCCCGGCGGCCTCGCTCACCATCGACTACGAACTCGCCGCCCGCGCCGCCGCCGCCCACCTCGTCGCCCACGACTTCGACTCAATCGGCCTCCTGAACGGACCGGCGCACTCCGTCGGCGCCGGCCAGCACCGCCGCGGCTTCCTCGCCGCCATGGCCGAGGCGGAACGACCGCTGCGACACGACGAGCGCAACAGCGGCACCTCCCGAGCGGATGCCTCGGCCGTCTCCCTGCGCTGGCTCGCCGAGCCCGACCGCCCGCGCGCCATCACCTGCGCCACCGACGAACAGGCTTACGGCGTGCTGCACGCTGCCTACCTGCTGGGCCTGCGCGTGCCGCAGGACCTCGCCGTCATCGGTTTCGACGGCACTGAGCACTCCGAGTACGCGGTGCCCCCGCTCACCACCGTGCGCCAGCCGATCCGGGCGATCGCGGCCCGCGCCATCGACCTCGTCGCCGAGGCCGCCGCCGAACCCGCCGACGGCGCCGACTTCACCCGCGTGCGCGAGCTCGCAGGCCACGAGCTGATCGTGCGCGCCTCCTGCGGCTGCGCGCAGGGCTGAACCGCCTCTAGCCCGGAAGCCCCGGGCCGTGCCAGCATGTCCTCACCGACGAGCCGGGAGGCCGCCATGCGAGACACGCTGCACCACTCCCCCGACGCACGACTCTCCACCCTGCCCGGCGCGACGATCATCCGGCGCATCCGACGCCTGCTGCTCTGGGGGCTCGGCACCGCGCTCGTCTACACCGGCCTGAGCGTCGCCTCGAAGGGCCTCTGCCGCGGCGGGATCACCGGCGACGGCGGCTACCTCGACGGGGACGGGCGCGCGACGACCGCCGTGCCGCTCTGCGTCGACCTCGTGCTGCGACCGAGCCCCGTCGTCTACGTCGCCATCGCGGCCATCGCGCTCATCGCCATCACACTCGTGCTCCGGCGCGCGGCCGACGAGGCATCCGCCCTGCGCACCCTCGACCGCGCCGTCATCCTCATCGTCGCCGTCACCGCCGCCTGGCTGGCGCTGACGCTCGTGTCCTTCATGTCGATCCCGCTCGACGCCTGGGACGGCGGCGAGCAGTTCTGGATCCCCTTCACCTTCGGCAATGTCGACATCGACGTCTCGCCGATGCAGTCGGGCGGCTGAGCGCTACCGGTCGGCGCGCGGGCGGCGTAGCCTGTGCCCGACGCGAACACGCCCCACTCGATCAAGGGAGACCGTCATGGCCGCACTCGCAGCGATCCAGCCCTGCCTCTGGTTCAACGACCAGGCGCGCGAGGCGATGGAGTACTACGTCGGGGTGTTCCCGGACTCGCGGATCAACTCGATCGAGGCCTACCCCGACGAGTCGCTCGACGAGCACTTCGCCGGCATGGGCGGCAAGGTCATCAACGGCAGCTTCACCCTGAACGGCATCGACTTCGTCTGCCTCGACGGCGGCCCGCTGTTCACCTTCAACGAGTCGATCTCCTTCGTCGTCTCCTGCGCCGACCAGGCCGAGATCGACCGCTATTGGGCGGCGCTCTCGCACGTGCCCGAGTCGGAGCAGTGCGGCTGGTGCAAGGACCGCTTCGGCGTGAGCTGGCAGATCATCCCGGCGAACATGTCCGAGCTGATGCAGCGACCGGCCCAGGTGCAGGTGATGATGGCGCAGAAGAAGATCGTGATCGCGGAGCTCGAGCAGGCCTGAGCGCACGCCCCGCGGGCCTGGTCCCCGCTCCCCGCGGGCCTGGTCCCCGCTCCCCGCTCCTGCTCCCCGCTCCCCGCTCCCGCTCCTGCTTCCCGCTTCCCGCTCCCCGCTCAACCCGCGAGGGGGTCGCATTCCGACATCCGCTCCGCCATGCACCCGTGCCGATGTCGCAAATTGACCCCTTGGGCTGGGGTGGGTGGGGGCGGGAGGGGCGGGAGGGGTGGGCGGGCGGCGGGCGGCGGGCGGCGCGCCTGCGGATAGCCTGGGCGGATGGATGCCTCCGCGTACGCCGCCGCCCTCCGCACCCAGCTCGACCGGGTCGCCGACGCCGCCGCCGCGAAGCTCGAACGCATTGTCGCCGCCGCGCCGGAGACCGCGCAGGAGCTGCAGCTGCTCGTTTTCCCCGATCAGGACGGCGAGGGCGGCTTCTCGATCGTCGCCACGCTCGAGGGCCCCGACGCGTACGTGCTGAACCGCGCGATCGAGGCCGACCGCACCCTCTTCGAGGTGCGGCACGGCGCGCAGGGCCCGACGCCGCCCGTGCCGATGTTCGCCCCCGGCCGGGCCGGCTTCGAGGTGCGCGACGTCATCGTCGACGCGGCGAGCGGCTGGCTCGAGGAGATCTGGGCGCGGGCGGCCCGCGGACGGAGCCCGATCCCCGGGTATATCGCGGGCATCGACGGCTGGGGCACGGTCGCTCCCGTCGAGCTCGAGGCCTGAGGACGCGGTGGGCCGTCGCCGTCACTCCCAGCCGCCGTGCATCCCACACTTGGATACAAGTTGTATCCTGGGCGCGATGTCCAAGACGCCGCCTGAGAAGCCCGCCCGGCCCGCTGCCGAGCCGACCGCACCAGCGACCGGCCCCGGCCACGCCACCGCGCACGCCGCGGGGCTCGAACGGCGACTGCGCCGCTCCCGCATCCTGAACGTCGTGCTCGGCGCGCTCGCAGCGTTCCTCGCGGTCGTCGTCCTCGCGCAGGCCCTGCCCGGCGCGACGGGCGGCGCCACCGCGAACGGCGACCCGGCCGGCAGCCATGCGCCCGCGACCGGCGCACCCGCCGCGAACGAGAACCCCGAGAACCCGGCCATCGCCAAGCGCGACCCCGACGACCCCTTCGCCATCGGCAGCGTCGACGCGCCCATCGTGCTCGTCGAGTGGGCCGACTTCCGCTGCCCGTTCTGCGCGGTGTTCACGAACGACACGATGCCCGTCATCCTCGACGAGTACGTCGACGCCGGGCTCGTGCGCTACGAGTTCCGCGACGTCGCGTTCTTCGGCGACGAGTCCGTCGACGCGGCCGTGGCGGCCCGTGCCGCCGGCGAGCAGGGGCGCTTCCCCGAGTACCTCGCCGCCCTCTACGCCGCGGCGCCCGAGTCGGGCCACCCCGACATGCCGCGCGAGAAGCTGCTCGGCTTCGCCGAGGCCGCGGGCGTCCCGGACCTCGCCCGCTTCGAGGCCGACCTCGACCGGCCAGAGCTGCGCGACGCGGTGACGAAGAGCACCGCCGACGCGCAGGCGCTCGGCGTCTCGAGCGTGCCCTTCTTCGTCGTCGGCACGCAGGCGATGGCGGGCGCGCAGCCGGTCGACGCGTTCCGCGAGTTTCTCGACGCCCGGCTCGCCGAGGCCGGCGTCGACGCCCCCGGGGCCGAGCAGGCGCGCTGACCGTGGAGCTCGGCCTCGCGGGCGCGCTCGTCGGCGGCATCCTGACGCTGCTGAGCCCCTGCTCGGTGATGCTGCTGCCCGCGTTCTTCGCCTACGCCTTCACCACGCCGGGCCGGCTGATGGCCCGCACGGGCGTCTTCTACCTCGGGCTGATCACGACGCTCGTGCCGATCGGGGTGCTCGCCGGCACCGTCGGCGCGTTCGTGAGCGCCAACCGGGTGCTGCTCGTGACGATCGCCGCGGTCGTCGTGATCGTGCTGGGGCTCGTGCAGCTGCTCGGCATCCCGCTGCCCGCGTTCACCCGTGAGCAGCCCGGCGACGTCGGATCGATCGCCTCGGTGTACCTGCTCGGCACGGTCTACGGGCTCGCCGGGGTGTGCGCGGGGCCGGTGCTCGGCTCGGTGCTCGCGCTCGCGGCGCTCGGCGGCAGTCCGCTGCAGGGCGGCGTCGCGCTCGCGGTGTTCGCGTTCGGCATGACGGTGCCGCTGTTCGTGCTCGCGTTCGCCTGGTCGCGCTCCGCGTGGGTGCGCCGGCTCGTGCGCCCGCGCACCGTGCGCATCGGCCGGTGGACGAACACCTGGACGCAGATCGTCGCGGGTCTCCTCGGCATCGGCATCGGCGTGCTGCTGCTCGTCACCGACGGCACCGCGGCCCTCGGCGGGGTGCTCGGTGCGACCGCGCAGTTCGAGCTCGAGGCATCCGCGCTCCGGCTCACCTCGGCCGTGCCCGACCTCGCGGTCGCGGGCGTCGCGCTCGCGGTGCTGCTCGCCGCCTGGCTGCTGCACCGGCGGGCGCGGCGCCAGGGTGCTTCGGAGCGCGACGCGTCCGGCTCAGACGCAGCCGGCGACGAGCGGAGCGGCGCGTGACGCTCGCGGCGCGGACGGATGCAGTGAGCCCCGCCGCGCGCGATGATAGGCGGGTGCCCACGCCCGACAGCGCCGCGCTCCGCGCGCACACCGCCATCCGCGCGGCGATCCTCGACGGCAGCCACCGCCCCGGCGAGATGCTGAGCGAGAACGAGCTCGCCCAGGGGCTCGGCATGAGCCGCACGCCCGTGCGCTCGGCGCTCACCCGGCTGCAGGACGAGGGGTGGATCACCATCTACCCGAAGCGCGGCGCGCTCGTCCGCCAGCTCAGCGACCGCGAGATCGCCGAGCTCGCCGATGCCCGGCTGATCCTCGAGGCGATGGGCGTGCAGCGGGCCTCGACCGAGGTGCGCCGAGCGCTCGCCGGCCGGCTCGAGCCGCAGCTCGACGCCCAGCGGGAGGCGCTCCTCGCGCGCGACCTCGACGGCTTCGTGACGCTCACGATCGCGTTCCACCGCTCCTTCGTGGAGGCGGCGGGCAACGCGGTGCTCGCCGAGATAGCCGACCGGCTGACCGATCGGCAGCGACTGCTGCTCAGCGCGCACCGGGAGACCCTGTTCGAGCGGGTCGAGGAGACGATCGCCGAGCATCGCGCCCTGGTCGAGCGGCTGCGCGCCGACGACCCGGCCGGCTTCGCCGCGGCGCTCCGCGGCCACCTGATGGACACGCACGGCCCGGAGCTCGGGCCGGTCTAGCCGGTCGCGGACCGGCTACTGCGCGCGGCGCTCGAACCAGCGGCCGTGCAGCTCGGTGACGTCGATGCGCACCCAGCGGTCCTTCTGCTCGGGCGCCCAGGGCTCGATGCCGAGCCGCTCGGCCGCGGCCACCTCGCCCTGCCGGTCGAACTCCCGCGCCGTGCCCTTCGCGACCACGCTGAACGCCTCGCGCTCGGTGAAGCCGTCGACCTGGAACGCGACGTGGTCGCGGATCGTGAGCTCGAGCAGCTTCGTGCCCGGCGCGGTGCGGAAGACGATCGAGGTGCCGTCGATCTTGTGGTTCACCGGGAAGATGTCGACCTCCCCTGCGACCGCGAGCGCGACGCGGCCGTACGGCGCCTCGCGCAGCCGCTGCCAGCACTCCTCGTCACTCAGATGCCTGGTCGGGTTCCGTCCGTCGACCTGTTCGCTCATACTCCGACGCTAGGCCGATCGGATCGGCAAGGCCAGAGCCGGGACGCGTCACCGACGGACGGATGCCTCGTCCGCGCCGCGGTCTCCGGCGCGGTCGGCGGCGCGGTCGGATGTCGGCGGTGCGCGGCAGAATCGGGGCATGACGAAGCCCACGCAGATCGATCCGCCCCAGCTCTTCCGCAGTCCGGCGTTCGCGCAGGGAATGCTCGCGCCGGCCGGTCCCGTGCTCTACGTCGGCGGCCAGAACGGCACCGACGCCGAGGGGGCCCTGCTGAAGGGCCTCCGCGCCCAGACCGAGCAGGCGCTGCGCAACGTGCTCGCCGTGCTCGCCGAGGGCGGCACCGACGCCGAGCACGTGGTGAAGCTCACGATCCACCTCGCGCCCGGCATCGACCCCTCCGACGCCTACGCCGCGACCCGCGAAGTCTGGGGCGACCACCGCACCGCGGTCACCGTGCTCAGCGTCGCCCCGGCCCGGCCCGGCGCCCTCGTCGAGATCGACGCGATCGCCGCGGTTCCTGCGGCCTGAGGCGCACCGCCGCTCAGGCGAGCGGGCGCAGCCGCGCGGTGATCCAGGCGGTCGCCGCGTCAAGGCCGATCGCCCCGTCGGCGACCTCCTCGATGAACTGCGCGGTCTCCTCCACCGGCCCCGGCACGAGGTCCATCCTGTTCAACTCGAGGAAGGCCACCGTGACGAACCAAGAGAGGCGCTTGTTGCCGTCGGCGAGGGCGTGGTCGCGGACGACGGCGATGAGCAGGGCGGCCGCCTTCTCCTCGAGGCTCGGATGCACCTCTTCGCCGAAGACGGGCAACGGCGCAGCGAGCGCCGACAGCAGCAGATTGCGCCCGCGGGTCCCATCCTTGAAGTGAAAGCCCTCCGCCTCGAGCAGTGCCTCGACGTCCGCGGGGTCGAGGTACTCCGTCATCGGGCGAGGCGGTCGAGGAGCGCCCGGTCGCGAGTCCGGACCCGCTCGAACGCGGCCAGCGTGCGTTCGGTCTTGTCGGCCCGCACCGCGAGCTCGTCGAGGGCGAACTGCACGACGTCGGTCTTCGAGCGCCCGAAGCGGGCGGCGAGCGCCTCGAGCAACGCGTCGTGCTGCTCGTCGAGGCGGAGCGTCATAGCCATGAGAAAACCTCCTGATGGGATGGTATCACCTTGATACCATCCCATCAGGAGCACGACCGCGGAGGCGGGCCGAGGCGCAGCGCCGCTCAGGCTGCGAGCCGCCCGACCGCCCGCGCCCGGATGAGCACGGCTTGCCCGTCGAGGTACGCCACCGGCAGCTCCTCCACCGCGACGAGCTCGATCGTCGCCGGGTCGGCGCCCGCCAGGCGGGCGCGCTCGGCGGCCTCTCGCGAGGCATCCTCCCGCGACGCCCGGCGGTCGGTGCCCTCGAGCCGGTAGATCTTCTCGACCTGTCCGGCGATCTCGCCGAGCGCGGCGCCCACCGCGTTGGCCGCACCGAAGTGCTCGGGGCGGATCAGCTCCGCGACCCCGTCGAGCTCGTCGGGCGCGATGATGCTGCCCCCGCCCACGAGGATGACGGGCACCGGCGCGGCGTTCGGCTTCATCCGGTCGATCGAGTCCTCGAGCAGTTCGCGGATGCCGGCCCAGGCGGCCGCCCCGGTCGCGCCATCCAGCTCGGGGGCGGTGAGCCCGTCGATCGTCGCACCGCCCACCGCGAGCGCCACATCGGTCGCGGTGAGCGTGCCACCGCCGAACGCGAGGCCCTCCTGCGGCAGACGGTAGCCGACGCTGTCGGGTCCGACGGTGACGCCGTCACCCTGCGGGCGCACGATCGTGCCGCCGCCGAGGCCGACGGACAGCACATCGGGCATGCGGAAGTTCGTGCGGATGCCGCCGATCTCGACCGCGTGCGCCGACTGCCGGGGGAACCCGCCGACGAGCACGCCGATGTCGGTCGTGGTGCCGCCGATGTCGACGACGAGGGCGTCGCTCGCCCCCGAGAGGTGCGCCGCGCCGCGGATCGAGTTCGTCGGGCCGCAGCCGATCGTGAGCACCGGGAACTCGAGCGCGTACTCGAGCTGCATGAGCGTGCCGTCGTTCTGCCCGAAGTACGGCGTCGCCTCGATGCCGCGGGCCCGCAGCGCCCCGACGAAGCCCTCCGCCATCTGCGTGAGCGTGCGCATCAGCGCCGCGTTCAGCACGGTCGCGTTCTCCCGCTCGAGCAGTCCGAGCGAGCCGATGCGGGCCGAGCGCGAGACCGGCACGCCGAGCTCCTCGGCCACGATCGCGGCGACCCGCTCCTCCTGCCGCTCGTCGACCGGCGAGAAGACACCGACGACGGCGACCGCATCGACCTCTCCGCGCATGCTGCGGCAGGCCTGGCGCACGGCGTCCTCGTCGAGCGGGGCGAGCAGTCGCCCGTCGACCTCGTAGCCGCCCGCGACGAGGTGGGCGTGCTCGCCGATCGCCCGGCGCAGATCCTCGGGCCAGCCTTCGAGCGGCGGCACGGCGGTCGTGGCCGGCGCGCCGAGCCGGAGGATGCCGACCCGGCCGAGGCCGCGGCGCTCGACGATGGCGTTCGTGCAGTGCGTCGTGCCGAGCATGGCGTGCGTGACGAGCGCCGGGTCGATGCCGGCGGCATCCAGCACCGCGTCGATCGCGGCGGCGACGCCGTCACCGGTGTCGGCGGTGGTCGGCCGCTTCACGGAGGCGACGACGTCGAGCCGGCCGTCGAGCACGACCGCGTCGGTGTTCGTGCCGCCGACGTCGATGCCGATGCGATAGCCCTGCGCTGCGGTCATCACGCCGCCTCCTTCCGCTCGCGCCGCTGCCGGGCGAGTTCCTCGACGGGAATCCAGTCGACGTCGTAGCCGAAGTGCGCGGGACCCGCGGTCGCGAGGCCGGCCTCGGTGCGCCACTTCTCGTGGCAGGGCATGGCGATGACCGTGACGCGCGCGCCGTAGCGCAGCGCCTCGGTCGTGATCGGCAGGCCGGTCGCGAGGTCGAGCACGGCGATCAGGTCGGGCGTGACCGCGGCGAGCTCGCCGTCGCGGCGGGCGAGCAGCATCTCGTTCTGGAAGTCGAGGCGGAAGCCGCGGCCGCGGTCCTCGCCGACGCCGTCGAGCTCGGCCGCGCCGCGGGTGAAGCCGCCGACGACCTCGCGCTGCAGGTCGGCGACCTTGCCGTCGAACAGCCGCACGGCGTCGAGTTCGGCGCAGAGCGCGTCGATCTTCTCGTCGTCGCGCAGTTCGGCGCCCGAGGCATCCCGCCCCAGCAGGATGCGGCCGATCCGCTGCGCCTGCGTGAGCGTCGCGGGGATGGCGCACTCGCGCACCACCTCGCCGCCGTAGGCGTAGTCGATCATCGTGGCCGCACCGCCCATCTCGACGGTCGCGGCGCGGGCGAGCCGCTCGGACCAGGCGCCGTCGACGGGCCGGCTGACGACCTCGTTGCCGCGGTGGTCGACGAGCACCGTCGCGCCCGGGCCGTAGCCGGCGAGGTGGAACGTCACCATCTGCGCCTCGGGGAAGGCCCGGCCCATCGCGTCGCCGTCGACGACGGGGAGGCCCGCGAGCGCGGCCGCCGCGATCGGCAGCATCGAGTTGCCGCCGCCGACCTCGATCGGCATGATCGCCGTCGGCACGCGGCGCACCGCGCCCTCGATCGCCTCGAGCGCGGCGAGCAGCTCGGACTCGGCCTGGATGCGCTCGACGCTCACGGACGGGGCGCCGATACCGCCGATCGGCACCACGAAGTCACGGTCTTCGAGGGCGTCGACGTCGATGAGGCGCACCGGTCCGTGCAGGCGGATGAGCCGCTTCGCGATGAGCGAGCCGACGTGCGGGTCGCCGCCGCCGCCCGTGCCGAGCACGGCCGCGCCGAGGGCGATCTCGTCGATGTCGGACTCGGTGATGAGCCGCTCGCTCATGCGCGGGCCTCCTCGGGGTCCAGGCCGGCACCGGCGGCGGCCCCGGTGGCGGCGCTCGCAGCAGACTCGACCTGCTCCGGCAGTTCGCGCCGTCGCAGCGGCAGCAGCGCGAGGTAGACCACGAAGCCGACGATGAGGCCGTCGAGCGCCGAGATCGTGGTGAGACTGAACCAGCCGAGGCCGAGGCCGTCGGCGGGGTTCGTCGTCGCGAGCGCGACGAGGATGCCGACCGCCCACGCCGCGATCGCCCAGCCGTCGACCGTGGGCACCGCCGCGCCCGCGCTCCAGCGGGGGCTGCGCCGGCCGGTGAGGTACGCGGCGAGGTAGACGCCGCCGTACGGTGCGATGACGACGCCGATCGCGAGGATGAACGGCACGAAGAAGTCCGCGGCGCCCGCGACGGCGATGACGATGCCGATCGCCCCGCCGATGATCGTCAGCGTGCGCCGGTTGAGCCGCCCGTTGATCGAGGCGAAGCTCAGGGCCGCGGAGTAGATGTTCGTCGTGTTCGTCGTCCACTGCGCGAGGATCAGCACGACGACCGCGACGACGCCCAGCCCGAGGGCGAAGTAGATGGTCATGAGCTCGGACTGGTTCATCACGCGGGCGAGCAGGATCGCGACGACGATGATGATCGAGTTGCCGAAGAAGAAGCCGACGAAGCCGGCCGCCATCGCCTGCTTCGGCGTCTTCGCCCAGCGCGCCATGTCGGGGGCCGACACGACGCCGAGGATGAAGATGCCCATGACGAGCGAGACCGCGCCGCCGAAGGTGATGGTCGCCTCGACCGGTGCGTCGAGGCCGCTCGCGCCGTGCACGGCGAAGGCGACGATGACGCCCACGACGAGCAGGATGAGCAGCAGCGGCACGGCGAGCGTGCTGAGCCGCGAGATCGAGCGGTACCCCCAGAGGGCGGTGAGCACCATGAGCACGCCGCCGATCGCCGTGAACAGCTGCACGGGCAGCTCGAGCCCGGTGAGCTCGGTGAAGGCGATCTGCGCGTTCGCGCCGAAGAAGCCCGCCTGCACCGCGAACCAGCCGAGCAGGCTGATCGCGAGGGCCAGGGCGAGCACCGCTCCGCCGATCTTGCCGAACACGGCGCGCGAGATCATCGCGGTGGACAGCCCGGTCGCGGCGCCGACGTAGGCGCACGCCATCGCGAGCAGGCCGAGCAGCAGGGAGCCGGTGACGGTCGCGAGGATGGCGGGCCAGAAGGCCATGCCCGAGGCGAGGGCGATGCCGAGGAAGGCGCCGGAGAGGTCGATGCCGATGGCGATCCAGACGGCGGCGATGGAGATCCAGCTCTTGCGCTGGTCGGCGGGCACGGTTCCGTGCTCGTAGTCGGTCGAGTCCATGGGGGTTCTTTCGGAAGCGAGAGTCGGACTTGCCCAACTTTCATGAAAGTCGGGCAAGTCGGGAGGGGGGATGCCGGTCAGGTGGAGAGCGCGGCGGCGAGCTGCCGCCAGGCGTGCTCGAATCGCTCGCGGTACACCTCGGGCGCGTAGTGCGTGAGCTGCAGGAACAGGCCGTCCATGATGACGAAGACGAGGGCGGTGAATCCCTCGGGGTCGCCCGGGGCGAAGCTGCCCGCCGCGACGCCGTCGTCGTAGGCCCGGCGCACGGCGGCGGCGAGCTCGGACTCGGTGTCGAGGAAGATCTGCCGCAGCGCCTGCCCGTCTGGGCCGTATTCGGCGAGCGCGGCGCGCAGGCTGAACTCGGCGAGGTCGGGTCGGTCGCGGTAGTACGACTCGATGCCGCCGAGGAAGTGGCGCAGCCGCTCCAGGGGCGGCAGTGCGCCGCTTCGCTGCACGAGCTCGTCGAAGAACGCGGTGTGCTCGACGACGACCTCGGCGTAGACCGCCTCGTACAGCGCCTCCTTGCTGGGGAAGTGCGCGTACAGGGAGGGCGTCTTGATTCCGACGGCCCCGGCGATCTCGCGCAGGCTCGCCTCGGCGTAGCCTCGTCGCCCGAACACCGCACGGGCTTCGGAGAGGATCTGCGCTCTGGTCATGGCCTGCCTAACGATCATTAGTTAGGCAGAGGCTAGTCCTCGATCCCGCGGCATGCAAGAGCGGTTTCGCCGTGCGTCGCCGCTCAGAGGGCGAGCTTGAACCCGACGTGGGATGCCTCGAAACCCAGCCGCTCGTAGAAGCGGTGCGCGGCGTCGCGGCGCGCGTCGCTCGTCAGCTGCACGAGCCGGGCGCCGCGCTCGCGGGCGTGCCCGATCGCCCACTCGATCATCGCCGCGCCGATGCCGCCGCCGCGCAGCGTCTCAGCGACGCGCACCGCCTCGATCTGCATGCGGGTCGCCCCGCCGCGCGACAGGCCCGGGATGAACGTCAGCTGCATCGTGCCCACGATCGCGCCGCCCGGCCCCTCGACCACGACGAGCAGCTGCGAGGCATCCGCGTCGATGACCTCGAACGCGCGCCGCGCGGCGGCGGCGTCGCTGCGCGACTCCTCCCGGCGCAGCACGTCGCCGGCGAGCAGCTCGAGGATCGCCTCGACGTCGTCGCGCTCGGCACGGCGCAGCGCGTAGCGGGACCCGGATGCCTCGATGGTGGTGAGCGTCACCCTCCCACGATGCCACGCATCGAGGCATCCACCGGGTCCCGCCCGCGCTCAGTCCGCCGTGACCGCGCGGACGAAGCCCGCGACGTTCTCGCGCAGCGCCTCGATGCGGCGCTCGCGTGCGGCCTCCACGTCGAAGCCGAGGTAGGCGACCGGCGGCCGCTTCCGCACGTTCTTCGAGCACTGGAAGTCGGCGCAGACGAGCGTGCCGACGGTGTCGCCGCGGCGGCCCGCCTGGCCGCCCCGCTTCGCGACGTAGAAGAGCACGTCGTTCGGCAGGTGCACGTCCTCGCACCACGCGCACTGCGGCCGGGAGCGCAGGCGCCCCTCGGCTCGGCGCAGCATGATGCCGACGGGTCCCTGCTCGCCCGGGACGACCGCGTACGCGACGAGCGGGAGCTTGGGATCGCGCCAGCCGAGGAAGTCGAGGCGATCCCAGTCGAGCTCGGCGAAGCCGGGCGGCAGGGTGAGGGCGGCGCGTTCGCGCACGCTGGCGTTGACGAAGGAGGCGCGGATCTGCGCGTCGTTCAGGGAATGCATGGTGAAGTGACCTTTGTCTGCGTGGCGCCCGGAGACGGGCGGCCGGAGGAAGCGATGACCTCGGCGCGCGGGCGCGCCGAACCGCGGCCCCTCCTGCTCGCGCGCGGAGGAACCGGGGGCGGGGTCACCTGATCGCGGCGCGTGGGGCGCCGGAGACCTCCTGGATGCAGACGGATCGAAGCACGGAGTCGAGTGTACTCCGGTGCCCGGCCAGGCGGCCCGACCGGCTCAGCGGTCGGCGTAGCGGTCGAGGAAGTCGATCGTCTGCACGAAGGCCTCCTGCGCCTCGTCGAGTTTGAAGTGGAACTGGTACTCGTGCGGCAGCTGCGGCTCGTGGTCGGCCGGCCAGAACAGCTCGGTCGTCTCGACACCGGCGTCGTGCAGGGCGTTCGACATCGGGATCGACTCGATCCAGGTGAGCGCGTCGCCGTTGCCGCCGCTGATGAAGGTGGGCGGCAGCTCCTCCGTGACGAACTCGATGGTCGACATCGTGCTGCCCGCGTAGTCGCTCGACCAGTTCTTCGTGCCCGTGTAGGCCCACAGTGCGACCTTGAGCCCCCACTGCCCGATGCCGTTCAGCTCGGCCATCGCGGGCAGGTCGTAGACGCCGCAGTTCAGCACGAGCGCCGAGAGCTGCTCCGGCTGCAGCGCGGGCTCGATGCCGAGGAGGTGCGCGTACTTCTGGTTGGTGGTGAGCACGGCGAGCTGGCTCGCGAGCTGCGCGCCGGCCGAGTCGCCCGCGAGCACGAGGTGGTCGGGGTCGACGCCGTACTCCTCGGCGTGCTCGAGCAGGTAGCCGAGGGTGTCGTTCAGCTGGTTCACCGCGGTCGGGTAGGTGGCTTCGGGGGCGACGGTGTAGTCGACGCCGATCGCGGTGTAGCCGTGGCTCGCGATGAGGCTGAGGTAGGGGGCGACGTTCTCCTTCGAGCCCGAGATCCACGCGCCGCCGTGGATCCAGACGACCGTGGGGTGCGCGCCGCTCGCGCCGGCCGGGGTGAACACGTCGAAGCCGGTGCCCGGCCCGCCCGCGACGTCCGTCGCCTGGTCGAGCCGTGCATCCACCGGGCCGGCGGGCTCGGGCCCGTACTCGAGCATCTCCTGCGCGGTGGCCGTGCCGCCCTGCTCGAACACCGAGCGGATGAGCATCGCCGCGGGCCACGGGGTCGCCGAGGTGAGGCCGGTGACCGCGACGATCACGAAGGCGGCGATGAGTGCGGCGAGGGTCCAGCGCCGTGCGCGGCGCGAGAGCGGCGGCCGCCGGTCCAGGACGGCGGCGTCAGGGTCGGTGCGCGGTCGACGGGTCACGCCTCACATGCTGGCAGCCGACCGGCGCGTCGCGGGAGCGAACGGGGTGGCCCGGCCTACTGCACCGACCAGCCGCCGTCGCTCGGCAGCACGGCGCCGTTGATGTTGACGCCGTCGTCGCTCAGCAGGAAGGTGATCGAGGCGGCGAGCTGCTCCGCCGTCGCGATCGTCGGGATCTGCTGCTGGAACGGGCTGAGTCGGGCCTGCCCGGCCTCCGAGACGTGCGGCGGGAACGGGATGCCGGTGGCGACGCCGCCCGGGGCGACGGCGTTCACGCGGATGCCCTGCGGCCCGTACATGAAGGCGGCGCTGCGGGTGAGGCCCACGACGCCGTGCTTCGAGACCGTGTAGGCGTTGCCCGAGGCGTTGCCGCGGATGCCGGCCTCGCTCGCGACGTTCACGACCGAACCGCGGCCGGCCTCGACCATGCCGGGCAGCACCGCACGGGTGAGCTTGAAGACGCCCGTGAGGTTGATGCCGATGACGCGGTCCCAGATCGCGTCGCTCGTCTCGGCGAGCGGCGAGAAGTCGTCGTTCACACCGGCGACGTTGGCGAGGCCGTCGATGCGGCCGCCCGCGGCGGCGACGACGCGGTCGATGTCGTCCTGCTTCGTGACGTCGGCGGCGACCGCGACGACCTGCCCCTCGGGAGCGGAGGCCGCGAACTCCGCGAGCCGCTCGGCGGAGATGTCGACGGCGACGACCCGGCCGCCCTCGCGCACGATACGCGAGGCGGTGGCCCGGCCGATGCCGGACGCCGCGCCGGTCACGACGATGGTGCGGCCGTCGAAGCGGCCGGGCGTCACGCGCTCCTGCCAGCCGGATGCCTCGGCGTCGCCATCGGGCATGACGCCGCCGTTCGCCTTCAGCACGAGGTCGTCGATCACAGACTGCGGAAGCTGGCCCTGGCTCAGGGCGACGAGCTGCTGCAGCGGGAGCCCCTTGATCGGGGCGAGCGTCTCCTCCGAGGCGCCGCTCGCGGCGAGCAGCCCGCGCACGAGGGGGCCGCCCTCCGGGTGCTCGAGCCACTGCTCGATCGAGCTGTTCGCGGTCAGGGGGTGGTGCGACATCGGGGTCTCCTTCTTCGGTCCCAGGCGCGTGATCTCGCGTCTCGTTCAGAATATCCGACATTTGTGGGAAAACCGACGAATGTCGGAAATCTCCCAGCTCTCGCGCCGTCGAGCTGGCAGAATCGCACGGTGGATGCACGAGTCGAACGGACCAGGCGGGCGCTGCAGGGCGCGCTGCTCGAACTCGCCCGCGAGCGGCCGTTCGACGAACTGAGCGTCAGCCTCATCGCCGAACGAGCCGGCGTCAACCGCAGCAGCTTCTACCAGCACTACGGCGACCGCGACGAGCTGCTCGCCGACGCCCTCGACGCCGCGGCCGACGCCGCCGGCGCGAGCGCCCCCGAGCTGGAGCTCGTGCCGACCGGTCGGCCGCCGGATGGCATGGCGCACTTCCTCGCCCACTTCGCCGACCACGCCGAGCTCTACCGGCGGGCGCTCGGCCCGCGCGGCTCCGCGCTCGTCGTCGCCCGGCTCCGGGGCCGGGTCGCCGCCCTCGTGCGCGAGGGCGTCGCCCGCACCCACTCGCACGCCTTCGACGAGATGCCCATCGAGGTCGCCGCCGGCGGCCTCGCCGGCTCGATCGTGGGCGTCATCACCGCCTGGCTCGAGCTCGACCCGCTGCCCGACGTCGACGTCGCCGCCGAGTGGCTCTGGCGCATGGTGCTCGGCCCCGGCGACACCCGCGAGCTGCCCTAGCGCCGGTGCGCCCGCGTTGTCGGCGGCGGATGCCAGACTCTGCGCATGGGGATCGAAGTTCGCCCGGCCGACGTCTTCGACGACGTCGCCGCCGTTATCGGGCCGAAGAAGCCGACGTCGAACGTGTGCTTCTGCCTGAGCTACCGCCTGCTGTCCTCGAAAGAGAACGTGTCGCTGAAGGAGCCGGCCCGATCCGCCAGGGTGCGCGAGCTCTGCGCGCAAGACCCGCCGCCCGGCGTGCTCGCGTACGATGGCGATGAGCCGGTCGGCTGGGCTGCCGTGCACCCGCGCGCCGACACGAGCTTCGCGAAGAACCGGCGCATCCCGCACGTCGACGAGCTCGACGTGTGGTCGGTGTGGTGCTTCCGGGTGCGCCCCGGCCACCGCAAGCAGGGCCTCGTGCACCACCTGCTCACCGGGGCCGTCGAGTTCGCGCGCGAGCGCGGTGCGCCCGCGATCGAGGGCTACCCGGTCGACAACCGGGGCGAGAAGGTCGACCTGACCATGGCCTACGTCGGCACCCGGGCGGTGTTCGAGGCGGCCGGTTTCGAGAAGGCGTCCGATACGCAGTCGGTGCTGTCGGGGCATCCGCGCGTCATCATGCGGCTCGACCTCAGCTGAGGGCGAGCTCCCGAGCGGCGTCGAGCGCCGCGGCGGCGTCGACGTCGGCGGTGTCGGGCTGCCCGTGATCGGCGCGCACCACGCGCAGCACCGAGAGCGCCGGGTCGGCCGCGCCGCGCACGTGCCCGCCGGGCATGGCCGCGATGCGGCGCAGAAACGCGACCACCTCGGCGGTGATGCGCTCGCCGGGCAGCACGTTCGGGATGCCGGGCGGGTACGCCGCGAGCGAGTCGGTCGACACCCGGCCGACGGCCTGTTCGATCGGCACGGCCTCGCCCGGCGCGAGGAACGCGTCGCGGGGGCGCATGACGAGCGGCCCCGGCGCGGGCAGCGCGAGCGCACCGGCGCGGGCGACGAGGGCCTCGCCGGCGGCCGGCTCGACGGCCGGGATCGCGTGCAGTGCCTCGACGATGCGGCCGATGTCGGGCACGGCCCCCGCGCCGAGCACGGCGACGACGGCCGAGTCGGTCGAGATCTCGAAGGAGACCCCCTCGTGCTCGAGCCGCTCGCGCACCGCGTGCCCGTTCAGCCCGGCCGCGCCGACGTCGATCGAGACGCGCAGCGGGTCGACCGCGACGATGTCCTCGAAGCGGTCGAAGCCGTCGCTCACGATGCCGAAGCGACCGCGCGCCCGAACCGCCTCGCGCAGCCGGTCCGCCGCCTCGATCGACCGGGCGATGCGGGCCTCGCCGTGCTCGATGCTGTCGCGGGCGAGGTCGAGCGAGGCGAGCAGCAGCGCGCTCGTGCTCGTCGACTGGGTGAGCGCGAACGCGCGCTCGAGCAGCGGCTCGAGCTCCGCGGCGAACGGGCCGTCGCCGAGGTGCAGCATGGCCGACTGGGTGAGGCTGCCGGCGAGCTTGTGCGTGCTCGAGACGACGAGGTCGGCGCCGAGCGCGAGCGGGTTCTCCGGCAGCGCCGGGTGGAAGCCGAAGTGCGCACCCCAGGCGGCGTCGACGATGAGCGGCGCGCCGACCGCGTGGGCGGCCTCGGCGAGCGCCGCCACGTCGGCGACGGCGCCGAAGTAGCTCGGTGAGATGAGGTAGACGGCCTTGGGCCGGGCCTCGCCGCGCTCGATCGCGTCGCGGAGGGCGGCGGGCGAGACGCCGTGGTTGATGCCGAGCACGGGGTCGATCGTGGGCGCGACGAAGGCGGGCACGAGGCCGGCGAGGATGATGCCGTCGATGAACGAGGAGTGCGCGCTGCGCTGCGCGAGCACCGGGGCCTCCGCCGCCCGGAAGGAGCCGAGCGCGATGGCCGCCATGCGGTTCGCCTGCGAGGCGCCGTTGGTAAGGAACCAGGTGCGCTTCGCCCCCCAGGCCCCGGCCGCGAGCCGCTGCGCCTCGTCGAGCGCATTGCCCGGCCCCTTGTCGAGCCCGGAGAGCAGCGGCGTCACGTCGTGGCGCAGCAGCTCGGCCCCGAAGTACTCGGCGAGCGCGGGCGCCGCCTCGGCGTCGGCGCCGTGCCCGGGCACGTACAGTCGCACCCGGTCGTCGCGGGCGGCGTACTGGGCGAGGGCGTCGGCGTAGGGGGCGGTCATGCCTCGATCCTCCTCTCGAGCGCTTCGATACGGAATAGCGGGTAGGCTGCAGATCTCGATACTGGGTATGGAGGTGAGCGACGATGCTCGACCTGCGGCAGCTGCGCGCCCTGCGCGCGGTCGAGGAGCACGGCTCGCTCGCCCGGGCGGCACGGGCGCTCGACTGGAGCCAGCCGACCGTCTCGCACCACCTCGCCGCGCTCGGCCGGGTCACCGGAGCGCCGGTGATCGCGAGCGATTCGGCCGGCACGAGGCTGACCGACGCCGGACGCGCCTGGCTGCCGCATGCCGTCGCGATCACCGAGCGCGCGGAACGGGCGCTCGCCGAGGTCCGGGACGCGCTCGAGACGGGGCGGCGCACGGTGCGCTTCGGGGTGTTCCCGACGGCCGCGGCCCGGCTGCTCCCCCAGCTTGTGCGGGCGCTCGACGGACAGGGATGGCGCGTGGAGGCCTTCGAGGCCGAGCTCGACGGCATCGAGGCGGCACTCGGGCGGATGGCGCTCGACGCGGCCGTCGTCTACGACACCCCCGGCGAGGCGCCTCGCGCGATGCCGGGCCTCACCCGTACCCGACTCTTCACGGAGCGCTTCTCGCTCGTGCTGCCGGCGGGGCATCCGCTGAGCGAGGGCGGGCCGGTGCCGCTCCGCGCCCTGGCCGGCACGCCGTGGATCATCGGCACGAAGGACGACGACCCGGTCGATGCGGCGTTCCGCGCCGCGGCGCGGCGGGCGGGCTTCGAGCCCGTGATCGGCCCGCGCAGCGACGACTACCGGGTGGTCGTGGAGTACGTCGCGGCCGGGCTCGGGGCCGCCCTCGTGCCCGAGCTCGCGCTGCCGGTGTGGCGCGACGACCTCGTGCTCGCACCGCCCGCTGGGCTCCGGCTCTCGCGCGAGGTCTCGCTCGTCACGGCGGCGACGATGGAGCCGGGGCTGCGCGACGCGCTCTCGGCGGCGCTCGACGCGGGCGCCGGCGGCGAGCGCGATCCCGCCTAACGCACGGGCGCCCGAGCAGGCCTAGAGCACCGCGCCGATCATCGCCTCGCCGAGCGGGGTGCGCAGGTGCAGCACGCTCGTGCCCTCGCGGCGGCTCGCAACGAGCCCGGCCTCGCGGAGCACCGTGAGATGGTGCGAGGCGGTCGAGACGGCGAGCCCGGCGTCGGCGGCGACCTGCGAGGTGCTGCGGGGGCTGTGCGCCGAGAGCAGGATGCCGGCGCGGGCGGGGCCGAGCAGCGCGCCGAGCGCGGCCTCGATGGATGCGGGGTCGCGCGCCCAGCGCTCGGTGACCCCCTGCGCCGGGTAGAACACGGTCGGCTGGGCGGGCGGTTCGGTGAGCACCATGCAGCCGAGGGAGCTCATCACCGAGGGCACGAGCACGAGCCCGCTCCCCCGGCAGTCGAGCGCCTCGCGGTGCAGGCGCAGCTGCACGCGGACCGAACCCTCGCTCCAGCGCACCGAGGGGTGCAGCTCGTCGATTATGCTCGCGAGTCCCGCGGTCGCGACGCGGCGGGCGCGCACGGCGATGTCGGCGCGCAGGATCCGTTCGAGCTGCGGCCAGACGGGGGCGAGCGCGGCTTCCCAGACCGCGTCCCAGGCGTCGGCGACCATCGCGCGCGCCCGCTCGGGGGCGGCGATCATGCGGCGCAGCGCGGCCTGCCTGGCCCCCTCGGAGCGGAGCACCATCTTCTCGAGGTCGACGAGCATGGGGGCGATCGGCGCCCGCCGGATGGCCTCGGCCTCGTCGGCCGGCTCGAGGTCCCACGCCGGGTCGGAGGTCAGGAAGTCGGGCAGGTAGCCGTCGACGCCGATGAGCACGGCGAGGAGTTCGAAGGGCTCGCGCGGCAGGCGCTCGCGCACCGCGCGCAGCCAGCCCCACTGCAACGGATGCTCGGCCGGGCGCTGCAGCACGCGCACCGCGTGCGCGAGTTCGTGGCCGGGCGAGACGCCGAAGCGGATCGCGGAGACGTCGCCGGGCGCGAGCCGGAAGTCGACGAAGTTTCGATCCACATCGAAAGACTACCGAGCGCGGATGCCTCGGGCGGAAGCTCATCGCATGTCCGCACACATCGTCACCGCCGAGGAACTCCGCATCGGCACCCGCGGCACGCGCCGCTTCGAGGGCCGCGAGCACGGGGCCGCCATCTCGTACTTCTTCGTCGACAACCGGCCCGGCGAGGGCGCCGAGCGGCACTGGCATCCGTACCACGAGACGTGGCTCGTCATCGAGGGCACCGCCCGTGCCACGATCGGAGACGAGGAGCTCGAACTGCACGACGGCGACACCGCCACCGTGCCGCCGAACACCTGGCACGGCTTCGTGAACGCCGGGCCGGGCAGGCTGCGCCTCATCGGCATCCACGCCTCCGACACCATCGTCCAGACCTCCTGACCACCCGCCGACCGACCACCAGGGAGCACCGCATGTCGTTCCAGAGCTACCTCGACAACATCGAGACGAAGACCGGGCTGACGCCCCGCCAGTTCCTCGAGCTGGCCCGCGAACAGGGCTTCGACGAGACCACCAAGGCCACCCCGATCGTCGCCTGGCTGAAAGCCGACTACGGCCTCGGCCAGGGGCACGCCATGGCGCTCGTGCACGTCATCACCAAGGGTCCGAAGATCAGCCAGAAGCACGTCGGCACCGACGGCGTGCACCGCGACGCCACCGACACGCTCTGGCTCGACGGCAAGGACACCAACCCGAACCGCTGAGTTCACCGGGCATTCACCGCCGCACTGCCGACCGTCCTCCTACGGCTCCTACCTTCGCTCTGGCGCTGCGGTCCCGACGCCCGCTGCACAGCTCGGGCGGCCCGGCGCCAGACGGAGGACACGCGTTGAAGAAGCACTACGCACTCGGTGCGCTCGCCCTGTCGACCGCGGTCGTGCTCGGCCTCGCCGGCTGCGCCGGCGGCTCGGCCGACGCCGCGGGCGGCGACGGCGGGACGGATGCCGCGACGGCCACGAGCCTCGCCGATTTCGGCGATCTCGCCGCGCTCGAGGAGGCCGCCAAGGCCGAGGGCCAGCTGAACGTCATCGCGCTGCCGCGCGACTGGGCGAACTACGGCGAGATCCTGGACCTCTTCGCCGAGAAGTACCCGGAGATCACGATCAACGAGGCCTCTCCCGACGCGTCCAGCGCCGAGGAGATCCAGGCCGCCGAGACGAACGCGGGCCTCGACACCGCGCCCGACGTGTTCGACGTCGGCCTCACCGTCGCCCTGCAGAACACGAAGCAGTTCGCGCCCTACCAGGTCGCCACCTGGGACGACATCCCCGCCGAGCTGAAGGAGCCCTCCGGCCTCTTCGTCGGCGACTACGGCGGCTACATGTCGATCGGCTACGACTCGGCGAAGTACGCCGAGCCGGCGAGCCTCGACGCGCTGCTCGGCGCCGACTACAAGGGCGCCGTCGCGATCAACGGCGACCCGACCCAGGCGGGCGCCGCGTTCGCCGCGGTGGGCCTCGCGACCGTGCAGTCGGACGGCACGCTCGACGACTTCCAGCCCGGCATCGACTTCTTCCAGCAGCTCAACCAGGCCGGCAACCTGTTGAAGGTCGACGTCACCACCGCGACGGTGACCTCGGGCGAGACCCCCGTCGTCTTCGACTGGGACTACCTGAACGCCGCGCACACGGCCGACAACCCGAACTGGAAGACGGTGATCCTGCCGGGCACCGGCTACGCCGGCTACTACAACCAGGCCATCAACGTGGACGCCCCGCACCCGGCGGCGGCCCGGCTCTGGCAGGAGTTCCTCTACAGCGAAGAGGTGCAGAACCTCTGGCTGAAGGGCGGCGCCCGCCCCGTCCGCGCCGAGGCCATGGCCGACGCCGGCACCATCGACCAGAAGCTCTTCGACGCGCTCCCAGAGGCGCCGGAGGACACGGTCGTGCCCACCGAGGAGCAGTCGACGAACGCCGGCACCCTGCTCGGCGAGAAGTGGGCTGCGGCGGTCGGCTGACCATGACCGTCGCCGCTCCCGCGGCACCGCTCGTCGACGCCGCCGCCGGGACGGAGGAGCTCCCTCCGCCCCGGCGGCGCGTCGGCTCCGGCGCCGCGGCGGTGCTCGGGCTCGTGCCCTTCGCCGCCTACCTGCTGATCTTCCTCGCACTGCCCACGGCCCTGACCGTCGCGAGCGGCTTCGTCGACGCCGACGGGAGCTTCACGCTCTCGAACGTCGCCGCCCTCGTCGACCCGGTCATCGTGCAGACCTTCGCGAACTCCGCGTGGTTGTCCGCGCTCACCGCCGCGGGCGGCGCGCTCCTCGGCGCCCTCGCCTGCTACGCCATGGCTGGGCTGCCCGAGACCGGCCGCACCCGCCGGCTCGTCGACGCCGCGAGCGGCGTGCTCGCGCAGTTCGGCGGCGTGATGCTCGCCTTCGCCTTCATCGCGACGATCGGCCTGCAGGGCCTCGTGACGCTCACCCTGAAGGACCGCTTCGGCATCGACCTGTTCGCCGAGGGCGCCTGGATCTACGGCCTGCCCGGGCTCATCCTCCCCTACCTGTTCTTCCAGGTGCCGCTCATGGTGATCACCTTCATGCCCGCGATGAGCGCGCTGCGCCCCCAGTGGGCGGAGGCGAACCTCACGCTCGGCGGAACCCGCGCGGGCTTCTGGCGGTACATCGGCATCCCCGTGCTCGCGCCCTCGTTCCTCGCGAGCCTGCTGCTCCTCTTCGCGAACGCGTTCTCCTCCTACGCGACCGCGGCCGCCCTCGCGAGCCAGGGCTCGCAGATCGTGCCGCTGCAGATCCGCACCGCGCTCACGAGCGAGACCCTGCTCGGCCGCGAGAATCTCGCGGGCGCGCTCGCCCTCGGCATGATCGTCGTGATGGCGGTGACGATGTCGCTCTACGCGCTCGTCCAGCGCCGCGCCGCGAGGTGGCAGCGATGAGCGCCCGCGGCTTCGCTCCGCATCCGGCCATGCGCTGGACGATCGGGCTCGTGCTCATCGTGCTCTTCGCGATCCCGATCGTGTCGATGGCCGAGTACACCCTGCGTGACGCCACCACGGGCGGTCACTCGCTCGTGCACTGGTTCGCGCTGTTCGACCCGGCGAAGGCGGGCACGTACCGGCCGATCTGGACGGGTCTCGGCAACTCGGCGGTGCTCGCCGTCGTCACCGTCGCGATCGTGCTGCTGCTGCTCGCCCCGACGATGGTGCTCGTCGAGCTCCGGTTCCCGAAGCTGAAGCGCCCCTTCGAGTTCCTCGCGCTGCTGCCGATCTCGATCCCCGCGATCGTGCTCGTCGTGGGGCTCGCCCCGATCTACCTCGCCATCGGCCGCACGATCGGCACCGGCATCTGGCCGCTCGCCTTCGCCTACGGCGTCACCGTGCTGCCGTTCGCCTACCGGGCCATCCAGGCGTCGATCGACGCGACCGAACTGCGCACCCTCGCCGAGGCGGCCCGCTCCCTCGGCGCGAGCTGGCCGGCGGTGCTCCTCCGGGTGCTCGCGCCGAACCTCCGCTCGGGGCTCCTCGCGGCATCCCTCATCTCCGTCGCGGTCGTGCTCGGCGAGTTCACGATCGCCTCCCTGCTGAACCGCCAGAACCTGCAGACGGCGCTCGTCGTCGTCGGCAAGCAGGACCCGTACGCCTCCGTCATCCTCTCGCTCCTCGCGCTCGTCTTCGCCTTCGTGCTGCTCGTCGTCATCGGGCGCATCGGCGGCGGGACGCCCCGCGCCCGGCGCACCGGCACCCGAGCCCCGAAGGACCAGCCATGACCGACACCGCCATCGCGACCGCCGACAACGCGATCCTCGCCGGGGCCCGCGACGGCACCGCCGTCGCCTTCGAGGGCGTCGTGAAGGACTACGGCCAGACCCGGGTGCTGCACGGCCTCGACCTCGCCATCGAGCCGGGCGAGTTCGTCTCCCTGCTCGGCCCCTCCGGCTGCGGGAAGACGACGGCGCTGCGCGTGCTCGCCGGTCTCGAGCGCGCGAACGGGGGCACCGTGCGGATCGGCGGAGCGGATGTCTCGGCCGTGCCGACCAACCGGCGCGACCTCGGCATGGTGTTCCAGGCGTACTCGCTCTTCCCGCACCTCGACGTCACCGCGAACACCGCCTTCGGGCTGAGGATGCGGAAGGTCGCGAAGCGCGAGGCCGCGCGGCGGGTGCGCGACGCCCTCGCCCTCGTCGGGCTCGAGGGGTTCGGCGACCGCTACCCGCACCAGCTGTCCGGCGGCCAGCAGCAGCGCGTCGCGCTCGCCCGCGCCCTCGTCACCGAGCCGCGGGTGCTGCTGCTCGACGAGCCGCTCTCGGCGCTCGACGCGAAGGTGCGCGTCGCCCTCCGCGACGAGATCCGGCGCATCCAGCTCCGGCTCGGCATCACCACCGTGTTCGTCACGCACGACCAGGAGGAGGCGCTCGCCGTCTCCGACCGGATCGCGGTGATGAACGCCGGCCGGATCGACCAGATCGGCACGCCGGAGGAGCTCTACCTGCGGCCGGCGACCGCGCACGTCGCCGAGTTCGTCGGCCTGTCGAGCGTGCTGCCGTGCACCGTCGACGGCGGCGTCGCGGAGGTGCTCGGCATCCGCCTCCCCATCGTCGGCGAAGCGGCGGATGGTCCGGCCGAGGCGTTCGTGCGGCCGGAGAACGTGCGCCTCGGCGGACCGATCGACGCGGTGGTGCTCGAGAGCACCTTCCTCGGCAGCGTGCGGCGCACCGTGCTGCGCACCGCAGGCGGGCAGCTGCTGCGCATGCAGCACGCGGTCGGCGAGCGGGTGGAGTTCGACGAGCGTGTGACGCTCGGCATCGAGCCCGCACCCGTCGCGGTGCGCCCCCGGGAGGGATGACCCGGGCTTCGCGGCTGCGCGCTCGCTCTCAGGCGGAGGCTCTAGGCTCGGAGCACCGCCTTCCGCCGATCCCGCAGAGGAGCCCGTCCGCCATGAGCGATGCCGCGAACCTTGACGTCTTCACCCGCCGCGAGTCCGAGGTGCGCGGCTACGTGCGCGCCTTCCCGACCGTGTTCGACCGTGCGAGCGGCTCGACCATCGTCGACGCCGACGGTCGCGAGTACCTCGACTTCTTCGCGGGCGCGGGCGTGCTGAACTACGGGCACAACAACCCGGCGTTCACGGAGGCGCTCATCGCCGAGCTCGAGCGCGGCGGCATCATGCACGGCCTCGACATGGCCACCTCCTCGAAGCGCGCCTTCATCGAGGCCTTCGAGCGCCTCGTGCTCGAGCCCCGAGGCTTCGACCACAAGCTCCAGTTCACCGGCCCGACCGGCGCGAACGCCGTCGAGGCCGCCCTCAAGGTCGCCCGGCAGGCGACCGGGCGGCAGACCGTCGTGGCGTTCACGAACGCCTTCCACGGGCTGAGCCTCGGCGCACTCGCCGCGACGGGCAACAGCCACTACCGCGGCGCCGCCGGCGTCGGCCTCGACGACGTCGTGCGCCTGCCCTACGACGGCTACCTCGGCGAGGGCGTCGACACCCTCGACCTGCTCGAGAAGATGCTCGACGACCCGGGCTCGGGCCTCGACCTGCCCGCCGCGGTCATCGTCGAGGCGGTGCAGGGCGAGGGCGGCATCAACGTCGCGAGCGTGCCGTGGCTGCAGCGGCTGCGCGCGATCACGGCGGAGCGGGGCATCCTGCTGATCCTCGACGAGATCCAGGCCGGCGTCGGCCGCACCGGCACCTTCTTCGCCTTCGAGGCCGCGAACATCGTGCCCGACCTCGTGACCGTCTCGAAGTCGATCTCGGGCTCCGGCCTGCCGATGTCGCTCGTGCTGCTGCGCCCCGAGGTCGACGTCTGGCAGCCGGGCGCGCACACCGGCACCTTCCGCGGCAACAACCTCGCGTTCGTCACCGCCCGCGTCGCGCTCGAGCGGTACTGGGCCGACGACGCCTTCACGAGCGAGGTGGCCCGCAAATCGGCGCTGCTGCGCGGCGAGCTCGAGGCGATCGCGGCCGAGCACCCCGAACTCGAGCTCCGCGTGCGCGGCCGCGGCCTCATGTACGGCCTCGTCTGCGAGCTCGACCGCGGGCTCGCCGGCCGCATCTCGAAGGCGGCGTTCGCGCGCGGTCTCGTGATCGAGACCTCTGGAGCCCACGACGAGGTGCTGAAGTTCCTGCCCGCGCTGACGATCACCGACGAGGAGCTGCGCCGCGGCCTCGAGATCGTACGCGAGAGCCTCGCCGAGGTGAAGGGGCGGTAACCCCGTCTCGCGCGGCGAGGATACCGCGCGCCCCGTTTCGGAGCTACCATGCAGGCATCGACCGGAACGAGGGCGGCGGCATCCCGCCGTCGAGCGAGCCGCCGTTCCAGGCCGTCAGCCCGAACCTCGACCGCTTCTCGCGCTCGTCGCTGGAGCCGGGCACGCTGAGCCGTCGCCGCATCGTGCGCACGGGCATCGCGCTCGGAGCGCTGCTGCTCGCCATGGTGGCGGGCGTCAGCTGGTGGATCGCGGTGGGGTGAGCCGAGCCAACCCGTCGACGACCCGAACGACGAGGGCGACGACCCAGATGCCGAGGGCCAGGGTAAACGGTTCGAGCGCGCGGTCGGGTTGGGTGACGAGGGTGAAGAGTCGGCCGGGGTCCTGATCCGGTCTCGGCATCAGCAGTGGCGGGATGATGACCCAGGCGACTGGCGGTACCCATCCGGCCTGCGGCCCGAGGAATCGGTACCCGAGGAGCGCTGTTCCGGTGAGCGCGAGGGTGTTCCGTACTACTGAGATGGGGCCGTGCCCGATCAGTGAGGCTGAGCCCTCGGGGGCCGGGATGAGGGTGCTCGCGCCGGCGAGGAGCCCGACTGCGAGGCCGGTGAGCAGCACGAGATGCGCCGCGCGTTCGAGGCGGAGGCGTCGAGCAGCGACCGCTTCCTGGGCTGGGAGGGCGCTCTCGAACGCCGCGGCGATCGCCACGGCGGGCAGGAGCGGGATCAGCAGCGCGACACGCACGAGTCCCTCGCCGGTCGGGTTGAGGGCGACCGCGAGCGGGCCGCACGCGACAGTCAGCAGCGCGGCGGCCGCGATCGTGGCGACGACGGCCGGCCAGCGGCGTGTGCGGATGAAGAGCACCATGCCCCTCATGGGAGATCGCTCAGCGTGAGCGTGCAGTCGAGGTAGGCCCGCTCGTGCTGCCGGAGCCAGGCGTTGCCCTCCTCGACGCTGAGCTGTTGCATGCGCTGCAGTTCCGCGTATCCGGGGGTGAGTTCGTCGTACTCGGCGAAGCCGTAGGCGTCGTACTCGGTGAGCCACAGATCGACGAGCATCCCCGCGAGGTACTGGTCGTACGCAGGTTCGTCTTCGCTCCAGCATGTCGGTCCGTCGCCGTACTTGTTGACGTACCGGAAGACTGAGAAGTCCATTCCCTCGTCGTTGACTTCTTCCAGGTAGACGCTGCGCGCCCCTGCTGCTGGGGCATCGCCGATGCCCTCAATGTTCTGCTCGAGCCTGGTTGCGACGAGTGAAGTGCCGGCGACCTTCTCATTCAGCAGAGCGAAGCGCTGCGCCAGCTGGGGGTAGGCCTCGGCATAGCCGCGGTTCAGGCAGATGTCCGGGGCTGTGCCCTCGCAGACGAAGTCTCGACTGTTGTAGCCCGTGACGTACTGCCCATTGGTGCTGATGACGACGGCGCCTCCCGCGAATGCAGCCGCGGCCGCGGCGGTGCAGGCAACCATGGTGCCAGTCCTTCGGCCCCCTCGGACAGGGTTGGCGAGGATGAGCAGGAGCAGCGAAAGTGCCCCGAACAGTGCGATCTGTCCCCACATCGTCGCCGGGATGTAGCGGACGAACTCGGTGTCGAGGTTCGTGATGACCGGGAAGAGGCTGCGAACGCCGAACGGCAGATTCCACGATTGGATCCCGACGTAGAGGCCGAAGAACGAGAGCACTGCGAGCGGGGCGGTGTACCACCGCGAGCCGAGCACGATCCCGACCGCGTAGCCGAATGACGCCGCCAGAATCAGGCACGCCCAGAGTGCAAGGAGCCAGGGCACGAACGGTGCGCCGTAGGTCCCGGTGGCAACGCCGTAGCCCGCCAACACGAGGAGCGCGGCCGGGAAGGCAAGGACGATCGGACCGCTGCTCTCGGCCGCATGCCGGAGCCGGATCTGCCAGATCGGCCGGGAAGCGACTACGAGACGTGCCGCTGCGGGGCCCTTCCACCGCGCCGCTTCCCATGCGCATACCCCGGCGGCGAGCGGACCCGTGATGACCGTCGACTCGGAGAGCCCGCTCACCAGATTGGCCCAGAGATTCAAGCCTGTTTCGCGGCCCATCATCGCGAAGGAGACCATCAGCGAGGCGAACACCGCACCGAAGAGGATCGGTGCCCACGAGCGGTGCCAGAACGACCGCCAGGCCCGGATCATGCCGCCCCTCGGCGATCGTGCTCGAGGACACGCAGGTAGCCCTGCTCGAGCTTCGAGGACATCTCGTCACCATCGCTGTCGCGCGCCTGCTCTGCGCTCTGCCGGCGAGCCGTCGAACAGCCGGCGACCGTGCGCGATGACGACCACCCGATCCGCGATCGCCGCGACATCGTCGGTGAGATGGGTGCTCAGCAGCGTCACCCGGTCGTTTCCTTCGCGGCGGAGCGCGGCTCGGAACGTGCTCCGCTGCTCCGGGTCGAGGCCGACGGTGGGTTCATCGAGGTACACGACCGCGGGCGTGTTCACCAGCGCCTCGGCCAGGCCGACCCGCTGCCGCATGCCCCCGGAGAAGCTCGAGACCCGCTCGTGAAGATGGTCCTCGAGGCCCACGGCCCCCAGTGCCCGCACCGCAGCAGCGCGGAGATCAGCTCGGGGAACCTGCTTCAGCCAGGCGACGTACTCGACGCTCTCGAGCGCCGTGAAGCCTCGGAAGAACTGCCAATGCTGGGGCATGAAGCCCGAGGACGCGAGATAGCGGGTGATCGTCTCCCGCGACCCGGTAACGACCGACCCGTCGACCGTCAGCTCACCCGCGGCGATGCGCCTCGGATTCGCGAACGCTTCGAGCAGCGTCGTCTTGCCGGCCCCGTTCGGCCCGAGGAGGGCAGTGATCCCGGGCTCCAGGCGGAGGTCGAGCCCGTCGAACACCCGGCGACGTCCGCGGCGCAGCGAGAGGCCGCGTGCCTCCAGCACGCGGCCTCCCCCCGCTGATTCGTCGATCAGCAATGCGTCAGGGTCTTCTTGGCGCTGCTGCGGATCACGTCGCCACCGTAGTTGGCGGAGCGATAGTAGCCGGCCTCGGTGTAGTACTTCGTCGAGCCGCCACCGTCGCAGGTGGTGTCGCTCAGCGAGAAGTTCGGGGCAGCCGTGTACGACTGCGACTTCGTCTTCACGCGCACGTCCGGCAGGTTGTCGTAGTCGTGCACCAAGCGGATGTTGAACGAGTTGATCATCGCGCTGCACTTCCCGCTTCCCGCGTACTTCACCGAAGAACCGCTCAGCGAGGGGGTCACCGGGCTGATGGTGCAGCCTGCCGGCATGGTGCCGGTGTCGTCCGCGTGCGCTGCTGTTGCGCCGACGACCGGGCTGCCGATTCCGAGGGCCACCGCGAGGAGAATGGAGCTGATTCCACGTTTCATGGCTGGACACTATCTCCAGCCAGAAGACGATAAGAAGACTGTGTTCGAGCGAATTCTGGAGCTAACCTGGACCCTCCCCGCCGGGCGCGGCTAGCTCTCGAGCCCGGTGTCGGCGAGGTGACGGGCGCCGTGGCTCAGCACCTTGACGACGACGCCGCGACGGCGGAGCTCGGCGAGCGTGCGGAGCTCTTCGTCGACGTCACGGCCGAGCGCGTGCACGGTGGCGACGACCAGCACGTCGCCGCTCTTCAGCGTGCCGAAGAAGCGGGCCAGCCGCTGCTCCCACGACTCGGACAGGTTCTCGGGGGCGGGGTGACGGAAGTCGGAGATGGCGACACCGAAGCGCGTCAGGTCGTCGCGCTGCTCGACGATCGAGGGCATGTCGTCGCGCGAGACGACGAGGCCGACGAGGCGCGAACCCGCCGGGCGGGCCATCCACCAGTGCCCGTCGCGCTGCAGCTCGACGAAGCAGTCGGGGCACTCGATGGCGGCGTGGATCGCCTCGGCCTCGGCCATGGATCCCGTGTTCGTCTCGCTCATCGCCCGCTCCTCGTCAGTTTCCGCGCTCCCCTCCAGGGTACGGCCTCCCGCCGACACCCGGAGGGCGTCGCGCGCGTTCGCTGAGACTCAGATCGAGTCGGTGAGGAACGCCGCAGCGCCTTCGCGGAAGACCCGCGAGCCCGGCGCGTTGAAGTGGTGCCGCCCCGGCACCTCGAGGAAGCTCGCGGCCGGGGTCGCCTCGGCGAGGCGCTTCGACTGCGGCAGGATGGCGTCCTCCGAACCGGTCGCGAACAGCACCGGCTGCCGGGGCGGCCGGGCGGGATCGGGATCGGCGTCGCCGCCCGCCATCCCCTCGGCGAGGGCGATGAGCGCGAGCAGGTCGTTGCCGGGTACCCGCTCGGCGAGCGAGACGTAGCTGCGGGTCACCCGGTCCTCGACGGGTGTGCCGTGCTCGGCGTAGGCGCGGGCCTGCTCGGTCTTCAGCCGGGCGAGCGGGCGTCCGTCCGGGATGCCGCCGAGCACCGCCCGGGAGACGTGCTCCGGGGCCTGCACGGCGAGCTGCCAGCCGACGCGGGCGCCGAGCGAGTAGCCCGCGTAGCGCACGCCGTCGAGCAGATACGTGTCGAGCACCGTCACGAGGTCGGTGACGAAGGCCGACATCCGGTACGCCGCCGGATCGTGCGGATGGCCGCTCGCGCCGTGCCCGCGCTGGTCGACGCCGAGCACGCGGAAGCCGGCGCCGAGGAGCTGGCGCACCCACCCCGTCTCGACCCAGTTGTCGCGGCAGCTCGACGCGAAGCCGTGCACGCAGAGCACGGTCGGCGCGTCCTCGTCGCCCCAGGAGTAGGTGGCGATGCGGGTGCCGTCGGGGGCGAGCACGAACTGCGGGGCGGGCAGCTCGGTGCGCTCGGGGATCTTCGCGTCCATCAGCCTTGGAAGTCCTCCGGGTCGACGTCGTCGAGGAAGCGCTTGAACTCCTCGAGCTTGGCCTCGTCGGCGGCGGACGGCGGCGCGTCGGGGCCGGCGGCCGATGCGGCATCCGCCTCGTTCTCGTCGTCGTCCGCGCCGGCGGTGAGCGCCGCGGGGATGGCGGCGTCTTCGAAGACCGATTCGTCGACGACGATCTCGGCGCCGGCGCGCACGGCGAGCGCGATGGCGTCGCTCGGGCGGGCGTCGACGAGCCGGGGGCCGTTGCCCGTGACGAGGGTGAGCTCGGCGTAGAAGGTGCCGGCGTCGAGCTTCGTGATCTCGGCGCGGGCGATGCGGGCGCCGAGCAGATCGATGAGCGTGGTCGTGAGATCGTGCGTGAGCGGGCGCGGCGTGCGCTCGTCGTTGATGGCCACGAGGATCGAGTTCGCCTCCTGCGCGCCGATCCAGATCGGCAGCACCCGCGGTTCGCCGGGGCCGTCGACGAGCGGTTTCAGCAGCACGAGATGCTGCCCCGCCTGGTCGAGCGCGACCCCGAGCACGCGCATCATGATCATGCCGCCACCTCCCCTCCCATGGTAGGCGGAGCGGTGCCGTGGGGCTGAAGCCCCTTGCGCTCGGCGGCCCTGCGCGCTCAGGGGGCGTCGGGCGCCAGCCGGATCCACGCGAGCGCGGTGTCGACCGCGTCGGCGGGATCGCCGGAGCCGCCGCGCTCGGCCCAGGAACGGAGCGCCGAGATCGTCGCCGCCTCGTACGCGGCGGCGAGTGCGGCGCAGACGGCCGGTCCGGCCCCGGGCAGGCGCTCGGCGAGGTGCGTGGCGAGCCGCGCCGTCCAGACCCGGTTCGCCGCGGCCGCGGTGGCGAGGAGCGCGGGCTCCGCGGCGATGAGGCGGAACCAGGCGGCGGCGCTGCGCCGCACGTGCTCGTCGTGCGAGACGGAGGCGACGATCGCCCGGCGGACGGCGACGGCCGCATCGGGCTCCTCGCGGAGCTCGGCGATCGCCTGCTCGAGCCGCTCGTTCGCCGCCTCGACGCCGGCCCAGGCGATGCGGTCGCGGGTGCCGAAGTGGCGCATCAGGGTGCGCGCGCTCACCCCGGTGGTCTCGGCCAGCTCCTTCCAGCCCGTCTCGGCGTAGCCGCGCTCGGACCAGAGCAGGAACGCGGCCTCGGTGACGGCCCCGGCATCGACGACGCTGGGGCGGCCGCGGCCTCGAGTCATCCGATCCTCCCCGTCCGTCCGATTATTGGCGTAATGTGTCAAATATACGGCATCACCCCAGCCGTCCCGTGAAATCGGAAGGACACCCCATGACTCGCACCTACGTCGTGACGGGCTCGGCCTCCGGCATCGGCGCCGCCACGAAGGGCGCGCTCGAGGCCGCCGGCCACCGCGTCATCGGCATCGACCTGCGCGGCGCCGACGTCGAAGCCGACCTCTCCACCCCCGAGGGCCGCACCGAGGCCGCCGCCCGCGCGATCGAGCTCGCCGGCGGCGTCGTCGACGGCGCCATCGCGTGCGCCGGCATCTCGGCGCCCGTCCCCGCCACCATCGCCGTGAACTACTTCGGCGTCGTCGAGGTGCTCACGCACCTCCTGCCCGGGCTCGCGAAGTCCGACGCGCCGCGCGCGGCCGTCGTCTCCTCGATGGCCTCGCTGCAGCCGAACTCCCCCGAACTCGTCGAGGCAGCCCTCTCGGGCGACGAGGCCCGGGCGCTCGCCGTCGCCGGCGAGCTCGCGGCGCAGGGCCCCGAGGTCGGCTACCTCGTGTACCCGTCGTCGAAGCGCGCGCTCTCGCGCTGGGTGCGCCGCGCCTCGATCAGCCCCGAGTGGGCCGGCGCCGGCATCCCGCTGAACGCGGTCGCCCCCGGCACCGTGCTCACGCCGATGACGGCCGGGCTCCTCGAGACGCCCGAGGGCCGGGCGATGGTGGATGCCGCGGTGCCGATGCCGCTCAACTCGCACCAGCCGCCCGAGTCGATCGCGAACCTGCTCGTCTGGCTCACGAGCGAGCAGAACACGCACATGGCCGGCCAGACGATCTACTGCGACGGCGGCGCCGACGCGACGCTCCGCGGCGACGACATCTGGTCCTGGAACGACCCCGCCTGAGCCACCCCACCCACCTGAGTTGCCCGACTTTCATGAAAGTCGGGCAACTCGGGTGGGGTGGAGCCGTTGGCTCAGCCGCCGATCGCGCGCACGAGGATGTCTCCGCGTCGCGCCGCCCGCACGCGGAAGGGCGCGGCATCCCATCGGATGCCGCGCCCCTCGCGCACGTGGCCTGCCGGCCGAGCCTCAGGCCTTGCTCAGGCCGTAGATCGGGCTCTTCGCCTGCTCCGCCTCGTGGTCCGGGCCGAGCGGGATGCCGCTGCGGTCGCGCAGCAGCAGGCTCGCCACGAGCCCGAGCAGCGTCATGCCCGCGAGGTACCAGGTCACCGACATCGTCGTGCCCGTCGCGTCGACGAGCGCCGTCGCGATCGACGGGGCGAAGGCGCCGCCGAGGATCGCACCGATCGCGTACGAGATCGAAACGCCCGAGAAGCGGATGGAGGCGGGGAACAGCTCCGAGTAGAGCGCCGCCTGCGGGCCGTAGGTGAAGCCGAGGCCGATCGTCAGCACCGCGAGGCCGAGGAAGAGCAGACCCACCTCGCCCGTGTTCACGAGCGGGAACAGCGCGAACACCCCGCCGAGTTGCAGCACCCAGCCGATGAGGTACGTGGTGCGGCGCCCGATGCGGTCGCTCAGCCAGCCTGCGAACCACGTGGAGAGCAGCCAGGTGACGGCGGAGCCCGCGACCGCCCAGAGCACCGGGCCGCGCTCGAGGGCGATCGGCCCGTCCGGGTTCGTCGCGTAGTTCTGGATGTAGCCGCCGGTCGTCATGTAGCCGACCGCGTTGTTGCCGGCGAAGACCAGGGCCGCGATGATCACGAGCAGCAGGTGCCGGCGGAACAGCTGGATGATCGGCATCCGCGTCTGCTCCTTGCGCTCGGCGATCTCGACGAAGACCGGGCTCTCCTCGACGCTGCGGCGCACGTAGTAGCCGATCAGGATCAGCACCACGCTGAGCAGGAACGGGATACGCCAGCCCCACTCGAGGAAGGCGTCGCCCGGGGCGATGACCGCCATCAGCGCCATCGTGCCCGAGGCGAGCAGGAGACCGAGCGGCACGCCGATCTGCGGCGAGGCACCGAAGAGCCCGCGCTTGGACTTGGGGGCGTGCTCCACGGCCATCAGCACGGCGCCGCCCCACTCGCCGCCCGCCGAGATGCCCTGCACGACGCGCAGCAGGATCAGCAGGATCGGCGCCGCGACGCCGATCGCAGCGTAGGTCGGCAGCAGGCCGATGAGCGCCGTGGCGACGCCCATCAGGATGAGCGTCAGCATCAGCACGAGGCGGCGGCCGTACTTGTCGCCGAGGTGACCGGCGAGGAACGCGCCGAACGGGCGGAACAGGAAGCTGATGCCGACCGTGAGGAAGGACAGCAGCGTGCCGACGCCGGGGCCGGCCGGGGCGAAGAACAGCTCGCCGAACACGAGGCCCGCTGCGGAGGCGTAGATGAAGAAGTCGTACCACTCGACGGTCGTGCCGACCACCGTGGCGAAGACGACGCGCCGGCGGTCGGCGGCCTGGGCGATCGTGCCGGTCGGGGTGAACCCCGGAGGGTGCTCTGCTGCGCTCATGGCTGACTCCTTCGTCTGATCAGGGGCTCGGTGAGCGAGCGCCGCACGATCACCGAGGGCGGTCGCGACGAGGGGGTCGTCGACGACCGGCATCCATGATGATATACGATTTCAGATTTCTTCTCGACCCATCCAAAACCAGGGTTGCCCAACTTTCATGAAAGTTGGGCAACCCTGGTTGTGGAACCGGATGCGCCGGCTCAGGCGTGGTGCAACGCGGCGAAGTCCTCCGGCGGGAACGTCGTCGAGGTGTCCCCCAGCAGCAGCGCGCGGTAGGTCGTGGTCGCCGCCTCCTCGAGGTTCAGCGCCCGGCGGAACGCCATGGCCACCGAGTCCCCGAGCGCCGAGCAGCCGTGATGCCCCATCACGATGCAGTCGTGCTCGCGCGCCTGTTCCGCGGCGCTGTCGGCGAGCTCGTCGGAGCCGTTCGGGTAGAACGGCGTGCGGCCGATCGAGCGCACGTAGTACGCATGGTCGAGGGTGATGAGCCGGATGTCGCGGCCGAGCGCGTCGAGCAGCACCGCGTGCTGCGGGTGCACGTGCACGACGGCGTGCACGTCGGGGCGCACGGCGTAGCTGCGCTGGTGCAGCTTCCACTCGCTGGACGGCTTCGCGCCGGCGAGCACCTCCCCGCCGAGCGTCATGACGGCGAAGTCCTCGCGCCTCAGTCGGTCGAGCCAGGTGCCGGCGCCGGTCACGACGAAGCGCTCCTCGTCGATGCGGGCCGAGAGGTTGCCTCCGGAGGCGAGGGCGAGTCCGCGGGCGACGATGTCGGAGCCCACGCCGACGAGTTCGTCGACGAGCTCCCGGGTGCGGGAGTCGAACACGGCGGCCTGCGCGGTGGCGGCGTCGGTCATGCGGGGATCCTCTCGGGGGTCGGGAACGTGCCGAGCCCGTCCTTCGGCGAGCGCAGCAGGAAGGTCAGGCCGAAGCCGACGAGATACAGCGCGGCGATGATCCAGACGGTGCCCTGGATGCCGATGGGCGTGACGAGGCCGGCGATCACGGGGCCGACGAACTGGCTGAGCCCGGCGCCGAGGTTCAGGATGGCGACGGCCGCCGCCTTGTGCTGCGGGGCGAGCAGCGGCACGATCGCCGACAGCGGCACGAACATGCCGAGCGCGAGGCCGTAGACGATCGCGATGGCGATGGTGATGCCGAAGTTCGGGCCGATCGCCGTCGGCACGTAGTAGAGCGCGAGCACCGTGACGAAGCAGCCGATGCCGCCGGCCCAGGCCACCACGTTGACGCGGCCGATCCAGTCGGCGAGGTAGCCCGAGATGAGGTTCGCGGCGACGTTCGCCGCGAGCATGGTGCCCCAGATGGCCTGCCACTCGGCGAGGCCGAAGCCGACGTCGCGCACCATGTACGTCGTGAGGAAGACCACGAAGGCGTAGAACGACAGCGTGTTGATGATGCGCACGACGCCGCCGACGCCAACCTTCGGGTTCGAGGCGACGATCGTGATGCTCGAGACGACGCCCTTGACGCTGTTCGCGAGCGTCACCTTCTGCGTCACCGGGTTCCGCAGCAGGAAGAGCACCATGAGCCCGCCGACGACGACGAAGGCGAGGGCCATCCAGAGGGTCGCGAGCTCGCCGATGAAGGGGATGACCGCTCCGGCGAAGTAGGAGCTCAGCACGCCGAGGCCGAGCGTCGAGAAGAACCAGTACCAGCCGACGGCACGGCCCATGACCTGCTCGTCGGTGCCGATGGTGATCCAGACGAGGAAGCCGTAGGCGAACATCGGGTAGCCGAGGCCGCGGATGCCGAAAGCGAGCAGCATGACGCCGTAGTTGCCGCCCATCACGCCGAACACGAGGAAGACGAGCTCGAAGACCACCCAGATGGCGAAGCCCAGCATCATCACCCGCTTCGGGCCCCAGGCCTCGGCGAGCGCGCCGCTCAGCCAGGCGGCGACCGCGACGACGATGCCGTAGACGGCCCAGAGCGTCGCGACCTGCCCGGCCTCGAAGCCGAGCTCGTCGAGATACGGCGACAGGAAGCCGGCCTCGATGCCGTCGCCGATCATGAAGATCGTCAGGGCGACGAAGCCCCAGGCGAGCGAGCGGGCGATGCCCTGCGTGCGGAGCAGTCGGCCGAACCGGGTCTCGGTGCCGGCCGTGGGGGTGGCGGTCATGGATGGACTCCTCATTGAGTGCGCAGTCGGGCTGCGGTACTTCGGGGGATCATGTACATTTGTTCATGAGAATGAACTTCTGCTCAGTCATCATCCGGCGAAGCCGTGCCGCTGTCAAGCCCGCCCGGGACTGAGCCCGGCGCGACCGTCGCGCCGGCATCCGGCATGGGAGGATGACGGCATGCTCTTGGGTCGCGTCGCACGCATGTACTACGAGCACGGATTGACGCACCAGGAGATCGCCGACACGCTCGGCGTCTCCCGCATCCGCGTCACGCGCCTCCTCGCAGAGGCCCGCGAGACCGGCGTCGTCGAGATCATCGTGCACGTCGAGGAGTCGCTCTTCGCCGACGACGAGCGCGACCTCGCCGCTGCCTTCGGACTGCGCCAGGTGTGGATCTCCCCCAGCGTCGCCGACGAGCAGAAAGCCGCCCGCGCCTTCGCGAGCGTGGGCGCCGAGGCGCTCGCCGCGAAGCTCGAACCCGACGCGGTCGTCGCCCTCGGCCTCTCGACGGCCGTCGCGCTCGTCGCCGAAGAGTTCCCCGAGCAGCCCCTCGCCGCGAGCTTCGTCCCGGTGGCCGGCAGCGTCAGCGGGCTCGTCAACGGCGCCAACCCGCACGAGCTCGCCCTCGCCTTCGCACGGCGCACGAACGGCCGGGCGTTCCACCTGCCCGCGCCGCTGCTGGCCGCCTCCCCCGAGGCCGCCGCGGCCTCCCTCGCCGACCCGGGCGTGCGCGAGGTCCTCGAGCTCGCCGCCCGCGCGGACACCCTCGTCGCCGGCATCGGCGGCACGGCGCGCGGCCAGGGCCTGCTGCTCTCCTCCCTGGGCGACGCCGAGCGCGAGCGGCTGCTCGCCGACGGCGCGGTGGGCGACCTCGCCGGACGCTTCTTCGACGCGGACGGCGACGCCGTGCACGGCGCACTCGACGCCCGGGTCGTCGGGCTCGGGCTCGACGAACTGCGGGCCATCCCGAACCGACTCGGCATCGCGCGCGGCGAGACGAAGCTCGCCGCGCTGCGCACGGCGCTCTCCAGCGGACTCGTGAACCTGCTCGTCACCGACTCCGACACGGCGAGGTCGCTGCTCGCCGACTGAGCGCCGCAGCGCCCGGCCGGCCGCGCAGCGCGCCGCCGTCAAGCGCCCCGCCCTCAGGCGGCCCGCTCGGCGAGGGCGCGCGCGTTCGCGACGCCAGGCACCTGCTCGCCGGCGAGCCAGCTCCGCAGCGCGGCCGCCGCGATCCGGGAGTGCTCGGCGATCACGTCGTCGGAGGCGCCCGCGATGTGCGGGGTCATCGTGACGTGCTCGAAGGAGAACAGCTCGGAGTCGCGCGGCAGCGGCTCCTCGTAGAAGACGTCGAAGCCGGCGCCGGCGATGCGCCGCTCGCGCAGCACCTCCATGAGCGCGGCCTCCTCGATGATCGCGGCACGACCGGCGTTGACGAGGAACGCGCTCGGCTTCATGAGCGCGAGCTCGCGGGCGCCGATCAGCCCCTCGGTCTCGGGCATGAGCGGCACGTGCACGGTCACGATGTCGGCGCTCGACATGACCTCGTCGAGCGGGGCGATGCGCGCCTCCTCGCCGAAGGCGTCGGCGGGCAGGAACGGGTCGTAGACGAGCACGTCCATGCCGAAGCCGCGGGCCCGGCGGACCATCCGGCGCCCCACCGCGCCGCCGCCGAGCACGCCGAGCGTGCGCCCGCCGAGCCCGATGCTGCGGAACCGCTCGTACGGCTCGAACACGTCGTCGGCGGTCCAGTTGCCCTCGCGGAGCCAGCGCTCGGAGGCGCTCACGTGGCGCACGGTCGCCATCAGCAGGGCGAAGCTCAGGTCGGCGGTCACCTCGGCGTTGCGGCCGGGGGTGGTGATGACGGGGATGCCGCGGGCGGTGCAGGCGTCGAGGTCGACGTTGACGGGCTTCGCGCGGCAGGAGACGACCGCCTTGAGCGCCGGCGCGAGCGCGAGCGTCGCCTCGTCGACGACGTCGAGTTCGGCGACGATCACCTCGGCGCTCGCGAGCTGCGCCTCGAGCCCGCGCTCGGCGAGCGAGGCGCCGTCCATCGTCGCCTCGACGAGCTCGACGTCGAAGGCGTCGGCGAGCGCGTCCGCGACGCCCTCGTCGAAGGCGGCGGTCACGAGGATCTTGGGTCGGTGGGTCACGGGGCTCCTCCTCGGAGTGGATCGGTGAGTCGGGGGGTCAGTGGGTCAGTGGGTCGGGCGGGCGACGACGGGGCACGGGCGAGGGGAGCGCGGGCGGAGAGCGGCGGGATGCCTCAGCCGGCGAGCCGCGTCGAGGCGGCCCGGAGCCGCCGCAGCGCGGGCCAGTGCGGGCGCATCGCGTCCCGGATGGCGAGGAAGTCGCCGTACGCTTCGGCGTAGACGGCGGAGCGCTCGGCATCCGGCGCGAACACGCTCGTGCCGGGCGCGAGGGCTTCGACGGCCGAGGCGAGATCGTCCGCGTGCCCGGAGGCGACGAGCGCGAGGCTCGCGACCCCGCGGGCGCCCACCTCGGGCGCATCCTGCCGAACGATCTCGCGACCGGTCACGTCGGCGAGGATCGCGCAGAGCAGGTCAGACTCGGAGCCGCCGCCGCACACCAGCAGCGCGCCCGCCACGCCGAGCACGTCGAGGCTCTCTCGCAGCGAGAAGGCGATGCCCTCGTACCCCGAGCGCAGCAGTTCGGCGGGCGTGGTGGTGACGCTCATGCCGTGCCAGGAGGCGGAGGCGGCCGAGTCGAGGAACGGGGCGCGCTCGCCGCTCGGCGAACCGTAGGGCAGGTAGAGCACCCCGCCGGAGCCGGCCGGCACGGCGGCGGCCTGCCGCTCGACCTCGGACCAGTGGTCATCGGTGAGCCCGAGCGTGCCGCGCACCCAGTCGAGGTTCGGCGTGCCGGTCATGGGCGCCATCGACTCGAGCACCTGCGTGCCGCGACCCGTCGAGAGCACGATGCCGGCGTCGCTGCGCACGTGCGCGCGGCTCGGCTGGTTGACGCCGACGAAGCCGGTGGTGCCGAGGATCGCGTAGCCCTGGCCGTCGCCGATGGCGCCGAGCCCGACGCCGGCGGACGCGGTGTCGACGAGGCCGACGGCGACGGGCGTGCCCTCCGGCAGCCCGAGCTGCGCGGCCGCGGCGGCGGTCACCCGACCGGCGAGCGACTGCGGGTCGCGCACCTCCGGCAGGCCCGCGCGGATGTGCTCGTGCCCGAGCGCTTGGACGAGTTCGGCGGAGTAGTCGCCGGTCGCGGTGTCGAGGTAGGTGCGGGACGCCTCACTTGGATCGGTCGCGATCTCGCCGGTGAGCCGGTACCGCAGCCAGTCCTTGCAGTTCAGCTGGTGGGCGAAGCGCTCGCGGGTCTCGGGCTCGGCCTCGAAGAGCTCCTCGGCGAGCAGCGGCAGCGCGCCGGCGAACAGCGGCGACCCGGTCGCACGCCGCACGGCCTCCGCGCGGCCGTCGGCCCGCCAGGTCTCGAGCCGTTCCGTGGCGCGGCCGTCGAGCCAGAGCGCGGCGGGCCGCACGGGCCGCCCCTCGCGGTCGACGAACCAGGCGCCATCGCCCTGGCCGGTGAGGCCGATGGCGAGGATCTCGGGATCGTCGTCGGCGCGCACCTCTTCGAGCACCGCGGTGATCGTGGCGGCCGCGGCATCCCAGATCCGATCCAGCTCGGCTTCGGCGGCGCCGCGGGCGTCGCGCTCGATGCGCACGCTCGATCTGGCGACCCCGGCGATCGTGCCGTCGAGCCGGAAGGCGACGGTCTTCACCGAGGTCGTGCCGGCGTCGATTCCGAGGACAATCGGGGTGCGTCTCTGCATGAGCCCATCCGAACATTAGTACGCGTGACTGATCTATTGTTCACAGCCTACCCCGCGCACCCCGATCGGTCCAACACCCAGGGTTGCCCGACTTTCATGAACGTCGGGCAACCCGGGGGTTGGACTCGGCTGTGGAGCGCGGCCGCAGCAACCACCAGGCCATCGAAACGACGAGCACGCCGAGCAGTGCGCCCGCGGCGACGTCGTGCGCGTAGTGCACCCCCTCGAGCACCCGGGCCGCCGCCGCGACGAGCGCGAGGACGAGCGCGAGCCAGATCGTGACCCGGCGCTCGGCCGCCAGCGCGATCACGGCAGCGAGGGCGAAGGCGACCGTCGCGTGGTTCGAGGGGAACGACCAGTCCCCCGCCGGCGGGCAATCCGCCGCGATCCCGCTCGACCAGCACGGCCGGCCCTGCGCGACGAGCAGCTTGATCCCCTCGCTCGCGGCGTAGGCGAACGGAACGGCGACGCTCGCGACGCCGAAGCTCAGCAGCCGACGGCGGTCTCGGCCGCGCAGCAGTCGGATGGCGACGAGCAGCCACAGCCCGCCCAGCGATCCGAGCGCGACGAGCGTCACGGCGCCGATCCCCGGAAGTGCCGCCGCCGCAGCGACCGCCTCGTGCAGCCGCCCCGGCAGGCTGCCCGGAACGACGGACAGGAGCAGGAACACCGCGGCGAGCGCGAGCAGCACGGCGGCGGGCAGGAGAAGCGGATGACGGAGCGACATGGACTCCGACCGTACGGGGCCGGGTCGGCGGCGTCATCCGCCTCGAGTCGGCCTCCGCGTCATCCGCTGGATCGACCTGACCGCCCGCCAACCAACCAACCCCGAGTTGCCCGACTTTCATGAAAGTCGGGCAACTCGGGGCGGGGTCACGGGTGGTACTCGCTGCGGAAGACGTCGTTCAGCGTGACGGTGGTGAGCCCCCGTTCGACGACGATGCCGTGCAACTGCGGGAAGACCTTCGTCACGGGGGCGAAGTTCAGGTGCCCGATCACGATGTGCTGCGGCAGGAACCACTCCCCCGCGAGATCCACGATCTGCTGCTCCGAGATGAGGCCCGAGTCGGCGAGCGAGCCGTACCAGAGCGTCGGCGTCGTGTATCCGATCGAGGCGGCCGCGGCGATCACCCGGTCGTCGGAGTAGCCGAACGGCGGCCGGAAGAACGGGCGCGCATCGACCCCGAACGTCTCGCCGAGGAAGTCGTGCGTGCGCGTCAGCTCGTCGACGATGCCCTGATCGTCGAGCGAGGTGAGATCGGGATGGCTCCAGGTGTGGTTCGCGAGCTGCACCTGCCCGGCGTCGACGAGCGGCCGCAGCGCGTCGGCGTTCTCCGCCCACGAGTCGTAGCAGCCCGTGACGAAGAGCGTGAGCCGAACGCCGGTCGAGGCCGCGAACGCGGCGTACGCCGCGACCACCGCCGAGTCGGTGCCGTCGTCGGCGGTCCAGGCGAGGAGCGTCCCCTCGCCGGGCAGGCCGGTGATCGGCTCGAACGGCGCGTCGACCCGGTCGAGCACCGGCGCCGCTTGGCGCGTCTCGACGTGCACGGCCCCCGGCGCGACGCTCGGCGCAGGGCGCGGCGGCGGAGCGCTCGGTGTGCTGGGTGCGGCGACCGGCGGCGCGGGGCGTTCCTTCGCGCATGCGGCGAGCGCGCCGCTCACGAGCGCGGCGGCGCCGAAGCCGAGGACGGCACGGCGGGATGCCCCGCCCGACTCCGCTGCCACGCGCATGCCCACTCCCCCCGGGTGAACGGCCGACGCCCTGCTCGCGGCGATCCTCGCACGGCGGTGCGCTGCGGAAGGACCCCGGCGCGGCATCTCCCCGCGTTCTGGGGGTGCCGCGCCCCGTCTCGCCGTGATGGCACTCGGCGGGCGCCAGCTCGAGCTGCACGACCTCGTGGTCCACGCGGTGAGATCCGGCGGCACCGTCGTCTGAACCGCCCCCTGCCCTCAGCAGCGATCGTCCCCGCCCGAGCGCCGCCCCGCCTACGCTGAGGAGATGATCGAGTCGGAGCAGCCCCGGTCCGCCACCGCCGTCACGGCGTCGCTCTCGACGGGAGCGGTCGAGGGCCTCGAGGCCGCGGGCATCCACCGCTTCCTCGGCATCCCCTATGCGGAGCCGCCCTTCGGCGCCCGCCGCTTCGCGGCGCCCGAGCCCGTCGCGCCCTGGGCCGGCCTGCGCGAGGCCCATCGCTTCGGCCCGACCGCGCCGCAGTCGCCCTATCGCGGCGCGCTCGGCGAACTGCTGAGCTGCCCCGTGATCGAGGGCGACGACGTGCTCACGGTGAACGTGTGGGCTCCCGCGGTCGCCGCCCCCGCCCCGGCGCCGGTCGTGCTCTGGCTGCACGGCGGGGCCCTCGAGCGGGGCGCCGCGGCCCAGCCCGGATACGACGGCACGACCTTCGCGCGCGACGGGGTGGTCTTCGTCTCGGCGAACTACCGGCTCGGCGCCGAGGGCTTCAGCGTGCTCGACGGTGCGCCCGCGAACCTCGGGCTGCTCGACGCGGCCCTCGCGCTCGAGTGGGTGCACCGCGAGGTCGCGGCGTTCGGCGGCGACCCCGCCCGCATCACGATCATGGGCGAATCGGCGGGCGGCGCGCTCGTCGCCTCGCTGCTCGCGCGCCCGACGTCCCGCGCCCTCGTCGCCGGCGCGATCATCCAGTCGGGTCCGCTCGAGGCGGTCGCGCCCGAGCAGGCGCGGCGCGCCTCCGATGCGATCGCGGAGCGGCTCGGCATCCCGGCCACCCGCGACGCCTTCGCCGCGGTGCCGCCGGCCGAGCTGCTGCGGGCCCGCTCGGAGATCGCGGCCGGATCCTCGCCGCTGAACGGCGCGCCGGGCTTCGCGCTCGCGATCGACCCGCACTCCCTGCCCGCCTCCCCCGTCGACGCGCTCGCCGAGGCCGAGGTGCCGGTCCTCATCGGCACCAACACCGACGAGTACCGGCTGTGGCTCAGCCCGGAAGCGCTCGCCGGCATCGGCCGCCTGAAGGCCTGGCTCGCGCGCCGGGTCATGCGTCTTCCCGAGCGCGCGGCGCGCGCGGTGCGGCGCGCGTCCCCGCACGCCTCGCCGGGCGAGGTGCTCGGCCAACTCGTCACCGACCGGATGCTGCGCGCCCCCGCCAGCCGCCTCGCGCGGTCGCGGATCGCGCCGACCTTCGTGTACGAGTTCGCCTGGCCGAGCCCCGTCCGCGAGCTCCGGGCGGCGCACGCCATCGAGATCGCCTTCGCGTTCGACCGCCTCGACGACGAGGACGCGGTGCGCCTGAGCGGGGCGGATGCCCCGGCCGCCCTCGCCCGCGAGATGCACGCCGCCTGGGTCGCCTTCATCGCGACGGGCGACCCCGGCTGGCCGGCGTTCACCGACGGGGGGATGACTCGCGTCTGGGACGAGCGCTCGCAGACGGTGCCGCAGCGCCGGGCGGAGGTGCTCGACGCACTGGGATAGCGGCGGCCTCGTCGAGCTGCGCGGCGATCTCGGCGAGCAGTCCGGCGAGCCGGACCCCGTAGCTGCGCGCGAGGGCGGCGAGCACCTCGCTCGAGGCCTCCTTGCGACCGCGCTCGAGCTCGGAGAGGTATTGACTGCTGACCCCGGCGCGGGCTGCCGCCTCGGCCAGGCTCTCGCCGCGCCCGGCCCGGCGGCGACGCAGCTCGGCGCCGAGCGCCGCCCGCCAGAGCGGTTCGCGATCGCCGAGCACGGCGATGCGCAGCTGCGGCCCGCTCACGCCGCCCGCTCGCGCGCGGCCCGCTCACGCACCGCGGAGAGCGCATCCAGCCGATGCCCGATCTCGCCCTGCACCGCCGGGCTCGCATACTGGAACACCAGCTCGGCGAGCGTCTGCCCGCGGGTCCACCGCGTGGCCGCGCGCATCGCGTCGACCGCACCGGGGCGGTGCGCCTCGAGCAGCTGTTCCACGAGGTCGAGCGCCTCGGGATCATCGGCGAGCTGCGCGAGGGACGAGTCGAGGCCGACCGCTCCGGGCCGCACCGCTTCGGGGGCCGCGCAGGTCCAGCGGTGCCGTCCGGCGCCGACCACCCGCGGAGCGCCGGCCGGTGCACCGGGCAACGCGAGCTCGGCCTCCACCCCGAGCGGGATCGTGGCGGTGACGACGACGAGCCCGCCGTCGCGGCGCCAGCCGAGCTCGATGCGACCGAAGGGGCTCTCGAAGGCGGCCGCGGCATCGTCGACGCCGGGGAGCGGATGCGGGGCGAGCCGCACCCGGCGGTGACCGGGCTCGAGGCTCGTGAGTCCCGCGAGCTCGCGGTGCATCCAGTCGGCGACCGCGCCGAGTGCGTAGTGGTTGAAGCTCGTCATGTCGCCGGGGTTGATGGTGCCGTCGGGCAGCATCGAGTCCCAGCGCTCCCAGATGGTGGTCGCCCCCATCGTCACCGGGTAGAGCCATGAGGGGCAGGCGGTCTGCAGCAGCAGTCTCGCCGCTGTGGCGTCATGCCCGGTCGAGGTCAGCGCGTCGAGGACGAGGGGCGTGCCGACGAAGCCGGTCGCGATGCGGTAGCCGTTCTCGCGGACGAGCTCCGCGAGCCGGGCGCCGGCCGCACTCCGAAGCCCCTCGGGCAGCAGTTCGAACACGAGCCCGAGAGCGTACGCGGTCGGGGTGTCCGACAGCATGCGCCCGGCGGGGGTGACGTACTCGCGCACGAAGGCCGTGCGGACCTCCTCGGCGATGCCGTCGTAGCGCTCCGCGTCGCCGTCGCGGCCGAGCAGCCGCGCCGCCCGGGCGAGCAGTCGAACCGAGCGGGCCAGGCAGGCCGTGGCCACGAGCCCGGTCGCCGTCATGGCCTGCCCGGGGCGCTCCGGCGGTGCCGTCGGGTCGAGCCAGTCGCCGAACTGGAAGTCGCCCTCCCACACCCGCGCGGGGCCGGCGAGCCGCAGGCAGAGCTCGACCCAGGCCCGGGCGCTCGGGTACTGGCACTCGAGCGTGCCGAGGTCCCCGAAACGGCGCTGCAGTTCGTCGGGCACCACGACCGCGGCGTCGCCCCACGCCGCAGCCGGGCGGGCCAAGCCGATGACATTCGGCACGACGAACGGCACGAGTCCGTCGTCGTCCTGCTCGAGCGCGAGGTCGCGGAGCCAAGAATCGAGGAAGCTGCGTACGTCGTAGAGGAACCCGGCGGTCGGCGCGAAGACCTGGATGTCCCCGGTCCAGCCGAGGCGCTCGTCGCGCTGCGGGCAATCGGTCGGCACGGACAGGAAATTCCCGCGCAGGCTCCACACCACGTTGTCGTGCAGCCGCTGCAGGAGAGGATGGGAGGTCTCGAACCACCCGGTGCGCTCGAGCTCGCTGTGCACCACGACCGCGGCGACGTCACCGGGCCGGAGTTCGCCCGGCCATCCCGAGATCTCGGCGTAGCGGAACCCGTGGAACGTGAACTCCGGCTCCCACTCCTCCACGCCGGTGCCGGCGAGGGTGTAGTGATCGGTCGCGCTCGCGCGACGCAGCGGTCGGGTGCCGAGCCGTCCGCCTTCGAGCACCTCGGCGTGCCGCAGGGTGACGGTGGCGCCCTCCGGCCCGGACACCCGGATGCGCAGGCGCCCCACGAGGTTCTGCCCGAAATCGAGGATGGTCGCCCCGTCCTCGCCCGGGAGCTCGGCGACCGGGGCGAGCTGCTCGATCCGCCGCACGGGCGGGGAGATGCGGGCACCGGGCACGGCCTCGGCGGGCAGCACCCGCGCTCGGGGCCATCCGGCGTCGTCGTAGCCGGGTTCGGCGCAGTCGCGACCAGCGGCATCGACGAGCGCCCTGCGCGCGTCGAAGCGCTCACCCGCGTACAGACCGCTCTCGAGCAGCGGGCCGGTCGCGGCCCGCCAGTCACCGTTCGTCGCGACCCACCGGCTCGTGCCGTCGGCGAACTCCAGCAGGAGCTGGGCGGCCGCCCTGGGTTGACCGCCGTAGCGGGGCTGCGCGTTCTGCCGGAAGCCGAAGTGCTCGGTCGCCCAGGCGCCGGCGAGCCGGATGCTCAGGCAGTTCACGCCGGGCCGCACGAGCGCGGTGACGTCGGTGGTGTCGTGCACGGTGCGCTTCGCGAAGGGCGTCCACCCGGGTTTCAGCACCTGGTCGTCGACGTCGACACCGTTCACCGCGAGCTGAGCGACGCCGACGGCGCTCGCGTACAACGTCGCTCTCACCACGGCGCCGCAGCTGAACTCGTGGCGGAGCACCACGGGCTGGGCGTGCCGTTCGGGAGCCGGGTGGCCGATCCACGCGGCGATCCACTCCCCTGCGCCGAGGAATCCGGCCGCGACCACGACCGGCTCGCTCCAGTCGCCGGTCACCCCGTCCTCGCCCGCGACCCGGACGCGCAGCCGGCCCTGATCGCGTGGCCCGAGTGGCGCGAAGGGCCACGCCACGCCGAGCCGTCCCTCGCCCTCCACCCTGGCCATCGCCGTCGTCGTCGCGCCGCCGAGCTCCCAGCCGAGCTCGGCGAACGCCTGCCGCCACGCCGGGTCGTCGGCCTCGACCCGCCAGCCGAGGCGGGGCTCGGCGACGGGGACGGGATCGCCCGGGCGCGGCGATTCGAGGTCGATACGGACGACCCGGGCTCCGCTCCGCCCGCTCACCGGGCCGCCTCCGCCGACTCCGTCGTGACCTCGGGGTCCGCGGCGCCCTCCTCGTCGATCACGCGGGTGGCCGCGCGGCCCCGGCGGAACACGAGCCACGCGCAGCCGAGCCCGAGCACGTTGAACAGGGTGAGCAGCGCGTACATGAGGGTGACGCCGGACTCGAGGATGAGGGGGGTGATCACGGCGAGACCGGCCGCGGCGAAGCGTCCGACCGCGATGATCGCACCCTGCGCGGTGGAACGGAGCAGCGTGGGGAACGACTCCTGCGTCCAGACCTTCATGATTCCCTCGAAGGCGAACGCGCCGCCGAGCGCGGCGAGCAGCGCACTGACCGCGTAGCTCACGAGATCGAGCCCGACGATCACCACCAGCAGCTTCGAGGCGATCATCAGCACGGCGCCGATCTGGAAGTAGCGGAAGCGGTTCGGGCCGTCGGCGATCTTCATGAACCAGAGGTATCCGAGCACCGCGACGGGAACCATCGGCAGGGCGATGAGCGCGGCCTGGCCGACGGTCGCGCCGCCGTAGGTGACGACGATGTAGGTGCCGAACTGGCCGCTCGTGTTCGCGACGAGGTTCGTCAGGCCGTAGAAGGCGAGCAGCGCGAGGAACGGCACGAGGTACGGCGGGCGCAGCAGGTCGCGCACCCGGGCTCGATCGGCGCGGATGGTCGCGACGCCGGCGCGACGCTCCGCGCGGGCCGCCCGCCAGCTCGGCGACTCCGGGATGGTGAGCCGGCCGAGCAGCACGAGCACGGCGACGAGCCCGATGTGCGCGAAGAGCACCTGGGCGCCGGCGCGCCCCCAGTCCCCGACGACGCTCGCGAGCACGGTGTTCACGACGATGCCGACGATCCACAGCAGGTTCGAGAAGCCGAGCAGGCGACCGCGATTGCGATCGGTGGCCGCCTCGGCGATCGTCGAGAGCGACACCGGCAGATCGGCGCCGGTGCCGAGGCCGAGGAGCACGGCGCCGAGCACGACCGCCGTGAACGAGGGTGCGACGAGCAGGGCGACGACCGCGACGACGATCAGCACCATCGTGGCGGTGAAGACCGGCCGGCGCCCGAAGCGGTCGCCGAGCCGCCCGCCGACGAGCGCGCCGAACGCGATGGAGAGGGTGAGGGCGCCGGCCGCGACGCCGACCTCCCACTGCTCGAGGCCGAGGTCGCGCTGGAGGATGACGAGCGAGGTGCTGAAGCCCGTGATGGCGGCCGAGTCGATGTAGGACGCCATGCCGGAGACGACGGCGACCCACCAGGGGCGGGAGTGCAGCGGACGGGTGGGCATTGCTTCTCCTTCGAAGCCGAGGGGACCTGGTGGGACCACGGTACCTCATGATTGTCGTAGGGACAATCATTTTGAGCGTGCGGCCCTCCTCACGGGGCCGGGCACCCGCTTGCCTCGCCGTCGGGCGCGGCTCAGCCTCCGGGACGGGGATCCCAGCGCGACGAGGACTCCTGCCAGGGCACGCCGGCGACCCGCTGGATCTCCCCCTCGACCCGGTGGTCGAGGTCGCGCACGAGGCGGATCAGCAGGTCCTCGAAGCGCTCCCGCTCGGCCACGCTCCACTCGGAGAGCGCCCCCGCGAAGTCCTGCTCGCTCGCGGCGACGATCCGTGCGGCGACGGCCCGGCCGTCCCGGGTCAGGGCGATCATCGTCTCGCGCCCGTCGTCGGGGTTCACCATCCGCCCGACGAGGCCCGCCTCCTCGAGCCGCCGCACGACCTTCGAGAGGTTCGAGCGCCCGGTGTGCACGGCGTCCGCGAGCTCGGTCGGACGGGTCGCACCGCGATACGCGAGCTGGTTGACGACGAGGAAGGCGAGCATGTCATCGACGAGCGGGAAGCGCGAACGACGCAGCAGGTCCTCACGGCGAGAGCCGGAGGCGGCCCAGGTGACGATCGCCTGCATCGCCGCACGGGCGTCGAGCCCATCGCCGCCGACGACGGCGCGCCGGAGCTCGGGGTCGGAGTCCAGCAGCACGGCATCGACAGGGGGACGGGACATGCGGCCATTCTCCCGGTCCGGCGGCCAGGACTCCATTCGCCGCGTCGGCGGGGTGCCGCGCCCCGTCTCGCCGCCTACACCGGCACGCGATAGGCGTACAGCTCGTCGTTCCTGGTGTCGTTCATCGCGTTCTTCAGGAAGATCGGCAGCAGGAGGTCGCGGATCGCCGTCGCGAACCTGGAGCTCCCGCCCTGTTTCTGCCGGCCGAGCTTGCGCGCGTAGGCGACGACCGCTTCGACGCGGGGCCGGCGCAGCCGCTCGTACTCGGCGAACGCGGTGGCCGGGTCGGACTCCCGCCGCAGGCAGCTCGCGAGCGTGGCCGCATCCTCGAGCGCGAGGGAGGCGCCCTGGCCGGCGTTCGGTGAGGTGGCGTGCACGGCGTCACCGAGGGCAACGACACGGCCCCGGTGCCAGCGCGGCACGTGGGCGAGGTCGAAGATGCCATACGCCCCGATCTCCCCCTCCACGTGGTCGAGGATGCGCGGCACCGGGTCGGGGTCGCCGGCGTGCGCCGCGCGCAGCTCGTCGAGCCAGGCGGATGCCGGCACGTCCCGCAGCGCGGATCGGTCTCCCGCGGGCCGGCTCGGGTTCGCGAACCAGTACACCGTGCCGTCGTCGCGGACGAGGTAGCCGAAGAAGCCGCGGTCACCGAAGACCATGTGCTGGCGGAGCGGGGTCGGCTCGAGGCCCGGCACGCGCGCGAAGCCGCCGACGCTGAGGCTGCCGGTGTACGCCGGCTCCGGCGCGCTCGGATCGATCCAGCGCCGGGTGACGGACCCGACGCCGTCGCAGCCGATGAGCACGTCGCCGCTCGCGCTGGTGCCGTCGGCGAAGCGGGCCGTGACGCGACCCGGCGACTCCTCGATGTCGTCGAGCCGGGCGCCCCACACGATCGGGATGCCCGCGGCATCGACCGCGTCCCGCAGCACCTGGTGCAGCCAGGCCCGGCGGACGACGACCGAGCCGAGCTCCGGTTTGCCTGCCGGGCCGTTGGGCACGGTGCCGAGCTTGCGGCCCCGCCCGCTCCACATCTCGAGGGAGGGGCTGAGGTGCCCGTCGGCGACGAGCCGCTCGCGCAGCCCGAGGGTCTCGAGCACCGCGAGCCCGTTGCTGGCGACGTTCAGGAACAGTCCGCCGTAGGCGTCCGGTTCGGCGCGCGATTCGAACAGCCGCACGGCCCAGCCGGCACGGTGCAGGAACAGCGCGGTCGCGGGGCCCGCGACTCCGCCGCCGATGATGAGCGCCTCTGGCATGGCTCGCCCTTCGCTAGATTGAAGGTGGAAAGAGTCTCGAAGTTCGAGTCTCTCTATTTTAGAGAGGTTATCAGGTGGTCGACTCCACTTCAAGCCGCGCCGAGGCCATCGCCGATCACGGCGAGGCGATGCGATCCTTCATGGCGCACGCCGTGCTGTTCCAGGACGCCGTGGCGCGCTCCGCCGGACTCAACGGCACCGACCTCCAGGCGCTCGGCCTCCTGCTGAGCGAAGGCCCGGCCACTCCGGGGGAGCTCGCGGCGCGCACCGGCCTGACCGCCGGCGGGGCGATCACGACCATGCTCGACCGACTGGAGCGGGGCGGCTTCGTCACCAGGAGCCGGGACGCGGCGGACCGTCGACGCGTCCTCGTCTCCGCGGTGCCGGAGGCCGTCTTCGCCGAGGTCGGTCCCGTCTACGGCGCCGTCGCCTCGCGCTGGAACGACTACCTCGACACGCTCAGCGAGGAGCAGATCCGCTTCGCCACGGAGTTCCTCGAACGCGCCGCGGCGTTCAACCGCGACGAGACCGATCGCCTCCGCCGCGAGCCCCGCGAACGCAGCTGAGCCATAAAGCACAGCGTTTCCACCTCGGCTTCCTTCGCATCTATGCTTGGTCCATGCAGGAGGAGCGAACCGGATCGGGAGGCGTCATGGACCTCATCGCCGAACTCCGTCGCGTCGCTCGAGCGCACCCGATCCCGTTCTGGGGCGGAGCGGCGCTGATGCTGAGCTGCACCATGATCACCCTCCTGAGTCTCTAGGCGCAGCGGCGACGCACTCGGGATCTGCCGAGAGCGGAACGACGGCGGGCCCCGGCCGCCGTTGCTAGCGTCGGAGGATGGACGAACTCCTCGCGCCCGTGCTCGACCACCTCGATCGCGCTGAGCCGGGCGAGTTCGCCGGCGTCTACCTGTACGGCTCGTCCGTGTCGGGCGGCCTCAGGCCCGACAGCGACATCGACCTCCTGGTGCTCACCCGGCGCTCGCTGACGACGACCGAACGCGAGGAGCTGACTCGCGTGCTGCTCGACTCCTCGGGCTGGTCGGGGCATGCAGAGACCTTCCCCGAGGCGGCGGCGGGGCGGCCGCTGGAGCTCACGGCCGTGGTGATCGGGGCGGATGGCCGCTGGCCCGAGCCGGCGGTGCACGACTACCAGTTCGGCGAGTGGCTGCGGGCCGACATCCTGGGCGGAGCGGTGCCGGAGCCGAGCGACGACCCCGACGTGCCGATCCTGCTCGCGACCGCGCAGACCGCGCACCGGGTGCTGCGCGGCGCGCCGCTCGCCGACGTCGTCCAGCCCGTGCCGGTGTCCGCGCTCACCGAGGCGATGCTCGGGATCATCCCCGACATCCTCGAGGAGATCGTCGGGGACGAGCGCAACACGCTGCTCGCCTTCGCGCGCATCGTCACGACCCTGCGCACCGGGGGCGAGATCGTGCCGAAGGATGTCGCGGCCACCGCCGTGGCGGCGACGCTCCCGTCCACCGAGCGGGCGCTCATGGAGAGGGCGAGGGACGGCTACCTCGGCATCGCGCCCGACGATTGGACGGGCCTCGGCGACGAGGTCACTGCGCTCTCGCACGCGCTCGCACGGCAGGCGTCGGAGCTCGCCGCCGCTACGCCGGCACGCGATTGAGCAGCACGTACCCCTCGGGCACCGCGGCTTCGAGTGCGGCGTTCGCCGCCTGGTAGTCGGGCCCCTCCGCCTCGATCGTCTCGACCCGGTCCGGCCGGATGACCCCCTTCGCGGTGGTCACCCCCTCCTTCATGGAGAAGTGCGCCTGCACGAGCACGTGCCCGGCCGGAACGAGCGCGACGAGCGCGTCGTACGCGGATCCGCGGTCGTGCCCCTCGGCGACGAGTTCCGTCGTGGCGGTGGGGCGGATGGTTCCGGTGAGGCGCATGCTTCGAGCCTAGAGCCGTGCGCCGCAGCATTCGAGCTCGCCGAAGCCCTGACTAGCCCGGCCAGTGCGCGAACTCCGGTGGGATGCTCCACTCGTTCGCGTTCGCTTGGAGCGCGCCCCGGCGACGCCGAGAGCCGCTGTTGCAGCGTCGACCGCACCACCCTCAGGGTGCGATGTCCGAGCGCGCCGCCTTCCGGAGCCGCAGTGCGGCGACGAACCCGAAGACGAGGAAGAGCGACGCGATGAGCAGCGCCCATCGCGTCCCATCGGCGAACCCGTGCTCGAGCGCGCGCAAGGCCTCGGCGGTGTCTGCACCCAGTGGGCTGCCCGTCCCCTCCGCTCGGAGCTCGGACAGGTTCGTGCCGGCGCTCTGCCGCGTCGCCTCGGTCAAGCGGCTCGCGGACGCCCCACCGATGCCCTCGCTCGCGAGAGCGGCGGGCAGCGTGAGCGCAAGCGCGACGGACAGCGCCGCACCGGCGAACGCCGTGCCGAGCGCCGAACCGATCTGGCGGACCGTGCTCTGCGTCGCAGAACCCTGACCCGAGACCTCGACGGGGACGTCTTGGAGCACGGTCCCGGTGAGCTGCGCCGATGCGAGTCCGAGCCCCAGCCCGTAGACCACGAGCGGCAAGGCGACGAGCCACGCCGACGTGCCCGCATGAACGACGAAGGCGAGGACGACGATACCGAGCACCTCGATGCCGAGGCCGATGAGCACCGTCGTCGGTGAGCCGAACTTGGCAGCGACGTGCCTCGCCATGGCACCGGAGGCGAACGCACCGATGGCCATGGCCGCGATCACGAGACCCGAGCTCATGACGTCCAACCCCAGTCCGTTGACCAAGTAGAGCGGAAGTACGAAGATGATGGCGAACTCGCCCACCGCGACCATCGCCGCTGTGGCGTTGCCCCAGCTGAAGGTCGGCAGCTTGAACAGGTTGAGGTCGAGGATCGCCGAGCGCTGCGCTCGCTGCCGATGCCGTTCCCAGAACACGAAGGCGACCAGCGCCAGTACGGCCACCGCGAGGGCGATCGGTACGGGCGATACCGGGGCGTCGCTCGGCCAGGTCACGCCGAAGATCGCGAACTCGGCGGTCGGGCGCCACCAGCCGATACTCGGCCCTTCGATGACGGCGAACACGAGCGCACCGAAACCGATCGCGCTGAGCAGCGCGCCGTCGACATCCGCGCCCGGTCGCCCCTTCGCGCCGCGGGTCTCGGGCACCGTCATCAACGAGCCGATCAGCACGAGCAGCCCCAGCGGCAGGTTGATGAGGAAGATCCAGTGCCAGGAGGCCCATTGGGTGAGCGCTCCGCCCGCGAGCGGGCCGATCGCCGCGGCACCCGAGATCACTGCGCCCCAGACGCCGAATGCCGCGGCCCGGTACCGCCCGCGGAAGATCGCATTCACGGTCGAGAGCGTCGACGGCATGATCAGCGCCGCGCCCACCGCCTGCACCGCACGGGCGAGGATGAGCGGGCCCGCGGCATCCGCCATCGCTGCGAGCGCGCTGCCGAGCATGAAGACGGCGATGCCGAGCACGAAGAGACGGCGTCGGCCGAACCGGTCCGCAAGAGAGCCGGTGGAGAGCAGCAGGGCTGCCAGCAGAGCGGCATACAGACTGCCGACCCATTGGGCGTCGGTGAGGTCGAGGTGCAGCTCGCGGATGATGTCGGGCAGCGCGACGCCGACGATGGTGCCATCGAGGACGATCATGCCGAGCCCGGCCGACAGCACGGCGAGTGCGAACCACTCACGGCGTGTCGGTGCCGGCTCTGAGCTCGAGAGGGTTGGAGTGCGCTCGCTCATGATCTTCCTTCCTACAGCCATCCGCGGCGGCGGAGCGTGAGGTACGCCCAGAGTTCGAGCCCGACCAGCACGGCCGCAACGGCGATCCAGCCCCACCAATCGTTCGTCCCGGGCAGGTTCCTGAAGTTCATTCCGTAGAGGCCGGCCACGACGGCTGGAATCGCGAGCAGGGCGGCGAATGACGAAATCTTGCGCGAGTCCTCGCTCACCTGGCTGGCGACCGTGTTCTCATGGGTCGCGATGATGCTGTCGATCGCGGCCTTCTGAGCGTCGGTCAGTCGATCGAGCGCCACCAGGTCGGCGACGAGATCGAGGACGTACGGCTCCATCGACGCATGTCCGGCACCGAAGCGGCGCATGGCCTCGACGTTGTGGCTTAGTGCCGCAGCGATCGCGGAGACGGCTCGATCGACCTTGCCGATGTGGTTCCGCAAGCGATAGATGCGCACGGCGTCATCCTGCACCTCAGCATCGAAGACCTGATCCTCGAGTTCGAGGAGTTCGGCTTCCAGCGTCGCCCCGACATCGGCGTACCCGTCCACGATGTCCGCGACGATCGCATGGACTCCGGTGATGGCGCCGCCGGAGAGCGCGAAGCGCGTCGCATCGAGCCGCTCGGCGATGCGTTCCACCCGTTGTCCGCGTTGCACGGTGATGAGGAGCCCGTCGCGGGCGAACAGGTCAACCTCGGAGATGAGCATCCGTTGGGTCGCACGGTGGTAATCGAGCGCCCAGATCACCAGGAAGAGCTCGTCGCCGAACCACTGCACCTTCGGCTGCTCCCGGTGTCCGGTGATGTCGTCGATCACGAGACGGTGCACCAGGAACCGCTCGAAGTACTCGCGCAGCAGCTCGGGCTGCGGGTCCGCCAACCCGATCCAGAGGAATCCGCCGAGTTCGGCCTCGGCGTCGGCGACGAGGCGCAGCCCGTCCAGGTCGCCCGCGGGGACGTCCTGGTGAGTGCCGTCGTTCGCGTACCGTCGTGCGGTCAGTTCCATGTCGACCTCGGTCTCTCGCGCGGGCGGTCCACAGCGCCGGGTGGCGGCGGGTATGGTGGCCGGGCCGCCCCCGTCGCTACAGTGTGGCGATCGGGTGGAGCGAATGGCCCGCTCCACCCGATCGGTCCGATCGGTGCCGGACAGGTGCATCGAAGCACCTCCGTGGGAGGGCGAGCCGTTTCCCCCGAACCGTGTCGCCCTCGCCGAGCCGACGCCCCCACGTCGGCCCGTCCTCTCACGAAGTCGCGTCACGCGGGTGCGCTCGCGCTTCGCCGTCCTCCTCGTGGGTGCCGTGCTTCTGCTTGTCGGCCTCGCTGCGGCGGTCCCAGCTGGGCCGTCTGACGGCGTAGAAGATGAGCGGCGGCA
>NZ_JBHXBK010000005.1:0-51758 GCF_042726785.1 Agromyces sp. NPDC060279
TGATCTCGTCATGCACGATCTGATACGCCGTATCCGGCAGAGACTCGGCCTGCGGGATGCGGTGCCGCGCCGCGACCGTCGCCTCCCCCGGCCTCGAGAAGTTCGGCGTCTCATCGGAGTCGAGTCGATCGGACATGTGGCCCCCCAGCATCGAGATCCGGCACCGGAGCTCGGTGCCGGCGCGGATGCCGCGGGCGGCGACGGATGGGTCCCCCCGAACCTGCATCCGAGTCGGATGCTACGGAAGATCGCGGGCGGCGTCCAGAGCCCGCGGGAAGACGGCGGATGCCGCGGGCCGGGGTGGCCCGCGGCATCCGCGTGGGCGACGCACCTCGCGGTGCGCGCGTGTGTTACTTCGTCAGGCCGTCGACCCACTCCTGGTTGTCGGCGATCCAGTCGGCCACGACCTGGTCGTAGTCGTCACCGGTGTGCTCGTTGAACATGGCGTTCTCGAGCGAGTAGAGCAGCTCGCTGTCCATCGTGAAGTTCGACAGCCACTCGGCGACCTCGGGGTGGTCGTCGGCGAAGCTGCCGCTGCCGAAGGCGTGGATGCCCTCGGCGGTGCCGAGCGTGCCCTCGGGGTCCTTCAGGTCCTTCAGCGGGAAGGCGTCGTAGGCCCAGTGCGGGCGCCACAGCGTGACGACGATGTTCTCGCCGGCGTCGGTCGCCGCGGTCAGCTCGGAGAGCATGGCGGGCGTCGAGGAGGTGACGAACTCCATGCCGTCGAGGCCGTACGTCGGGATGGTCTCGTTCTGCACCGCCTCGGTGAGGCCCGCGCCCGGCTCGATGCCGACGATGCGGTTGTCGAACTCGTCGGCGTGCTTCGCCAGGTCGGCGAGGGAGTCGATCGGAGCGTCCTCGTTGACCGCGACCGTGAGCGAGGCCTCGTCGTTCCAGGCGCCGAGGTCGGTCAGGTCGGCCCCGAACTGCTCGAGGTAGCTCGCGTGCGTCTGCGGCAGCCACACGTCGAGGGTGAGGTCGTAGTCGCCGGTGGAGAGGCCGGAGAAGACCGGCGCGACGTCGGCGTACTCGAGCGTGACGTCGTAGCCCTGCTCGGTCAGCACCGCCTTCCAGAGCTCGGAGGCGGCGATGCCCTCGTCCCAGCCGTTGAATACGGCGATCGTGAGCTGCTTGTCGGAGGCGGCGTCGCCGCTGCCCCCGCCGTCGCCCGCGCAGCCGGCCAGGGCGATCGTCGCGGCCGCGCCGATGGCGAGGGCCGAGGTGAGGTGTCGCTTCTTCATGGTGCTTCCTTTCCTCCCGCGTGCTGTGTCGCGGGTGTTGGGGATGTTCCGCGCGGGGGCGCCGCGCGGGATCGACGGGCGCCGGCGGTCGGGCGCCGGCGCCCGCGAGTCGGGGCGCCGCTCAGGCGGTCGCGGCGGGCACGCGTGGCGGCTGCGGCTCCGGGTCGGCCTCGGCGGCGGTCTGCGGCGTCGCCGCCTTGGCCTTCGTCGCCGCCTTGGCCGTGCCGGCCTTGCCGCGGAAGCCGCCGCCGAACGCACCGGTGATGCGGTCCAGGATGACGGCGAGGATGACGACGGAGAGCCCGGCCTCGAAGCCGAGCCCGACGTCGAGCCGGGTGAGGCTCGCGACGACCTGGCCGCCGAGGCCGCCCGCGCCGACCATGCCGGCGATGACGACCATCGACAGCGAGAGCATGATGACCTGGTTCACGCCGGCCATGATCGACGGCATCGCGAGCGGCAGCTGGATCTGCCGCAGGATGCGGCCCGGGGAGGAGCCGAAGGCCTGCCCCGCCTCGACCACCTCGCGGTCGACACCGCGGATGCCGAGCTCGGTGAGCCGCACGCCGGGCGCCATCGCGAACACGATCGTCGCGACGATGCCGGGCACGACGCCGACCCGGAAGAGCACGAGGGCGGGGATCAGGTACACCATCGCCGGCATCGTCTGCATGAAGTCGAGGATCGGCCGGATGATGCGGGACGCGACGTCGTTCCGCGCCGCCAGGATGCCGAGCGGCACGGCGACCGCGATCGCGATGGCGCTCGCGACGAGCACGAGGGCGAGCGAGTCCATGGCGTTGTCCCACTGGTCGACGCCGAGGATGACGAGGAGGCCGAGGGCTGTGCCGACCCCGAGCTTCCAGCCGCGCGCCCACCAGGCGAGCGCCGCGATCGCGATGATCACGGCCCAGAACGGGGGCGCTGAGAAGAGCCAGTCGACCGCGTCGTAGGCGCCGAGGAAGATCGTGCGCAGCGCGGAGAAGAAGCCTCCGGCGACGTCGGTGATGGTGCGGAAGATCGCTTCGATCCACTCGCCGAGGGGCAGGCGGAAGCCGTTCATCGTGCACCCCCCTCCGTCGCGGCGGCGACCGGCCGGGCGAGCTCCGGCGCGGCATCCGCGGTGGGCTCCGCCTCGCTCGCCGCCGCCTCGACGTCCTCGTGGGCCGCGCCCGCCGTTTCGCGGAGCGTCGCGGTCACCACGTCGATCGGCACGGTCGCGGGCGGCTCGACGATCTCGAGCTCGCCGGTCACGGCTGGGACGTTGCCGAGCGCGGCGAGCAGGGTGACGCGCGGGACGGCGCCGAGCAGGCGCCCGGCGTCGTCGACCACGGCGAGCGGCAGGGGGCTCTCGACCGAGGTCTCGAGGAGTTCGCTGAGGTGCTCGTCGGGGTGCACGACGGGGTGGTCGTCGCGGATCGCGCTCTCGAGCGAGCGGTCGCCGCGCTGCACGAGCCGGAGCGCGTCACGGTCGCGGATGACGCCGCGCAGCCGGCGCCCGCCGGTGACGACGAAGGCCATCGAGGTCTGCAGGTCGCGCATGGTGCGCAGCGCGCCACGCGGGCCGGCGGAGGCGGACACGACCGCGCGCGGGGGTTCCATCACGTTCGCGGCGGTGAGCACGCGGGCGCGGTCGACGTCCTGCACGAACTGGGCGACGTAGTCGTCGGCGGGATCGGTGAGGATCTCCTCCGCGGTGCCGAGCTGCACGATGCGGCCGTCGCGCATGACCGCGATGCGGTCGCCGAGGAACATCGCCTCGTTGAGGTCGTGCGTGATGAAGACGATCGTCTTGCCGAGCTCCTGCTGCAACTCGATGAGCTGCTCCTGCATCTCGCGGCGGATCAGCGGGTCGAGGGCGCTGAACGCCTCGTCCATCAGCAGGATGTCGGTGTCCGCGGCGAGCGCGCGGGCGAGCCCCACCCGCTGCTGCATGCCGCCGGAGAGCTCGGACGGGAGCTTGTCGCCCCAGCCGCCGAGGCCGACGCGTTCGAGGATCCGGTCGGCGCGCTCGCGACGCTCCGCGGGCGCGACGCCCTGGATCTCGAGGCCGTAGGCGGCGTTGTCGCGCACGTTCCGGTGCGGCAGCAGGGCGAAGTGCTGGAACACCATCGACACGTGCCGGCGGCGCACCTCGCGGAGCCGCTTCGGGGCGATGCCGGTGATGCGCTCCCCCATCACGGAGACGGTGCCGGCGGTCGCGGGCAGCAGACCGTTCAGCATCCGGATGAGCGTCGACTTGCCGGAGCCGGAGAGGCCCATGACGACGAAGATCTCGCCCTGCGCGACCTGGAAGTCGGCGTCGATGACGGCGGCGGTGCCGAGTCCGGCGAGCTCCTCGCGGCTCGCGCCGCGGCGCAAGCGTTCGAGGGCCTCGCCGGGACGGCGGCCGAAGAACTTGGTGAGGCCGGCGACCTCGATCGCGGGCGTCTCGGCGGCGACGGGCCGGAGCGCGAGCGGGTCCGGGTGCTGCTCGGGCTGGGACGTCGGGGGCTCGGTGCCGGGGTCGGGTCGGGTGCTGGGGTCGGGCTGCTTCGGGCGCACGGGCATAGACGGGTGCTCCTGGCGCGCCGGCGGAGGGTGCTGTGGGCTGACGCGCACGAGTCACGGCCGGGTCAGGGCGATCCGGGATCCGGGAGCGGAGCGCGATACGCGGTCCAGCGATCCGGGGATCCAGCGCGACCGGCCATCGGGACCGGGCACCACGCCCCCACCATACGTCCCCTGGCACCACGGTGCCGCGGGGCCGCGGACTGGGTTCAAACGGTCACGAGGACCTCGTCCACGCTATCCACCTTCGGGAGCAGAACTCAAACCGAACGGTTGGAAATCTGACCTGACCTGGGCTTCTGCGCCCGCTCAGCCGGCGGCGGCGAGCTTGGTGCAGTTCGCGCAGAGCCCGAAGACGTCGACCACGTGGGCGGCCTGGGTGAAGCCGTGCTCGGCGGCGACGCCCTTGGCCCAGGCCTCGACCTCGTCGGCTGCGATCTCCACCGTGAGCCCGCAATTGCGGCAGATCAGGTGGTGGTGATGGCCCGTCGTCGAGCACGCGCGGTAGAGCGCCTCGCCCTCGGGGGACTGCAGGGAGTCGGCCTCGCCGCTCGAGGCGAGGTCGCCGAGCGCACGGTACACCGTCGCCAATCCGATCGGCGAGCCATTCGCGTGCAGCGCCGAGTGCAGGGCCTGCGCGCTGATGAAGCCCTCGGTGTCGTCGAGGGCCTCGCGAACGGCTTCGCGCTGCCAGGTGTTGCGTTTCATGCGATGCGTGCGTCCTCTGCCGTCTCGACCGGGATCTGCCCCCTCCACGGTAGCCGTCGAAGCTTGGAAACGCCCAAGGCGACGGCGAAGAACGCCGTGGCGGCGAGCGCGATCGACGGCCCGGCCGCGATCGCGAAGGCGCGCGAGACGAGCACGCCGATGATGCCGGATGCCGCGCCGATCACGGGCGCGACGAAGAGCACGCCGCGATAGCTCGACACGACCAGCCGTGCCGCGGCGGCCGGTGCGGCGATGAGCGCGATCGCGAGGATCGCCCCGACCGCCGGCAGCGAGGAGACCACGGAGGCCGCGATGAGCGCCAGCACCAGGAGTTCGACGGGCCACTCGCGGAAGCCCGCGGCCCGGAATCCGGACGGGTCGAAGGTCGAGAAGAAGATCCGCGTGCCGAAGGCCGCGACGAGCACGACCGCGGCGACCGCGACGATCCCGGCCAGCAGGATGTCGCCGTCGGTGACCGTGAGGATCGAGCCGACCAGGAACGATTCGGCGTGCACCGGCATGCCGGGCAGGCTCGCCTGCAGCAGCGCGCCCGCGGCGAATCCGGCGGTCAGCACGACGCCCGCGGCGACCTGGGCGCCCTGCCGGCGCACCCGGGCGATCCCCGCCATGACCGCGACGATCGCGACCGAGGCGACCGCGGCGCCGAGCGGGACGCTGACGCCGAGGGCGGCCGCGGCGACCGCTCCGGGGTAGGTGGCGTGTGTGAGCGCCTGCGCGAAGAAGGTGCGGCGGCGCAGCACGACGAGGGCGCCGACGAAGCCGGCACCGGCGCCGATCACGACGGCCGCGAGGAGGGCGCGCTCGAAGTACCCCATCAGGCCGCCTCCCCCGCCGTCGCGGCTGCCGCCGTCGTGGTCGCCGGCGACTCGGCCGCGCGCTCCGGGCGCCGACGCGGTGCGCGCCGCCCGAGGAGCAGTGCGATCGCGAGCACGAGCCCGTAGCCGAGCACGAAGACCGCGACGATCGTCGAGCCGGCGGGAAGGTCGACCCCGGCACCCAGCGAGATCGCGTAGTTCGCCGCGAGACCGAGCCACGCCGCGACCGCGGCGAAGGCCGCGGCGATGGGGAACAGCCACCACAGGCGCACCGTCACCAGCCGGGCGACGGCGCCGGGCACGATGAGCAGGGCGAGCACGAGCAGCGAGCCGATCGTGGCCGACGCCGCGACGACGACGAGCGCGACGGCGGCGTTCAGCACCAGGTCGAGCCCCAGCGCCGAGTCGCCCATCGCGCGGCTGCCGGCGGGGTCGAAGGCGCGCAGCAGCTGCTGCTTCATCGTCACCCCGATCGCGAGCAGCGCGAGCAGCGAGACGCCGACGAGCGGCACGAGCTGCTCGGGCGGCACCGTGAGCACCCGCCCGAAGAGCAGCGCCTCCAGTTCGCCCGCGTAGTCGTCGCTGCGGGACACCACGATCACGCCGATGCTGAAGGTCGCCGTGAGCACGATCGCGATCGCCGCATCGGAGGTGATGCCGGCGCGGTCGAGCCACGTGAGCACGAGGGCGGCGCCCAGCGCCGCGACGGCGGCTCCCGGGATGAGACCCGCCGTGCCGCCGAGGGCCAGTCCGATCGCGAGTCCGGGGAAGACCGCGTGCGTCAGCCCGTCGGTGATGAACTCGAGTCCGCGCAGGTTCACGAGCACGCCGATCACCCCCGCGACGATGGCGAGCACGAGCATCACGAAGAGCGCCCGGCCCATGAACGGCATCGCGAACGCCCCGAAGAGGGCGTCGCCGAGGCTCATGCGCGCCACTCCCCCGCCGGCGACGCGTCGCCTGCTGCGCGAGCCGTGACGGTATATACGGATCGCGGCATCAATGTCCCTCGTGGCCGGGCACGACGAGGGTGTGCTCGTCGACTTCGACCTCGACGCCTTCGAAGCACTCCTGCACGTTGGCGAGGGTGAGCACCTCGTCGATCGGGCCGAACGCGAGCTGTTCGCCGTTCACGAAGAGCACCGCGTCGCAGACCTGGCGCGCGAGCTCGAGGTCGTGCGTGGAGACGAGCACCGAGACCCGTTCGGTCTTCAGCCGGCGCAGCGTCTCGATCAGTGCGTCGCGATTCGGCTGGTCGAGCCCGTTGAACGGTTCGTCGAGCAGCAGCAGCACCGGCTCCGAGGCGAGTGCGCGGGCGAGCAGGCCGCGCTGGCGCTGGCCGCCCGAGAGCTCGCCGTAGCGCCGCTTCGCAAGGGGGCCGAGTCCGACCGACTCGATCGCGCGACGCACCGCCGCGCGATCGGCGCGACCCGGCCAGCGGAACAGCCCGAGTTTGCGATACCGCCCCTGCATGACGACCTGCTCGAGCGTGATCGGGAACTCCGGATCGAGCTCGGCGGTCTGTGGCAGGAATCCGATCATGCCGTTCGCGGCATGTTCACTGCCCGCGATGCGCACCCGGCCCGCGGTCTTCGGCACCAGGCCCAGCAGCCCCTTCAGCAGGGTCGACTTGCCGGCGCCGTTGGGACCGACGAGCGCGACCGCTTCCCCCGGGGCGATCGCGAAGTCGAGACCCGAGACGCCGGAACCGCCGGGGTGCGTGAACGCGGCCCCCCGCAGCTCCAGGACGGGATCGGTCATGCCCGTCATTTTTGCAGCACGGCGGGGAGCTCGCTCGGCACGACGCCCCACGACTCCAGGATCAGCCGAACGTTGTGCTCCTGGCTGCCGAGGTAGGTGGCGCCGTCCGTGCCCTCGGCGCCGAGCGCGTCGCCGTAGAGCGCGTCCTCGCCGGAGTACACGGCGACCCCCGCCTCCGAGGCGATCGTCTCCGCGGCCTTCGGCGAGATCGAGCCCTCCGAGAAGACGGCCTTGACCCCGGTCTCGCGGATCTTCTTCACGAGCTCGTCGATCTCGGCGGCCGAGGGCTCGGCGTTGTCGTCGAAGCTCGGGATGACGCTGCCCACGAAGGTGAGGTCGTAGGCCTCGACGAAGTACGTGAAGGCGTCGTGATTGGTGACGAGCAGCCGATCGGCGACGGGCACCTGCGAGACGTTCTGCTCGATCCATTGGTCGAGCGCGTCGAGCTTCGCGGTGTAGGCCGACTCGTTCGCGTCGATCGTCGCGGCGTCGAGGCCGGGCACCTCGGCGAGGCCGTCGGCGATGTTCTCGACCATCTGCTCGGCGAGCTCGGGGTCGGTCCAGATGTGCGGGTTGCCGCCGCTGTGGTCGTGGCCGTCGTGGTCGGCGTCGGCCTCGTGTTCATGATCGGCGTGCTCGTCGTGGTCGGCGTGCTCGTCGCCCGACTCGTCGCCGTGGTCGTGGTCGTGCGTGCCGAAGAGCTCGATGCCGGTGCTGGCGTCGATGAGCGTGCCGTCGAAGCCGGAGGCGGCGACCGCGTCGTCGACCCAGTTCTCGAGGCCGGCGCCGTTCACCACGAGCGCATCGGCGCTCGCGATGGCGGCGAGCTGGGCGGCCGAGGGGTCGAAGCCGTGCGCACTCTGCCCCGGGCCGAGGAGCTGCGTCACCTTCGCCTCGTCTCCCACGAGCTCGCGGGTAAAGTCGCCCACCTGCGTGGTGGTCGCGACGATCGAGACGCCGCTGCCGTTGCCGTCGGCCGCCGCTCCCCCGGTCGAGCAGCCGGCGAGCACCAGCGCCCCGGTGGCGCCGATGGCGAGCGCGGCGATGGCGAGGGTCGGGCGGCTTGGGCGTCGTCGTGCGGTCATGCCACCGACGCTACGCTTATTGATAATGATTGTCAAAACCATCACGGCCTCGGCGGTGACCGCGTCGCTCCGGCCGTCGGCGGGGTCATCCGCCGTCTCACGGCGTCACCGCGTGACGCCGGACGCACATCGGAAACCTGCGCGTCATCGGAACGTGGGAGAGTGAAGCACGTGGATACGACGACCGAGCCCATCACGTTGCATCCGTTCACCGTCGCCGAAGCCGAGCGGCTGCTCGCCGGCGAGATCGCCGCCACAGACGGCTGGGAGGGCGGCTACGCCTTCACCGACGAGCCCGAGCTGCTCCGGGAGTTCGTGCGCACCGTGCGAGAAGACGGCGATCCGGCGCCCTTCGGCCCCTACCTCGTGCACCGTGGCGCCGAGGGTGCGGCGATCGGGGGAGTGAACCTCTTCGGCCCGCCCGACGAGCACGGCGCCGTCGAGTTCGCGTTCGGACTCGTGCCCGCGGTGCGCGGGCAGGGGCTCTCGGTCCCCACGGTCGTCGCGGCCCTCGAGCTGGCCCGCTCCGCTGGCGCCAGGCTCGTGCGCGCCCAGGCCGAGGTCGAGAACCTGCCGGCCCGTCGGGCGCTCGAGCACGCCGGCATGCAGCGCACCGCCGAAGCCGAGGGCCAGCTCGTCTACGAGCGCCGTTTCGCCTGATCGCTTCCGAACGGCAGGATGGGGGCATGCGAGTTCGACCGGCCGCCGCGTCCGTCCTCGTCCTCTCGTCCGCCGTCCTCCTCAGCGGCTGCGTCGGCCAGGCACCCGCCCTGCAGAACCTGGCCGGCCGGCTCGACGGCCTTCCCGGCGTCGTCTCGGCACGGGCGGAGCTCGCCGGGGGAGTGCTGTCCCCGGCGGAGCATCGGCTCTGGCTCGTCGTGGACCCCGCGCTGAGCGAGGACGAGGCCCGTCGCATCGCACAAGTGAGCTGCGAGGGCGACGTCGAGGTGGCCACGATGTCGATCGCGACGAACGAGGACTCGCTCGCGCCGGGCACGGTGCTGGACGTCTTCTCGCCGGAGTCCGGCACCACCTGCCTGTCGGAGCCCGGGCTCGTGCGCTTCGCCGAGGCGAGCGCCGCGATGCAGCGCCTCGGCGAGGAGTTCGAGGGGCGCTTCAACGTCTCGCTCGAAGGCCCGGATGCGGGCGGCGCGGACCCGGTCCTGGTGACGCTCGCCTCGACGGAGCGCGCGCGACTGCCGGAGGCCCTTCGCGACGTGCGCGCCGAACTGCCCGGCGTCCCGCTCGACTTCCGCGGCACCTGGGACGAGGACGGCGACCCGGCGACGCCCGGCCACGTGCACCTCGCCGCGCTGCTCGACGCGGAGACCGAGCTCGCCCCGTTCCTGCCGCTCGTCGAACGCGCGCAGGAGCTCGGCACCGGCACCGTCGCGATCGAGGGCGGCGCCGTCACGGTCGAGCTGCGCGACGACACCCCCGCGACCGCGTCGACCGAGCTGACCGCGCTCGCGGATCAGGGCGGGCTCACGCTCACCGTGCAGCCGCCGCTCCCGCCCACCGCGCGGCCGATCGCCCCGTGGGAATGAGCGGCCGCCGATCGACGTCAGTTTTTGCGGGTGCCGGGCCGAGCGCACCCGCAGAAACTGACGTCATGAGCGGCCACGACCGCGCCGCTCACTCGAGCAGCAGGGCGGGCTCCTCGATGATCGCGGCCACGTCCGCCAGGAACCGGCTCGCCACGTCGCCGTCGACCACGCGGTGGTCGAAGGAGCCGCCGATCGTCGTGACGTAGCGCGGGCGCACCTCGCCGTCGACGACCCAGGGCTTCTGCTTGATCGTGCCGAGCGCGACGATCGCGACCTCGCCCGGGTTCAGGATCGGCGTGCCGGTGTCCATGCCGAAGACGCCGATGTTCGTGATCGTGATCGTGCCGTGCTGCATCTCGGCGGGCTGCGTCTTGCCCTCGCGCGCGGTGAGCGTCAGCTGCTCGAGCGCGGCGGCGAGCTCGACCATCGACATGTTCTGCGCGTCCTTGACGTTCGGCACGATGAGCCCGCGCGGGGTCGCCGCGGCGATGCCGAGGTTCACGAAGTGCTTGACGATGATCTCCTCGTCGGTCCACTGCGCGTTGACCGTCGGATTGCGGCGGACGGCCCAGATCATCGCCTTCGCCATGATCAGCAGCGGCGAGACCTTCACGCCCGCGAAGTCGGGGGAGGCCTTGAGCCGCTTCACGAACTCCATCGTGCGCGTGGCGTCGACGTCGGCGAAGACCGAGACGTGCGGCGCGGTGAACGCGCTCTGCACCATCGCCGAGGCGATGGCCTTGCGCACACCCTTCACGGGGATGCGGGTCTCCCGGCCCTCAGGGAGCTCCGGCGTCTGGATGTTGCGGAAGACGCTCGCCTGCGTCGCCTCGCGGATGACGTCGTCGCGCGTGACGTCGCCGATCGGCCCGGTCGGGGTGACCCTGGTGAGGTCGACGCCGAGGTCCTTCGCGAGCTTGCGGATCGGCGGCTTCGCGATGACGGGGATCTGCGACTCGACCGAGGGGCGCGGAGCGGATGCCGCGACCGGCGCCGCCTCGACGGCCGGCGCCGTGGGGGGAGCGGGCGGCACGTGGGCGTCGCCGAGGTGGGCGTGCGCGCCGTCGGCGACGGGGTGCCGGCGACGGCGGCTGATCGCGGGACCGGATGCCCCGTGCCCGACGAGCACGGCGCCGCCCTCGTCGGCCGCGATGGACGCGGCGGTGTCGGCGACGAGCTCGGCCGCGTCGGACGCGGGCGCAGCGGGCGCGCCGGCCGGAGCCGCGGGCGCCGCGGCGTTCATGCCGTTCGAGGCATCCGTCTGGATGACCAGGATCGGCGTGCCCACGTCGACTGTCGAACCCTCGTCGACGAGGAGCTCGGCGACGACGCCCTCGTAGGCGCTCGGCAGCTCGACGAGCGACTTCGCGGTCTCGATCTCGACGAACACCTGGTCGAGCGCGATGCGGTCGCCGGGGGCGACCTTCCACTGCACGATCTCAGCCTCGGTGAGGCCCTCGCCGACGTCGGGAAGGGGGAACCGGATCTCGCTCATGGGCGGGTGCGCCTCTCGTTCGAAGGGTCGTGCGGTGTTGCGCGATGCCTGGTCCAGCCTGCTCGATGCCGCATGCTGGCCCCGGCATGCATCAGAAGGCCAGGGCCCGGTCGACGGCCTCGAGCACCCGGTCGGGGCTCGGCAGGTACTCGGTCTCGAGGGCGGCGGGCGGGAAGGGGGTGTCGAATCCGGAGACGCGCAGCACCGGGGCCTCGAGCGAGTAGAACGCCCGCTCGGCGACGGTGGCGGCGATCTCGGAACCGACGGAGACGTTGCCGTACGCCTCCTGCGCGACGACCAGGCGGCCGGTGCGGTGCACGGACTCGAGCAGGGGTCCGTAGTCGATGGGGGAGAGGCTGCGCAGATCGACGACCTCGAGGCTCGTGCCCTCGCCCGCGGCGATGTCGGCCGCCTGCAGGAGCGTGGCGACCATGGCGCCGTGGCCGACGACGGTGACGTCGGTGCCCTGACGGACGACGCGGCTCTCGTGCAGCGGGATGCCGGCGTGGTCGAGGTCGACCGGGCCCTTGGGCCAGTAGCGGCTCTTGGGCTCGAAGTAGAGCACGGGGTCGTTCGAGGCGATGGCCTCCTGGATCATCCAGTACGCGTCGTGCGGGTTCGAGGGGCTCACGACCCGCAGGCCCGGGGTGTGCGCGAAGTACGCCTCGGGGCTCTCCTGGTGGTGCTCGATCGAGCCGATGTGGCCGCCGTAGGGCACGCGGATCACGATGGGCATCGGCATGCCGCCGCCGTGCCGCAGGTTGATGCGGGAGAGCTGCGTCGTGATCTGGTCGAACGCGGGGAAGATGAAGCCGTCGAACTGGATCTCGATGACCGGGCGGTAGCCGCGCATCGCGAGGCCGATCGCCGTGCCCACGATGCCGGACTCGGCGAGCGGGGTGTCGAGCACCCGGCGCTCGCCGAACTCGGCCTGCAGGCCCTCGGTCACGCGGAAGACGCCGCCGAGCGGGCCGATGTCCTCGCCCATCAGCAGCACCTTCTCGTCGGCGCGCAGCGCCTCGCGGAGCCCGGCGGTGATGGCCTTCGCCATGGACAGGGTCTGCACGCCGCGCACGGCGGGATCGGCGTCCTGCTGCGAGGGCCGGGCGGATGCCTCGGCCGTCGAGTCGTTCGTCACGGGGAGCTCCTGGTCCTGCGCCCGGGCGGTGCCGGGCTCGTCGAGGGGTCGGATGGCGTCGCCGGCGAGGCTCATGCGTCGCTCCCGTCGAGCGAGCGCTCGAAGCGGTCGAGCCAGGCGTACTGCTCGGCCATGAGCGGGTGCGGCTCGTGGTAGACGTGCTCGAAGATCGTCTCGCGCGTGGGCGAGGGCAGCTCGAGCGCGCGGCGGCGCACATCGGCGGCGAAGTCCTGCGCCTCGGCGTCGACCTCGTCGAAGAACGCCGCGCTCGCGCCGCGGCCCTCGAGCCAGGTGCGGTAGCGGGTGATCGGGTCGCGGGTCGTCCAGAGGTCGACCTCGTCCTGCGTGCGGTACTTCGTGGGGTCGTCGGCGGTGGTGTGCGCGCCCATGCGGTAGGTCACGGCCTCGATAAAGCTCGGCCCCTCGCCGGCGCGCGCCTCTTCGAGGGACTGCCGCGTGACCGCGTAGCTCGCGAGCACGTCGTTGCCGTCGATCTGCACGCTCGGCATGCCGAAGCCGGTGCCGCGCAGCGCGAGCGGGCTCGGCGACTGGCGGGAGACCGGCACGGAGATCGCCCACTGGTTGTTCTGCACGAAGAACACCTGGGGCGTGCGGTAGCTCGCGGCGAAGACGAGCGCCTCGCTGGCGTCGCCCTGCGAGGTGGAGCCGTCGCCGTAGTAGACGAGCACGGCGGCGTCGCTCTCGGGATCGCCGGTGCCGCTCGCCCCGTCGAACTGGATGCCCATCGCGTAGCCCGTCGCGTGCAGCGTCTGCGAGGCGAGCACGAGCGTGTACAGGTGGAAGTTGCCGTTCTGCGCCGGGTCCCAGCCGCCGAGCGTCGCGCCGCGGAGCAGCGAGAGGATCGCGACGGGGTCGAGGCCCCGGATGATGCCGACGATGTGCTCGCGGTAGGAGGGGAAGAGATGGTCCTGCGGGCGGCTCGCGCGCGCCGAACCCACCTGGGCGGCCTCCTGACCGTGGCTCGGCACCCAGAGCGCGAGCTGGCCCTGCCGCTGCAGGTTCGCGCCGGCGACGTCGAGGCGGCGGGAGGTCACCATGTCGCGGTAGAACTGCTCGAGCGTCACGTCGTCGAGCGCCTCGACGAGGTGCAGGTACGGCTCGGCCTCGGCGCTCGGTCGCAGCTGGCCCTCGGGGGTCAGCAGCTGGACCGTCGGTACGGTGAAGTCTCGTTCGCGGGCTACCACTGTTCCACGCTATCCGTTCGTTTCGACGGGGTTCTTGTCAACCCTCGACAAGCTCATTCAGGATCCGGAGGAGGGTGTCGACAGACTCCTCCTCGCCGATCGAGACCCGGATGCCCTCCGGCGGGAAGGCCCGGGTCACGAGTCCGGCGTCGAAGAGGCGCTCGGCGATCTCGCTCGTGCGCTCGCCCACGGGGAGCCAGATGAAGTTCGCCTGGCTGACCGGGATCGGCCAGCCCTGGGCGAGCAGCGCGGCCCGCACGCGGTCGCGGCGCTCCGCGATGACGTCGACGCGCGCGCGCAGCTCGGCCTCGGCGGCCGGCTCGAGCGAGGCGATCGCGGCGGCGCTCGCGGCGGCGGTCACACCGAGCGGGATGGCGGTCGCGCGCGCCGCGTCGAGGATGCCGACCGGGCCGATCGCGTAGCCGACCCGCAGCCCGGCGAGGCCGTAGGCCTTGGAGAAGGTGCGGAGCACGACGAGGTTCGGGTGCCGGCCGATGAGCTCGCGGCCGTCGACGGCGCCGGCGTCGCGCACGAACTCGACGTAGGCCTCGTCGAGCAGCACGAGCCGGTCGGCGGGGATGCGGGCGAGGAACGCGTCGAGCTCGGCGCGGGTGATCGTGACCCCGGTCGGGTTGTTGGGCGTGCAGACGATGACGACGCGGGTGCGCTCGGTCACGGCGTCGGCGATGGCGTCGAGGTCGTGCCCGTGGTCGGGGCGGTTCGGCACGGCGACGCTCGTGGCGCCGGCGATCGTGACGAGCCCCGGGTAGGCCTCGAAAGAGCGCCACGAATAGACGACCTCGTCGCCGGGGCCCGCGGCGGCGAGCACGAATTGCGCGATGAGCGCGACCGAGCCCGCACCGATGATGACCTCGTCGGCGGAGACGCCGAAGCGGGCGGCGAGCACCTCGCGCAGGGCGAGCGCCGTCGCGTCGGGGTATCGGTTGATCGAGCCGGCCGTCTCGGCGACCGCCTGCTGCACCGAGGGCAGGGGATCGAAGGGGTTCTCGTTGCTGGAGAGCTTGAACCCGTCGGCGGGCGCGGGACGCCCCTGGCGGTAGGGCGGCAGCGCCGCGATCTCGGGGCGCAGGCGCACCCCGGTGCTGGCAGATTCCGTTGCGGTCGACTCCGTTGCGGTCACGCGTTCCACCGTACTCCGTTGCATATTCCGCGAGCGGTTCGGTTGCGCGCCCCCGTCGCGCGGCAATTTGCTTATCGGATCGGACATTCGGGGGCCAGCCCCCTTCGCAGACGCGCCCGGCTCTGGGAGAGTGGCGGTATGCGCTTCATCGTCAAAACCATCGTCGTCGCGCTCGCGCTCTGGCTGACCACGTTCATCGTGGCGGGCGTCTCGGTCGTGCCCTACGAGGACACGCAACTCGCCACGATCCTCACCTACCTGCTGGTGGCCGCGATCTTCGGCGTCGTCAATGCCATCGTCGGCGGGTTCATCAGGGTGGTGGCCTTCCCCATCTACGTGATCACGCTGGGCCTCATCTCGTTCATCGTCAACGGGCTGCTGCTGCTGCTCGTGGACTGGATCAGCGGGCTCATCGGCTTCGGCCTCGAGGTGGACGGCTTCTGGTGGGGCGTGCTCGGCGCGCTCGTGCTCGGCCTGATCAGCTGGCTCATCGGCCTCATCGTTCGCCCGTCGAAGGACTGAGCGGGGCTTCCGGCTCGCGCTCGGCGAGCCAGAAGCTGGCCTCGCCCTCGCGCCCGGCCGTGAAGTCGGTGACGAGCGCGCTGAATTCCACGAGCCTGGGGTCGCCCGAGGCATCCACGAGCTCAGCCGTGCGCCGGTAGGCCTCGAGCTCGTGGGCCGTGAGGATCGGGCCCGGTCGCTCGGGCGGGGTCGCCACCTCGCGCTGCACGACGAGCGGCCCGAGCGGCCGGTCGGCCCCGCCCGAGCCCGGCACCAGGTCGTCGCGGTGCTCGAGGTTCAGCAGCGGCGCCGACGGATCGACCCGCGCCGGCCCGCCGAGGTTCGCCCCCGCCGTGAAGCCGAGCTCGGGATCGGCCATCAGCTCGGCGACGATCGCACCGCCGCCGGAATAGCCGATGCCGATGAGCTCGTCGCCCGGCCGCACCCCGGCCTCGGCGAGCGCGAGCCGCACCGCGCGCTCGCCTGCTGCCACGGGCAACGACCCTGCGACGACCTCCGCCCCACGCCCGGCGACGGTGTGCACATTGCTCGTCATGTCGAAGGGCTGCGCGCCGGCTGCGGGCGACGGCGCGATCGTGCCGGTCACGTAGACGACCCATCGGCGCGCCCCCTCGCCCGCGCGATCGCCGCCGACGGGCGCGGGGTACTGCTCGATGCGGATCTGCGGCGCACCCTCGCGCGGCGGGGGCACGCGCGCCGCGAGGCCGGCCACACCGACCGGGGGCGCAACCGGCGACGCCGCGGCGGGCGGCGCCGGCACCCGTGCGCCGCCGGGAACGCCGGCAGCCTCGGCGACCCGGCGCACCCCGACCGGGCGCTCGGCCAGGAGGCCGACCCCGAGCCCGCCGAGCGCCGAGGCCCCCAGCGCCACCGCGGCGGCGGAGTCGGGGGCGTCGACGAAGCCGCCCGCGACGACCGCCATGGGCAGGGGGACCCCGGCCGCACCGGCCACCAGTTCGTCGCTCGAGTCGAGTGCGGCGGCCAGCGCGTCGCCCGCTCCGGGGTGCACGAGGAGCTGTCGAAGGAGGGGGAGCGCGCCCTCCCGCGACACCCCGAGGGCGTCGAGCATGCGGTCGCCGAGGAAGACGCCGCCCGCCGCCGCGAGCAGCGGCCAGGCGAGGAACCGGGCGGAGGCGCCGAACGTCCAGGCGGCGAACTGCCCGGCGAGCTGCCGCAGCGCGCCGAGTCGCTGCTCGACGGCGCCGTAGCGGAGCGCGGATTCGTCGAGGTTGCGTGCGAGCGATGCGGCGAGCTCGGCCGACTGCCCGAACTGATGCGTGGCGAGCGCGAGTTCGTGCTCGGCGCGCCCGGCCGCACCACCCGCTCGACCGATCGTGGCGAGCAGCCCCGCCGCGCGCTCGGCGAAGCGCGAGCAGCCCACCTCGACGACCGCGAGCCGGGCCGCTTCGGCGAAGAGTTCGTCGACGGCGACCGCGGTGCTGCCCCCGCCGGAGACGAGCAGCTCGCCGCTCATCGCCACCCCCGCGTCGGCTCGGCCGGCGCGGGGCCGGCGCCCGCCATCGCCACGAGCCGCGCCTGCGCCTCATCTCGCTCGTCCTGCAGCCGGATCAGCGTCGCGTTCAGCTCGAGCTCGGCCTGCTCAAGGGCGGAGCGGGCGAGGTCGACCCGGGAGACGAGCTCGTCGAGGCGCGCCTCGTAGTGCTCGGCGGCGGCCGAGCGCCAGCTCGCGCAGCCGACGAGCGGCAGCGACTGCTGCAGGACCGGGAGCTCGTCGAGGAGCACCCGCGTCTGCACCGCGGTGGCGCGCACGGCCTCGATGCGGCGATCGAGGCCGACGAGCTCGGCGGCGAGGGGGTCGGTGAAGGGCACGGGGTGGAGGTGGGTCGGCGAGGCAAGCGGCATCTCTCGATCGTGCCCGGGCCGGGGCGCGCACCGGCCGCGGGACCCCGATCAGGGGAGAACGAACGGCACCGCCCGCCTGGGGAGGACGAGAACCCGCTGGGCTAGTCCGCGACGTCCGCGACGTCCGCGACGTCCGCGACGTCCGCGACGTCCGCGACGACCGCGGCGAGCGCGAGCGCCCCGACCCGCCCCATGGTGCTGACGGCCCCGACCGTCTCGACGATGGCCGAAGCGATGGCGAGGGCCCAGCCGCGCGCCCTCGCCCAGTCGGCGTCGGTGAACGCGGGCAGTCCGGCGCGGAACCGCTCCCGCCCGGCCGCGTCGAAGCAGAGCCACGCGGCGGAGAGGTCGGTCGCGGGGTCGCCCGAGGTCACGTCGCCGAAGTCGAGCACGGCGGCGAGGGGGCCGGCGGCGCGCTGGAGCAGCAGGTTCCCCGGATGCAGGTCGCCGTGCACCCAGCTCGGCGGCCCCGCCCATCCCGGTGCGGCGAGGGACGCCCGCCACACGCGCTCGAGCGCGGCGCGTTCGGCGACGGCGTCGAGCGCTCCCGAGGCGATCCGCGGCCCGACGACCGGATCGCGCTCGACGAGGGGCACGCCGCGGTACGGGTTCGCCGGGGCATCCGCCGGCGCCTCGCGCTGCAGGGAGGCGACGAACGCCGCCAGCGCGGGGGCGGCCTCGCGCCGCGCGGGCGGATCGAGTTCGATGGCGGCGACGCCGTCGAACCAGGGGCCGATGCTCCAGACGAAGGGGTAGCCCGCCCCCGGCGCCCCGGCGCGCACCGGCACCGGGAGCGCGACGGGGGAGTGCCGGGCGAGTTCGGGCAGCCAGCGCAGCTCGTGCTCGACGAGCCGGGCGGCGACGAGCCGGCGCGGCATCCGGATCAGGTGCTGTTCGCCGAGCCGCAGCATGGCGTTGTCCCAGCCGTTCGCGACGAGCCGCACCGGGGCGGCGAGATCCGGGTGCTGCTCGGCCACGAGGCGGGCGGCGAGCGCCTCGTCGATCTCGACGTCGGCGGTGGGCGCGTCCATCATCCCCCGGTCCTGCCCGTCGGTCGGGTGCCGGCAGTGCCGACCCAGCGTAGCGCCGCGAGCGCGAATGCCCCCTGTTCCCCGCCCGCCGATTCCAGCAGAATGGAGCCATGACGCGAGCGGAGCCCGTCGGCCTGCCCGCGCAGCCCTTCCGGGTCTCGTTCGTGTGCACCGGCAACATCTGCCGGTCGCCGATGGCGGAGGTCGTGCTGCGCCACCTCGCCGCGCAGGCCGGCCTCGAACGTGCGCTGCGCGTCGACTCCGCCGGCACGGGCGACTGGCACGTGGGCGAGCGCGCCGACCATCGCACGATCGCCGCCCTCGAGCGCGCCGGGTACGACGGCTCCCGGCACCGGGCGCGCCAGTTCGAGCCGGAGTGGTTCCGCGAGCTCGATCTCGTGGTGGCGTTCGACCGCGGCCAGGCGCGGATCCTGCGCAACTGGGCCCACCACGACGGCGAGCTCGACAAGGTGCGGCTGCTGCTCGAGTTCGAGCCGGAACCGACCGGCCTCGTCGACGTGCCCGACCCCTACTACTCCGACGATGCGATGTTCGATCGTGTGCTTGAGATGATAGAGCGGTCGACCACGGCGCTCTTCCGGCAACTCGCGCCGGCTCTCAGACAAGGAATCCGATGACTTCGCTGCCTCCCCAGCCGCTCAGCCCGCTCGATGGACGCTACCGCGCCGCCGTCGGAGACCTCGGCGAGCACCTGTCAGAAGCGGGCCTGAACCGGGCCCGCGTCCACGTCGAGATCGAGTGGCTGATCGCCCAGACCGACCGCGGCTTCTTCGGCACCTCCCCGCTCAGCGAGCACCAGAAGCAGGCGCTGCGCCAGGTCGTCGCCGACTTCGGGCAGCCCGACATCGACGAGCTCGGCTCGCTCGAGGCGACCACCCGTCACGACGTGAAGGCTGTCGAGTACTACGTGCGCCGCCGCCTCTCCGACCTCGGCCTCGACGCGATCGCCGAGCTCACCCACTTCGCCTGTACGAGCGAGGACATCAACAACCTCTCGTACGCGATCACCGTGCGCGACGCGGTGCAGCAGGTCTGGCTGCCGAAGTACCGCGCGGTCGTCGCGGCGATCGCCGAGCTCGCGCGCGAGCACCGGGACGCCTCGATGCTGTCCCGCACGCACGGTCAGCCGGCCACCCCCTCGACGATGGGCAAGGAGCTCGCGGTGTTCGCGCACCGGCTCGAGCGCATCGCGAAGCAGATCGAGGCGACCGAGTACCTGGGCAAGTTCTCGGGCGCGACGGGCACCTTCTCGGCGCACGTCGTGGCGCTGCCGGATGCCTCGTGGCCCGAGGTGTCGCGCGAGTTCGTCACCTCGCTCGGGCTCGACTGGAACCCGCTGACCACGCAGATCGAGTCGCACGACTGGCAGGCCGAGCTCTACGGCAAGGTCTCGCACGCGAACCGGGTGCTGCACAACCTCGCGACCGACATCTGGACGTACATCTCGCTCGGCTACTTCCGGCAGATCCCGGCGGCGGGCGCGACCGGATCCTCGACGATGCCGCACAAGGTCAACCCGATCCGCTTCGAGAACGCCGAGGCGAACCTCGAGCTCTCCAGTGCCGTGCTCGACTCGCTCGCCGCGACGCTCGTCACCTCGCGGCTGCAGCGCGACCTCACCGACTCGAGCGCGCAGCGCAACATCGGCGTCGGCTTCGGGCACTCGCTGCTCGCCCTCGACAACATCCAGCGCGGCCTCACCGAGATCGACCTCGACCGGGAGCTGCTGCTCGCCGACCTCGACGGCAACTGGGAGGTGCTCGGCGAGGCGATCCAGACCGTCATCCGCGGCGAGGTCGTCGCCGGGCGCTCGACGATCAGCGACCCGTACGCCCTGCTGAAGGAGCTCACCCGCGGCAAGCGAGTCGGCGCGACCGAGCTCGCGGCCTTCGTCGAGGGTCTCGAGATCGGGGATGCCGCGAAGCAGCGTCTGCTCGCGCTGACCCCGGCCTCGTACACGGGCCTCGCCGACGAGCTCGTCGACCGGCTGTAGCGGGACGGGCGGCGGTCGCCGCTCGCCGGTCGCCGGTCGCCGCTCGCCGCCCGTGCTTGCGCGCTGGCTGTCGCGTCAGCGCCACTTGCGCGCCGTTGCGCCAGCAGAGGTGGCGCAACGGCGCCGAAGTGGCGCGGGCGCGGGGGCAGGGCGGATGCCCCGGGCGAGGCGGGCCGCTAGACGCGTGCCCGAGCCTCCGGTGCCCGCCAGTGGGCGCTCGGCAGGTGGATGACGACGAGCGCGATGAGCGCGAGCACCGAGTTCCGGAACGCCGGGTCGAGGCCGTTCCACGAGGTCGACTTCCACATCTGGAACCACTCGCCGCCGATCGTGATGAAGCCGCCCATGAACAGGACCAGGAGCATCAGCAGGCCGATCGTGGAGAGCGCGCGAGCGAGGCGGTAGCCGCGGTGGCGCTCGCGGATCCAGAATACGACCGCGGCGATCAGCACGATCGCCGTCGCCGATTCCCAGACGATGACGCCGAGGTAGCCGAGGTTCTGCAGCACCGGATCGGTGATCGCCCGCCACATGACGTCGGGATCGAGGTCCTCGCCGGCGGGGGCGCCGAAGTTCGTGGTGTCCATCGCGAGCACGTGCTGCACGAAGGCCTGATTCGTGCCGAAGTCGGTGATGTTTCCGAACGCGACGAGCAGGATGTAGAGCCCGTTGAGCCCGACGAGCACGGCCGCGACGACCGGCAGCGTGCCGAGGCGCAGCCAGCCGCGCGTCGGTTCGTCGGGTGCGCCGAGCTCGGCGGCGGGGGCGGAACGGTGGTCGGACACGGCGTCTCCTCACTCGAACTGGATCCTCGTCGATCCGATCGAACCGTACCGCGAGGGGCGCGAGCCGCGACGGAGCGACCCACCCGCCCCCTCGCGGCCGCGCCCGCGCGGCGTCCGCGCGGCGCCCGCGCGGCGTCCGCGCCAGTTGCGCGCCATTGCGCCAGTAGAGGTGGCGCAATGAGGCCGAAGTGGCGCGCGCGGGCCGGGGCATCCCGCGGCCGGCGGGCAGGGGCTACGCTGACTCCGTGGAAGCTGCGCGTCATCCGAGGGACCCGATCCTCGACGACGTCGACCGGGAGATCATCGATCAGCTCCGAGTCGACGGCCGACGCTCCTTCGCCGAGATCGGGCGCCGGATCGGCTTCTCCGAGCCGACCATCCGCCAGCGCTACAACCGGCTCGTCTCGCTCGGCGTGATCTACGTCGCCGGGATGTACGACGAGACGAAGATCGGCGGCATCGCCGCGCACGTCGGGATCCGCGTCGCGGAGGTACCCGTCGCGCGAGTCGCCGAACAGCTCGCCGACCATCCGCAGATCAAGTACGTGGCATGCACGCTCGGCTACTACGACATCATCCTCGACGTGGTCGCGCCCGACGCCCAGGCCCTCGGCAAGATCGTGCTGCAGGACCTGCGGCGCATCCGCGGCATCTCCGACCTCGAGACGCTCACGGTGCTCGAGGTGCGCAAGGACACCTACCTCTGGCAGGGCTTCCGCGAGCCCTCGCCGCTCGCGCAGCTCGGCGACTGAGCGCGCGCGACTGAGCGAGCGCGAGCGCGACCGAGCCCGCCGCGGCTCAGCCGTCGGGGTCGCTGATGCTCTGCCCCGCGGTGCCGCGGAGGCCGCCCCAGCTGTAGTCCTTTGCGAGCGAGGTGACGATGATCGGCTGGATGGCGGCGACGCCCGGGTGCCGACGGATCTCGTCGAGCAGATCGATGAGCTGCGGCTGGTCGCGGCAGGTCGCCTCGAGGTAGAGGTCGTGCGATCCGGCGACGAGCGCGACGTGGTTGATCTGGCTGATGCCGACGAGCCCGTCGGCGACCGCGAGGGGCGTGAGGTTGCGCACCCGCAGCAGCAGCCGGACGACCTGGTGGCCGAGGAGCAGTGCGTTGCAGAGGGCGACGATCATGATGACGTCGTCCTCCTCGAGCTTCGCGAGCCGCGTGCGCACGGTCGACTGCGAGACGCCGAGGTCGTCGGCGAGCGCCGCGAACGTGCGCCGCCCGTCGCGGGCGAGCAACTCGATCAGCTTGCGGTCGAGGTCGTCGATCATGCGGCACCGGCCTCCCTCCCACGAGGGTATCGCGGGGCGGGAGGCCGGCCGGGTCGGCTCAGACGCGGGACAGCGTCGCGCGCTCGAGCGCGCGCACGGCGCGCACGAGCTCCGCGTTGTCGGCGGGCGTCGTGCCGTCGGCGAGCAGCACGCCGTCCTCGAAGCCGATGCGGGTCTCGCAGCCGTCGGCGATCGCGGCCTCGACGACCGGCCAGACGGTCTCGTCGTAGCCGTGGTAGAGGATCGGCGCCGTGACGCCGGCCTCCCGCAGCACCGCGGCGATCTCGCGGCACTGGGCCACGGCGGCCTCGGCATCCTCGGTCTCCGGCTCGATCAGCACGCGCACGTTCCGGTGCAGGGTCGGCGAGGCGAGCAGCGCCGGCACATCGTCCATCGACCACACCGCCGACTCGAGCACCATGCCGCGCTCGAGTACGAGCACGGCGGCCTCGGCGGCGCCCTCCTCGCAGAAGGCGACCGAGGCGAAGTCGGGCAGGGCGTCCGCCGGCCAGGCGGCGAGGTGGGCCATCCGCTCGGCGTGCGAGGCGACCGTCCAGAGCCCCGTCGTCGTGCCGATCACGATCGCGGGATCGGCCGCGCGCATCGCGCGCACCCACGCGCCGATCGCCTCGGGACGGATCGTCTGCTCGCCGTCCTCGTCGATGACATGGGCGTGCACCACGTCGGCGCCCGCCGCGATCGCGGCGACGCTGGCGGCGACGATCTCCTCGGTGGAGCGGGGGACCGCCGGGTGCTCGGTGACCGGGCGGCCGCCGTTGATGGCGGCTTTGAGCAGCATGGGATGCCTTTCCTAGGTGTTTCTCGGCATGGCGGAGCACGGCCGACGGAGCCGAAGGCCGCCGACCGCGAGTGGGAGTGCCGCGCTAGTGGGGCGTGGTGCGCGCCAGGAGCTCGGCGACGGTGTCGCTGGCGCCGGTGAGCGACCCGAGCGGCTCGCCCCGGCGGAGGTCGGCGATGAGGTCGGGCTCCTCGGCGTCGTCCTCGAGCGCGAGGTCGACGAGGCGCTCGAGCACCTCGACGGGCACGACGAGCACGCCGTTCGCGTCGGCGAGCACGACGTCGCCGGGGTGCACGACCGCGCCGCCGCACGTGACGGGGACGTTCACGCCGCCCGCGTCGATGCCGTGCAGCTTCGTGGTGAGCATGCTCGTGCCGCGGGCGTGCACGGTGAGCCCCAGCTCGGCGATCTCGTCGACGTCGGTGACGACGCCGTCGACCACCGCGCCGGCGGCGCCGCGGGCGACGAGCTGCGCGGCGACGACCTCGCCGAGCGGCGCGTGGCGGCGGTCGCCGCCGGTGTCGAGCACGAGCACCTGACCGGCGCCGATGAGGCCGGCGGCGTGGTGCAGGGCGGTCGAGTCGCTCGCGGTGGTGCGCACGGTGAAGGCGGTGCCGATGACCCGGCCGCCGGCCGCGACGATGCGACGCACCTCGGGGTCGACGAAGCCCTCCTCGAGGTAGTGGCCGAGGGTGGGGAAGCTCAGCCGTTCGAGCTTCTCGCGGAGCGGCTGCGACAGGGGTGCGGGGGCGGTCCCGGTGTGGAAGAACATGGTCCTCTTTCTGGGTGAGTCAGGCGAGGTGGGTCAGGCGACGGGGGTCAGGCGAGGGTGTACGCGAGCTCGATGCGGCGGTTGTCGAGCGCGGGCAGCATGGCGCGCGCCCGCTCCGAGCGCTCGAGGTCGAGCTCGGCGACGACGAGGCCCTCGTCGTGGGCGTTGAGCCCGGCGACGACGACGCCGAGCGGGTCGATGACGCGGCTCAGGCCGGCCGAGTCGGGGCCGACGGTCGCCGAGGCGAGCAGCCAGCTGACGTTCTCGATCGCGCGGGCCTGGGTCAGCACCGACCAGTGCTCCTCCTTGCCCTTGCCGGAGACCCAGGCCGCCGAGAGCGCGATGACGTCGACGCCGCGGTCGGCGAGGCTGCGGAACAGCTCGGGGAAGCGCACGTCGTAGCAGTTGGCGAGGCCGATGCGCACGCCGTCGATCTCGATCACGGGCGGCAGCTCGGCGCCGCGGGTGACGTAGGCCGACTCCTGGTAGGCGAAGGCGTCGTAGGTGTGCAGCTTGTGGTACCTCGCGAGCTCGGCGCCCGAGGCATCCACCGCGATCATCGTGTTGAAGGGCCGGCCGCCGGGGTTCGGCTCGTAGCCGGCCGCGATGACGGCGATGCCGTGCTCGCGGGCGAGCTCGGCGACGAGCGCCTCGAAGCGGGGCCAGACGGCCGGGAGGATCTCGTCGAAGCGGGGCTTCAGCTCGTCCTCGGCGAGGAGCATCGCCTCCTCGGGGAAGACGACGAGGCGGGCGCCGCGCTCGGCGGCCTCGGCCGTGAAGCGGCGGATGGTGGCGAAGTTCTCCTCGGCGTCGATGCCGGGGGAGGTCTGGGCGACGGCGACTCGCATCGCGCGGCTCCTCTCGTGTGAACGGTCGATGGGTGGGGCGGTGGGGCGTTCGTCAGCGCACGACGATGCGGGCGTCCTGCGGCCGCCAGCTGAGGCTGAGCCGGTCGCCGGCGGCGAGGCCGGGCAGGTCGCGCTCCTTGACGAGGCTGGAGACGGATGCCCGCAGCAGGTGCTCCCCGACGCGGAGGTGCAGGTGCCACTCCTCGCCGAGGAAGGTGAGGGTCTCCGCGACGCCGACGACCCCGTCGCCCGCGTCGGCGCGGCGCACCTCGATGCGCTCGGGGCGGAGCAGCAGCGTGCCCGCCCGCGGCGTCGGCACGGTCTCGCCGAGCACGCCGCGCAGCGCGCCGACGCCCGGCACCCCGACCGCGACTTCCTCGCCCTCGGCACCGGCGGGCGCCTGGACGTCGAGCAGGTTGCAGCTGCCGATGAAGCCGGCGACGAAACGGGTCTCGGGGCGGTTGTAGATGTCCTCCGGCCCGGCGACCTGCTGCACGACGCCCTCCGACATGACCGCGATGCGGTCCGACATCGTGAGCGCCTCCTCCTGGTCGTGCGTCACGTAGATGAACGTGATGCCGACCTCGCGCTGCATCCGCTTCAGCTCGTACTGCATCTCCTTGCGGAGCTGCTGGTCGAGCGCACCGAGCGGCTCGTCGAGCAGCACGACCTTCGGCCCCGACACCACGGCGCGGGCGAGGGCGACGCGCTGCCGCTGCCCGCCCGAGAGCTGGTCGGGCTTGCGGTCGCCGAGGTGCCCGAGCTTCACGAGCTCGAGCGCCTCCGTGGTGCGGCGGTTCGCCTCTGCTTTGGCGACCCGCCGCACCCGGAGCTCGAACGCGACGTTCTCGAACACGGTGAGGTGGGGGAACAGCGCGTAGCTCTGGAACAGCATGTTGAGATCACGGTTCCGCGTCGGCACGTCGGTGACGTCGACGCCGCCGAGCCGCACACGGCCCGAGCTCGGCGTCTCGAAGCCGGTGATCATCCGCATCAGCGTCGTCTTGCCGCATCCGGACGGTCCGAGGATGGAGAAGAACTCGTTCTCCCGGATCTCGAGGTCGAGCGGGTGCACCGCGAGGTGCCCGGCGAACTCCTTCGAGAGCCCCTGGATCTCGACGGCCGGGGCCGTCGTCGGCGCGGTGGTGTCGGCCGCGGCTGAGGTGGTCTGCGTCGTCATGATCTCGATCTGCTGTTCGTGGCGGACAGGGGGGTCAGGCCCGGGTCAGGAGGCCTTCACGCGGGTCCAGCCGTCCTGGTAGAAGCGCATGGCCTTGCCCGGGTCGACGATGAAGTCCGCGTTCGCGACCTGCTCGTCCGAGGCGTAGACCGCCGCGTTGCTGAGGAGGCCCTGGTCGGTGACGTGCTCCTGCGCCGCGGCGTTCGCGCTCGCGAGGCCGCCGTCGTTCGTCGCCATCGCGGCGATCTCGGGGCGGAGCAGGAAGTTGATGAACTCGTAGGCCGCGTCCTGGTGCGGGGCGCCCTTCGCGATCGAGAGGCCGTCGACCCAGAGGCTGCCGCCCTCCTCGGGGAGCACGTAGTGCACGTCGGGGTTCTGCTCGACGATCTTCGCCGTGCTGGTGCCGCCCCAGGCCTCCGAGATGCAGACGTCGCCGCTCGCGACGAGCTCGCCGTAGTTCGTGGAGTTGTAGCCGGAGAGCAGCGGCTTCTGCTCGATGAGGGACTCGGTCGCCTTCGCGATCTCGGCCTCGTCGGTGCTGTCTGCGCCGTAGCCGTTCACCTGCAGGCCGGCGATGTACGCGGCGAGCATGTTGTCGAGCATGTTGATCTTGCCCTTCCACTTCGGGTCGAAGAGGGAGGTCCAGCTCGTGATCTCCTCGCCGCCGGTGCAGGCGGCGTTGTAGAGCAGCCCGGTCGTGCCCCACACCCACGGCACGGAGTACTGCAGGCCGGGGTCGTAGCTCGGGTCGGCGAACTTCGGCGCGAGGTTGTCGATGCCCTCGATCTTCGACTTGTCGAGCGGCTCGAGGAGCTCCTGGCCGACGAGCTGCTGCACGGCGTACTGGCTCGGCTCGACGATGTCGTAGCCGGAGTTGCCGGCGGCGAGCTTCGAGATCATCGTCTCGTTGCTGTCGAAGTTGTCGACGTTGACGGCGATGCCCGTCTCCTCGGTGAAGGCGTCGAACACGGTCTGGGGGATCTCGTCGGCCCAGGCGTAGACGTTGAGCTCGGTCGAGGGGCCGGCGTCGCCGCCGGTGCCGCTGCAGGAGGAGAGCGCCAGGGCGGCGACGACGCCCACACTGGCGACGATCAGCTTCTTCATGACGTGGATCCTTTCGGTGGGGGATGGTGCTGCGGGGGACTGCGTGGTGCGTGGTGCTGGTGGTGCGTGCTGCGGTGGTGCTGGTGGTGCGGTTCGTGGCCGGCGGCGCCGGTCAGGTGCGGGACTCGACGAGGATGCGCCGCATCTGGCTGACGCCGACGAGGAGCACGATGACGAGGGTGAGCAGGATGAGCAGGGCGCCGAGGGCGTTGATGCTCGGCGTGAGGCCGGTCTTCAGGCTGGAGTAGATCTTCAGCGGCAGCGTCGTGGAGCCGACGCCGCTCAGGAAGGTCGACATCACGATGTTGCTGAACGAGGTCGTGAAGCTCAGCAGCCAGGCGGCGACCACGGCGGGCCGCAGGAGCGGGAAGTAGACGCGGGTGAAGGTCTGCCACGGCGTGCAGCCGAGGTCGGTGGCCGCCTCGGGCAGGCTCGGGTCGAGCATCGCGGCCGAGCTCATCAGCACGAGCGTGGCGAGCGGCAGCGAGACGATGAGGTGCCCGAGCACGAGGGTCAGGATGCCGAGCGGCACCTTCGTCGTGCTGAAGACGCTGAGCAGCGCGACGCCGAGCACGATCTCGGGCACGATCAGCGGGAGGGCGATGAGCGCCATCAGCGCACCGCGACCCCGGCCGCGGTACCTGGCGAGTCCGAGGGCGAACATGATGCCGATGATCGTCGCGACCGTCGCCGTGATGACCGCCACGAGGGCGCTCGTGCGCAGGGTCTGCATCAGCGAGGCATCCTGGAACAGCTCGACGTACCACTGCAGGGTGAGCCCGTCGAAGCGGGTGTTCGTGCCCGCGGCGTTGAAGGAGTAGACGATCACCGCGACGATCGGGATGTAGAGGAAGACGAAGACGCCGCGGGCGATGCCGTTCACGATCCGGTCCATGCTCAGGCCTCCGTCTTCTTCGTCGTGGCGCGCTTCGTCGAGGAGCGCTTCGTCGAGGAGCGCTTCAGCGCGAGCCCGACGAGCGCCATCGAGGCGAGCATCAGCACGAGCAGCACCATCGAGACCGCCGCGCCCATGGGCTGGTTCCGGAACTCGGTGTAGAGGGTCACGATGAGATTGCCGACGAGGGGGTCCTTGCCGCCGCCGAGCAGGACGGGGATGACGAAGACGCCCATCGTGGGGATGAAGGTCAGCAGCGCGGCGCCGAGGATGCCGGGGCTCGACAGCGGGAGGATGACGCGGCGGTGCACGCCCCACCAGCTCGCGCCGAGGTCGGTGGCGGCCTCCTTCAGCGAGGGGTCGATCGAGCGCATCGACGCGTAGATCGGGAAGATCGCCGTCGGCAGGAACGAGTAGAGCAGGCCGAGCACGACGGCGAGGTTGCTCGGGATCACCGAGAAGCCGGCGATGCCGAAGATGCCCAGGATGCCGGCGATGGGGCCGCCGGAGCCGAGGATCGTGATCCACGCGAAGGTGCGCACGAGGAAGTCGGTCCAGAACGGGATGATGACGAGCAGCAGCAGGAAGCCCTGCCGGTTCGTCGGCCGCGACACGATGTAGTACGAGGTCAGGTAGCCGATGACGAGGCAGACGACGGTGTTCAGCAGGCCGAGGCCGAGCGAGAAGAGCAGCGTCTTGGAGTACACGGGGTCGAGCAGCTTGGCGTAGTTCTCGAACGTGAGCCCGTCGGTGATGCCGCCGTAGTCGTCGGCGACGGCGAAGCTGTTGCGCGCCACGATGAACAGCGGCAGGACGCCGAGGAGCACCACCGAGGCGATCCCGGGGATGAGCAGCAGAAGCGAGCCGCGCTTCGGCTTCTCCTGACGACCCAGATGGATCGCCCGTGTGGTCGCGGTCACATTGCTCCTTCGCAGCTCGCCGGTGATGGGGTGTTCACCATCATGAGCCGCCGAGCTGTGCCTGCGCTCGGCCCGGCGGCGCGGAATCCGTGGAAGTCGGCGGCAATCCTGACGGAGTCCGCGATGGGCCGGTCGGCCGCCGACGACAACGGGCCGGCCACCGCAGCGCGGAGACCGGCCCGATCGGACGCGGGTCGTCTAGTTCGCAGGGCCCGTGGGCTCGTCGTCGCCCGGCGCGGCCGCGCCGGTGTCGCGGCCGGCGGCGTCGCCCGCACCGGGGCCGGGCGCGGCCGGCGCGCCGGGGCCGGCACCGTGGCCGGTCGACTCCGCGAGCTCGGCCTGCTCGAAGGCATCCGGCTTCAGCGCCATCTGCAGCAGCGCGAGCACCATCAGCACGACGATGAAGACGCCGCCGGTGCCGATGAGCGTGAGCATCCAATCGCGCGTCGCGATGAGCACGACGACGCCGACGAAGATCGCGGCGATCGCGGCGCCGCCGACGTACTCGGCCGGGCGGAGCAGCTCGCGGCGGCTCGGCTGGTAGGGCTCGCGCGGCGGCTGGCCCGGGTTCTCGTTGGTCACGACTGCTCCGATCCGGGGGTGGCGGCGCCGGCCGCCGGGGCCTCGCCGCGGCCGGGGGCGCCGGCCCACTTCTGCGACAGCCCGCCGATGACGAGGTAGACGCCGAGGATCGCGAGGTACGCGCCGAAGAAGCCGACCGCGGTCACCGAATCGGGCGGCAGCAGCACGAACAGCACCGCGAGCACCGCGGTGAACACGCCCGCCGCGAGGCGGTCGCGCGCACCGGCATCCCGGCCGCGCCCGCGCAGGCCGAGGTAGAGCTCGAGGAATCCGGTGATCGCTGCCCAGGCGCTCACGAGGTACAGGAAGAACGGCAGTCCGCCGCCCGGCACGGTCAGCGCGAGCAGACCCGCGACGGCCGTGGCGATCGCGGAGATCAGCATGATGGCGCGCGTGGTGCGGTCGGCGACGAAGCGCAGGCTCAGGGCGCCGACGACGACGCCCACGACGACGGCCCAGATGCCGAAGACGAGCAGGCCGAGCGCGGGGGAATGGTCCTGCGAGAAGGTGATGGCCGCCGTGGCGGCGAGGGCGAGCGCACCGCGGACGACGGGCACCGCCCAGTCCTGGGCGCGCGCGGATGCGGCGGTCACGGCGACCTCTTTCGCTGTCGATGGGTGCCCCGTCGCTGCCGGGGTACCCATCCATCCTACGCGCCGTCGAACTGGGGATTCGGCGTACGCGACGGGCCCGCGCGCGACGATGCGCAGTCCGCGGGATCGGGTCAGCTGCGCCGGCTCCGCTCCGCGAACGCATCGAGGTTCGCGATGAGGTCGCGCGCGACCCAGATCCGGTTGCGCTGACGCGAGTTCGCCTGGGTGAGGATGCCGCGATCGACGAGTGTCCCGATCGCGGAGAAGATCGCACGGCCCGACCGTGGCAGCCGGTCCTGCATGAGACGCGAGTTCAGGACCGGATGCTCGAGCGCGAGGTCGGCGATCGTCCGGGCGACCGCGTCCGAGCGGACCCCCCGCAGCTTCGCCTCCCACGACTCCCTCGTAGCTTGGATGTCGGCGACGAGCTGCCGACCGTTGACGACCGCGAGCACCGCGCCCTCGGCGAACACCCCGACGATCGGCTGGACGTCGCCCTCGCGGTAGCGGTCGAGCGCCGCGAAGTACCGGTCTCGCTGCTGGAGGATGCCGGCCGAGATCGGAGCGGTCACGGACTTCGTCAGTCCCGACCGCCGCAGAGCCGACTGCACCAGCGCGCGGCCCGTGCGCCCGTTGCCGTCCGGGAACGGGTGGATCGTCTCGAACTGCGCGTGCGCGACGGCGATGCTCGCGAGCGGGACCGCCGACGGCCGCAGCGAGAACTCGATCAGGTCGTCCAGCGCGGCCTCCACCCGCTCGTGGTGCGGCGGCACGAAGTCTGCGCCATGCGGCGAATAGTGCGTCCGGTCGCCGCCGCCGATCCAGACTTGATCCGTGCGGTACCGGCCGACGATTCCCGGGTCCGACTCCTTCAGCAGCTCTCGGTGCATCGCGATGATCGTCTCGTGGTCGAGGCCGTGGGCAGCCTCGACGGCCGCTTCCATCGCCCGAACGTTGCTCACGATCAGCGGCGCGTTGCCGTCGACTCGTTCCCCGAGCTCGGCCTCGGCGATCGCCCGTGCGCCGGAGGTGAGGTTCTCGATCTGCGAGCTCGACGCCGACTCGCTGCGCAGCAGGATCGACGCGAACGGCGCAGTGACGGCACCGACCTCGACGTCGAAGCGGACGAGCTGCTGCTGCGCGTTCTGGACAGCCTCGGCGAGCCCCTCGGAGAGCACGACATCGAGATCCGCGATCCTCGGGGTGACCGCGGCCTCGTACGGGCGGGTGATGGTCGCGCGGATGCTCGCGGGGAGCACGTCCAACGGGACCTTCGGCGTCCACGGGCGCTCCTCGTAGCTCACCGCGGTCTGCCGTGTCGGCTGAGTCATCTGCATCCTTCACCACCCGCTCGCTGTAATGAAGTTTAGCGCCATAACCTTCACTAACGAGAGGCCCAAGCGAAGGTTCTGGGCTGGGCGCGGCCGGTCAGCTCGTCGAAGGGCTCCCGAGCGACTCGTCGAGGAGCCACATCAGCGCGACGGAGAACAGCACCAGATTGATGAGGATCAGCGCGAAGCGATACCCGCGAGGGCCCCCGGTGCTGATGCCGGAAATCTGCGCGCCGATGTTCGCGAGCGCGAGTGCCGCGACGAGCAGCATCCACAGCGGAGAGAACAGAACGGCGAGGAAGAACGCAACGACGGCGCCCCCGAGCACCGCGAGGGTGAGCGGGCCGCCGAGCCGAGCGGGCGACTGTTCCGAACGCGCTTCTCCCAAGAGATCCTCCTTTCCTCGGATGTTTCCGCCGCACTCGGTTTCGTTACCGAAGTGACGCGACTGCCCCGGGCCGTCGGGCCCGGGGCATCGCACGAGGCGCGGCTACAGCGCCCGGAGGATGTCCTCGACGCGCTGCTTGGCGTCGCCGAACAGCATCTGCGCGTTGTCCCGTGTGAACAGCGGGTTCGCGACGCCCGCGTAGCCCGCCGACATCGAGCGCTTGAAGACGACCACGTTGCCCGCCTCCCAGACCCGCAGCACCGGCATCCCCGCGATGGGGCTGCCCGGGTCCTGCGCCGCTGCCGGGTTCACGGTGTCGTTCGCGCCGATCACGAGCACGACGTCCGTCTCGGCCAGGTCGTCGTTGATCTCGTCCATCTCCTCGACGATGTCGTACGGCACCTTGGCCTCGGCGAGCAGCACGTTCATGTGCCCGGGCAGGCGACCGGCGACCGGGTGGATGCCGAAGCGCACCTTCACCCCGCGCTCGCGCAGCCGGCTGGTGAGCTCCGCCACGGGGTACTGCGCCTGCGCCACCGCCATGCCGTAGCCGGGGGTGATGACCACGCTCGAGGCATCCCGCAGCAGCGCCGCCGCCGCCTCCGCATCGAGCTCGCGCACCTCGCCCTCGACCTCGCCGCTCGAGCTCGGCGCCGCGATGCCGAAGCCGCCCGCGATGACCGAGATGAACGAGCGGTTCATCGCCTTGCACATGATGTACGAGAGGTAGGCGCCCGAGGAGCCGACGAGCGCACCGGTGATGATGAGCAGATCGTTGTTCAGCAGGAAGCCCGCCGCGGCCGCCGCCCAGCCCGAGTAGCTGTTCAGCATCGAGATGACGACGGGCATGTCGCCACCGCCGATCGAGGCGACGAGGTGCCAGCCGAGCAGCAGCGCCAGCACCGTCACGACGACGAGGAGCCACAGCTCGGGCGTGATCACGTACCAGACGGTGAGGCCCACGAAGGCGACGAGCGCGCCCAGGTTCAGCGCGTTCTTGCCCGGCAGCATGAGCGGGGCCGACTTCATCCGCGCCGAGAGCTTCAGGAACGCGACGATCGAACCGGTGAAGGTGACGGCGCCGATGAAGACGCCGATGAACACCTCGGCGTGGTGGATGTCGAGCAGGGCGCCCGACATCGCGGACTCCTCGAGCGCGCCGTTCCAGCCGACGAGCACGGCCGCGAGACCGACGAAGCTGTGCAGCAGGGCGATGAGCTCGGGCATGCCGGTCATCGCGACGACGCGGGCCCGCCAGAGGCCGATGGCGCCGCCGACGAGCACGGCGACCACGAGCAGGATGAGCCCCGTCGTGACGGAGGCCGTGCCCCAGGCGCCGGCGAGCGTCGCCCACACGGTCGCGACGAGCGCGATGACCATGCCCGCGATGCCGTAACCGACACCGGCTCGGGCGGTTTCATGCTTGCTGAGGCCCGCGAGGCTGAGGATGAACAGCAGCGCGGCGACGAGGTAGGCGGCGCTGGCCACGGAACCGGCGACGGTGAGCGTCGAGAGCTCGGTCATGTCAGGCACCGGCCTTTCCGTCGGTTCCCGCGCGCTCGGTCGTGGCGGCGGTGCCCGCAGGCGGCGCGCCGACCGAGAACATGGCGAGCATGCGGCGGGTCACCGCGAAGCCGCCGAAGACGTTGATGCTCGCGAGCAGCACTGCGACGGCGGCGAGGATCTGCACGACGAGCACGTCGCTCGTGATCTGCACCATGGCGCCGACGATGATGATGCCCGAGATCGCGTTCGTCACGCTCATCAGCGGGGTGTGCAGCGCGTGCGCCACCTTGCCGATGACGTAGAAGCCGACGACGACCGCGAGCATGAGCACCGTGAAGTGCTGGGGGAGCGGCGGCGGTGCGACGGCGTTCACGAGGAACAGCGCGGCGACGCCGATCGCGACGAGGAGCGCCTTCTTCGCGGCGGACATCGGCGCCTTCGGTGCGGCGGGCTCGGCCGCGGCCGCCACGGGCGCGCCGGCGGCCGGAGCGGCCGAGACCTGCACGGGCGGCGGCGGCCAGGTGACCTCGCCGCCGCGGGCGACGGTGACGGCGCGCTGCACGACGTCGTCGAAGTCGAGCACGAGCTCGCCGTCCTTGCCGGGGGTGAGCAGCTTCAGCAGGTTGACGATGTTCGTGCCGTAGAGCTGCGAGGCCTGAGTGGGCAGGCGCGAGGCGAGGTCGGTGTAGCCGAGGATGACGACGCCGTTCGGCGTGACGATCCGCTCGCCGGCGACCGAGCCCTCGACGTTGCCGCCCATGCCGGCGGCCATGTCGACGATGACGCTGCCGGAGCGCATGCTCGCGACGTCGGCCGCGGTGATGAGCTTCGGAGCGGGGCGGCCCGGGATGAGCGCCGTCGTGATGATGATGTCGACGTCGGCGGCCTGCTCGGAGTAGATCTCGGCGGCGCGGCGGTCGTACGCCTCGCTCGTCGCCTTGGCGTAGCCGTCGGTGGACTGCTCGACCTCGACCTCGACCTTCAGGTACTCGCCGCCGATCGACTTCACCTGGTCGGCGACCTCGGGCCGCGGGTCGGTGGCGCGCACGATCGCGCCGAGGCTGGATGCCGCGCCGATCGCCGCGAGCCCGGCGACGCCGGCCCCGGCGACGAGCACCTTGGCGGGCGGCACCTTGCCGGCGGCGGTGACCTGACCGGTGAAGAAGCGGCCGAACTCGTGCGCCGCCTCGACGACGGCGCGGTAGCCGGCGATGTTCGCCATCGAGCTGAGCACGTCCATGGACTGCGCCCGCGAGATGCGCGGCACCGCGTCCATCGCGATCGCCGTGACGCCCGCGGCGGCGAGCCGCTCGAGCAGCTCGGCGCTGAAGGCCGGGGCGAGCAGGCCGATGATCGTGGTGCCCGAGCGCAGCGCGGCGACCTCGGCGTCCGTGGGCGCGTTCACCTTGAGCACGATCTCGCTCGCCAGGGCCTCGGCGCCCGCGACGATCGTCGCCCCGGCGTCGCGGTAGGCCTCGTCGAGGAACGCGGATGCCTCGCCGGCTCCCGTTTCGACGGCCACCTCGTAGCCCAGTGCGATCAACTGCTTCACGGTCGCCGGTGTCGCGGCGACCCTCGTCTCCGGCGGCTGCTCGGTGACGACCCCGATTCGGGTCATGCGGTTCTCCTCTGCCTTCGTCTTCGTCGACGCGTCCGCGCACGGTCGGACTGCGGGCTGCAGCACTCGCCGCGGTCCCGAGCGAATGCACGGGGCGGCGGCACTGCAGCAGGGCTGGCACCACTCTAGAGGACGCTTCTTCCTCAGTGTGAAAATTACATTTCATTATGCGGAAGCGGGGAGGGTCATCGTGGTGACTGCGGCCAGCGTATGGGGTGCTGAGCTGAGGATGCCGCGATTCTCCGCGCGCCGAAGATGAAGGATTCCCGGTTCTTTCCCCAGGCGGAACTTCGGCGGCGACGCTGCGCGTAGTCGCGCGCGCTCCGCTCTTGTCGATGAGAGAAACGGGTCGTAGAGTACGTTCCCAAGGCAGATCGTGCGTTTGCCTGCTCCGGTTCTTCGACCGCCTGGAGACGACCAGCGACCCGTCGCGGCTCCGGCAGCAGGGTCCGATTCCTTCGGAGAAGAACGAAATGGACGCACACTTTCAAACGGCCGAGGCGGTGACGGGCCGAATTGAACGCGGCGCTCGGCCCGCGGCCCGCAGAGGCGGCTCGGACGCCTCGTGGCAGTCGCTGGTGTGGCGGTTGCGCTGGTCATTGCTGGCCCGGCCTTTCATGCCTCCGCGGCGAGCACCACATGGAAGGACGGCAACACGACTTCCTGCAGCACATATTCAGAAGCAACCGCATACCAGTCACGAACCGGGATTCGCGCCTATCTACCTGCAGTATGGAGCTTTCAACAGGTACAGCTGCGGGTCTGGTTCGGAACCGCGAACACCACCCAGTGGTCGAGTGATGTGACCGTCAGCAACACCCGAAGCTACGGTTCGGGCAAGTTCACCTGGCGCAATGACACATGCGAGGACAAGACTCGGGGCGTCGGCCAGGCCCTCAATGTCGGCGGCCTGGCACGGGCAGCCTCTATTGGCGCTGCCGATGAAACCGACATCAGTCGGCACCAGGGAATTGTCGATGCCGCGTCGGGCTACGGGCTCGATATCTCCCAGGCGGAGTTGCTCGCAGACGACGGGGCGACCAAGATTTGGACGATCACCGTAGGCGAAGAGGTCTTCTTCGCGACGGCACGAGGCGAGTTCACTACCCTCGCCAGGACGACCGCCGCCCAGCTGGCGACCCACGCCTACACGGTTCTCATCGAGGACGAAGGAACCGCCGCCCAGTACGTCATTGTCGACGAGGCACACGTGGGCGCGGCCAGGGCAGTGGGAGGTTTGCGTGAGCTCACGAGCGGCGTCTCCGTCGATGATGCCGTGAACGCGCGGGCTTCGTCGAAGGTGACGACACTTCGAGGTGATGCGGACAGCACCAGTCCCGGATACGACTTGGCTCTCTTCAGCCCGGAGGCGAAGTAGCCCATGTTGGACGAGCAAGATGCTGCCACACTGACAAGGGACAGCCGACGATGAACGGAGGCGACATGTTCACTTCGCTGCAAGGTGGCGGATATCTGGCCGAGGCCGAGGTCCGGGCTCGCCAGGCCGCAGAGCAAGCCCAACGCACACCGGTCCCGGTACGCACGTCGGCGCAACGGCGACCGATCCGCACGTGGCTGCGGCGACTCGTTCGCAGGAGGAAGGGCTGAACCTCCCTTCTGGGACGTGCACCGCTCCTCCGAGACTCAGTCCACGAGTTCCGTCGAATCGAACAGCTCCCGTTCGAGGCCCGCGCGGATCGCTTCGCCTCGTCGCTCCCATGCATCGGGGCTCGACCCCGGCTTCCAGCCGGCAAACGGGTCGAAATGCTCCAGCCACTCGTCGTGCCATCGGCGAATCTCGGCGGCAAGTTCCTCGCTCAACCCGAGATCAGCCGGCGAGGCGTTGAACGGCTCTGATCCGATCAGCCACAGCGGCCATGGATGGCCCCAATCGGGAGCGAAGCGAAGCCTTCGCAGCCCACCCGCCCGCCGCAGGCGCTCCCGGCGCAATACCGCATCGGGCGTGGCGAATTCAGGGACCATGACCTCGACCTGCGTCTCGGGGTCGATCACCACTCGCATGAGTTCACCTCTCGGCCGGATCCCCTCCACGGGCCCCAGCTAAAAGTATGCACAACTCCTGGGTGACGCGACCTGTATCTCACCTGGTCGTCCGCACTCCGGTCACGGCGTTCTAGTATCGGACGAGAACGCGCGGCGCATGCCGCCGGGAGAGGCGGTCCAGGTGGCCAAGGATGCCCCGGCGAACGCCGCCGGATCGCAGACGCTGAGCCGCGGCATCCGGGTGCTCGAGGTGCTGGCGGACGCCGAGCGCCCGCTGACCATCGACGAGGTCGCCACGGCGCTCGCCGTGCACCGCTCGGTCGCCTACCGCTTGCTGCGCACCCTCGAGGATCACGGGCTCGTCACCCGCGACGCGGCCGGGCGGCTGCTGCTCGGCGCCGGCCTCGCGGCCCTCGCCGCCGGGGTGCAGCGCGACCTGCAGCAGCTCGCGCTGCCCGAGCTCGCCGAGGTGGCCGAGGACCTCGGCATGACCTGCCTGCTCGCGGTGCTGCTCGACGGCGACGAGGCCGTCACGCTCGTCAGCGCCTCGCCGCGGCGCACCGCGGCGGTGTCCTACCGGCCGGGGCACCGGCATCCGATCACCCGCGGCGGACCCGGCAAGGCGATCCTGCTCGGACTGCCCGAGCGCAGCTGGCCCGCGGATGTGCCAGAGCCGCTCCGCGCCGAGGTCGTCGAGAGCCGTCAGCGGGGGTACACGGTGAGTCACGACGAGGTCGTGCCCTCGCTGCGCTCGGTCGCCGTTCCGCTCAGCCTGCCCGGCCAGCCGCCGGCATCGATCGCGGTCATCCACGTCTCGTTCCCCCGGCCGGAGGCCGAGCTCGCCGAGCGGCTGCAGGAGGCGGTCGCCCGGCTGCAGCGCGCCTCCGGGGTGTGAGCCGCCTGGTCCCCTGAGCCGGTCGAAGGGAATGTGGCCTGGTTCCCTTCGACAAGCTCAGGGGACCAACGGGCTCAGGGGACCACCGCTACCGCTGGGGGCGCAGGGCTCCCCCGAAGAAGGCCGCGAGTTCAGCGGTCGCGGCGAGCGGCAGCACGTGCGCGACGTACTGGTCGGGTCGCACGACGACGACCGCGCCGTCGCGGGAGATGCCGCGCTCCTCGAAGATGTCGGTCTTGCACCAGGCGCTCGGGGCGGCGGCGAAGACCTTCTCCCAGTCCATGAGGCCGAGCGGTCCGGTCTTCGGCCGGAACACCTCGGGCACCGCCATGATGTCGACGCCCTCGTGCGGCTGCTGATAGATCACCTTCACGTCGAACACGGCGTCGACGTCGGCGCCCTCGGGCGTGAACCGCGCGAGCGGCGACTCGGCCGAGTCGGACAGCCACTCGGCCCACGACGCGAGCGCGGATGCCTCGCCGGCGGCGGGCGCGTCGGCGAAGGCGTAGATGCGCCAGCGGCCGTCGGCCTTCGCGTGGTGGCCGAGGTGCACGACGTTGCCGTCGCACACCATCGACACCTCGGAGGACTTGAAGCGCTTGCCGATCGGGAACCCGGTGGCGAGCGCCTGGTGGGTCGCCTCGCCGACGATCGCCGACGGGGCGTACTCGGTCATGAAGCCCGAGGGGAACTCCGCGGTGCCGAGGTAGTAGTTCGCGAGCTCCTGCGGGTCGGAGATCTCCTCCGGCTTGCGCGCCATGAGCGAGGACCACTCGCGGTCGAAGTCGATGAGCTGCTGGGCGACGGGCTGGCGCTCGGCCGAGTAGGTGGCGAGCAGCTCGGCCGGGGCGAGCCCGGCGACGACGGAGCCGAGCTTCCAGCCGAGGTTGAAGCCGTCCTGCATCGAGACGTTCATGCCCTGGCCCGCCTTCGCGCTGTGCGTGTGGCAGGCATCGCCGGTGAGGAACACGCGCGGCGAGGCATCCGCCCCCTCCCCGCGGTCGTCGAAGTGGTCGGTGACCCGGTGGCCGACCTCGTAGACGCTGAACCAGGCGACCTCGCGCACGTCGATCGAGTACGGCTGCAGGATGTCGTTCGCCTTGGCGATGATCGTCTCGATCGGCGTCTTGCGCACCTCGTGGTTGTCGTCGGCCGAGACCTCGCCGAGGTCGATGTACATTCGGCAGAGGTAGCCGCCCTCGCGCGGGATGTGCAGGATGTTGCCGGCGGCGGAGTTGATCGCGCACTTCGTGCGCCAGTCGGGGAAGTCGGTGTTCACGACGACGTCCATGACGCCCCAGGCGTGCGCCGAGATGCCGCCCACGTGCTTGCGCCCGATCGCCTCGCGCACGCCGCTGCGGGCGCCGTCGCAGCCGGCGACGTACTTGGCGCGCACCGTGCGCTCCTCCCCGGCGCGCTCGCCCGCGGTGTAGCGCACGCGCACCTCGACGGGGTGGTCGCCCGCCTCGGGCGAGCCGTCGGGGTGCACCGTGAGGCCGAGGAACTCGATGCCGTAGTCGGGCTTCATGCGGCCGGGACCGTTCGCGGCGGCCTCGGCGAAGTAGTCGAGCACGCGTGCCTGGTTCACGATGAGGTGCGGGAACTCGCTGATCTTGTAGCCGTAGTCCTCGGTGCGGGAGGTGCGGGTGATCTGCCCGGGGTGCTCGGGGTCGGGGCCCCAGAAGTTCATGTAGCCGATGTTGTAGGCCTCGGCGATGATCCGCTCGGCGAAGCCGAAGGCCTGGAAGGTCTCGACGCTGCGGGGCTGGATGCCGTCGGCCTGGCCGAGCACCAGGCGTCCGTCGCGGCGCTCGATCATGCGCGCCACGACGTCGGGGTACTGGGAGAGCTGCGCGAAGAGCAGCATGCCGGCCGGGCCGGAGCCCACGATGAGCACGTCCATCTCGTCGGGCAGCTCGTCGGGCCGGTCGAGGCCGACGCCGGCGGCGGGCTGGACGCGCGGGTCGCCCGAGACGTATCCGTTGTGGTGGAACTGCACGGGGGCTCCTCACCTCGTCGTGATGGGGCGCCGCTGCGGCGTCCCGCCCGAGCGCGGCTCGCGTCTCGCCATCCGCTCTCGTTCGATAATCGAACGTGCCATTCGGTTATCGCGCAGTGATCATACGCCCGCCCCGCGCGCGGGACAACCGCGGGCGCGGCGGGGAAGAGCCGCCGCGGCGAGGAGGAGGCCCCCGAGGCCTACTTGATGCTGCCCTGGGTGAGCCCGCCCACGAGCCAGCGCTGCAGGAACAGCGCCAGCAGGTACACCGGGATCATGCCCGTGAGCGACGCCGCCGCCATCTGCCCGAACATGACCTCGCGACCGCCCTGCATGAGGGCGATGCCGACCGGCAGCGTCTGCGACGCCGTGCTCTGCGTGAGCATCAGCGGGATGAGGAAGTCGTTGTAGACGAGGATGAACGCGATGATCGCGACCGCGACCACGCCTGGCGCGACGAGCGGCAGCACGATGCGCACGAGGGTGCGCACCGGCCCGCAGCCGTCGATCTGGGCCGCCTCGTCGATCTCCTCGGGGATGCCCCGGAAGAAGCCGTCGAGCAGCCAGACCGCCACCGGGGTCACCATCAGGCCCTCGATGAGGCCGAGGCCGATCACGTTGTCCATCAGCCCGGCGGTGCGCACGAGCATGAACAGCGGGATGACGGCGACGATCGGCGGCGCCACGTACGCCGAGACGATGAGCGCCATGGAGCGCGATCCCCCGGTGCGCAGCCGCGCCATCGCGAAGTTCGCGGGGATCGCCACGGCGAGCGCGACGACGGCCGCGATGGCGGCGGCGATGAGCGAGTTGCGCAGGTAGACGAGCACGGGGGCCTGCTCGAAGGCGGAGGCCCAGTTCTCCCACGCGATGCGGGAGGGCAGGATGCGGGTGGAGAGGATGTCGTCGGGGCTCTTGAACGACATCGTCACCAGGTACAGGATCGGCAGCAGTGTGAAGCCGATCGCGATGGCGATCACCGCCCACTTCAGCACGACGACGCCGCGGGGCGCCCGCCCGATGCGACTCGTCGAGCTGGCCCGGCGGGACCGGGGCGGCTGCCCGTCCGGCACGGTCATCGCGCGGGTGGTCGGCGCGTCGGCGGCCCCGGCGGGACCGCGCTCGATGGTGGTCGACATGGTCACTCACCGGCCTTCTGGAGTCGGGTGCGGTACGAGGAGAGCGGCACGATCACGATCGTGACGAGCACGAGGAAGACGATCGTCTGCGCGGCCGCCGCGCCGACGTCGAACTGCTGCAGCGCCGTGCGGTAGATGTTGAAACTGCTCACGGTGGTGTCGAGGCCGGGCCCGCCGCCGGTCATGATGAACACCAGGTCGAAGACCTTGAACGACACGATGAGCTTCAGCATCAGCACCGTGACGAGGGTCGGCAGCACGAGCGGGAAGGTCACGTGACGGAAGGTGCGCCAGACCCCGGCGCCGTCGACCTGCGCCGCCTCGAAGACCTCGCCGGGCAGCGTCTGCAGGGCCGCGAAGAGCAGCAGCACGCAGAACGGCACCCACTGCCAGACGTCGACCACGACGATCGAGATCATCGCCGCGGGCGAGCTGCCGAGGAAGAGGATCGGGTCGGCGCCCGGGGAGACGAGCTGCAGCACGTTGTTGAAGAGCCCGCCGGTCGGGGCGAACATGAGCTTCCAGATCACGCCCGCCATGACGGGCGGCGTCATCAGCGGCAGGAGGAAGATGACCCGCACGACCTTGCCGGACCGCACCGCCACGTCGAGTGAGAGCGCGATGACGAAGCCGATCACGAGGGCGAGCAGCGCGGACGGGATCGCGAAGACGAGCGAGCGGCCGAGCGACGGCACCGTCACCCCGTCGCTCAGCACCTTGGCGAAGTTGTCGAAGCCCACCCACTCGGCGAACGGCCGACCCAGCGACGACTCGCTGAACGACACCACGACCGTGTAGATCAGCGGGTAAATCGCGACGATCGCGATCGCGAGGAACGCGGGGGCGAGGAACGCCCAGCCGATGCGCCGGCCGCGCGGCTTCCGCAGCGCCGCCGTCTCCGGGGCCACCGTTGCCATGGGGGACTTCCTTGTCTCGAGCGACCCGGGCAGGCCCGGGCGGATGGGTCGGGGCCGGCCGGCCGGAACACGGAGTCCCGGCCGGCCGGGCCGGTCAGAGCTTCTGCCAGGCGTCCCAGGTCTGGGCCATGGCCTGCTCGGCGGTCAGGTTGCCCTGCAGCATGAGCGCGAGGTTGTCGTTCAGCGCCGAGATCATCTCGGGCGCCGCGGGCGACGTCGGCCACGACTGCGCCTCGGGCAGCACCTGCGCCGACACCTCGGCGACCTGCGGGGCGAACTCGCGGTACTTCTCGCTCTCGAGCGTCGAGGTGCGGATCGGGTCGACGCCGCTGCCCGTCGTCGTGATGAGCTGCTCGTTCATCGCCTTCGAGGAGGAGAAGCGCACGAAGTCCTTCGCGAGCTCTGCGTCGGAGGCGTTCGGGCTCACGCCCATCGCCCAGCCCGCGTTCAGCGCGCCCGAGACGTGCCCCTCGGGGCCGATCGGCAGCGGCGCGACGCCCCAGCCGTCGACGATCTTCGACTGCCCCGGGTCCTGGGCGAAGACGCCGAGGTCGGTCCAGAACTCGATCATGCCGACGTTGCCGGCGAGGAACTGCGGCAGCGCCTGCTCGAAGCCGATCTCGAGCGGGCTCGGCAGGGCGTAGGGCGAGGCATCCAGCATCGCCTGCGCCGCCGCGACCGCGGCGTCCGTCGTGAGATCGGGCATCGCCGGGTCGATCGGGTCGGGCGACATCGTCGCGAGCCGGTTGAAGAAGGTCGAGCCGATGTTGAACGCGCTCTTCGAGCCGAGCAACGCGGCGCCGTAGACGCCGTTCGCCTTCTCGGCCTCGGTGATCGTCTTGGCGGCGGCGACGTACTCGTCCCAGGTGGTGGGCACGGCGACGCCGTTCCGCTCGAGGATGTCGGTGTTGTAGAAGAGCACGTGCGTGTCGCCGTCGATCGGCAGCCCGTACGTCTTGCCCTCGAACTGCGTGTACGGCCCGAAGATGCTCTGGATGAAGTCGGGCTCGTCGATCTCCTCGTCCGACGAGGCCCAGTCGGTGAGGTCGGCGAGGGCGCCGGCCTCGGCGAGCGCGCCGACCGAGGTGTACCAGTACTGGATCGCGTCGTAGTGGTTCGTGCCCGACTGCGCGTCGAGGATCGCCTTGGTCTGGATCTGGTCGTAGGGCACGACCTCGATCTCGACCTTCACGCCCGTCTCCTCCTCGTACTGCTCGGCGAGGATCTTGCCCGCGCCCTCCTGGGGCTGCGCGATCAGGACGTTGAGGGTGCGGTCGCCGTCGCCGGCGTCGCCGCCGTCGGCCGCGCAGCCGGCGAGCGTGCCGGCCACGACGAGCGCGGTCGCGATCGCGGCCGTGCGGATGGCCCGTGCGGGACGGGTCGAGAAGCTCCGTTGCTTGCTCATTGCTCGGATTCCTTTCGTGGTTCTCTCGGGGGAGGTGCAGCTGGGTGGTTCAGTCGCTCGGGCGGTCGCCCGGGTGCCAGGGGCGGTCGATCTTGTCGGCCGCGACGCCGGGCGCCTTGATGAAGAGGGCCCGGAAGGGCGCCCCGCCCGTGTTGCGCAGGAAGTGCTCGACGTTCGGCGGGCAGCTGACGAACTCGCCCGCCGCGAGGCGCACGGGCCCCTCGCGGTCGATCCAGAGCTCCGCCTCGCCCTCGACCGCGAGGAACGACTCCTCGTGGTGCTCGTGCAGGTGGTTGGCGAACTCGTCGCCCGGCCGCAGGACGATGGTGCCGAAGGCGGCGTGGTCGGCCTGGCTCAGGTAGCCGGGGCCCCAGTCGCCGAAGCGGAGCTCGGCGTCGGCGAGGCGCACAGGGCGCACAGGCACGTCTGCGCCGCTCATGCCGCCCGCCGTGCGGCCGCGAGCTCAAGGTAGCGCTCGTGCGCCTCGGCGGGGTCGAGGCCGTCGTGCACGACGGCGCGCACGGCCTGGATCATGGCGGCGGGGTCGGCGCTCTGGAAGATGTTGCGGCCCATGTCGACCCCCGCCGCGCCCGCGCGGACGGCGTTCGAGGCCATGGTCAGGGCGTCGAGCTCGGGCAGCTTCTTGCCGCCCGCCATGATGACCGGCACGGGGCATCCCGCGACGACGTCCTCGAAGCCCTCCTCGCAGTAGTAGGTCTTCACGATCTGCGCGCCGAGCTCCGCGATGATGCGGGTCGCGAGGCCCAGGTAGCGGGCGTCGCGCACGAGCTCCTTGCCCACGGCCGTGACGCCGAGCACCGGGATGCCCGCCTCGTAGCCCTCGTCGACGAGCCCGGTGAGGTTCCGCACGCTCCGCGACTCGTGCTCGCCGCCGATGAAGACCTGCACGGCCACCGCGTCGGCGCCGATCCGGACCGCGTCGCGCATCGCCATGGCGGGGTACTCGTCGGAGAGGTCCTTCAGGATCGACGGCCCGCCGGACGCCCGTAGCACGAGACCGGAGCGGGTGGTCGCGGGGAACGAGGTGCGCAGCGCCCCGCGCGTGCCCATCAGTGCGTCGGCGTAGGGGGCGAGCGGCGCGATGTTCAGGTCGAGTCGCTCGAGCCCCGAGGTGGGGCCCTGGAAGTAGCCGTGGTCGAACGCGAGCATGACCGTGCGGCCCGTCTCGCCCTCGAAGATGCGGCCGAGGCGGTGCTGCATGCCCCAGTCGTAGGCGGCGGCGCCCTTGATCGCGTGCCCGAAGCTCGCGGCGGGGACGGTGGGGGCGAAGTCCTTCGCGTTGACGTTGCCGTCGAGGTCAGCCATTGGTGTCCTTCTTCTCTCGGTCGGTGGGTCGGGCGGGCCGGTAGTGCAGGCCGCCCGGCGGGGTGAACAGGGGATCGATGCCGGCGGCGCCGGTGGCGCGCACCTGCGCGTCGTACACGGCGAGCCAGCGGCGGTAGGCCTCGTCGGAGGCGGCGACGGCGGCTACCTCGGGCGCGAGCCGTCGTTCGCCGCCGCCGGCCGGCGGCAGCTCGGCGCCGATCGCGGCGGCCGCGAGCCGGGCCGCGCCGTAGGAGGTGGCCTCGGCGACCGTCGAGGTGACGACGGTGCGGCCCGTGGCGTCGGCGATGAGCTGGGGCCAGAGCCGCCCGCCGCTCGAGCCGCCGGCGAAGACGAGCTCACCGCTGCGACCGGCCGCGCCCGCCGTGAGCTCGTCGAGGATGGCGAGGTGGGCCCGGACGACCCAGGCGGCCGCCTCCTCGACGGAGCGCACGAAGGTGCCGCGGCCGAAGCGCTCGGGGTCGTTGATGTCGAACCCGACGAACGCCGGCGCCGCGTGGTGCCAGGCGTCGGCCTGCATCGCGTTCGCGAGCACCGCGACGAGCCCGTTCGAGCCGGGCGGGACGGCGGCGGCGAGCTCCTCCATCACGTCGAAGGCGCCCGACGGACCGCGCGCGGCGACCGCGTCGACGAAGAACACGTCGCGGAGCCACCGCATGGCCAGGCCCGAGAGGAAGCTGATGCCCTCGACCATCCAGCTGCCCGGATCGACGTGGCACAGGGTGCGCAGCCGACGCTCGGGGTCGATGACGGGCCGGTCGACGAGCGCGGTCGTCTGCCAGAAGGTGCCGCCGACCACGACGGGCGCGCCCGGCACCGCGCCGATGCCGTGCAGCGCGAGCTGCGTGTCGGCGCCGCCGATCACGACGGGGGTGCCCGCCGGCAGGCCGGTGGCGGCCGCGGCGTCGGGGGTGACCCGGCCGGCGATCTCGCCGCCCTCGAGCACGGGCGGGAGGATGCCGGGGTCGATGCCGACGAGGCCGGCCAGCTCGGGCGACCAGGAGCGCGCCGACAGATCGAACAGCGCGCTCGAGGAGCCGCACGTCGGATCGGTGGTGAACTCGCCGGTGAGCCGGGTGACGACCCAGTCGCTCAGCATGCCGAAATGCCGCGCCTCGGCGAGCACCTCGGGTGCCTCCTCGGCGATCCAGCGCAGGCGCGCCGGCGCCGTGATCGACACCCAGTCGCCGCCGAGGGCGAAGATGCGGTCGGCGGCGCCCTCGTCGACGAGGCGCTGCGCCTGCCCGCGGGCCCGTCCGTCGGTGTTCGGGCAGGCCCAGAGCTCGCGGCCGCGACCGTCGTAGAGCACGAAGCCCTCGCGCATGCTCGACGCCGCGACGGCGGCGACCGGGCGGCCGTCCAGGGCGGTGACGACCTCGCGCACGGCCTCGGCGACGAGCGCCCAGTTCGCGGCGGTGTCGAAGGCCGTGCCGCCGGGGTGCCCGGCGACGGCGCGGTGGCTCCACTCGCGTCCGGCACGGGCGACGACGGCGCCGTCGAGCGCGACGGCGAGCGCCCGGGCGGAGCCGGTGCCGGCGTCGATCGCGAGGACGACCGGGTCGCGGGTCACGACGCCCGCTCCTCGGTGTGTTCGAGGTGCTCGACCACCCGGTCGACGACCATCCGCGCGCCCCGGGCGAGCGTCTCGAAGGTCGCCCCGCCGATGTGCGGCGTCAGCTGCACCTGGGGCAGCGCGACGAGTTCCCGCCACGGGCCGTCGGGCTCGCAGACGTCCATCGCCGCGGCGCGGAGCCGACCGCTGCGGAGCGCCGCGAGCAGCGCCGCCTCGTCGACGAGCGATTCGCGGGCGGTGTTCACGAGCACGGCCCCCTCGGGCAGCAGCCCGAGTTGGGCCTCGCCGACGAGGTGCCGGTTCTCGGCGGTCGCGCGGGCGTGGATGCTCAGCACGTCGACCTCGGGGAGCAGCGCCTCGAGGCTCGGCGCGAGCGTCACACCCTCCACGGCGTCGGCGACGAAGGGGTCGTAGGCGGTGACGGTCATGCCGAGCGCCAGGGCGCGGGCGGCGACCAGGCGGGCGACGTGCCCGAGGCCGATGAGCCCGAGGCGCGCGCCCCGCAGCTCGCTGCCGAACCAGCGCGCCCCCTCGAAGGCGGACTCGGCGATCGCCCGGCCTTCGGCGGCCGCGGCATCCACGTCCTGCAGCGCCGGCCGCAGGTTGCGGAAGGCGGTGATGATGAAGCCGATCGTGAGGTCCGCGACCGCCTCGGCGTTCTTGCCGGGGGTGGTGGCGACCGTGACACCGAGCTCGGCGGCCGCGTCCAGGTCGATGTTGACCGGGCCGCCGCGGGCGCAGCCGATCATCCGCACCGAGGGGTTCTGCTCGAGCACGCGCCGGGTAATCGGCGCGCCGTGCACGACGAGCACCTCGTGCCCGTCGATGAACGCATCGACCTCGGCGGGATCGCCCTCGTACTCGCGGAGCCCGTCGAGCGGCCAGCTCGGGGCATCCGTCGGCGTCATCGTACGCAGCTCGACGGCGTCGACGCGGCCGTCGAGCGCATCGGCGAAGACCTCGGCCGACATGTAGCTGTCGCCGATGACGAGGATTCGGGGCGAAGTGGGCACAGACGTCTCCTGCGGGTGCGTGGGGTCGAGGAACGGGGGCACCGGCGGTGCCGCGACGTTCGGGGGAGGATTCGGGGGAGTCGGGGGATGGTGGCGCTCAGCGCCCGGGATAGGTGCCGGAGGTCGATCTCGCGTCGAGCCCGGCGGCGTTGTGACCGCTGTCGACGGTCACGCGCATGCGGTCGGTGCGGACCGAGGCCCGTGAGAAGTCGATCGGCTCGTCGTTCTGGTCGTAGGCGACCGCTTCGACGACGACGATCGGATGCCCCTCCTCGATCTCGAGCAATCGGGCGAGCGCCCGGTCGGCCGAGTGGGCTTCGATGGTGCGGTGCATCCGGGTGATCCGGGTGCCGAGCACCTGCTCGGCCGCGACGTAGAGGCTGGCCCGCGGGTCGCGCAGGCTCGGCAGGACGGCGGCGAAGCGCTTCGGCATGTAGTTCACGACGTGCACCGCCGTGAGGGTGCCGACCGCGCGGGTGCGTTCGAGCACGAAGCCGTGCCCGTCGCCCTTGAAGACCGCCGCGGCCCACGGCGGCAGCACGTCGACGCCCGAGCGCAGCACCGTCGAGGTGAGGGCGCTGCGGTCGCCGTCGGCAAGCTGGCCGAGCAGGCTCGGTGCGCTCTCCAGGGTCCAGGACGACGGCGCCTGCGTGGTGTCGACGAACGCGCCGCGGCCCTGCTGGCGGGAGATGATGCCCGACTTCTCGAGTCGCGCGAGCGCTTCCCGGATCGTCGTCCGCGACACCCGGTAGTGCTCGCGCAGCTCGTGCTCGCTCGGCAGCTTGCTGCCGTGCGACCACACGCCCGTCGAGATCCCGGACTCGATGCTCCGGAGCACCTGGAACCACATCGGTGACTCCGAGCTCCGGTCGAGCGCCGGGAGCGTCTCGAGCGCGTCTGCGTTGGTCATGTTCCGCCTTCTTCGGTGGGGTGCCTCAATCCTCACCGGGCGCACTTGTACCGGACCAGAGACAAGTTGGCGACGTTACCGTTCTGTGATATTCATATGAATCCGCTGATCAGTGCGATTTCTCAAACGGATGCCTCGGCGCCCGGCTCACCGCTCGGCGCGTTCTGTCCCCTCCGACCGGACAAGTCGCCGCCACCGGGCCGACCGCGGCGGCTCGACCACCGGCACCGACCCGGTCACGACCGCATCGACCGTCATCGAGCCGTCGACGGGCCCCACGACCGGGATGGGCGTGGTCGGCGTCGCGGTGCGGGGTTCGACCGGCATCCGCCCGAGCCGCCGATGCTCGCGCGCGTACGCCGGGATCAGCAGCACGACGGCGCCGATCCACGCGAGCGGGTTGCTCCAGACCACCCCGACGAAGCCGAACGCGGCGCCGAGCACGATCGCGGCGCCCACCCGCATGACGAGCTCGATCACGCCCGTCGCGGTCGGGATCATCGTGTGCCCGAGCCCCTGCAGCGCCCCGCGCAGCACGAACAGCACCGCCAGCGAGGCGTAGGTGTAGCCGTCCACCTCGAGCATGAGTGCGGCGTCGGCCACGACGCCGTCCGAGCCCTCCCCGACGAAGAGGCGCACGAGCTGCTCGCCGAAGAGGATGAACGGCACCCCGATCGCGACGGCCGTGCCGACCGCGAGCCAGGTGGCCTGCACGACCCCGCGGCGGATCCGGTCGGGCCGGTGCCCGCCGAGGTTCTGCGCCGTGTACATCGAGGCCGCGAGGCCGAGCGAGGCGAGGAAGGCGACCGCGAGCGAGTCGACACGCGACGCCGTCGTGTACGCGGCGACCGCGTCGGCGCCCAGCTCGTTCAGCGCGACCTGCACCGTGAGCGTGCCGATCGCGATGATCGAGGCCTGGAACCCCATCGGCAGGCCGACGCGCAGGTGCTCCAGCACCTCGGCACGGGAGACCCGCCAGTCCGCGCGGCGCACGTGCAGCGCCGGCACCCGGCGGCGCACGAACTCGAGGCACAGCCCGACCGACACGGCCTGCGCCACCACCGTCGCGAACGCGGCGCCGCCGACGCCCCAGCCGAGCACGCCGACCATGAGCACGACGAGCCCCACGTTCAGCAAGCAGGAGAGGGTGAGGAACACGAGCGGCGTGCGCGAGTCGCCGATGGCCCGGATGATCGCGGAGAGGTAGTTGAAGAACATCACGGCGGATGCCCCGAGGAAGCTGATCTGCGTGAACGCGGTCGCCTCCGGCAAGAGCTCGGGCGGCGTCTGCAGCAGCTGCAACGCCGGCCCCGCGATGAGCGGAGCGCCCACCGTGAGCAGCACGCTCATGGCGCCGGTGAGCAACGTGCCGGTCGCGACCGAACGGCGCACCCGCTCGTGGTCGCGGGCGCCGAACGCCTGAGCGGTCGGGATGGCGAAGCCGCTCGTCACGCCCCACGCGAAGCCGAGCAGCAGGAAGAGCAGGGGCCCCGTCGCGCCGACGGCCGCGAGGGACGCGATGCCGAGGTGCCGGCCGACGACGATCGCGTCGGCCACCTGGTAGAGCTGCTGCACCACGTTGCCGATGAGCAGCGGCACGGCGAAGAGCAGGATAACGCGCCAGGGGGCGCCGGTCGTGAGGGTTCTGGCCATGGGGCTCTCGACGGTGGGAGTGGCGGACGGGAAGGGTCGAGCAGGTGCGGCGAGCGCGCCCGGACCGAGCTGACCGCGGCGCTGCGCGCCATTCTATCGAATCGATTCGATTCTGCGCGAACCGGCCGTCCCCGCCTTCGCCCTCGTCGACCTCCGCGGCGAGGCCGCGCTGCTCGCCTCGAACGACGAGGTGCTGCTCGCCGAGCGGACCGAATGACGTCGGCGGCGCTCGGCCCGATCGAGCTGCCCGCCCCCTACATCGGTGCCATGTCGGCGAACTTGGAGAAGTGGCCCTGGAAGGCCACGGTCACCGTGCGGGTGGGACCGTTTCGGTGCTTCGCCACGATGAGGTCGGCCTCGCCGGCTCGGGGGCTGTCGCGCTCGTAGGCCGACTCGCGGTGCAGCAGGATGACCATGTCGGCGTCCTGCTCGATCGAGCCCGACTCGCGCAGGTCGCTGATCGCGGGCATCTTGTCGGCGCGCTGCTCGGGACCACGGTTCAGCTGCGAGAGCGCGATGACGGGCACCTGCAGCTCCTTCGCGAGCAGCTTCAGCGCACGCGAGAACTCCGAGACCTCCTGCTGGCGGCTCTCGACCCGCTTGCCGCTCGTCATGAGCTGGAGGTAGTCGATGACCACGAGCTTGAGCCCGACGCGCTGCTTGAGCCGGCGGCACTTCGCGCGGATCTCGACGAGCGTCATGTTGGGGGAGTCGTCGATGTAGAGGGGCGAGTCGTTGATGCGGCCGCGCGTCGAGGCGATGGTCGTCCAGTCGCGGGAGTCGACGCTGCCCTTGCGCATGTTCTGCAGGGGCACGTTCGACTCGGCGGAGAGCAGACGCATCGCGATCTCGCTCTTGCCCATCTCGAGGGAGAAGAAGACGGAGGGCAGGCCGTTCGTGATCGAAGCCGCGCGCGCGAAGTCGAGCGCGAGCGTCGACTTGCCCATCGCGGGACGGGCGGCGACGACGATCATCTGGCCGGGGTGGAAGCCGTTCGTCAGGTCGTCGAGGTCGGTGAAGCCGGTGGGCACGCCGGTCATCTTGCCGTCGGTGTGCTTGGCCGCCTCGATCTCGTCGATCGCGACCGTGACCGCATCGGAGAGCGGCACGTAGTCCTCGGTCTCGACCGAGCCGGTCACGGAGTAGATCTCGGCCTGCGCGTTGTTGACGAGATCGACGACCTCGCCCTCGCCCGCGTAGCCCATCTGCACGATGCGCGTGCCGGCCTCGACGAGCCGGCGCAGCAGCGCGCGCTCGGCGACGATCTCGGCGTAGAAGCCGGCGTTCGCGGCCGTGGGCACGAGGCTCGTGAGGGTGTGCAGGTACTCGACACCGCCGGCCCGCTGCAGCTCGCCCGACTTCGTGAGCTCGTCGGTCACGGCGATGACGTCGGTCGGCTCGCCGTGCGAGTAGAGGGTGAGCACGGCGTTGAAGACGACCTCGTGCTTCGGCACGTAGAAGTCGACGCCGCGGATCGTCTCGATGACGTCGGCGACCGCGTCCTTCGAGAGCATCATGCCGCCGAGCACGCTCTGCTCCGCGAGCAGGTCGTGCGGCGGTGTGCGCTCGCCCCGCGGGGCTGCGCCGTCGTCGACCGGCTCGGCGAGTCCGATGTGAGCGATCGACACGGTGATGACCTCCGATTCGGGGACGGCGGGCGGGCGCGGAACGACCTCGGTTCCGTTGTACCCGGGACCGCCGACATGATCGCGCGGGGTTCCCCGACCCACGCGCGCGAGACGATTGCTTCACCATAAGGAAGCACTCATCCACATACAAGCCAGCCTGTGGATAACTCTGGGGACAATCTGGGCGAAACGCCGATCAACATGTGCACTTCGCCTGTGGACAACTGTGGAAATCGTGTGAATTACATGAGTTGAATTCCGCGTTGACCAGGTCTTTCCACAATCCACACCTGTGGGGGAAAACTTTCTTGAGATTGCACGGATGAGCCTCACTCACCTGTGCACAAACATGTTGAAATCTCCGGAATGGGGGACTTGTGCGAGGGCTCCGGCAGGTGTAGTCCCGGTGAACCATCCGGAAACGACGAAGCGGGGGGACCCCCCCGGTGTCGCCCCTTTTTCCCGGGTTTGACCCCCTTTTCCCGACTCCCCCCCGGGTTGTCTTCCCATTCCCCTCCTCGCTTCAAAGGAAGGAGACCCCATTG
>NZ_JBHXBK010000005.1:51768-199429 GCF_042726785.1 Agromyces sp. NPDC060279
AAAACGTGGGGAACTCTGGGGGGGGGGGGGTTGGGGGGGGGGTGGGGGGGGGGGGGGTCCGGGGGAACAGGAGGAAAAAGAGGGGGGGGCGCCCCCCGGTGTCTCCCCCCGCTTCGTACGGGGTGCGACTACTTGGCCGCGATCACCTGCAGGGTGATCGTCGCGGTCACATCGTCGTGCAGACGGACGGAGACCTCGTGGTCGCCGACGGTCTTGATCGCGGTCGGGAACTCGACCTTGCGCTTGTCGATCTCGCCCAGGCCGGCAGCGGCCACGGCGTCGGCCACGGCCGAGGTCTTGACCGAGCCGAACAGGCGGCCGCCGAGGCCGGCCTTGACGGTCAGCTTGACCTTGCCGTCCTCGAGCTTCGCCTTGAGGGCCTGCGCGTCCTCGAGGGAGTGCAGGGCGCGAGCGGCACGGGCCGACTTGATCTGGTCGACCTGCTTCTGGCCACCACGGGTCCACGGGGTCGCGAAACCCTGCGGGACGAGGTAGTTGCGGGCGTAGCCGTTCTTGACCTCGACGACGTCGCCGGCGGCACCGAGCCCCGAGACCTCGTGCGTGAGGATTACCTTTGCCATTTTCGTGCTCCTTAGCGGCCGGAGCCCGAGTAGGGCAGGAGCGCCATCTCGCGCGCGTTCTTGACGGCGCGGGCGATGAGGCGCTGCTCCTGCACGGAGACACCGGTGATGCGACGGGCACGGATCTTGCCGCGCTCCGAGATGAACTTGCGAAGGGTCGCGACATCCTTGTAGTCGATGACGCCGACCTTGACGGACTTCGCGGGGGCGGCGTTCTTCGCGCCCTTCCGCGGCTTGCGGCGGTCGCCGCTGCTCTTTCCAGCCATGGATCTTTCCTGTCTGAGTGAATACGTTCTGTTGCGCCGGACGCCTCAGCTCGAGGCATCCGATCGCGGGCCCTGCTCCGGTGCGGAGCGCTCGGGCTTAGAAGGGCGTCTCGTCGCCGTAGCTCGTGCCCGGCGTGTTCCAGACGTCGCCGCCGCCCGCGCCGCCGCCGCTGTTGCCCGACTGAGCCGGAGCGGACGGGGCCCACGCGTCGTCGGACTGGCCGCCCCCGAAGGAGCCGCCCCCGCCGACGCCGCGGTTGGACTGCGCACGAGTGACCTGGGCGGTCGCGTACCGGAGCGAGGGGCCGATCTCGTCGACCTCCAGCTCGATGGTGGTGCGCTTCTCGCCTTCCTTGGTCTCGTAGGAACGCTGCTTGAGACGCCCGGATGCGATGACCCGGGAACCCTTGGTGAGTGAACCGGCGACGTGCTCGGCGAATTCACGCCAGCAGCTCGCACGCAGGAACAGTGCTTCACCGTCCTTCCACTCGTTCGACTGACGGTCGTACGTGCGGGGAGTGGACGCGATGGTGAAGTTGGCAACCGCGAGTCCGTTCTGCGTGTAACGCAGCTCGGGGTCTGCAGTGAGGTTGCCCACCACGGTGATGACGGTCTCGCCGGCCATGAGGACTAGGCGTCCTTCTTGGCGGCAGCGGCAGCCTTCTTCGCGGCCTTCGCCTCCTGGGCCTTCGCGTACGCGGCGACCTGGGCGATGGCCTCTTCGGCGCGGAGCACCTTGGTGCGCATGACGGCCTCGCTGAGGTTCAGCTGGCGGTCGAGCTCCTTGGTGGTCGCGGGCTCAGCGGTGAAGTCGACGACGGCGTAGATGCCCTCGGCCTTCTTCTTGATCTCGTAGGCCAGCTTGCGACGTCCCCAGATGTCGACCTTGTCGACGGTGCCGCCATCGTTGCGGATGACGTTCAGGAACTTGTCGAGGCTGGGAGCAACGGTGCGCTCGTCGATCTCGGGATCGAGGATGACCATCAGCTCGTACTGGTGCATGACGTACCCACCTCCTTCGGACTCAGCGGCTCCCGAGCGTGTCTCGGGAGCAGGAGGGTGTTCATACTGTGCGTCGTGGAGGCCGCGAATGCGGCACACGGGCAACCTTCACAGTGTAACGGATGCCTCGCCCCCGCGCCATTTCCCCGCGGCCGCGCTCAGGCCTCGCGGGCGGCCCACCAGGCGAGCAGGCGCTCGCGCGCGGCATCCTCGCCGATCGGTCCCTCGTCGAGCCGCAGCTCGAGCAGGAAGCGGTACGCCTCGCCGACCTCGCGACCGGGGCGGATGCCGAGCGCGGCCATGATCTGCTCCCCATCGAGCTCCGGGCGCACCGCGGCGAGCTCCTCCTGCTCGGCGAGCTCGGCGATGCGCTGCTCGAGGTCGTCGTAGGCGAAGGCGAGCATGTCGGCCTTGCGCTTGTTCCGCGTCGTCACGTCGGCCCGGGAGAGGATGTGCAGCCGCTCGAGCTGCTCCGGCGAGCCGGCGTCGCGCACGTAGCGCCGCACCGCCGAGTCGCTCCACGCCCCGTCGGTGTACCCGAAGAAGCGCAGGTGCAACTCGATCAGCCGCGCCACCGCCGCGATCGTGTCGTTGTCGTAGCGCAGCTCCCGCAGCCGTTTCTTCGCGAGCTTCGCGCCGACGACGTCGTGGTGGTAGAAGCTGACGGCGCCGCCGGGCTCGAGCCGTCGGGTCGCCGGCTTGCCGATGTCGTGCAGGAGGGCGGCGAGGCGCACCACGAGATCGGGGGAGTCGAGGTTCCCCCGCGCGCGCTCGTAGTCGATGGCCTGGTCGAGCACCTTCAGGCTGTGCTCGTAGACGTCCTTGTGGCGGTGGTGCTCGTCGCGTTCGAGGCGCAGCGCGGGCAGCTCGGGCAGCACGCGCTGCGCGAGCCCGGAGTCGACGAGGATGCGCAGCCCGGGCACCGGGTGGTCGGCGAGCAGGAGCTTCGACAGCTCCTCGCGCACGCGTTCGGCGGAGATGCGGTCGATCTCCGGCGCGAGCTCCTCGAGCGCGGCGAGCGTGCCGTCCTCGACCTCGAAGCCGAGCTGGGCGGCGAAGCGCGCCGCCCGCATCATCCGCAGCGGGTCGTCGCCGAACGAGGTCTGCGGGGCGGAGGGCGTGCGCAGCACCCGCGCGAGCAGGTCCTCCACGCCGCCCGAGGGATCGACGAGCTCGATCCTCGGCAAGCGCAGCGCCAGCGAGTTCACCGTGAAGTCACGGCGCACGAGGTCGCCCTCGAGCGAGTCGCCGAACACCACCTCCGGCTTGCGCGACTGCCCGTCGTAGCTGTCGGCGCGGTAGGTGGTGATCTCGACGGTCTCGCCCGCGACGCGGGCGCCGATGGTGCCGAACTCGCGGCCGATGTCCCAGTGCGCGTCGGAGATGGGCTTCACGATGTCGAGGATCTGCTCGGGCGTCGCGTCCGTCGTGAAGTCGAGGTCGTGCACGGGCCGGCCGAGGAAGGCGTCGCGCACCGGCCCGCCGACCAGGGCGAGCTCATGGCCCGCGCGGTCGAACGCGGCGGAGAGGGTCGACACGGTCGTCGACGCGGCCAGCTCGCCGAGTCGATCGAGGGCCTCGGCCACGCTCTGCATGCCGACCATCGTACGCAACGCGGGTGGTGCGGTGGCCGGAGGCGGATGCCTCGCGGCCGCTTCGCCGCCCACGATCCACCCCGCGTCACACCGTAGAATCTCGTGCATGGTGGCCGAGTCGAATCCTGCGCGTCGACTCCGCCGACTCTTCGACCGGGCCACCGCCACGCCCCGGCGTCGCGCCGTCGTCGCGGGCCTCATCGGTGCCGTCGCCCTCAGCTCGATCGGCGCGGCCGTCCCGATCGCCGCGGCCGTCCAGGCCGCCCCGCCCGCCACGCGTGCCGCCGACGCCGTCGAGCGCGCCGGCGAACCGCTCGCCGCCGCGGCGGGTGACACGGGAACCGTCTCGCTCCACCTCGCCCCGGCCGGGGCCTTCGTGCTCGACCCGTCGGCCGCGACGACCATCGGCGTGGAGATCGTGAACGGCTCGTCCGAACTGCTCAGCCAGGGCGTCGTGCGGGTGAGCGTCGCCGAGGACGCCCCCGACGATGCCGCTGCCCTCGACGCCTGGCTCGGCGACTCCGCCGCGACCGCGAGTGCCGTCGGCGAAGCCCAGGCGCCCGGCGTCGTCAGCGGCGGCACGAGCCAGGTGCTGGTGAGCATCCCGGCCGGCAAGCTCGACGGTTCGGCGGCGGTGACCGGCCTGCGTGCGGAGCTCCTCGTCGACGGCGTCGTCGTCGCGACGAACGACGCCGCCTTCCCCTCGCCCCGCGCCGCCTCCACGGGCGCCCCTGGGCTCGCGATCGCGTACCCCTTGACCGTGCCCGACGACACGACCGGGCTCATCGACGCCGAGCAGCTCGAGGCGTGGACCGCGCCCGACGGCCTGCTCACCCGCCAGCTCGACGCCGTCGCCGACCGCTCGGTCGCGATCGGCGTCGACCCGCGCATCATTGCCTCCGTCCGAGTGCTCGGCTCCCGCGCGCCGGAGTCGGCGACCGCGTGGCTCGAGCGACTGGGCACAATCGGCAACGTCGTCTTCCCGCTCGCCTACGCGGATGCCGATCTGGCGGTGCAGTCGCAGCTCGGGCTCCCCGGCCCGCTCAAGCCGGAGTCCTTCGCCGACGTGCTCGATCCGGCCGACTTCCTGAACGGCATGCCGGGCGTTCCGGCCACCCCGCCGACGCAGGCGCCCGCGTCCGGCCCGGCGAGCCTCGACGATCGCACGCTGACGCAGAAGTCGACCCCGACCCCCACGCCGACTCCGGGCGACGTCGACGGTGACGGCTCCGTCGACGAGGTGCCGACCACCGAGCAGCTGCTGTCGTGGCCGTACACCCGCGCGGACATCGCCTGGCCCGCCGACGACACCGTCGCGGCGGGCGATCTCGCGTGGCTGGCGGCCGGCGGGCTCACCACGAGCCTGCTCTCGCCCGGCAACGTCGAGACGCCGGCGCCCGTGGTCGACGAGGAGGGCGACGAGGAAGATCCGGTCTCGACCGCGCCCGGCAACGCCGCGAGCTCGATCGACGGCGGCACGGCGGTCGTCGCGGACGCTCGGCTGACCGCGGCGCTGCGGGCGGCCGCCGCCGCGACGAGCGATGCGGAGTGGCGCGAGGCGATGGGGCGGCTGGCGGCCGAGCTCGCCGGCTACGCCGCGGAGGATGCCTCGGCGAGCTCCCTGCTCGCGAGCTTCGCACGTGGGGGCGGCAGCGCGGCGGACCGCGTCGAGGCGACCCTGCAGGCGCTCGCGACGCTCGCCTGGGCGCGACCGGCCAGCCTGTCCGACGTGATCGGCGCCCCTCCGGTCGCGCGGACGTTGGCGAGCTCGCCCGAGGCGGAGGAGCGCCGGGCCACCGTGCAGCGGCTCATCGACTCCGAGGCGCAGACGGTGTCGTTCGCGACGGCGCTCGTCGAGCCCTCGCAGCTCGCGGACCCCACGCGCCGCGATCTCCTCGCCCTGCTCGACGCCGGCTGGATCCGCACGCCCACCGACTGGCAGTCGGCCGCGAACGAATGGCTCACGGCGCAGGTGCAGACCCGAGCCGGCATCTCGGTCGTCCCGTCGAGCACCATCAACGTCATCTCGCGGGAGTCCGGCGTCCCCGCCACCATCGAGAACACGCTGCCGTACTCGGTGACGCTCGAGGTGGACGTCGCCCCGTCCAACGGTCGTCTGATCGTCGAGGGCCGGCAGAAGGTGACCGTCGAGCCAGAGTCGCGCGCGAGCGTGGTCGTCCCCGTCGCGGCGGGCGTCGGCAGCGGCGACGTCATCCTCACGGTGTCCCTCTACTCGACCGAGGGCGTCGAGATCGGCTCGCCGACCTACCTGTCCGCGAACGTGCAGGCGGACTGGGAGGGCGTCGGCGCCACGGTGCTCGCGACGATCGTCGTGCTGTTCTTCGGCATCGGCATCTGGCGCAACATCCATCGCCGCCGCAAGGCGCGCGCCGCCGAGGCATCCGACACCCCCGAACCCGGCGCTCCGGCGCAGAAGGACGAGGACCCACGCGATGAGTGACGACCGCATCGGCCGCGCGAGCCTCTTCCTCGCCTCCGGCACGGTGGTGTCGCGGATCCTCGGGTTCGTGAAGGCCGCGGTGCTCGTGAGCGCGATCGGCATCACCGGCGCGAGCGCCGACGCCTTCGCGGTCGCGAACCAGCTGCCGAACACCGTGTACGTCGTCGTCGCGGGCGGGGTGCTGAGCGCCGTGCTCGTGCCGCAGATCGTGCGCGCCGGGCTGCACGCCGACGGCGGCCGCGCCTACATCAACCGGCTGCTCACGCTCGCACTCGTCATCCTCGTCGGCATCACCCTGCTCGCCACGCTCGCGGCGCCGCTGCTCGCCTGGCTGTACGGCATCAAGCTCGACCAATCGACACGCGACCTCGCGACGCTGTTCGCGTACTGGTGCCTGCCGCAGATCTTCTTCTACGGCTTGTACACGCTGCTCGGCGAGGTGCTGAACGCCCGGCGCAGCTTCGGCCCCTTCACCTGGGTGCCGGTGCTCAACAACCTCGTCGCGATCGCCGGCCTGGTGGTCTTCATGGCGGTGTGGGGGAGCGACCCCGACGGCCTCCGCGACGCGAGCAGCTGGGACGCGGCGATGATCGCCGTGCTCGCGGGCTCGGCCTCGCTCGGCATCGCGGTGCAGGCCGTGGTGCTGTTCTGGTTCTGGCGTCGCATCGGCCTGCGCTACCGGCCCGACTTCCGCTGGCGCGGAGTCGGCCTCGGCGACGCCGGCCGGATGGCGAGCTGGACGTTCGGCATGCTCCTGCTCACGACCTTCGCCGGCCTCGTCGAGACGAACGTCGTCGGCGAGGCATCCGGTCAGGGGTCGGCGTCCGTCGCCGCGCTGGGCAACGCCTGGCTGCTGTTCATGCTGCCGCACTCCGTCATCACCGTGTCCATCGCGACCGCCTACTTCACGCGGATGAGCGAGCACGCCTCCGTCGGCGACCTCGACCGGGTGCGCGCCGATTTCTCGAGCGCAACCCGCGGAGTCGGCCTCATCATCGTGCTCGCCTCGATCGTGCTCGTGATGTGCAGCTACCCCTTCGCGACCGCGTTCGTGAGCGGCGCGTCGTTCGACACGAAGCTCGTCTTCGGCAACGTGGTCGTCGCCTACATGGTCGGGCTGCTGCCGTTTAGCATGCTCTTCATCGTGCAGCGCACCTTCTACTCGCTCGGCGACACGAAGACGCCCTTCTTCTTCACCCTCTTCCAGGTCGTGCTCTTCTCGGGCGGCGCGCTGCTGCTGCTGAACGTGCTCCCCGAGTTCATCGCCATCGGCATCGCCCTGCTCACCTCGCTCGCCTGCGTCGCGCAGGTCACCCTCGCGGCGATCCTGCTGCGCCGGCGGCTGGGCGGCATCGACGGCTGGCACATCACCTCGAGCTTCGTGCGGTACGCGATCGGCGCAGTGCCCGCCGTCATCGTCGGCTTCGTCACGCTCGTGCTGCTCGGCGGCATCTCGGAGGACGGCTTCGCGATGTCCGGCCTCCTTCCCGCGGCGCTCTCGATGGCCGTCATCGGCGTGGTCATGTCGCTCGCCTACCTCGGCACGCTCTGGCTCATCCGCACCCCGGAGCTGCGCGGCTTCGCGGAGCCGGTGCTCCGGCGCCTCCGCCGAGGCTGAGCACCCGCTGCATCCGCCGCTCGTCGCCCGGAATAGCCGCCGCCTAGACTGTGTTGACCACGTCGTGACATCCGATTCCGTCGGATGCCGCTTTCACCGACAGCACTCGAGGGAGCGCCCCTTGCGCGACATCATCATCATCGGGTCCGGCCCGGCCGGGTTCACCGCCGCCATCTACGCCGCGCGCGCCGAGCTCAAACCGCTGCTCATCGCGAGCTCCGTCGAGATCGGCGGCGAACTCATGAACACGACCGAGGTCGAGAACTTCCCCGGCTTCCCCGAGGCCGTCATGGGGCCCGACCTCATGACCAAGATGCAGGAGCAGGCCGAGAAGTTCGGCACCGAGATCGTCTACGACGATGTCGTGGAGCTCGAGCTCGACGGCCCGGTCAAGCGCGTGAAGCTCGGCAACGGCGGTGTCGAAGAGGCGCGCGCCATCGTCTACGCGACGGGCTCGGCCTACCGCAAGCTCGGGCTGCCCGAAGAGGCGACGCTGTCGGGTCACGGTCTTTCGTGGTGCGCGACGTGCGACGGCTTCTTCTTCCGCCAGAAGACCATCGCGGTCGTCGGCGGCGGCGACTCGGCGATGGAGGAGGCGACGTTCCTCACCCGCTTCGCCGACAAGGTGTACGTGATCCACCGTCGCGACTCGCTGAAGGCCTCGAAGATCATGCAGCAGCGGGCCTTCGACAACGAGAAGATCGAGTTCATCTGGAACGCCGAGATCGCGGCCATCCACGGCACCGAGGCGGTCACGGGTGTCAGCCTGCGCGACACGGTCACCGGCGAGCTCCGCGCGCTCGACCTCGACGGGCTCTTCGTCGCGATCGGCAACGACCCGCGCACGCACCTCGTGCACGGCAAGCTCGAGCTCACCGCCGAGGGCACGATCGCGGTCGACGGCCGCTCCTCGCGCACCTCGGTGCCGGGTGTGTTCGCGGCCGGCGACGTCATCGACCCGCACTACCGCCAGGCCGTCACGGCCGCCGGCTCGGGCACCGTCGCGGCGCTCGACGCCGAGCACTACCTCGCGGCACTCGACGACGCGGCGGGCGAACCCGCCCAGGCGGCGCAGCTCGCCGCCGTCGCCGAGTAGCGACACCGGTTCATCAGGTTTCCGCGTCTTTCGCGGATTCACCAGGCGTTTCACCGAAGGAGAGAATGCAATGTCCGCACGTGCAGTGACCGAGGCCACCTTCCAGGCCGAGGTGCTCGAGAACGACAAGCCCGTCATCGTCGACTTCTGGGCCGAATGGTGCGGCCCGTGCCGCGCGGTCAGCCCGATCCTCGACCAGATCGCGACCGAGCACGCCGACAAGATCGACATCGTCAAGCTCAACGTCGACGAGAACCCGCAGCTCGCCATGAAGTACCAGATCACCGCCATCCCGGCGTTCAAGGTCTTCAAGCAGGGCGAGGTCGTGCAGAGCTTCGTCGGCGCCAAGCCCAAGCCGGCCCTCGAGGCCGACCTCGCCGCCTACATCCAGTAGCCGGCATCCTCGAACGACCCAAGGACCCGCCCGGCACCAGCCGGGCGGGTCCTTTGCGTTCCCGCTCTCCCTCCTTACTCAGGGCGAGCGAGCGGGTCACGCGGTCTTCGAGGCCACCCACCGATGACTAGCATGAGAACCCTGAACAGAACGGATGGCACGTGAGCACTGACGGCGTCCCCGAGCGGACTGGCAACAACCTCGACCCCTGGTACGCGAACTACGCCGAGCGAGCCGCCGGCTTCGCCGCCTCAGAGGTTCGAGCCCTGTTCGCCGTCGCGTCGCGGCCCGAAGTGGTCTCGCTCGCCGGCGGCATGCCGTTCGTCTCGGCGCTTCCGCAGGACCTCATCACCTCGGCGATGGACCGGGTCATGCGCGAGCAGGGGCCGACCGCGCTGCAGTACGGCGGGGGAGCGGGCATCCCCGCGCTTCGCGAGCACATCCTCGACGTCATGTCGCTGGAGGGCATCCGCGGCGCCTCGGTCGACGACGTCGTCACCTCGACCGGCTCGCAGCAGGCGCTCGACTTCGTCGCGAAGCTCTTCCTCGATCCCGGCGACGTCGTGCTCGCCGAGGCCCCCTCCTACGTGGGCGCGCTGGGCGTCTTCCGCTCCTACCAGGCGTCGGTCGTGCACGTCGCGACCGACGACGACGGGCTCATCCCCGAAGCGCTGCGCGAGACGATCGCGTTCCTCCGCAGCCAGGGCCGGCGGATCAAGTTCCTCTACACGATCCCGAACTTCCACAACCCGGCCGGAGTCACGCTCTCGGCCGAGCGTCGCCCCGAGATCCTCGAGATCTGCCGCCAGAACGAGATCCTCGTGCTCGAAGACAACCCCTACGGGCTGCTGCACTTCGACGAGCCTGCTCCCAACGCCCTGCGCTCGATGGACCCCGAGGGCGTCATCTACCTCGGCTCCTTCTCGAAGACCCTCGCCCCCGGGTTCCGCGTCGGATGGGCCCTCGCGCCGCACGCCATCCGCGAGAAGCTCATCCTCGCCGCCGAGTCGGCCGTGCTCTCGCCGTCGTCGTTCAGTCAGCTCGTCGTCGCGGAGTACCTGTCGACAGCCGACTGGCGCGGGCAGATCGACACCTTCCGCGGCGTGTACCGCGAGCGCAAGGACGCGATGATCGAGGCGCTCGGGGAGTACCTGCCGCAGCTGCGCTGGACGAACCCGAACGGCGGCTTCTACGTCTGGGTCACGATGCCCGACGTGCTCGACTCGAAGCAGATGCTGCCCCGCGCGGTGCGCGAACTCGTCGCCTACACGCCCGGCACCGCGTTCTTCGCCGACGGTCGGGGGCGTCATGCGATGCGCCTGTCGTACTGCTATCCGACTCCGGAGGCGATTCGCCTCGGCATCCGCCGACTCGCGACCGTCATCAACGGCGAGCTCGATCTGCTCGACACCTTCGCCGGCACCGGCACCCTGCAGCTGCCGGTGAAGCCCGGGATCGAATCGGCCCCGCCGAGCGACCTCAAATAGCCCGTAACCCTGTCATCCGGTTGCACCGCGGCCGACGCAGCGAACAGCCAGACTTGAACGGAGAAATCCCAGATCATGAGCGAATCCGGAGCCCTGACCGTGGTCGTCCTCGCCGGCGGCATCTCGCATGAGCGCGACGTCTCGCTGCGCTCGGGCCGACGCGTCGCCGACGCGCTGACGGCCGCCGGCCACCGCGTCGTGCTGCGCGATCCGGATGCCTCGCTGCTCCCGTACCTCGCGGAGCACCGGCCCGACGCCGTGTTCCCCGCTCTGCACGGATCGAGCGGGGAGGATGGCGCGCTCCTCGAGTTGCTCGCGGCGCTCGGCGTTCCGACTGTCGGTTCCACGGCGGAGGCGGCGCGGCTCGCGTGGTCGAAGCCGGCCGCGAGCTCCATCGTGCAGGCGGCGGGCCTCCCCGTGCCCGAGTCGATCGTGCTCTCCCACGAGTCGTTCCGCGAGCTCGGAGCGGCGAGCGTGCTCCAGGTCGTTCGGCAGGCTCTGCCCGGCGAGCTCGTGGTGAAGCCCGCTTCGGGCGGCTCGGCGCAGGGCGTCTCGGTCGTGACCGACCCGGATGCCCTGCCGCGGGCCATGGTCGAGGCGTTCACGTACGCGGACGTCGCGATCGTGGAGCAGCGCATCGTCGGCACCGAGCTGGCGGTCTCGATCATCGATACGCGGGAGGGTCCGCGCGCGCTGCCGCCCGTGGAGATCGTCCCGACCGCCGGTGTCTACAGCTTCGACGCTCGGTACAACGCGGGGGAGACGACGTTCTTCGTTCCCGCTCGACTCTCGCCCGAGGTGCTCGGCGAGGTCGAGGCGGTCGCGATCCGTGCCCACCTCGAGCTCGGGCTTCGTGATGTCTCCCGCGTCGACCTGATCGTCGACGCCTCGGGCACGCCGTGGTTCCTCGAGGCGAACGTGCTGCCCGGCCTCACCGAGACGTCGCTCCTCCCGCTCGCGGCCGAGGCCGCCGGGATCGAAACCTCGCAGCTCTACTCGGAGCTCGTTCGCGCGGCGATCGCTCGCGGCTGAGCTTCGCATCGCCCGCTCGACCTCGTCGCGGGCTTCTGCCGACGAAACGGCCCGGTTCCGCCTCCGGAACCGGGCCGTTTCAGTTCGTCGGGAACGATTCTGCGCTCTGATTCAGACGAGCGAGATGCGCGTTTCTGCGCCGCTCGATCTCAGACGCCTTCGAGCTCTTCGCCCAGGTCGGTGAGAATTCTGCGCAGATCCTGAACCGTCGCGAAATCGATGCTGATCTGGCCCTTTCGCGCCCCGAGCGCGATCTTCACGCGAGTGTTCAGCCGGTCGCCGAGCCGCACGGCGAGGTCGTCGAGGAACTCCTGCCGCTTTCCCGCCGCCGGCTTCGCCCGATTCGGCTTCGGGGCCGAGGCGGCGATTGCTTCGGCCTGTCGCACCGAGAGATCTTCGTTGACGATCTTGTCGGCGAGCTTCTGCATCGACTCGGCATCGGGCATCGCGAGAATCGCACGAGCGTGGCCGGCGCTGAGCACCCCGGCCGCGACGCGAAGCTGCACCGCCTCCGGCAGCTTGAGGAGACGGAGGGTGTTCGAGATCTGCGGGCGCGAGCGACCGATGCGGCTGGCGAGCTCTTCCTGGGTGATCGAGAAGTCCGCGAGCAGCTGCTGGTAGGCGGATGCCTCTTCGAGTGGATTCAGCTGCGAACGGTGCAGGTTCTCGAGCAGCGCGTCCCGAAGCATCGCATCGTCGGCGGTGTCCTTGACGACCGCTGGGATCGTGTCGAGCCCCGCCGCCTTGGTCGCGCGCAGTCGACGCTCACCCATCACGAGCTCGTACTTGCCCGCTTCACTCGGGTGCGGACGCACCACGATCGGCTGCAGCACCCCGAACTCGCGGATGCTGTGCACGAGCTCGGCGAGGTCCTCGGGGTCGAAGACGCTGCGAGGCTGGTTCGCGTTCGGAACGATCGTGTCGGGGTCGAGTCGTGCGAGGCGAGCACCCGGCACCGTCAGCAGACCTTCCGCAGACGCGGCCTGCTCGACCGCAGCGACCGCGGTGGCGGTCGTGCTCTCGGAGGCGTCGGGGAAGAAGACGTCGACCGGGCGGTTGGCCTTCGGGGTGTCGTCGCCCGTCGGAATCAGGGCGCCAATTCCACGACCGAGTCCCGTACGCTTGCTGGCCATCAGTGCTGCTCCTTGCTCGGAGCGCCGGCCTGGGCGGCGCCCCGCTTCGCGATCTCCGCCGCGGCCTCCCGATAGGAGAGTGAGCCGGTGGATCCGAAGTCGTAGCTGATCACGCTCTGACCGTAGCTCGGAGCCTCGGACACGCGCACCGATCGGGGGATGATCGTCTGCAGAGTCTGGGTGGGGAAGTGGTTGCGCACCTCTTGCGCGACCTGCTGCGCGAGATTCGTGCGCGAGTCGTACATGGTGAGCAGGATCGTGGAGAGCCGCAGCTCCGGGTTCAGGTGCTTCTCGATCAACTCGATGTTGCTCAGCAGCTGTGAGAGCCCCTCGAGCGCGTAGTACTCGCATTGGATCGGGATGAGCACCTCGCGGGCAGCGACGAACGCGTTGATCGTGAGGAGGCCCAGCGACGGCGGGCAGTCGATGAAGACGTAGTCGTAGGGGCGCTCCATCGAGGCGAGGTGGGTGTCGAGTGCTCGGCGCAGGCGCTGTTCACGCGCAACCAGCGAGACGAGTTCGATCTCCGCGCCCGCGAGATGGATCGTCGCCGGAACGCAGTCGAGCATCTCGTGCTCGGTCGACGGGCGGATGACCTCACTGAGCGCCAGATCCGACACCAGCACCTCGTAGACGCTTCGTTCTTCGGAACGGTGGTCCACACCGAGTGCCGTCGAAGCGTTGCCCTGGGGGTCCAGGTCGATCACGAGCACCTTCGCGCCGGAACGCGCGAGTGCTGCAGCAAGATTGACGGCGGTCGTCGTCTTGCCGACGCCACCCTTTTGATTCGAGATGGTGAGCACCCGAGTCTTCGGGGGGAGGGGGAGAACCGCCTCTTCGAGTGCGATCCGACGGCGGGTTTCGTCGGCCAATGCGTCAGCCAGGGGAGTTCCTCCAGAGATGATCGACGTTTCACGTGAAACATCAGGGGTGGTGATGAGGTCTACGGCCGAGCTGTCGGCTGGTTCCGGGGCAAGCGGTGAGGCGTGGTCCGCAGTCGCGGCGCGGCGCTCAGCCTCCGCGGAGCCTTCGGACTCAGCTGGGGCCGGCGTCGCCCTCGTCGATGCGTCCGGGACCGGTGCCGGCCCGAGGCTGCGGTCGAGCGCCCCGGAGATGGCGATACGGAGCTGCTCCGTGTTTGTGGATGGCGGATGCGGAGCGCGGTCGTCGTTCGCCCCGTTGAGGGCGTCGACCTGCCCGGCAGATTCGGGACTGGCCGGCGGCTCGCCGGGTCCCGCAGGGGCCTCGGTGGGGTGGGAGGCCTCCACGGCCGGGGGAGTGCTGGTGGGCGAGTCTTCGGCAGCAGCGTCGTTCGCGCGGGCGACAGACGCACTCACGCCAGCCGGATGAACGTCATCGTCGGAATGAGTTGCGACTGCCGTCGACGCGGCGTCGGGCTGTGCAGCGCGAGGCTGCAGCGACTCGACGGTCTCGACTGCCGCATCTCCGACGATCTCGCGGATGATCTCTTCGAGGAGCGGATCCGCTGGCTGCGTTGCCTGAGGCGCCTTCGGTGCGACGGCAGTGTCGTCGGCCAGCGCGGCAGCAGTCGCCGCATCCCAGTCGACACGAGTGGGGGGAGGAGCGACGCCTGCCGGGTTCTCGTTCGCGGGCGGCCGCGCGTCGTCTGGTGAGTGCATCGGGGAAGCCGGTGCAGTGGCGTGCGATGGGCCCTCTTGCGATCCCACGCTCGCGGTTGACGTCGGAGGTCCGGCGGTGTCGGTGCCGTTCGGAGAGTTGTCCGCCTCATCTCCAGTGAGTTGGTTCGAGTCGAAGCTCGATTCGGGCACCCCATCCGCGTGGGTACGGCGGCGGAACCACCCGCGACCCCCGCTCTGTGCCATGTGATGAGACTCCCGAAACCTCGAACCGAACCGCCACGGAGTTGCGCGAGAGGCATCTCGCAAGTGGCCCTCACAAGCCTAACCGTCAGCACCGGCAGCAGCTACGCGGGCACCGCGAATCTGTGAGCACATTGCGACGCGAGAAGCTGTGGACGGGGGAGTGGCACCAGGTGCCCGTTCGCCCGGACGGGGCACGCTGTGGGTCTTGTGAGCCGAGCCGTACTGTTTCAGACGACCAAGCCGCGTGCATCGCCCTCGAATCGACCGCGTCCACTCGCTCAAGACGTGCATCCAAGCAGGTCGCGTGCAACGGAACCCGCGAGAACGACGAGGCGCGGCTCACCGCGCCAGAAGTGCTGCCGTCAAACACCCTGACCGACGCGGCGGCGTTTCACGTGAAACGTGGCAGCCAGCCAAGACCGCCCGCATCAGCCTCGAGATCACCGGGGTCCCGCTCGCTCACGGCGTGAGTACACAGGAAATCCCGTACCGCCGGGGCTGCCGCAGCAGCCCAGCGCTAGAGATCAGCAGGGCCCAGCGCGGAGGGTCCGAGCGCCTGGGACAAGCGCACGATGTTTCACGTGAAACATCGTGGACACCGAAGACCGCGGGCATGGATCCCAAAGTGCCCAGGCCCGCGCAGATGGCAACTGACCGGCAGATGCGCCAAGAGCTCCCGCACGGCGCAGAGCCGAATCACCGCGAGAGACCGATTCGGAGCACTCGCTCGGTCCCGACAATGTTCCACGTGAAACCTCGGGGGACGAGCAGCATCCCGCGGAAGCTGAGGCCGCGGCGTGTGGCCGTGCTGCACAGGTCCGCCCCGAGATGGTTCCGAACCCCCAACCACCTGCTCGCCACACCGGAGTTCCCGGGCGCGGAAGAATGCGAGGCCTTCGGGAGCACTCCATATTCCCGCGCGCACCGGAACTCACCTGCACGGGCAGGCCTCCATCCTCCGAGCCCGCGCTCGTCCTTGAGCTTCGGGACCAGAGCGGCGCGTCAACGCCCGCCAGCGCCACAGCAGCGCCACAGCACCGCGCCGGCGCGGCCCAGCCGCTCGCGCACCCGCCGGCGCGACCCAGCCGCCAGGTCAAGTGAGCCATCCGCCCGCGCGCCCGGCTCACGTATAGACCAGATGCCCGTGGCGGACACCAGGGGATCGGATCCCACCCCGCGTCCACCGGCCCCACGCGGAGATAACGCGCGGACACGCGGCCGCGACAGCCACGACGTTTCACGTGAAACATCGCAACGCCGGGATCGGGCCCGAGGCAGCTGCCCGCGTTCGAGGCAGAGTCCGCCGATGTAGTCCCTCCGCACCTGCACCCGTTCCCGCGTCTGAGGAGCCTGGCGAGCAGCAACACGCAACCGGCAGTTCACTCGCAACCGGCAGTGCGACCAGTAGCGACCTCGTGCGAGGATCACGCGATGATCCGCACCCGGGCAACTCCGCGCGCCAGGGCGACAAGCGGGGACCGCACCGCTGCAGGAACAGCGGGGGACTGCACCGAGCCGACCTCGAAGGCTGAGCTCCGCACGAAGCCCAAACCCCCGGGCCGGGGACGCCGATTGGGACGGCGCCCACTTCAAGAGGACTCAGCCCGCGGCGACGGTCGCCCGGAACACGCGCGTCACTTCGCGCTCATCGACCTTACCCTCACCGAGCACGACGACCTCCGGGTCGCGAAGGCGGAACTTGCGCATCGCTTTCTCGGCACCGGCGATCTCCTGCTCGACGCTGGCGCCCTTCATCAGCACGAGCTCACCGCCCGGCTTGAGCAGGGGAGCGGTGATCGGGATCAGGGTGCGCAGTGCACTCACGGCCCGCGCCGTCACCTGGTCGAGCGCGCCCTTGAGCTTCGCCTCTTCGGCTCGCGCCCGCATCACGGCGACGTTCGAAAGCTCGAGCTCGGCCGCCTGCTGCTCGAGCCACGCCACGCGACGCTCCATCGGCTCGATGAGCGTGAAGGAAACGTCCGGTCGCGCAATCGCGAGCACCAGGCCCGGGAGTCCGGCTCCCGAACCGACGTCTCCCACGTGGCCAGGACGCAGCAAGGGTGCGACGAGTCCGCTGTTGATGATGTGCCGGGTCCACAGCCGCGGCAGCTCGAGCGGACCGATCAGCCCGAGCTCCTCGCCGTGCTGCGCCAACGCCGCGGTGAAGGCACGCGCCTTCGGCAACGTGTCACCGAATAGTTCGGCTGCAAACGCCGGCTCAGGCTCGAGGTTCTCGGTCATCGTTTCACGTGAAACATCCGCCACGGCGGCGATCAGCCGACGCGCGTGATGACCGTGTGCCGCTCGGCGCCTTCGCCGCGCGAAACCGAGTGCAGGCCGCGCTCAGCGACGAGGTCGTGCACCAGCTTGCGCTCGTAGGACGACATCGGGGGCAGCGCCGCCTCGGCCGCTCCACCGTCGATCCGCTCGGCGGCACGTGCGACCAGGCTCGCCAGCTCGGTGCGTCGCGCGTCGCGCGATCCGCCGATGTCGAGGATCAGGCGGGAGAACGCGCCGGTCCGGCTCTGCACGGCGAGGCGAGTGAGCTCCTGCAGCGCGTTCACCGTGTCCGGCTTCGACAGCAGCTCGAGGTTCGCATCGTCGCCGGCGTTGACCGAGACGTAGGCCCGACCATTGCGAGCGTCGATGTCGATGTCCCCATCGAGATCGCAGATGTCGAGCAGCTCCTCGATGTAGTCGGCTGCGATGTCACCCTCCTCCTCGATCTGGGAGAGGGTGCGCTCTTCGGTGTCCTGCTTCACATCGGTCATGTCGGTCACTTTCCGCCCTGCTTCTTGGCGCGCGACTTGCCCATGGGCTGCTGGCGCTGCGTGGTCTTCGGCTTCGCCTCGTCCTCAGCCTCGGCGGCGGGGGAGTCGGGGGCGACGAGCTTGCCCTTCTTCGCGAGACGGGCCTCGCGGGCCTTCGCCGCCTCACTACCGGGGGTGGGCATGTTGCGGATGACGACGAACTGCTGGCCCATGGTCCAGAAGTTCGAGACGAGCCAGTAGAACATGACGCCGAGGGGGAAGGCGACACCCGAGAAGGCGAACACGAGGGGGAGCAGGTACAGCAGGATGCGCTGCTGACGGAACATGGGGCTCGCCTTGGTCTCCGGCGACATGTTCTTCGAGACGATCTGCAGCTGCGTGATGAACTGCGACGCGGTCATCAGCACGATCATCGTGAGCGCGATGAGCATCACCGAGAGGCTGAACGGCTGACCGGCCGTCATGTGGTTCCACTCGCCGATGAAGGTCGACTTGAGGGGAGCGCCGAAGAACTCGGCGTTCGCGAAGGAGTTCGCGAGCTGCTGCGTGAAGAGCCCGACGCCGGCCTTGTCGTGCTGCGCGTCGTTGAGCACCGAGAACAGGCCGAAGAAGATCGGCATCTGCAGCAGCAGCGGGAGGCAGGACGACAGCGGGTTCGTGCCGGTGCGCTTGTAGAGGTCCATGGTCTCGCGCGACATGGCCTCGCGCGAGAACTGGTCCTTCTTGCCCTTGTACTTGTCCTGGATCTTCTTGAGCTGCGGCGCCACCTCGAGCATGCGCCGCTGGCTCTTGATCTGCTTGACGAAGATCGGGATGAGCGCGGCGCGGACGACGATGACCAGGCCGACGATCGACAGCACCCAGGTGACCCCCGCGTCGGGGTCCATGCCGATGGTGGTCCACAGCCAGTGGAACGCCACGAGAATCAGCTCGATGGCCCACTTGATGGGCCATAGGAGCGTGCCGATGAGATCCAAGGATCAGTCCTTCCGGGACGGGATGGGGGAGGAGGTCATGAGCACGGGTGCGCCGAGCGGCGCGGGCGTGCGGAGAACCGGAGCGGCGGACGACGCCGCGCGAGCCGTAGCGGCCTCGTCGACGTGAAGGTGCTCCAACAGATGGGCCTGGCGCGCTGCGTCCGCCGCAGCTTCGGCCTTGGGGAACATGCCGGCCGGCACCACCCAGCCGAAGCGGGTGATGCGATCCCGGTCGTGTCGCGCCGCGCGCACGTCGTCGATGCCGCCGGCCGCCCACGGATTGCACCGGAGAATGCGCCATGCGGTCAGGGCCGAGCCGACGATCAGCCCCCGCTGCTGCACGGAGCCGAGACCGTAGGCCGAGCAGGAGGGGTAGTAGCGGCAGACGTCGCCGTAGAGCGGTGAGATCAGCGCGCGGTAGCCGCGGAGCAGCAGGACCCCGGCGTTGCGGGGGAGCAGCAGCACGAATCGCGCAAGGTTTCGCATGTCACACGTCTCGGGAGGAAGCGGATGCCTGGGCGGCGACGCGGTGGCCTCGGCGCTCGAAGGCCGAGAAGACCTCCGCGCGCAGCGACGCCCAGTCGGCGTCGGCCGCGGTCGGGAGTGCTCGCACCACCATGTCTACGCCGACGGCACCGCTGGCGACGAGCTCGGAGCATGCGGCCTTGAGGCGGCGTCTCACGAGGTTGCGTCGCACGGCGGTGCCGACCTTCTTCGAGACGATGAAGCCGAAGCGTGCGGTCGATCCCGGTTCACCGGTGCGCAGATAGCTCACGGTGTGGGGCCCGACCGCCTTCGCTCCACGGCGCACGACGACTCGATAGTCATCGGCGCTCGTGAGGCGATTGGCTTTGGCGAGCACCGGAAGAACTACGCGGAGAGCTCGGTGCGGCCCTTGCGACGACGAGCGGCCAGGATGGCGCGGCCGGCACGGGTGCGCATGCGCAGACGGAAGCCGTGCTTCTTGGCACGACGACGGTTGTTGGGCTGGAAGGTACGCTTGCTCATTCTTCTCTCCGGCTGTCGGACTCTCCTCGCGGCGCGTCAACGGTGCGTCTGCGGGAAAACTGGGTGCCCAAAGGGCGGCGGTCAACCTATTAAAACTACGGCCTGGGCGCGCCGGGGTCAAACCGACCACGACCGAGACCTTCGGCGATCGAACCACACAGTATCCCGCCATCCTGCGCGAGCGCTGAGGATCGACACGCCGGGCGCGTCGAATCCCGCTCGCGGCATTTGTCGGCGGCACATCCATTCGCTAGCGTGAGTGACCAGTTATCCCCAGCCTCGAACGCGGAATCATCGGGTTTCCGGCCGATCTGCTCACAGGCGGTGGACAACATTGTGAACAATTCGCCTGGCGCCGTTTCGCGCTCCGGAGGGGGACCGGAGAACGCGTTCGATCGACGGCGCACAGCCGAGCGCGGCAGATTGCGGGGAGCAATGACGGAACAGCCCATTTCCGAGACGTGGGCAACGGTGCTCGAGCGACTCTCGCACGACGACGCGATCACCCCCATGCTGCAGGGCTTCCTGAACCTCGTCGAGCCGAAGGGCATCGCCGCCGGCACCTTCTACCTCGAGGTGCCGAACGAGTTCACGGCGAGCATGCTCAATCAGCGCATGCGGGTGCCGCTGCTCGCCGCGATGTCAGAGCTCGACGTCCCGTCCCCGGTGACCTCCTTCTACGTCGTCGTGAACCCCGAGCTCGAAGAGGTCCGCCCGGCCGAGCCCCAGGGCGCGGGCGACGAGTTCGCCGAACCGGTCGAGCTGCACGCCGCCCCGCCGGCCGTCTTCGAGAGCTCCCCCCAGGACCGCCCCCGCGACTCGCGGCTGAACCCGAAGTACTCCTTCGACAGCTTCGTCATCGGCCAGTCGAACCGTTTCGCGCACGCGGCCGCCGTCGCCGTGGCCGAGGCGCCGGCGAAGGCGTACAACCCGCTCTTCATCTACGGCGACTCCGGTCTCGGCAAGACGCACCTCCTGCACGCCATCGGCCACTACGCGATGAGCCTCTATCCCGGCATCCGCGTGCGCTATGTGTCGAGCGAGGAGTTCACGAACGACTTCATCAACTCGATCGCGAACAACCGCGGCTCGCTGTTCCAGCAGCGCTACCGCAACATCGACATCCTGCTGATCGACGACATCCAGTTCCTGCAGGGCAAGGCGGAGACGCAGGAGGCGTTCTTCCACACCTTCAATACGCTGCACGACCACAACAAGCAGGTCGTGATCACGAGCGACGTTCCCCCGAAGCACCTGACCGGCTTCGAGGACCGCATGCGCAGTCGCTTCGAGTGGGGCCTCATCACCGACGTGCAGGCGCCCGACCTCGAGACCCGCATCGCGATCCTCCGCAAGAAGGCGCAGTCCGAGCGGCTGCAGGTGCCCGACGACATCCTCGAGTACATGGCCTCGAAGGTCTCGAGCAACATCCGCGAGCTCGAGGGCACCCTGATCCGCGTCACGGCGTTCGCGAGCCTGAACCGCACCCCGGTCGACATGCCGCTCGTGCAGACGGTACTGAAGGATCTCATCACCGACGACTCCGACAACGTCATCGCGCCGGTCGACATCATCACGGCGACGGCGGACTACTTCAAGCTCACCGTCGACGACCTCTACGGCTCGAGCCGTTCGCAGGCCGTCGCCACGGCGCGGCAGATCGCGATGTACCTCTGCCGCGAGTTGACCAGCCTGTCGCTGCCGAAGATCGGGCAGCTGTTCGGCAACCGCGACCACACGACGGTCATGTACGCGAACAAGAAGATCTCGGAGCTCATGAAGGAGCGTCGCTCGATCTACAACCAGGTCACCGAGCTCACCGCCCGCATCAAGCAGACCGCGCGCTACCGCTGAGTTCCGGTCGTCGCGGCGGTTCGAGGGGATGCCTCCGGGCCGCCGCAGGCGGCGTTCTGCGGGCCGTTCGGGCCGTTCCCCACAATTGTGGAAAGCCTGTGGATTGTTAACGAGCAACCGGCTCCCAGCTGTTGAGACGCGAGCTCGGCCTGTGCACAACCCCGATTCGTCTCCGCACGCCGTTCAGCGTCCCCTCCGCGATTCCCACACGGTGTGCACAGATCGAACGGGCCCGGATAGGCATCACTCCGCGGATCTCCGAACACCATCCACAGTTTCCACAGCGGTTAACACCGTTAAGAGACTTAAGCCTTCATCGACGGGGATTCGACAACCTGACGGTGTGGATGCCTCGAAGGTCGCTCGATAGCATGGGAACCCGCGTCCACCGACGCGGGAGGGCACGGTCGTGCGGAGCACGCGCCATGACGACAGGAGAGCCGTGAAGTTCCAGGTCAACCGCGACGTCTTCAGCGAGGCCGTATCGTTCGCGGTCAAGCTGCTCCCGCAGCGGACGACGCTGCCCATCCTCTCCGGCGTCCTGATCCAGGCGAACGAAGACGGGCTCGTCCTCTCCTCCTTCGACTACGAGGTCTCCAGCCAGACCGAGATCCAGGCCGACGTCGAGGAGCCGGGCACCGTGCTCGTCTCCGGCCGACTCCTCGCCGAGATCGCCGGCCGCCTGCCGAACGCGCCGGTGCGCATCGCCACCGAAGAGAACCGCATCCAGGTCAGCTGCGGCTCGGCGAGCTTCACGCTGCTCTCGATGCCGGTCGAGGAGTACCCGTCGATCCCCGAGATCGGCGACCAGTCCGGCGTCGTCCCGGCCGAGGAGTTCGCGGCCGCCGTCGCGCAGGTCGCCGTCGCCGCCTCCCGCGACGACGTCACCCCGGTGATCACGGGCGTGCAGCTCGAGGTCCGCGAGAACAGCCTCGGCCTCGTCGCGACCGACCGCTACCGCGTCGCCGTGCGCGAGATCGACTGGGACGGCGGCTCCGTCGCCACCGCCGAGGAGGCGCTGACCGCGCTCGTCCCGGCCCGCACCCTGCAGGAGGTCGGCAAGACGTTCGGCCACTCCGGCACGATCTCGGTCTCGATCACGAGCCGCGACGACCGCGAGCTCATCGCCTTCAGCGCCGACAAGAAGACCGTCACGAGCCTGCTCATCAAGGGCAACTTCCCGCCCGTGCGCCGGCTCTTCCCCGAGGTCGTCGACAACTACGCCGTGGTCAACACCGCCGAGCTCATCGAGGCGACCCGCCGTGTCGCGCTCGTCCTCGAGCGCGAAGCCGCCCTCCGCTACTCGTTCACGCCCGACGGGCTCACCCTCGAGGCGATCGGCAGCGAGCAGGCCCAGGCGTCCGAGTCGATCGACGCCATCCTCACCGGCGACGAGACCGTCGTGTCGCTGAAGCCGCAGTTCCTCCTCGACGGCCTCGGCGCGGTGCACTCCGAGTTCGTGCGCGTCTCGTTCACGAAGACCGAGAACCCGAACAAGCCGGGGCCCGTGCTGATCACCAGCCAGACCTCGCGCGAGCAGGCCGGCAGCGACAGCTACCGCTACCTGCTGCAGCCGAACCTGCTGCTGCGCTGACCGCGCGCCGCTGTCGGCGGTCGCGGGTACCGTAGACGGAGGTCGAGCGAGAGGAGTGGTGCCGGTGCACGTCGCCCGCCTCTCGCTCACCGACTTCCGCAACTACGAGCGCGCCGAACTCGAGCTCGGGCCGGGGGCCACCGTGCTCGTCGGCCGCAACGGCCAGGGCAAGACCAACCTCGTCGAGTCGATCGGCTACCTCGCGACCCTCGGTTCGCACCGGGTCTCCGGCGACCAGGCGCTGGTCCGGGCCGGGGCCGAGTCGGCCATCGTCCGCGCCCTCCTCGTGCACGGCGACCGCCAGCTCCTCCTCGAGCTGCAGCTCAACCGTCAGGGGGCCAACCGCGCGCAGCTCAACCGCTCGCCGGTGAAGACCCGCGAGCTGCCGCGCTACGCGCACACCGTGCTGTTCGCCCCCGAAGACCTCGCCATCGTGCGCGGCGAGCCCGGCGTCCGCCGGCGTATGCTCGACGAGTTGCTCGTGCAGCGTTCGCCCCGGCTCGCCGGGGTCATGGGCGACTACGATCGGGTGCTGCGCCAGCGCAACACGCTGCTCAAGAGCGCGCGGGCACGAGGGCTCGGGGCCGACAAGCTCACCACGCTCGACATCTGGGACGAACGGCTCGTCGCCCTCGGCGCCGAGCTCATCGACCAGCGGCTCGCGCTCGTCGCCGAACTCGCCGAGCCGCTCGCGGTCGCGTACCACTCCATCGTCGACGCCGACCACGGGCCGTCGCTGCAGCCGGTGCTCTCCATCGACGGCGCGGTCGCCGATGACGACGACGAGCCGCGCTCAGCACCGCGGGGCGACGGCGCGGATGCCTCGGCCGAGGCATCTGTCGACGGCTCCGCCGCGGGTTCGCCCGCCGTGCCCACCGCCGACCGCTTCGCCGCCGCGCTCCGCGGGCTCCGGCGCAAGGAGCTCGAGCGCGGCGTGACGCTCGCCGGCCCGCACCGCGACGACGTGCTGCTGCTGCTCAACGGCCTGCCGGCCAAGGGCTACGCGAGTCACGGCGAGTCCTGGTCGTTCGCCCTCGCGCTGCGGCTCGCCGCCGCCGAGCTGCTGCGCCGCGACTCGGCCACCGGCGACCCCGTGCTCGTGCTCGACGACGTCTTCGCCGAGCTCGACCGCCTGCGGCGGGAACGGTTGGCCGCGGCGATCGGCGGCTACGAGCAGGTGCTCGTCACCGCGGCGGTGCTCGAAGACGTGCCCGAGCCGCTCACCGCGGCCATCGTGCACATCGACGCGGGCCGCATCGTCGACGCGCCGGCGACCGCGCCGGCAGCCGTCCCCGGCCCAGTCCCCGTCCCCGGCGCCGACGAGGAGGCGAAGGCATGAGCGACGCCTCCGAGGCCATCCGGGTCTATCAGCACTTCCGCGAGATCTTCGGCGGCGAGACGCGCTACCGCCCAGGCCGCGCGCGCCGCACGCGCGAGACGTCCGGCAGCGAGCCGTTCACCCCCGGCCGCGACCCCCGTCCCCTCGGCACCGCCATCGATCAGCTCTCCTCGCAGCTCGGCTGGAGCGGTCCGCTCTCGCAGGCCGACCTGCTGACCACCTGGCGCGACATCGCCGGCGAGGAGACGGCGCAGCACTCCGAGCCGATCGCGATCGAGGGCGGCACGCTGCAGGTGCGCTGCGATTCCACGGCCTGGGCCACGCAGCTTCGACTGATGCGGCAGCAGCTGCTCGCGCGCATCGCCGAGGTGCACCCGGGCGCCGGGGTGGAATCGATCCGGTTCCAGGGGCCGGACGCCCCCACCTGGAAACGCGGTCCCAGATCGGTTCCAGGCCGCGGTCCGCGCGACACCTACGGTTGAGACGACAAATTCGGTCAACCTGCCTCGTTCATTGCCTCAGATCGGCGTTTCCGGCCTTTTGAGGCGGGCGGTTTGATAGGATCGAGAGTCGCCAGAACGACAGAGCGGAGCCTCGATTCACCCATGACAGCGGAACCGACGAAGGCCCAGGGCGCGTCCGAATACGGCGCCGACGACATCCAGGTACTCGAGGGCCTCGAAGCGGTCCGCAAGCGTCCCGGCATGTACATCGGCTCGACGGGTCCGCGCGGCCTGCACCACCTCGTGTACGAGATCGTCGACAACTCCGTCGATGAGGCGCTCGCGGGCTACGCCACGGCGATCGACGTGACGATCCTCGAAGACGGCGGCGTCCGGGTGATCGACAACGGTCGAGGCATCCCGGTCGGCATGCACAAGACCGAGGGCAAGTCGACCGTCGAGGTCGTGCTCACCGTGCTGCACGCGGGCGGCAAGTTCGGCGGCGGCGGCTACGCCGTGTCGGGCGGCCTGCACGGCGTCGGCTCCTCCGTCGTGAACGCGCTGTCGACGCGGCTCGAGGTCGAGGTCAAGCGCGAGGGCAACGTCTGGCGCCAGGCGTTCAACGTCGGCGTGCCCGAGGCCCCGCTCTCGCAGGATGAGGCGAGCGACGAGACCGGCACCACGATCACGTTCTGGCCGAGCCCCGACATCTTCGAGACGGTCGTCTTCGACTACGAGACGCTCCGCACCCGGTTCCAGCAGATGGCCTTCCTCAACAAGGGCCTCAGCATCACGCTCACCGATCTGCGGCCCAACGGCGGCGTGCCGGTCGACCCGGCCGACGTCGAAGGCGATGCCGACCCCGAGGCCTTCGTGCCGCGCAGCGACACGTTCCTCTACGAGCGCGGCCTCAGCGACTACGTCGAGTACCTCAACAAGTCGAAGCGCGCCGAGCTCGTGAACGAGGAGATCATCTCCTTCGAGTCCGAGGACACCGAGCGCAAGATCGCGCTCGAGGTCGCGATGCAGTGGACCACGGCGTACACCGAGTCGGTGCACACCTACGCGAACACGATCAACACCCACGAGGGCGGCACGCACGAAGAGGGCTTCCGCGCGGCGCTGACGACGCTCGTCAACCGCTACGCCCGCGAGAAGGGCCTGCTCAAGGAGAAGGACGACAACCTCTCCGGCGACGACGTGCGCGAGGGGCTGACCGCGGTCATCTCGGTGAAGCTCTCCGAGCCGCAGTTCGAGGGTCAGACGAAGACGAAGCTCGGCAACACCGAGGCGAAGTCGTTCGTGCAGCGCATCGTCGGCGACCAGCTCGGCGACTGGTTCGAGCGCAACCCGAACCAGGCCCGCGACATCATCCGCAAGGCGATCCAGGCGGCGACCGCCCGCATCGCGGCCCGCAAGGCCCGCGAGGCGACGCGGCGCAAGGGCTTCCTCGAGACCAGCGGCATGCCGGGCAAGCTGAGCGACTGCACCTCGAAGGACCCGACGATCTCCGAGATCTTCCTCGTCGAGGGCGACTCGGCCGGCGGCTCGGCGAAGACCGGCCGCGACCCGGCGACCCAGGCCATCCTGCCGCTGCGCGGCAAGATCCTGAACGTCGAGAAGGCGCGCCTCGACCGGGCCCTCGGCAACGCCGAGATCCAGGCGATGATCACCGCCTTCGGCACGGGCATCGGCGAGGACTTCAACCCCGAGAAGGCCAGGTACCACAAGATCGTGCTCATGGCCGACGCCGACGTCGACGGCCAGCACATCACCACGCTGCTGCTCACGCTGCTGTTCCGCTTCATGCGGCCGCTCATCGAGATGGGCTACGTGTTCCTGGCGCAGCCGCCGCTGTACCGCCTGAAGTGGACCAACGCCGAGCACGAGTACGTGTACTCCGACCGTGAGCGCGACGCGCTGCTCGCCGCCGGCCAGGCCGCGGGCAAGCGCCTCCAGAAGGAGAACGGCGTCCAGCGCTACAAGGGTCTCGGCGAGATGAACCACCAGGAGCTGTGGGACACCACCATGAACCCCGAGACCCGCACCCTGCTGCAGGTCACGATGGAAGACGCCGCGGCCGCCGACGAGATCTTCTCGACGCTGATGGGCGACGACGTCGAGAGCCGTCGCTCCTTCATCCAGAAGAACGCGAAGGACGTCCGCTTCCTCGACATCTGAGCGCGCGCCGTGACCCGGCACGCGATCCGCGAGCAGTTCGAATCGACGAGAAGACATGACTGACGAAATCAGCACCGAAGCCGCAGACGGCGAGCACAACCACGGCAAGATCGACCAGGTCGATCTGCAGTTGGAGATGCAGCGCTCGTACCTCGACTACGCGATGAGCGTGATCGTCGGGCGCGCGCTGCCCGACGTCCGCGACGGCCTGAAGCCGGTGCACCGTCGCGTCATCTACACGATGTACGACGGCGGTTACCGCCCCGACCGCGCGTTCTCGAAGTGCACGCGCGTCATCGGCGACGTCATGGGCCAGTTCCACCCGCATGGCGACAGCTCGGTGTACGACGCGCTGGTGCGCCTCGTGCAGCCGTGGTCGCTGCGCTACCCGCTCGCCCTCGGCCAGGGCAACTTCGGCTCTCCCGGCAACGACGGCGCCGCCGCCCACCGGTACACCGAAACCAAGATGTCGCCGCTCGCCCTCGAGATGGTGCGCGACATCGAGGAAGAGACCGTCGACTTCCAGGACAACTACGACGGTCGCACGCAGGAGCCCACGGTGCTCCCGGCGCGCTTCCCGAACCTGCTCGTCAACGGCTCGGTCGGCATCGCGGTCGGTATGGCCACGAACATCCCGCCGCACAACCTGCGCGAGGTGGCCGAGGGCGCGCTCTGGGCGCTCGAGCATCCGGATGCCTCGCACGAGGAGCTGCAGCAGGCGCTCATCGAGCGCATCAAGGGGCCGGACTTCCCGACCGGGGCGCAGATCCTGGGCGTCAAGGGCATCCACGACGCCTACCGCACGGGTCGTGGCTCGATCACGATGCGCGCGGTCGTCAGCGTCGAGGAGATCCAGGGCCGCACCTGCCTCGTCGTCACCGAGCTGCCGTACCAGGTGAACCCCGACAACCTCGCGGTGAAGATCGCCGAGCTCGTCAAGGACGGCAAGCTCTCCGGCATCGCCGACATCCGCGACGAGACCTCCGGCCGCACCGGCCAGCGCCTCGTGCTCGTGCTGAAGCGCGACGCGGTCGCGAAGGTCGTGCTGAACAACCTCTACAAGCACACCCAGCTGCAGGAGAACTTCGGCGCCAACATGCTCGCGATCGTCGACGGCGTGCCGCGCACGCTCTCGATCGACGGCTTCATCACACACTGGATCGCGCACCAGATCGACGTGATCGTGCGCCGTACCAACTTCCGCCTGAAGAAGGCCGAGGCCGACGCGCACATCCAGCGCGGCTACGTGAAGGCGCTCGACGCGCTCGACGAGGTCATCGCGCTCATCCGCCGCTCGCCCGACGTCGACGAGGCGCGCACCGGCCTGATGAACCTGCTCGGGGTCGACCAGCTGCAGGCCGATGCCATCCTCACCATGCAGCTCCGCCGCCTCGCGGCCCTCGAGCGGCAGAAGATCATCGACCGCCTCGCGCAGCTCGAGCTCGAGATTGCCGAGTACCTCGCGATCCTCGCCGACGAGGGGCGCCAGCGCACCATCATCTCCGAGGAGCTCACCGAGATCGTCGCGAAGTTCGGCGACGACCGGCGCACGCACATCATGCCCGGCTTCGACGGCGACATGTCGGTGGAAGACCTGATCCCCGAAGAGGAGATGGTCGTCACCGTCACGCGCGGCGGCTACATCAAGCGCACCCGCAGCGACAACTACCGCTCGCAGCACCGCGGCGGCAAGGGCGTGAAGGGCGCGCAGCTGCGCGCCGACGACGTCGTCGACCACTTCTTCGTTACGACGACGCACCACTGGCTGCTGTTCTTCACGAACATGGGGCGCGTCTACCGGGCGAAGACCTACGAGATCCTCGAGGCTGGCCGCGACGCCAAGGGTCAGCACGTCGCGAACCTGCTCGAGATGCAGCCCGACGAGCAGATCGCCGAGATCGTCGACATCCGCGACTACCAGGTGGCCACCTACCTCGTGCTCGCCACCCGCGACGGCCTCGTCAAGAAGACCGAGCTCGCCGCGTACGACACCAACCGCTCGCGCGGCGTCATCGCGATCAACCTCCGCGAGGGCGACGAGCTCGTCTCCGCCATGCTCGCGAACGAGACCGACGAGATCCTGCTCGTCTCGCAGAAGGGCATGTCGCTCCGCTTCGAGGCGACCGACGAGGCGCTCCGGCCGATGGGCCGGGCCACCTCGGGCGTCAAGGGCATGTCGTTCCGCGACGGCGACGCACTGCTCGCGGCATCCGTCGTCCCCTCCTCCGAAGAGGACGACGAGTCGGATGCCCCGGAGGATGGCGCCGGGCAGAAGCTCAGCCCCAGCGACGCGTACGTCTTCGTCGTCACCGAGGGCGGCTATGCCAAGCGCACCCGCATCGAGGAGTACCGCAAGCAGAACCGCGGCGGGCTCGGCATCAAGGTGGCCAAGCTCTCCGAGGACCGCGGCGATCTCGCCGGCGCCCTGATGGTCTCCCGCAGCGATGAGGTCCTTGTGGTTCTTGCCAGTGGCAAGGTGGTACGCTCCCATGTCGCCGAAGTCCCGGCCAAGGGCCGGGATACGATGGGCGTCGTGTTCGCGAAGTTCGCGAACGAGGACCGCATCATCGCGATCGCGAAGAATTCTGAGAGGAACCTCGACGAGGAAACCGAAGAGTCGGTGGAGTCGACGGACGCCGAGTAACCGCCTAAGGGAGAATCACCACCGATGAGTAGCGTCGCCGAGAAGCTGGCCAAGAAGTCCGGCCGCAAGGCCCCGGCCAAGCAGGTCCGCCTGCGCCTGGTCTACATCGACTTCTGGTCGGCCGTGAAACTGTCCTTCCTGATCGCGGTCTGCCTCGCGGTCGTGAACATCGTCGCGACGTTCCTCGTCTACACGGTGCTGAACTCGACCGGCATCTTCGGCAAGGTCAACGAGCTCGTCCGCGACGTGGCCGGCCAGGGCGGCGACCTCACCGCGATCCTGTCGCTCGGCAACGTGATGGGCTTCGCCATCGTCGTGTCGCTGCTGAACCTCGTCGTCACGACCGCGCTCGGCGCGATCATGGCCGTGCTCTACAACCTCAGCGTGAAGATCACGGGCGGCATCCTGGTGGGCTTCACCAACAACTGATCCACCGGTGCCGGCAGTGCGCAGCCCGATTCGGTGTTTCGCGCACGGTCCGGTAGGCTGTCCTTCGGCCTTCACGGGCCGGCACCGATTCGGGGATATAGCTCAGGCGGTTAGAGCGCTTCGCTGATAACGAAGAGGTCCGAGGTTCAAGTCCTCGTATCCCCACTCCAAAACTCCACACTCACCGGCGGCATCGCCACCGGCCCGGGGCCTTAGCTCAGTTGGTAGAGCGCCTGCTTTGCAAGCAGGATGTCAGGAGTTCGATTCTCCTAGGCTCCACTCCACCGAGAAGCTCGCCCGTCGAGAACCTCAGCTCCATCGAGAAGCTGGCTCCATCGAGAGGCACCGTCACCCGCTCGCGCGCTGCGAGAAGTGCCCGACCAGCGAGCGCTGGATCTGTTCGTGCAGTGCGTGCACCGAGGCGGTCTCGCCGGCTTCCGCACGTCGCACCCACTCGTCGAAGGCGAGCCGCATGGTGGCGGTCAGCGCCGCGACGAGCGCCCGCGCCTCGAGCTCGCCGAGGTCCGGCGCCTCGGTGGTGAGAACCTCGAGCAGCGACTCGCCCTTCGCCGCATCGGCGGCCAGCGCGAGCGAGAGCAGGCTCGGTTCGGAGATGATGAGGCGCCGCACGCGCAGCATTTCGCGCTGGCGGTCCGGCGACTCGGCGTCGAAGCCGCGGAGCAGGGCGATCTGCGCCGCCTCGATGGCGTCGACGGGCCGGGTTCCGCCTCGGATGGCCGTGGCGATCTGGGACAGGAAGTCCTCGAACCCGTCGTCGCCGAGGAAGATCGCGTGCTCCTTCGTCTCGGCGTAGCGGAAGAAGGTGCGGGGCGAGATCCCCGCGAGCCGGGCGATGTCGTCGGTCGTGGTGCCGTGCAGGCCCTGGCGTTCGAAGAGCTCGAGGGCGGCGGCGGCGAGTTCGCGGCGGGTCGTCTGCCGGCGTCGTTCGCGCAGGCCCACGGACTGGGCTTCGGAGTGGGCGGCGTGCTCGGACACGGCGCTATTCTCTCACTTTCCGCCAAAATGGCAGTTTCTGTCATATATTGGATGAGCGGCCCACCGGTGTGCTGCCCGCTCACCCGTTCGCTCCCGCACCACCGAAGGACCCATGACGCTCGCCAAGCACCCCGAGACCGCCGCGACGCCGACCGTCGAGACCCCGCCGCCTCGCACCGGACCGGTCATCGCCCTGCTCGTCGCCTCGGCGTTCGTCGTCATCCTCAACGAGACCATCATGGGCGTCGCGCTGCCGAGCCTGATGATCGATCTCGAGATCTCGGCTGCGACCGCGCAGTGGCTCACCACGGGCTTCCTGCTCACCATGGCGATCGTGATCCCGCTGACCGGCTTCCTGCTCGCCCGCTTCCCGCTGCGCTCGCTCTACTTCACGGCCATGTCGCTGTTCGCCGCCGGCACGCTCATCGCGGCGGTGGCCCCCGGCTTCGAGGTGCTGCTCGCCGGCCGCATCGTGCAGGCCTCGGGCACCGCGATCATGATGCCGCTGCTGTTCACGACGGTGCTGAACGTCGTGCCGCCGACGCATCGCGGCCGCATGATGGGCGTGATCTCCATCGTCATCGCCGTCGCTCCCGCCGTCGGCCCCACGGTCTCCGGCATCATCCTCTCCGCGCTCGACTGGCGCTGGATGTTCTGGATCGTGCTGCCCATCGCGCTCCTCGCCATCGCCCTCGGCGCGATCTGGGTGCGCAACATCACCGAGACGCGGCACGCGCGCTTCGACGTGCTGTCCGTCATCCTCTCGGCGCTCGGCTTCGGCGGCCTGATCTTCGGCTTGAGTTCCATCGGCGAATCCGCGAGCGGCCACGCGCCCGTGCCGGTGTGGATCCCGCTCGTCGTCGGCACCGCGGCGCTCGGCGCCTTCGTCGCCCGGCAGCTGCAGCTGCAGAAGTCCGGCGCCGCACTGCTCGATCTGCGCACCTTCACCTCGCGATCGTTCAGCATCGCGGTGGTGCTGGTCGTCGTCGTCATGTCGGCGCTGTTCGGCTCCCTCATCCTGCTGCCGATGTACCTCCAGCAGGTGCTGGGCCTCGACACGCTCACGGTCGGACTCATGCTGCTGCCCGGCGGCATCCTCATGGGCGTCGCAGCGCCGGTCGTGGGCTCGCTGTTCGACCGCTTCGGGCCGACGCCGCTCGTCATCCCCGGCATGATCGTCGCGACCGGAGCGCTCTGGGGCATGGCGACCTTCGGTCAGGACAGCGCGATCGGCTGGATCATCGCCGTGCACGTCGCGCTGAACCTCGGCCTCGCGTTCGTCTTCACCCCGCTGCTCACCTCGGCGCTCGGCTCCCTGCCGCGTCGGCTCTACTCCCACGGCAGCGCAACGGTCAGCACGCTGCAGCAGGTGGCCGGCGCAGCCGGCACCGCGCTGTTCGTCACGCTCATGTCGGTGGGCACGGCGGATGCCGCACGGGCCGGCGCCGACACCGTCGCTGCGACGAACGCCGGCGTGCACACCGCCTTCCTGATCGGCGCCTGCATCGCTACGGCCGCGGTTGTGCTCGCGTTCTTCGTGCGCACGCCCGCGAGCGTCGGCGCGGATGGCGCGGACGGTGGGGATGGCGCGGACGGCTCCTACTCGTAGCTCTCGCGCACTCACAGCAGGGCGAGCGTGGCGAGCAGCAGGAGCAGGGTCACCGCGATGAGCGTCACCCGCAGCGGGAGGATCGAATCCCAGCGAGCCTGCAGGGCTCGGGCATCCGCGGGCACCTCGTCGGCGAGAGCCGCCGCGGTCAGCGTGGTGTTGATCGGCTTCGCGATGCGGGCGTAGACGAGCAGCCAGGTGACGAGCAGTGCCAGCCCCGCGGTGGAGAGGATGCCCAGGAGCGTCGTGCCCCAGATGAAGGCGGCGGCGGCGGTGACGGCGGTGAGGATCGTCGCCGGAATGCCGACACCCGGCATCCGTCGGTCTGCGTAGTAGTGGCCGCGGCCGACCACCTGCACCAGGGCGCGGTCGTCGAGGTCGGCGTACACGGAGCGTTGGACGAGCAGACCGACGACGTCCGCGCCGAAGATGACGGCGAGGCCGAGGACGGCCAACGCGGCGGTGATGGCGATGATGATGGTCATGGTTCCTCCGGCTCGGTGGGTGTTAGCGCTGCTAACTGTTAGCGGTGCTAATGTAACCGCATGCCCCGAGCAGCGCAAGACATCGAGCGGATCCGAGAGCGGGAACGCCGGATCGTCCGCGCGGCCCGCGAGATCGCCGAGGAGGAGGGCTGGGCCGCGGTCACCGTGCGGCGCCTCGCCGACGCCATCGGCTTCAGTCAGCCGATCCTGTACCGGCACTTCCCGCGCGGGCGGGAGCAGATCATCGACCAGGTCGTCATCGACGGCTACACCGAGCTCCTCGCGGCGATCAGCGCCGGCGGTGAGGGTCTGGCCCCCCTCGTCACCGCGTACCTCGCCTTCGCGCGGGAGAATCCCGCGGTCTACGAGGCGATGACGTCGGCGCGCACGGGGATCGTGTTCGCCTCCGCCGAGACGCCCGAGATCCTGCGGGAGGGGTTCGCGATGTTCGAGCGGGCCGTCGGCGGAGGGACGCCGCGGAACCGTGCGGTGCGCGCCGAACTGCTGTGGAGCACGCTGCACGGCGCCAGCCGTCTCGACGCGGATGGCCGCTTCGATGCCGCGCTCGACGACCTCCGCGCCGACGAGATCATCGCGCTCTTCACACAGCCAGGGGCTACGAGGGATGCCCGAGCCCCGGCGGCCGCGCCCGGGCAGGATGTCGGAGACGGGAAGGAATCGGGATGACGACGCCGCAGGCACTCAGCGAGGCCGATCGTCGCGTCGTCGCAGGCTGGGCGGCCGACTGCGCCGAGCGCGTCCTGCCGCTCTTCGAGGCGGAGGCACCCGACGACGATCGCGCGCGTGACGGCATCGACCGGGCCCGGGCGTTCTCACGCGGCGAGCTCGACACCGCCGAGCAGATCCGCATCCGCTTCGTCGCCGGGCGCGCCGCGGGCTCCGCGGAGACGCCCGCCGCGATCGCGGCGGCGCGGGCCGCCGGACAGGCCGCGGGCGTCGCACACATGGGGGCGCACGCGTTGGGCGCGGCCGCGTACGCGGCCAAGGCGGCCGCACTCGCCGCCACCGACTCGGAGACCGCTCGACGGCGAGAGGTCGAGTGGCAGCTCGGGCGCCTCACGCCGGAGGCGCATCGCGCGTTGCTGCGGCTGCCGCTGCTCGGCACGGACTCCGCGGGACCGCTAGGGCCGGGGCTGCTCGCTTCAGGCGTGCTGGCGACGACCATCCGCGAGCTCCAGGCGGCTCTGCCCGATCTCGTCCTGCCCGAGTAGCCGCCGTCGCCTCGCAGCGTGGCGGGTACAGTGACCGAATGGACATCCGCATCGCAGCGTATGGCGTCATCATCGATCAGGGGCGGATGCTGCTCTCGCACTGGAACGAGCACGGTCGGTCCGGCTGGACGCTGCCCGGCGGCGGCATCGAGGGGTCGGAGCATCCGCTCGAGGCGGCGGTCCGCGAGATCCGCGAGGAGACCGGCTACGACGCCGAGATCGACCGCCTGCTCGGCATCGACACGATGGTGATCCCCGCGGAGCGGCGGAACACGGGGCAGGCCCCCCTCTACGCGATGCGGGTGGTCTACCGCGCGCACGTCGTCGGCGGCGAGCTGCGCAACGAGGTGGGCGGGTCGAGCGACGAGGCGCGGTGGGTGCGGCTCGAGGAGATCCCGCGGCTGAAGCGGGTGAGCCTGCTGGATATCGGGCTGCGGCTCAACGCCGAGGAGCCCGCCGACGGGCGTCAGCGCTGAGCGGTCCACGCCTCGGAGAAGGCCGACGCCGCGGAGAAAAGGGAACGGCCCCGTCCGAGCGGACGGGGCCGTTGGATCGGCGCCGGGGCGATGCACCCGGCGGGACGTACGGTGCTCACGGGGTCACCTGGCGGTGACGCTCAGTGCGATGCGGGCGAACTCCTCGTCACGGAGTGCCGTCGCGATGCGCTGCGCCTCGCGGTGGTGCGCCACCGCGCGGTGCGTGCGCCGCTCGTCGTGACGACGGCTCCATTCGAGGAGGGCGAGCCCGAGCCGTGCGGCCCAGCGCTCGCGGAGCATGCGCGCACCGGTGCGCACGTCGCTCGCTCGGGATTCGGTGGTCCCGATGGTGGTGATGGTCGTGGGATTCACGATGGTTCCTTCGTTTCAGGATGGTCGGCGCCGAGGATGCTCGGAGCCGGGTCGACGCGCGCGGGCGCGCCGAGTCTCAGTCGCGACGGGTCCGGGCGGACCGGCGTCGCGCGGCCGCACCGGGGGTTCCGGAGCGGGGAGCCGCAGCGTACGGCGTCCGAGTCAGCGACTCGGTGATGGGCGATGCGCCTCGATGGCGCGACGTGCCCGTGGGGCTGGAGCCTTCAGGAGCGACGGGCCAGTGCAGACTGGCGGCGCTCAGCCCGGGCTCAGCAGGCGGCGACGGAGGCCGCGAACGCTGCGCCGAGGAAGGTGTGGCCGGCGGGCGACTGGAAGGTCTGCTTCATCATCGGTCATCACTCCTCTCTGAAACTCGGCGGAAACGAACGGTCACGAACTTAGCGGTGTTCGCGGCGCGCGCGCAAGTACCCGCCCGGAATCCGATCGAATCCGTCCTGGAAACGCCGAAGGCCCCGCTCATCAGCGGGGCCTTCGGGCGAGTGGTGCGCGTCGGAACGGACGCGGGGGAGTCAGGATGCCGCGGGGCTCTCGGGCTCGTCGTCGGCGACCCAGAGCTCGTCGTCGGCGCGGAACGTCTGCCAGACGGCGTACGCCACGCCGGCCGCGACGACCACGCCGGCGCCGATCGCGAGGATCGTGCCGACGCCCGGGCCCTTCTTCTGCTCGACGACCACGGCCCGCGGGTTGACGCGCTCGATCGCGCGGCGCACCCGGGTGTCGTTGGCGATGTCGCCGACCGAGAGCAGCGAGCCGAGGAAGCCGCCGACGGTGCGCTCGGCGGTGTCGCCGGCGCGCTTCGCGATGACTCGCGCCGAGTCGAGACCGGGCCGGACGTACGTCTGGTAGCCGTCTCGGACCCGCGGAACGACCTCTTCGCGCGTCAGGTTGCCGAGCTGGCGGCTGGCCTCACGGGCGACGGAATTCGCGTGCTCCAGTACGGCCTGCTGGTTCCCCCACAGTTCTTCCGCACTCCCCCGCAGCCGCTTGAGTTCCTTCCGGCGCTTGCGTGACAGGCTCATGTCGACCTCCATCGTTGTGCAGCGAACTCCTCCATCTTGCCACCGAACCGCCTGGAAACGAGGTGGGAGTCGTCGGGGGTTGCCAGCGGATGCCGCTTCGTGCATGAGAGAATGGCCGACATGGCTGCTCTCCCCACCGCTGTTGCGACGATCACGACGAACCACGGCCCGATCGAGGTCGAGCTCTACGGCAACCACGCGCCGAAGACGGTGCGCAACTTCATCGGTCTCGCGACCGGTGAGCAGGAGTGGACCCACCCGGGCACCGGCCAGAAGCAGACCGGCGTGCCGCTCTACGACGGCGTCGTGTTCCACCGCATCATCCCCGGCTTCATGATCCAGGGCGGCGACCCGCTCGGCCAGGGCATCGGCGGCCCCGGCTACCAGTTCGACGACGAGATCAACCCCGAGCTCGACTTCACCGAGCCCTACGTGCTCGCCATGGCCAACGCCGGCCCCGACCGTATCACGGGCGGCGGCACCAACGGCTCGCAGTTCTTCATCACGGTCGGCCCGACCACGTGGCTGCAGGGCAAGCACACCATCTTCGGCAAGGTGACCGACGCGGCCAGCCAGGCGGTCGTCGACAAGCTCGCCGCCGTGCCGACCGACGGTCGCGACAAGCCCCTCGACGACGTGGTGATCGAGTCGATCTCCATCGAGCAGCGCTGACCCGCCCGAGAAGCTCGGGCATCGGGTGAGCGAGGGCGCGCCGTCCCGCGAGGACTTCTGCTATCGGCATCCCGATCGGCGGAGCTACGTGCTGTGCCAGCGCTGCGGTCGCACCGTGTGCGGCGAGTGCCAGACCCCCGCGCCGGTCGGGGTGATCTGCCCCGAGTGCATGCGGGAGCAGCGCGCCCAGGCGCCGCGCACGAAGCCGGCCGCCTTCACCCGCATGCGCAGCGCCGCCGGCCGCGGCGCCCCCGTCGTCACGTACTCGATCATCGGCGTGACGCTCGTCGTCTACCTGCTGCAGTTCCTCACCGGCTCGCTGCTGACGAACCTCTTCGCCTTCACGCCGCAGGCGTTCGTGCTGTCGATCGAACCGTGGCGGGCGCTCACGAGCCTGCTGCTGCACGGTTCGATCCTGCACGTGCTGCTGAACATGTACACGCTGTGGCTGTTCGGCCAGCTGCTCGAGTCGATGCTCGGCCGGTGGCGATTCCTCGCGCTCTACCTGATCGCCGGGCTCGCCGGCTCGATCGGCGTCGTCGTGTTCGCCGACCCGTTCACCTGGGTGCTCGGCGCATCCGGCGCGATCTTCGGCCTGATGGGCGCCTTCGTCGTGATCCAGCGCCGGCTCGGCGGCAACCTCACGCAGCTCTACGTGCTGCTCGCGATCAACCTCGCGATCGGCTTCCTGCCCGGCGCGAACATCTCGTGGCAGGCGCACCTCGGCGGGCTCATCGGTGGTGCCCTGGTCGGGCTCATCTACCTCGAGACGCGCGACCGCTCGCGCCGGGGGCTGCAGATCGGCCTGCTCGCCGGTCTCGTCGTCGCGCTCTTCGTGCTCGGCTTCCTCGTGGCCCGCTGGAAGATCGGCGCCTTCTGAGTTATCCACACCCTCTCCACAGTCTGGGGAGAATTACAGAGGTGTGATTCAGCGGGTCCCCGCTCGGAGCCCCGGATTCGCGGGAATCTCGGGCCCCACAGGGTTATCCCCAGATTCCACAGGCAGCTGTGGAAAATGGGGACAACACTGTGGAGAGCTGTGGAGAGCGCCGCCCGCAGATACGCGAGAGGGGCGGATGCCGAAGCATCCGCCCCTCTCTCGTGAGTGCAGTGGGCCGGCGTCAGCGCCAGCGCGTGGTCATGAGGAAGCCGATGAAGGCGATGCCGAAACCGATCAGGATGTTCCACGGACCGAGGTCGGCGATGGGCCAGGCCCCGCCGGAGACGTAGAACACGATGATCCAGGCCAGTCCGAGCAGCATGAAGCCGAACATGACGGGCTTGAACCAGACGGGGTTCGGGGCCTCTTCACCGCTCGGCTGCTCCGCGTTCGCGGGCTTCGAAGATTTCGCACGTGCCATGCCCGAGATTCTATCCGAGGCCGGGCGCTGCGCCCATCCCGGGGCCGAAGCGCACGGTTCGACCACAGCCGGGCCGCAGTAGACTCACGGGTATGTCCGCGCCCGCGCCGGTTGAGGGTGGGCGACGCGCGTCGCGTCGCCCCGCGAAGCCGCGCCCCCGGGTCAGTGTCGTCGGCGTCTTCGGCGAGCTCCTCGTCACCGCGGGCGTGCTCATCCTGCTCTTCCTCGGCTGGCAGCTGTGGTGGAACGACGCGATCATGGCGGGCCAGCAGTCGCAGGCGGCATCCGGCCAGTCCTCGAAGTGGATCGAGGACGAACGCGCCGCGCGCGGGGACGCGCCCGCACCGGACCCGGCGGACTACGGCGACCCGGTCGTCGACACCACCGAGTACGGCAATGGCGAGCCGCTCGCGGTCATGTACGTGCCGCGGTTCAACACCCCCGGCACGGTGGATTCGGTGCGCACGGTCGCGCAGGGCTACGGCCTCGACGTGCTCAACAGCTTCGAGCTCGGCGTCGGGCACTACCCCGAGACGCAGATGCCCGGTGAGGTCGGCAACTTCGCGATCGCCGCGCACCGCAGCGCCTACGGCGGCGGCATGCACGAGATCGAGCAGCTGCAGCTCGGCGACGGCATCTTCATCCAGACCAAGGACGGGTGGTACACATACCGCTTCCGGGACTTCGAGTACGTCACACCGGACTCGGTCGACGTGCTCGCGCCGGTGCCGCACCACCCCGATCTGCAGCCGAGCGATCGACTCGTCACGCTGACGACCTGCAACCCGCTGTACTCCACGGCCGAACGACTGATCGCCTACGGCGTGCTCGAGTCGTGGCAGCCGCTGTCCGCCGGCCCCCCGGCCGAGATCGCGGCCGACGTCGCACGATGGGAGCAGTGACGTGTACGGAGCCCTCTGGAGCATCCTGCCCGGCCCGTGGTGGCTGCGGCTGCTGATCATGCTCGTGCTGGCCGCAGCGGCGGTCTACGCCCTCTTCACCTGGGTGTTCCCCTGGGTCGACCACATCCTGAACCCGATCAACGTCACGGTGGAGTAAATGTTCCGCGTCCTCGTCATCGACAACTACGACAGCTTCGTCTACACGCTCAACGGGTACCTGCAGGAGCTCGGCGCCGAGACCGAGGTCGTCCGCAACGACGACATCGCCGTCGCCGACGTGCCGGCGCGGCTCGCGGAGTTCGACGCGGTGCTCGTCTCGCCCGGCCCCGGCAAGCCGGCCGACGCCGGCATCTCGATCCCCGCGGTCGAAGCGGCGGTCGCCAGCGGCCAGCCGCTGCTCGGCGTGTGCCTCGGCCACCAGGCGATCGCCGAGGCCTTCGGCGGAGTCGTGACGAACGCCGAAGAGCTCATGCACGGCAAGACCTCGAACGTGCGGCACGACGACGACGACTTCTACGCCGGCGTGCCGCAGCCGTTCACCGCGACGCGGTACCACTCGCTCGCGGTCGTCGACGGCACGCTGCCGCCCGAGCTCATCGTCACGAGCCGCACCGAGGGCGGCGTCATCATGGGGCTCCGCCACGAGCGGGCCCCGATCTACGGGGTGCAGTTCCACCCCGAGTCGGTGCTGACCGAGGGCGGCTACCGCATGCTCGGCAACTGGCTCGCCGCCGCGGGGCTCCCCGAGGCGCGGGAGCGCGCCGCCAGCCTGAACCCGCTGCTGAAGTAGCCGGGCTCAGCTGAAGGAGCCGGGCTCAGCCCGCGCAGTACGTCAGCTGCACCTCGGAGCCCTGCGGCACGTCGCCCGCGGCGAGGGACTGCTGGGTGACCGGCGAACCGGGCTCCGACGGGCAGTCGGGGTCGGGCACCGGCACCGGCACGAGCTGCACGCTCTGCGACTGCAGCACCGAGGTCGCCGCTTCGAGCGACTGCCCCGTGAGATCGTACAGCGTCACCTTGCCGCTCGAGACGATGAACTTCACCGTGGCGCCGACCTCGACCTTGGTCTTCGCGGCGGGCTCGGTCGACAGCACGGTGTTCTCGGCGACGGTCGGCGAGTTATCGCGCGTCTCGCTGCCAGGGACGAGGCCGGCATCGGTGAGCGCCTGCTTGGCCTGATCGAGCGGCATGTTGGTGACGTCGGGCACTTCGACGGCATCGCGCCCCGTGGAGACGTAGACGGTGACGACGGTGCCGTTGGCGACGGTCTCGCCGGAGGGCGGATCGGTGCTGATGACCTTGCCGGCCTCGACGGTCTCGTCGGTGCGGTCGATCCGCGTCGCCGGCAGCTTCAGGTCCTTCAGCGTCGCCGCGGCCTCCTCGTACGTCTGACCGCTGAGGTCGGGGATGCGGGCGACGTCGGAGGGCAGTTCGGAGGTCGGCTGGAGATTCAGCGCCCAGTACATCACCGCGATCACGATGACGATGACGGCGACGATGCCCGACCAGATCCACACCGCCGGTGGGCGCCGCTGGGTGCGCGCCATCGTCTCGTCCTCGGTGAGCTGGCGGAGCGCGAGCTCCGAGCTCGAGAGCGAACCGGTGGGGGCGTCGAACAGCAGCGCCGTGCCCTCGGGCTCACGGTGCACCGGCACCCGGCCCGAGGCGGCCGTCTCGACGTCGGCGCGGAACTCGGCCGCGGTCTGGTAGCGCTCGTCGCGGTTCTTCGCGAGGGCGTGCATGACGACGGCGTCGAGCGCCGGCGAGACCTTGGGGTTGATGACGCTCGGCTTGACCGGGCGCTCGCTGACGTGCTGGTACGCGACCGCGACGGGGGTGTCGCCGCGGAACGGCGGGCGGCCCGTGAGCATCTCGAACAGCACGACGCCCATCGAGTACAGGTCGGTGCGCGCATCGACGGTCTCGCCCTTCGCCTGCTCGGGCGAGAAGTAGGCGGCGGTGCCGAGGATGGCGGTCGTCTGGGCGACGGTCGTCGAAGAGTCGGACACCGCGCGGGCGATGCCGAAGTCCATGACCTTCACCTGGCCGGCGGTGGTGATCATGATGTTGCCGGGCTTGATGTCGCGGTGCACGACGCCGGCGCGGTGCGAGTACTCGAGGGCGGTGAGCACCCCCTCGGCGACGCGGACCGCGGCCTGCGGCTCGAGCGGCCCGTCGCTGATGACGTCCTTCAGGAGGCGCCCTTCGACGTACTCCATGACGATGAAGGGGAGCTGCACCTCGTGACCCGAGGCGTCGACCACGGTCTCCTCGCCGGCGTCGAAGACGCGGACGATGGTGGGGTGGGCCATCCGCGCCGCCGACTGCGCCTCCTGCCGGAACCGCATGCGGAACGCCGGGTCGGTCGCGAGCTGCGGCTTCAGCAGCTTGATCGCCACCTGGCGGCCCAGCCTGGAGTCGGTGCCCACGTGCACGTCCGCCATGCCGCCGCGCCCGATGAGCGCGCCCACGCGGTACCGACCCGCGAGAATGCGTCCTTCATCGTTCACGTCGTGCAGTTCCTTTCCTCGGCGCGATCGGTCAGGACTCGCGCGATGGAGCGGCGGGGGTCCGCGTCAGTTTCCGTCGGGCTGCTCGTTGCCGGGCAGCGGCGACTCCTCGATGGTCACGGTGGCGGCCGGGGAGGACGGCGAGCTCAGCTGACCGCAGAAGTAGCTGTAGCTCACGTTCACCTGGCCGGTGGCGTCGGCGTTCGTCGCGATCGTGACCTGCCGCACATCGGCCGAGACGGGCGAGGGCTGCGAGGCCGGTCCGTCGACGGTGATGCTGTACCCGGAGAGCGTCTGGCCCGAGGGGCAGCTCGCGGCGGGCCAGGAGACGGTGAACGACTGCCCGGCGGTGACGGAGGCCGGGTCGACCGAGGGCGCGGAACCCGGGGCCGACGGGGTCTCGGGCTCGCCGTAGTAGGTCAGCGTGATCGTCGTGCCCGGCTGCACCGGGCCGCTCGGGTTCACGTCGGACACCGTGTTGGCGAGGCCGGGCTCGGTCGCGGGACCGCCCTCGACGGCGTTGACCGGGAGGCCGAGGCCGTCGATCTCGGCGCGCGCCGCATCGATGTTCATGCCGATGTAGTGCGCGCGATCGATCTGGATCGTGTCGGGCGCCTCGGAGGTCGGCGGTGCGCTGGAGCTCGGCGGTGCGCTGGAGGTGGTCGGCGGCTTGCTCGAGGTCGACGGGGCGGCCTTGCCGTTGCCGTTCATCATGAGCGCGACGACGATGCCGATCAGCACGATCGCGAGGATCGCGATCAGGATGATGAGCGGCCAGGTCCACTTGCTGCGCTTCTTCTTGCCGTCCGCGGTCTCGTCGCCCTCGGCGGTGCCGTCGGCGGAGAGGGCCGCGCCGGCGCCGGCGGCGAGCACGGTCGTGGCGGCGGTGGGCGCGCCCTGCTGGGGGAGCAGGAGCGTCGCCGCGGTGCCGTCGCCCGTGCCGAGCACGGCGGGGACCGCGGCGGCCGCGGCCTGCACGTCGCCGCGGCGGAGCGCGGTCGCGGCCCGAGCGAGATGCGCGGCGGACTGCGGACGGTCGGCCGGGTTCTTCGCGATGCACGCGTAGACGAGGTTGCGGACCGGCTCGGAGACCGTCACCGGCAGCTCCGGCGGCGTCTCGTTGATCTGGGCCATCGCGATGGCGACCTGCGACTCGCCTGTGAACGGGCGGCGGCCGGCGAGGCACTCGTACGCGACGATGCCGAGCGAGTAGATGTCGGTCGTCGGCGACGCCGGGTGGCCGGAGGCCTGCTCGGGCGAGAGGTACTGGACGGTGCCCATCACCTGGCCGGTGGCCGTCAGCGGCACCTGGTCGGCGATGCGGGCGATGCCGAAGTCGGTGATCTTCACCCGGCCGTCGGGCGTGATCAGCAGGTTGCCCGGCTTGATGTCGCGGTGCACGAGGCCCGCCGCGTGGGCGGCCTGGAGCGCCGCGGCCGTCTGGGCCACGATGTCGAGCACCTTGTCGGTCGAGAGCACGTGCTCCCGCTCGAGGATGGTCGAGAGCGCCTCGCCGGGCACGAGCTCCATGACGAGGTAGGCGCTGCCGTCCTCCTCGCCGTAGTCGAAGACGTTGGCGATGCCCTCGTGGTTGACGAGTGCGGCGTGCCGGGCCTCGGCGCGGAAGCGCTCGAGGAAGCCGGGGTCGCCGAGGTACTCGTCCTTCAGGATCTTGAGGGCGACCTGCCGGCCGATCACGAGGTCGGTGGCTTGCCACACCTCGCCCATGCCGCCGATCGCAATGCGCGACTGCAGTTCGTAGCGCCCACCGAAGGTGAGCCCTGCGCTCGGTCTCATTTGTTCAGCACCGCCTCTAGTACCTGTTTCGCCACCGGTGCGGCAATCCCGTTGCCGAACCCCTCTTGCCCTTGTCCCCCGCCGTCTTCCACCAGGACCGTGATCGCATACTGGGGGGCGTCGGCCGGGGCAAAACCGGTGAACCAGAGAGTGTACGGATCACTCTCGCCGTTCTCCGCGGTGCCCGTCTTCCCAGCCACGCTGACGCCGTCTATTCTTGCATTACTCGCGGCGCCGTTCTCGACGCCGTTCACCATCATCTGCACCATGGTGTCGGCCGTCTCCTTGCTGATCGCACGGCCGAACTCGCTCTTCTGGAACTCCTGCAGCGGGGTGAAGTCCGGGGCGGTGATCTGGTCGACCAGGTTCGGGTTCATCACGATGCCGCCGTTCGCGATCGCGGCGGAGACCATGGCCATCTGCAGCGGCGTCGCCCGCACGTCGCCCTGACCGAACGCGGTCAGCGCGGTCTGCGGCTCGTCGAGCACGGCCGGGTAGGTGCTGGGCTGGGTCGCGGTGGGGATGTCGAACTCGGTGTCGAAGCCGAACTTCTCGGCCTGCTCGCGGATCGCGTCGTCGCCGAGCGCCATGCCGAGTTCGGCGAAGGGGATGTTGCACGAGAGGCGGAGCGCGTCCGCGAGGGTCACCTGGGCGCCGCCGCCGCACGTGCCGCCGTCGGTGTTGCGCACGACCGCATCGGTGCCGGGCAGCGTGATCGACGCCGGGTTCGGGAAGGTGCTCTCGGGCGTGTACTTGCCGGACTCGAGTGCGGCCGCGGTGACCACGAGCTTGAACACCGAGCCCGGGGGGTTCATGTCGCCGCCGGTGGCGCGGTTGTAGAGCGGGTCGGACGGGTCGTCGACGAGGCCCTGGTAGGTCTCCTGCACCTGTCCGCTGTTGTGCACGGCGAGCGTGTTCGGGTCGTAGGTGGGCTTCGTGACCATCGCGATGATGCGGCCCGTCGAGGGCTCCGTCACGATGACCGCGCCCGTGTAGTCGCCGAGCGCGTCCCACGCCGCCTGCTGCGCGACGGGGTCGATCGCGACCTCGACGGAGGCGCCCATCGGGTCCTGCCCCGAGATCAGGCGGTTCAGCTGGTCGAAAAACTGGGTGGAGGACTGCCCGCTGAGATACGAGTTCAGCGAGCGCTCGAGCCCGGTCGCCTCGCCGTTGATGGGGAGGAAGCCGGTGACCGGGGCGTACAGCGGGCCGTTCGCGTAGACCCGCTGGAACTTGTAGTCGTCGTCGGAGGGCTGCGAGTACGCGATCGGCTCGCCGCCGACGAGGATCGGCCCGCGCTCGACCGAGTAGCTCTCGTACAGCGTGCGCGAGTTCCGCGGGTCGTTGGCCAGGGCCTCCGCCTGCGCGTACTGCACGATCGTCGACGCGACGAAGAGCGACAGGAACATGACGAAGACGAGGATCGTGATGCGCTTCAGTTCGCGGTTCATCCGTCGATCACCAGCCTCGGATGGTTGCGGACCGTATCGGACAGCCGCAACAGCAGCGCCACGATGATCCAGTTCGCGACGAGCGAGGATCCGCCGGCCGCGAGGAACGGGGTCGTCAGGCCGGTGAGCGGGATGACGCGCATGACGCCGCCGACGACGATGAACACCTGCAGGGCCACGACGAAGGAGAGCCCGACGCCGAGCAGCTTGCCGAAATCGTCCTGCCCGGCGAAGCCGATCCGGAAGCCGCGCGACACGAACAGCAGGTAGAGCGCGAGGATCGCGAAGATGCCGGCGAGGCCGAGCTCCTCGCCGAGGCTCGCGATGATGTAGTCGGACTGCGGCACGGGCGTGATGTCGGGGCGGCCCTGCCCCCAGCCGGTGCCGATCAGCCCGCCGTTGGAGAGCCCGAAGAGTCCCTGCACGAGCTGGTAGCTGCCGCCGACCTCCGCCTCGTAGCGAGCGGGGTCGAAGGGGTTCAGCCAGTTCGCGAAGCGGTTGCCGACGTACTCGAGCACCTGGCTCGCGATGAGGGCGCCGGCGAGGAACATCGAGAGGCCGAGCACGATCCACGACAGCCGACCGGTCGCGACGTACAGCATGACGAGGAACAGGCCGAAGTAGAGCAGGGCGGTGCCGAGGTCGCGCTGGAACACGATGACCGCCATCGACAGGGCCCAGACCACGAGCAGCGGCCCGAGGTCGCGCGCCCGCGGGAAGCGCATGCCGAGGAAGGTGCGGCCCACCATCGAGAGGGAGTCGCGGTTGCGCACGAGGTAGCCGGCGAAGAACACCGCCAGCGCGATCTTCGCGATCTCGCCGGGCTGGAAGTTCATGACCCCGGCGATGGAGATCCACACCTGGGCGCCGTCGTGGTCGTCGCCGAGTCCCGGCACGAGCGGCAGCAGCAGCAGCACGATCGCGACGAGGCCCGACAGGTAGGTGTACTTGAACAGCACGCGGTGGTTGCGGATCAGGAGGATCGTCGTGATCGCGCAGACGATCGCGATGGCGCTCCACACGATCTGGCGCACGGCGGCGCTGTCCCAGCCGGTGTCGCCCTCCGCGATGTCGATGCGGTAGATCATCGCGATGCCGATGCCGTTCAGCAGCGTGGCGATCGGCAGCAGGAAGGGGTCGGCGTCGCGCGCCACGAAGCGCATCGAAATGTGCAGGGCCAGCACGAGCGCCGAGAGGCCGGCGCCGAGCAGGATCAACTGGGTGTCGATGGCGCCGAGGGCGCCCAGCTGCACGAGCACGATCGCGCCGGCGTTGATCGCGCACGCGAAGAGCAGCAGGGCGAGCTCGAGGTTGCGGAGCTTCTGCGGCAGGCGGATGCGGCGGATGCCGGAGGGCGGCGTCGGCTCGCCGGCGGCCCGCGCGGCGCGGCGGGCTCCCCTCGACGAGCTCGGGGAACCAGCCGAACTCGGGGAACCAGCCGAGCTCGGGGAACCAGCCGAGCTCGGGGAACCAGCCGAGCTCGGGGAACCCGACGAGATGGGGGCGGTGGGCTCAGTCAAGCGACGCCTCCAATCGCTGCACGATGCGGGAGGCCTCGGAGTAGGAGTCGGCGCTGATCGTCTGCTCCACCCGCTGCTGGTCGTAGGTGCGCAGCTCGGACACGTCGATCGTCGTCTCGGTGTGCAGCTCGTGCAGCGAGATCGGCCCGAGGTTCTGCTGGATGCCCTGGTAGATCGCGACGCGGCCATTGTGCTCGCCCACGTAGAAGCGGGTCTGCGTCCACTGGTAGCCGACGACGAAGGCCGCGACGATGGCGCCGACGAGCAGCACGATCCAGGCGCCCCAGACGATGCGGCGGCGGCGCCGGCGGCGCTCGTCCTCCTCGATCAGCTCGTCGAAGTAGTCGACCGAGTCGGGCTCGAAGTGCGTCTCCTGCACCGGATGCGGGCGGAACGGCGTGAGCCGGATGCCGCGGGGCCGCGCGGGCTCCGGCGTCTTGAACGCGAGCGGCGCGGCGGCGGAGCCGACCATGACGCCCGGGGTCTCCGGCGCCGGCGGTTCGCCGACATCGACCACGATGACGGTGACGTTGTCGGGGGCGCCGCCGTCGAGGGAGGCCTTGACTAGGCGCTCGGCGACCGGCTTGGCGCTCAGGTCGCTCGCGAGGAAGTCGTGGATCTCCTCGAAGGAGACGACGCCGGAGAGGCCGTCGGAGCAGAGCATCCAGCGGTCGCCCGGCCGGGTCTCGAGCACCATCGTGTCGATCTCCGGAGAGGCTTCGACGTCGCCGAGCACGCGCATCAGCACCGAGCGGCGCGGATGCACCATCGCCTCCTCGGCGGTGATGCGCCCGGCGTCGACGAGCCGCTGCACGAAGGTGTGGTCGATCGTGACCTGATTGAGCTCGCCGGAGCGGAGCAGGTAGATACGGGAGTCGCCGATGTGCGCGATGACCACGCGGTCGCCGGTCAGCATCATGGCGCTGACGGTCGTGCCCATGCCGGTCAGCTCGGAGTGCTCGGCGACCGTCTCCGCGAGCCGGCGGTTCGCCGCGATGAGCGCGCCCTCGAGGGTCGCCGCCGCCTCCGTGGGATCGGTGAAGGCCCGGTCGACCTCCGCGATGCGGTGCGTCGCGATCGCGCTCGCCACATCGCCGCCGGCGTGACCGCCCATGCCGTCGGCCACGAAGAAGAGGTGGTTGCCCTCGAACCCGGAGTCCTGGTTGTTGCTCCGGACCCGGCCGACGTGGGAGACCGCCGCGCTCGCCTTGACGTGCGTCATGGGCTACCGCCGGAGCTCGAACGTCGTCGCGCCGACCTTGACGGGGACTCCGAGCGGGATCGGGGTCGGCACGCTCACCCGGGAGCCGTCGAGGAAGGTGCCGTTCGTGGAATCGAGGTCCTGGATCATCCACCGGTCGTTCCACAGCATCAGCCGGGCGTGGTGGGTCGAGGTGTAGTCGTCGCGGATGATGATCGCCGAGTCCGCCGAGCGGCCGATGGTGATCTCGTCGCGGCCGAGCGGGAACTCCGCGCCGGCCTTCGGGCCGGAGGTGATGACGAGCGTGCGGGCGTTCTGCGCCGAGGCGATCTCGCCGTTGGCGGGCACGGGGGCGGGGGGCGGCTTGCGGGTGCCGCCGCCGGGGGTGATCGGCGAGCTGGGGAAGCCGGATGCCACGGGTGCGCCCGCCTGCGCCGCATCGGGCTGCAGCTTGCGCACCCGCTGACCGAAGAGGTCGCTGCGCAGCGCGTAGACGATGGCGAACACGAACACCCACATCAGCAGCAGGAAGCCGATCTGGAGGACGAGGAGGGTGAGTTGACTCATTCGGCCGGCCCCCAGAACCCGTTCATGTCGTGGCGCTCCGTCGCCGGTTCGCGGCGCGGCGCGGCCGCGGCCTGCGCGAGGACGCGGAACACGATGCGGGTGCGCCCGATGGTGATCACCGAGTCCGGCTCCAGCACGGAGTCGGAGACCGGGGCGCCGTCGAGCTGGGTGCCGTTGGTCGAGCCGAGGTCGCGCACGCGCGCGCGCGAGCCGTCCCACTGCACCTCGGCGTGCCGGCGGGAGGCGCCGGTGTCGCCGAGGGCGATGTCGGCCTCACTGCCGCGGCCGAGCACGGTGCGGCCCTTGATGATGGGGTAGCGCTTGCCGTCGACGTCGAGCACCGGGGTCCAGGCGACCTGGCCCTTCACGTTCTGCGAGTCGACCTGCACCATGCCGACGGTGAGCTCCGCGTCGGGCTGCAGCTCGATGGTGATGCCGCCGGCGAACTGGAAGCGCTGGCTCGCGGCGTGCTTCTGCACGAGGTCCACGAGTTCGTCGATCAGGGCCGGGCCAAGCCGGGACATCCGGTCGTAGTCCTCCGCCGACATCCGCACCGTGAAGGTGTTCGGCACCAGCACGCGGTCGCGCGAGACGACCGCGGCCTTCGTGTCGATCTCGCGCTTCAGCGCGGAGGTGATCTCCACCGGCTGGAGTCCGGAACGGAAGGTCTTCGCGAACGCGCCGTTGACGGCGCGCTCGAGACCCTTCTCGAAGTTGTCCAGTAGGCCCACAGGTCTCCCGATTCCGGTGTCTGACTTCGCGTCATGTTAGCGCGAGCGGCTGAAAATGCTGGGTGATCAGTCCAGGGGGATGGTCGCATCCCCCTCGTCGACGTCGAGCGAGAGCGTCGGTACCGAGGCCGTGAGCAGCGTGCCGTCGGCCCGTCGGGCGCCCTCCACGTCGCGCATCGTCGGCCGGCCGAGGATGCGCGGTCCCTGCCCGTCGAGGGGCACGGAGACCTCCGCGTCGGCGGTGACGACGACCGGCGTGCCGCGCACCGCGAGCTCCGCCCGCTCGCCCGTCTCGAGGGCGAAGCGGATCGACTCGGGCTGCACCGTGACGCGGATCCGGGCCCCGCGCAGCGTGATGCGGAAGGTGAGCTCGTCCCAGCCGTCGGGCAGCCGCGGATCGAAGCCGTACTTGCCCTTGTGGTCGCGGAAGCCGCCGAAGCCGAACGCCAGCGCGCTCCACACCCCGCCCGTGGAGGCGACGTGCACGCCGTCGGCGGCGTTGTGGTGCAGATCGGCGAGGTCGACGAACAGCGCGGAACGGAAGTAGCGCAGCGCGAGCTCGTGGTAGCCGACCTCGGCCGCCATGATCGACTGCACGACCGCCGACAGCGTCGAGTCGCCCGTGGTCAGCGGGTCGTAGTACTCGAAGTCGGCGAGCTTCTGCTCGGTCGTGAAGCGGTCGCCCTGCAGGAAGAGGGCCAGCACGACATCCGCCTGCTTCAGCACCTGGAAGCGGTAGATCACCAGCGGGTGGTAGTGCAACAGGAGCGGGCGCAGCTGCTCGGGGGTCTGCTCGAGGTCCCACAGCTCCTTGTCGAGGAACGCGGCGTCCTGCGGGTGCACGCCGAGCTTCTCGTCGAAGGGGATGTGCATGTGCGCCGCGGCACGGCGCCAGCCGGCGACCTCGGCCGGGGTGACGCCGAGCCGTTCGACGAGCTTGTGGTACTCGAGCGGATGCCGCACCTGCAGCTGGTCGACGGCGCTCGCCGCGTCCTCGAGGTTCGCCCTGGCCATGACGTTCGTGTACAGGTTGTCGTTCACGACCGTCGTGTACTCGTCGGGCCCGGTCACGCCGTGGATGTGGAACACGTCGTCGGCGTTGTGCCGCCAGAAGCCCAGGTCCTCCCACATCCGCGCCGTCTCGACGAGGATGTCGATCGCGCCGCGGGCGAGGAAGTCCTCGTCGCCGGTCGCCTGCACGTAGTGCATCAGTGCGTAGGAGATGTCGGCGTCGATGTGGTACTGCGCGGTGCCCGCCGCGTAGTACGCGCTCGACTCGAGGCCGTTGATCGTGCGCCAGGGGAACAGGGCGCCCTGCTGGTTCAGCTCGAGCGCGCGGGCGCGGGCCGCGGGCAGCATCTTCTGGCGGAAGCGCATGACGTTCCGAGCGACGATCGGCGCCGTGTACGTGAGGAACGGCATGACGTAGATCTCGGAGTCCCAGAAGTAGTGGCCGCCGTAGCCGGAGCCCGAGACGCCCTTCGCCGCGACACCGCCGCCGTCCGTGCGGGCGGAGGCCTGGGCGAGCTGGAACAGGTTCCACCGGATCGCCTGCTGCAGCAGCGGCTGCCCGGCGACCTCGACGTCCGAGCGGGTCCAGTAGTCGTCGAGCCAGTCGCGCTGCTGCGTGAAGAGCTCGGCGACGCCCTGCTCGAGCGCCCGGTCGAGCGTGCGGTCGGCGCGGTCGCCGAGCTCGCGCGCCGGCACCGAGCGGGCCGAGTGGTAGCTGACGAGCTTCGTGACGCGGATCGGGTGGCCCTGCTTCGCCTGCACGCGGTACGTGTGCTTCGCGAGGTCGTCGTCGATCGTGCCGGTCTCGGTGTACGGGTTGTCGGTCGCGATCGCGTGCTCGGCGCCGACCGCGAGGGCCATCCCGGAGTTCGTGGTCTGGTAGCCGAGCAGGTAGCGGTCGCCGTGCTGCCGCTTCACGCGGGGCTGCAGGACGCGCTCGGTGAAGGTCTCCGCCTTGCGCGGGTCGAAGGCGCCGGGGGCCTCGGTGACGCCGGAGCGGTACTCGTCGCGGCCGTCCTGGCGGTTCAGGATGTGGCTCGTGATCGTGACCGCGGCGTCGGCGTCGAGCAGCTCGACCTCGTAGTCGAGCACCGCGAGGTGCCGGTCGACGAAGCTCGTCATGCGCCGGCTCGTGATGAGCACGCGCTTGCCGGCCGGGGTGCGCCACTCGATCGAGCGGCTCAGCACGCCGGTGCGGAAGTCGAGCCGGCGCTCGTAGGCGAGGATCTCGGCCTCGGTGATGACGAGGGGCTCGTCGTCGACGTAGAGGCGGATGATCTTCGCGTCCGGCGCGTTCACGATCGTCTGGCCGACGCGGGCGAAGCCGAACGCCTCCTCGGCGTGCCGGATCGGCCAGGTCTCGTGGAAGCCGTTGACGAAGGTGCCGTGCGCGAAGCCGTCGCGGCCCTCCTCGATGTTGCCGCGCAGGCCGAGGTAGCCGTTGCCGACGGCGAACAGGGTTTCGGTGCGGCCCTGATCGTCGGCCTGGAAATCGGTCTCGACCAGCGCCCACTCGTCGAGCGGGAACCGGGTGCGGTTCAGCGGGTCGGTGTCGGCGAACCTCATGCAGTGCGCTTTCCGGTCGTGGGGTCGGGGGAGGGCGGTGCGGTGCTGAGCGAGGGGACGAGCTCGTCGAGCTCGTCGACGACGACGTCGGCACCGAGCCGCAGCAGCGTATCGCGTCCGACGCCGCGGTCGACGCCGACGACGAGGCCGAAGTCGCCGGCGGCGCCGGCCTGCACGCCGGACTCGGCGTCCTCGACGACGGCGCAGACCGTCGACGGCACGCCCAGCAGCTCGGCCGCGCGGGTGTAGGTGTCGGGCGCGGGCTTGCCGGGCAGGTGCTCGGCTGCCGCGTAGCCGCCGTCGACGACGACCTCGAAGCGCGCGGCGAGGCCGGCGGCGCGCAGCACCTCGGGGGCGTTCTTCGAGCTCGACACGACCGCGGCGAGGCATCCGGCCGCTTCGATCGCATCGAGGAAGGCGACGCTCGCGGGGTAGGGCGAGACCCCCTCCTCGGCGAGGGTGTCGGTGAAGACGGCGTTCTTGCGGTTGCCGAGGCCGTGCACGGTGTCGGCGCTCGGCGGATCGCTCGGCTCGCCCTCCGGGATGCGGATGCCCCGGCTCGCGAGCAGGCTGCGCACGCCGTCGTAGCGGGGCTTGCCGTCGATGTACGCGAAGTAGTCGGCCTCGGTGTACGGCGCCGCGCCGTGCTCGGCGAGGTAGGGGGTGAACAGCCGCGCCCAGGCGTGCATGTGCACCACCGCGGTGGGCGTCAGCACCCCGTCGAGGTCGAAGAGCCACGCACGGATGGGGGAGAGGTCGGGGGAGGGGTCGACGGTAGTCACGCCGGTCCTTTCGTCACGTCGTCGTCGTCACGTCGGTCTGGGCGTCAACACCCGCGTCCGATGCTATGCCCGGAGGCGCGCGGCCCGCGAGGGGAGGCGAGGACGCTCAGCGGGTTCGAAGGCGTCGTGCCGGGCGCCGGGGCGCGAGTTGCACGACGATTCGTCGGCAGCGCCACGCGAACGGGCGCGCGCCCTCGTTCGTCGGGCAGCTCGCGGGCGGGCGACCGCCGAATGGAGTTCGGGCGGGTGAAGTGTTAGTCTCGATCGGCTGGCACGCGAGTGCCGGCATGCGCAAGTGGCGGAATAGGCAGACGCGCACGGTTCAGGTCCGTGTGCCCGAAAGGGCGTGGGGGTTCAACTCCCCCCTTGCGCACCACCACGAGAAGGCCCCGGCGGATTCGCCGGGGCCTTCGTCGTTCCCGGGTGCGTGCCGTGCCGGGCGGATGCTCAGCGCCCCGGCAGGTCCGCCGGCAGCAGCGGGCGCATGAAGGTGCGTTCGTACCTGAGCACGCAGCCGCTCGCGTCGCGGATGCGATCGGCCGCGATGAACTCGGGGTCGACCCCGAACCGTGCGCGGTACTGCTCGTAGGCGGCCAGCGACGGGAACGAGAACAGCGCCAGCGCCCGGTCGCTCGCCCCCTCGGCGGGCAGGAAGTATCCGTGGTGGATGCCGCCGTGTTCGGCGACGAGTCGCATCCACGCCTGGGCGAACCGCTCGAACGCCTCGGTCTCGGCCGGATCGATCGTGTAGTCGACGACGCAGGTGATCACCGCGGCCTCCTTCCTCGGTCAGAGCTCCATGCTCGCAGCCCCCGCGGACACCCGGCCGCCGGACTTCTCGGCCCGTCGTCCGAGCGCGGGGCTGTCGGCGAGCTTCAACCAGACGACACCGCCGATGATGAGGGCGAGCCAGAGCGCCTTCACCGGGGTCATGGTCTCGTCGAAGAACACCGGACCGAGGAGCGCCGCCCCGACCGCCCCGATGCCCGCCCAGACGGCGTAGCCGATGCCGACGTCGATCGAGCGCAGCGCGATGCTCAGGAAGAGGAGTGTGAGGACGAAGAAGCCGATGGCGACGAGCGACCAGACGAGGTTGGTGAATCCGGCGCTGCCGTTGACGCTCAGGGCATAGCCCACTTCGAAGGCGCCCGCGATCACGAGGGCCGCCCAGGCCCGTCCGGTGTGCGTCCGAGGGGAGGAGGAGTCGATGTTCATGATGGTGTCCGTTTCCGTGAGAGAGAGGTCGTGAGGTCGAGGCCCGCTCAGACGCTGCTGGCGAGGTTGAGCCCGATCACGCCGGCGATGACGGCCGCGATTCCGATGGCCTTCTGCTTGGTGAGCCGCTGCTGGAAGAACAGTGCGCCGACAATGACGATCCCGACGCCCGCGACCGACGTCCAGATGGCGTAGCCCACGCCGACGTCGAAGGTGAGCAGGGCGAGGCTCAGGAAGAAGGTGGCGATGCCGCCGCCGAGGAGGGTGGCGATCGTCCACCAGAGGTTCCTGAACCCGTCCGCCTTGCCGGCGGCGAAGCCGACGAACACCTCGAAGACGACGGCGATGCCGAGTGCGATCCAACTCATGTTCGGTCCTTTCGGGAGAGATAACTGTCTGTACATGCAACGAAATAGGCAAGCCGCGTTGATGGATGGTGCCCCCGCGGGCTACCCGATCCGGTCGCCGACCTCGCTCAGCGCCCGCTTCGTCGCCCCGGCGTCGAGCTGCGGGAACCGGGCGGCGAGCTGGCTGAGCACGCTCGCCAGGTGCGCGTCGGCGGCGGGTCGGGCGTCGGCCAGCAGTCGCTCGCCGGCCTCGTCGATGACGGCGTAGACCCCGCGTCCGTCGTCGGCGCAGAGGTCGCGCCGGGCGAGCCCTTTCGCCTCGAGGCGGTTGACGAGGCGAGTGACTGAGCTGGCATTGAGTCCGATGCGCTGAGCGAGCTCGTTCACGCGGAGCTCCTTGTCACTCGCCCGACTCAGCAGCTCGAGGGCCCGCAGCTCGGTGGCGCTCACGCGGAAGGCGTCGCCGAGCCAGCGATCGAGCTCCGAGTCGACGGCAGAGGCCAGGAGCGAGAGCTGCGCCCAGGCATCCGCCGTGGCGGCCGTCGACATCGAATCCTCAAGTTGCTTGCGCATGCAGTTACTTTATCGGGAGGCCGATGGGGTGTGTCAAGCCTTTCTCCGAAGCGGGTCGATCCGGTCGTCCCCGCGCATCGGTGGCAGGATGGCGCCGCGAGTGCCGAGGCCGAGCCCGGCGAGGAGAGCAGAGGAGCGTGCCGATCATGCAGGGCGAGCAGCTGATCCCCCGGCGCACCGAGGCGTCGCGCGCCGCCGCGGCGAGGGTGGATGTCGTGATGGACCTGACCTCCCGGCTGAACGTGCTGCGGCATCGCGACGTGGAGACCCGCAATGCGTTGCTCGCCGAGATCCTGGGGCGGCCGCTGCCGGCGACGGCGGTGATCCTTCCGCCCTTCTTCTGCGACCACGGCCTCAACATCGAGCTCGGGGAGCAGGTCTTCGTCAACCAGAACTGCTCGTTCTACGACCTCGGCGGCATCGTCATCGGGGATCGCAGCATGATCGGCCCCGGCGTCACCCTTTGCACCGCGGGGCATCCGGTGGCTCCCGGCGAGCGGTTCGACGGCATCACGACCGCCCCCATCGTGATCGGCGAGAACGTCTGGCTCGGGGCGAACGTCACGGTGACCCCCGGCGTGCGGATCGGATCGGGGTCGGTCGTGGCCGCCGGTGCGGTGGTGGCGAAGGATGTGCCGTCGAACCACCTCGTCAGCGCCGCCGGGCAGGTCGTGCGGCGCGACCTCGGCGGCGCCTAGGCCTGCTCGGCTGCCCAGCGCCCGAGTGCGGTGATCGCGTCGCGCAGGGCGAGGCCGCGCTCGGTCAGGGCGTACGCCCGGGTGTTGTGCTTGAGCGGCAGCCGGTACAGCACGCCCGCCTCCTCGAGCTCGCGCAGGCGCATCGCGAGCATGTTCGTCGGCGCCCCGAGCTCGCGCTGCAGGTCGCCGTAGCGCTGCGGGCCCTCGAGCAACTGCTCGACGATGCGGAGGGCCCAGCGCGAGCCGACGATCTCGAGGGCGGCGGCGAGGTCGCTCACGCGGTCTGATCGGTGTCCGGCTTCATCCAGAACGGCGAGTAGTGGTAGCCGTCGGGGTCGTCGAACTGGCGCTGGTACATGAACGGGTAGTCGTCGATGTCGCCGATGCGACCGCCGGCGGCCCTGGCCCGTTCGACGAGTTCGTCGACCGCTTCGCGGCTGGGGAGGTCGAAGGAGACGGTGACCTTCGAGGGGGTGTCGGGTCCGCCGATCAGCTCCTCGGTGCCGCCGACGCTGGCGTACATCTCGCGGCTGGAGAGCATGACGTACTGCTCGGGGGCGATGGCGAAGCAGGACACGTTGTGATCCGACATCTCGGTGTTGAGGACCCAGCCGAGGGCGGTGTAGAAGGCGGTCGCGCGTTCGACGTCCGTGACGGGACAGCTGATGAAGAGACTCATGGGGGTCATACTTGTAAAATAAAAGTGCCGCGTCAAGACCTGGTTCGGGTGGCGCCGGCGGCGGCCTCGCTGCGACCGGCGCCGAGCCGTTGGTGCCGGTGGTGCTCGCGCTGCTCATCGGCGCAGGAGGCATCCTGCTGCTCCGGCGCGCACGCCGCGCGACACCATTCAGTTGAGGCGCGCGGTGAGGTGGATCGTGACGGTGTCGCCGTCGCCCTTGCCGATGCGCGAGCGGACGGCGGCGGACACCGGCAGCTTGTGGGTGCCGTCGCCGAGTGCCATGAAGGCACCCCGGAACGGCTCGCCGTCGACGGTGCCCTCGACCTTGACGAGCCCGCGGGTGCCGAAGATCTCGGCGGAGCCGGGCAGCTGGGCGCACGTCCACGTGTCGCCCTCGCGGACCTTGCCCAGCACGGAGGTGAAGGTGAGGTCGAGCGGGGTGGGGTGGTCGGTCATGACGACTCCGTTCAGAGGAAGGCGCCGACGATGGCGCCGATGATGACGAGTTTGGCCAGCCAGTCGGTGAAGTGCACGGCGGCGACGGGGACCGGAGTGTTCTCGTGCACGACGGACCCGAGCAGCAGCACTGCGGGGATCACTGCCAGGGCCAGCCCGAGCAGGGCGCCCGTGCCGGCGCCGTGCCAGTCACCGGCGACCATGAGCCCGAGGACGAGCAGCGAGACGAGCAGGCTGCGGAGCACGACGAGGAGCATCTGGACGACGGCGGGGATGCCGGGACGCGGCGTGCTGCTCGACGCGATGAGCCGGGCGACCGGCGGGGTGGCGTAGAGCACCGCGCTGGCTGCGAAGGAGGCGATGGTCGCGAGTGCGACGCCGAGGAGAGCCATGCGCTTTCCTTTCAGTACTGGTGAGTACTAATGACCGTAGCCCCGTGATTTAGTCCCGTCAAGTACTAAAGTGAAACTATGCCCGTCGCTCCCCGAACTCGAGGCCGCCCGCCGGGCCTGGCCGGCCAGGCGCTGCTGGCCGAGGCGCGGGCCGTCTTCCTCGAGCGCGGCTACACCGCCACGACGATGGACGAGATCGCCACCCGCGCCAGGATCTCGAAGAGCTCGCTGTACCGTGAGCACCCGTCGAAGTCGGAGCTGTTCGCGGCGGTCGTCGCGGACTGGGCGGCCTCCGGCAGTGACGCGACGCGTCCGATGCTCGAGCGGCTCACCGCGGCCGCGGAGCCACGCGACGGCCTCGTCGAGCTCGGTCACGGCATGCTGCGCGGCATGCTCTCGCCACCCGTCGTCGAGATGCGGCGGCTCGTGATCACCGAGGCGAAGGTGCAGCCCGAGGTGGCCGCGGCGTACCGCCGGGACAGCTGGGAGCGCAACGTCGCGGCCCTCGCGACGTCATTCGAGGCGCTCCACCGCGCCGGCGCACTCACGATCGACGACCCCCGGGCTGCGGCCGCCGAGTTCACGTGGCTCGTCGTGGGCGCCCCCCTCAATGCCGCGCTGCTCGGCGAGCGGTTCGAGGGACTCGACACTCACGTGTCGAGCGCGGTCACGACGTTCCTCGCCCGCTACGGCACCTCGACGGGGTAAGGGGACGCCGCGGCATCGGTACCGCGTCCCGCACCGCGCTTCAAGCCCCTGCCGGCCGCCCGCACCCCGGGGCTAGCGTGCGGGCATGAGAGTCGTGTTCACCGGATGGCTGGTGTGCATCGCCGCCGGAATCGTCTACATGCTGGTCATCGGGCTGCTCGGGAGGTCGGTGTGATGCGCCTCCGTCAGCACGCGCTGAGCGTGTTCTTCGCGGTGATCTTCCTCGCGGCGCTCGCGGGCCAGGCGGTCACGGGCCTCGCGCTGACCAACGAGGAGCAGGCCTCGCACGGGCTGCCGTCGGTCGGCCTCAGCGAGTACCTGCTGTCCTCGCAGTTCGTGGTCGACGTGGCCGAGAACTGGCAGTCGGAGTACCTGCAGTTCTTCCTCTTCATCCTGACGACGATCTGGCTCGTGCAGCGCGGCAGCCCGGAGTCGAAGAAGCCGGGCGACGAGGGGGTCGGCTCGGACGAGTCCCAGCTGGTCGGGCGCTACGCCCGCCCGGACTCGCCGGCCTGGGCCCGGGTCGACGGATGGCGCCGCTGGCTCTTCTCCAACTCGCTGCTGCTCGTGATGGGGGCCGTCTTCCTGCTGTCGTGGCTCGCGCAGTCGATCGCCGGCATGGTCGCCTTCAACGCGGAGCAGGCCGAGCACGGCCAGGCCGCGGTCGACTGGCTCGGCTACGCCGTCTCGGCCGACTTCTGGAACCGCACGCTGCAGAACTGGCAGTCGGAGTTCCTGGCCGTCGGCAGCATGGTGGCGTTCTCGATCTTCCTGCGACAGCGGGGCTCGTCCGAGTCGAAGCCCGTGGGAGCGCCGCACGAGGCGAGCGCCGTCGCTGCCGAGTAGCGGGGCCCCACGTCGGGACGATCGCGGTACCGGGTTCGGCTCACTCCGGCGCCGGGTTCGGCTCATTCCGGCAGCGGCTCGCCGTCGTCCGGTTCGGAGGTGACGAGCAGGCCGCTGTTCGTCGAGGCGACCCCGGCGAGCTGGGCGAGCCAGCGACGGTTCAACCGCGGAGGGCGGTTGCCCGCGTAGACGAAGGCGAGTTCGGTGCTCGGCCCGATGACGATGGTGCGGGCGCCGCCGTCGAGTCCGCTGCCCAGGGTCAGGCTGAAGGTCTCCGAGCGTCGGAGCTTGTCGAGGATGACCACCTGCAGGTGCGCGAGCGTGCGGTCCGGGACCTCGAAGTCGCGGGTGCTGTATCCGATCCTGCCCATCCGGCGACCGTACGCCCGCCGGACGGGCCGGGCGAGTGCGTTGACATCGCCGTGATGCTGTGCGCCGTCTGCCGAGCAAACCCGTGTCAACCCGCTTCTGCGCGACGGCACTCCGCGATGGACTGGGGGAAGTCACCCCAGGAACGGAGGACCCATCGTGCCCGCAGCCGATCCCGACCAGCGCCGTGAGCAGCTCACCGCGGCCCCGAAGGCCGACCCCGGCGACGCCGCGCCGCGCGTGAAGGTCACCGAGCGCGACGAGGACGTGACGCGTATCGACGTCGCCGACTCCGCGGCCGTCCGGCCGGGCAAGCCGGGCCCGAGCCGCGAGGAGTAGTGAACTCCCGCAGTCCCTTCCGCGATCCTGCGTGACTCGCGGAATACCCCCCGAGGGTATATCGTTGTGTCGTGCACAGGTACCCCGACGGGTACGAGGGCGAAAGGGAGAAGCGATGACCGCCAACGAGTACCAGGTGACCGGCATGACCTGCGGGCACTGCGAGCTGTCGATTCGCGAAGAGGTCGGCGAGCTCGCCGGCATTCAGGACATCCAGGTCAGCGCGCAGACCGGTCGGCTCGTCGTGAGCTCGGCCGGCGAGATCGACGACGCCGCGGTGCTCGCGGCCGTCGAGGAGGCCGGCTACTCGGCCGTGCGCATCTGATGCGGGCCGGGGCACGACTCGCCCTTTACGGGGCGGGGCTCGCGGTGGCCTTCGGCGGCGCGTTCGCGCTCGCCGGGGTCGTCGTCCCCGACTCCGTGGTGGCGGCATGGGCGGAAGGAAGCGACATGGACACGCACGGTGAAGACCAGAACGCGCACGGCGGGGCCGGCACGGAGACGGCGGCGCACGCGCCGAACGGCGTCTCGATCGAGGCGGACGGCTACCTGCTCTCGCCGGTGACGGCGCCCGGCGCCGTCGGCGAGGCGGGCGAGCTCCGCTTCCAGGTGCTGGATGCCTCGGGCCATCCCGTCACCGAGTACATGAGCTCGCACGAGCGCGAGCTGCACACCATCGTGGTGCGCTCCGACGGTGACGGCTTCCGGCACGTGCACCCCGTGCTCGACGAGGCGAGCGGCGTCTGGTCGCTGCCGTGGACGTGGGACGCGGCCGGCAGTTACCGGCTGTACGCCGACTTCACCCCCGCGGGCGAGGACGCCGAGGGCGTCACCCTCAGCCGCACGGTCGACGTGGTGGGCGAGTTCGCCCCCGTCGTCGCCGAACCGACCCGGCGCAGTGAGGTCGACGGCTTCGTCGTCACCCTCGACGGCGAGCTCACCGCGGGCACCACGGGCGAACTCACCCTCACCGTCGAGCGCGACGGACGACCCGTCACCGAGCTCGAACCGTACCTCGGCGCCTTCGGGCACCTCGTGGCGCTGCGGCAGGGCGACCTCGCCTTCCTGCACGTGCACCCCGAGGGCGAGGAGCCCGACGCCGGTGCGACGGGCGGGCCCGAGATCGCCTTCGCGGCGAACGCGCCGACGCCCGGCCGCTACCTGCTCTACCTCGACTTCCAGGTCGACGGACAGGTGCACACGGCCGAGTTCGTGGTCGACGCGTCGGCAGCAGCGGAGGAGGCGCACCGATGAGCACCGCAGCACCGCTCAGCGCCGGCGCTGGAGCCGGCAGCGGCATCGAGCTCGAGATCGGCGGCATGACCTGCGCCTCCTGCGCGAACCGCATCGAGCGCAAGCTGAACAAGCTCGACGGCGTGCAGGCGACCGTCAACTACGCCACGGAGAAGGCGAAGGTCACCGTGCCCGAGGGCTACGACCCGGCGCTGCTCATCGCCGAGGTCGAGAAGACCGGCTACACCGCCCTCCTGCCCGCCCCGAAGACGAGCGAACGCGCGGGCGACTCGTCGGCCGACGACGCCGACCACGACCCCGAACTGACCTCGCTGCGCCAGCGGCTCATCGGCTCGATCGTGCTCACCGTGCCGGTCATCGCGATGGCGATGATCCCCGCGCTGCAGTTCACGTACTGGCAGTGGGCCTCGCTCGCGCTCGCCGCGCCCGTCATCGTGTGGGCGGCCTGGCCGTTCCACAAGGCCGCGTGGACCAACCTCAAGCACGGCGCCGCGACGATGGACACGCTCATCTCCATGGGCACCTCGGTCGCGCTGCTCTGGTCGGTCTACGCCCTGTTCTTCGGCACCGCGGGCGTGCCCGGCATGACCCACCCCTTCGAGTTCACGATCGCGCCCTCCGACGGCGCCGCGAACATCTACCTCGAGGTCGGCGCGGGCGTGACGATGTTCATCCTCGCGGGCCGCTACTTCGAGAAGCGCTCGAAGCGGCACGCCGGGGCCGCGCTGCGCGCCCTGCTGGAGCTCGGCGCCAAGGAGGTCTCGGTGCTGCGCGACGGGGCCGAGGTGAAGATCCCGGTCGAGCAGCTCGCAGTCGGCGACGAGTTCATCGTGCGCCCGGGCGAGAAGATCGCGACCGACGGGGTCGTCGTCTCCGGCAGCTCCGCCGTCGACGCCTCCATGCTCACGGGCGAGTCCGTGCCCGTCGAGGTGGCCGAGGGCGACCCCGTCACGGGCGCCACCGTCAACGCCGGCGGCCGGCTCGTGGTGCGGGCGACCCGCATCGGCTCGGACACCCAGCTCGCGCAGATGGCGAAACTCGTCGAGGACGCGCAGACGGGCAAGGCCGAGGTGCAGCGCCTCGCCGACCGCATCTCCGGGGTCTTCGTGCCGATCGTGATCGTCGTCGCCGTCGTCACGCTCGGCGCGTGGCTCGGCGCCGGCTTCCCGGTCGCCGCGGCCTTCACCGCCGCCGTCGCGGTGCTCGTGATCGCCTGTCCCTGCGCGCTCGGCCTCGCGACCCCGACCGCACTCCTCGTGGGCACGGGCCGAGGCGCACAGCTCGGCATCCTGATCAAGGGACCCGAGGTGCTCGAATCGACGCGCAAGGTCGACACCGTCGTGCTCGACAAGACCGGCACGGTCACCACCGGCAAGATGACCCTCGTCGACGTGATCACCGAGTCGGGCGTCGACCGCGCCGAGCTGCTCCGCTTCGCGGGCGCGCTGGAGGATGCCTCGGAGCATCCGATCGCGCAGGCCATCGCCAAGGGGGCCACCCAGGAGGTCGGCCGGCTGCCCGTGCCCGAGGACTTCGCGAACGTCGAGGGCAAGGGCGTGCAGGGCATCGTCGACGGATCCTCGGTCGTCATCGGCCGCGAATCGCTGCTCGCCGACTGGGCGCTGGCCCTGTCCCCGGAGGTGGCCGCTGCCAAGGCGCACGCCGAGGGCGAGGGCAAGACGGTCGTCGCCATCGGCTGGGACGGGCGGGCGCGAGGCATCCTCGTCGTCGCCGACACCGTCAAGCCGACGAGCGCCGAGGCGATCGCTCAGCTGAAGGAGATCGGGCTCACCCCCGTGCTCCTGACCGGTGACAACGAGGCCGTGGCCCGCCGGATCGCCGCCGAGGTCGGCATCGAGCAGGTCTACGCCGAGGTGCTGCCCCGGGACAAGGTCGACGTCGTCGCCCGCCTCCAGGCGGAGGGCAAGGTCGTCGCCATGGTCGGCGACGGGGTGAACGACGCACCGGCGCTCGCGCAGGCCGACCTCGGCCTCGCGATGGGCACCGGCACGGATGTCGCGATCGAGGCATCCGACCTGACCCTCGTGCGCGGCGATCTGCGCAGCGCCGTCGACGCGATCCGGCTCTCCCGCAAGACCCTCAGCACGATCAAGACGAACTTGTTCTGGGCCTTCGCCTACAACACGGCGGCTATCCCGATCGCGGCGCTCGGCATGCTGAACCCGATGCTCGCCGGCGCGGCGATGGCGTTCTCGAGCGTGTTCGTCGTCGGCAACAGCCTGCGGCTGCGCGGCTTCCGCAGCGTCGCGAAGGACTGAACACCGACGTTCCGCGGCCAGCCACGGTCGCTTCCACCCCAACCGAGACACGAAAGGCATCATCATGACGAACGACCCCCAGGCGGCCTCCTGCTGCAGCACCGGCCTGACGGCGAGCGACGCCGCCCACACCGCTGCGGTCAGCGGCCATGGCAAGGCCAACCTGCTCGTCGTCGGCGGCGGCGGCGGCGGCGGCGCGGCCGACGACCAGACCACCTGCCCCGTGATGGTCGGCAGCCCGGTCAGCAAGGCCGCGGCCGAGGCCGTCGGGCTGTTCCGCGACTACGAGGGCGAGCGGTACTACTTCTGCTGCGCCGGCTGCGGGCCCGCCTTCGACGCCGACCCGGCCAAGTACGCGGCGAACGTGGCCTAGCGGCGATGAAGGTGGCCGGGGTCCGAAGCTCCCCCGAACCTGCGGACCACGCCGGCCACCTCACTCTTGCTGTTTCCAGATCAGGCCAAAGCGTTACAGGCGAATCCAAGATTTTTTGAAAATTCTTGGGACGGCCCGGATTCGAGCTGAATCCGGGCCGCTCAGGGCCGGGTCGCGGCCTCGAGCAGCTCCAGCAGGTGGCGGTACGGGCGGCCCGTCGCCCGGGTCATCCCGATCTCGCACGTGCGGTTCGCGGAGACGTGCCAGTCGGCGTCGGCGGCGATCACCTCGGCCGCCTCGCGGGCGGTCGCGCTCGCCGAGAGCTCCGGGTGCAGGAGTCCGCGGTCGCCCGCGAACGCGCAGCAGCTCCAGTCGTCGGGCAGCACGACCTCGGCCGCGACGGCGTGCGCGATGCGGTCGATCGCGCCGCCCGCGCCGAGCGCCGTCGTCGAGCAGGTGTGGTGCACGGCGACCCGGCCGACGGGCGCCGTCACCTCGAGCCGGGGCAGGATCCGCTCGGCGGCGAACTGCGTCGCATCGACGAAGTGCAGGGCCGGCGCCTCGCGTCCCGCGACGGCGGCGAGGTGCTGCATCGTCTCGAGCCCCTCGGTGCAGGAGGCCGCGTCGCAGACGATCGGCAACCGGCCGCCGTCGCTCGCGGCGAGGAGCGCGGGCAGCACCCGCTCCGTCATGGCCCGGTAGCCGTCGAGGTAGCCCTTCGACTTCCACGGCGTGCCGCAGCACAGCGAGCCGATGCCCTCGGGCACGACGAGCCCGACGCCGGCCCGCTCGGCGAGTTCGATCAGCGCCGACGTCGCGCCGATGCCGCCGGGCTCCGGGCCGAACATCGTGCCGATGCAGGCTGCGAAGAACACCGCCTCGGCCGTCGTCGGGTCGCCACCCGGTTGCGGGCGCTTCGCGCCGCCGCGCGGCAGGCCGCCGTCGTACTCGGGCACCGTGTCGCGGCCGAGGAGTGCCCGGCCGACCGTCGTCGCCGCCTTCGGCAGCGCCGCGGGCAGCGCGTTCGCGACGGTGAGCGCCGCACCGCCGAGGCGGGTCACCGGGCCCCAGGCCGAGGCGGCGGCCGACCAGCCGGCGTTCAGCACCGGGTTCCGGCGCTCGGCGCGCAGCCGCCGCACCAGATCGCCGGTGTTGATGTCGACCGGGCAGGCGATGGCGCAGAGCCCGTCGACCGCGCAGGTCTGCTCGCCGTCGTACTCGTAGTCGTCGCGCAGCTCGGCGGCGAGGGCGGTGTCGCCCGCCGCCTCGGCGCTCGCGATGTCGCGACGGAGGGCGATGCGCTGGCGCGGGGTCAGCGTGAGGTCCGTGCTCGGGCACGTCGGCTCGCAGTACCCGCACTCGACGCAGCGGTCGACCTCGGCCTCGACCGTGGGCACGAGCTTCAGGTTGCGCAGGTAGGAGTCGGGCTCGTCGGAGAGCACCACGCCGGGGTTCAGCAGCCCGCTCGGGTCGAACAGCCGCTTCACCTCGCGCATGATCGCGTAGAGCTCGTCGCCGTACTGACGCCGCACGAACGGCGCCATGATGCGCCCGGTGCCGTGCTCGGCCTTGAGTGAGCCGCCCTGCTCGAGCACGAGCTGCACGAGGTCCTCGGTGAAGCGCTCGTAGCGGGCGAGTTGCGCGGGGTCGTCGAACCGCTCGCCGAGCATGAAGTGCAGGTTGCCGTCCTTCGCGTGGCCGAAGATCACCGAGTCGTCGTAGCCGTGCGCGGCGAAGAGCTCGATGAGGCGCTCGCAGGTGGGCAGCAGCCGCTCGACGGGCACGACGATGTCCTCGAGCAGGGCGGTGGTGCCGCTCGGGCGGGCGCCCGCGACGGTCGTGTACAGGCCCTTCCGCACATGCCAGAGCGCGGCCCGCTCGGCGGCGTCGACCGTGAACGCGGCGGGCGTGGCGAGCGGCAGCGCGTCGAGCAGGGGTGCGGCGCCGGCCAGCGCGGCGTCGAGCGCCTCGGCGGTCTCGGCCTGGTACTCGACGAGCAGGGCGGTGTGCCCCTCGACCGCGAGGGCGGCGATCTGCGCGGGCACGTCGGCGGCCCGCTGGGCGACGAGGAGGGACGTGGCATCCATCAGCTCGATCGTCGCCGCGCCCGTCGCGACGAGCCCGGGCAGCGCGGCCGTGGCCTCGCGCAGCGAGGGAAGCACGAGCAGCGCGGTCGCCGCGCGGGGCAGCAGCGGCACGGTGTCGAACACCGCCTCGGCGACGAAGGCGAGGGTGCCCTCGCTGCCGACGACGAGGTGCTCGAGGATGCGCAGCGGCTCGGCGAAGTCGAGCAGGGCGTTCAGGCCGTAGCCCATGGTGTTCTTCATCGAGAACTGCTGCCGCACGCGCTCGACCGAGGCGGGGGAGGCGAGCAGGCGCTCGCGCAGTCGCAGCAGGCCGGCGTGCAGCTCGGGCTCGCGGGCGGCGAGGAGCTCGGCCGCATCCGGCGCCCCCGTGTCGAGCACGGTGCCGCTCGGCAGCACGAGCCGGAGCGAGGCGATCGTGCGGTACGCGTTCTGGGTGATGCCGCACGCCATGCCGCTCGAGTTGTTGGCGATGACGCCGCCGATGGTGCAGGCGATCTCGCTTGCCGGGTCGGGGCCGAGCTTGCGGCCGTGCCGCGCGAGCCGCTGGTTCACCTGGCGCACGGTGGCGCCGGGTTCGACGCGGACGGTGCGTCCCTCGTCGCCGACGCGGATGCCCCGGAAGCGCGCGCGGGTGTCGACGAGCAGCTCGTCGGTGACGCCCTGGCCGGACAGGCTCGTGCCGCCGGAGCGGAAGGTGATCCTGCGGCCGGCGGCCCGCGCGGCGGCGAACACGGCCGCGACCGCCTCGGCGTCGCCCGGGGTGACGACGGCCTCGGGTACGAAGAGGTAGTGCGAGGCGTCGTGGGCCTTCGCGAAGCGGTCGATGGAGCGCTGGCTCACCGTGACGCGCTCGCCGAGGAGGGCGGAGTCGAGGACGCTGGCGACGGCGGCAGGCGACATTAGGTGCTCCAGATTGTTAGACAAGTATACCGAGATGGTCGGACAAGTATACTGACGCGCGGCGGAAGGGCGAGCGCATGGTCGAGGGGATCCGGGTCACCGGCGTGGTCGACGCCGTCGCCGAGGCGCTGCGTGCGGCCGCGATCGGCGGCGAGCTCGAACCCGACCGCCCGGTCACCGAGGCCTGGGTCGCCGCCCGCTTCGCCGTCGCCCGGCCGAGCGCCAAGGCCGCGATCGAGAAGCTCGTGGGCGAGGGCGTGCTCGAACGCACCGCGCACCGCAGCGCGAGGGTGCGCCGGCTCGACGCCGACGCGGTGCGCGACGTCTACCGCACGCGGCGCCGCATCGAGAGCGCCGCGATCCGCGAACTCGCGGGGGAGCGGAGGCGGCCGGATGCCGCGGCCGAGGCGGATGCCGAGATCGCCGCGCACCTCGGCGGCTCGAGCGTCGACATCGTCGACCCCGACCTGCGGTTCCACTCGGCGATCGTCGACGCCCTCGGCAGCGAGCGCACGAGCCGCGCCTACCGCTCGCTCATCGAGGAGGTGCGGCAGTGCATGGCGCAGGTGCAGGGCCGTGGACTGATCTCGGTCGACACGATCCTCGCCGAGCACGAGCGCATCCTCGAGCTCATCGCGGCCGGCGACGGTGAGGCCGCCGTGGCCGTGCTCGCCGAGCACCTCGGCCGGGCCGAGGAGCGCCTGGCCGCCGCCGTCTCCACCCCCTGAGCCCGACCTCCAGCCCCGACTTGCCCAACTTTCATGAAAGTCGGGCAACTCGGGAACTGGGTCTCCGATGTGAGCTGCGCTTCCGACTTGCCCAACTTTCATGAAAGTTGGGCAAGCTGCTAGGGTTCCCGTGATTTCAACGTTGAAACCCGGGTCAGCCCCGCCCGACCGCAAGGAGTCCCCGAGCCATGGCTTCCCCCGCGCCGCTCGGCGCCCGCACCTGGACGGCGGTGCTCGTCGTCGGCCTCGTCGGCCAGCTCGCCTGGGTCATCGAGAACATGTACCTCAACGTGTTCGTCTACGACACCATCTCGACCGATCCGGCGGTCATCGCCTGGATGGTCGCGCTCAGCGCGATCGCCGCGACCGCCGCCACGCTGCTCTTCGGCGCCTGGTCGGACCGCCTCGCCCGCCGCCGCGAGTTCATCGCGATCGGCTACATCGCCTGGGGGCTCGTGACCGCCGCCTTCGGCCTGGTCGGCGCTGGCGCTGCGGGCGCGGCCGGCGGGGAGGCATCCGCCGTCGCGAGCGCCGGGGCGACCGTCGCGACCGCCGTGATCGCGATCATCGCCCTCGACTGCGTGATGAGCTTCATCGGCTCCGGTGCCAACGACGCCGCCTTCGCGGCCTGGGTCACCGACTCCACCGTGCCCGCGAACCGCGGGCGCGTCGACGGCTGGCTCGCGGTCATGCCCCTCGTCGGGATGCTGCTCGTCTTCGCCCTGCTCGACCCGCTCACGCAGGAGGGGCGCTGGGAGCTCTTCTTCGGGATCGTCGGCGGCCTGACCGCCGCCACCGGCGTCGCGGCGTGGTTCCTGGTGCGCGACCGCGGCGTCGCCCGGCACGAGCACGGCGTGCTCAAGGCCGTGGTGGACGGGCTCCGGCCCGCGACGGTGCGGCGCGAGCCCGCGCTGTTCGCGACGCTCGCGATCTGGGGCGTGATCGGGGTCAGCTCGCAGGTGTTCCTGCCCTACGTGCTCATCTACCTGCGCTACTCGCTCGAGCTCGACGGCTACGCGATCGTGCTCGGCGTCGTGCTGCTGCTCGCCTCCGCGCTGAGCGTCGTGGGCGGGCGGCTCATCGACCGCTTCGGCAAGGTGCGCGTGCTGCCGTACGCCGTCGCCGCCTTCGCGGCGGGACTCCTCGCGATGATCTTCGTGCGCGACGCCGTCGGCGTCATCGCCGCGGCCACCGTGATGATGGCCGGGATGATGGGCTCGATCGCCGCGGTGTCCGCACTGACTCGCGACCACACGCCCGCGGACCGAGCGGGCGGCGTGCAGGGCGCGCGCATGATCCTGGCCGTCATGCTGCCGATGATCATCGGGCCGGCGATCGGCGCGGCCGTCATCTCCGGCTCGGCGCACCGTTACGTCGAGCTCGGGGTCGCGCATCCGGTGCCGGGCCCGGAGATCTTCGCGGCGGCGGCCGTCGTGCTGCTGCTCGTGCCGCTCGGCATCGCCCTGCGCGCGCGGGTCCTGCGTCGCACGGAACCCGTCATGGCGGACCGCGGATGAGCCGGCGCACCCCCTGGGCCGACGACCTCGACCCCGACCACCCGCTGCCGGAGTATCCGCGCCCGCAGCTGGTCCGCGAGCACTGGCAGAACCTCAACGGCCGCTGGGCGTACGCGGTCACCGGCGACGCCCTCGAGCCGCGCGAGTGGGACGGCGAGATCGTCGTGCCGTTCTCGCCCGAGGCCGAGCTCTCCGGCGTCGGCCGGCAGCTGCAGCCCGACGAGCACCTCTGGTACCGGCGCACGGTTCGGCTCGAGGGCGGGGCCCGTGGCGGCCGGGTGCTGCTGCACTTCGGCGCGGTCGATCAGCGCTGCAGGGTGCTCGTCGACGGAGTGCAGGTGGGCGGGCACCGCGGCGGCTATCTGCCGTTCACGCTCGACGTGACCGCGCAGCTCGGCGACGGCGAGCCGCACGAGCTCGTCGTCGACGTGGTCGACCCGAGCGACACCTCGTTCCACTCGCGCGGCAAGCAGGCGTTGCGGCGCGGGGGCATCTGGTACACCGCGCACTCGGGCATCTGGCAGACGGTGTGGCTCGAGCGGGTTCCGGCGGTGCACGTCGCGGCGCTGCGGGTGCGGCCGCTGCTGGACGCGGAGGCGGTCGAGCTCGTCGTCGACGCGGGCGGATGGCCCGAGGCATCCGCTCCACTCGAGGCATCCGCTCCGCTCGAGGCGAGCGTGATCGTGCGCGCCGCCGGCTGCGAGGTCGCGCGGGTCACCGGCCCCGTCGGCGAGCCCCTGCGCCTGCCGGTGCCGCAGCCGCGCCGCTGGCACCCCGACGACCCCTTCCTCTACGAGCTCGAGGTGCGGCTCGGCGAGGACCGCGTCGAGAGCTACTTCGGCATGCGCTCCGTCGGCATCGCGCCCGACGCGCACGGCCGACCGCGGCTCGTGCTGAACGGCGAGCCGATCCTGCACGCCGCCGTGCTCGACCAGGGCTACTGGCCCGACGGCCTCTGCACGCCGCCGTCCGACGCGGCGCTCGTGCACGACATCGAGGAGATGCGGGCGCTCGGCTTCACCGCCCTGCGCAAGCACATCAAGATCGAGCCGCTGCGCTGGTACCACCACTGCGACCGGCTCGGCATGCTCGTCTGGCAGGACTTCGTGAACGGCGGACGCCGCTACCACCCGGCCGTCGTGACGCTGCCGGTGAAGCTGCCGCTGCGGCTCGACGACCGGCGGCATCGCAGATTCGGCCGGCAGGACGCCGAGGGGCGCGCCGAGTTCCTGGCGGAGCTCGAGGAGACGGTCCGCCTGCTCGGCAACGCCCCGAGCATCGCCGTGTGGGTGCCGTTCAACGAGGGCTGGGGGCAGTTCGATGCGCTCGCCGTCACCGCGCGGCTGCGCGAGCTCGACCCCGACCGGGTGATCGACCACGCGAGCGGCTGGCACGACCAGGGCGGCGGCGACCTGCGCAGCCTGCACGTGTACTTCCGCAAGCTCCGTCCCGAGCGCGGCTGGCGGCGCGAGCGGCGGGCGATCGTCGTCTCGGAGTACGGCGGCTACAGCCTGCGCCTGCCGGGCCACGAGTTCGGGCCGCGCGAGTTCGGCTACCGTCGATACGCCGGCGTCGACGAGCTCACCGAGGCCTTCGTCGCCCTGCACCGCGACGAGATCGCCCCCGCGATCGACGCCGGGCTCGGCGGCTACGTCTACACCCAGCTCGCCGATGTCGAGGACGAGCTGAACGGGCTCCTCACGGCCGACCGCACGGTGCGGAAGCTGCACGCCGACCGCGTGCGCGAGGTGAACGCCGAGCTCGCCGCCCGCTTCGCGACGGCGGTCGCGCCCGCGCCGCACCCCACGAGAAAGGCCCAGGATGCCTCGCACGATCACCGAGCGTGAGCTCACCGCCCCCGTCGCGCTGCGCGGCGCCGACAACCGGCTGAACCCGGCCGCGGTCGGCTGGACGCGCACGCCCCTGCACGACACTTCGGGCATCGACGGCCGGCGCAGCTGGGGGCGCAACAAGCGCTGGGAGTACTGGGCGGTGACGACGCCGACCCATCTCGTGGCGCTCACGGTCTCCTCGATCGACTATGCGGCGGTGCACGGCGTGCTCGTGCACGACCGGCGCACCGGGCGCACCCTCGACCGCGGGGCGATCGTGCCGTTCGGCCGCGGGGCGACCCTGCCCGCCTCCCTCGGCGACGGCCCCGCCCGGGCGCGGGCGAAGCACCTCGCGATCGACCTCGAGGAGACCGCCGAAGGCACGCTGCTGCGCGCCGAGGTGCTGGGCGCCCGCATCGAGATCCTGGCCGAGCTGCCGGCCGGTCACGAGCGGCTCGGGGTCGTGGTGCCGTGGTCGAAGCGACGGTTCCAGTACACGGTGAAGGACGTCGCCCGCCCCGCGCGCGGTCGGCTCGAGCTCGACGCGCCGGAGCTCGGCGCCCCCGAGATCGTTGAGCTGCCGCTCGGCGAGAGCTGGGCGGTGCTCGATCACGGCCGGGGCCGCTGGCCCTACCGCATGGTGTGGAACTGGGGCGCCGCCTCGGGCCGCGTCGGCGACCGCGTCGTCGGACTGCAGCTCGGCGGCAAGTGGACCGACGGCACCGGCTCCACCGAGAACGCGATCGTCGTCGACGGCCGGCTCCGCAAGCTCAGCGAGGAGCTCGACTGGGAGTACGACGAACGGAACTGGCTCGCACCCTGGCGCATTCACGGCGCGAGCGCCGAGCTGCGCTTCGAGCCGTTCTGGGACCGGGTCAGCGCGACCGAGCTCGGCGTGTTCGGCTCGCACGGGCACCAGTGCTTCGGCCACTACTCGGGCTGGGTCGAGGCCGGCGGCGAGCGCATCGAGCTCGACGGCCTGCTCGGCTGGGCCGAAGACGTGCGGAACCGCTGGTGAGCCCCCGTCGCTCGGCCGGGCCGACGCTGAAGGACGTCGCGGCCATCGCCGGCGTCTCGTACCGCACCGTCTCGAACGTGATCAGCGGCAAGGCGCCCGTGAGCGCCGCGACGCGCGCCCGGGTCGAGGCCGCCGTCGCCGAGCTCGACTACCGCCCGCAGCTCGCGGCGCGGCAGCTGCGCGTCGGGCGCAGCAATCTGCTGACCCTCTCGGTGCCGTTCCTCTCGCTGCCGTACTTCGCCCAGCTGGCGCACGCCGTCGTCACCGCGGCGGAGGCGGTCGGCTACGACGTGGTCGTCGACGAGACCCACGGCGATCCCGAGCGGGAGCTGCGCGCGGCATCCGGGTACCGCACCCTGCTGAGCGACGGCATCCTGCTGTCGGCCATGTCGATCGGCGACGAGGAGCTGATGGCGGCCCGCGGTCGCACCCCGCTCGTCGTGCTGGGCGAACGCATCCGCGCCGCCCGGGTCGACCGCGTCGTCGTCGACAGCGTGACGAGCACGCGTGACGCGACCGCGCACCTCATCGCCGCGGGTCGGCGCACGCTCGGCTTCCTCGGCACGGTTCCGGATGCCTCGAGCGGCGCCGCCGCCGCCGACCTGCGCCTCGAGGGGTTCCGCACGGCGCTTCGCGCGGCCGGGCTCGACGCGGACCCCCGGCACCTGCTCGAGGTGTCGCCGTGGGATCAGCGCTCGCCCGACGGCGACTACTCCCGCGAGGAGGGCCACGCGCGGGTGCGGGGGCTGCTCGCCGGGCCGGACGGCCTCGCGGGGCTCGACGGCCTTGTCTGCGCGAACGACCTGCTCGCGATCGGTGCGCTGCGCGCGCTGCGGGAGGCGGGGGTGGACGTGCCCGGCCGCGTCGCGGTCGTCGGCTGGGACGACGCCCCGGAGTCGGCGTACACGGTGCCGCCGCTGACGAGCATCGCGCCCGATCTCGGCGAGCTCGCCCGGCTCGCCGTCGCCTCGGTGCTGCGGCTCGTCGACGACCCCGACTCGCCGCCGCGCGTCGAGCAGGCGCCGTACCGCCTCGTGCCCCGCGCCTCCGCGCCCCCGGTTCCCTGAGCCTGTCGAAGGGAACGGGCCGCCGCTTCGACGAGCTCAGCGAACCAGGGGCTCAGCGAACCAGGGCGGCTCAGCGAACCCGCGGGTGCAATCCGCGCGAACCGGGTTAGCGTGGGGAGCAGGATGCGCCGCGCATCGTCGCGACGCGACGTTCCGGGGGGAGACGCATGTACTACAGCACGGGCAATTACGAGGCATTCGCGAGGCCGCGCAAGCCGGAGCGATCCGAGCGGGCGTCGGCGTGGTTCGTGGGGGCGGGGCTCGCCTCCATGTCCTCCGCGCTCTTCATGATCCGCGACGGCCAGCTGCCGGGGGAGCGCATCACGATCCTCGAGCGCTTGCCGCTGCCGGGCGGCGCGCTCGACGGCATCAAGAAGCCTGCGAAGGGCTTCGTCATCCGCGGCGGGCGCGAGATGGAAGACCACATGGAGTGCCTGTGGGACGCGTTCCGCACGGTGCCGTCGCTCGAGATCGAGGGCGCGAGCGTGCTCGACGAGTTCTTCTGGCTCAACAAGGACGACCCGAACTTCTCGCTCTGCCGCGTCACCGAGCAGCAGGGGCAGGACGCGCACACGAACAACCTCTTCGGGCTCAACGACACCGCGCAGAAGGACATCGTGCGCATCTTCCTCGCCACCCGTGAGGAGATGGAGCGCAAGCGCATCGACGAGGTGTTCTCGAAGGACTTCCTCGAGAGCAACTTCTGGCTGTACTGGCGCACCATGTTCGCCTTCGAGGAGTGGCACTCCGCGCTCGAGATGAAGCTCTACCTGCACCGCTTCGTGCACCACATCGGCGGGCTGCCCGACCTCTCGGCGCTCAAGTTCACGAAGTACAACCAGTACGAATCGCTCGTGCTGCCGATGTACCGCTGGCTGCTCGACCAGGGGGTCACCTTCCACTTCGACACGCAGGTCACGGACATCGACTTCGCGATCGACGGGGAGGGGGCGGATGCCTCGAAGCGCGCGACCCGCATCCACTGGGTGCAGGACGGCGCAGAAGGCGGCGTCGACCTCGGCGACGACGACCTCGTGCTCGCGACCATCGGCGGCCTCACCGAGAACTCCGACGAGGGCGACCAGCACACGCCCGCGAAGCTCGACGAGTCCCCGGCGGCGGGCTGGGCGCTCTGGCAGAACATCGCGGCGAAGCATCCGTCCTTCGGCCGTCCCGAGGTCTTCTGCGGCGACATCGCGAAGACCAAGTGGGAGTCGGCGACGGTCACGACGCTCGACGAACGGATCCCCGAGTACATCCGCCGCATCGCGAAGCGCGATCCGTTCAGCGGCAGGGTCGTGACGGGTGGCATCGTGACCGCGCGCGACTCGGCGTGGTTGATGAGCTGGACCGTGAACCGGCAGCCGCACTTCAAGCAGCAGCCCGCCGACCAGATCGTGGTCTGGGTGTACGGCCTGATCGTCGACGTGCCGGGCGACTACACGGGCAAGACGCTGCAGGAGTCGACGGGTGAGGAGATCACCCGCGAGTGGCTCTACCACCTCGGCGTCCCGGTCGAGGAGATCGACGGGCTCGCCGCGGAGGCCGCGAGCTGCGTGCCGGTGATGATGCCGTACGTCACCTCGTTCTTCATGCCGCGGGAGGCGGGCGACCGGCCCGCGGTGGTGCCGGCGGGCGCGCAGAACTTCGCCTTCATCGGGCAGTTCGCCGAGACCACTCGCGACTGCATCTTCACCACCGAGTACTCGGTGCGCACGGGGATGGAGGCCGCGTACCAGCTGCTGGGCGTCGACCGCGGCGTGCCGGAGGTGTTCGGCTCGACGTACGACGTGCGCTGGCTGCTGAACGCGACGAGCCGGCTGCGCGACGGCGCGGAGGTGGGGCTCCCGGGGCCGAAGTTCCTCCGCGAGCGGCTGTTCGCGAAGCTCGACGGCACCCAGATCGGTGAGCTCTTGACGGACTACGCGCTCATCCCCGAGCGCGGCGCGACGACGAAGCGCGAGCGCACGGACGACGCCATCGAGTGAGCGGCGCCCAGAACACCGAGTTGCCCGACTTCCATGAAAGTCGGGCAACTCGGGGGTTCCCGATGAACTCGGGGCTCCCGATGCGGGGCGTGTGCGTCGTGCTGCCGACGCAGGCCGGGATCACATCGGGGGCATCAGCACGCCGTCGATGAGGTAGACGGTCGCGTTGGCGGTGTGCACGCCGCCACAGATCACGTTGGCGTCGTTGACCTTGAGCGAGTCACCCGAGCCAGTCACCTCGACCGTGCCGCCCTGCACCGTGGTCTGCGTGCCGACGACCTCGTCGGGCGAGAGCTGACCGGGCACGACGTGGTACGTGAGGATCGAGGTGAGCGTCGCCGAGTCGGTCTTCAGGGACTCGATCGTCGCCGGGTCGATCTTCGCGAAGGCGTCGTCGACGGGCGCGAACACGGTGAACTCGTCGCCGTTCAGCGTGTCGACGAGGTTCACGTCGGGGTTCAGCTGACCGGAGACCGCCGCGACGAGCGTCGTCAGCAGCGGGTTGTTCGAGGCCGCGACGGCGACCGGGTCCTGCGACATGCCGACGATCGAGCCGGCGCCGTCGGGCACCTGCTCGGCGTAGGCCGCGCAGCCGGAGCCCACGAGGTCGGCGGCGGGGTCGGTCTCCATCGACTCGGCCGAGGGAGTCGACTCCGTCTTCGGCGTCGACTCCTCGCTGGGAGTGGACGAGCCGCCCATGCTGCACCCGGCGAGGCCGAGCGAGGTGATCGCCGCGAGGGCGACGAGGGCGGATGCGGTGCGAGTGCGGATCGTGCGCATGGACTTCCTCCTTCGGATGCGTCGGCCCGGTTCTGGCCGACACGGGGGATTCGGAGGCATCCGCCGATCGGATTGGACGGATCGCGGATGCCTCACCGGCACCTCGCCGGCACCTCGCCGGCACCCGCCCGGCACCGCGTCGGCCGCCTCGCCGAGCCATCCGATCCGGCGTCCGCTCCGAATCCCTGGCAGCCCACCCGTCGCCCAGCTGAATCGAGGGACCCCATGATCGCGCTCGCCCTGATCGGCCTGGCCGGCGGTCTCATCACCGGGATCTCGCCGTGCATCCTGCCCGTGCTGCCCGTGATCCTGCTTTCGGGCGGCGCGCAGAGCGCCCGCAGCGCCACGGGGACCGCGGTCGACCCCGACGGCGTCCCGTCCGCCGCCCCTCCCGGCCCGAGCCGCTGGCGGCCCTACCTCGTCATCGCCGGCCTCGTCGTGAGCTTCAGCCTGATCACCCTCGCCGGCTCGCTCGTGCTGGGCCTGCTCGGCCTGCCGCAGGACGTGCTGCGCTGGGCGGGCCTCGTCGTGCTCGTGCTCATCGGCGTCGGCCTCATCGTGCCGCGCTTCGAGGAGCTGCTCGAGAAGCCCTTCGCGTGGATCCCGCGGCGCAGCGTCGGCACCGAGGGCAACGGCTTCATCCTCGGCCTCGTGCTCGGCACCGTCTACGTGCCCTGCGCGGGGCCTGTGCTCGCCGCGATCACCGTCGCCGGTTCGACCGGCCGCATCGGGGTCGAGACGATCGTGCTCACCGTGACCTTCGCGCTCGGCGCCGCGGCGCCCCTGCTGCTGTTCGCGCTCGCCGGCCGTCGGGTCGCCGAGCGCGTCGCCGCGTTCCGCAAGCACCAGCGGGGCGTGCGGATCACCGGCGGCATCGTCATGATCGCGCTCGCCGTGGGCCTCGTCTTCGACCTGCCCGGCGCGCTGCAGCGGCTCGTGCCCGACTACACGGGCGACCTGCAGCGCCAGCTCGCGCAGTCCGAGGAGGTCACCCAGGCCCTCGACCTCGGCGGCCTCGTCACCGACGAGAACCGCCAGCTCGACCAGTGCACCAATGGCGCCGCCGAGCTCGAGTCCTGCGGACCCGTGCCGTCGATCCGCGGCATCCAGCAGTGGTTCAACACGCCCGACGGCGCCGCCGTCGACCTCGACGAGCTCCGCGGCCGGGTCGTGCTCATCGACTTCTGGGCCTACTCCTGCATCAACTGCCAGCGTTCGATCCCGCACGTCGTCGCGTGGGACGAGGCGTACCGCGACGCCGGGCTCAGCGTGATCGGCGTGCACTCGCCCGAGTACGCCTTCGAGAAGGAACCGCGCAACGTCGAGGCCGGCATCCGCGACTTCGGCATCGACTACCCCGTCGCGCTCGACAACGACCTCGCGACGTGGACGAACTTCCGCAACCGCTACTGGCCCGCGCACTACCTCGTCGACGCCGACGGCGTCGTGCGCCAGGTCTCCTTCGGCGAGGGCCATTACGCCGACACCGAGCGGCTCATCCGGCAGCTCCTCCAGGTCGCGGACCCGGGAGTCGCCCTGCCCGTGGCCACCGAGGTCGCCGACGAGACGCCCGACGCCGGTTCGACCACACCCGAGACCTTCCTCGGCACCACGAAGCAGGCGAACTTCGGCGGCGAGGAGCCATACCGGCGCAGCACGAGCTCGTTCGCCTTCCCCGAGAAGCTCGCCGACGACCGCTTCGCCCTCGACGGCGCGTGGGCGCTCGACACCCAGTCGATCGCGCCGGCCGACGGCGGGAAGGCCGCCGTGCGGCTCTCGTACCTCGCGAGCGAGGTGCGCATGGTGCTCGGCGGCGAGGGCACCATCACCGTCCGCGACGGCGGGACGACGCAGCGGATCGAGATCTCCGGCGTCCCCCGCTCGTACGCCGTCCACCAGTCCGACTCGCCTGAGCGCGGCACCCTCGACGTCACGGTCGAGGGCGACGTGCAGGCCTACTCCTTCACCTTCGGATGACCCAGCTGCTGGACCGACCTCGGGTCGGCCGGGCGACGCTCGGCCGGGGGTCTGCCATGCTTGGTCGGGTGAGCGTCGGTGAGGGCAGCAGCGGGGAGCCGTCGATCGACGTGCTGTTCGCGCGCACGGCCGGCGGCGACCGGGCCGCGTTCGGCGAACTGTACGACCGCACCGCCCCGCGGGTCTTCGGGCTCGTGCGGCGGATCCTGGTCGACGCGGCCCAGGCGGAGGAGGTCACGCAGGACGTGTTCCTCGAGGTCTGGCAGCAGGCGGCGCGCTTCGATGCGAGCCGCGGCGCCGCCGTCGCCTGGCTCCTGACGATCGCGCACCGGCGGGCGGTCGACCGGGTGCGCTCCGCGCAGGCGAGCGCCGAGCGCGACCTCCGCGCCGGCATCCGCGAGCTCGCCACGCCAGCCGAGGACGTCGAGGAACGCGTCGAGCTCAGCGTCGAGCACGAACGCGTGAGCGCCGCGCTCGGCGAGCTCAGCGAGGCGCAACGCACCGCGCTCGCCATGGCCTACTACGAGGGGAAGAGTCAGTCGGAGATCGCGGACGCGCTCCACCTGCCCCTCGGCACGGTGAAGACCCGATTGCGCGACGGCATGATCCGGCTGCGCCACCTGCTGGGGGTGACCTCATGACCGAACCCGACGAGGTGCTCCGCGCGCTCGCCGCGGCCTACGCGCTCGACGCGCTCGACGGCGACGAGCTGCGCCGCTTCGAGGCCGAGCTCGCCCGATCTCCCGAACTCCGGGCCGAGGTCGACGGCTTCCGCGCCGTCGCCGCCGGGCTCGGTGCCGAGACGCCTGAGATCGCGCCGCCGCCCTCGCTCAAGGCCGGGCTGTTCGCGCGGCTCGACGAGACGCCGCAGCTGCCGGCGGTGGATGCCGAACCGCTCGCCGAGCCCGTCGCGGCGCCCGAGCCCATCGCTGCGCCCTCGCCCGTGTCCGAGGCATCCGAGCCGCCCGTCGACGAGCTCGCCGCCCGTCGCCGGCGACGTCGCCTCGTCGCGTCGCTGGCCGCCGCGGCCTCTGTCGCGATCCTCGCGATCGGCGTGGTGATCGGGATCGGCTGGTCCGGCCCGAACGGCTGGGGTGCGCAGCGCGAGCTCGCCGCCCTCGAGGCGGCGCCGGACGCGCAGCGGCAGACGGTCGAGGTGTCCGGCGGCGGCGAGGTGACCGTGCTCTGGTCGGCCGAACTCGGGCGCAGTGCGGTCATGGCCGACGGCCTGCCCGAGCTCGGCTCCACGCACGACTACGAGCTCTGGTACATCGACGAGGCCGGGCCGGCGCCCGCGGGGCTCGTCGGCGCGAACAGCTGGCGCGTGCTGGAGGGCGACTTCGTCGACGGCATGGTCGTCGGGCTCACGGTCGAACCGGCCGGCGGATCCGAGCAGCCCACCACGGAGCCCATCGCCGCGGTCCAGACGTGAGCGCGGTTCAGACGTGAGCGCCGCGCTCGACCGGCTCGCCCGCGAGGTCGCCGCCGACGACGAGTTCCGCCGCCGGCTGCAGCGCCGCACGCTCGCGGTCGTGGTCGCGAGCCAGGTGCTCGGCGGCGCCGGCCTCGCCGCCGGCGTGACCGTGGGAGCGCTGCTCGCGCAGGAGGTGCTCGGCAGCGACGGGCTCGCCGGCGTCCCGACGGCGCTGTTCACGCTCGGCTCGGCGCTCGCCGCATTCCTCGTCGGCCGGGTCACCCAGCGCCGGGGACGTCGACTCGGGCTCGGCCTCGGCTTCGCCGCGGGCGGCATCGGCGCGGCGGGCGTCGTCGTCGCCGCCATCGCCGACAACGTGCCGCTGCTGTTCCTCTCGCTCTTCGTCTACGGGGCGGGCACCGCGACCAATCTGCAGGCGAGGTACGCGGGCGCCGACCTCGCGACGCCGCGCACCCGCGGCACCGCCGTCAGCATCGCGATGGTGTCGACGACGCTCGGCGCGGTCGCCGGCCCGAATCTGGTCGAGCCGCTCGGCCGGCTCGCCGAATCCTGGGGCATCCCGGCGCTCGCGGGGCCGTTCCTGCTCGGCGGGGCCGCCTACGTCGCGGCGGGTGCGGTGCTGCTCGCGCTGCTGCGGCCCGACCCCTTCCTGCTCGCTCGCCGGCTGCCGGATGCCGAGGCGCCCGCTCCCGCCGAGGCATCCGCTGCGGCCGAGGCATCCGCTCCCGCCGCGTCCAGCGTTGCGCCCCCGCCCGCCCGCCCGAGGCCCGGCGCGTACGCGGGCGCGACCGTGATGGTGCTCACGCAGATCGCGATGGTCGCGATCATGACGATGACGCCGGTGCACATGCGCGCCCACCACCACGGCCTCAGCGAGGTCGGCCTCGTCATCGGCCTGCACATCGCCGCGATGTACCTGCCCTCGCTCGTCACGGGCGTGCTCGTCGACCGGCTGGGCCGCACGCCGATGGCGATCGCCGCGGGCGTGACGCTGCTGGCGGCGGGCGTGGTGGCGGCCGTCGCCCCGGCGGACTCGCTCGGGCTGCTGATCCTCGCGCTCGTGCTGCTCGGCCTGGGCTGGAACTTCGGCCTCATCGCCGGCACCGCGCTCGTCGTGGACGCCACCGTGCCGGCGAACCGGGCGCGCACCCAGGGCACGATCGACGTGCTGATCGCCCTGGCCGGCGCCGGCGGCGGCGTGATGTCCGGCGTCGTGATGGCGGCGTCGAGCTACGCGGTGCTGGCCCTCGGCGGCGGCGTGCTCTCGCTCGTGCTCATCCCGGTGCTGTTCTGGGCGAGCCGTGCGCACCGTCGCGCGCAGCGGCCCGCCTAGAACAGCCCCCACAGCTGGGCGAACATCGCGACCGCGGGCACGAGTGGGAGCATGAGCCAGACGGCGAACACCGGCGCGGCGCAGACGCCCAGCACGAGCAGTGCCAGCGCGGACCCGGCGACGCCGAGACGGTCGAGCCGGCTCACGAGGCGTCCGGGAGCATCGCCGGGCACTCGCCGCCGGGCTCGGTCGAGCGCTCGAAGTGCCACATCTCGTTCGCGTACGTCTGGCAGAGGCCGTAGTCGGCGCCGTGCTGCGAGAGCCAGCTGTCGGCGTCGGTGGGGCCGATGTCGATCGCCCGGCCGGTGACGTGGTTCGAGCCCTCGGGGGTGCTCACGAAGCGGCGCGCCTCCTCCAGGCTGCCGTACTCGAGCACCGCGTCGTCGAGCAGCTGCTGCTGGTACTCGGCGCTGCGCCAGCCGCTCGTGATGCGGAACTCGATGCCGTCGTTCGCGGCGTCCGCGGCGGCGGCGCGGACGGCCGCCAGCAGCTCGCCGTCGAGCAGCGTGATCGCGGGCACTTCGTCGTCGAGCGAGATCCATTCCCCCTCGGGAATGTACCCGTCGGATTCGTCGATGGTGCCGTCGCCGGGGTCGCCGCCGGCCTGCTGCGCCTCTTCCGCGGGAGCGCCGATTCCTCCCGCGCCGATGCCGGACATGCCGCCGCCGGTCGCCGCCGCGGCCCCGAGGAGCGCGGCGCCGACGGCCACGAAGGCGAGCACGGCGGCGAGGGCGCCGAGCACGGCGACGCGGCGGCGGCGGGTGACGGAGTCGTGATGGGTTCGCATACGACGAGTCGACCGCAGCGCCCGTTGCCGGGCCGTCTCGGAATCCGCATACACGGGCGATACCCCGCCCGCGACCGCCTCAGTCGGCGGGGAGCGGCTCGATCAGCGTTGGGTCGTGCGGGTCGATCGCGCGGTGGGAGTTGACCCGGCGGTCGACCTCGTACTCGCGGATAGTGGGCGCGACGCGGTCGGATGCCTCGAGCAGGAAGTCGACCATCGCCTGCATGCCGCCCGCGTCGAGCTTCGCCGGATCGAGGTACCGCTCGACCTCGTCGAGCGGGAGGTACACGGGCATGCGCTCGTGGATCTCGCCCGAGGCATCCCGTGCCTCGCGCGTGATGATCGACGCCGAGACCTGCCAGCTGCCGTCGTCGAGCCGCCTGGCGGTCGAGATGCCGGCGGCCGCGAGCAGCTCGCTCTCGCCGTGCAGGTAGTGCGCCTGCTTCTTGCCGGGCTCACCCGTCCACTCGTAGTAGCCGCGCATCGGCACGATGCAGCGGCCCTGGGCGAACGCGCCCTTCCACAGCCCGTTCGTCGCGACGGTTTCGATGCGGGAGTTGAACTGCGGCCGCTTCGACTCCTTCATGAACGAGGGGTGGAAGTTCCACACCGCGGGCTCGAGCCGCCGCACGAAGGCGCCCGTCTCGCGGTCGGCGCGCTCGCGCACGATCGGGATGGTGTCGGTGGGCGCCAGGCTGTAGTTCGGCCGCCAGTCGGGAAAGTCGTCTTCGGCCTCGAACACCTCGGTGAGATCGTCGGCCTGCTGCGAGACCACGAACCTTCCGCACATGCTGCCTCCCCGGATCGCCTCCAGCCTGCCACCGACCACCGACGTCCGCATCACGTGGGCCGGCTCTAGCAGCCGGTGACCAATCGGACGCCCGCCCCGAGCTCGCTCAAGAGATACGCCGGGAGCCGTCCGGTCGGGTACGTCTGGAGATACTCGCGTCCAACCGGCCCGAGCTGCGTCACGAGTGCGACGGAGTCCTTGTCGAGTCCGCTCGCCACGGCCGGGATCAGCACGTTGCCCGGGAACGCCTCCTGGGCCAGGTTCGAGGTCAACGGAATGATCAGCACGGTGTTGATCGACGTGGCCATCAGCCAGTCGTCCTGGAAGACGATCGCGGGTCGCACCTTCGCCGGTTCGGAGCCCCGCGGCTCGCCGAAGTCGGCCCAGACCACATCGCCGCGGGCCAGGCTCACCATTCGTCGTCGTTCTGAATGGCCCGCCGGACGGCCTCGAGCATCGGCTCGTCGCGAGGTTGACCGGCTCGGCGAAGCGCGTCCTCGGCGATCGAGGTCAACTGACTCGTGTCCTCGAGCTCGTCGGCGTACCGGGTCGCGGCGCGGCGGTAGAACTCGGAGCGCGTCATTCCAGTGCGCGCGGCGATTCGCTCGAAGCGCTCGAAGTCCCGGTCCGGGAGAGAGATCGCGGTCTTCATGCAGCGAGTATAACCAGTATAACGCATGGTAGCCAAGATTCCTGCACCGGCCCCGCTCAGTCCGGCCGCCGTCCCGCCCACGGGTCGTAGTCGGCGATGAGCGGCTCCTGCGGCGGGCGCTCGCCCTCGGGCACGTGCTGCAGGTTCACCCGCACGCGGTACCAGAGCGAGCTCGCCCCACGCATGCCGTCGACGAGCACGTCGGCCGGGTGCAGCGCCGCGGCGGAGGACGGATGCCTCGCCCGCCACTCCTCGAGGGCGGCGAGCGCCTCGGGCTTCGTCTCGGTGCGGGCGAGCTCGATGAGCGGCATCGTCGAGGTGCGGCGGCCCGAGGCATCCGCTCCTCTCGGTGGCTTCTCTGCCGGGCCGAGCCGTTCGGCGAGGGCGAGCAGCCCGTCGAGCGATCCGGCGGCGTCGTCGATGCCCGCCGCGGGATCGCCGCGCTCGGCGAAGCGGCGCAGCACCGTGGTGACGGTGAAGTCCTCGGGCCGCGCGGTGCGCACCTCGTCCCAGTCGAGCGGCGTCGACACGCGAGCGTCGGCGAGCGGCCGCACCGAGTACGCCGAGGCGACGGTGCGGTCCTTCGCGTTCTGGTTGAAGTCGACGAACACGGTCTCGCCGCGCTCCTCCTTCCACCAGCGGGCCGTCGCGAGGCCCGGGGCGCGATCGGCCATCTCGCGGGCGAGCGCCTCGGCTGCGAGGCGCAGTTCGGGGTAGCTCCAGCGCGGCTCGATGCGCACGTTCAGGTGCATGCCCCGGGAGCCCGAGGTCTTCGGCCAGGCGACGAGGCCGTGCTCCGCGAGCACCTCGCGCGCGATGAACGCGGTGTCGACGATCTGCGACCAGTCGACGCCGGGCATCGGGTCGAGGTCGACCCGGAGCTCGTCGGGGTGGTCGAGGTCCTCGGCGCGCACCGGATGCGGGTTGAGGTCGATGCAGCCGAGGTTCACGACCCAGGCGAGCCCGGCGCGATCGCGCACGACGGTCTCCTCGGCCTCGGTGCCCGAGGCGTAGTGCAGGGTCGCGGTGTCGATGAAGTCGGGGTGCTGCTCGGGCACCCGCTTCTGGAAGAACGCCTCGCGGTCGATGCCCTTCACGAAGCGCTTCAGCACCATCGGTCGTCCGCCCGCGCCGCGGAGGGCGCCGTCGGCGACGGCGAGGTAGTAGTCGACGAGATCGCGCTTGGTCAGGCCGGCGTCGGGGAAGACGACCTTGCCGGGATGGCTCAGTCGCACCTCGTGGCCGTCGACCTCGATGACCACGGCGTCGTCGGAGCGGGCCGCCATGTCACCACTCTAGGTGGTTTCATGCCAACGCGGCGTATCGTCGGAGCCGGAGGCGACCATGGATCTCGAACCGGTGCTCACGAAGCTCGACCGCATCGCGGGCGGCCGCGCGGCGGGCGAGAGGGCCGACGACGAGCTCGTCGAGCAACCGCGCACGCGTCGCGCGTTCACCTGGATCAGCTGGCTGCTCGCCCTGGAGCTGCTCATCGGGCTCGCGGCCCTGGTCGTGGCGATCGTGCTGTTCGCGCAGGGCACGGTGCTCGCGTTCCCGGTGTGGATGCGGATCCTCGTCGTGCTGGGCATGACCGCGACGCTGTTCTACTTCGCCTGGCGCGCGCAGAAGGGCTACCGCTGGGCGTACTCCCGGCTTCGGCTGTTCAGCAAGATCTTCCCGGTGATCACCCTCGTCATGGCGGCCATCCCCGGGTTGTTCCCGTTCTGGATGGTGACGGAGCAGATCGTGTTCAGCCTGATCCTCATCGGCATCGCCGACTTCCTCGACAGCGACCACATGCGCCGCGTGTTCCGCCGCCCGGAGTGAGCCGCGGCGACGTGCGCGGGTGACGTCGTGCGCGGGTGACGTCGCGTCAGCTCTGCAGCCATTCGAGGTAGAAGCTGCCGACGCCGGCGGCGACGAGGAGCCCGCCGATGATCCAGAACCGCACCACGATGGTGACCTCGGCCCACCCCTTCAACTCGAAGTGGTGATGGATCGGACTCATCAGGAAGATCCGCTTGCCGTGCGTGAGCTTGAAGTACGCCCGCTGCACGATCACCGACCCCGTCTCGATCACGAACAACCCACCGATCAGCACCAGCAGCAGCTCCGTACGACTCACGATCGCCAACGCCGCGAGCGCACCGCCGAGCGCCAGCGAACCGGTGTCGCCCATGATGATCTTCGCCGGGTTCGTGTTCCACCAGAGGAAGCCGATCAGCCCACCGGTGATGGCGGTGGCGACGATCGCGAGGTCGAGGGGGTCGCGGACCTCGTAGCACCGCGCGAAGTTGTCGTTGTCGGGCGCCAGGCGGGAGCAGGCCTGGTTGAACTGCCAGAACCCGATCACGACGAACGACCCGATCGCGAGGATCGACGCCCCACCGGCGAGCCCGTCGAGCCCGTCGGTCACGTTCACCCCGTTCGACGCGGCCGTCGAGATCAGACAGATCCAGACCACGTACAGGATCGTCCCCGCGATCGTGCCGAACACCATGAAGTCCAACGGCAGATCCCGGATGAACGAGATCTTCGTATCCGCCGGCGTCGTGCCCTGCGCATTCGGGAACTGCAACGCCAACAACGCGAACGTGCCCGCCACCACGACCTGCCCGGCGACCTTCGCCCACCCCCCAAGGCCCAGGCTCTGCTTCTTCCGCGTCTTCAAGAAATCGTCGATGAACCCGACCACCCCGAGCCCGACCATCATGAACAGCACCAGCAACGCCGACGCCGTCGCACCCTCACCGCTCAGCAGCGTCGCCCCGAAATACCCGAACAGGGTGCCCAGGATGAAGATGATCCCACCCATCGTGGGCGTGCCCCGCTTCACATGATGCGACTGCGGCCCATCGTCACGGATGAACTGCCCCCACCCCAAACGCACGAACAACCGGATGAACACCGGCGTCAGAAAGAGCGTGAACGCGAGCGACAACGCCCCGGCAGTCAGTAGTGCTCTCACGAGGAGCATTCTCCCAGTCGATCGGCGAAGCGCGTCAATCCGCGCCCCCCGGCGGGTTCAGCCCCAGCGACCGAGCAGGGCCGAGGCATCCCGCGTGAACTCGTCGAGGATCTCGGCGACCGGCCGCACCGAGCGCAGCAGCCCGACCCCCTCGCCGGCGTCGACCGGCACGAGCCGGTGGTCGCCCGCCGAGTTCGCGGCCGTGAACTCCGCGCGGAACCCGTCGAGCGCGTCGCCCGAGCCGCGGAGCTCGTCGACCCGCCCCGCCCATTCCTCGACGAAGGCGTTGCGCACGACCCGCTCGGGGAACCGCTCCGGCCAGGGCAATCCGAGCGCCGCATCCGCCGCGCTCGTGTTCACGGTGTCGTCGCCCGTCGCGGCGAGCAGCACCGGCCGTGCGGACTCCGGTGTCAGCGCCTCGGGGCTCGCCATCAGCGCGGTGCCCACCCAGGCGCCGTCGGCGCCGGCCGCGAGCACCGCCGCGAGGCTGCGGCCTGAGGAGATGCCGCCCGCGGCGAGCACCGTCGTCCGGCCGCCGATCCCATCGAGCACGGCATCGAGGAGGCTGAGCGTGCCCATGCGCGGGTCGCCGTGGCCACCGCCCTCGCTGCCGCGGGCGACGACGACGTCGACACCCGCGTCGGCCGCGAGCACGGCCTCCGCCGGGGTGTACACCTGCGTGGCCGCGAGCGCGCCGATGGCGTGCACCCGCTCCACCCAGTCGAAGTGCTCGGAGAAGCCGATCGACACGAGGTGGGGGCGGGCCGCCAGGGCGAGCTCGAGCAGCTCGGGGTCGCGGCGGAGTCCCCAGCCGACGAGGCCGACCCCGAAGGGGAGCGCGGATGCCTCGGCATCCTCCCGGCCTGCCGCTTCGAACTCGGCGAGCTGCGCCGAGAGCTTCGTCGCGGATCCGGCGCTGCCCATGCCGATGAGGCCGAGCGCGCCGGCCCGCGAGACGGCGTGCGCGAAGCGGCCGCCGGCGACCCCGCCCATCGGGGCCGCGACGATCGGAACGCGCAGCCCGAGCGAAGCGGACCACGTCGTGGCGAGACCGGTCACGGTTGCACCTCCTGTTCGGCCGCCCAGCGCAGGAACGCGGGGTCGGCGGAGACGATCCTGGACACCTCTTCGCCGCCGTCGCAGCGGCAGAGGCTCACGACGGCACCCTCGGCGTCGAGCTCACGCAGCGCCCAGGTACCCCCGAAGCCCTCCCAGCGGGCGAGCTCCTCGAGCGGGGCGCTCGCGGGCTCCGGCTCGAGGGCCGGCGGCCCGAGCTCCGGCGGCCCGGCCGCGGTGGGGGAGCTGCGCGTCCAGCCGAGCTCCTCGCCGCGGTCGAAGAAGTGCCGGAAGGCGTAGATCAGGGGGCGCCAGGCACCGGGGTCGATGTGCTGCGTGCCCGGCACGTGCAGCTCGGGCAGCGCGTGCACCCGCACGACCTCGACCTCGACCATCGCGTAGCCGGGGTCGACGCCCGGGGTGATCCGGCGCACCTCGCCCTCGAACTGCAGCGGCGCCTCGCGCACTCGCGGCGGGGCGACGAGCTCGGAGCGCTGCTCGGTGAGGCCGGCGAGCTCGAACTTGCGGCGCTCGGTGCGGTAGCGGTGCGCCTTCGCTGCGGGCACCGGGTCGCGGCCGGTGACCGCGGCGAGGCGTTCGACGTTGCGCCACTGGCCCGACGACGGGAAGTTGACGGTGAGTTGCGGGCGCTCGACGAGGTTCGCGTAGGACTGCCCGTCGGTCTCGAGGCCGAGCACGAGCATGCGCCCGAGCGCCCAGTGGCTGGACGCCGGGGCGAGGTTCGCGGTGCCGTCGGCGTTCTGCGTGGCGACGAGGTAGACCGGGGTGCCGACGTACAGCACGCTCGGCTCGATCACGAGGTGCTCGTCGTGTCGCATGGCTGCCTCCCGTCCTGGCCGATGCCTCCACGCTACGCCTGCCGTGCGGCGGATGACGCGGGCCCGTGGGTCCTCGGGGTCATCGCCCTGCACGCATGGCGAAGGGCGGCGCTCCGAGTGGAGCACCGCCCTTCGGCGCGTCCGTCGAGGCCGCTAGAGCGTCTCGGGGAGATCCAGGAGCTCGCGGGAGCGCTGAATTTCCCTGATGATGTCCGCGAAGCTTCCGCCGAAGGCAGGTCCGAGGTCGGCATCCGTGTAGACCGACTGCCCCCACAGACTGACGTAGACGTTGACCCCGCTCGGCGTGCTCGAGTCGTTCTGCTTGGTCCACACCGTCGGAACGTTCGGGTCGCCGACCGGACCGACCGGTGCGGGAGGAGCGGGCGTTTCCGCTTGCGCGGCGATCGCCGGCATTCCGAAGACGAAGGCGCCGACGAGGGCGCCCGACACGGAGATCTTGGCGAGCTTGTTCATGAGTGCGGATCCTTTCGCGTGTTCCCCCCGGATCCACGGTCCATTAAGCGGGTCATCGCAGATACGCCGCATCCGGGTGAGCACTGAAGGTCTGCGACCGCGCCGACTGAGGTGCGCGTCACGCGGCGCACCGCTCCGGTAGCGTCATCGGATGCTGAGCATCCGATGGGTGACGGTCGACGACGCGGCCGGGGTCGCCGCAGTGCATGTGAACGCGTGGCGGGTCGCCTACGCGGACCTGATCGACCAGGCCGTCCTGGATCGGCAGAGCGTCGAGACGCGCACGGAGATGTGGCGGCATTGGATCACCCGTTCGCAGCTCGGGGAGGCGCCCGACGGCTACGGCGAGGTCGCGCACCGCCTGCTCGTCGCCGAGCTCGACGGTGAGATCGCCGGCTGGGCGAGCTTCGGCGGCGGACGAGACGACGACAGCCGCGAGCTCGCCGAGCTCGCCGGGCTCTACGTCGACCCGAACGCCTGGGCGCGCGGGGTCGGTCACGCGCTGATCGAGCGGGCGCAGCACGAGCTCGCCGCAGCGGGCTGGACCGACGCCTACCTCTGGGTGCTCGACGGCAACGATCGCGCCATCCGCTTCTACGAGCGGCACGGCTGGCGCGCCGACGGCGGCGAGAAGTTCGGTGAGGGCGGGAGCGTCGAGGGGTTGCACGAGCTGCGCTACGTGCGCCCCCTCTGAGACGGGATGCCTGGGCGCGCAAGTTCTCCACAGCGCGACCTGAAGCGCCGGCCGCACGTCTTGAGGTGATCAGGCTGGTGGTATGCGGATCGGAGTCTATGTCGATGGGCTCAACCTGTACTACGGTGCGCGTGGGCTGTGCACGCGCTCGACCCCCGGGTGGCGGTGGCTGGATCTTCGCCGCCTCGCCGATGCGATCGTTGCGCGTCGATCCGCATGGGGCGGATCGACGATCGATCGAGTCGTGTACTGCACGGCCAGGATCAGCGGGGCCTCGAACACGAGCGGGCAGCGCGACCAGGACGTCTATCTCCGCGCACTGCAACGGTCGGGGTCGGTGGACGAGTTCGCGATGGGCAATTACGTTTCGCGGGTCTCGTCCGCGCCGCTCGCCGTCGCCGATCGGAAGCTCGGCCGGTCCTCACGCTCCCGAGCTGGCCGATGATGATCCAGCATCGAGATGGCCGCCCCCACCCGGACGCGGTGTTCATGGCCTCGGTGGCCCGACGCGAGGAGAAGGGTTCGGATGTGAACGTGGCGTCGCATCTGCTGCTCGACGTGCTCGAACGAAGGGTCGATGCGGCGGTGGTGATCAGCAATGACAGTGATCTAGCGTTCCCGATCGCACAGGCGCGAGAGCGTGTGCCCGTCGGTACGGTGAATCCGACGAAGAACTACCGCGCGGGGAAGCTCGGCGGGACCCCGCTCGACGGGGTCGGTGGGCACTGGTGGTACCAGCTCACTGCGGGCGACGTGAAGGGGGCGCAGCTGCCGGACCGGGTCGGAACGCTCACGAAGCCGGCCGGCTGGTAGAGGCTCGCGGGCGAGCGTGATAACCTTGCGGTATACCACTCGGCCCCTCAGGGGCCGAGTTTTTTCTTGGCGTCTATGCGTGCTCCAGTTGCCAGAGGTGCGGGTTCACAGCGGATCCGAGTCCCTGTCATAGCCCGGTCATAGGGTCGGCGCGCAGCCTTGGGGTGTGTCGACGAGCACGATCGCATCGGTTCGGATGCGATGGCGGCGCGACGCGGGTTCCGCGACGACTCCCTCCTGTCGCGGCCCGCGCGCGCCGCGCTCGCGGCATGACGGTGCCGGCCGGGCTGGCCCCGCCACCGCCGGGTGATCGGGTCCCGACGATGCGGCGGGCGGCCCCCGGCGCACCGCCGCCCGGCCCGCCTCACTCCATGGAGTCGAGGATCCCCACGAGCTGCTCGAACGTCGTCATCGGGTTCACGATCGCGAAGCGGGTGTTCGGCCGGCCATCGTGCGAGCTCGGTGTGACGAAGGCGCGCTGCTCCTCGAGCAGCCGCGCGGACCAGCGCTCGTAGTCGTCCATCGTCCACCCCTCGCGCTCGAACACGACGATCGAGAGCTCAGGGTCGCGCACGAGCCGCAGTTCCGGCCGCGAGCGGATCTCCTCGGCGATGCGCTGGGCGAGCTCGAGCGAGTTCGTGATGGCCGCCCGATACGCCGCCGCGCCGTAGCTCGCGAGCGAGAACCAGAACGGCAGCCCACGCGGTCGCCGGGTGAGCTGCACGGCGTAGTCGGAGGGACTCCACTCGGGCTTGCCGGTCAGCGTGTCGAGGTACTCGGCGTGCTGCGTGTGCGCGCGGCGGCCGATCTCGGGGTCGCGGTAGATGAGGGCGCAGGCGTCGAAGGGCGCGAAGAGCCACTTGTGCGGGTCGACGATGACCGAGTCGGCACGCTCCACGCCGCGGTACCGGGGGCGGGCGAGGGGGGAGAGCATGCCGGTCAGGCCGTAGGCGCCGTCGATGTGCAGCCAGAACTCGAACTCGTCCTTGAGGGCGGCGATCGAGGCGACGTCGTCGACGATGCCGAAGTTCGTCGAGCCGGTCGTCGCGATGACCGCGAACACGTCGTCGCCGTGCTCCTCGAGCGCGGCGCGCACGGCGTCGCCGCGCAGTCGCCCGTCGGGGGCCGCCGGCACCAGCACGAGCTCGACGTCCATGACCTTCGCGGCGGACTTGTTCGAGGAGTGCGCCTCGGTGCTGCAGACGAGCTTCCAGCGGGCGGGCGTGGGCAGGCCCGCCGCGGTACGTCGCTCGCGGGCCGCTTCGCGCGCGGCGACGAGGGCCGAGAGGTTGCCGATGGTGCCGCCCTGCACGAAGACGCCACCGGCGCCGGCGGGCAGGCCGAACTCCTTGGCGAGCCAGGTGAGGACCTCGTTCTCGGCGTGCACCGCCCCGGAGCCCTCCATCCAGCTGCCGCCGTACAGGCTCGACGCCGAGACGACGAGGTCGAAGGCCATCGCGGCCTTCGTGGGCGCGGCCGGGATGAAGGACAGGTACTGCGGATGGTCGATCGTGATGCAGGCCGGGGCGAGCACGTGCTCGAACACCGAGAGGGCGCGCGTCGCGCCGATGCCCTGCTCGTCGATCGTGCGACCAGCGAGGCGGCTGAGCTCGGCCTCGGTCTCGGGCTTGTCGAGCGGGGTATCGGTCGACAGCAGACGGCGGCGCGAGTAGTCGAGCACGAGGTCGACGATGGCCTGGGTCTCGGCGGTGACGGCGTGCATCCGCGTGGGGTCGACGGCCGGTGCCGGGGTGATGGCCTCGGCGTCGGCGGTGGTGCTGGTGGGGGAGTCGGCTGCGGTGCCCATGTCTGTCCTCTCGACGGCACGGGCCAGTCTGAACCGTCATGGGGCCTCGCGCAACTTCTACGCATGAATCCAGTCTGTCGCGCAATCAATCATCATGATCACCTCCCGTTGGGTCACTTTCTTGCGCTCGAGTGGCGTAGTGCGACGGGAGACGGATGGTCCGCGGGAGCGCGAGCCCAGCTCGTCGTCGGCGGGATGGCGCACACTGGACTGGTGACCCCGGACGCGCGACTCGACTGGCGGGCGCCTCATCCGAGCGAGCTGCATCAGACGGTCGGTTCGCTCCGCCGGGGGCCCGGCGACCCCGCGTACCTGACCGCGCCCGATCGTTCGGTCTGGCGCGCGACCCGCATGGCGGAGGGTCCGGCGACGATGCGGCTCTCGCAGCGCGGCGCCGACGAGTTCCGCTGCGAGGGGTGGGGGCCGGGGGCGGCCGCCGCGGTGGCCTCGGCGCCCGAGCTGCTCGGGGCGCGCGACGACACCGCGGGATTCGAGCCGGGGCTTCCCGAGCTCGTCGAGGCGCACCGGCGCAACCCGGGGCTCCGGGTGCCGCGCAGCGGCCGGGTGCTCGAGGCGCTCGTGCCCGCGATCCTCGAGCAGAAGGTGATCACGCTGCAGGCCCACGAGTCGTGGCGGGTGCTGCTGCGTCGCTTCGGAGAGCCGGCGCCCGGTCCGACGCCGCGGCCGATGCTGGTGCCGCCGAGCGCCGAGGGGTGGCGCATGATCCCGAGCTGGGAGTGGCATCGGGCCGGCGTCGATCCGCAGCGCTCCCGGGCGATCGTGCGGGTCGCGGCGCTCGCCGAGCGCGTGGAGGAGGCGGCGCGGATGACGCCGGCCGACGCCCTCGCCCGGCTCACCGCGTTGCCGGGCGTCGGTCCGTGGACGGCGGCCGAGGTCGCCCAGCGTGCCCTCGGCGACGCCGATGCGGTCTCGGTCGGCGACTACCACCTCGCCAACTTCGTCGGCCATGCGCTCGAGGGGCGCGACATGAGCGACGAGGAGATGCTCGTCGCCCTGGCTCCGTGGGCCGGCCAGCGCTACCGGGTCATCCGCCTGCTCGGCCTCGCCGGGCATCGCGGGCGGCCGCGTCGCGGACCGCGGATGCCGTTCGTCGACCACCGCGCCCGCTGAGCCCGGAACCCCGCGGCACGGCCGGCGTCAGCCCGCCTGTCCGGCCGTGCGCTCCTCGTCGGCCTGCCACTCGACGAGTGGTTGCAGCAGCTCCATGAGCTGCAGCGCGCGCGAGCTCGGCGTGTACCGGATCGTCACGGGCGTCGTGGCGCGGACGTGCCGCTCGAGCAGGCCGTCGGCCTCGAGCTCGCGCAGCCGGGCGGCGAGCACGCGGTCGGAGATGCCGGCGACGGTGTCGCGGTACTCGGAGAAGCGGCGGGCGCCGCGCACCCCGGCGAGCAGGATGGCCGCGTTCCACTTGCGCCCGGCGAACTCGATCGCGCTCGTGAAGCGGCGGCAGGCCTCGTCGTCGATGTGGCCGAGCTCGTGCAGCCGGGCCGAGCGGCGGGCGTCGAGCTCGTCGGGCTGCGCCTCGGAGTCGGGGGAATACGCCATGGGCCGCGCTCCGTTCCACTCGGGTGATGGCACTTCCTTCGAGTAAGTAGCTTACCCGCTGCATGCGCGGCGCGCGGCATCCCGAGCATGATGGACGCGACCGCCCCGGAACGGAGCATGGAATGCACTACGGACGCCCTCTGCAGTTCGGCACCTTCGTCACGCCCGTGAACGACCCGCCCCAGCGCGCGGTGCAGCTCACCGAGCTGAGCGAGCAGCTCGGCTACGACCTCGTGACCTTCCAGGACCACCCGTACCAGCCCGCCTTCCACGACACGTGGACGCTGCTGAGCTGGGCGGCCGCGCGCACGAGCCGCATCCACCTCGCCGGCAACGTGCTGAACCTGCCCCTGCAGCGCGAGCCCGCCGTGCTCGCCCGCGCCGCCGCGAGCCTCGACCTGCTAAGCGACGGGCGCTTCGAGCTCGGCCTGGGCGCCGGCGGCTTCTGGGACGCCATCGAGGCGATCGGCGGACGCCGGCTCACGCCGGGCCAGGCGGTCGACGCGCTCGACGAGGCGATCCGTATCATCCGCGGCACCTGGGACGTCTCCGAGCGGGGGCGCTTCGCCGTCGAGGGCGACTACTACCGGGTCGACGGCGCCAAGCGCGGGCCCGCTCCGGCCCACGACATCCCGATCTGGATCGGGGCGCTGAAGCCGCGCATGCTGCGCCTCATCGGCCGGGCGGGCGACGGCTGGCTGCCCTCGCTCGCGTACCTGCAGCCGGGCGACTACGCCGAATCGGCGGCGCGCATCGACGAGGCGGCGACGAAGGCGGGCCGGAACCCCGCCGAGATCCGCCGGTTGCTCAACGTCGCCGGGCGCTTCACGGCCGGCCGCGGCGGCGACGTCCGCACTCGCGGCGGCATGGTCGAGGGCGCACCGGCCGACTGGGTCGAGCAGCTGCTGCCCTTCGTGGTCGAGGACGGCGCCGACACCTTCATCCTCGCCGGCGACGACCCGGCGAGCATGCAGCGGTTCATCGAGGAGGTCGCCCCCGCGCTGCGGGAGGCGGTCGAGCGGGAGCTCGGCGCGGATGCCTCGGCCGGCGCCATCCGCAGCACCGCGGCGCTCGCGAAGCGACGCCCCGGCATCGACTACGACGGGCTGCCCGCCTCGCTCGCCGCCACGGCCATCGAGCCCGGCGACGCGAAGTTCTCCCGGGTGCGCTCGACGTACCTGCGCGGCGGCGACCCGGGCCTCGTGCTCCAGCCCGCGACGCGCGAGGAGGTCGTCGAGGCGGTCGCCGTCGCGCGCGCCCACCGCGACGTGCCGCTCAGCGTCCGCAGCGCCGGGCACGGCATCAGCGGGCGCTCGACGAACGACGGCGGCCTCGTGATCGACCTCTCCCGGATGCGTCGCATCGAGGTGCTGGACGAGGCATCCCGGCTCGTCCGCATCGAACCGGGCGCGCGCTGGGTCGACGTCGCGGCCGCCCTCGAGCCGCACGGCTGGGTGCTCAGCTCCGGCGACTCCGGCGGCGTCGGCGTCGGCGGGCTCGCGACCGCCGGCGGCATCGGATGGCTGGTGCGCGAGCACGGCCTGACGATCGACCACCTCCGCGCGGCTGAGCTCGTGCTCGCCGACGGGCGCACCGTGCGCGTGAGCGCCGAGGAGCACCCGGAGCTGTTCTGGGCGGTTCGCGGCGCCGGCGCGAACGTCGGCATCGTGACCGCCTTCGAGTTCGAGGCCGACGAGGTCGGCGTGCTCGCGTTCGGCCAGCTCACCTTCGACGCGAGCGACACCGCCGCGTTCTTGCTCGCGTGGAGCGACTGGGTGGTCGACGCCCCGCGCGACCTCACGAGCTTCCTCATCGTGCAGCCCGGCAGTGCGAGCCGGCCGCCGCTCGCGCACGTGCTCGTGGTGGTGGACTCCGACGACGCCGACACCGTGCTCGACCGGCTGAACCCGCTCGCCGACGCGGCGCAGCTCGTCGCGCAGGACGTGCGCTTCACGACGTACCGCGGCATCGTGTCGAACGCGAGCGACGCGAGCCACAGCGCCGAGGGGGAGCCGCTGTCGCGCACCGGGCTGATCGGCCGGTTCACGCCGGAGTTCGCCCGGGATGCGACGCGCTTCCTCGAGAGCGGCGCGAGCTACTTCTTCCAGGTGCGCGCGGCCGGCGGCGCCGTGCACGACGTGCCCGCCGACGCCACCGCGTATGCGCACCGCGACGCGGAGTTCTCGGTGGTCGCGTTCGGCACGCCGAACCGCCGCACGAGCGAGCGCTGGGACGAGCTACTCGAGCCGCACATGGACGGCGCGTACCTGAGCTTCGAGTCCGAGCTCGGGCCGGAGCGCCTGGCCGCCGCCTTCCCGCCCGCGACCCTCGAGCGGCTGCGCCGCATCAAGGCGGAGGTCGACCCGGGCAACCTCTTCCGCGACAATGCGAATGTGACCCCGGCGGGCTGAGTCCGGCCGCCAGCGCGGGGTCCGGAAGGGATCCCCCATGGCCTGGCTCTTCCTCACGCTCGCGATCGGGTTCGAGGTCGCCGCGACGAGCTTCATCGGCAAGACCGAGGGCTTCACGAAGCCGTGGTGGACGATCGGCGTGCTCGCCGGGTACGGGGTGTCGTTCCTGATGCTCGCGCAGGCCGTGCGGGAGCTCGAGATCGGCATCGTCTACGCGATCTGGTCGGGCGTCGGCACGGCGGCGATCGTCGCCATCGGGGTGCTGTTCCTCGGCGAGAGCCTGACGGTGCCGAAGCTCATCGGCATCGGGCTGATCATCGCCGGGGTGATCGTGCTGAACGTCTTCGCCGGGCAGTCCGCCGCGCACGGCTGACGGCGGCGATGGGCGCGGGGCGCTTGCGGCATCCGTGTCGCGTGATTAAACTGACTGGTCAGTACAAAGACGTGCACCCCATCCCACCGCACGAATCGAAGGAACGCACGTGCCGACCATCGCCAGGGCGAACCGCCTCGCCCTCGAATCGAAGCGCGGACCCGTCTACGGGCCGCTCGACCTCAGCATCCAGGACGGCCTGACCGTGCTGCACGCGCCCTCGGGCAGCGGCCGCACGAGCCTCCTGCTCACCCTCGCCGGGCGCATGAAGCCCTCCGCCGGCACGCTCGAGACCCTCGGCCGCGGACTGCCGCGCGGCGCGCGCCGCGTGCAGCGCGAGTCCGGCATCGCGGGCTTCGCGGGCATCGACGAGCTCGAGGAGTCCGTCACCGTCGGCGCCGCCGTCCGCGAACGCGCCGCCTGGATCTCGCCGTGGTGGGCGCTCGTGCGCCGCCCCGACGAGGAGGCGCTGCGCGGCATCCTCGGTCCCGTCTTCGGCGAGACCCCCATGCCCGCACCCGACACGGTCATCTGGGAGCTCGACGAGGCCCAGACCGCACTGCTGCGCATCGCCCTCGCCATGATGAGCGAGCCGCGCCTGCTCTGCTTCGACGGCCTCGACGAGCTCGCCTCGCCCGCCGCCCGCACCGCCGTGTGGCGCAGCCTCGACGCGATCGCCCGCACCGGCACCGCGGTCGTCGTCTCGGCCGCCGCACCCGAGCCCCGCCTCTGGGCCGAGCTCGGCATCGCCCCCGCCGCCCAGTCCATCCTCCCGACGGCCGAACGGACCGCCTCGGCGCCGAACAGCGCCGACGACGACGCCGACGGCCTCGACCTCCTCCTGGAGCACGTCTGATGTTCGCCTTCCTCTCACCCGGCACCGAGCTGCGCCGCTTCCGCACGGGCACGCTGCCGAAGATCGCCATCGCGGTCCTGCTGTTCATCCCGCTCATCTACGGCGCCCTCTACCTCTGGGCGTTCTGGGCGCCCACCGACGAGCTGAAGAACCTGCCCGTCGCCCTCGTGAACGAGGATGCGGGCGCGCGTCTCGACGGCGACCGCGTCACCGCGGGCGACGACCTCGTCGAGGAGCTCACGGACGGCGGCCAGCTCGACTGGCAGGTCACGGATGCGGCGGATGCCTCGAGCGGCGTCGCCGCCGGCGACTACTACTTCGCCGTCACCATCCCGCGCGACTTCTCCGAGCGCGCCGTCTCCGTCGGCACCGACGAGCCGCGACCCGCGAGCGTCGAGGTCGACTACAACGACGCGAACAACTTCCTCGCCTCCACCCTCGGCAAGCAGGCCATGGTGCAGCTGAAGGACGCCGTCGCCGAGCAGGTCTCCAAGCGCACCGCCGACACCCTGCTCGTCGGCATCAACGACGCCGGCGACGGCATCCGCCGGGCCGCCGACGGGGCCGATCAGCTCGCCGACGGGGTCGCCACCGCGAAGACCGGAGCCGGCGCGCTCGTCGTCGGCATCGGGGAGCTCGCCGACGGCGCGGACCAGCTCAACGCGGGGGCGATCCGCCTGGCCGACGGCTCGGGCACGCTCGCCGACGGGCTCGCCCAGCTGCGCGACGGCGCGGGCGAACTCGCGGGCGGCGCCGCCCAGCTCGCCGACGGCTCGGCACTGCTCGCCGGCAAGGTCGGCGACGCGGCATCCGGCTCCCAGGCTCTCGCCGCGGGCGCCCACGCGCTCGCCGACGGCGCCGGCGCCCTCAGCGACGGCACCGCCGCGCTCGCGGGCGGAACCGGCACGCTGTCCGGCGGGATCGACGAACTCCTCGCCGCGATGCAGGCGCACCCGGAGGTGCCCGCGGCCGCCTACCTCGACAGCGTGCAGCAGCTCGCCGACGGCGCCGGGGAACTGAACCGTCAGGCGCAGGCCGCGCTGCCCGGCGCGCAGGAGTATGCGGCCAAGAGCGCCGGCTTCGCCGGCAAGACCGACGAGCTGGCGTCCGCGCTCGCCGCCGGACAGCCCGGGGCGCAGCAGCTCGCCGCCGGCGCCGCGCAGCTCCGCGACGGCACCGCCGAGCTCGCGGCGAAGTCGGGCGACGCGGCATCCGGCGCCCGCACCCTCGCCGACGGCGCGGCCACCCTCGCGGGCGGCACCGACTCCCTCGTGAGCGGCACCGGGGAGCTCGCCGCGGGCGGCACGAAACTCGCCGACGGCGCGGGAACGCTCGCCGACGGCAGCCGCACCCTCGCCGACGAGCTCGGCTCCGGAGCGGAGGCGGCGCCGCAGCTCAGCCGCGCCGACCTCGAGGCGAAGTCCGAAGTGATGTCCGCCCCGGTCTCGCTCGACGAGCGCTGGCAGAACGAATCCAAGAGCTTCGGCGAGGGCTTCGCGCCGTTCTTCATCGCCCTCGCGACGTTCGTCGGCGGGCTCATCACCTGGCTCATCCTGCGCGCCCTGCCGAGTCGCGCGCTCGCCGCGGGCGCCACCGGGCTCCGCGCCGTGATGACCGGGTTCCTGCCGGCCATGGCGATCGGCCTCGGCCAGGTCGTGATCATGGTGCTGGTGCTCGTCTACGGCATCGGGCTCGAACCGCAGTACTGGCTCGGCACGGCGGCGTTCATCTACCTCGTGACGCTCGCGTTCCTCGCGCTGCAGCAGATGTTCATCGTCGTGCTCGGCAGCGCCGCGGGCCGCGTGGTCAGCCTCGTGCTGCTCATGCTGCAGCTCAGCAGCTCGGGCGGCACCTACCCGGTCGAGACGACGCCCGCGTTCTTCCAGGCGCTGCACCCGTTCATGCCCGCCACGTACGTCGTGAACGGCCTGCGGGAGCTCATCACCGGCGGGGTCGACTCTAGACTGTGGCTCTCGGTGCTCGTCATGGCCGGCATCCTCGTCGGATCGCTCGCGATCAGCGCCTGGAGCGCCGGAAAGCAGCGGGTGTGGAGCATCGGCCGGCTGCACCCCGAGCTCGTGATCTGAGCCACGGCCCGCCGCCGACCACCGCCGACGACCACCGCCCCGCCGACCAGGAGATGACCGTGGCCCGCACCAGCACGACGAAGCGCCAGATCCTCGACGCCGCGCTCGAGCTGGCGGCCACGAGGGGCATCACCGGCACGACGATGGACGAGGTCGCCGAGCGCGCCGGCGTCGCCAAAGGCAGCCTGTACTACAACTTCAGCTCCAAGGACCTGCTCTTCGAGGCCCTGCTGAAGGAGCGGGTCGGTGCGCTCGCGGAGTCGTTGCGGCGGGCGAAGGGCGAGCGCCGCGGGCAGGAGGCCATCGAGGCCCTGGTGGCGGAGCTGCTCGACGTGATCGCGGCGAACTCGGCGCTCGCGAAGCTGATGGCGGCGGAGATCTTCCGCACCGACCGGGCCTGGCAGGAGACGCTGTTCGCGCTCCGGCACGAGGCGCTCGCCGTGTTCGCGGAGGCGATCGCCGAGGCATCCGGTCCCGCCGGTGCGGGGGACGCGGATGCCGCGGCCGCCGCCGCGGGCCTGCGCGCCTCGGCCGTGTTCGGCGCGGTGCTGATGGCGGGACTCGAGTGGCTCGTCTTCGAGCCCGAGCGCGACCGCGCCGAGGTCGCCGCCGCGATCCTCGCCACCCTCCGCCCCGCCTGACCCGCCCGCCTGCCCCGTCCCCGCCCGCCTGTCTGCCCCCGCCCGCCTGTCCACCCCCACTCCTCCCGTGTCGTCACTATTTGCGGGTCCTGGGCCGCCGCCACCCGCAAATAGTGACGACACGCGAGCATCTGGCCGGGGTCCGGGAGCGGGTGGGTTCCAGAGGGGCCGGCAGGGTCTGGCCGGGGTCCGGGAGCGGCGCCGCCCGGCCTAGGCCGGGCGCGAGGAGCGCCGGGCGATCGCGACGAGCTCGGCCGCCGCATCACTCGGCCGGGCGGTCGCGCGGCGCACGGCGCGCAGCCGCCGGCGGAGTTCGAGCCCGTCGACCGGCACCTCGACGAGGTCGCCGCGGGCGATCCAGCCGGCGACGGCGAGCTCGCTCAGCACGGCGGGCCCCGCTCCGGCCGCGGCGCTCACCCGGACGGCGGCGTTGCTGCCGAGCTCGAGGCTCGGTGCGGCGAGCTCGTGCTCCGGGATGCCGAGCCGCTCCAGCGCCGCCGCGAGCGTCGCGCGGGTGCCGGAGCCGCCCTCGCGCACGACGAGCGGGGTCGCGGCCAGCTCGGCGGGGGCGAGCTGGCGCCGTCGCGCCCACGGATGGTCCGGCGCGACCACCACCGCGAGGCGATCGTCGGCGACGGTGACGCTGCGGAGTCCCGCGGGAACCCGGGGCGTCTCGACGAAACCGAGCTCGCACGCCCCCGAGGCGACGAGAGCGAAGACCTCGGCCGAGTTCGCGACCCGCAGCTGCACCTCGAGTTCGGGCCGCGCCCGCCGCAGCCGGGCGAGCCAGGCCGGCGCGAGGTACTCGGCGACCGTGAGGCTCGCCGCGACGTCGAGGTGGGCGTCGCGGTCGGCGCGGAGAGCGGCGCTCGCCGTCATCAACTCTCGGGCGTCGTCGAGCACGCGCCGGGCCCAGTCGGCGACGGCGGCGCCGGCCGGGGTGAGGCGGGAGCCGCGCGGATGCCTCGCCACAAGGTCGAGCCCGAGCTCCGCCTCGAGCCGGGCGATGGCGCGGCTCGCGTTCGGCTGGGCCATCCCGACCGCGCGCGCCGCAGCGCCCAGGCCGCCGTGCTCGGCCACGGCGACGAGCAGTTCGAGCACGGCCAGGTCGGGCCAGCGCTGCTGGGGTGTCGAAGGCATATCACGATGATATGGCCCGATGCCCGATCGACGGCTACTGCGATGCGGTCGCGACGCCCAGAGTGAACTGGTGAGCAGTCCCGCAGGCGCCAGCCCCACCCCCAGCACCGCCGCCCGATCCGCGGGGCTGCGCGCCCTCGCCCCCGGACTGGCGCTCGCCCTGGCGGCGGCCGGTGTCTCGCTCGCCCTCACGCTCGTGCTGCCGACCGTGAGCGCGCTCCTCGTCGCGATCGTGCTCGGCGTCGCCTGCCGCAACCTGCTGCCGCTGCCCGCCTCGCTCGATCCCGGCCTCGCGCTCGCGGCGAAGCGGCTGCTGCGGATCGGCATCGTGCTGCTCGGCCTGCAGCTCGTGCTCGGCGACATCTTCGCGCTCGGTCCGGGCATGATCGCGGTCGTCGTCGCGATCGTCGCGATCGGCATCCTCGCCACGCTCGCGATCGGCCGGGCCCTGGGCGTCTCGCCGACCCAGCGCCTGCTCATCGCCTGCGGCTTCTCCATCTGCGGGGCGGCCGCCGTCGCCGCCGTGGACGGCGTCGTCGAGACCGAGGACGAGGAGGAGGTCGTCACCGCCCTCGCCCTCGTCGTGCTCTTCGGGACGCTGATGATCCCGCTGATCCCGCTGCTCGGCTCCGCGCTCGGGCTCGGCGAGCTGCGCACCGGCCTGTGGGCGGGCGGGTCGATTCACGAGGTCGCCCAGGTCGTCGCCGCCGGCTCCGCGATCGGCGGGGCGGGCCTCGCCGCGGCCGTCGTCGTGAAGCTCGCGCGGGTGCTGCTGCTCGCCCCGGTGCTCGCCGTCGTCTCGGTGCAGCGACGGCGCGCGATGCGGCGGGAGCAGGCCGACGGCGCCGTCCCCGCCGGCACGCGACCGCCGATCGTGCCCCTCTTCGTCGTCGGCTTCCTCGTCATGGTGCTCGTGCGCTGGACGGGCGTGCTGCCCGCCGGCGTGCTCGCCGGTGCGGGCGTCGTGCAGACCGTGCTGCTCGCCATGGCGATGTTCGCGCTCGGCACGGGGGTGCACTTCTCGATGTTCCGCCGGGTCGGGCTCCGCCCGGTCGCGCTCGCGGGCGCATCGACGCTCGTCGTCGCGGGCGTCGCCCTCGGCGGCGTGCTCGTCGCCGGCTGACGACTCCACCCCGACTGGCATCCCGTCACAGTGCGTTCGCGGGCGATTCCGCGACGCGCCGCCGTGTTCTGGGCGTTCTCCCTGGCTCGGTCGATAGCGTGACGACTTCGCCGGCCGACCGGAGGAGACCGGATGCCCCGCCCCAACTTGCCCCCCACGGGCCCCGCGCCGACCGCGCGCACCTCACGACGCGCCACCCGCTCGCTCGCGCACGGCCGCCGTCGTTCGCGGCGCAAGAAGGTGCTGTTCGGCGTCGCCGGCGTCGCCACAGGACTGCTGGTCGCCGGGGTCGCGTTCGCGGGCGTGATGGCGGCGCGCGTCGCCGGCAACATCGCCGGCAACTCGGTGGCGCGTCCCGGCGACACCGACGGACCGGAGATCCCCGACTGGAACGGCGCGGTGAACCTGCTCATCATGGGGTCCGACGTGCGCGCGGGGCAGACCTCGGCGAACTACGGCGACGAGGGCGGTGCGCGCTCCGACGTGATGATGCTGCTGCACGTCTCGAGCGATCACAGCAACGCGACGCTCGTCAGCATCCCGCGCGACACGATGCTGCCGACGCCGGAGTGCACCACGCCCGCCGGCGACACGATCGAGGCACGCGAATCCGTGCAGATCAACGGCGTGCTGAACGACGGCCCGTACTGCTCGCTCGACACGATCCGCGACTTCACCGGGCTCGACGTCGACCACTTCATCATCGTGGACTTCGACGGCGTGATCGGCGTGACCGACGCGATCGGCGGGGTCGAGATCTGCCTCGCCGAAGACGTCGACGACCCCGACTCGGGCCTCACGCTCGCCGCGGGCGAGCACACCATCCAGGGCGCCCAGGCGCTCGCGTTCCTGCGCACCAGGCACGGCATCGGCGACGGCAGCGACCTCGGACGCATCGCGACCCAGCAGACGTACCTCTCCGCCCTCGCGCGCAAGGTGAAGGATGCCGGCACGCTCACGAACCCGGTCGCCCTCTTCGGGCTGGCGGATGCCGCGAGCCGCTCGATCACCGTCGACGACGGGCTCGCGGGGCCCGACGCGCTCGTCGGCCTCGCCGGCACGCTCGCGAACATCGATCTCGCGAACATCGCGCTCGTGCAGCTGCCCGTGCAGGACTACTGGGCCGACCCGAACCGGGTCGAGCCGATCCAGGACCAGGTCGAGGCGCTGTTCGCCGCGCTCGCCGCCGACGAGGCGCTCACCTTCGCCACCGATGACACCGAAGACCCCGAGGACCCCGAGGCCGGTTCCGGCGACGAAGCTGCAGCCGACGACACCCCGGCCGCCGAGGGTCCGACGGCCGACGCGCCCGCCGCCGACGCGCCCGCGCCCACGCAGAGCGCCACGGCGACGCCGAAGCCGAAGGCGACGCTCCCCCCGGGAACGAAGGGCCAGGACGCGGCGACGAAGAGCTGCGCCGGCGCCTCCTGATCGGCGCCCGGTTCGGGACGACCATGACGTCGGGATTCCAGCTTCGCGGATGCGTGAGATAGGCTCGCGGCTGGATCCGGGGACCCGATTGAGTGAATGAGGAGGGTCTCATGGCTGTGCGCCGGAAGATCGTCGAACCCGGAACCGAAGCGCCGAAGGCATCTGGATGGAAGCGGCGAGCGGCGGTCGCCGCACTCGCCGTCGGCGCGCTGGCGGGAGCCCTGGTGCCCGCCGCCGCGGAACCCGCGTCGGCGTATTACACGAGCGACGCCAGGGACTTCGAGGTGCTGACGCACATCCAGAACCAGGGGTGGACCCAGGCGTCGGGAACCCGGAACCAGGGCTTGCGACTCGAAGCGATCCAGGTCCGGCAGCTGAACGACAAGCGGCTCTGCCTCCGCGCGCACGTCGCGAACATCGGCTGGCAGCAGCAGCAGTGCACCAGCGGGCGGGGGTCGGTGATCACGGTCGGCACGACCGGTCGCGCCCTCGCGATTGAAGCGGTCGAGGTCACCCGGATCGGCTCGTACCGCCTGTGGGCGTACGCGCACATCCAGAACATCGGCGACCAGCGCGCCGGGGTCGACGTGGGGCCGGACCGGTTCACGGTGGGCACCACCGGGCGGGGCCTCCGCATGGAGGGGTTCCTCCTCAACAACGCCTGAGCCCCGGCGGTCCCGAGGGTCGGCTGGCCAGCCTCGACCGCGCCCGGGCAGGCGCACGCAGGCACACGCACGCACCGGATGGCGTGCAGCCGCATCCGGTGCGTGCGCGGGGCGCCGTGCCGGGCAGCCCCCAATGCTGCCCGGCCCCGCCCTCAGCCGGCCGTCGGCGACGGCAGCCCCGGCCCGGGAACCCCCGTGCCCGGTCCGGAACCCGGTCCGTCGTCCGTCAGGCCGCCGTCCTGCGATCCGCCGTCGGCCGACCCGGTGCCCGAGCCGCCGTCGCGGCGGGCGGCTCGGCGCTCACGGCGCTCGGCCCGCCGGGCCATCCGCCGGTCCCGTCCGCGCTCGAACAGCAGGTACAGGATCGGCACCAGCACGAGCGTCAGCAGCGTCGAGGAGATGAGCCCGCCGATGACGACGATCGCGAGCGGCTTCGAGATGAACACGCCGCCGCCGGTCAGCCCGAAGGCCATCGGCAGGAGGGCGAAGATCGTCGCCGCAGCGGTCATCAGGATCGGGCGGAGGCGCAGTCGCGTCCCGTGACGCACCGCGTCCTCCAGCGTCGCGCCGCCCTCGCGCAGCTTGTTCACGAGGTCGATCAGCACGATCGCGTTCGTCACGACGATGCCGATGAGCATGAGCAGGCCGATGAGGGCCGGCAGGCCCAGCGGCGTCCCGGTGAGGAAGAGCCCGAGCAGGGCGCCCGTCGCCGCGAACGGCACCGACACGAGCAGGATCATCGGCTGGCGCAGGTTGCGGAACGTGCCGATCATCACGAACAGCACGAGCACGATCGCGGCGAGCATCGCCAGACCGAGCTGGGCGAACGCCTCGTCCTGCTCCGCGGAGACGCCGGTGACCTCGTAGTGCACGCCGCTCGGCAGGGTCACCTCGGCCATCGCCGCGGTGACGGCCGCGTTCGCGGCATCCAGGGCCCCGCTCTTCGGGGTGACCGAGATCGCGACCTCGCGCTCGCCGCCGATGCGGCTCACCGAGGGGGCGGTGCGCTCCTCGGTGACGGCGGCGACGTCGGCGACCCGCACGGGCGTGCCGCGCAGCTCGCCGGCGGCGGTCTGCTCCTGCTCCATCCGCTCGGCCTCCGCGCGCTGCTCGGCGGCGTCGTCCTGCGCCTGGCGCAGCTGCTCGACCTGCTCGTCGCTCGCGGCGATGCCCTGCTCGGTCTGCGCGATGGCGGACTCGAGGGAAGCGAGCTGCTCCTGGCGCTCACGGACGGCGGCGGCGTTCGCCTCCTCCTGCGGCGTGCCGGGCTTCGCCGGCACGATGGGCGCGGCCCGGAGCGCCGCGAGCTGCCCGCGCAGGGCGGCGAGCTGATCGCGCAGCTCGCCCCGCGCCGACTGCGCGTCGGAGATCTGCTGCTCGAGCGCGTTCGCGGCCTCGGCCTGCGCACTCTCCGCCTGCTGCTCCTGCTCGGCCTTCAGCTTGTCGAAGGCGGCCTTCTGCGCCGCGGCGGTCTGCTTCGGCGTCACCGGCAGCAGCAGCTCGGCGACGCCGTCCGCGCCGCCGCTCACCGTGGCCGTGCGGATCACGATGTCGCGCTCGCGGCCCTCGAGCATGAGCGTGCCCGCCGGTGTGCCGCTCAGGGCGGCATCGATCGCCTGGGCGATCTGCTGCTGGTCGAAGCCGAGTGCGGCCGCCTTCGCCGGGTCGACGACGACGCGGACGACCGGCTGCTCGCCGGACAGGCTGCTCGTCGCCTTCTCGACGCCGGGTTCGCCCTCGAGCGACGACACGAGCGCATCGCTCGCCTCGCGCAGGGCGACGGGGTCGTTGCCGAGCACGCGCAGCTCGATGCCGCCGGCGCCGAAGCCGCTGGTGTCGACCGCGGTCAGCTCGAACTGCTCCGGGTCGCCGAGCGGCTCGAGGGCGCGCTCGACGCGGGCGCGGACGGCGTCGGCCTTGGCCCCCTCCTCGAGCAGGACGTCGTAGCTGATCTTGGCCGGCTCGCCGGCCGTGCTCGACTGCGCCGGGATCGCGGCGACGACGTCGCGCACCCCCTCGACCTCGCCGAGCGCGCGCTCGACGGGCTCGGCGGCCTCGGCCCGCGTCGCGAGGTCGACGGCGTCCTTCGGAGTCTGCTCGAGCGTGAGGCTCTGCTGGCCGGACTCGCCGAGGAAGTCGGTCGGGATGACGACGCTGAGCGCGAGCGTCGCGACGAGGACGACGACCGAGGCTCCAAGGGTGACGAAGGGATGCCGCCGGGTCGCGCCGAGCGCGGGCATGATGCTGCGCTGCAGCCGGTCCTCGGGGCTCCGCATCTCGGCCCGGGCGATGGCGGCGGCGTCGAGCGGGGCGTCGTGGTCGGCATCGGTCGCGGTCGCGGCGCTCGCGTCGGCCGGTGCATCCGCCGTCGAGTCCCGCTTCGCCGCGCGGCTCTTCAGGAACCAGTACGCGAGCACCGGCACGATCGTGAGGGCCACGACGAGCGAGGCGAGCAGCGCGATCGTCACGGTGATGGCGAAGGGGCGGAAGAGCTGGCCGGTGAGGCCGGAGACGAAGGCGATCGGCAGGAACACCGCGACCGTCGTCAGGGTCGACGCGGTGATGGCGCCGGCGACCTGCTTCACCGAGGTGACGATGTCGGCCGGGGTCGGTGCGCGCCGTTCCGCGTGTCTCGAGATGTTCTCGATCACCACGATCGAGTCGTCGACGACGCGGCCGATCGCGATGGTGAGGGCGCCGAGCGTGAGGATGTTCAGGGTGTTGTCGCTCCACCAGAGCCCGATCATCGTGATCAGCAGCGACAGGGGGATCGACACGGCGGCGATCACGGTCGAGCGCCACGAGCGCAGGAACGCGAAGATCACGATGACCGCGAAGAGCAGGCCGAGCGCGCCCTCGACCGAGAGGTCGTGGATGGACTGCTCGATGTACGGGGCCTGGTCGAAGAGGGTGACGAACTCGGCGCCGAGGGACTCGGTGAAGCCGTCGAGCTGCGCCCGGACACCGTGCGAGAGGTCGACGACGTTCGCACCGGAGCCCGGGGTGATCTGGACGGTGAGCGCGGGCTTGCCGTTCACGCGCGAGATGCTCGTCGCGGCGACGGACTGCAGCGAGACGTCGGCGACGTCGCCGACGCGCACCGAGCCCTCCTGCACCTGCACGGGCAGCGCCTGGATCGCCTCGATGCTCTCGAGGCCGGGCCCCACGGTCACCGAGACGGCACCCTCGGCGCCCTCGACCTGACCGGCGGGCTGCACGGCGGCGTTCGCCTGCAGCGCCTGCAGCACCGAGGCGGCCTCGACCTTCAGCCGCTCGAGGTCGGCCGGGCGGATCGCGACCTCGACGCGCTGCTCCTCACGCCCCGACAGCGTCGCCTCGCGCACGCCGTCGACCGAGCGCAGCGCCGGCAGCACCGTCTGCTCGAGCTGGTCGGCGAAGACGAGCGGGTCGCCGGCGGAGCCCGCGGTGAGGATCATCGCCGGCATGTCGCTGCTGGACCCCGACATGACGTCGATCCGCGCGCCCTGCGGCAGCGCGGCCTTCGCCCCGTCGACGGCGGAGCGGATGGCCCGCTCGGTCTCCTCGGCGTCGAGCTCGAAGGGCCACGTCACGGAGATCTGCGCCGAGCCCGTGCTGGAGACGGAGGTCACCTCGGTGATGCCGGCGACCGAGCGCAGCGACTGCTCGACGGGCTCGGTGGCGACCTCGGCCATCTGCTCGGGTGCGAGGCCCGGCGACTGCACGGAGATGAACGCGCCGGGGTACTTCACCGGCGGCATCAGCTCCTGGCGGAGCGAGCCCATCGCCACGAGCCCGAGCAGGGCGATGGCGATGGTGATGAGGCCGACGATGGCGCGATTGGCGAGGCTGGCTCGGGTCAGGAAGGTCATGGCGATCTCCGGTCGGGGGCACGGCCGGATGGAGCGGGCATCGGTGCACGAGCGCGCCGGGCAGGGGCCGCGCCGGGCGATGATTCCAGTTCACTCGGCGAGGCGGGGGTCGGGCATCAGCCGGGCGAGGGAGATGCGTGGTACCCCGGGACGACTCCCGCGGGATGACGGGCGTCCGGCGCCGTCAGGCGGCGTGCCGGGCCTGCGGGGAGAGCTCGAAGCGGAAGCGTCGGCGGTGGCCGCGGCGCCGGGCCCGCAGCCGCTCCGCACGGGCGAGCGACTCGGGGTCGAGGGCGCCGACGCGGTCGACGGAGGTGGGCCGCAGGTGGTTGCCGTCCCTGGCGCACGCGCAGGGCAGACGGGTCTCCTCGCCCAGCGGGCCGAAGACGAACTCGAGGTGGCGGGCCATCCGGTCTCCCTCCGTTCGCGATGCGCCTACTGGAGGGATGCGGATGCGGCGCGATCATGACGCGGATCGCGCCGCGGATTACTCGATCGCCTTCAGCTCGATGCTGATCTGCTCGGCGTCGAGGTCTTCGAGGGCGGCGCTCAGCGAGGCCGCGCTGAACCGGCCCTCGTCGCGCGCGTCGAGCAGGGCGTCGCGCTGGGCGCGGATCATCCGCAGCCGCAGTTGGCGCACCCGCTCGGGATCGACGAGGCGGCGCGGCCCGGCCTCCGGCTCGGCTCCGGGCGCGCGCTCGGCCGGCGGGGCGGCCCCCGCCGAGGCATCCGCGCCCTCGACCTCGGCGAGCTCGTCGTCGGCGTCCTCGCCGACGCCCTCCTGATTCGAGAGCTGCCAGGCGGCGCGCATGCGCTCGGCCATGGCGCGGATGGCGGGGTCCTCCGAGCCGGCGAGCTCCGCCATCGCCGCCGACTGCAGCACGTGCCGGAGCTCGCGGCGCTCGGCGGCGCCGTCCTCGGGGTCGCGGGTGGGCATCACCCAGCGCACCAACCACGGCAGGGTGCCGCCCTGGATCAGCAGTGAGCCGATCGCGACGAGGAAGGCGATGAAGACGAGCAGCGAGCGGTTCGGCGTGTCCGAGGGGAGGGTCTGCGCCGCCGCGAGCGTCACCACACCGCGCATGCCCGCCCAGACGACGATGGTGCCCTCGCGCCAGCCGAGCCGCTCGTCGAGGTAGTAGTCGATGTCGGCGACCCGGCGGCGGAACATCGAGCGCATCCGGTCGGCCTGCGCGGGCGAGGCCTTCGGGTGCACCGGGATCGCGGCGCCCGGATGCGTCTGCTGCTTCGTGCGGATGAACTCGCGGATGCTCTCGGCGCGCTTCGCCCGGCGCGCGAGCCCGGCGAACAGCGGGGCGACGTACGCCGCGCGGATCAGGATCGTCGCGGCGAGGGCGATCGCCGCGAGTCCCGCCGCGTGCCAGGCGCCCGAGTGCGCGGTCTCGACGTCGTCGACGATCGCGGTGAGCTCGAGTCCCATGATGAGGAACACGGCGCCCTCGAGCACGAGCTCCACCGTGCGCCAGTTCTGCGCGTCGGAGAGCCGGTGCTGCGGGCTCAGGAACTTCGCCGCCCCGCGCCCCGTGACGAGCCCCGCGACGACCGCCGCGACGAGCCCGGAGGCCCCGAAGTGCTCCGCGGGGATCGAGGCGAGGAACGGCATCGTGAAGGAGATCACGGTGTTCACGGTCGGGTTCATCACGCGGGCGCGCACCCGCAGGTTGACCCAGCCGATGACGACGCCGATCACGGCGGCGAGCACGACGGAGTAGACGAAGGAGCCGGCGACGCTCCACAGCGAGACGGTCGCCGCCATGCCCGCGATCGCCGAGCGCAGCAGCACGAGCGCGCTCGCGTCGTTGAGCAGGCTCTCGCCGTCGAGCATCGCGACGACGCGCGGCGAGACGCCGAGCCGCTTCACGATCGAGGTGGCCACGGCGTCGGTCGGGCTCACGATCGCGCCGAGCGCGATGCCCGCCGGGATGCCGAGGTCGGGGATGAGCCAGGCGAAGAGCAGCCCGAGCAGCACCGAGGTGACCACGACGAGCACGACCGAGAGGCCGCTGATGGCGCCGAAGTCGCGGCGGAACTCCATCGCCGGCATCGACACCGCCGCCGAGTAGAGCAGCGGCGGCAGCACGCCCGCGATGATCCACTCCGGGTCGACCTCGAAGGCGGGTACGACCGGCAGGAGGCCGACGCCGAGGCCGACGAGCACGAGCAGGAGCGGCGCGGCGACGCCGAGCTTGGGCGCGAACGCCGTCGCCGCGGCGATGGCGAGGAGCGCGAGCACGGCGGCCAGCAGCAGATCCATGGGGACATTCTGCCGTGCCGCGCCCGGCCGCCGCACCGACGTCGGCGGGGTGTGCTGGGCTTGGGGGCATGGGGTACGAGACGGACTTCCTCGGCGGCGAGCTGCCGATGCCGGTGCCGCTGCCGCTCGATGCCGCGCAGCCCGATGCGGAGCCCGACACGGTGCTCTTGGACTACGTGCACTTCTCGGTGCGGCTCGATCAGCGGCGTCGCTTGGCGAGGGTCACGGGCGTCAACCTCGACGGGGCGCAGCTCGTCGAGCGTGAACGCTCGGGCGACCGCTGGCGGCTCGACCCCCGTGTCCCCGCCGACTGGCAGGCCGGCCCCGCCGTCTACGCCGACAACCCCCTGGACCGCGGCCACCTCGTGCGCCGGCGCGATCCGGTCTGGGGCGATCCGGCCGTCGCCGCCCGTGCCGAATCCGACACCTTCCACTACCCGAACGCCGCCCCGCAGGCGGCCGGCTTCAACCAGTCCAAGGAGCTCTGGCTCGGCCTCGAGGACCACGTGCTCGCCTTCGGCGCGAACGAGCGGCTGCGGCTCAGCGTCTTCACCGCGCCCGTGCTCGTCGCGGACGACCCGCCTTACCGGGGTATCCGCCTGCCGCGCCGCTTCTTCAAGGTCGTCGCGTGGCTGCGCGGCGAGCGGCTCGCGGCCGCAGGCTTCGTGCTCGACCAGTCCGCGCTCGTCGCGTCGCTCGTCGAGCGCGGGGCGGGCGCCCTGCCAGAGCTCGGCGGCTTCCGCACCTTCCAGGCCCCGATCGCCGAGATCGCCGAGTTCGCCCGGCTCGCGATGCCCCAGCTCGTCGCCGCCGACCGTATGCCCCGGGCGGTCGCCGCGAGCGGGTGGCGCAAGCTCTCCGGGCCCGAGGAGTTGTTGCTGTAGCGCCGCGGCCGGGCAGGCGTACGGTGGAAGTGAGCATATCGACACCGGGGTCGGGAGGTCGTCATGTCGGTCATCGCCTGGATCGGGCTGGGGCACATGGGCGCGCCGATGGCGGGCAACCTCGTCGCAGCGGGCCACGAGGTGCGCGGCTTCGACGTCGCCCCGGAGGCCACGGCGGATGCCTCGGCCAGGGGCGTGCGCGTCGCGGCGTCCATCGCCGAGGCCGTCGCGGGAGCCGAGGCGGTCTTCACCTCCTTGCCGCGCAGCGAGCACGTCCGCGCCGTGTACGAGGGACCCGGCGGCGTCTGGGAGACCGCGCCCGCTTCGGCGCTGCTGCTCGACACCTCCACCGTCGACGTCGAGACCTCGCGCTGGTGCCACGAGCAGTCGGCGGCCCGAGGCATCCGCTTCGTCGACGCGCCCGTCTCCGGCGGCATCGCCGGTGCCGCGGCCGGCACGTTCACCGTCATGCTCGGCGGCGAGGCCGAGGCGACGCGGCTCGCCCGCGGCTTCGTCGCGCCCTTCGCCGGGCATGTCTTCGAGCTCGGCGGGGCGACGAGCGGCATCGCCGCCAAGCTCGCGAACAACCTGATGCTCTTCGTCTCACTGCTGGGCGTCGCCGAGGGGGCGGCGCTCGCCGCGTCGCTGGGGCTCGATCCCGGGCGCTTCTTCGAGGTCGCGGCCGTCTCGTCGGGGGAGTCGTGGCCGCTGCGCACCTGGTACCCCGCGCCGGGGGTCGTGCCGACGAGCCCGGCGAACCGCAACTTCGACGCGACGTTCACGGCCGCGCTCGCCGAGAAGGACCTCTCCTTCGCGGTCGAGGCCGCCGGGGCGGCCGGGGTGCGCACGCCGGCGGCCCGGATCGCGCTCGACCAGTTCGAGCGGCTGATCGGTGAGGGCTACGGCGCGAAGGACTGCAGCCTCATCGCGAAGTTCGCCTCGCCCGACGGGCGCATCGCCGGGTTCGACCCGCACGCCTGAGTTCGTGGGCCGCCGGTGGGCTGCCCCGCGTGCTCAGCGCTCGCCGCGCTGCACGGCGTCGATGACCTCGCCGAGTCGGTCGCGCAGCGAGCCGAGCTCCTCCAGGGTCATGCCGAGCCGGTCGACGACCTGCGGCGGGATGCCGAGCGCCTGCTCGCGCAACGCCCGGCCCGTGGGCGTCAGCTCGACGTCGAGGGCCCGTTCGTCCTTCGCGCTGCGCTGCCGGGTCAGGTAGCCCTGCGCCTCGAGCCGCTTCAGGAGCGGCGAGAGGGTCGCGGGCTCGAGCTGGAGGGCGACGCCGAGGTCGCGGACCGTGCGCGGGCTGCGCTGCCACAGCGCGAGCATCACGAGGTACTGGGGGTGGGTGAGGCCGAGCGGCTCGAGGATCGGCCGGTAGACGCCGATCACGCCGCGGGCGGCGACGGCGAGGGCGAAGCAGACCTGGTTCTCGAGGGCCAGGAGGTCGATGGGCTCACCGTCGACCTCGACGATCGAGGCATCCGTGCGGTCGTCGCTCGCGCGCTGGTCGTGCATGGTCACCCCTCCAGTATTGCGCATGAGCTAATAATTAGTACACTAATGATTGTGACACGAAGAGAACACCCCGCAGGCGATTCGCCCCGACGGGGGTATGCGGGCCTCATCGACAAGCTCAACGCGAAGCTGCTGCCGTACATCGGGCCGCCGCCCCTGGGGCCGTACGACGAGGAGCCGGTCGCCGAGCGCCCGCCCGCCTGCCCGCTCTGCGGCAAGCCGATGTCCGAGCACGACATCGACCGCTCGGGCGAGCGCACCCAGCTGCACTGCCCGACGTGATCGCCGCGGCCGCCGCCCCCTCCCATCGTCCGGGCTCGCGCCGCTAGGCTCGAAGGCGGGCATCGGAGTCGGAAGGGAGCCCGCATGCGCTGGTTCCGTCGGAGGCGTCCGAAGTTCAAGCCGTTCGATCGCGCCGCCCTGCCGGAGGTCCAGCCGCCCAGCGTCGAGGAGATGATCGACGAGGGCGTGATGCTCGCCGAGTCGGCGGGCCGCATGACCCTGCGCAACCGCTTCGTGGTCGAGGCGCTGCGCGGCGAGGAGCGCTACGACGATGCGCGCGCCGCGGCCGCCGCGCGCGAGGTGCTCTACGAGCTGGTGCAGCAGGCCGACGCGACCGCCGAGCTCTCGGCGGAAGACCGCGAGGCCGCCGCGAAGCGCGAGGGCAAGGCGAAGCACCAGCACGACTACCGGCGCGCCGACACCGGCAACCTGCGCCGCCGCGAGAAGGTCTACACCTCGGTCGCGAAGCGGCTCTGGGAGCTGCGCGAAGACCCCGAGTACCTGCGGGAGTTCGCCAACCGCGCGCGCGATGAGGCGTGGCACGACGTGGCCGGCGCGATCGAGGCCCGGCTCGACCGGGAGTGGCCGCAGATCGAGGTGGATGCCGAGTACGAACTCGCCCGCCCGCAGCGCATGCGGGAGCTCTTCGAGGACCTCGAGCGCGCCGTCGAGACCGCCGAGCTGAAGCGCGCCGAGCGCGAGGACCCGTTCCACGGGTACGTGGGCTGACCCATGCGCATCCCGTGGAGCGACGGCCGCTGGACCCGCGAACCCGCCTCGAGCGAGCAGCGCGGAGACGCCCTCGTCGTGCGGGCGCTCGAGGGGAGCGACTACTGGCGCGAGACCCTGTACGGCTTCGTCCACGACGACGGGCACGCCCTGCTGGGCGAGTGGCCCGCGGATGCTGCGATCGAGGTCTCCTTCGACAGCGCGTCGCTCAGCGAGCTGTACGACCAGGCCGGGCTCATGCTCGTCGCCGGCCCGGAGCGCTGGGTCAAAGCGGGCGTCGAGCTCAGCGACGGCGTGCCCCAGCTCGGAGCGGTCGTCACCGATGGCCGTTCGGACTGGTCGATGGCGCCGGTGCCCGAGTGGGCGGGGCGGGTCGTGACCATCCGCGCGAGCCGGATCGCCGACGCCGTGGTGCTGCGCGCCCGAGCCGACGACGGGCCGTGGCGCACGTTCCGGGTGACGCCGTTCCCGGCCGACGCGACGGCCGGCCCGATGGTCTGCGCGCCGTCGCGCGACGGCCTCGAGGTGACCTTCACCGCCTGGCGGCGTGTGGCGCCCGACACCGAGCTGCACGCCGACCCGCCGTTGGTTCGCTGAGCCCGTCGAAGCGCGGTTTGGTTCGCTGAGCTCGTCGAAGCGCGGTTGGTCCGCTGAGCTCGTCGAAGCGCTTCGACAAGCTCAGCGAACCAGGCCGCCTCGGCGCTTCGACAGGCTCAGCGAACCAGGCTCAGCGAACCAGGCTCAGCGAACCAGGCTCAGCGAACCAGGCCGCCTACGCGGGCGCGATCGCGTGCCCGTGCCGGAACAGCCGCTGCGGGTCGACCTCGGCCTTGATGCGGCGCAGTCGGGCGAGCGTCTCGGGCGGGTACATGGCGCGGATGACGTGCGCTCCGCGCTCCTCGGAGAAGTTCCCGTAGACCCCGCTGAGTCGGCCGAGCACGCCCTCGTGCAGCGCGCGGAGCTCGGCGACCTGCTGCTCGGGGGCGTCCTGCGGCAGCACCGCGTTGACCACGACGAAGGTCTCGGCGTCGCGGAAGGCGATCGGCGTCGCCTCGGCCGGCACCCGTCCGAACGCCCCGCCCAGCGTGCGCAGCAGCAGCATCGTGGGCGCCGGACCGGCCAGCGCCGCGAGGCAGGCCTCGAGCAGCGCGTCGTCGAGTTCGGACGCGAAGCCGTTGCCGCCGACGAAACGGAACGGCGGCTTGCCCGGCGGGGCGTCTTCGAGCAGCTCGGAGTAGGCGACCGGCCCGAGCACCATCTCTTCGAGCGAGTCGAGCGCGAGCAGCGGCGTGAGCGTCTCGCGCAGCTCGGCCTCGCTGCCGCGCCGGGCGACGGCGACCATCGGACCGGCCGGCACTTCGGGGGCGAACGGCGGAAAGACCAGCAGGGTCGAGTTCAGCGCCTCGTCGGCCCGCACGACGTCGCGCCAGGCCCGCAGCACCGCCGGGGCATCCGCCTGGGCGAAACGCAGACGACCGCCCGCGAGCCCGTCGGCCGGCACGGCCTCGAAGGTGAACGAAGTGACCACACCGAAATTGCCGCCGCCGCCGCGGATCGCCCAGAACAGCTCGGGGTGGTGCTCGGCATCGACCCGCAGCACCTCGCCCGCCGCGGTCACGAGCTCCGCCGAGCGCAGCGCGTCGACCGTGAGCCCCTGCTGGCGCACGAGCCAGCCGATGCCGCCGCCGAGCGTGAGGCCGCCGACGCCGACGTCGCGGGTGTCGCCGGAGCTCACGCCGAGGCCGGCGGGTTCGAGCGCGGCGGCCACATCGCCCCAGCAGGCGCCGCCGCCCACCGTGACGAGGCGCCCCTCGCCGAGGGAGACGCCGTCGAGTTCGGCGAGATCGATGACCAGCCCGCCGTCGACGGGCTCGCTGCCGTGCCCGCCGGAGCGCACCGCGACCGGCACGCCGTGCTCGGCGGCGACGCGGACGGCGGCCGCGACGTGCTCGGCGCTCGCCGGGCGAACCACCGCCTCGGGGGAGCCGACGCCGGCGAAGACCGCGCGCCCGGCGTCGTATTCGGAGTCGCCGGGCCCGAAGGCGCGACCGGGAAGGACCTGCTGCAACGCTGCGAGGATGGCCATGTGCGCCAGTGTGCCACCGACCGCCGACGTCCGCTGGTTCGCTTCGACAGGCTCAGCGAACCAGGCGCTTCGACAAGCTCAGCGAACCAGGCTCAGCGGAGCTGCCGGCTACTCGCCGCTCGGGTGCGCCTTCGCCCGGTCGATCACCCAGGCGTAGGCGAATGCCCGCTCCCGCCACGAGGCGTAGCGTCCGGAGACGCCGCCGTGCCCGGCCGCCATCTCGATCCGCAGCAGGGGTTCGGCGCCGGCCTCGCGCAGCCGCGCCACCCACTTCGCGGGCTCGACGTAGAGCACGCGGGTGTCGTTCAGCGAGGTGACCGCGAGGATCGGCGGGTAGTGCCGTCCGCCGTGCTCGCCGTCGCGCACGTTCTCGTAGGGCGAGTACGACTTCATGTACGCGTACACCTCGGGGTCGTGCAGCGGGTCGCCCCACTCGTCCCACTCGATGACGGTGAGCGGCAGCGAGGGGTCGAGGATCGAGGTCAGCGGATCCACGAAGGGCACTTCGGCGAGGATGCCGCTGAACGCGCCGGGCGCGAGGTTCGCGACGGCGCCCATCAGCAGGCCGCCGGCGGAGCCGCCCTGGGCGACGAGCCGGTCGGGTGCGGTCCAGCCCTCGTCGCTCAGGTGCCGCGCGACGGCGACGAAGTCGCTGAAGGTGTGCTTCTTGCGGAGCTTCTTGCCGTCCTCGTACCAGTGCCGGCCGAGCTCGCCGCCGCCGCGCACGTGGGCGACGGCGAAGATCATGCCGCGGTCGAGCAGCGAGAGCCGGGCGATGCCGAAGCCGGGGTCGATCGAGTGCTCGTACGAGCCGTAGCCGTAGAGCAGCGTCGGCGCGGGTGTGCCGGGGGTCACGAGGTCGTGCCGGTAGACGAGCGAGATCGGCACGCGGGTGCCGTCCTCGGCCGTCGACCACTCGCGGCGCTGCACGTAGCGGGTGGGGTCGTAATCGCCGAGCACGGGCTGGCGCTTGCGCAGCCGGCGCTCGCCGGTGGCGACGACGACGTCGAACACGGTCGAGGGGGTGACGAAGCTCGTGTAGCCGATGCGCAGCTGCGGCTGCGCCCAGTCCGGGTTGCCGCGCACGCCGACGGCGAAGAGCTCCTCGTCGAAGGCGAGTTCGTGCAGGGTGTCGTCGGCGGTCGCCCCCTCCGGGATGCCGGCCGCCGGCACCTTCGCGATCGCGACGCGCGGCAGCCCGCCGCGGCGGTACTCGACGGCGACGAAGTCGCGGAAGGCATCCACGCCCTCCAGCCGCACGGTGGGGTCGTGCGGCAGCAGCATGCGCCGCGGGCCCTCGGGATCGTCGGCGGCGACCGAGACGAGCTCGAAGTTCGGCGCGCCGTCGTTGTGCGTGATGAGCAGGCGGTCCCGCCCGCCCGCGACGAGGTGCTCCACGTCGTACTCGACGCCCTCGCGGCGCGGCCACACGACGCGGAACTCGCCGGTCGGGTCGTCGGCGTCGAGCAGGCGGGTCTCGCTCGTGATGTTCGAGCCCGCCTCGATGACGAGGAAGCGGCGGCTCCGGGTCATCCCGACGCCGAGCCAGAAGCGCTCGTCCGGCTCGGAGAAGACGCGGACGTCGGCGGATGCCTCGGTGCCGACCTCGTGCCGCCAGATCGTGTCGGGCCGCCAGGACTCGTCGACGGTCGCGTAGAAGACGAAGCGGCCGCTGGGGTCGAACAGAGCGCCGCCGGAGGTGCCGGGGATGACGTCGTCGAAGGTGTGGCCAGAGCCGTCGATCGCCCGGATGCGCAGCTCGTACCGTTCGTCGCCCTCGACGTCGACGCCGGTGAGCAGCAGGGTGCCGTCGGCGGAGACGTCGAAGCTGCCGAGCGCGAAGAACTCGTGCCCCTCGGCCTCGGCGTTCTCGTCGAACAGCAGCTGTTCGCCCGGCAGCGCCTCGCCGCCGGACTCGGGCAGCACGGGCGGCTCCCAGTCATCGGGGCCGGCCGCGGGCACGCGGCAGTGGATGCCGTATTCGGCGCCCTCGCGGGTGCGGGTGAAGTACCACCACTCGCCCTCGCGGGTCGGCACGGAGAGGTCGGTCTCCTTCGTGCGCGCCCGGATCTCCTCGAACACCTGCTCGGTGAGGAGGGAGAGGTGCTCGGTCTTCGCCTTCGTGTACGCGTTCTCAGCGTGGAGGTGGGCGAGCACCTCGGGATCGTCCTTCTCGCGCAGCCACTCGTAGTCGTCGACCACCACGTCGCCGTGGTGCTCTCGCTGGGTCGGTCGCTTGGGGGTCACGGGCGGAGTGAGCACGTCCCCACGCTACCCCCGAGGCGGGCCCGAGGGCCCGGCCGCATCCGAAGCTGAGAATCCGTTTCGCCGCGGCGGCCCACTTAGGTTAGCCTTAGCTGCTCTCATCAGAGCCATCCTCCGTCCAGACCCAGGAGACGCCCGTGCTCGCCAACTACCTGATCGGCCTCCGCGAAGGCCTCGAGGCCGGCCTCATCGTCGGCATCCTGGTGGCGTACCTCGGCAAGACCGGCCGCCGCGACCTCCTCGGGCGCCTCTGGGTCGGCATCGGCCTCGCCGTCGCCGTCTCGCTCGGCGTCGGCGCCGTGCTCACCTGGGGCCCCTACGCGATGACGTTCCAGGCGCAGGAGATCCTCGGCGGTGTGCTCTCGCTCCTCGCGGTCGCGATGGTCACCTGGATGATCTTCTGGATGGGCACCCACGGCCGCACCCTGTCGAGCGAGCTGCGCGGACAGGTGGATGCCGCGGTCGAGCGCTCCTCCTGGGCGATCGTGCTCCTCGGCGCCCTCTCCGTCGGCCGCGAGGGCGTCGAGACCGCCCTGTTCGTCTGGGCGAACGTCGCCGGCGGCAGCGACCCCGTGCTCGGCACGCTCGGCGCGCTCGCCGGCATCGCCACCGCGATCGTGATCGCCTGGGGCATCTCGAAGGGCCTCGTGCGCTTCAACCTGGGCGCCTTCTTCACCTGGACCGGGCTCTTCCTCATCCTCGTCGCGGCCGGCGTGCTCGCCTACGGCATCGGCGACCTGCAGGAGGCCTCGGTCATCCCGGGCTGGGGCGCGCCCGCCTACAGCCTCACCCAGGTCATCCCCGCCGGCGGCTGGCTCGACACCCTCCTGGGCGGCATCTTCAACTTCACGCCCGAGCCCACCTGGGCCCAGGTCATCGGCTGGACGGCCTACGTCGCCGTCACGATGGCGCTCTACCTCGTGATGCTGCGCCGCCGGCACACCGCGGCCGCGGCGCCGCCCGCCCCGGCGCCCGTCGCCGGCTGAATCCGACGCCCGTCGGCCCGCCAGACCGTCGCCAGCAGTGATCCGATCCACTCACCGACCCTTGGAGCATCCATGACCCGTCGTGCCCTCCCCGTCGCCGTCGCGGCGACCGCGCTCACCGCGCTCGCCCTCACCGGCTGCGTGGCGAAGTCCGAGCTCGCCCAGGCGATCGCCGTCGACCTCAGCGACGACGCCTGCGCGGTCGCCACCGGCACGGCGCCCGCGGGGGCCGTGACGTTCTCGCTCACGAACTCGGGCAGCGACGTGAACGAGTTCGAGATCCTCGCCGACGACCAGCTGCGCATCGTCGGCGAGAAGGAGAACGTGACGCCGGGGCAGACGGTCGACTTCACCGCCCAGCTCGAGCCCGGCACCTACTACACGGCGTGCAAGTTCCAGCAGGTCGGCGCCCCGGTCGGCCTCGCCGAGTTCACCGTCACCGGGAAGGCCTCCGCGGTCTCCGCCGACGAGCAGGAGCTCAGCGACCAGGCCGTCACCGAGTACCTCGCGTACGTGCGCTCGCAGTCGTCCGAGCTCCTCCCGCTCGTGCAGCAGCTCGCCGACGCCTACGCCGCCGGCGACGACGATGCGGCACGTGCGCTCTTCGCGAAGGCGCGCGTGCCCTACGAGCGCATCGAGCCCACCGCCGAGGCCTTCGGCGACCTCGACCCGAAGATCGACTTCCGCGAGGTCGACGCCGTCGCCGACGGCCTCGACTGGACCGGCTTCCACCGCATCGAGAAGGACCTCTGGGCGCCGAAGCCCGGCGAGCTCAACTCCGACGGACAGGACGCCCTGAAGGACTGGGCGCCCTCGACCCCCGAGGAGCGGAAGGCCTACGCCGACGGGCTCGTCGCCGACGTCACCCAGCTGCACGAGCTCGTCACCGACTCCGCGTTCTCCGTGTCGCTCGCCGACATCTCGAATGGCGCCATCGCCCTCCTCGACGAGGTCGCCGCCGGCAAGATCACCGGCGAGGAGGACTGGTGGAGCGGCACCGACCTCTCCGACTTCGCCGCGAACGTGCAGGGCGCCGGCGTCGCGTTCGGCGCGGTGCGCGCACTCGCCGAGTCGAAGGGCGACGAGGGCACGGCGCTCGCGGGCGAGATCGACGAGCGCTTCGGCGCGCTCGAGGACGAGCTCGCGAAGTACGGCTCGCTCGACGCGGGCTTCGTCGACTACGCGACGCTGACGGATGCCGACAAGAAGGCGCTGAGCGACCGCGTGAACGCGCTCGCCGAGCCGCTGTCGCAGCTCACCGCCACGGTGCTCGGGGTCTGATCGCGATGACCGAGCCGGACGACGCCGCCGAGCCCGAGTCCCGCGGCGTCTCCCGCCGCGGCCTGCTCGGCCTGCTCGGTGCGGGGGCGGCCGGCGCGGCCGCGGGCTTCGCGGGCGGCGCGGCGACCGCGGGGGTGGCCCTCACGGCGGGCACCCACGGCGGCGGCGCGGCCGGGGCATCCGTGTTCCCCTTCTACGGGGCGCACCAGGCCGGCATCACCACGCCCGCACAGGACCGGCTGCACTTCGCCGTCTTCGACCCCGACGCCGGGCTCGACCGCGAGGGCCTCATCGGGCTGCTCACCGACTGGACGGCCGCGGCGGCCCGGCTCAGCCAGGGCCTCGAGGTCGCCGAGGGCGGCGCGGTCGGCGGCTCCGACTACGCACCGCCGGCCGACACCGGCGAGGCGCTCGGCCTGCCCGCCTCCGGGCTCACGATCACCTTCGGCTTCGGGCCCGAGCTCTTCGAGACCGCCGACGGCGGCGACCCCTTCGGCCTCGCGGCCCGTCGCCCGCCCGAGCTCGTGGCGTTGCCGCGGTTCCAGGGCGACGCCCTCGAGCCGGCGCGCACGGGCGGCGCGCTCTGCATCCAGGCGTGCGCCGACGACCCGCAGGTCGCCGTGCACGCCATCCGCAATCTCAGCCGGATCGCCTTCGGGCGCGCGACGCTGCGCTGGTCGCAGCTCGGCTTCGGCCGCACCTCTTCGACGTCGACGGCGCAGGCGACGCCGCGCAACCTCTTCGGCTTCAAGGACGGCACCGCGAACATCAAGGCCGAGGAGCCCGGCGTCGCCGACGAGCACGTGTGGGTGCAGCCGGGCGACGAGCCGGCCTGGCTCGCCGGCGGCTCGTACCTCGTGGCCCGGCGCATCCGCATGGTCATCGAGAACTGGGACCGCGTGCAGCTCGGCGAGCAGGAGCAGCTCGTCGGCCGTTCGAAGGGCGAGGGCGCCCCGCTCTCCGGGGGCACCGAGTTCACCGAGCCGGACTTCGAGGCGGCGGGCGCGACCGGCGCGCCGCTGATCGACCCGGCCTCGCACGTGCGGCTCGCGCACCCGACCATGAACGGCGGCGCGCGCCTGCTGCGGCGCGGCTACAACTTCGTCGACGGCAACGACGCGCTCGGCCGCCTCGACGCCGGGCTGTTCTTCCTGTCGTTCCAGCGCTCGCCGGAGCAGTTCGTGCGGGTGCAGACCTCACTCGCGGCCGACGGCCTGAACGAGTACCTGAAGCACGTCGGCTCGGCGATCTTCGCCGTGCCGGGCGGTGTGGCGGAGGGCGAGTTCGTGGGGCAGCGGCTGTTCGACTGAGCCGGCCGGCGCCGCCCTACTCCTGCGTGGAACGGGCGCCCTCGACGACGGCCCAGCGGTCGCCCCCGAGCGGCTGCAGCTGGCCGGAGACCTCCGCGCCGTCGCGCACGGCCGTGAAGTCGATCGCGCCGAGCGTGCCGCCGACGATGCCCTCGCCGCCCGAGAACCGCGGCTGCTCGTAGCCGATCTCGATCATCGCGTCGCGGCGCTGCCCCTGGTCCCAGTTGCCGGAGAGGAAGCCGAGCATCGCGAGCCCCGAGAGCGGTCCGGCGACGACGAGTACGTAGCCGAGGTCGCGCATCCAGCGGTGCTCGCGACCGGCGATGGCGAGCACCGCGCCGGCGAGCAGCACGAGGGCCGAGAAGACGAGCGGCCAGGGGCTCCACGGCTCGAGGACGACCACGGGGGAGTCGAGGGCGAGGGCGGGCGGCACCCGGTCAGGCTACCGGAGCAGGCTGCGCGCGGCCTGCGTCGCGCTCGCTCAGCCGAGGCCGGTCTTCGTCCAGTCGAGGTTGAGCTCGTCGCCGATGTAGACGGCCTCGCCGAAGTCGTGGACCTGCGGATTCATGCGCAGCAACTGCTGCTGCGGCAGGTCGAAGCGCTGCGCGATGTCGAAGAAGCTGTCGCCCGAGACGACCGTGTACCGGATCGGCATGCCGTCGCCGTCGAGCACGGGGGTGCCGGTGGCGCCCGGGATCGGGCCGAGATCGACCGCCGGACCGGGTTCGACGACGGGCGCCGGCTCGTTCGGCACGGGTTCGGGCGCCGGCGGCGGCTCGGGTGCTGCGACCGGTGCGGTGGGCGTCGGGGTGGGCGTCGGCGTCGGGGTGGCCGTGACGGTGACGACGACGGTCTCGGCGGGCGGCGGCGAGGCCGGGGCGCAGGCCGCGAAGCCGACGATCGCGAGCGGGACGATCACGGCGGCGCCGAGCGTGCGGCGTCGTCGCGCGATGCTGGGGACTGGCCTCACGAGGGCTCCTCATCGATCCGGTGGGCTCGGTCAGCCTAGCTCTCAGTCGGCGCCGGTGGGGACGCCGCGGCGAGAATGTGGAACACACCCTCCGGCCGGTTCACTGGGCGAACTGCCCTCGCTCGAGCGCCGCACGGATCCGCTCGAGCGCGGCGGCCAGGGCGAGATCGCCGACGCCGGCATAGCCGAGCACGATGCCGGCCGGGCCGGCGCCGCGATCGCCGCCCGCCGCGTACTGGGCCAGCGGGGCGACGATCACGCCCTCCTCGGCCAGCTGCGCGACGAGGGCGCGTTCCGCTGCCCGGTCCCGGAGCTCGAGCACCGCGTGCAGGCCGCCGTCGATCGCGGTGAGGCGGGCCCGCTCGGGGTCGAGGCCGCCGAGCGCGTCCTGCACGAGTCGTCGCCGGTGCGTGTACTCGCGGCGGGTCGCCGCGATGTGTCGACGCAGCGCGCCGCGCTCAAGGTAGTCGGCGACGGCGAGCTGCACCGGGCCGGCGACCGGGGTGTCGAGCTCTGCGCGCGCGGTCGCGACGGCCGCGCGCAGACCGGCGTGCGCCGGCAGCACGAGGTAGCCCAGTCGCAGCCACGGGGTCAGCACCTTCGAGAAGCTGCCGACGAGCACGACCCGCTCGCCGCCGTCGAGCGAGGCGAGCGCGGGCAGCGGAGCGCCCGTGTGCCGGAACTCGCTGTCGTAGTCGTCCTCCACGACGAAGGCGTCGGCGTGGGCCGCGAGTTCGAGGAGCGCGAGCCTGTCGGCGACGGGCAGCCGCCCGCCGAGGGGGTACTGGTGGCTGGGCGTCACCATGACGGCGTCGAGCCGGGCACGGCCGCGCCGCTGCAGGGCGCGTTCGAGCGCGCCGAGCTCGAGGCCCCCGTCGGCGAGGGGCAGCGGCACCGGCGTGGCCCCGTGCCGCTCGAGCGCCCGGCGTCCGGCGGGGTAGCCGGGGTCCTCGACCCCGACGCGCACCGCCCCGCCGCGGAGTGCGACGAGCGCCCGCGCGACGAGCGCGAGCGCCTCGCTCGTGCCGGCGGCCACCACGACGTCCTCGGGTGCGCAGTGCACCCCGCGGGCGCTTCGCAGGTGCTCGGCGATCGCGGCGCGCAGGGCGGGGACGCCGAGCGGCGGCGGCGACGACGACGGCGGATGCGCGGCAGCGGCTCGCCAGGCGGCGCGCCAGGCCCGCTCGTCGAGCCGCGCGGTGGAGGGGACGCCGGGGGAGAGGTCGGCGAGGGGCGCCCGGGCGGCGGGCGACGCCGCAACAGGATTGGGCGAGGCATCCGATGCGTCGGCGGGTTCCTGCGTCGTCCGCGGCTCCAGTTCGGCGACGCGCGTCGCCGCCCCCTGCCGGAGCTCCAGATAGCCCTCGCCCGCGAGCTGCTCGTAGGCGGCCACGACGGTGCTGCGGGAGATCGCGAGCTCGCGGGCGAGGCCGCGCGTCGACGGCATCGCGTCGCCGGCGCGCAGGCGCCCGTCGAGGATGTCGCGCCGGAGTGCCGCGACCAGCTGGGCGACGAGCCCGGCGCCCGCTCGGCGGTCGAGGAGGAGAAGCGGCTCGGCCATGGCTTCCAACTGGTCTGTATGAATCACGGAGAACTGGTCTACACACGATACCAGTGGGCGGGCGAGACTGCCTGCATGAGTGTCTCCCCCCGCCGCATCCGCCGCAAGCCCGAACGTCAGCGTCACGAACGTGCCGAACTCGACGCCCTGCTCGATCAGGAGCTCGTCGGCCACCTCGCGGTCGTCGCCGACGGCCAGCCCCTCGTGATCCCGATGGCCTACGCCCGGGTCGGCGACGAGCTGCTGCTGCACGGCTCCACCGGCGGCGGCTTCGCGCTGCGGGCGGCGGCCGAGCGCGCGACTGTCGCGTTCGCGGTGACCTCGCTCGACGGGCTCGTCTACGCCCGCTCGCTGTTCGACAGCTCGATGAACTACCGCAGCGCCGTCGTCTACGGCGTGCTCGAGACGGTGCCCGCTGCCGAGGAGCACGATGCCCTCGTCGCCCTCTCGGCCCACCTCATGCCCGGTCGCCCGGCCGAGGTGCGCGACACGACGAAGAAGGAGTACGCGGCGACCCGGGCACTGCGGATGCCGATCGAGGAGTTCGTGATGAAGGCCCGCGCCGCCGGTGTCGGCGAGGCCCCCGACGACGGCGAGGACCACTCCGCCTGGGCCGGCGTCGTGCCGCTCGGCCGGGCCTGGGGCGAGCCCGAGCCCTCGCCGCTCACCCCTGCGGGCACCCCGCTCCCCGAGTCGGTGCGCCGCCTCACGGGCGTCTGAGGTGCCTCGCGCGCAGGAATAGGGCGATCGCCGGATGCCCCGCCGGTACCTCAGTCGCGAGGCTCGAGGTACCGAACAGGGGAGAAGATCATGGAATTCGCAGACGCCGTGCTCGCCACGAGCACCTACGCCGCCGATCTGCGACGCGCCGAGCAGGTGCTCGAACTGCGCCGCGCCGCCGAGGAGCGCGCCACCGCTCGCACGTCGTGACGACCGCCGATCCGCTGACGGCGGAGCGCGTGCCCGCCGTCGGCGGTGCGTGGCAGCATGAAGAGGTGACCACCTCCGCCAGCGCCATGATCGGCCGCGACGCCGAGCTCGCCTGGCTCGACGGGCTGCTCGGCGAGGCCGAGGCCGGTATGCCTCGCACGGTCGTCGTCGGGGGCGAGGCGGGCATCGGCAAGAGCCGGCTCATCCGCGAGTTCGCGGCCCGCGTGGGTTCCGTGGCCGGGGCGGCCGATCCGGCCACCAGCGCCCGGGTCATCGTCGGCCAGTGCGTCGACCTCGGCACGGTGGCCGCGCCGTACGCGCCCATCAAGGCGGCGCTGCGCAGCCTCGTCGCCGACATCGGCGCCGAGCGCGCCCTCGACACTGTCGGCCCAGGGCGGGCCGCCTTCGTGGCGCTCCTGCCCGAGCTCGCCGAGTCCGGCGGGGCGGGCGAGCCGGTGCCCGCCGTGGCCGGCGGTCCCGGCGCGAGCGGTCAGCTGCACGAGGCCGTCGCGGTGCTGCTCGAGACGGTGTCCCGCGAGCGGCCGGTCGTGCTCGTGGTCGAAGACCTGCACTGGATCGACCCGGCGAGCCTCGGGCTGTTGCGCTTCCTGGTGCGCGCGCTCACGGCCAGCCGGGTGATGCTGCTGCTCAGCTACCGCAGCGAAGACGTGACGCGGGGGCATCCGCTGCGCCCCTTCCTCGCCGAGCTCGAGCGCGACCGCTGGGTCGACCGTCGCGAGCTGTCCCGGCTGTCGCGCGACGAGGTGCGCGAACTCGCCGCCTCCCTCGCCGGCAGCTCGCCCGACGAGGGGTTGCTCGACACCCTCTTCCGCCGCAGCGACGGCGTGCCGTTCTTCGTCGAAGAGGTCGTCGGGCTCGACGGCTGCACCGACGAGGGCCAGCTGCCCGACACCCTGCGCGACCTGCTGCTCGCCCGGTACGAGCGGCTGAGCGACGAGGCGCAGCAGCTGCTCCGACTCATCGCGACCGGCGGGGTGCGGGTCGGGCACCCTCTGCTCACCCGGGTCTTCCGTGGCGGCGACGACGAGCTCGACGAGGCGGCGCGAGAGGCCGTGCTCGGCGGCGTCCTGGTCGTCGACGGCGAGGACTACGGCTTCCGGCACGCCCTCGTGCGCGAGGCGATCCTCGCCGACATCCTGCCCGGCGAACGGGCCAGGTTCCATGCCAGGTACGCCGAGGCGTACGAGGCCCTCGCGGCCGCCGGCAGTCGCCGGCTCGCGGCCGAGATCTCCTACCACTGGCTCGGCGCGAACGACGCGATGCGGGCGTTCCCCGCCACGGTGCAGGCCATGCGCGAGGCCAGGGCGGCCTCGGCCTTCGCCTCCGCGGCCCAGCTCGGCGAGCGGGCGCTCGCGCTGTGGGACGTGGTCGACGGGGCCACCTCCGGCGGGGCCACCTCCGGCGGGCCGGACGGCGAGCGCGGGGCCGGCGGCGGCGCGGCGGAGATCGCGGGCATGAGCCGCACCGAGCTGATGGGGCGCACGGCGTCCCACCACCGCAACGCGGGCGAGAACGATCGCAGCCTCGCCGTGATCAAGGCGGCGCTCGCGGAGTGCCCGCGCGACGACCCCAACTATCCGAGGCTGCTGCGCGACCGTGCGCTCACGCTCGGCAGCGACGGGCGACCGGGCTCGATCCCGCTGCTGCTCGAGGCGCTCGAGGTGCTCGGGCCAGACGGCCCAGCCGAGCTGCGCGCCTCGGTGCGCACTTCGCTCGCCGGGCGCTACATGATCGACGGGCAGCTGCCCGAGGCGGCCGAGATGGCGCAGAGTGCGCTCGAGCTCGCGGAATCGATCGGCGCCCCGCGGCTCGCCTCCGTCGCGTTGAACATCGCCGCGGTCAGTCGCGCCCACCTCGAAGACCCCCTCGGCGCGGCTGAGCAGCTCGAGCGGGCGAAGCAGCTCGCCGAGGGCGACGGTTCGGCCCTGCTCCGCTATTGGGTGAACGCCTCCGACCTCTACAACCTCCTCGGCGACTACGAGCTCGCGATCGAGCTGGCCGAAGAGGGGCTCGCCCGGGCCCGGGCCACAGGCCTCGAGCGCAGCAGCGGCGTCATCCTGGCTTCGAACGCCGTCGACCCGCTCTTCGCGCTCGGCCGCTGGCAGCGCGGGCTCGAGCTCATCGAGCGGGCGCTGGCGCTCGATCCGCCCGAGCCGTTCAAGATCTACCTGTGGCGCGCCGAGGCATGGGCCGAGCTCTGGCGCGGCGATCTCGCGAGTGCCGACCACGTGCTGCGCACGAACCGGGCCGCGATGAACGCCGTCGGCGAGGTCGAGCTGCAGACCCGGCAGAGCGTGGGCCGCGTCGCGACCGAGATCGCGCTCGCCCACGGCGACGTCGTGACCGCCTGGCGCGAGGCCGCGCCGCTCCTCGACGAGCACGAGGGGGCCATCGCCGGCTACGGGCTGCCCTACGCCTGGGCGCTCGCGCGCACGATCGCCGCGGCCCGCTCGGGGCACGCCGCCGCGAACGCCGACGAAGCCGAGCTGCTCGCCGCCGCCTCCGCGGCCGAGCCCCGCTTGCGTGCGCTGCTCGCTCGCTTCGCCCACTGGCCGCTGCACCCGCTCTGGGTCGCACTGATCGACGCCGAGCTCGAGTCCGACCGTGAGCACGCCGTCGAGGCCTGGCGTCGCGCCGTCGACGCCGTGGACGATCCGCGGGCGCTGCGTCTGCTCGGGCCCTACGCCCGGCTGCGGCTCGGCGAGGCCGAGCTCGAGGCGGGGGAGCGGCAGGCGGCCAAAGCGAGCCTGCAGCTCGCCCACGACGAGGCCGAGCGCTCCGGCATCGGGGCGGTGCTCGCCTCGGTGGTGCGCGTCGCGAGCGCCGCGGGGCTCGTGCTCGAGGGGGCCGGCGCCGGCCGGGCGATCGGCGTGACCGACGCCGTCGACGCGGCGGCGGATGCCACGGCCGAGCTGACCGCCCGCGAGCGCCAGGTGCTCGCGCTCATCGCCGAGGGGCTCAGCAACCGGCAGATCGGCGAGCGGCTGTTCATCAGCGGCAAGACCGCGAGCGTGCACGTCTCCGCCATCCTGCGCAAGTTGGGCGCGGCCACCCGTACCGAGGCGGTCTACCGCGCGGGGCTCGCGGCGACGCCGCCGACGTAGTGCCGCGGTTCTCCCGCCCGGCTGGGAGTCTGCCGACGCCGGGCGGCTCGCCGCTCGAGCGGGCGTAGGCTGGCCCAGGAGGTACGACGTGACCGCTCTGGACGACATTCCCTTCTCCACCATGGACGGCGAGCAGCGCTCGCTCGCGGACTACGCGGGCCAGACGGTGCTCGTGGTGAACGTGGCCTCGCGCTGCGGCCTCACCCCGCAGTACGCGAAGCTCGAGGAGCTGCAGCGGCGCTACGCCGACCGGGGCTTCACCGTGCTCGGCTTCCCGAGCAACCAGTTCCTGCAGGAGCTCGGCAGCAACGAGGCGATCAGCGAGTTCTGCTCGACGACGTACGGCATCTCGTTCCCGGTGCTCGACCGGGTGCGGGTCAACGGCCGCAACGCGCACCCGCTCTACCAGGAGCTGAAGCAGACGCCGGATGCCTCGGGCAAGGCCGGCCGCGTCACCTGGAACTTCGAGAAGTTCCTCGTCTCGCCCGGTCGCGAGGTCACCCGCTTCCGGCCGACGACCGAGCCCGACGCCCCCGAGGTGATCGAGGCGATCGAGTCGTCTCTCCCCGCCTCCTGAGCCGGTAGCGTGGTGGGTCGAGCACCAAGGAGCCCCACCCGCATGAAACCCGGACCCCGGCGCAGCATCAGCCAGGCCGACATCGTCGACGCCGCGTTCGAGATCCTCGAGGAGAAGGGCTTCGCCGCCGTCTCCGTGCGGGCGGTGGCGGCCGCGCTCGGCCTCACCCCGACCGCGCTGTACACGTACTTCCCCTCGAAGGGCGCGCTGCAGGCTGCGATGATCGAGCAGCTCCTGGCGGGGGTCGCCGAGGCCGAGTCCGGCGCCGAGCCCGCCTGGCGCGAGCGGATCCACGCGATCGCCGCCGCGCTGCGCGGTCGCATCGCCGGCCACGCCGGCTCGATCGCCCTGCTCACGAGCGGTCCGCTCGACGGCGAGCGGTCGAAGGACGTCGCCGAGGCGCTCATCGCCGCGTTCGCCGAGGCGGGCCTGGGCGCCGACGCGGCGGCGCTCGCCGGGCACGCGGTGCGGGCGCAGGTCATCGGTGCGGCGGCGCTGGATGCCGCGGCCGCGGCGGCCCCGGAGGAGGCGCCCGCCCCGCAGACGCTGTGGAAGGAGCCGAGCCGGCATCCGCGGCTCGAGGCATCCGCCCAGCTGGGGCTCGACACGGGCGAAGCCGACGAGGCATCCCGGCGCTGGACCCTCGACCGCCTCATCGACGGGCTCGTCTCCACGGCGTAACCGGTCGAGCCGGTCGCGCGCGCCTCGCCCGCCCCGCCGCGCTCCGGCGGCACACTGAGCGCATGCTGCACTTCCGGATGATCGTGCCGAGCGGGCTCGGGCCGGCCGTGGATCGCGTGCTCGACGTGCACCGCGATCACGTCTCCAACGTCATCCGGCTGCCCGGCGCCGGAGCCGAGCCGACGGGCGACGTCGTGCTCTGCGACGTGGACCGGGTGGCCGCGAGCGAGCTCCTCGGCGAACTGCACGCCGCCGGCCTCGACCGCTCCGGTTCGATCGCGATCGAGTCCGTCGAGCTCACGCTCTCGCCGAACGCGAAGCGCAGCGCCGCGAGCGTCTTCGGGGGCGAGGACGACGCCGTCGTCTGGCAGGAGGTCGAGGCCCGCGCGGGCGACGAGGTGCGGCTCACCGCGACCTTCCTCGTCTTCATCGCCGTCGCGACGATGATCGCGGCGGTCGGGGTCGTCAGCGACCAGCCGATCCTCATCGTCGGAGCCATGGTCGTCGGACCCGACTTCGGCCCGCTCGCCGCCATGGCCGTCGGAATCGTCCGGCGCAGGTGGCGCGTCGTGGGGCGGTCGGCGGTCGCCATCCTCGTCGGCTACGCCTCGGCCATCGTCGTGGCGATGCTGTTCAGCCTGCTGATGGTGAGCTGGGGCGTGTTCCCGGCGGACCCGTTCGCCTCCTCGCATCCGGCCACCGAGTTCATCTGGACGCCGAACGTGCTGAGCTACATCGTCGGCTTCCTCGCGGGCATCGCCGGGGTGCTCTCGCTCACCTCGGCGAAGTCGGGGGCGCTCATCGGCGTGCTCATCTCGGTCACGACCGTGCCGGCCGCGGGTGCGGCGGCCCTCGCGCTCGCGGCGGGCGAGTGGCACACGCTCGGCACCTCGCTGCTGCAGCTCGTCGTGAACCTCGCGGCGATCGTCACCGGCGGCGTGGTGACCCTGTTCGTGCAGATCCAGGTGGTGCGCGGCGGGGTGCGCCGCGGCGAGCGGATCGGCAGCCGGTGACACGGCCGAGCGCCGGCCCTCACGAGGAGAGCCGGCGCCCGGGTGCGCGGCGGGGCCGCGCGGTGCAGCGGGTCAGTCCGCCTTCGGCGGCGTGATCTGGATCAGCGCCGTCGTGTTGTCCTTCATCGGCTTCTTCAGCTTGATGACGGTGCCGTAGCCCACGCCGTCGTCGGCCGGGTTGCCCGAGCCGAACGGCCCGACCCCCGCGTCGACGCCGTCGTACGCCGGCAGGCGGTTGCCCTCGAGGTCGTACAGCGGGGTGCTGTACTGGGCGTTGCCCACCGAGGGCACGACGGTCGAGGCGTCGCGGTCGCGGTAGAACAGCGTGCCGTCCGACTCGCGCAGCGCGAAGCCGGGCACCCAGCCCTGGTCGTCGGTGAAGGTGCTCACCGGCTTGAGGGCGGGGATCTTCGTGCAGTACTCGGTGAACGCGTCATCGACGATGCACTCCGTGAAGGGGTACGTCTTCTGCACGCCGAAGGCGGCGTTCGAGGACTGCGCCCGCGAGGGCATCACATTGAGCGTCGACGGGTCGAGGTCGGCGGCCGCTCCGGTCCGCTGCAGCGGATTGAAGTGGCTGTCGACGATGAGCAGGCCGCCCTTGGCGCCGTAGCTGGGCAGCGCCGCCTCGTTGGCCGTGATCATGTTCGAGTCGCCGTACGTCGTGTCCCGGTACCAGACGAGCATGCCGGGGGCGTTGTAGGCGAGCTTCTCGACCTTCCAGGCGCCCTCCTGGTACACGCTGTTGTACGCGTACTTCAGGCCCTGGTCGAAGCCGTCCATGTTCCGCCACTCGACGAGGTAGTACTGCGCCTTGACCGAGGTGCCGGTGTCCTGACGCCAGCCGGGCCCGGTCGTCGTCGTGAACGAGGCGACCTCGGCGGTCCAGCCGTTGTCGCCCTGCTCGACGTCGTCGCTCCAGACGGTGTCGGCGCCGCTCGTGACCGCGAAGTCGTCGGCGAACCATCCGCGCTCCTGGAAGGCGGCGTCCGTCGCGAGCCGCAGGCGCAGCTGCACCGTCTGCCCGGCGTACGAGGTCAGGTCGACGTAGTCGTGGCGCCAGCCGCCGGTCGAACCGGTCAGGCCGTACTTCTTCGGCGTTCCGGCGCCGAAGTCGCTCAGCCGGCCGTTCGGGTCGGCGTAGCCGTCAGGGGTGGTGACCTCGGCACCGGCCTCGTCGAAGACCTTCTGCTCGGTCCACGTCGTGCCGCCATCGGTCGAGACCTCGACGAAGCCGAAGTCCCAGTCCTCCTCGATCACGAAGTCGTTCCACATCCAGAACTTCGGGTCGGTGGCCGGCACGTCGATCGTGCGGCCGAGACGGAGGTCGGCCCAGTCCTGATCGGAGCCGGTGTACCACATGTTCTCACCGCTGTGCGGGGTCGCGAGGGTCACCACCTTGTCGGGCAGGTTGACCTTCACGCCGTCCTCGGAGCCCTTCAGCGGCCGCGAGTTCTGGCCCACCTTGAAGGTGTCCGGGCGGTCGCCCGGGTTCATCTCCGCGGGGTCGACCCAGCCGAGCACGTACTTGTCCCAGAGGCCCATGTGCGTCGGCATCGACTGGAAGATCGGGCCCGCGTGCGAGCCGGAGCTCATCAGGTCCCAGAAGTCGACGTCGGAGTCACCGGCGTTCGAGGTGTCGTACAGGTCGGGCAGGCCGAGGTCGTGGCCGTACTCGTGCGCGAACACGCCGACGCCCGAGTCCTCGGGCTGCACGATGTAGTTCGACAGCTTGAGGTCGGTGCCGGGGATCGGAGCCCCGCCGGCCACGGCGGAGGAGTGCGCCCAGATGGCGTAGGTGCCCTCGGCACCGCCGCCGCCCGACTTGTCCTCGCCCGCGTGCACGAGCACGACGTGGTCGATCACGCCGTCGGGCTCGAAGAGGTCGCCGTCGCCGTCGCGGTCGCCCTGGTCCTCGATGTCGTAGTCGGCCCAGGGGAAGTCGGGCTGCGCGGCCGACAGCGCCGCGACGGCATCGATCGGCAGCTGGCCCGGCCCGAGCGGGTTGTCAGGGTGGCCCTGCATGTCCTGCATGGGGCCGGCCTCGTAGACGCCCTCTTCGTTCTGGTGGCAGACCGTCGCGCCGTAGTACGCCTCGGAGTGCGGCACCGTCACCCAGGCGGTCGCCTCACCGGTGACGGTGTAGGCGCCCTGCGACATCTCCTCGTACATGTTCTTCATCGTGTAGCCGGAGATGTCGATGCCCTTGCGGCCGTCGGGGCCGCGGAGGTCCTTGCGGACGCGCTCCGTGATGCCCTTGTCGCTGAACAGCATCTTGTTGTAGTGCTCGCTCGAGAAGTCGGGCACCCACATCGAGTTGTTGTCCTCGAGCTCGTAGTCGGCCGGGTTCGGGATGTTGTTGTGCAGCGGGCCGCTCTGCGGAGCGCCGGGCTTGCACTCGGTCGCGCCGAACTCGGTCGGCACGTACACGTCGCTGAAGTCGTCGACCACTGTGTCGTCGAACTCCACGAGGATCGTGAGGAGCTTGGCCTCCTGCGTCTCGTCGGCCTGCTTGTAGTTCGGCTTCTTGTGCTTGTTGCCCTTCCAACCGTGGCCGTGCCCGTGGCCGCCGCGGTCCCACTTCAGTTCCTTCGGGCTCTTGCCGGTCTTGTTGGACTGGTCTTCGAGTTTCGCGAGTCCCTGCGCCGCGACCGGGTTGCCGGCCGCGTACTTCGCATCCACGGCCTTCGCCTGCTCGAGCGCGGACATGCCGCGGGCCGTGTCGTTCTTCGCCCCGTTCACGTCGACGACCACTTCGTCGTCGCCGAAGGCGCTTTCCGCTCGCGGTGCGACGTAGTTCATGTAGTACTCGTCGTCACCGATCACCGGCGCGGACACGGGCGATGGCGACGCATTCGCTGGCGCGATGCTCAAGGTCGCCAAGCCGGCGGCCGTGAGCGCGAGCACAGAGGTCGTCGCCACCACGCGCCGCGCGCGAGTGGAGTTTCCAGACATGCTTCTCCCTCCGAGCACCGACGCGTGGGTTCGTCGCGCCGGTGCGACTGGCACGCGTCGATCAGACGCGCGTACTCGGCATCATGCACCGTGTACCCCGTTTGGGGGAAGAGGGGAATTCCGATTCGATGGCGGATCGCCGCGATCGGGCCGGCGGCGAGGGGCCGTTCGTGAGGATCTGCGATCTTCGGTCTGCCTGCATCTGCGACGGAGTCATCTCACTCCAGGCGGAACTGATGACCAGCTAGAAGGCGTGTGAGTGAGGTTGGAAGCCCTGGTGCATTGGTGCTGTACATTGCCCCAATGCGGATCGGCGTCTACATCGATGGGTTCAATCTCTACTATGGCGGGCACGGTCACCTCGGCAGCACGCCTGGTTGGAAGTGGATTGATCTTCGCGCTCTGGCGACCCGCTTCGCCACTTGGCAATCTGCTTCGGTGGGTCGTGTCGTGTATTGCACCGCTCGCGTGAATGATCCTGCGGATCCGCAGCAGACCCAGCGCCAGGACTTCTATCTCAAAGCGCTCGAGCTGCATGGAGCAGTTGACGTGATCGAAGAGGGCTACTACACGTCCTGGGCCAAGGAATCGATCTTGACAGCTGAGAAGGCTGGAACGAGGGCGCCGACTGCTTTCGTCGATCAAGGATCGGCCGAGACGTGGTCACCCGGTCTTCGCATCCGGCGAAACGCGAACGGCCACGTGTTCGCCACCGTCCGGAAGCGGGAGGAGAAGGGCTCTGACGTAAACGTCGCCACTCATCTTCTCGCCGACGTGCTTCAGCAGCATGTCGATGGAGCGATCGTCATCTCGAACGACTCCGACCTCGCCCTGCCGTTGCAGATTGCCCGTCAACATGTTCCTGTCGGCCTGATCAATCCGCAACCGAGGCCGCTGGCGGGCGCTCTGAAAGGCCTTCCGAGCGAAGGTGTAGGCCGTCATTGGTGGCGGCGGCTCGCGCCGGCTGATCTTTTGGCCAGCCAGCTTCCGGATCCGGTTCACGGAATTGCAAAGCCGGCGACCTGGTAGCCCGGCCCGCGTGGTAAAGTGAAACCACCAACCCGTCCTCCAAGTGAGGGCGGGTCTTTTCTTGCATGAACAGAGGCATGAGCGCCTGTGCTGGTCTACTTGTTCGTCTCCGGATGTGGAGATTCAACCCCTGAACATGTTCGCGAGCTGACCGGCGTGAGTGCGCGCTGAGCAGGCGCTTCTGGAGCTGGTCACTCGCTTCGACGGGCTCAGCGGACCAGGCTCAGCCCAGCAGCAGCTTGCCGAGCTGGTCGCTCGAGTGCACGATCGCGAGCGCGTCGGCGGCCTCGGCGGGCGAGCCGTAGCCCCACTCGACGACGATCGTGGGCACATCGTGCGCGGCGGCGCCCAGGATGTCGTAGCCGCGGTCGCCGACCATGACGGCGTGCGAGGCATCCACTCCGGCGCCCTCGAGGCGGCGCAGCGCCTCGGCGACGACGTCGGCCTTCGTGGTGCGCGACTCGTCCTCGCTCGCACCGGTGATCGTCGTGAAGTACCCGGCGAGCCCGGCGTGCTCGAGCACGGTGCGGGCGACGGCCTCGGGCTTCGAGGTGGCGAGGGCGACCGGGATGCCGGCGGCGTGCAGCCGCTCGAGCAGGCCGGCGATGCCGGGGAAGACGGGTGAGCGGATGGCCCGCTCGTTGTAGTGCGCGCGGTAGATGCCGAGGGCGTGCCTGGCCTGCTCGTCGTCGAGCCCCGCCGAGAGGCGGAGGCTGTCGAGCAGCGGCGGGCCCACGTAGTCGCGCAGGGTCGCCTCGTCGGGGACGGGCAGCCCGACGGCCTCGAAGGCGTGGGCGAGGGAGCGGGTGATGTCTCCGGCGGAGTCGATGATCGTGCCGTCGAGGTCGAACAGCACGGCCGACCAGCTTCGGGTGGCGACGACGGGTGCCGGGGGGAGCAGCGTGTCAGAGGTCACCGTGACATCCTATGGGCGCACGCCTCGGTGAAAGCCGAGTGCCGCTCGGGTCCGCTCGGTGCTCAGAACAGCCGGGCGTGCCCGCTGTCGACGCCGCGCATCTCGTCGTAGTCGAGCACGACGCAGCGGATGCCCCGGTCTTCGGCGAGGGTGCGCGCCTGGGGCTTGATCTCCTGGGCGGCGAAGACGCCGCGCACGGGCGCGAGCCGGGGGTCGCGGTTCATCAGCTCGAGGTAGCGGGTGAGCTGCTCGACGCCGTCGATGTCGCCGCGCCGCTTGAGCTCGACGGCGACGCTCGCCCCCGCCTCGTCGGTGGCGAGGATGTCGACCGGGCCGATCGCGGTCATGTACTCGCGGCGGATCAGGGTGTACCCCTCGCCGAGCCGTTCGATCTGTTCGGCGAGCAGCTGCTGCAGGTGGGCCTCGACGCCGTCCTTCTGCAGCCCGGGGTCGATGCCGAGCTCGTGCGCCGAGTCGTGCAGCACCTCGTGGATCTTCACGATGAGCCGGTCGGCGGTCTTCTTGTGCGTCACGGTCCAGACCTGGGTGATGCCGCCGGCGGCCTGCTCCTCGTCGGGCTCCGACTCGGCGAGCGTGCACGGCGGGCTCATCCAGTTCAGCGGCTTGTAGCTGCCGCCGTCGGAGTGCACGAGCAGGCTGCCGTCGCCCTTGACCATGAGCAGGCGGGTCGCGAGCGGCAGATGGGCGGAGAGCCGGCCGGCGTAGTCGACGGAGCAGCGGGCGATGACGAGACGCACCGTTCGAGTGTACGCGGCCGTCGGGACGCGCCCGCTGCTCGGCGCCGCTCACGCGCGCAGGTACGTCACCACCACGACCCCGTTGTCGAAGCGCCGGGTGTCGACGAGCCGGAGCTGCTGGCGCACGCCGTCGGGGAGCGCCTTCGCGCCGCCGCCGAGCAGGCACGGCGCGATATAGAGCGAGAGCTCGTCGACGATCCCCGCGCGCAGCGCCTCCGCGGCGAGCATCGCGCCGCCGACGAGCACGTCGGCCTCCGCGGTGCGGGCGAACTCGCGCACGGCCTGCGGGTCGAAGCTGCGCTCGAGCGTCGTGCGCGGGGTCGGCACCTCGTCGAGCGTCGCCGAGTAGACGACCTTGTCGGTCGCTCGCCATATCTCCTGGAAGTCGGCCTCGACGGGCGCGAGCTCGGCGGGATCGAAGTCCTCCCACACTCGCATCACCTCGTAGAGCCGGCGGCCGTAGAGGTGCGTGCCGACCGTGCGCATCCGGTCGTTGATGAACTGGTGCTGATCGGGACTCGGTTCGCTGAAGTCGAAGCTGCCCTGTTCGTCGGTGATGTACCCGTCGAGCGAGCAGTTCGTGGAGTAGAGCAGTGCGGCCATGGCGGTACCTCCTGGCGCACATGGTGCACCCCTCGGGCGGATGCCGCCAGAGCCCATGTGCGCCGGGTCGGGGTCGCCGCTCATGGAATCCTGGAGCGATGCGCATCCTCGTCACCGGCTTCGAACCGTTCGGCGAGGACGCCGAGAACGCGAGCGGCGAGACGGTCGCACGGCTGCCCGAGCGCTGGAGCGACCCGGCGATCGAGCTCGTCACCGCGATCCTGCCGGTGTCGTTCGGGGGTGCGCCCGCCCGCCTCCGGCAGCTCATGACCGAGCACCGCCCCGATGCCGTGCTCGCGCTCGGCGAGGCCGGGCGGCGTGCGGCGGTCACCCCCGAGCGCGGTGCGCGGAACCTGATCGACGCGCGCATCCCCGACAACGACGGCGCGCAGCCGCGCGGGGTGCCGATCGACGACGGCCCCGAGCGGCGCACGGCCCGTTTCGACGTCGACGCGATGGTCGACGCGATCCGTGCGGTCGGGGTTGGCGCCGAGGCATCCGACGATGCCGGTGGCTTCGTCTGCAACCGGATCGCCTACGAGCTCGCGCGCTCCGAGCTGCCGGGTGGATTCCTGCACGTGCCGGCGGTGCGGAGCCGCGGCGTCGCCACGGTCGGCGCGGAGACCGGCGGTGCGGAGACCGGCGGCATGGCCGGGGTCAGCACGCTCGGCTTCGACGAGCTCGCACGCGCCGCGGAGGCGGCCGTGCGCGCGCTCGCCGAGGGCGTGCGGCCGGTTCGCTAGCTCCGCGAGCGCTCGCGCGCCGCGGGAGCGAGGATGCCGGCGACCGCGGTGAGCGCCAGGATGACGAGCAGCGCGTTCAGCAGCCCGAAGTGCTCGCCGAGGAAGCCGATGAGCGGCGGGCCCGCGAGGAACGCGAAGTAGCCGATGATCGCGACCGCGCTCACCCGGGCGGCGGAGTTCACCGGGTCGTCGGCCGCGGCGGACATGCCGACCGGGAAGCCGAGCGAGCAGCCCACCGCCCAGAGAGCGGTGCCGACGACGATGACCCACGGCTCGGTGCCGAAGATGAACATCGAGATGCCGACGACCGCGGTCACCGAGAGGACTCGCAGCACGGGCACCCGTCCGAAGCGGTCGAGCAGCGGGCCGCCGAGCACGCGGGAGACCGTCATCGACACGGTGAAGACGCTGAACACGAGGGCGCCGGTGGTCGCGTCGAAGCCGTGGCCGTCGACGGCGGCGAGGGTGATCCAGTCGTTCGCCGAGCCCTCGGCGAACGACATGCTCAGCATGATCGCGCCGATGAGGAGGAGGCGGGCGTCGGCCCAGACGGACAGGCTGGCGCGCAGGCGCTCCCGCCACGGCGGCTTGGGGGCGCCGTGCTCCTTCGGGTCGCCGAGCTCGGCGCGACGCGGCACGAAGCGCACGGCGATGATGACGGCGATCGCGATGATCCCCGCGATGATGCCGAGGTGCGCGAGCACGGGCAGGCCGAGCCCGGCGGCGCCGGCTGCGAGCACGGCGCCGGCGACGGTGCCGAAGCTGAAGAAGGCGTGCATGAGCGGCATCAGCGTCTTGCCGATCTCACGCTCGGCCTCGGCGCCCTCGACGTTCATCATCACGTCGACCGCGCCGTTGCCGAAGCCGAAGAAGGCGAGGCCGACGACGATCGTGACGACCGAGGGCACGAGCGAGCCGCCGATGCCGATGAGCACGAGGCCGACGGAGACGAGCAGCAGCATCGCGATCATGCCGGCGCGCGCGCCCAGGCGGGCGAGGAAGATCGGTGCGACGACGAGGCCGATGATCGAGCCGACCGACATGCCGAGGATGACGAGGCCGACGCCCTGCGTCGACAGCTCGGTGAAGTCGCGCACCGCGGGGAGGCGGGCGACCCAGCTCGCCATGCTGAGGCCGGAGAGGAAGAAGATGGTGAAGACGGCGTTGCGCCAGGCCGCGAGGTGGCGGGGCGTGCGTCCGCGCTTGGGGGTGCGGGCGGCGGTTCGGCTCTCGTCTGGGGTGTCGGTCATCTCAAGCGCTTCATCGTGGGTCGGCTGGGTCATCCGGTCGTCCTCGCGGTCGTCGTCGGCCCGAGCGGCCGGGATGCCGCTCCCAGTCTGGCCGATGCGGGATGGTCGTGCGGAGGTGGGGTGCGCGGCGGGCCGGGGTCCAGTCCGGCCCGCCACGTCCCTCGAATCGATTCGAGTCGAATCGATTCGACCACGATAGCGACCGCATCGTCGTCGTGCAAGAGCTCCACCCGGCCCCCGGCCATCCGCGCGGGTGGCCGGGCCGATCGCGTCCCCTGAAACATCCGGCCGCGCGTCGATACGATGGCTGAGGCATCCGGCGCACCCACCGGACCGACTCGCACGGACCGCCGCACCCAGCGGTTCCGTGCCCTGAACCACGATGGAGTTCCACATGAAGGCCCTGTTCAAAGCCGCGCCCGGTGCCGGATTCGAGTTCGTGGACCGGCCGGAGCCCGAGGTGGGGCCGGCCGACGTGAAGATCCGGGTGCTGCGCACGGGCATCTGCGGCACGGACCTGCACATCGAGAAGTGGGACGACTGGGCCGCGTCGACGATCGCGACGCCGCTGATCCCGGGGCACGAGTTCTCGGGCGAGGTCGTCGAGGTCGGGCCGCTCGTGCACGACGTCTCGGTCGGCGATCTGGTGTCGGGCGAGGGGCACGTCGTGTGCGGCATGTGCCGCAACTGCCGTGCCGGACGCCGGCAGATGTGCATCCGCACGCAGGGCGTCGGCCTGCACCGCGACGGCGCGTTCGCGGAGTACATCGTGATCCCCGGGCAGAACGTGTGGGTGCACCATTCGCCGGTCGACCCCGAGCTCGGCGCGATCTTCGACCCCTTCGGCAACGCGGTGCACACCGCGCTCGCCTTCGGTGTGGTCGGCGAGGACGTGCTCGTCACCGGCTGCGGACCGATTGGGCTGATGTCGATCGCGGTCGCCCGGCACGTGGGGGCGCGCTTCGTGGTCGCGACGGATGTCTCGCCGGCCCGCCTCGAGCTGGCGCGCCGCATGGGCGCGGACGACGTGGTGGATGTGTCGAAGGAGCGGGTGCGCGAGGCGCAGGAGCGGCTCGGCATGCGCGAGGGCTTCGACGTCGGCTTCGAGATGAGCGGTTCGCCGAAGGCGCTGCCGGAGCTGCTCGAGAACATGAACCACGGCGGCCGGATCGCCATGCTCGGCCTGCCCGCCGAGCCGTACGCGATCGATTGGGGCAAGGTCGTCACGCACATGCTGACGCTGAAGGGCATCTACGGGCGCGAGATGTTCGAGACCTGGAACTCGATGTCCGCGATGCTGCAGACGAGCGAGCCGCTGAGGGACGCCGTCGCGAGCGTGATCTCGGACCGCTTCCCCGCGCGCGAGTGGCGGGCGGCGTTCGACGTCGCCGCGTCCGCGGGCGCGGGCAAGGTCATCCTCGACTGGACCGAAGTATAGGAACGGGTGGAACGCACATGTACGGAGACGTGAAGGCGCAGCTGCGCGCCGAGCTCGACGAGATCGAGGCCGCGGGGCTCACGAAGCGGGAGCGCGGCATCGTCGGACCGCAGTCGTCCGAGGTGGACATCGCCTCCGGCGGTGCCGAGGGCGTCGGCCTGGCCCGGGTGCTCAACTTCTGCGCGAACAACTACCTCGGCCTCGCCGACGACCCGCGCATCGTCGCCGCGGCGCACCGCGGTCTCGACGAGTGGGGCTACGGGATGGCGAGCGTGCGCTTCATCTGCGGCACGCAGACCCAGCACCTCGAGCTCGAGGCACGCGTGTCGGAGTTCCTCGGCTACGACGACACCATCCTGTTCTCCTCCTGCTTCGACGCGAACGGCGGCGTCTTCGAGACGCTGTTCGGCCCGGAGGACGCGATCATCTCCGACGCGCTGAACCACGCCTCGATCATCGACGGCATCCGCCTGTCCAAGGCCCGGCGCTACCGCTACGCGAACCGCGACCTCGCCGAGCTCGAGCAGCGGCTCGTCGAGGCATCCGACGCCCGCCGGAAGGTGATCGTCACCGACGGCGTCTTCTCGATGGACGGCTACATCGCCCCGCTCCGGGAGATCTGCGACCTCGCCGACCGCTACGGCGCGCTCGTCTTCGTCGACGACTCGCACGCCGTCGGCTTCGTCGGCGACAACGGGCGCGGCACCCCCGAGCTGTGCGGCGTCGAGGGCCGGGTCGACATCACGACCGGCACCTTCGGCAAGGCGCTCGGCGGCGCCTCCGGCGGCTACGTCGCGGCCCGGCAGGAGATCGTCGACCTGCTGCGCCAGCGCGCCCGCCCGTATCTCTTCTCGAACACGCTCGCCCCGGCCATCGTCGCGGGCACGCTCGAGGCGCTCGCGCTGCTGTCGTCGTCGGGCGAGCTGCGCGAGCGGCTGAAGGCGAACGCGGCCCTGTTCCGCTCGCTGATGACCGAGGCGGGTTTCGAGCTGCTGCCCGGCGAGCACCCCATCGTTCCGGTCATGTTCGGCGACGCGGCGCTCACCGCCCGCATCGCCGACGCCCTGCAGGCCCGGGGCGTGTACGTCACCGCCTTCTCGTACCCCGTGGTGCCGAAGGGCGAGGCGCGCATCCGCGTGCAGCTCTCGGCCGCGCACTCCGAGGACGAGATCCGTGCCTGCGTCGAGGCCTTCACCGCCGCGCGCGAGGAGGTCGCCCCCGCCTGAGCGCGGCGCGGGGCCCGGGTGCGGGCGGAGGCGGCCGCTCGAATCGATTCGTGCGGCTCGCAGGCCCGGCCCCTAGACTCGGGGCATGACCGCCCGACCGACCCTCGCCGACGTGGCCGCCCGCGCCGGCGTCTCGGCGTCGACCGCGTCGCTCGCCTTCTCCGGCTCGGGCCCCGTGTCGGATGCCACGAAGGAACGGGTGCTCGCCGCCGCCGCCGAGCTCGGCTACGCCGGACCCGACCCGCGGGCGCGCTCGCTCCGGCGGGGCCGCTCGGGCATCGTCGGCGTCGTGCTGGAGGAGCGGGTGCGCAGCGCTTTCCTCGACCCGGTGAAGATCCGCACCCTCGACGGCATCGCCGACGGCATCGCCCCGCTCGGCGCGGCCCTGCTGCTGCTGCCGTTCGTCGGCGGCGAGTCCGAGGGCGCCACCATCGAGGACGCCCCCGTCGACGCCGTCGTGCTCATCGGCTGCAGCCCGCGGGTGGGGCACTCGCTCGAGATCCTGCGCCGCCGGGGCATCCCCACCGTGGCGATCGAGGGCGGACCCACCGGCGACGATGTGCCCGACATCTCCATCGACAACCGCGACGCGACCCGTCGCGGCGCCGAGCACCTCGAAGCGCTCGGCCACCGCGACGTCGGCGTCGTGACGCTGGCGTTCGACGCGGAGCGCACGAGCGGCCCCGTCGACGCGGCCCTCGAGGCGCGGGCGACGACCCAGGTCACGATCGAACGGCTGCAGGGCGCGCGTGACGTGTTCCCCGAGGCGCCCGCGGTCGCCGCGGCGACGAGCTCGGTCGAGGACGGCCGCCTCGCCGCGCGCCTGCTGCTGGCGGATGCCTCGGGCCGGGTGCTTCCCGCCGAGCGCCGTCCGACGGCCATCATCGCGCAGAGCGACCTGCTCGCCGCCGGGGTGATCCTCGCCGCGGAGGAGCTCGGGCTCACCGTGCCGGGCGAGCTCAGCGTCGTCGGCTTCGACGGCATCCGCGTCGACGGCCTGCGGCACGACCTGACGACGCTCGAACAGCCCTCGACCGACAAGGGCCGCGCGGCGGGCGAGGCCGTGGTGCGCCTGCTCGCGGGCGAACCCGCGGCGTCGCTCGCGTTCACGAGCACGCTGCACCTCGGCGACACGACGGCACCGCCCGCGCGCTGACTCGCGCTACGCCACCCCGGTGACCATCCACCGGCTGCCCCGGGCGCGCAGCGAGAGCGTGATCGCTCGGGCCGCGAGGTAGCCGAGGGCGAACGCCGCCATGAGCCAGGCGAGCGCGGCGGCACCGGGGGCGCCCGAGGCATCCGCCCACCAGACGGCGCCGAGCGCGAGCGGCGCGTACGCCGCGAGGTTCACGAGGCCGGTCCAGGCGAGGTAGCGGGCGTCGCCCGCGCCGATGAGCACGCCGTCGAGCACGAAGACCAGTCCGCCGAGGGGCGCCGAGATGCCGAGCACGACGAGGGCGGGCGGCAGCAGCGCTGCGACATCGGCCGAGGAGGTGAACAGCTGCGGCAGCACCCATGCGGTCGAGACGACGAGCGCGCCGATCACGAGGCCTGAGCCGATGCCCCACTGCAGGCAGCGGCGCAGCACGAGCCGCACCTCGGCGACGTCGCCCGCGCCGAGCCCTCGGCCGACGAGCGCCTGCGCGGCGATCGCCAGGGCGTCGAGCGCGAAGCCGAGGGTGAAGTAGATCGAGATCGCCACCTGGTAGGCCGCGAGTTCGTCGGGCCCGAGCGCCGTCGCCGACCAGGTCGACAGCAGCAGCGCCGCCCGCAGGCTCAGCGTGCGCAGGAACAGCCAGCCGCTCGACGAGGCACCGCCGAGGAGGCCGGCCCGGTGCGGACGCCAGCCCGCGCCCGCGCGCCGCGCGTGCCGGCCGACGACGATCAGGTAGACGGCGACCATGCCCCACTGGGCGACGACGGTGCCGACGGCCGAGCCGGCGATGCCCCAGCCGGCGAGGTAGATGAAGACGAAGTTCAGCGCGATGTTCGCGGCGAAGCCGATGCCCGCGACCCAGAGCGGCGTGCGGGTGTCCTGCAGGCCGCGGAGCAGGCCCGTCGCGGCGAACACGAGCAGCATGGCCGGCAGCCCGGCCATCGAGATGCCGAGGTAGCTGACGGCGGCCTCGGCCACGGCCGGGTCGGCGCCGAACGCGCCGACGAGCGCGGGCGTCGCGGCCCAGCCGGCGAGCCCGAGCAGTGCGCCGAGCCCGAGTGCGAGCCAGAGCCCGTCGATGCCCGCCTGCACCGCGCCGCGCTCGTCGCCCGCGCCGAGCCGTCGGGCGACCGCCGGCGTCGTCGCGTAGGCGAGGAAGATCATCAGCCCGATGATCGTCTGCAGCACGGCGCTGGCCAGGCCGAGCCCGGCGAGCGGCGTCGCGCCGAGGTGGCCGACCATGGCGGTGTCGGCGAGCAGGAACGCGGGCTCGGCGATGAGCGCGCCGAGCGCGGGCAGCGCGAGGCGCAGGATGTCGCGGTCGACGGAACGGCGGTGGGGCGTGGTGCTCATGTGCCCGTCGAGCCTACGGCCTGCCGCCGACGGGCTCGCCCCGCCTCGGCTCAGCCGCGCACCCTCACGCCTTGTCGACGATCTCCTTGCCGAGCGGGGCGAGCGAGACCGGGATCATCTTGAAGTCGGCGATGCCGAGCGGGATGCCGATGATCGTGATGCAGAGCGCCACGCCGGACAGCACGTGCCCGATCGCGAGCCAGAGCCCGGCGAGCAGGAACCAGATCACGTTGCCGATGAACGCCCATGCGCCGGAGGTCGGCTTCTGCACGACCTCGCGGCCGAACGGCCAGAGCGCGTAGCGCGCGATGCGGAACGAGGCGATGCCCCACGGGATCGTCACGATGAGCACGCACATGATCACCCCGGCCACGAGGTAGCCGAGGAACAGCCAGAACCCGGAGAGCACGAGCCAGATGACGTTGAGCACGGTGTTCATACGGCTTCCATCTTCGCACCGCCCGGTGGGAAATCGCGGGCCACCGTTCAGGCTGCGCCGCCTAGGCTGGAGCGCATGACCGACGACGGCACCCTCAGCTCCGGCATCGCGCTCGACGAACTCGACCCGGGCGTGCGCCCGCAGGACGATCTGTTCCGACACGTCAACGGCAAGTGGATCGATCGCACCGAGATCCCGGCCGACAAGGCCCGCTTCGGCTCGTTCATCGAGCTGCACGAGGAGGCCGAGCGGGCCGTCCGCGAGATCATCGTCGAGGCGCAGGCCGCCGACCCCGGCACCGAGGAGCGCAAGGTCGGCGACCTCTTCGCGAGCTTCATGGACGAGCAGCACGTCGAACTCCTCGGCGCGACGCCGATCGCCGGCCAGCTCGTCGAGGTGTCGCTCATCGGCGACGTGCCGAGCTTCCTCGAGACCCTCGGCCGCCTCGAGCGCCAGGGCGTCGCGGGCTTCGCGCAGCTCTTCGTCGACAACGACCCGGGCGACCCCGAGCGCTACCTCGTCTTCGTCGAGCAGGGCGGCATCGGCCTGCCCGACGAGAGCTACTTCCGCGAGGAGCGCTTCGCCGAGGTGCGCGAGGCGTACCGCTCGCACCTCGAGCGGATGTTCCGGCTCGCGAAGCTCGACGGCGCCGCCGAGCGCGCGGCACGCGTGTTCGAGCTCGAGACCGCGATCGCCGCGGTGCACTGGAGCAACGTCGACTCCCGCGACAGCGAGAAGACCTACAACCTGAAGAGCTGGGCGGATGCCGCGGCGCTCGCCTTCCCCGGCGCCGACCCCGCCTCCGGCGGTCTCGCCGTCTGGCGCGACGCGATGGGCGCCCCGGAGGCGGCCTTCGCCGAGCTGGTCGTCCGCCAGCCGAGCTTCGTCGAGGGGCTGGGCGCGCTGCTCACGGAGGAGCGCGTGCCGGCGTGGCGCGACTGGCTCGCGTGGCAGGTCGTGCGCGGGGCATCCCCCTACCTGTCCAAGGACTTCGTCGAGGCGAACTTCGACTTCTACGGTCGCACCCTCACCGGCACCCCGCAGCTTCGGGAGCGCTGGAAGCGCGGCGTCTCCCTCGTCGAGGGGGCGATGGGCGAGGCCGTCGGCCGCATCTACGTGGAGCGGCACTTCCCGCCCGCCGCGAAGGAGCAGATGGACGAGCTCGTCGGCTACCTCGTCGAGGCCTACCGCGAGTCCATCGTCGGTCTCGACTGGATGGGCGAGGAGACCAAGCGCAAGGCGCTCGACAAGCTCGCGAAGTTCACGCCGAAGATCGGCTTCCCGGTGAAGTGGCGCGACTACTCGAGCCTCGGCATCGAGCCCGGCGACCTCGTCGCGAACGTGCGGGCGACGGCGGAGTTCGAGTTCCGCCGCGAGCTCGGCAAGATCGGCAAGCCGATCGATCGCGACGAGTGGTTCATGACCCCGCAGACGATCAACGCGTACTACAACCCGGGCTTCAACGAGATCGTGTTCCCCGCGGCCATCCTGCAGTACCCCTTCTTCAGCCCGGAGCGCGACGCGGCCGCCAACTACGGCGCGATCGGCGCGGTCATCGGGCACGAGATCGGCCACGGCTTCGACGACCAGGGCTCGAAGTACGACGGCGACGGGCGGCTCACCGACTGGTGGACGGCCGACGACCGCGCCGCCTTCGAGGAGCGCACCAAGGCGCTCATCGCCCAGTACGACGCGCTCGTTCCGGCGCAGCTCGCCGAGAGCGGCGAGGATGCCTCCGAGCTCCCGCACGTCAATGGCGCGCTCACCATCGGTGAGAACATCGGCGACCTCGGCGGCCTCGCGATCGCCTGGAAGGCGTACCTGCTCTCCCTCGGCGGCGCGGAGCCGCCGGTGATCGACGGGCTGAGCGGCGCCGAGCGCTTCTTCCTCTCCTGGGCTCAGGCCTGGCAGATGAAGGCGCGCGACGCGGAGGTGGTGCGGCTGCTCGCCATCGACCCGCACTCGCCGAACGAGTTCCGCTGCAACCAGATCGTCAGGAACATCGATGAGTTCTACACTGGCTTCGGAGTGACCCCCGACGACGCCCTCTGGCTCGACCCGGCCGAGCGGGTGACGATCTGGTAGTCCGCTCCACGGTCCCGGAAGGCCGTGACCGGAACCCGCCCCACCAGATACCGTTGAGCTCGAGCGTGCCGCACCCCGCGGCGGGGGAGCGCCGAGCCCGTGAGCAGGAGAGTGCAAGCGCCGTGGTGACCCCCTCGCAAGGCTCAGAGCGCAGAGCGCGCCATGCCGATGTCCGGCGAGGGAAGCACCGCACCGACGAGGCGAGCGAGGACTTCAGCCGCGGCTTCGACGCGCTCGGGGAGCTCGCGCTCGCCGGGGTGCAGGTGTCGGCGCGAGCGACTGATCTCGCCACCGGCCGGGTGCTGTTCTCGGTCGACGACCACGTCGTGATGCCGACCGCGTCGATCGGCAAGGTGCTGCTGCTCGTCGAGGTCGCCGCCCGGCTGGCAGAGAGCGAGACCGAGGCGCTCACCGTGCTCGACCGCGATGCCCGCGACGCCGTCGGAGACGCCGGCATCTGGCAGCACCTGCAGTCGCCCTCGCTGCCGATCGCCGACCTCGCCGCGCTCATCGGCGCGACGAGCGACAACCTGGCCACCAACGTGCTGCTGCGTTACGTGGGGCTCGAGGCGGTGCGCGCCCGCACCGAGGCGCTCGGCCTCACCCGCACCGCGCTGCTCGACCTCGTGCGCGACCACCGAGGCCCCGACGACGCCCCGCAGCTCTCCATCGGCTCGGCGAAGGAGCTCACCTGGCTGTTCGCCTCGCTCGCGCGCGGCGAGATCGTCTCGCCCGAGGTGTCGCAGCGCGTCGTCGGCTGGCTGACGCTCAACACCGACCTGTCGATGGTGTCCGCGGCGTTCGGGCTCGATCCGCTCGCGCACCGGCGGCCCGACCACAGCGTGCTGCTGATGAACAAGACGGGCACCGACGGCGGCGTGCGCAGCGAGGTCGGCGTGCTGCGCGGGCCGCGCGCGAGCGTCGCCTTCGCGGTGTCGATGTACTACGCCGACACGCAGCTCTCGAGCCGGCTCGCGGTGCTCGACGGCATGCGGCAGGTCGGGCTCGACCTGCTGGAGTTCGTGCACTAACCCGGCGTCTTCGCGGATGCGTCGGTTGCCTCGGGTGTCGCGGTTGCCGCGGTTGCGTGGGTTGCCTCGGTTGACTCGGGGGCGTCCGCGACGCGCCGGCCTTCCTGTTCCGTCAGCCCGGCGATGCCATCGAGCACCGCGCGCGCCGTCTCGGGCGCGCCGAGCACGCGGAAGTGGCCGGCGATCGGCACCTCGATGTTGCGGGCGCCCGGCAGCTCGCTGCCGTCGGGGATGTGCGGGTCCCAGCGGCCGAAGACTGAGACGATGCGCGCGTCGACCTCGCGCGCCTCGCCGAGTGCATGGATCGTGGCGTCGCCCGGCAGCAGGGCGAGCAGGCTCCGGTCGGCGAAGAAGAAGCGGGCGCGGCTCGAACCGCCGAACGGTGTACAGATCGCGACGACGCCGAGCAGGCCGAGCTTGGCACCGGGGGTCGACCCGGTGGCGTCTGCTCGCTCCAGCTCGTCGACGAGCAGCTGCTTGCCGACGAGCCCGCCCTTGGAGTGCCCCACGATCACCCGGCCGGCCGGCGGCGCCGGCCGGCGGGCGAGCGCCCGGCCGAGCAGCGTCGCGGTCGCCGAGATCGGGCGGCGGTTCGCGCCGAGCCCGTGCACGACGCGCACGCGATGGCCCGCACGGTGCAGGCGTTCGGCGAGCGGGCGCAGGAAGGTCCAGTGCTCGTAGATGCCCGGCAGCAGCACGACTTCGGGCAGCGAGTCGTCGCCGCGTTGCCAGTGCCTCGCGTCGCGTCGGTCGAACGGGGCCGCGAGGTGGCGCCAGCCCGCGTAGAGGTAGTCCGCGGCCCACCAGCGCGCGGCGCGCCACCAGGGGACGTTCGCGTTCGCGTTCCCGTTCGCGTTCGACTTTGCCCTCGGGCGAGTGCCGGGGCGCGTCCGGCGACCGGTCGGCACGGGCTGGGCGACGGGATGTCCGACCGGTTCGCCTGCGGCATGCGCCGCGACGAGCCGCGCGACCTCGGCGCCCGCGGTGATCATGGTCTCGTGCCCGCGGCCCGCGACCTCGACGAGGCGCCCGTCGGGCAGGAGGGCCGTGACCAGTTCGGCCCAGTCCCGCGGGGCGACCTGGTCGTGCTCGCCGCGGACGACGAGCGTGCGCGCCCGGATGCGCGGCAGCACGAGCTCGATGCGGTGGGCGAGCATGTCGGCGAGCTTCGCGAAGTACCAGCGCGGTCCGGCCTGGACGTAGTAGCGGATGCCGAGCGCGAGTACCTTGAGGTGACTGAAGGCGAGGTCCTGCACGAGGCGGAGCGCCTGCATCGCGGCGGTGCGCTCCCGGCGGTTGATCGTCGGGGCGATGAGGACGACGGCGGCGACGAGCTCGGGTCGCTGCGCCGCAGTCTCGGCGACGATCTGGGTGCCCATCGAGTGTCCGACGAGCACGACGGGCTCGTCCGGGCACTCGGCCGCCACCAGCTCGCCGAGATAGGCGCCCGACGAGGCCATGTCGAGCGATTCCTCGGGCTCCGGGGCGTCGCCGAAGCCGGGAAGGTCGAGCGCGAGCACCCGGCCCGAGCGGGCGAGCGTCTCGGCGAGGTCCGACCAGGTGCGATGGCCCATGCCGACGCCGTGCACGAGCACGTACGTCGGACCGCCGTCGATGCCGGTCTCGGTGATGACGGTTTCGTGGTCACCCCGCCGGAACCGTCGAATCGTCATGGTCGCAGTCTAGGCAGGCGGATGCGTGGAGGAGGGGAGGGTGACGAGCGACGGGTGGATGGGGTAAACGGGGTCGGCAGGCGCCAGGCTGGGCGCGGCTGGACTGGGCTGGTGCTCAGAAAGGTGCGGGTTCGGGGTAGCGCTCGGGATCTTGGTAGCGCTCTGGGGTGTGTTGGGGTGGGAGTTGGTGTTGGGGTGTGGTGGTGGCGGTGTGGCCGGTGGGGGTGTGCCAGGTGATGGTGCCGTCGGGTGCTTTGGTGACCTGGAATTTGGTGTGGTGTTTGAGGGTGTG
>NZ_JBHXBK010000006.1:0-199086 GCF_042726785.1 Agromyces sp. NPDC060279
TGATCTCGTCATGCACGATCTGATACGCCGTATCCGGCAGAGACTCGGCCTGCGGGATGCGGTGCCGCGCCGCGACCGTCGCCTCCCCCGGCCTCCGGAAGAGCGGTTCCGCTTCGCCTGCAGCCTGTTCCCGGACCATAGGATCCCCCGTTCTCGAACTGGCGACGGCTACCAGGATCGGTTAACCGTTTTACTGGCGCCGGTTCGTGCCCCCAACATAGGGGCGAGCTCCTCACGATGCAAGCATGTCCGCGACATCGCCCTGGCGGCGGGGAATCAGCGGGAGCGGCAACGACATGCTCTCGGCCGCCTCGCCCTGGAGGAGCTCGACCATGAGCGTCGCGGCCAGAGCCCCGTTCTCGACCGGATCGGTCGCGAGGTAATCCACCCCGACCTGCGCCCCCAGCCCGTTCGGGTTCCCGATCGTCGCGACGCGGAGCTCCTCGGGCACAGCCACCCCCAACTGCGCCGCGGCATGCAGGACCGCCGCGCTATACGACTCGTTCATGCACTGGACCGCGGTGGGGCGCACCTTCGCGGAGAGTAGCCGCACGGCGGCGTCGAGGAGGGCCTCCCCCGGCTCGAGGGCCCCGCCCTGCGCAGAGATCCCGTGCTCGGCGCACCATCCTTGGAAGGCCGCGACCGCATCGTTCGTGAAATGATCCAGCCGAGGCCCGAGGAACATCGTCGGCCGATTCTCGCCGCCACCTGCGAATTGCGCCCAATCATCGAGCACCTTCGGCAAGCCACCGCGAACATCGAGCCGCACACTGCTGAGCTTCGCCCCGGGGCGGGAGCCATAGCCGCCGACCGCTACCACGGGCGTGCCGAGTGCAAGCTCCCGCTCGACGATCGGATCGCTCGGCATCGGATCGACGATGATGATCCCGTCGTGCGAGAGCCGGGTGTCGACCCGGCCGTCAGCGGTCGCGCGCCCGATGGTGATCGCATACCCGGCCTCCGCGGCACCCGCCGCCGCCCCCGCGACGATACTCCGGAAGCACGGCATGAACGACGCCTCGGCCACCGCCGGGTCGCGGAAGCTCGCCACGACGGCGAGGACGTTGGTGCGACCGGACCGCAGCGCCTGCCCCGTCTGGTTCGGTCGGTAGCCGAGCCGATCACCCACGGCCATCACCTTCCGCCGCGTCGTCTCCGAGATCTTGCCGCGCCGGTTGTAGACATTCGAGACGGTCGCGATGGAGACTCCGGCGGCGAGGGCGACGTCGCGGATTCCGACGCGCGGCGACTGAGAGGTGGTCATATCGAAGAGAATAAACGTTTTATCTTTGACGCGCGACAGATGGCGTGCATACGCTGCTCCGAATGAGACGGCGGGCTCGGCGACGAATCCCGATCGTGCCCATCACCGTCTGGGCATAGGTGCCGGCACCCGGTCGCACGAAGGGACAGCTCACATGCGCACTCCACGAATCCTCACTGCCGCGGTCGCCGTTGCGGCGGCAGCGATGCTCACCGGCTGCGTCACTGACAACGCCGACCCGACAGGTCGTTGGCAGAGCGAGGGCGGCGTCTCGCTGACGTTCGACCGCGATGGTTCATTCACCGGCGACAACGGCTGCACCGAGATCAGCGGGACCTGGACCGCGAACGATGTCAACCTGTCATTCGACGACGTCGTCGACGAGCCAGCCTGCACCGACGGCGAGGACCTGCTGGCGGGATTGGACAGCGGTACCCTGGCGGACGACTCGCTGACACTCTACGCCGACGACGAGGCGCAGATCGCCGTGCTGCAGCGAGCCCAGTGACGGTCCACACCCCCGGGCCGCGCAGAACGGAGGACGAGTGCGGGAGGTCTCGCGGAGCGGCATCGCCCTCTCCGTCGCGCTCGGACTCGTCGCCGGCTACGTCGACGCCGTGGGCTTCATCGAGACCGGCGGGTTGTTCGTCTCGTTCATGAGCGGCAACTCCACCCAGGCCGGCGTCGAGCTGTGGGACGTGGGGCTCGCCGACGCCCTGCTGCCGCTGGCGCTCGTCGCCGCCTTCGTCGTCGGGGTCGCCCTCGGCGGCGCATTCGGTGCGCACGGCGCGAGGCGCGGCTGGATCGTCGCCGCGGCCGCCGCAGCCGTCGCAGCGGCCGCCGCGTTCGGCATCGCCGATCCCGGCGCCGCCTGGAGGTTCGGCCTCCTCGCCGCCGCGATGGGCGCGCTCAACACCCTGTTCCTCGCCGAGGGCCGTGCACGCGTCGCGATCACCTACGCGACCGGCACGCTCGTGAGTCTGGGCCTCGCCCTCGCGGCGCTCGTCACCGGGCGGTCCCGCACGGCGTGGCGGCGGCCGCTCCTGCTCTGGGGGTCCCTGGCGGGCGGGGCCGTCATCGGCGCGGCCGTGCACCGCGGGCTCGGCGGGTTCGCCCTCCTGCCCGCGGCGGCGGGGCTCGTGGCGATCGCGGCCGTGCTCGCGGTCGCGCAGGCGCGGCGGGCCGGCGAGGCTCGGAGCGCCGGCTGACCCGCCGGCTCCGCCCGCTGACGCCGACGCATCCCTCGACATATCCGCATCGATAAAACGTGTTACTTTCGTACGAAGCCAGACGAGGACGAGGGAGTCGCAGGAGTGCAGACCAGTGTCACGGAGAACCCAGCCAGCTCGACGACGATGCTGCGCGGGATCACCTGGGACCATCCGCGGGCCGTGGACTCGATCGAGCGCGCGAGCGAGGCGTTCCAGACAGAGCATCCCGAGCTCCGCCTGGACTGGGATGCGCGACCGCTGCACGAGTTCGAAGAGGTGCCGCTGCAGCTCCTCGCGGCCGACTACGACCTGCTCGCGATCGACCATCCGTTCATCGGGGATGCCGTGGCGAGCGGCGCGTTGGCCCCGCTCTCCTCGCTCGTGCCGCCCACCGCGCTGGATTTCAGCGGCGCGCGCTTCGTCGGCCACAGCCTCGAGAGCTACGAGTGGCGGGGCGAGTACTACGCCCTCCCGGTGGACGCCGCCTGCATGGTCGGCGCAGCGCGGGCGGACGCGCTGACGGAGCGCGATCACCCCCGTCGATGGGCCCAGGTCGTCGAGCTCCTGCAGGAGCTCGGCCCCGAACGCACCCTCCTGACCGCGAACCCCACCCACCTCTGGGGCACCTTCCTCTCGTTGTGCGAGGCGCACCGACCCGGCCGCCAGCCGGACTTCGAATCGGGCCCCGCCTGGTGGACGGCGGAGGGCATCGCGGCCGAGGTCGGCGTCCCCGCCCTCGAGCTGCTCAGGGAGCTCACCGCGCTGACCGCGCCTCGCTCCTTCCAGCTCGACCCGGTACAGGTGCTCGACGAGCTGTCCGGCGACGGCGCCGCGGTGTACTGTCCATCGGTGTTCATCTACTCCACCTACGCCCACGATCGCCCCGGCCGGGCGCGCGTCGCGTTCCACGACGCCCCGAGCCTCGACGGCGAGCCCGTCGGCACCCTCACCGGCGGCGTGGGGCTCGGCGTCTCGCGCGCCTCGCGCGCCCCGGAGGATGCCGCGCGCTTCGTGGCCTTCGCGACGAGCGACGCGGTGCAGCGCGGCGTGTACGCCGGTGCGGGCGGGCAGCCGGCGACCGTGTCCGCCTGGCACGACGAGCGGGTGAACGCCGCGGCGGGCGGGCTCTACCGCGCGACGTCGAACACGATGCAGCGCTCGTTCGTGCGTCCGCGCCGACGCGGCTACCCCGCCTACCAGCGGGCGGCGGCGCGCACGATCCACGAGCTGGTGCGAGCGGACACCGGCGCTCCCGACATCCTGAGGGCGCTCAACCGACTGTGGGCCGATGTCGCGAGCTAGCGCGACCGGCGTCGCTCGACGGCTCGGCGACTGCTACGAGGCGCATTCGGACGGTCCCGCGCTGCGCTGGGGCGAGCGCTGGTTCAGCTTCGCCGAGGTGGCCGCCATCGCCGCCGGCATCGCCGCCCGACTCCAGGATGCCGGCGCGCAGCCGGGTGATCGCGTCGTCGTACACCTCGAGACGAGCCCGCTGGCCCGTGCGGTGGACCACGCCCTGCTCGGTCACGGATTCGTGCGCGTCGCCCTGAGCTCCCGGCTCCATCCGCACGAGGTCGCGGCGATCGCCGCGGACGCGGAGGCGGCGATCGTGATCTGCGAGGCGGCCCGCGCCGACGAGCTGCGCGCCGCCATCGCCTCCGTGCCGTGCCGACCCCGCATCGTGACCTTCGACGACGGCGACGCGACCCCGAGCCGTCTCCTCGGGGCGGCGACTCCGGCCCCGCTCCTCCCCCGCGCCGCCGACGATCCGCTGATGCTGATGTACAGCTCCGGCACGACCGGCACCCCCAAGGGGGTAATCGTCACCGACGCCACCTGGCTCGCGCAGCTCGACCGCGCGCTCGCGCAACTGCCCCCGATCACTCGCGACGACGTCGTGGTGCTGGCCGCGCCGATGGCCCACTTCGGCGGGTCGATCGGACTGGACTGCATGATGCGGGGCGCGCGCACCGTCGTCGTCGACCCGTTCGAGCCGCATCGGGTGCTCGACGCCATCCAGCGCCATCGCGGCACCGTGGTGCCGCTCGTGCCCACGCTGCTCGGCCGGCTGGTCGACGCGCTGCCCGGTCGGGACGACGCCGTCGCCTCGGTCCGAGCGGTCCCCTACGGCGGGTCGCCGGTCCCCGCCGAACTGCTGCTCCGTGCGGCCCGGTACTTCCCCCGCTCGCTCGTGCAGTTCTACGGACTCGCCGAGGCGCTGGCGCCGCTGACGACACTCTCCCCCGACGACCACCGGCGCGCGGCCCGCCGGCTCGCGGGCGCCCCCGACGACGCAGCGGCCCGAGCCCGCCTGCAGTCGGCCGGACGCTGGACGCCGGGGATCGAGCACCGCATCGTCGACGACGAGCTCCAGGTGCGCGGCGACACGGTCATGCCCGGATACTGGCGGCGCGACGAACTCACCGCCTCGGCGCTGAAAGACGGCTGGTTCCGCACCGGGGATCTCGGCGAGACGGATGCCGACGGGTATCTGCACCTCCGCGGGCGCCGCTCCGAGCTCATCATCTCGGGCGGCTTCAACGTCCACCCGCGCGAGGTGGAACAGGTCATCGAGCGGCTGCCGGGCATCGCGGAGGTCGCGGTGCTCGGGCTCCCGGACGAGCGGTGGGGCGAAGCCGTCCACGCCTTCGTGGTCCTCGAACCCGCCGGCTCCGCCGACGATCCCCCGATGCATCCCGACGACCTCGCCCGAGCGGTGCGCGAGGCGTGCCTCGCCCGTATCGCGTCGTACAAGAAGCCCGTCGGCATCCACGTGCTCCTCGCCATCCCCCGGAACAGCTTCGGCAAGGTCGACCGCGCGGCGATCCGCGCGCGGTTCGGCTCCGCCGACGACCGCACCCCCACACCACCCGCAGAACGGAGATAGCCGCATGCAGGCACTCGATGGAATCCGCGTCCTCGACTTCACCCAGATGATGCTCGGGCCCTTCGGCACTCAGATCCTGGGCGACCTCGGCGCCGACGTCATCAAGGTCGAACGCCCGGAGGGCGAGTGGGAGCGCTCGCTCGAGATGATGGGGGCGCTCGTCGACGGCGAGTCCGCCGCCTACCTCGCGATGAACCGGAACAAGCGCTCGCTCGCCCTGGACCTCAAGCACCCCTTGGCCCGCACGGCGCTCCTCGAGCTCGGCAAGAGCTGCGACGTGGTCGTCGAGAACTTCCGGCCCGGGGTGCTCGCGCGGCTCGGGCTCGGCTACGAGGACTTCGCCGCCGTCAAGCCCGACATCATCTACGCCTCCGGTTCGGGCTGGGGCCAGGACACCGCCTTCGCCCGCGAGAACCGCCCCGGCCAGGACCTGCTCATCCAGGCGATGTCGGGCCTCGCGGCCGCCGGCGGCCGACGCTCCGACCCGCCGACGCCGGCCGGGACGGCGATCGTCGACCACGCCACCGCACTGACGCTCGCGAACGGCATCCTCGCCGCCCTCATCGCCAGGAACACGCACGGGATCGGGCAGCGCGTCGAGGTCGACCTGTACTCGACCGCCATCGCGATGCAGTGCCAGGAGATCTCGACCTTCGTGAACCAGGGGGCGGACTACGAGCGCTCGGAGGCGGGAGTCGGGCAGGCCTGGCTCTCGGCGCCGTTCGGGATCTACGAGGCGCTGGACGGCTGGCTCGCGATCGCGATGGCGTCGCTGCCGGCGGTCTCGGCCGCGGTGCCGGAAGTGGAGTTCGGCTCGCTCGACCCGTGGGCGGATCGAGACGAGGTCAAGCGCCGCCTCGAGGCGGTGACCCGGACGCAGCCGGTGCAGCACTGGCTCGACACGCTCGGAGCGAGCGGGCTCTGGGCGGCGCGGGTCCGCAGCACCCGCGAGGCCGTCGACGAGTTGCGCGAGAGCGGTTCGGAGCTGATCGTCACCGTCGACGGCCCGGGCGGCAGCCCGATCGAGCTGATCGGCTCGGCGATCCGGCTGAGTGCCACCCCATGGCGTCAACGGCTCGCTCCCCCGCGGGTCGGCGAGCACTCCGCCGAGATCCTGAGCGAGGTGCTCAGCCCGCACGAGATCGACGAGCTCCTCGGCGGAGCGTCCTCGTGAGCGCCGCGGCGGGCGAGACGGCCGTGCACCCGAACCTCCTCGTGCGAGACGACGGCCACGTCCGCGTGCTGCGCATCGATCGCGAGGACAAGCTCGGTGCATTCTCGAGCACACTGGTCCAGGCGATCGGCTCCGAGCTCGCACGGATCCGGCAGTCCCCCTCGGTGCGGGTCGTCGTGCTCACCGGCACCGGCCGCGGCTTCGTCGCGGGTGCGGACATCGAGGAGTACGCGACCGCGGGCGTCGAGGAGTTCGCCGAGTACCAGCGCCGCTCCCGCGCCGTCTTCGACGATCTCGCCCGCCTGCCGCAGGTGACGATCGCCTCGGTGAACGGCTACGCCTTCGGCGGCGGCTTCGAGATCGCGCTCTGCTGCGACTTCATCGTCGCGGCCGCCACCGCGAAGTTCGGCCTGCCCGAGATCAAGCTCGGGCTCATCCCGGGCGGCGGCGGCCCGCAGCGCCTGGTGCGCGAGATCGGCGCCCGCTGGACGAAGGAGCTCGTCATGACGGGCCGCAGCGTCACCGCCCAGGAGGCCCACGAACACGGCATCGTCACCAGCGTCTTCGAGCGCGAGGCGCTCGCGGACGAGACGATGGCGTTCGCTCGCGCACTGGCCGCGCAACCGCGGAACGCCCTGCGCGAGGCGAAGCAGGTCATCGACTCCGGGCGCTCGCAGGACCTGGAGACCGCGCTGTCGGCGGACCAGCTCGCACTCGCGCGCCTGTTCGACTCCGCGGACGGCGCCGAGGGGATCCGCGCGTTCGTCGAGAAGCGGCCGCCCGAGTTCGACGCTCAGTAGCGCGACACGAGGATGCCCCCGGAACTCCGGTTCCGGGGGCATCCTCGTTGTGACGGCGGCAGAGCGCGGGGAGGGCGGGGGGCGCTCAGCGCACCGTCGCCGCGACGGGCGCAGCGGCGGCCCGACGGCTCTTCCTCCGCATGTGGACCGCGATCCCGATGAGCCCCGCGACCGCGATGAGCTCGAGCACGACGAGGTACAGGGCGGGCGCGATCAGCAGCCCCGTCGAATCGATCAGCGCGATCACGATGTACGGTGCGAAGCCGCCGAAGGCCGCGTTCGCGACGGCGTACACGATGCCGAGGTAGGTCGCCCGCACGTTGTCGGGCGTGAGCTCCGCCAGCATCGCGGGGGTCGGACCGGCGACGAGGCCGAGCGCGGCGGCGAACAGCAGGATCGCCGCGCCGACCGCCGGCACCGAGCCCTCGATCAGCAGCAGGTAGCACGGCACGGCGAGCACCGCGAGCGCGATCGCGCCGGCGAGCATGACCTTCCAGCGGTCGAAGCGGTCGGACAGCCAGCCGCCGAGCACGATGAAGCCGGCGTAGACGGTGAGCCCGCACAGCGAGGCCGTCAGCCCGGCCGAGATGGGCCGCTCCAGGACGCCGTTGAAGAAGGTCGGCAGGAACTGCAGCGTCACGTAGCCGCCGGCGGTCCAGGAGACGATGGCGGCGGTGCCGGCGATGATCATCCGCCAGTTGCTGCGGAACACGTCCGCGATCGGGCTCTTCGCGACCTCACCGCTCTCCTGGAGCTCGACGAACGCGGGGGTCTCGTCGATGTGCCGGCGGATGTACCAGCCGATGATGCCGAGCGGGAGCGCGATCAGGAACGGGATGCGCCAGCCGAAGTCGTTCAGGAACTCCTCGCTCATCCCGGCGGTCAGCGCCGCACCGAGACCGGCCGAGACCGCGAGCGCGGCGACGATACTGGCCGGCTGCGCGGAGCCCATGAGGCCGCGGCTGCGCGTTCCGGCGTGCTCGAAGAGCAGCGACGCCGCGCCGCCGAACTCGCCGCCGGCGGAGAAGCCCTGGATGAGTCGGAGCAGCGTCAGGAGGATCGGCGCCCAGACGCCGATCTGCTCGAACGACGGCAGGAGCCCCATGACGAAGGTCGCGCCCGCCATGGTCAGGATCACGAACGACAGCACCCAGCGCCGGCCGAGCCGGTCGCCGAAGTGGCCGAAGACGAACGCGCCGATGGGGCGGATCACGAAGGCGGCGCCGAACACGCCGAGCGTCGCGAGCAGCCCGACGAGCCCCTCGGCCTCGGGGAAGAACACCCGGGCGAGGATCGGCGAGAAGTAGCCGTAGATCGCGAAGTCGTACCACTCGACGAAGTTCCCGGCGGCCGCAGCCGCGACGATCTTGCCCCTGCCGGAGGGTTTTGCTGACACAGTTGGTCTCCTTTGACTGCGAAGCGCGCACGGAGGCTCCCGGGTGGTCGGGCTCCGTTAGTAACACGATTTACCTGACTGTATGGCAGAGCTCTCGGCGCTGTCAACCGAGCACGGCTACCGCTCGGAGACGGGCGCCGTCGACTCGCGGATCACCAGCTCGGGAGCGGGATCGACGACGGTCGACGTCTCCTCGACCGACTCGCCGCCGATGAGCTGGAACACGACGTCGACCGCCCGCACGCCGAGCTCGGTCAGCGCGAGCCGGACGACCGTCAGCGCCGGCGTCACGAATCCCGTGAAGCTCATGTCGTGGAACCCGATGATCGAGAGCTCCCGCGGAACCGCGAGCCCCAGCTCGGCCGCGGCGCGCATCGCGCCCAGCGCGGCCGTCGCGTTGTGCACCGCGACCGCGGTCGGCAGCGGGCCGCGCGACGCCATCCGGTGCAGCCCCGATCGCCCGCTCTCGAGGGTGTGCCCGCCGTTCTCGATCCAGTTCGCCTCACCTCGGAGCCCGGCATCCCGAAGCGCCGCCTCGTGCCCCGCGAGACGGTCGATGCGCCGATGCGTCTCACCGTCGAGCGTCAGCACGCCGATGTCGCGGTGCCCGAGCGAGATCAGGTGCTCGGTCGCCATCCGGGCGGCCGCCGCGTCGTCGAGGCTGACGCTGTGCACGCCCGGCGCGCGGTCGTTCACGACGACGGTCGGAAGCGCGGATGACGCGGCTCGGAGCACCGCCTCATCCGCCCGGGTGCCCGCCGGGAGGAACACCAGCCCGTCGATCGCCTTGCTCGTGATCATCCGGCTGAACGCCGACGCGTCCCGGTGCAGCTCGTCGATGTCGGCGAGCATCAGCACCGACTCGTGCGAGGCGACCGCCGTCTGGGCACCGGCGATGATCTCGCTGTACACCGGGTTGCTGATGTCGTGCACCGCGAGGCCGACGGCGCCGGCCTTGGCGTGGCGCAGCGCCCTCGCCGCGTGGTTCGGGATGTACTGCAGGCGCGCCGCGGCGCTGAGGACCCGCTCGCGAGTCTCCGGACGCACGGTCAGCGTCGGGTCCTCGTTGAGGATGCGGGACACGACCGCGTGCGTCACCCCCGCCTCACGCGCAACATCCTTGATCGTCGGCATAGCACTCGGAGTCTAGCCAGCTTCCAGCGGCGGGCGCTCGCGGGAACACGAAGGGAGGAACGGGCGTGAGAACCGTTCCTCCCCTTGTGCTGCTGCCGAGAGCTCAGCTCGGCGAATCAGCGCTCCGCTCGGCTTCGACCACCGTGTCGCGGTCGGCAGCGACCGCCCGGCGGCCGCTGAGCTTCATGAAGATCCAGGTGTACAGCTTGATGTACTGGCCGACGAAGATCGCGTTGAGGATGGTGCCCTCGCGGATGAACTGCGGCGCCCCGAGGAACAGCAGCCCGATCCCGGCCGACGTGATCAGCAGGCAGCAGTCGAAGATCGTCTTCAGGTTGCCCCACTTGCGGCCGGTCTTCAGATGCAGCGTGTTCACGAACAGGTCGATCGGCATCAGCACGAGGTTGGCGCGGATCATCATGAACAGCCCCAGCGCGAGGAGCGCGTCGGCGAAGAGCAGCAGCGCGAGCTTCGCGAGGTACGGCTCGGGCATCACCCACTCCGTGAGAGACAGGTTCACGTCGAGCAGGAACGCGAGGATCGCGGAAGGGATCAGCGACAGGAGGTTGCGCCATTTGAAGCCCTTCGGCATGACGAGGAACGCGAGGATGAGCATCAGGATCTCCAGCGCGAAGTTGAAGGTGCCCTGGCTGACCCCGGGGAAGATCAGCGTCATCGTGCGGGTCAGGCTGCTCTGCGGTGAGACGCCGATGCCCGCTCGGATGGCGAGGCTCACCCCGAGGGTGAGGACGTAGATGCCGACGATGTAGGTGATCCAGCGGCGGACGAGACTGCCGTTGTCGATGATTCCGGCATCCTGGGCTGTGGCGTGCCCCATGACAGTGCCTCCTTTGGCTCTGTGTGCGAGTGTTCGGCGCCCGCGCCATCGCGGATGCCGGGGTGCGGTCCCGGCCGGGGAGCCGGGACCGCTCCGGACGGGTCAGATCATGAAGCCGAACCGGTCCAGCGAGATGAACAGGGTGAGCAGCTTGTTGACGACGGGTTCGCCCTCGTTGACGTTCCCGAGCTCTTCCAACGCGGCGTCGATGCGCCGAGTGGAGCTGACCAGGGCATCCAGATCCATGTCGGCCATCACTCCGTAGATGTCCAAGGCGAGGGATGCCACCTCGTCGCCGCCGTCGGTGACCAGGCATCCGCCGACCTGCCGGTCGAGGCGCAGCAGGTTGTCGTGCATCGCCTCCACGTCGGCACCGACCGAGGCGAAGTAGGGGTACGGCGCAGGCCAGAACACCGAGACCGCGCCGCGATCGATCCTCACGCCCTTGAACAGCCCGTTCACGATGTGGCGGGAGCCGTCGGCGTATCGCTGCACGACCGAGATCCGGTTCAGAGCGACCCCGTCGACCTCGGGCACGATCGCCCCGTCGCGGTAGGGGGCCCAGGCCTCGTCGGCGAACTTCAGGTGCCCGCGCCCGTACACGTCGAAGACGAGCACCTTCGCCTGCGTGCCGTCGTCGGAGATCGCGAGAGGTGTGATCTCGAGCTGCGCGGCCTGCAGGTCGTCCAGCCCCGGCTTCGCCTCCTTCACCATGCCCGAGTAGTCCAGCTCATCCAGCGAGGCGAGCAGCTTGCGGTCCTGTGCGACGAGCTCACCGCCCTTGAAGACGTAGCGGGGATTGATCCGAGCGAGGCTGTCCGTGAGCACGATGTCGGCCAGCCGCCCGGGCGCGAGGGATCCGAGGTCGGCATCCCGGTGGAATGACTGCGCCGCGTACAGGGTGCCCATCTTGATCGCCTTGATCGGGTCGAGCCCCATCTCGATCGCGAGCGAGATCACCCAGTCGATGTGGCCGTGCTTGAGCACCCGGTCGACGGAGATGTTGTCGGCGCACAGCTGAAAGTTCTCGGCCGGCCAGCGGCGCTTCACGATCGCGCGGAGCATGTCCCGGATGACCTGCGGGCTGCCGACGCCGAACTTGATCTGGGTGTGCTGCCCGTACCGGATGCTCTTGGCGATGTCGTCCTCGTTCCACGCGTCGTGGTTGTTGTGCGCGCCGATCGCGGGCATGTAGTTCAGCAGCATGTCGGGCAGAGCGGTCACGCCCCAATGGTTGTTGACGTACCCGCCGCTGGCGCGCCCCAGCGCGGAGCGCCGGAAGTCATCGTCGTCGCCGGTCATGTAGGAGAGGTGGGCGAGCTCACCGAGCCCGATGACCGGGTCCATCTGCAGCATCGCTTCGGCGACCTCGACCGAGGCCTTCTTGCCGGGCGCGAACGCGTAGATCCGGTAGGGCAGCTTGTCGTGGTTGCGGAACAGTCCCTCGGCCGCCTCGATTCCCTCGTCTCCGGCCGCGCTGGCGAAGTCGAGCGTCTCGGCGAAGATCGTGGTCGTCCCGCTGGGCACGATCGCCTCTCCGAAGGCGGCCGGGTGGGCGAGCTGCGATTCGAAGTGCAAGTGCGCGTCGATCAGCCCGGGGATCGCGTACAGGCCCTGGCCGTCGAAGCGCGCCTTCACCTTGAGCACGTGCTCGTCGGGGTTGAGGGCGATGATCCGGCCGTGGTGCACCAGGAGGGAGCCGGGGAAGACCTCCTCGCTGTGCACGTCGAGGATGTTCAGGTCGTGCAGCAGCAGGTCGGCCTCGCGCTCTCCCTGCAGGATGCCGAAGATCTCACGAACTCGTTCCTCCTCCGCGCGCACGTCATCGGCATTCACTACGAGTCGGGTGCGCCCGGTCCTGGTCGCCTGCTGGAGCATCATGGTCCTCACTCACGTCTTGGTGCAGCGTCTTCGCTTCCCCCATCGAAGCCCCATCGAGTGTTGCCGACAAGCATCCGTTTTCGCACGGACCGTACGAGAATTCAGTACGCTTCAGGCGGAGGGGACCGGATGCTGCATTCCCGCGTGATGGAGTACATCGACCAGGTGGCGCACTTGGGGTCGATCCGCGCGGCCGGCGCACGGCTGCACGTGGCACCCTCGGCGATCAACCGGCAGATCATCCTCCTCGAGCAGGAGCTCGGCGAGCCGCTGTTCGAGCGGCTCCCCCGCGGTATGCGGCCGACCCCGGCCGGGGACGTGCTGCTGGCGCACATCCGGCGCACCCAGCAGAGCTACCGCGAGACGGTCGCCGAGATGCACGCTCTGCAGGAATTGCCCAGCGGCGACGTGACGATCGCGACCGTCACCGGACTGGCCAGCAGCATCGTCGCTGCCGTCGCCGCGCGGTTCCACGCCCGGCACCCCAACGTCCGCGTCACCGTCCGAACCATGACCTCGATGCAGACGCTCAACGCCGTCACGACGAGCGAGGTCGATCTGGGCCTCGGGTTCAACATCCCCGCATGCGGCCAGGTGGAAGTGCGCTGGGAACGGGACTCCCGGCTGGGCGCGGTCCTCTCCCCTCAGCATCCACTCGCCGGACTCGCCGCGGTCCCCCTGGCGCTGTGCGCGGAGCATCCGCTGATCTTCGCCGACACCGAGATGGTGATGCACGGCATCATCGCCGACGCGTTCGCCCGTGCAGGCGTCGCTGTCGAGCCGGCCTTCCGAACCACCTCGATCGAGACCATGCGCCGACTTGCCGGCCTGGGCAGCGCGATCGCCTTCCTCAGCCGACACGACATCGCCGACGATGAAGCAGAAGGACGTCTGACCTTCCGCCCGCTCACCGGCGCAACACTCGACAGCAACGTCCTCACGCTGGTACGCCCCGAGCGCCATGGCCACACGTCAGCGAGCCGAATGTTCGCCGATGAGCTGATCCTCGAGCTCGAACGCGTCTCGGCCTGACCAACAGGGCAACCGGGGCGACTCGTCAACTCAAGCCATTCTGGCATCCCCAACGAACGCAGATCGCGCGATACCGCGACCCGACACCGCCTCACGCGCGCGATGGCGCCGCGCCCCACGCCGGCCTGCTCGCTACGATCGACCCGTGCGGCTCGAACGAAGTCCCCTGGCGGCGCACCGTCGCGCGGGCCGATGCCGGCGCGGAAGCGAGGCGTAGGCGATGCTCGACCTCCATCGGCTCGTGCTGCTCCGGGCGGTCGCGATGCACGGGAGCATCACGGCGGCGGCCCGCGAACTGGCGTACAGCCACTCCGCGATCTCGCAGCAGTTGGCGCTGCTCGAGCGCGAGACCGGCGCCGTGCTACTCGAGAAGGTCGGCCGCACGTCGAGACTGACCCCCGTCGGTCGTGAGCTCGTGCAGAACACCGAGGCTGTGCTCGCCGCCATGGCTCACGCGGAGACCGAGCTCGCGGCCGCGCAGGGCGAGCCGCGCGGCATCGTGACCGTGGCCGTGTTCACCTCGATCGCCCGGATCGTCCTGCCGTCGGCGTTGCTGGCGCTGGCCGAGAAGTACCCGGGCCTCGACGTGCGACTGCGCCGATCCGATCCCCAGGATGCCGTGCAGCAGCTCATCGCCCGTCAGGTCGATGCGGTGGTCACCGACACCTTCCCGGGCGAACGGGTGTCTCCGGTGGGCGGCCTCCACGCCGCGACGATCGGGCGCGACCCGGTCCGCGGGTACCTCCCGCCGGCGATGATGGACCGGCCGCTCGACCGTGTGCCCTGGGTGCTGGAGCCGCAGCAGGCCGCGTCCAGGCACTGGGCGCTGCGCGTCTGCCGCGAGAGCGGCTTCGAGCCGATGGTGGCCCACGAGTCCTCCGACATGCTGTTCCACCTGCGGATGGTCGAGGCCGGGCTTGCCGCCGCGTTCCTGCCGGACCTCGTGGTCCGGGAGGCCGGCAGCGAGATCGAGCCATGCGACTCCCTCCCGAGCAACCTGCAGCGCGACATCCTCGTGCTCACGCGGCAGGGCACCGAAGCTCATCCGGCCTTGAACGCCGTTCGTGAGGCCATCGCCTCGGCGCTCCAGAAACATGTAAGCAAACCCGACTGATACCTGTTACTAACCGTCGCTTTACCTGACGCGTCTCGCTCCTTAGCGTGGCATTGACCAGCCGAGTTGTGCTGGTGGACCACCACTCCCAGCAGACCAGGAGGAGCGATGACGCTCACCGATTCGTTCGTACCGACGACCTCCGGCGCCGTCCTCGACGGGCCGGCGCTCTGGTCGGCGCAAGCCCACATGCCGAGCGTGATCGGCCGCCAGCTCGTCATCGAACGCGGCGAAGGATCGTACGTCTTCACGAGCGACGGCCGCCGTCTCTTCGACGGCACCGCCGGCCTGTGGCATGCCAACGTCGGCCATGCGCACCCCGAGCTCGCCCGCGCCGCCTACGAGCAGATGATGCGTCTCGAGACGTACCACGTCTTCCAGCGTTACGCGAACGACCGGGCCCTCGAGCTCGGAGAGCTGCTCGCCTCGCTCGCCCCGATGGAGCGCGCGAAGGTGATCCTCAATTCGGGGGGCTCCGACGCGATCGATGTCGCCTGCAAGCTCGCACGCCGTCACTGGCAGCGGGAAGGACGCGAGAGCAAGCAGATCATCCTCAGCCGGGAGCACGCCTACCACGGGCTCCACGCCTACGGCACGAGCATCGCGGGCCTCTCGTTCAACCGGGAGGGCTACGGCACCGAGTCACTCGTCCCGGAGACCGCCCGGATCTCCTTCGACGACCTCGCCGAGGTCGAGGCGACGATCGAGCGGATCGGCGCCGACCGCATCGCGGCGATCGTGAGCGAACCCATTCAAGGCACGGGCGGCGTGAATCCGCCCGAGCCGGGCTATCTCGAAGGCCTCCAGCGACTGGCGCGGCAGCACGACCTCCTGCTGATCGTCGACGAGGTGATCACCGGATTCGGCCGCACCGGGGAGATGTTCGCGTCCCAGCGCTACGGCCTCGAACCCGACCTGGTCACCTTCGCCAAGGGAGTCACCTCCGGGTACGCGCCGCTCGGCGGGGTGCTCGTCGCTCCTCGAGTCTGGGAGCCCTTCTACCTCGACTCACCGGACACGCCGATCTTCCGGCACGGCGCCACCTACTCCGGCCACGCCACGGCGGCGGCGGTCGCGCTGAAGCACCTCGAGATCCTCGAACGCGACGGGCTCGTGGCGCGGGTCCGCGAACTGGAGGGGGTTCTGCGCACCGAGCTCAGCGGCCTCGCGCAGCGGCAGGCGGGTGTCGTCGAGGCGCGCGTCGCCGGCTTCCTCGGCGGCGTCGCCCTCGACGAGCGGATCGACGCGGTCCGCGTCGCCGACCGGCTCATCGAACTCGGCTTCATCTCACGTCCGCTGCGGGGCAACACCCTTCAGCTCAGCCCGCCCTTCATCGTGAGCGACCAGGAGGTCGCCGAGTACGTGAGCGCCATCGAGCAGACCGTCGCAGAGGAGACCCAGCGGTGACCATCGCCATCGACACCATCTCCCTCGTCCAGCCCGACCCGGCCGCCGTCGCCCACGCGGACCGCGTCATCGTCGGGCTCGGTCTGCCGGCCGACGGCATCGCCGTCGACGATCCGGCGAGCGGCGAGCACATCGGCCGCGTCGCCGACCTCGACGTCGACGACGCCCTGCTCGCGGTCGAGCGGGCCGACGCGGCCGGCTCGATGTGGGCCCGGACGACGCCGCGTCAGCGCGCCGACGTGCTCCACGCCTGGTACGACCTCCTCGTCGAGCACACCGAGGATCTTGCGCACCTGATCGCGCGCGAGATGGGCAAGCCGCTCGCCGAGGCACGGGGTGAGGTGAAGTACGGCTCCGATTTCGTACGCTGGTACGCCGAGGAGGCGGTTCGGCCCGCCGGCGGGTTCCGTGACGCGCCGGACGGCGGTGCGAACATCCTGACCCGTCGCGCACCCGTGGGACTCGCGGTGCTCATCACGCCGTGGAACTTCCCGCTCGCCATGGCGACCCGCAAGATCGCGCCCGCGCTGGCGGCGGGCTGCGCCGCCGTCGTGAAGCCGGCCACGGCGACCCCGCTCACCACGCTCTTCGCGGTCGAACTCGCCCGTCGGGCGGGCGTGCCGGAGGACCTCGTCCAGGTCGTCACGACCTCGAGCTCGTCGAAGTTCAGCGAGGCGGTCCTGCGGGATCCGCGCGTGCGCAAAGTCTCGTTCACGGGTTCGACCGAGGTGGGGCGCACGCTCATGCGGCTCGCTTCGGACACGGTGCTGCGCTCCTCCATGGAGCTCGGCGGCAACGCGCCGTTCCTCGTCTTCGACGACGCAGACCTCGACCGGGCCATCGACGGCGCCCTCGCAGCCAAACTGCGCAACGGCGGCCAGTCGTGCATCGCCGCGAACCGCTTCTACGTGCAGGACGGCATCGCCGACGCCTTCGCCGACGGGCTCGCCGCCCGGATGCGCGAAGTGACCGTCGGCGCGGGCCTCGGCACCGGCACCGGGCTCGGAGCGCTGATCGACCGCCGGGCAGTCGATCAGATGCAGGCGCTCACGGAGGATGCCGTCGCGCGCGGCGCCGAGCTGCGCACGGGCGGCGAACGGCTGGGGACGAGCGGCAACTTCTTCGCCCCCACCGTCCTGGACCGGGTGCCCGCCGACGCCGAGGTCGCCACCACGGAGATCTTCGGCCCCATCGCGGCGATCCAGCGCTTCCGCACGGAGGGCGAGGCGATCGCGCGAGCGAACGCGACCGAGTTCGGTCTCGCGGGCTACGTCTTCAGCGAATCGCTCGATCGGGCCTTCAACGTCGCGGATCGGCTGGAGACCGGCATCCTCGGCATCAACCAGGGCGTTCCCTCGAACGCCGCCGCACCGTTCGGGGGCGTCAAGCAGTCGGGCCTCGGCCGCGAGGGCAGCGCCGAGGGGCTCGAGGAGTACCAGTCGGTGCGGTTCTACAACATCGCGCGACGCGAGACGTCGGCCGCGCGGTGACCGTGGAGCCGGTCAGTCCGGATCGGAGGGTGGCGCTCGTCACGGGCGCCACCTCCGGCATCGGCACCGACATCGCGCGACGGCTGGCGGCGGATGGCCTGCACGTCGTCGCGAGCGGCCGGGACCCCGTGCGCGGCCGGGCGCTCGCGGCCGAGCTCGGCGACGCCGCCACGTTCGTCCGCGCCGACCTCACCGAGGACCGGGGGCCCGAGGGGCTCGTGGACGCCGCCGTCCGCCTCCGGGGCCGGCTCGATGTGCTGGTGAACAACGCCGCCGTCGACCACACCGGTGCATTGCTCGACACTCCGGCGTCCGAGGTGCGGGCGACCTTCGAGACGAACGTCTTCGCGGCGATCGCCTGTCTGCAGGCCGCCGCACGCGTGATGCGCGACAGCGGGCGCGGCGGGGCGATCATCAACATCACCTCGCGGCTCGCGCACATCGGGGTGCCGACGATGTCCGTGTACAGCGCGAGCAAGGGTGCCTTGCTCGCACTCACCACCGCGGCGGCCGTCGAACTCGCCCCGTGGAACATCCGGGTCAACGCCGTCGCGCCCGGGATGACGCGCACCCCGCTCTTCTCGGCGTGGCTGGCCGAACAGCGGGACCCGGTCGCGGTCGAGCACGAGGTCGCGAGCGAGATCCCGCTCGGCCGCATCGCGCTCCCCGACGATGTCGCCGCCGTGGTGGCGTTCCTGGCACGAACCGAAGCCGCCTATCTGACCGGGGCATCCATCCCGGTCGATGGCGGGTATCTCGCGAAATGAGACCGACGGAGGACCCGAAGATGACCACCAGCTACACCGTCGACGTGATCGCCGGCGACGGCATCGGCACCGAGGTCGTGCCGGCTGCGATCGCCTGCGTCGACCGGGCGGCCGAGCTGCACGGGTTCCGCATGGACTGGCGGCACCGTGCCTGGGGCTCCGACCACTACCGTCGGCACGGCTCGATGATGCCGCACGACGGCCTCGAGCAGCTGCGCGACGGTGACGCCATCTTCCTCGGTGCCGTCGGGACGCCCGACATCAAGGACGACGTCACCCTGTGGGGGCTCCTGATCCCGATCCGGCGGGCGTTCCACCAGTACGTGAATCTCCGGCCGGTCAAGACCGTCCCCGGTCGTTCCGGCCAGGAGCTCGACCTGCTCATCGTGCGCGAGAACGTCGAGGGCGAGTACTCGGAGATCGGCGGACGCCTCGGGCGGGGCACGCCGGACGAGATCGCCGTGCAGGAGTCCGTGTTCACCCGCCGCGGCATCGAACGCGTGACGCGCTTCGCCGTCGCCCGCGCCGCCGAACGGGGCGGCACCCTGATCTCGGCGACCAAGTCGAACGGCATCATCCACACCATGCCGTTCTGGGACGAGGTGGTCGCCGAGGTCGCGGCCGAGGGCGGCGTGCGGGTCGACAGCGTGCTGATCGACGCACTCGCGGCACGCTTCGTGCTCGCCCCCGACTCGATCGACGTCGTCGTCGCGTCGAACCTCTTCGGCGACATCCTCTCCGACCTCGCCGCTGCGGTCGCGGGCTCGATCGGCATCGCACCGAGCGCGAACCTCAATCCCGAGCGCGAGTGGCCCTCGCTGTTCGAGCCCGTCCACGGCTCGGCCCCGGACATCGCGGGCCGGGGCGTCGCGAACCCGACGGCGGCGATCTGGTCCGCCGCGATGATGCTCGACCACCTGGGCGAGACGGCCGCGGGCGCGGCAGTGCACGACGCCTGCTTCGGCACCCTCGCCGACGGGATCGCGACCGGCGACCTCGGCGGCACCGCCACGACGGCGGAGTTCACCGAGGCGGTCCTCGACCGGCTCGGTCGCCCCGAGAGCCCCCACCCAACCCCCGCCGCGGCAACGTCGCCGCGGCACCGACCCTGAAGGAGCGTTCAGCATGGCACGCAACTCCCCGACATCGAAGTCGCGGTACGACCAGCCGGTCTCGCCGGCCACCTCGGCCGGCCTCGCCATCGATGCCCGCACCCCGAGCAAGAAGCTGCGCACGAGGCACGTGACGATGATCACGCTCGGCGGCATCATCGGCGCGAGCCTCTTCGTCGGCTCGGCGAACATCATCCGGGCGGCCGGACCCGCCGCCACCCTCTCCTACCTGGCCGGCGGCCTCCTCGTGTTCCTGGCGATGCGGATGCTGGGCGAGATGGCCGCCGTCCGGCCGACGGTCGGCTCCTTCATGGAGTACGCGCGCGTCGGGCTCGGCGATTGGGCGGCCTACCTCGTCGGATGGCTCTACTGGTACTTCTGGGTCGGTGTCATCGCGTACGAGGCGGTGGTCGGCGGCGGGATGATCAACGGCTGGTTCCCCGACATCCCCGCCTGGGCGGGCTCCCTCGCCCTGCTCGCGATCTTCGTTACGACGAACCTGATCTCCCTCAGGTCGTTCGGCGAGACCGAGTTCTGGCTCGCGAGCATCAAGGTGGTCGCGATCGTCGTCTTCCTCGGCGCCGGCGTGCTCTACGCCTTCGGCCTCTGGCCGGACAGCACGTTCTCGATCGGCAACCTCTGGGAGCACGGCGGCTTCATGCCCAACGGCTTCGGGGGCGTGATCTCCTCGGTGGCCCTGGTGCTCTTCTCCTACTTCGGCACCGAGATCGCCGTGATGGCGGCCGCCGAGTCCGAGGACCCCGCGAAGGGCGTACGGCAGGCGGCCAACACCGTGATCTGGCGCGTCATGCTCTTCTACGTCGGCTCCGTGCTCGTCATCGTGACGCTCGTGCCGTGGAACGAGTTGCCCGCGCCGGACGTCGTCGCGCCGTTCACCTACATCTTCTCGATGTTCGGCATCCCGGGCGCCGAGACGATCATGAGCCTCGTGATCTTCACCGCGGTCATCTCGGTGCTGAACTCCGGCACGTACTCGGCGTCCCGCATGTTCGCCGCCCTCTCCGAGCAGCGACTCGCCCCGGCCGCCGTCGCCAAGCGCTCGAAGCGCGGAGTTCCCGCGCTCGCGGTGATCGCCTCGACCATCGGCGGGCTCATCGCCACCGTCGTGAACTTCCTCGCCCCGAGCTCGGGCATCTACGACTTCATCATGAACTCCACCGGGCTGGTGGCGCTCTTCGTCTACGTGTTCATCGCGGTCACGCAGTGGCGCCTGCGGGCCGCGATGACCCCCGAGGAGAAGGCGCAGCTGAAGCTGAAGGTGTGGCTGTTCCCCTGGGTCAACATCCTCGTGATCCTCGGCGCCATCGGCATCGTGGGCATCATGCTGACGACCGAGAGCGGACGCACGCAGGTGCTCACGAGCTTCATCGCCGCGGGCGCGCTCGTGCTCTTCTGGCCGCTGGTGCGCCGCCGTCTGCGGCGCGCGCCGGCGCCGGTGCCGGCGGACGCGAGCTCCGGCGGCGAGCACGCGAGCCGCCCGGCGGAGTAGCCGCAGCCCCGACTGCGGGCCCCGAACACGACGAGGGGGCGGATGCCGAAGCATCCGCCCCCTCGTTCGCGAGAAGCAGGGAGTTAGAAGTCCCAGTCCTCGTCCTCGGTGTTGACCGCCTTGCCGATGACGTACGACGAGCCCGACCCGCTGAAGAAGTCGTGGTTCTCGTCGGCGTTCGGCGACAGCGCCGAGAGGATCGCCGGGTTCACGTCGGTGACCGACTTGGGGAACATCGGCTCGTAGCCGAGGTTCATGAGCGCCTTGTTGGCGTTGTAGTGCAGGAACTTCTTGACGTCCTCGGTGAGGCCGACGCCGTCGTAGAGGTCCTGCGTGTACTGCACCTCGTTGTCGTAGAGCTCGTAGAGCAGCGAGAAGGTGTAGTCCTTGATGTCCTCGCGCTCGGCCTCGCTCACGAGCTCCAGCCCGCGCTGGAACTTGTAGCCGATGTAGTAGCCGTGCACGGCCTCGTCGCGGATGATGAGGCGGATGAGGTCGGCCGTGTTGGTGAGCTTCGCCCGGCTCGACCAGTACATCGGGAGGTAGAAGCCGGAGTAGAACAGGAAGCTCTCGAGCAGGGTCGAGGCGACCTTGCGCTTGAGGGGCGAGTCGCCGCGGTAGTACTCCATCACGATGGAGGCCTTCTTCTGCAGGTTCTCGTTCTCGACCGACCAGCGGAACGCGTCGTCGATCTCCTTCGTCGAGCAGAGCGTCGAGAAGATCGAAGAGTAGCTCTTCGCGTGCACCGACTCCATGAAGGCGATGTTGGTGTACACGGCCTCCTCGTGCGGGGTCAGCGAGTCGGGGATGAGCGAGACCGCGCCGACGGTGCCCTGGATCGTGTCGAGCAGGGTGAGGCCGGTGAACACGCGCATCGTGAGCTGCTGCTCCTCGGGCGTCAGCGTGTTCCACGACTGGATGTCGTTCGACAGCGGCACCTTCTCGGGCAGCCAGAAGTTGTTCACCAGGCGGTTCCAGACCTCGAGGTCCTTGTCGTCCTGGATCTTGTTCCAGTTGATCGCGTTGACGTGGTCGACGAGCTTGATCTTGCCGACGTGCGCCGGGTCGTTCTTCGCGGAGTTGACCGGATAGGTGAGAGTCATCGGTGGGGGTCCTTCGTTCCAGCCGTTAGAGCGTGCAGCTCACGCACATGTCGAGCTCGGTGCCTTCGAGGGCCATCTGCCGCAGGCGGATGTAGTAGATGGTCTTGATGCCCTTCTTCCACGCGTAAATCTGCGCCTTGTTGATGTCGCGGGTCGTCGCGGTGTCCTTGAAGAAGAGGGTGAGCGAGAGGCCCTGGTCGACGTGCTGCGTCGCCGCGGCGTAGGTGTCGATGACCTTCTCGTAGCCGATCTCGTAGGCGTCCTGGTAGTACTCCAGGTTGTCGTTCGTCATGAAGGCGGCCGGGTAGTACACGCGCCCGAGCTTGCCCTCCTTGCGGATCTCGATCTTCGAGGCGATCGGGTGGATCGACGCCGTCGAGTTGTTGATGTACGAGATCGAGCCGGTCGGCGGCACCGCCTGCAGGTTCTGGTTGTAGATGCCGTGCTCCTGGATGGAGGCCTTGAGCTCGCGCCAGTCGTCCTGCGTGGGGATGTGCACGCCGGAGTCGGCGAACAGGCCGGCCACCTTCTCGGTCGCGGGCACCCACTCCTGCTCGGTGTACTTGTCGAAGAACTCGCCCGAGGCGTACTTCGAGTCGGCGAAGCCGTCGAACACCTCGCCGCGCTCGATCGCGATCTTGTTCGAGGCGCGCAGCGCGTGGAACAGCACCGTGTAGAAGTAGATGTTCGTGAAGTCGACGCCCTCTTCGGAGCCGTAGAAGATGCGCTCACGGGCGAGGTAGCCGTGCAGGTTCATCTGCCCGAGGCCGATCGCGTGGGACTTGTCGTTGCCGTCCTCGATGGAGCGCACCGAGGTGATGTGGCTCTGGTTCGACACCGAGGTGAGGCCGCGGATGGCGGTCTCGACGGTCTTGCCGAAGTCGGGCGAGTCCATCGTGAGGGCGATGTTCAGCGAGCCGAGGTTGCAGCTGATGTCCTTGCCGATGACGTCGTAGGAGAGGTCCTCGTGGTAGGTCGTCGGCGTGTTCACCTGCAGGATCTCGCTGCACAGGTTCGACATGTTGATGCGGCCCTTGATCGGGTTCGCCTTGTTCACCGTGTCCTCGAACACGATGTAGGGGTAGCCCGACTCGAACTGGATCTCGGCGAGGGTCTGGAAGAACTCGCGCGCGTTGATCTTGGTCTTCTTGATGCGCGCGTCGTTCACCATGTCGCGGTAGTTCTCGGTGAGCGGCACGTCGCCGAAGGGCTTGCCGTAGACCTTCTCGACGTCGTACGGCGAGAAGAGGTACATGTCCTCGTTGTTCTTCGCGAGCTCGAACGTGATGTCGGGCACGACGACGCCGAGGGAGAGCGTCTTGATGCGGATCTTCTCGTCGGCGTTCTCGCGCTTGGTGTCGAGGAAGCGCATGATGTCGGGGTGGTGCGCCGAGAGGTACACCGCACCGGCGCCCTGACGTGCGCCGAGCTGGTTGGCGTAGCTGAAGGAGTCTTCCAGCAGCTTCATCACGGGGATGATGCCGGAGGACTGGTTCTCGATCTGCTTGATCGGCGCACCCGACTCGCGGATGTTCGAGAGCAGCAGGGCGACGCCGCCGCCGCGCTTGGAGAGCTGCAGCGCCGAGTTGATGCCGCGGGCGATCGACTCCATGTTGTCCTCGATGCGGAGGAGGAAGCAGGAGACGAGCTCGCCGCGCTGCGCCTTGCCCGTGTTGAGGAAGGTCGGCGTGGCCGGCTGGAAGCGCCCGCCGATGATCTCCTCGACGAGGTCGATGGCGAGCTGCTCGTCGCCGCGGGCGAGGCCGAGGGCGGTCATCACGACGCGGTCCTCGAAGCGCTCGAGGTAGCGCTTGCCGTCGAACGTCTTCAGCGTGTAGCTCGTGTAGTACTTGAAGGCGCCGAGGAAGGTCTCGAAGCGGAACTTCTTCGAGTAGGCCAGATCGTTGAGCCGCTGGATGAACTCGAAGGAGTACTGGTCGAGGACTTCCTTCTCGTAGTACTCCTTCTCGACCAGGTAGTCGAGCCGCTCCTTCAGCGAGTGGAAGAAGACGGTGTTCTGGTTGACGTGCTGCAGGAAGTACTCGCGTGCCGCCTCGCGGTCCTTCTCGAACTGGATCTCGCCGTTCGGGCCGTAGAGGTTCAGCATGGCGTTGAGGGAGTGGTAGTCCATTCCGCTCGACCCCCGGGGCGCCTCGATCAGAGCTACGCCGTCAGTCGTTGCTGCTGTGCTTGCCAAAATGCGTCCAATCCCTCGTCGACGGCGCGAACGTCGTCTGGTGTTCCGAATACTTCAAAGCGGTAGAGATGCGGCACGGCGCACTTGGCGGCGATGATGTCGCCGGCCAGGCAGTAGCCCGTGCCGAAATTGGTGTTGCCGGCGCCGATGACGCCGCGGATGAGCGCCCGGTTGGCCGGGTCGTTCAGGAACCGGATGACCTGCTTCGGGACGGCGCCATTGCCGTCGCCTCCGCCGTAGGTCGGCACGACGAGCACGAACGGCTCGTCGGCGTGGAGTGGCTCATCGCGGGCGTACAGCGGGATGCGGTCGGCCGGACGGCCGAGCTTCTCGATGAAGCGCTGCGTGTTGCCCGAGACGCTCGAGAAGTAGACCAGGTTCGTCATGTTCCCTCCCTCACGTCGTGCACGGCCGGATCTCGTGGAGCTCACCGACCGCCATGACTACGCGAGGCGGGCGGCCAGCTCGTCGATCTTGTCGGGGCGGAAGCCCGACCAGTGGCCGTCGTCGGTGATGACGACCGGGGCCTGCAGGTAGCCGAGCTCTTTCACCTGCGCGAGCGCCTGCTCGTCGACAGAGAGGTCGAGCACTTCGTACTCGATGCCCTTGCTGTCGAGGGCGCGATACGTCGCGTTGCACTGCACGCAGGAAGGCTTGGTGTAGACCGTGACCGTCATGATTTCCCCTCGTTCTCGAGCCCCTCGGGGAGCTCGCCCCCGGTTTGTAGCTGGTGTCTTCGATACTACATCTTGTGTTCGCCCAGCGGGGCAGCCACAACATGCTGTAGTTACATTCGTGTAGTTATCCACGGGGTTATCCACGAGATTTCCCCAGCCCGACCGCCCCGGATTCAGCGGAAATCCGCCCTTCCGGGCCCTGTTATCCACAACGCTCGGCGCCCCGGAAAAAGTCCTTGTGGACAGTCGCCCCGGCGTGTCGCGGCGTGTCGCCGAGCCCCAATACCTTGGGGCCCTCGCCGGGCCGACCCCTACATCTGGTGTTGTGGGATCAGCTTCCCACCGACCACCGACATTCCGGCCCCGACACGCGCCTCGACCCGCGTCACCAGGGCTGCACGTCCGTGCAGGCGGGGCGGCCGGGCGCCCAGCAGCGCAACTCCGAGCAGCGCGAGCGAGACGAGGGCCGGCACGGGGGCGAAGCCCACCACCAGGGCGGTGCCGACGCCGAGCACCCCGGCCGGCACGGCGAGCCAGGCCGGCACGCGCGGCAGCTCCTCGGCGAGCGCGCGCGCCCGCGGCATCCGCCCCGTCCCCTCGTCACCGTCGCGGCCGGGGCCGCGCGAGCCTCGCTCCCAGCAGGCGAAGGCGCGCACCGCGAGCGCCGTGACGGCCGCGGCGCCCAGCAGCCAGAGCGGCCGCGTCGCCCACCACTCGGCGCTGAGCGGTTCGGGCAGCACCAGGCCGAAGCTCGCGTTCGCCGCGAGCAGGCCGGCGGCGAGCAGCACGAAGGCCGGCAGGTGCCAGAGGTACATCGTCATCCCCCACTCGCCGAAGCTCGCGACCACGCGGGCCGGGCCGCGGCGCTCCGCCCAGCGGCCGAGGGGCCGGCGCACGAGCGAGAACAGGGCGAGCTGCGCCGTGCCGAGCAGCACGAGGCAGATCGTCGGCGGGTTGAGGTTCTGCAGCAGGTCCGGCGTGTACGGGCCGGAGAGGGTGATCGCGAGCAGCCCGCCCAGGGCGCAGCCCGCGAGCCGCAGGCGCGCGGCGACCGGCATCCGGTCGACCGTCCCATCGGCGAGCAGGAAGCCGAGCTGCTGCATCGCGAGCCACACGAAGGCGAGGTTCAGGAAGCCGAGCGCCTCGATCCCGGTGGCGAAGCGCAGCGCGTCCACCGCGACGACGGCGCCGACGAGCGCGCCGATCGTGACGCCCGGCCGCCACTCGTGCAGGCGCACCATGAGCGGCACGAGCGCCGAGGCGCCGAGGTAGACGGCGAGGAACCAGAGCGGCTGGCCGATCCGGAACGAGGCCGTCTGCACGATCTCGGCCGGCACGCCGGCCGCGGCGAGCCCGGCGAGCGCGAGCCCCACGACGGCGACGAGCGGCACGGCGGGGCGCACGAGCCGGGTGATCCGGTCGCGCACGAAGCCCGCCGCGTCGACGCCGCGGGCCCGGCGGCGCTGCCACGCGGTCCAGCCGGAGAAGCCGCCGATGAGGAAGAAGAGCGGCATGATCTGCACGACCCAGGTGGCGGGGGCGAGCAGTTCCCAGCCCTCGAGCGCGTTCTCGAGCACCGGGCCGCCGGGGCCGACGCTCACGCCGACCATCATCGCGTGCAGCAGGAACACGACGGCGAGGCATCCGGCCCTGGCCGCGTCGATCGCCGTGTCCCGCGCGGGCTTCGTGCCCGCCGCGCTGCGCTCTGCGGCGCTCGCCTGGATCGTCGCGTCCATCGGGATCCCCTCCGCCGGCGGTCCCTCCCCCGGCTCCCGCAGGCTATGGACGCGGCACGGGCCGGGGCATCACCCGGTGGAACGGTTCGTGCCCCCTACCTCGGTAGGGGGCACGGGGCGGCGGATGGCCCGCCGGTCGGATGCCGCGGGGCGCGCGTTCGGCGCGCCCCGACGCTCAGCGGGCGGGCGAGACGAGGCCGGTGTCGTACGCGAAGACGACCGCGTGCACCCGGTCGCGGAGCCCGAGCTTCTGCAGGATCTTGCTCACGTGCGTCTTCACCGTCTGCTCGGCGATGAAGAGCTCGGCGGCGATCTCCTGGTTCGAGCGGCCCCGGGCGATGCGCACGAGCACCTCGCGTTCGCGCTCGGTGAGCGCCGAGAGCAGGTGCTCGTCGACGGAGCGCGCGGGCGCCTGCTTCGCCACGTCCTCGATGAGACGGCGCGTCACGCTCGGCGCGAGCAGCGCCTCCCCGGCGGCGATCACCCGCACGGCTCTGGCGACCTCGTCGGGCAACGCGTCCTTCAGCAGGAAGCCGCTCGCCCCGGCCCGCAGCGCCTGGTACACGTACTCGTCGATGTCGAAGGTCGTGAGCATGAGCACCCGCGGCACGTAGTCGCTCGATCGCGGCGGGGTCTGCAGGGCGCGGGTGGCCTCGATGCCGTTCATACCGGGCATCCGCACGTCCATGACGATCACGTCGGGCCGCAGCTCGTGCGCGAGCCGCACCGCCTCGGCACCGTCCGAGGCCTGGCCGACGACCTCGATGCCGGGCTGCGCGTCGAGCACGGCGGCGAAGCCCGCGCGCACCATGGCCTGGTCGTCGGCGACGAGCACGGTGATGGTCATCCGGCGGTTCCTCCAGGGCTGGCTTCGGCGGTGACGGGCAGCACGGCGGCCACCCGGAAGCCGCCCGACTCGGTCGGCCCCGTCTCGATCGTGCCACCGACGAGGCGTGCGCGCTCGCGCATGCCGAGCAGGCCGTGCCCGGCGTCGCCGTCGGGGCGTCCCGCGGCGGCGCGATCTCGGCCGGCGGCATCGGCCGCCGCCGTGTTCACGACCTCGACCAGCAGGCGCGTCCCGTCGCCGTGCACCTCGACGGCGGCCTCCGCGCCGGGCGCGTGACGCAGCACGTTGCTGAGCGCCTCCTGCACGATGCGGTACGCGGCCTGGCCGACCGCGGTCGAGACGGGCGCGGTCGTCACGATCCGGGCGTCGACGACGAGCCCCGCGCGGCGCACGCTCGACACGAGCGGTCCGATCTCGGCGAAGCCCGGCTGCGGAGCGGTCTCGGCCTCGGCATCCGGATCCCTGAGCACCGCGAGGAGCTCCCGCATCTCGGCCATCGCCGCCCGCGCGTTCGCGGCGATCTCGCCGAACTCCGCGGTCGCCGCCTCGTCGAGGCCGCTCAGCCGGTACGGGGCGCTCGTCGCCTGCACCTGCACGATCGACATGCGGTGCGCGACGACGTCGTGCAGCTCGCGGGCGATGCGGGTGCGCTCCTCGGCGACGAGCCGGCGCTCGTGCTCGGTGGCGCTCGTGCGGCGCTCCGCCTCGAGCGTGTCGGCGACACGGGCGCGCAGCACCCGCAGGAGCCAGGCGAGGCCGAGCACCCCGGCGCTCACCGCGGCGCCGGTGACGAAGCTCGCCGCGATCGTCGACGGCTCCTCGGCGCGGGCGGGCGGCAGCACCGCCGCGATCGAGCCGATCACGGTGCCGCCCCACAGCACGACGGCCGGCAGGAAGCGGCCGCGCAGGGCGAGGATGACGAGCCCGGCGCAGAGCGCGAGCAGCATCGGCACGCTGATCGGCCAGGGCGCGCCCGGCGGCGGCACGGCGAGCGCGAAGAACGCCGCCTGCCCGCCGAGTCCGGCGATCGCGCCGGGCCACGCCCAGCGCATCGCGAGCGGCAGGCTGCCCGCCGCGAGCAGGGCGACGCCGAAGGCGGCCGCCACGGGCACCTCGTAGAGCGAGGCCGACACCGGCACCAGCACGGAGAACAGCGCGACGGCGACGAAGATCACGGCGAACCAGCTGAGCACGAGGCCCGGCCAGGCATCCGTCTCGGTGAGCCGCGGGCGCCGGCGGACCGTCACCGCCGCGCCCGGCGGCGCCTCCGCGACGGCCGCGACGAAGCCCTCTGGCGGCGCGGGCGCCTGCGGAGCGGCTGGGTCGGTCATGGCACCATGCTCGCATCGGCGGCGGCGCGGGGCATCCCCCGCCGGTGGTGTTCGCGCCCCCTACCGCGGTACGGGGCGCGGTCCCGGTCAGCCCTTCGCGGCCTTCGCCGCCTTCGCCTGCGCCTTCATCTCCTGCTTGTGCGCGCGCACCTTCTGCAGCGACTCGGGGCTCACGATGTCGGCGACCGAGGCGAAGCTGCCCGCCTCACCGTAGGCGCCGGCCGCCTCGCGCCACCCCGGCGCCTCGAGCCCGCACTGCTTGCCGAGCAGCGCGAGGAAGATGCGCGCCTTCTGCTCGCCGAAGCCCGGCAGCGCCTTCAGCCGCTTCAGCACCTCGGCGCCGCTCGGCTCGCCACGCGTCCAGATCGCGCTCGCGTCGCCGCCCCACTCGGACTCGACCGCGGCCGCGAGCTGCTGCACGCGTCCGGCCATCGAACCCGGATAGCGGTGCACCGCCGGCGTCTGCGTGAAGAGCTCGACGAGCCGCTCCGGATCGGTCGCCGCGATCGTCGCCGGGTCGATCGAGCCGAGCCGCTCGCGGATCTTCTCGGGACCGGCGAAGGCGGTCTCCATCGCGACCTGCTGATCGAGCAGCATGCCCGTGAGCAGGGCGAACGGGTCGTTCGAGAGCAGCTCGTCGGCTGACTGCTCCCCCGTGATGTGCAGTGCCATGCCCCCATCCTCGCACCGCCGACCGCGATGGGGGATGGCGGATGTCGGTGGATCGTGCTCGGATGGCCCCGTCGGAGGCCTCGGGCGAGGCCCACGGCCCACCGCATCCCGCGAAACAGAGGAGGCATCATGCCGCTCGAGATGGACGTGAAGATCGAACTCATCCACGTGCCCGTGAGCGACGTCGACCGCGCGAAGGCGTTCTACGTCGAGCAGTGCGGCTTCGTCGCCGACCACGACGTGCGCGTCAGCGAGTCGATGCGCTTCGTGCAGGTGACCCCGCCGGGCTCCGCCTGCTCGATCGCGTTCGGCGAGGGCCTCGGCGGGTCGCTCGCCCCCGGCTCGCTCGACGTCATCCAGGCGGTCATCGCCGACGCGGATGCCGCACTCGCCCAGTTGCGGGCGGCCGGCGTCGATGCGCAGGGCGTCGACGAGCAGGCCTGGGGTCGCTTCGTCACGTTCGCCGACCCCGACGGCAATCGCTGGACCCTGCAGCAGCTGCCGCCGCGCGACTGAGCCGCGCTCGTCGGCGCCCGGGGGCGGACCGGGACACCGCCCACCCCCGGACGCCGACGGCTCCCGCCCCTTCCGGAGCGGGAGCCGTCATGCGGGCTTCGGGTCTGCCCCGGCATCCCTCAGGACGCCGTTGCCGATCCGATCAGCCGGCCTGCTTGACGATGTCGAGCAGGTTCGGGTTGTTCGCGTACGCCTCCGCCGCGTTCTCCTTGGTCACGATGACCGGAGCGAGGAGGTACGCCGGCACGACCTTCACGCCGTTGTCGTACTGCTCGGTGTCGTTGACCTCGACCTCTTCGCCCTTCTGGAGCTGCTGGATCATCTTGATCGTCTGCTCGACGAGGAGCGAGGTGTCCTTGTTGATGGTCGAGTACTGCTCACCGGCCATGATCGACTTCACCGACTCGACCTCGGAGTCCTGACCGGTCACCGTGATCTTCGAGATGTCCTTGCCGGCCTGCTTCGCCGAAGTGATGATGGCGCGGGCGAGGGTGTCGTTCGGCGAGAGCACGCCGTCGATGTTCGCCGAGGTGTAGTTCGCGGCGAGGATCGAGTCCATGCGGCTCTGCGCGTTCTCGGCCTTCCAGCCCTGCGTCGCGGTCTGCTGGATGTCGGTCTGCCCCGAGGCGACGACGAGGGTGCCGTCGTCGATCTTCGGCTGCAGCACGTCCATCGCGCCGTTGAAGAACACGGCCGAGTTCGCGTCGTCCGGCGAGCCCGAGAAGAGCTCGATGTTCCACGGCGCCTCGTGGCCCGAGCGGGCGGCGAGCCCGTCGAGCAGCGCCTGGCCCTGCAGCTGACCCACCTTGAAGTTGTCGAAGGCGACGTAGTAGTCGACGTTCGGCGTGTTCTCGATGAGCCGGTCGTAGGCGATGATCTTCACGCCCGCGTCGGCCGCCTGCTGCAGCTGCGTGCCGAGCTGCTTGCCGTCCTTCGCGCCGATGACGATGACCTTCGCGCCGTTCGTCACCATCGACGAGATCTGGTTCTGCTGCTCGGCGACGGTGTTCGAAGCGGGCGCGTACTGCACGTCGGGGTTGAAGCCGGCCGCCTTCAGGCCGTCCTCGAAGAGCCCGCCGGCGAGCACCCAGTTCTCGCTGGTCTTGTCCGGGAGGGCGATGCCGATCGTCGCGTCGGCCGCGAAGCCGGCCGAGTCGGTCGACTCGCCGCCGCCCGATCCGCCGCCGCGGTCCGAAGAGCAGCCGGAGAGCGCGAGGGCCGCCGCCGCGGCGACCGCGGTGGCTGCGAGAGCGATCTTCTTCATTGATCAGTCACTTTCTCTTGGTGTCCCGGGGCGGCTGCCACGAGAGGGGGAGGTGCGTTCCGGCATCCGCCGCGGACAGTGCGGCGGGGTGCCGGGTCAGAGCCGGGCGACGTCGCGGGGCTCGGACGATTCATTGGTGCCGGAGCTCGGCACGACGGCGGGCGGCTCGGTCGGCCCCTGCTCCTCGAGTCGGGTGCGCCGGCGGCGCGACCACAGCCCGAGGATGGAGGGACGGCCCTGGCTCTTGCTCCACACGTCGACGCCGACGGCGAGCAGCAGCACCATGCCCTTGATGATCTGCACCCAGTCGGCGCCGACGCCGAGCAGCTGCAGGCCGTTGTTCAGGAACGCCATCACCAGACCACCGATGATGGAGCCGATGACGGTGCCGATGCCGCCCGACACCGCGGCGCCGCCGATGAAGACGGCCGCGATGGCGTCGAGCTCCCAGCCGTTGCCGTCCTGCGGGCCGGAGGCGGTGGAGCGGGCGACGAAGATCATGCCGGCGAGCGAGGCGAGCACCGACATGTTCATCATCACGAAGAAGTCGACCCGGCGGTCCTTCACGCCCGAGAGGGTCGCCGCGAGGCGGTTGCCGCCGACCGCGTAGATGTGGCGGCCGAAGACGGTACTGCGCGTGATGAAGGAGTACAGGATAACGAGGAGCACCAGGATGATGCCCGAGATCGGGAAGCTCGTGCCGGGGCGGCCGGTCGCGAAGAGCCACGCGGCCCAGAGGATGACCCCGGCGAGCAGCACGACCTTGACGATGCTGACCCAGAGCGGCGCCTGCGGCGAGCCCATCTTCTTCTGCACGCCGCGCAGGTGCAGCTCGTTGTAGACGATCCACGCGGCGCCGAGCACGCCGAGCGCCATCGTGGCGTAGTTGAAGGCGGAGCCCGGGGCATCCGGCAGGTAGCCCGCGCCGATGTAGGTGAACTCGACCGGCACCGGCGTCGTGGTCGACTGGCCGATCCACTGGTTGCCGCCGCGGAAGATGAGCATGCCCGCGAGCGTCACGATGAACGCCGGCACCCCGACGTACGCGACCCAGAAGCCCTGCCAGGCGCCGACGGCCGCGCCGACGAGCAGACCCAGCACGATCGCGAGCGGCCAGGGCAGGTTCCACTCGGACATGGCCTTGGCGACGATGATGCCGGTGAACGCGGCGACCGAGCCGACCGAGAGGTCGATGTGCCCCATGATGATGACCATCACCATGCCGATCGCGAGGATCAGGATGTAGCTGTACTGGTTCACGACGTTGATGAGGTTCGTCGAGGAGAGGGTGAGGCCCGTCCCCTTGATGAGCCACGTCAGCAGCTGGAAGAGCGCGATGATGACGACGAGGCTGCCGAGGATGCCGAACTGGCGCAGCGTCGACTGGCCGTTGCCGAACATCTTGCGCAGGTCGGCGAAGCCGCCCCGCTTCTCGGGCGTTGCGCCGGTCGTCGTGGCGCCCGTGGGGGTCGCGCCGGTCGGAGTGGTCATGCGTTCGCCTTCTTCTTCGCGGAGGTCATGCTGCGCATGAGCGCCTCCGGGGTCGCCTCGGAAACGGGCAGGTTGTCGGTGATGCGGCCTTCGAAGACCGTGTAGATGCGGTCGGCGATGCCGAGCAGCTCGGGCAGCTCGCTGGAGATGAGGATGACGCCCTTCCCCTGTGCCGCGAGCTGCTGGATGATCGTGTAGATCTCGTACTTGGCGCCCACGTCGATGCCCCGGGTGGGCTCGTCGAGGATCAGCAGGTCGGGGTCGGTGAACATCCACTTCGCGAGGACGACCTTCTGCTGGTTGCCGCCGGAGAGCTTCGCGACGCCCATGTCGACGCTCGGCGACTTGATGCGCAGCTGCTTGCGGTAGCTCTCGGCGACCTGCGACTCCTTGAACTCGTCGACGACGTCGAAGCGGGAGATCTTGCGGAGCTTCGCGGAGACGATGGAGCGCTTGATCGTGTCGAGCAGGTTGAGCCCGAGCACCTTGCGGTCCTCGCTCACGTAGGCGAGGCCGTGGTCGATCGCGGACTCGACGTCCTTCAGCACGATCTCCTTGCCGTCCTTCACGATCGTGCCCGCGAGGTAGGTGCCGTAGGAGCGGCCGAAGATGCTCATCGCGAGCTCGGTGCGGCCGGCGCCCATGAGGCCGGCGAGCCCGACGATCTCGCCGCGGCGCACCTCGAGGTTCGAGCCCTTCGCGACGAGCCGCTCGGGCACCTGCGGGTGCTGGATCGTCCAGTCGCGGACCTCGAAGAACACCTCGCCGATGTGCGGCGTGCGGTCGGGGTAGCGGCTCTCGAGCGAGCGGCCGACCATGCCGCGGATGATCCGGTCCTCGTCGACGTCGCCGCCGTGCACGTCGAGCGTCTCGATCGCGTGGCCGTCGCGGATGATCGTGATCGCGTCGGCGATCTGCTCGATCTCGTTGAGCTTGTGGCTGATCATGATCGACGCGATGCCGCGGCCCTTGAGGCCGAGGATGAGGTCGAGCAGGTGCTGCGAGTCGTCCTCGTTCAGCGCCGCCGTCGGCTCGTCGAGGATGAGCAGCTTCACGTCCTTGGCGAGCGCCTTGGCGATCTCGACGAGCTGCTGCTTGCCGACGCCGAGGTGCTTGATCTGCGTGTCGGGGTCCTCGGCGAGGCCGACGCGGGCGAGCAGGTCGAGGGCCTTGCGCTTCGCGGCCGACCAGTCGATCCGACCGCCGCGGGCGATCTCGTTGCCGAGGAAGATGTTCTCGGTGATCGACAGCTCGGGGATGAGCGCGAGCTCCTGGTGGATGATCGCGATCCCGGCCTGCTCGCTCTGGCGGATGTCCCGGAACTGCACCTCCTCGCCGCGGAAGAAGATCTCGCCGGTGTAGGTGCCGTGCGGATACACGCCGGAGAGCACCTTCATGAGCGTGGACTTGCCGGCGCCGTTCTCGCCGCAGATCGCGTGGATCTCGGCGGGCATCACGGTGAGGGAGACATCGCTCAGCGCCTTCACGCCCGGGAACTCCTTGGTGATGGAGCGCATCTCCAGGATGGGCGGGGGCGCGTTCATCGGCTGCCCGCTCGGGCGCTGGTCGTCATCGACGGAATCACTGATCTGGACCTCGGTGTCAGGGTGTGCTGCTGCGTGTGACGTGATCGTGTGACCGTTCACATCGACACCATGCTGCATCCGCGGGGCGGGCGTGTCAAGCCGGTGCGCCGAACGGGCCCGACGCGCCGCTCAACGTGCGGCGGATGCCGGTCGTGCCGCGACCGGCGCGGTCGAACCGCGCACCACGAGCCGCGGCACGATGTCCTCGACCTCGATCCGCTCGGTGCCGTGCACCTGGTTCAGCAGCAGCGCGACGGCCCGGCGGCCGATCTCGTGGAAGTCCTGGTAGACGGTCGTGAGGGTCGGCGCGACGTGCTTCGCGACCGGGATGTCGTCGAATCCGACGACACTGACGTCGCCCGGCACGTCGAGCCCGGCGTCGCGGAACGCGTGCATGAGCCCGATCGCCATCTCGTCGTTCGCGGCGAACACGGCGGTGAAGTCGCGGCGGCGCACGAGCTCGCTGCCCGCGTAGTAGCCGAAGTCGGCGGTCCAGTCCCCGAGGATCGGCGGATGCAGGCCGAGCTCCGCATCGTCGATCGCCTCGAGGAAGCCGCGCATGCGCGCCTCCGCCTCGATCCAGTCCTGCGGGCCGGCGAGGTGCACGATCTCGCGGTGGCCGAGCCCGATCAGGTGCTGCGTGGCGCGGCGCGCGCCGGTCACCTGGTCGACGGACAGGGCGAGGTGGTCGCGTCGCCCCGTCGACTGGAGGCTCACGAACGGCACCCCGATCGAGGACGCGGCGAGGACCTCGAACACCCGCACCTGCGGGGCGATCACGACGAGCCCCTCGATCGCCTGCAGCATCAGATGCTCGATCGCGTCGGCGATACCGGCGGGCGAGGTGTCCGCGAGGTTCGCGGTGTTCACGTGATAGCCCTGCTCGCGGGCGGCGTCCTCGATGGCCGCGATGCTCGTCGCCGGGCCGTACGTCGTGCTCAGCGCGGCGAGCACGCCGATCGTGTTCGAGCGGCTCGTGACGAGGGTGCGGGCGGCCCGGTTCGGCCGGTACTGCAGCGTCTCCATCGCCTGCAGCACGCGCTCGCGCGTCTCGGGCCGGATGCTCGGGTGATCGTTCAGCACCCGGGAGACGGTCTGGTGCGAGACCTCCGCCAGGCGCGCGACATCGCGGATGCTGGGCGCACGCCCGCGGTCCTGGGGAGGAGACACTGTTCGCCGATCCGGATGTGCACGTTCACATCGCTGTCGCATCCATTATGCACGCCCGGCTCGCGGCGTACAGCTCGACGATGTGACAGTCACAACGGGCGATCGAATCGAATCGACCGGGACCTCCGACGTGAGAGCGCGCTCACCGAATCCGCACGGCGGCATTCGGGCACTTTTTGCGGGTCGCGGCGCCGCCGCACCCGCAAATACTTACCGCGCACCCCGAGCGGCGGGAACGCGGCAGGGCGCTGCAGGTAGGCAGCACACGGGCCCCGCAGGAGCGGCGTGTGGAAAACCGAGTGCACGTCGAAGCACGATGGAGTTAGCTAGTGTTTCCACCTCAAGCTGGAACACTCCATATCGAGGTGGAAACACCTCATCCAGGCGACCGGATCACTCGGCGCCACCACAGAGACAGGAACACACCCGGTGAACACACCCCGAATGACCGCACTGGTCGCAGCGCTCGCGGTTGCCCTCGTCGTGCCGTCGGCACCCGCCCACGCAGAGGAACCCGTCGACCCGCGGCTGCAGGAGTTCACGAGCGCCGTCGGAGTCGACGCGAGCATCGAGAGCGAGCTCGAGGACGCGGTGCAACAGTTGACCCCCTCGGAGCGGGAGGAGTTCCTTTCCACAGCCGCCGAGGACCCCCTCGCCGTGATGGAGCTCACTGCTGTTTCGCCTGCGGACATCGACTCGACCCCGATCGTCGACTCCGGGCGGCCCACCGCGCAGGTGTTCGCAACCGCGTCGAACCGTCGGCTCAACACCGCGAACCAGAGCTACAAGGTGAGCGTGCTCGGAATCCAGACCGGCACCTTCAGCCCCCGCTACCGCTTCGAATCGAACGGCACCGCCGTGACCCGCAACCTCGAGTGCACAGCGTGGTGGTCCGGCTTCTCCGGCTTCTGGTCGATCGCCTCGAGCGCGACGCAGTGGATCTCCGGCGGAAAGGGCACCTGCATCGGGACCCACCGCATGTCGATCGTCGCCAAGGGAAGCATGCTGACGGCCGTCAAAGAGCAGGGGCTCAGCTACAACGGCAAACCGACACTTCTGCGCAACTACATCAAGAATCTCTGAGGCCGCACATGACCATCGAGACGCCACCGCTGCGCGCCCTCCCCCGACCTCGGGACTGGGCGATCGCCGCCACACTGCTCGGCTCCGCCGCCGCCGCACTGGTGACCGCGCTCGGGCTGGTCGCCGGCGGGCTCGCACTGCTCTTCGCGATCCTCCGGCTCCGGCAGCGACCCCCGCGCGCCGCGATCATCCTGCTGAGCGCAGCAATCGCCGTCTGGCTCCTCGTCGCGATCGCGTGCGTGGCCGCCGGACTCGCAGCGACCACCCAGCACGGCACGCCCGAGGTCTTGCTCGAGACCTCCTGAGGCTCAGCCCGCGGCGAGCGGGCGCACCCGCGCGGCGAGCAGCACCGCGACGACGGCGATGGCGAGCGCCACGGCGAAGTCGGGGGCGAAGCCGCCCCACACCACCGCGCTCGACACGAGCGCCGTGATGGCGAGCGCGATCGAGGCGCCGAGCGACTCCGCGATCGAGAGCGCGGCACTGTTGAACCCCTGGGCCGAGACCGGCGAGAGGCTCAGCACCGCGACCGAGAAGCGCGGGTACATGAAGCCCATCGCGCCGCCCGCGAGCGTCCAGGCCACGAAGGCGATCGCGGGGTGCAGGTGCAGCGCGGCGACGGCGAGCACCGCGGCCAGCGCGATCACGAGCAGCGTCGAGCCGGTGACGACGGCCCGCACGTTCGAGATGCGGCCGCCGAGCCGACCCTGCAGCCACGAGGCCGCCGCCCAGCTCACGCCGGCTCCGGTGAGCACGGCGCCCGCGAGGCTCGGCTCGAAGTCGTAGTCCTCGATGAAGAGGTACGGCAGGTAGATCTCGCTGCCGAAGAAGGCGCCCGCCACGACGAGGCGCATGAGCACCGTGGCCGGCAGGCCGCGCGCGGCGCGCAGGGTGCCGGCGGGCAGCAGCGGGCGCACCGCCACGACGACGATCGCGATCGACAGCGCGGCGACGATCCAGCGCAGCGGCGAGTCGAATTCCTTCGCGAGGGAGACGCCGAGCGCGGCCGCGGCGGTGAGCACCGCCCAGCCCACCCGCGAGGGGCTCCACGGCACGGCGGGGTCGCCCTGCACCTCGGCGCGGGCCCGCAGCAGCGGCGGCAGCAGCATCGCCGTCGCGGGGACGACGATCGCGATCACGCCGAGGAAGACCCAGTGCCAGCTCGCCTGCTCGGCGACGAAGCCGGCGACCGCGGGGCCGACGATCGAGGGGATGACCCACGCCGCCGCGAAGCCGGCGAAGACCCGGGCGCGGATGGCCTCCGGGTACACCCGGCCGACGATCACGTAGAGCGGCACAATGACCGCCGCGCCCGCGATGCCGTGCACGAAGCGGCCGACGATGAACACGATCATGTCGGTCGCGGTGCCGGCGATGACGAGGCCGACGACGAAGAGCACGCCGGAGGTCAGCAGCGACGGCAGCGGGCCGTTGCGGTCGGTCCAGTTGCCGGCGATGACCATGCCGATGATGCCCGCCGCGAGCGGCACGGCGAAGGCGAGCGCGTAGAGCGCCTCGCCGTCGAGGTCGCGGGCGACGAGCGGCATGATCGTGGTGACGGCCATCGCCTCGAACGCGGCGAGGAAGATCAGCGCGAACATGCCGATCGAGAGCCACCGGTACGGCCGGGCGAGCGGGCCACCGACGGACGCCGCGGGTGCCGACGCGTCGTTCGCCGTCGACTCGGCGGGCGCCGCGGCGCGAGGTTCGGTGTCGGGGCTCGGGGATTCGCTCACTTCATCGACCCTAGGACTTCAAGCGCCCTTGAGGTCAACCGGCCGCGCCGGGTTCCTCCGTCGGCAGCTCCGCGAAGGCCCGGACTGGGAACGTGCCGAAGCCCTCGACCCGCGGCGGCACCGCCGTGAACCGTGCGCCGCGGGCGGGCAGCCGGTCCAGTCCGGTCAGATGCTCGACGACGTGCACGCCGGCCGCGAGGAGCAGCGAGTGCGCGGGCCGCTCGCCGCCGCCCTCCGTGTCGTCGATGTTCAACGAGTCGATGCCGACGAGCGCGACGCCGGCCGAGACGAGGAAGCGCGCGCCCGCTTCGCTGAGGAACGGCGCCCCCGCGGCGTACGCCGGCGTGCCGAAGTGCCGGCTCCAACCGGTGTGCAGCAGCACGGCCGCTCCCGCGAGCTCGGCGGCCGCGCGCTCGAAGAAGACCTCGGCGGGGATGCCGCGCGTCGCCGCATCCGCGAGGTGCAGCACCTGGGCCGGAAGCCCGACGAGGGTCGAGAGCTCGAGCGAGGCGAGATCGCCGCCGTCCGCGTAGCGGTGGTACGGGCTGTCGAGGTAGGTGCCGGTGTTGCCCGCCATCGTGAGCACGTCGATCGCGAACTCCGTGCCGGGCGCGTACACCTCCCGCGAGGCCGCGCGGGTGAGGTGCGGCGCGATGCTCGGGGCGGGGATGCCGGGGTACGTCACGAGCCCGGCCCGGATCGGGTGGCTGAGATCGACGAGGCGGGATGCCCCGCCGGCGCCGGCCGTGTCGGGCGGCGTGCCGGCCGAGGCATCCGCGGCCACGCCTCGCGAGCCCTTGTGCGCCTCGGCGACGATCTCAAGGCTCGGGAACTCGACCGAGCCGACCAGCGCGAGCCCGAGGTGCCGCACGAGGAGTTCGGCGACCGCGGCCTCGCCGACGTCGGGGCCCGGCACGTCGAGCCGGAATCCGCGGGCGCTCAGCCCGCCGCCGTTGACGAAGGCGATCTCGGCGTCGAAGACGGCCCGGTACTCGGTCATACGCGCTCCTCTGCTCTGTGCACGGATCCTGCGTCGGTGCCGCGCAGCTGCGGGCGCCGGCCTCCGCGCAGGCGCCGCACGACGGTCACGGCGAGCGCGGCGACGGCGAGCAGGGCCGGCACGATGAGATTCGACCCGGCGAGCACGAGCAGGCCCGCGGTGAGCACCGTCGCCACGACGGCGAGCCACCAGCCCACGCTCCAGCGGCGCAGCAGCAGTGTCGCCGCGAGCATGCCGACGAAGTAGATCGCGACCATGTTGCTGGTGTGGATCAGGATGAACGCGCCGAGCGCGCCGCCGTTCGCGACGACGAGCATGAAGTACCCGAGCGAGACGACGCCGGTGAGGGCGAGCGCCCGCCGGGGCACCTCGCCGCCCGCGGCGCCCTTCGCGAAGTACCGGGGCAGGTCGCCGTCGCGACCGAGCGCGGCGCCGAGGTTGCCGAAGGCCGGCAGGTAGGCGTTCATGACGCCCACGGTGACGATGACGGCGATCGCGGCGACGATGGCCGGGCCGATCCCGGGCAGCACGACGTCGACGAGGTCGATGAGCGGCACGACGCCCCGCCCGGCGCGCTCGCCGAGCACGCCGACGGTGACGAACTGCAGCGCGAGGTAGCCGACGCCGACCACGACGATCGCGATCGCGGTCGCGATGGGGATGACACGGCGCGGGTTCCGGAACTCCCCAGCGATGTGAGTGCCGACCTCCCAGCCGGCGAACGCCCACACGAACAGGCTGATCGCCGTGCCGACCCCGGCCCAGCCGTTCGGCAGGAACGGCGTGAAGGCGGCCGCCTCGACGTGCGGGAAGGTGAGCACGACGACCGCGACGACGACGGCGAGCAGCAGCGCCGTGAGCACGAGCTGCACCCAGCCGGCGACGCGCACGCCGAACCAGCTGATGACGTAGGGCGGGACGAAGATCGCCGCGGCGATGAGCGGCACGGCCGAGCGGTCGACCCCGAGGGCCGCGACGACGTACTCGCCGCAGAGCAGCGTGACGACGGGCGCGCCGACGCAGACCCCGAAGTAGAACCAGTACCCGGTCATCCGCGCGACGGTGTCGCCGAGCGAGCGGCGGGCGTAGCTCGCGACGCCGCCCGGGTCGGGGAAGCGGGCGGCGAGCGCCGCGAAGGTCCCGGCGAGCGGGATCGACAGCACGAGCACCGCGGCGACGGCGAGCACCGAGGCGGGGCCGGCGGCGGCCGCCGCGAGACCGGGGAGGGCGAGGATGCCGGTGCCGAGCACGCTCGCGATGTAGAGCGCCGTGCCCTGCCCGAGGCCGAGGGTGCCGTGGCCGGCGGCCGGGGTCTCCGGTGCGGTCGCGGGGTGCTGCGTCGAGGTCACCCGCACAGTCTGGCGCACGGGGCATCCACTCCGCGCTGGCAGGAGTGACACCCTCAGTGCATATCCTGCCAAGCTCCGACCGCAGCCCACCTCGCGTCTCGCGCCCGCTCTTCACCGCCACGCGGGAGGAGATCGGCGCGGTGGGAGGATCGCTCGCGCCGGATCATCCTCCCGACGGCACGATCTCCTCCCGCGGGGGTCCGGGAGGACCGGCGGATGCCTAGAGCCGCGCGAGCGTCTGGTCGATGTCGGCGAGCAGGTCGTCGACGTCCTCGATGCCGACCGAGAGCCGCACGATCGACTCCGGCACCTCCGCCTCCGTGCCGCGCACCGAGGCGTGCGTCATCTCGGAGGGGTAGTTGACGAGCGACTCGACGCCGCCGAGCGACTCGGCCAGCTGGAACAGCTCCGTCGACTCCGCGAAACGGCGGGCCGACTCGCCGCCGCCGGCGAGCTCGATCGAGAGCATGCCGCCGAAGCCCGACATCTGCCTGCCGGCGAGCTCGTGGCCGGGGTGCGACTCGAGACCCGGGTAGTAGACGCGGGCGATGCCCGCGTGCTCCTCGAGCCTGCGGGCGATCGCGAGGGCGTTCTGGCTGTGCCGCTGCATCCGGATGCCGAGGGTCTTGATCCCGCGCGAGGTGAGGAACGCGTCGAACGGCCCCGACACGGCGCCCGCCGCGAACTGCGTGAACTGCACCCGCTCGTGCAGCTCGTCCTGGCCGGGCGCGAAGACGACCGCGCCGCCGATCACGTCGGAGTGCCCGCCGAGGTACTTCGTGGTCGAGTGCACGACGACGTCGGCGCCGAGGGCGACCGGCTGCTGCAGCGCGGGGCTCGCGAAGGTGTTGTCGACGACGACGATGAGGCCCGCCTCGTGGCCGAGCTCGGCGAGCGCGGCGACGTCGGAGATCTTCATGAGCGGGTTCGAGGGCGTCTCGATCCAGAGCACCTTCGTCGCGCCCGGCTCGATCGCCGCGCGCACGAGGTCGAGGTCGCTCGTGTCGACGGTCGAGTGCCGCACGCCCCAGGCGCCGTGCACCCGGCGGATGAGCCGGTGCGTGCCGCCGTAGACGTCGTTGCCGATCACGACGTGGTCGCCGGGAGCGAGCACGGTGCGCAGCAGCGCGTCCTCGGCGGCGAGGCCGGAGGCGAAGGAGAGCGCGTGGGCGCCGCCCTCGAGCGCGGCGAGCTGGGTCTCGAGCGCGGTGCGCGTCGGGTTGCCGCCGCGCGAGTACTCGTAGCCGCCGCGGAGGCCGCCGATGCCGTCCTGCACGTAGGTGGAGGTGGCGTAGATGGGCGGGATCACCGCGCCCGTCGTGGGGTCGAAGGCCTGGCCGGCGTGGATGGCGCGGGTGTCGAAACGGGCGTCGTCGGAGTTCATGATGGAGTCGCTTTCGAATGGTTCGGAGAGACCGAGGGGCTGCGCCGCAGCCCGGGGTCAGTGGGAGAGGTAGCCGAGCAGGTCGCTGCGGGTGACGACCCCGAGCGCCTTGCCGCCGTCGGTGACGAGCATGGCCGGCGCGTCGGTGAAGGCCTGCCGCGCCGCGGCGACGGGCTCGTTCACGCCGATCAGCGGCAGCGGGGCGCCGAGCACCTGGCCGATCTCGTCGGTGAGCTTCGCCGCGCCGGAGAAGACGCGCTCGAGCAGCTCGTCCTCATGCAGCGCGCCGAGCACCTCGCCGAGCACGACGGGCGGTTCGTGCCCGACGACGACGAGCTGCGAGACGCCGGTCGCGGTCATCTTGTCGATCGCGTCGCGCACGGTGTCCTGCGGGAAGACGTGCACGAGCGGCTCGGTGCGGTCGGCCTTCGCGGCGAGCAGATCGGCGACGGTGTGCCCGCTCGGGGCGTTGCCGAAGCCGTAGGCGCGCAGCCACTTGTCGTTGAAGATCTTGCCGAGGTAGCCGCGGCCGCCGTCGGGCAGCAGCACGACGAACACGTCGTCGGGCCCGGCCTTCGCGGCGGCCTCGAGCGCGGCGACGACCGCCATGCCGCTCGAGCCGCCGACGAGGATGCCTTCCTCGCGGGCCAGCCGCCGGGTCATCGCGAACGACGCGGCGTCCGAGACCTCGATGATCTCGTGCGGCACGGCGGGGTCGTAGGCCGTGGGCCAGAAGTCCTCGCCGACGCCCTCCACGAAATAGGGCCGGCCGGTGCCGCCGGAGTAGACCGAGCCCTCGGGGTCGGCGCCGATGATGCGCACCCGCTCGCCCGAGACCTCGCGGAGGTAGCGGCCGGTGCCCGTGATCGTGCCGCCCGTGCCGACGCCCGCGACGAAGTGGGTGACCCGGCCCTCGGTGTCGCGCCAGATCTCGGGCCCGGTGGTCTCGTAGTGCGAGCGGGGCCCGTTCGGGTTCGAGTACTGGTCGGGCTTGAACGCGCCGGGGATCTCGCGGACCAGACGGTCCGAGACGCCGTAGTACGACTCCGGGCTGTCGGGCGCGACGGCCGTCGGCGTCACGACGACCTCGGCCCCGTAGGCGGTCAGCACGTTGCGCTTGTCCTCGCCGACCTTGTCGGGGCAGACGAAGATGCAGCGGTAGCCGCGCTGCTGCGCCACGAGGGCGAGGCCGACGCCGGTGTTGCCGCTCGTGGGCTCGACGATCGTGCCGCCCGGCTTCAGCTTGCCCTCGCGCTCGGCCGCGTCGATGATGCGGCCGGCGATGCGGTCCTTCGAGGAGCCGCCGGGGTTCAGGTACTCGAGCTTCACGAGCACCGTCGCCTGCGTCACGCCCTCGGTGACGCGCGAGAGCTTGACGAGCGGGGTGTCGCCGACGAGGTCGACGATCGATTCTGCGTACTTCATGGCCGTGTTCATTCCTCGTGTGGGGTGCGTCGCATCGATCGGATGCCGCGCGCGACGCGATGAATAGGGGTCGCGGAGCTCAGCGACAACAACACAGCGAGAAGTTCACGCTCGACAGCCTAGCCGGTCGCCTCGACTCGGCGCTTGGCCGATCCCTTCGCGGGGAAGAGCGTCTCGGACTCCTCGAGCGACATGCCGTTGGTCTCCGGCACCTTGAGGAAGACGAAGAGGAAGGAGAGCGCGGCGAACAGCGCGTACATCCCGTAGGTGAAGAGCAGCGAGAAGTCGCTGAGCGCGGGGAAACTGACCGTGATGAGGAAGTTCGCGACCCACTGCGCGGCCGCGGCGAGCCCGAGGGCGCGGGCGCGGATGCGGTTCGGGAAGATCTCGCCGAGCAGCACCCAGACGAGCGGTCCCCACGAGAAGCCGAAGAAGACCACGAACAGGTTCGCGGCGACGAGTGCGACCGGGCCCCAAACGCCGGGCAGCGAGACCTCGCCGTCGACTGTCACGGCGTTCGCGAAGGAGAGCGCCATCGCCGCGAGCGACACCGTCATGCCCGCCGAGCCGACGAGCAGCAGCGGCCGTCGGCCGACCCGGTCGACGAGGGCGATCGCGACGAAGGTGACGACGATGTTCGTCACGGAGGTGATCACCGAGATGAGCAGCGAGTTCGACTCGTCGAAGCCGACCGCCTTCCAGAGGGTCGTCGAGTAGTAGAAGATCACGTTGATGCCGACGAACTGCTGGAAGACGCTCAGCAGGATGCCGATCCAGACGATGCCCTGCAGCCCCAGCACAGGCCCGCGCAGCGCGCCCTTCCGCTTCGCGTAGGCGTCCTGCTGCATCGAGTCGTGGATGTCGCGGATGGCCCGGTCCACTTCGCTCGGCTGGATGCGGGCGAGCACCTCCTTCGCCTTCTCCTCCTTGCCGATCTTGACGAGGAAGCGCGGCGACTCCGGCAGTGTGAGCGCGAGCAGCCCGTAGACGAGCGACGGCACGATGCAGGCGAGGAACATCCAGCGCCAGGCCTCGATCCCGAACCAGAACAACTCGGACGCGCCGCCGGCGGCCGTCGCGAAGAGCGCGTCGGAGAGCAGCGCGGCGAAGATGCCGAACACGATCGCGAGCTGCTGCAGCGAGGCCAGTCGTCCGCGTGCCTTGCGCGGTGAGATCTCGGCGATGTACGCGGGCGCGACGACCGAGGCGATGCCGATGCCGACGCCGCCGATGAGGCGCCAGACGATGAGGTCGACGACCCCAAAGGCGAAGCCGGAGCCGAGCGAGGAGACGAGGAAGAGGATGGCCCCGAGCACCATCACGGGGATCCGGCCGAAGCGGTCGGCCAGCCGGCCGGCGAGCTCGGAGCCGACGGCGCAGCCGAGCAGGGCGCTCGCGACCGCGAAGCCGGTCACGCCGGCGCTCAGCTCGAACTGGTGCTGGATGGCGTCGACGGCCCCGTTCACGACGGAGGAGTCGAAGCCGAAGAGGAAGCCGCCGACCGCGCCGGCGGCCGCGAGGCCGATCACCTTCGCGTTGAGCCCGTCTCCCCCGGTGCCGGCCTGCGGCTCGGCTGCTGCGCTGGTCATCTCGCTCCCCTCGCTCGCCGGCCCACCCCGGCGTCGGGCACAGACTATGCCTTCCGCCCACCCCGGCACGAGGGGTTGACGGCGCACGTGGTATCCCGATCAGACTGCGAATGCCCTGGGAGTACCCCCGCCGCGTACCGGCGGCGGATCCATGCATCCGTATCATCAGAGCGACGCGTCGAGAGAGGTCCCCCGTGAGCCCCAGCCCCACCCAGCCGTCGATCAAGCAGCAGCGCGCTGCCGCGCGAGAGGCGAAGCTCGCCGAGTTCCGCGCCAAGGAGGCCCGCCGCAAGCGGGTGCGCACGATCGGCATCGCCTCCGGCATCGTCGCCGTCGTCGCCGTCATCGGCCTGCTCGTGACCGCGATCGCGCCGACGCCGAAGCCGGCGAGCTACAGCAAGGGCGGCACCGGCGCCGAGATCGACGGGGTCGAGACCTTCGACAACGGCGCGGGCCACGTCGCGGGCACCGTGGACTACCCGCAGACGCCGCCCGCCGGCGGCGAGCACAACCAGATCTGGCTGAACTGCGGCGTCTACGAGCAGCCCGTGCCGAACGAGAACGCGGTGCACTCGATGGAGCACGGCGCGATCTGGGTCACCTACGACCCCGAGCGGGTCTCGGGCGACGAGCTCGCCACGCTGAAGTCGAAGCTGCCCTCCACCTACGTCGTGCTCTCCCCCTTCGAGGGCCTCGACAGCCCCATCGCGCTGAGCGGCTGGAACGTGCAGCTGAAGCTCGACGACGCCGCCGACCCGCGCATCCCCGAGTTCTTCGAGGAGTACTGGCAGAGCCAGAACGTGCCGGAGCCCGGCGCGCTCTGCACCGGCGCCTTCGACGCGCCCGGCAAGGTCTCCTGACCCCGTGAGCCGCACGCGCATCGTCGCGGCCTCGGTCGCCGGTCTCGTCGCCGTCGTGCTCGTCGCCGTCGCCGCGTTCGCCTTCGGCCGGCTCTCGACGGTGCCCGAGGCGACGCCGGCGGAGGGCAGCGCCGAGGCGGGCTTCGCCCGCGACATGCAGGTGCACCACAAGCAGGGCGTCGAGCTCGCGCTCATCGTGCGCCAGGTCACCGACGACGCCGAGGTGCGGCTGCTCGCCGACGACATCGCCGCGACGCAGGCCCAGCAGTCCGGTCAGCTCGCCGGCTGGCTGAACGTCTGGGACCTGCCCCAGTACAGCGCCGAGCCGCAGATGACGTGGATGACCGACGGCGGCGCGCACGCGCACACGGCGGGCGAGCCCATGCCGGGCCTCGCGACGCCCGAGCAGATCGCCGCGCTGCGGGCCGCGAGCGGCGTCGAGGCGGAACGGCAGTTCCTCGAGCTGATGATCGCGCACCACCTCGGCGCGGTCGAGATGGCCGAGGCGCTCGAGGAACGCTCGAGCCATCCGGTCGCCCTGGCCTTCGCGCGGGCCGTGATCGCCTCGCAGCAGTCCGAGATCGAGCTCATGCAGACCATGCTCGACGCCCGCAGCTGAGCCCGATCGCTCAGCCCTGCGCGGGCAGCGCGGCGTCGGCCTGCTCTCGGTAGAGCGAGGCGTACACCCCGCCGAGCGCGAGCAGCTCCGCGTGCGTGCCGCGCTCGACGATGCGGCCGGCGACGACGACGAAGATGACGTCGGCCGAGACGACCGTCGTCAGCCGGTGCGCGATGGCGATCGTGGTGCGGCCCTTCGCGGCGTCGTCGAGCGCCGCCTGCACGACCCGCTCGGAGATCGTGTCGAGGGCGCTCGTGGCCTCGTCGAGCACGAGCACGGGCGGGTCCTTCAGGAGCACCCGGGCGATCGCGATGCGCTGCTTCTCGCCGCCGGAGAGCCGGTAGCCGCGCTCCCCGACGACGGTGTCGTAGCCGTCGGGGAAGCTCGCGACGGTCTCGTGGATGTTCGCCGCGCGCGCCGCGGCCTCGAGCTCGGCATCGGTGGCGTCGGGCTTCGCGTAGCGGAGGTTCTCGGCGATCGAGGCGTGGAAGAGGTAGGTCTCCTGGCTGACGATGCCGATGCGGCCGACGAGCGAGTCCTGCCGCAGCTCCCGCACGTCGACCCCGGCGAAGCGCACGGCGCCGCTCGTCGCCTCGTACAGCCGCGGCACGAGGTAGGACACCGTCGTCTTGCCGGCGCCCGAGGGACCGACGAACGCGGCGAACTGCCCCGGCTCGATCGTAAACGACACCTCGTCGAGCGTGGGCCGGCTGTCGGCCTCGGCGTCGGGGTAGCGGAACGACACCCGGTCGAACTCGACCCGGCCGAGCTCCGGCCCGTCGGGCACCGCGCGCGCGCCGGGGGCGTCGGTGATCGCCGGCTTCAGGTCGAGGTACTCGAAGATGCGGGCGAACAACGCGCTCGAGGTCTGCAGGTCGAGGGCGACGCGCATGAGGCCCATGAGCGGGAAGAGCAGCCGGGCCTGCACGGTCGTGAACGCCACGATCGTGCCGGCCGTCACGTCGACCGCACCGCCGGAGATCAGCCAGCCGGACACGAGGTACACGATCGCCGGGATCGACGACATGAAGATGTTCACCATGGCGAAGAACCACTGGCCGGTCATCTGCTGGCGCACCTGCAGGCCGATCTGGTTGCGGTTCTCGTCGGCGTAGCGGTCGATCTCGCTCTGCTGCCGGGTGAAGCTCTTCGACAGGAGGATGCCGGAGACGGAGAGGGTCTCCTGCGTGATCGCGGTCATCTCGGACAGCGACTCCTGCGTCTTGCCGGCGATGCGCGCCCGCACCTGACCCACCCGGCGCTGGGCGATCACCATGAACGGCATGAGCAGCAGTGCCACGAGAGTGAGCTGCCAGTTCAGGATGAGCATGGCGACGAACGCCGAGATGACGGTGACGGTGTTGCCGAGCACGCTCGAGACCGTGTTCGTCAGCACGCCCGCGACGCCGCCGACGTCGTTCTGCAGCCTGGACTGGATGACGCCGGTCTTCGTGCGGGTGAAGAAGCTCAGCTCCATCGACTGCAGGTGCGAGAACAGGCGCACCCGCAACGCGCCCATGACCTTGTTGCCGATGGTGGAGGTGAGCCAGGTCTGCCACACGGCGAGCAGCGCCGAGACGATGAACACCGCGATCATGCCCACGACGAGCCAGGTGAGCTGCGGCACGTCGGGCGGGAGCGCATCGCCCGCGGCGTTCTTCGGGAACAGGCCGTCGTCGAAGGCGCGCTGGGTGAGCAGCGGCGGGATGACGCTGAGCGCCGCCCCGATGAGCACGAGCACGACCGTCGTGACGAGCGCGGCCCGGTGCGGCGCGAACAGCTCGGCGATGCGGCCGAGCAGGTTCGGGATCTTCGGCGCCTGGGCGTTCTCGGCGCGCTGGGCGGCCTCGTCGGCCGAGGCGATGCGCGTGCGCGGCTTGCCCATGCGCCCGCTCTGCCCGCCCGGCGCCGTTCGGTTCATGCTCACCGCTTCACCCTACGCCGCGCCGGTGACGCCCCGGCCGCGCGGCCGCGATGGGCGCCGGCGTCGGGGGACAAGCGGATGCCGCGGGCGATTCGCCCGCGGCATCCGCTCCCCCGCCCGGACTCAGCCCTTGGTCGACCCCGCCAGCAGGCCGCGCACGAAGTAGCGCTGCAGGCCGAAGAAGACCGCGAGCGGGATGATGATCGAGATGAAGGCGCCCGCCGTCAGGCGCTCCCACTCCTGGCCGCGCGAGCCCACCATCTCCGCCAATCGCTGGGTGAGCGGCGCGACGTCCTGCGTGCCGCCCGAGAAGATGAGGGCGACGAGCAGGTCGTTCCACACCCAGATGAACTGGAAGATCGCGAAGGACGCGATCGCCGGCGTCGCGAGCGGCAGCACGATGCGGAAGAAGATCTGCCCGTGCGTCGCGCCGTCGACCCTCGCGGCCTCGATGACCTCGCTCGGGATCTCCGCGATGAAGTTGTGCAGCAGGAAGATCGCGAGCGGCAGCGCGAACATCGCGTGCGCGAGCCAGACCGGCGCGTAGTTCTGCTCCGGGATGATCGGCACGACGTCGTGCAGCCATGCCTGCATCGGCCGCAGCCACGTCGAGAAGATCTGCAGCAGCGGCACGAGCGCCATCTGCAGCGGCACGATCTGCAGCGCGAACACGAGGATGAACAGCACCCCGGCGCCCTTGAACTTGATCCAGGCGAAGGCGTACGCGGCCATCGTCGCGAGCACGAGCGGGATGAGCGTGCCGACGAGCGAGATCGCGATGGAGTTCACGATGTACGCGCCGAGCTGCGGCGACGACTGGGAGGTCGAGAGCAGCACGTCCTTGTAGTTGTCGAGCGTGAAGCCCCAGTTCTCGAAGATCGTCCACCAGCCCGTGGTGCGCACGAGCTCGGCGGGACGGAACGAGGAGATCAGCAGGCCGAACGTCGGGATCGTCCAGAGCACGGCGATGATGAGCGCCGCGACCGTCGCGGTGCGCGAGGTGAGCCGCTTCTTGACGCGGGCGGACTTGGTGCCGACGACCTCGGTCAGGGCGGTCGTCTCGGCGGCCCCCTCGATCGAGCCGCGGTCCTTGCCGGTGGGCAGGTCGGCGGGCGCGATGCTCATCGGATCTCCCTCTGCTTGCGGAGCACGTTGATGTTGTAGACGACGATCGGCAGCACCAGGAGGAAGAGGATGAGCGCGAGCGCCGAGCCCCGCCCGACCTCGCTCGCCCGGAACGCCTGGGTGTACATCTCGTTCGCGATGACCGAGGTGTTGAAGTTGCCCGCGGTCATCGTGCGGACGATGTCGAAGACCTTCAGCGTCGCGATCGAGATCGTCGTGAGCACCACGACGAGCGCGCCGCGGATGCCGGGCACCGTGACGTTGATGAAGCGCTGCCAGCCGTTCGTGCCGTCGAGCTGGGCGGCCTCGATCTGCTCGGTCGGCACGCCCTTGATGGCCGCGCTCAGCAGCACCATCGCGAAGCCCGTCTGGATCCAGATCATCACGATGATGAGGAGGAAGGTGTTCAAGGGGTCGGTCTGCATGAACTGCACGGGTTCGCCGCCGAAGGCCGTCACGATCGCGTTCAGCAGGCCGATCTGCTCGCGGTCGCCCGAGCGGTACTCGTAGACGAAGCGCCAGATGATGCCCGCGCCCACGAAGGAGATCGCGATCGGCATGAACAGGATGACCTTGTAGTACTTCTCGCCGCGCGAGCGGTCGATGAACACGGCGTAGGCGAGGCCGATCGCCGTGGACACCGTCGGCACGAGCAGCACCCAGATGACGGTGTTGATGAGCGTGCGGATCGCCGTCGGCTGGGTGAAGGTCCACACGAAGTTGTCGAGGGTCCACTCGCCGCCGGAGGTCTGGAAGGCGAGCAGCGAGGTGCGGATGGCCGGGTACACCAGGCCGATCGCGAGGAAGATGAGCGCCGGGGCGAGGAAGCCGACGAGCTGCCAGTAGTCGCGGCCCTTCTTCGGCGCCTTGTCGATGAAGAAGATGAGCAGGCCGACGACGGCGGCCAGTACGGCGAGCCCCATCACCACCTGCAGGAGCTTGCCGAGCAGATCGGCGGTCGTCATCGTGCCTCCCGGGTTTTCGTCTTCGAAGCCAGCCGGAGCTGGAGGGGGGTGCGAGGGGCGGAGCCGTGCGGCTCCGCCCCTCGATCATGCCGCGCTGGGCGCTGGGTCTGCGACCGGCGCGCGGCGTTCGCTCAGCTGGCGGGCCAGCTGGACTCGATGGTGTTCAGGGTGTCCGCGGTGCTCTGCCCCGTGGTCCAGGCGACCATGCCCTTCCAGAAGGAGTCGGCGCCGACAGCACCGGGCATGAGGTCCGAACCGTCGAAGCGGAACGTCGTCTCGGGGTCCTGCAGGATCTCGATCGACTGCTCGAGCAGCTCGCTCGACGCGTTCTTCGGGTCGAGGCCCTTGTTCGCGCTGATGACGCCGCCGAGCTTCACGCGGTTGTTCGCCCAGGTGTCGCTGGAGAGGTAGGCGCGCACGGCCTCGACCTCTTCGGCGTCGCGGAAGGCGACCGGGAACTCGCCGCCACCGGTGACCGACAGCGGGTCGTCGGCGTTGGCCGGCGGCATCAGGAAGGCGAAGACGGTGCCGTCGCTCGCGACCGTGTTGGCGTCGCCGCCGTCCGGGTTCCAGAAGGTCTCGTAGAACGAGGCCTGGTGGTGCAGCGAGCACTGGCCGTCGAGGATCGGGAGGCCGGCGGTCTGGAAGGCTTCGGTGACGATCGTCGAGACGTCGCCGATGCCGCCGTTGACCATGTCCGGGTTCTTCAGGATCTCGCCCGCGGCGTCGAAGGCCTCGGCGACCTTCGGGTCGTTGAACGGGATGCCGTGGGTGACCCACTGGTCGTACACGTCGGCGCCGTGCAGGCGCAGCATGTAGTCCTCGATCCAGTCGGTGCCCGGCCAGCCGGTGGCGTCGCCCGACTCGAAGCCGACACACCAGGGCTTGTGGTCGCCCTCGGCCGCGATCTTCTCGGACAGCGCGTTCAGCTCGTCGAGGGTCTTCGGGATCTCGTAGCCCTTCTCCTCGAACTCGGCCGGCGAGTACCAGATGTAGCCCTTGATGCTCGCCATGAGCGGCGCGGCGTAGAAGGTGCCGTCGTAGGTGCCGTACTGCTTCCAGTCCTCGCTCCAGAACTCGTCGACGTTCGCCTCGACCTCCTGGGACGCGGGGATGAGCCAACCGCCGTCGGCCAGCCGGCCGAGCAGGCCCGGCTGCGGCACGATGCCGATGTCGGGGGCGTTGCCGCCCTCGGCGAGCACGGCGATCTGGGCCTCGAACTCGCTCGAGCCCTGGTAGGTGATCTCGATGCCGGTGCAGGTCTGGAAGTCCTTCCAGGACTCGACCAGGCGGTCGGCCTCGAGGTCGAGGATGGTGCCACTGATGGACACCTTCTTGCCCTCGAACGTGCCGTACTGCTCGTAGGGTGCGCAGTCGACGTCGCCGGCGTCCTCGTTGGCGATGTCGCCGGTGCATGCCGTGAGGGTCAGGCCGAGGGCGGCGGCCGCCACGACGGGGACCACCAATCGGCGATGACGCGTGAAACGCATATCTCTCTCCTCGTTGAGTGTGGTGCAGGCGGACCGGAACCGGTTCCAGCGACCACCGTAGAGCACGGTCACACTTCGCCACAAGTGACCGCCGATCACGAAACGGCGACAAGTCACTCCCGGGCCAGCGCTGGGTGAGAGCGCTTCCACGAAAATGGCCCGTTCGATCGGCAAATTGAGATCTCGACTGGAACCGGTTCCATCCATGTGCCTCTGGCGAGTATGCTCTGCATCGAATACGCCGAGTGAGGAGCCGGGATGACCGCGATCGCCGACGTCGCCCGCCTCGCCGGCGTCTCCAAAGCCACGGCGTCCAGGGCGCTCTCGGGCCGCGGGCACGTCGCAGAAGAGACCCGCCGCCGGGTCGAGACGGCCGCCGCCGAGATCGGCTACATCGTCTCCCCCGACGCCGCGAGCCTCGTCACCGGCCGCACGAAGAACATCGGCGTCGTCATCCCCTTCGTGAACCGCTGGTTCTTCGGCGAGGTGCTCGAGGGCCTCGAACGCACGCTGCTGAGCGCCGGCTACGACCTCACCCTCTACAACGTCGACGGCGCGGGGCCCGACCGTGACCGCGTCTTCGAGTTCTTCCTCGCGCGCAAGCGCGTCGACGCGGTCATCGCTGTCGGCGTCGACCTCGCCGAGCGCGAGCTCGCGGCGCTCGAGCGGCGCGACAAACCCGTCGTCGTGCTCGGCGGCGGCGAGGCCGGCGCGCTCGGCCCCGCCCGGCTGGGCATCGACGACCGGGCGGTCGGGCAGCTCGCCACGGAGCACCTGCTGCAGCTCGGGCACACCCGGCTCGTGCACCTCGCGGGCGAGGGCGCCGCCGCCCGCCCGCTCAGCGTGCAGGGCCTGCGCCGGCACGGCTACCTCGACGCGATGTCCGCGGCGGGCCTCGCGCCGCGCGGGCGGGCCGAGGTCGTCGAGACCGAGATGACGATGCCCGGTGGCTACGAGGCCGCCCTGCAGCTGCTGGGCCAGCCGGGCCGGCGCCCCACGGCCGTGTTCGCCGCGTCCGACGAGGTGGCGTTCGGGGCCATTCGTGCGGCCGAGCGACTCGGCATCTCGGTGCCGCACGATCTGTCGATCGTCGGCGTCGACGGGCACGAGTACGCCGAGATGTTCGGCCTCACCACGGTCGAGCAGTCGCCGAGCGGGCAGGGCCGGGCCGCCGTCGACCTCGTGCTGCGGCTGCTCGGCGAGGGCGCGGAACCCGACCCGCTGCCGGACTCCGGCGCACCGCTGCCGACCCGCCTGGTGGTGCGCACCTCGACGATGCGCGCCCCGCTCTAGCCCGCGGGCGCATGACGTCACTTTTTGCGGGTGCGCCGGCGCCCGCACCCGCAGATAGTGACGTCTCGCCGAGTGGGTGGGCGGAGTGGATGGGGCCGAGTGGGGCCGGGGAGGTCAGGCGGCGTCGCCGGCGGTGATCGCCTCGGCCTCGGTGAGCGCGGGCTCCGCCTCGACGCGGTCGACCCGGCGCAGTGCACGGTGCCCGAGCACGACGATGACGAGGGCGACGGCCACCGAGCCGGCCGCCGCGTAGTACGGCGCGTCGGGCGCGATCAGGTGGGCGAGCTCCGCCGCGGCGGGCGGGGCGACCGCGCCGCCGAGGAAGCGCACCGCCGAGTACGCGCTCGAGGCCACGGAGCGCTGGAGGTCGGTCGCCTCCATCACGCACTCGGTGAGCACCGTGTTCAGCACGCCGAGCACGAGCCCGCCGATCACGATGCAGACGACGAGTGCCGTCGGGTTCGCGATCACGAGGCCCGCGGCGACGAGGTCGACGGCGAGCAGCGGCAGGGCGATCCACAGCACGCGGGTGCGCGGCATCCGCGCCGTCAGCAGCGGCGCCACGAACACCGAGGTCACCGCGAGCGCGAGACCCCAGCCGAAGAAGGTGAAGCCGAGCCCGAGCGCGTCGAAGCCCAGCGGGAACGGCGAATACGCGAGCAGCACGAAGAAGCCGATGTTGTAGAACAGCGCCGCGGCGGCGAGCACCGCGAGCGCGGGCTGACGGAGCGCGCGGATGGGCGCGGAGAGCTTCGTCGGCACGGGCCGCTCGGCATCCCGCTCCGGCCGCAGGAACGCGACGATCGCGATGAAGCCGATCGCCATGAGCGCGGCGGTGCCGAAGAACGGACCGCGCCAGCTCAGGTGGCCGAGCAGGCCACCGAGGAGCGGGCCGATCGCGATGCCGAGGCCGAGCGCGGCCTCGTAGAGGATGATCGCCGAGCCCGTGCCGCCGGACGCGGCGCCCACGATCGTCGCGAGCGCGGTCGAGATGAAGAGCGCGTTGCCGAGGCCCCACCCGGCGCGGAAGCCGATGACGGACTCGACGTTCTGCGACAGCCCGGCTGCAGCCGCGAAGATCACGATGAGGCCGAGACCGATGAGCAACGTCTTCTTCGCGCCGATGCGGCTCGAGAGCCAGCTCGTGCCGAGCATGGCGAGGCCGGTGATGAGCAGGTAGCTCGTGAAGAGCATCTCGGTCTCGGTCGGCGTCGCCTGCAGGCTCTCGGCGATGGCCGGCAGGATGGGGTCGACGAGGCCGATGCCCATGAAGGCGATGACGCAGGCGAAGGCGACCGCCCACACCGCCTTCGGCTGCTTGAGGATGGATCCGGATGTCTCGTGCGAGCCGTGGCTCATTCGTGCTCCTTGCTGCGGCCGAGGCTGGCGTCGGCCCGATCGAGGCCGGCCTGCAGCACCGCGACGGTGCGCTCCAGGGCGGCGAGGTCTTCGTCGGAGAGCTCGGGGAACATCGGGGCGATGGTCGCCGTGAGCTCGTCGCGCCACGCGTCGAGCGCCGTGAGCCCGGCCGGCTCGGCGGCGACGCGCAGGGCGCGGCCGTCGTCGGGGTCGGGTGTGCGGCGCACCCAGCCGCGCTCCTCGAGCGCGTTGACGAGCTTCGTCATGGTCGGCTGGGTGACCCGGCTGACCCTGGCGAGCTCGCCGAGGCGCAGCGGGCCGAGGTCGCGGAGCACGCCGAGGGTGCGCCAGACGGCGGGCGACTCCTCGCTGCCCGTCGCGGTCGCCGCGACGCGGACGAGCCGGCTGTTCGCCGACACGAGGGCGCCGACGAGGGCGGGCAGCTCATGGTCGCGTGGCATGCCCACCAGTATACATAGCTTGGCTATATATCCTCCGGGCCCACGAAATCCCCGCCGACCCGCGAGAATAGGAGGGCTGCGCGCGAGCGCCGCGACGCAGACGAAAGGGCGCAGATGGGCACCAGCTACCTCGAACAGCCGCTGCTCACCTCACCCGGCCAGCCGCTGCGCGTGGCCGTCTACTCGCGGATCGCCCACGGCATCCGCACCGGGGTGTTCCCGCTCGGCACGGCGCTCCCCCGCGAGACCGAGCTCGGCACCGCGCTCGGCGTGAGCCGCACCGTCGTCCGCGAGGCGCTCATGCTGCTCGAGGAGGACGGCCTGATCAGCACGAGGCGGGGCGTCGGCCGGTTCGTCGCCGACGCCGTGCCGCACGCGGGGCTCGAGGAGTTCCGACCGCTCGAGCTCGTGCTCGCCGAGCCCGGCGCCACCATCGAACTGCGCCACGTCGAGCTCACCCAGCAGACCGCGACGGACTTCGTCTCGACGTACCTGCAGCTCGCCGACGACGCGCGGTTCTGGTTCCGCGAGTCGATCGCCTCCCGCGACGGGGCGCCGATCGCCGTCGTGCAGGAGTACCTGCCCGTCGGCGACGACCGCGCCGGCTTCGGCGCCGCGGTCGAGGCGGCCCTCCCCGACATCGACGAGGCCCGCTCGACCGTGCTGATGCGCATCATCGACCGCACCGGGCTCGCATTCGTGACCGGGGTGTGCCGCATCGGCGTGAGCGTCGCCGGCGCCACCCGCGCGAAGCAGCTCGAGCTGAAGGCCGCCGACCCGGTCATGCTGCTCACGCAGACGGCCGACCTCGACGGCCGGCCCGCCTACCTCGCGAAGGTCATCGTCGCGCCCTCGGTCGGCCACCTCGCGGTGCGGCAGTCCTCGGGCGGCTGACCGCCGGAACGCCGCGGCTCAGGCCGGGAGCCGCGCCTCGAGGGCGCGCCGCACGGCCGGCTCCAGGAAGGCGGCGTCGACGCTCGCCCGGTCGAGCGCGTCGAGCGCCGCGGCGTCCCACGCGAGCTCCTCGACGAGCACCCGGCGCTCGGCCGCGAGATCGGAGCCCGTCTGCATCGGATTGTCGTCGCCGAGCACGAGCCGGACGCCGGCCCGCCGCATGGCCGCGCCGGGGTGATCGGCGACCCGGCCGATCGCGCCGGTGAAGTGGTTCGAGGTCGGGCAGATCTCGACGACGAGGCCGGCATCGGCCGCGCGGGCGAGCTGCTCCGCGTCGTCGACGAGGTGCGCGCCGTGCCCGATCCGGCTGACGCCGAGCCAGCGCACCGCGTCGGCCACCGCCGCCGCCCCGCCCGCCTCCGCGGCGTGGCAGGTGAGCCCGAGGCCCGCGGCGGCGGCGACGCGGAACGCCGGCGCGTGCACGTCGTGCCGCGGGAAGCGCGACTCGTCGCCCGCGAGGTCGAAGCCGCAGACGACCTCGCCGGCCGCGGCGGCGGCCGCCCGCGCGACGGCGAGGTTCGTCGCCTCGTCGTGGTGGCGGAGGGCGGCGACCACCGCGCCCGAGGGCATCCCGCTCGCAGCGCTGCCCGCGGCCATCCCCCGGGCGACCGCGGCGACGACCTCGGCGAGGCCCCGGTCGTCGTCGGCGTGAGTCGCCGGTCCGAAGCGCAGCTCCAGGTAGTCCTGGCCGCCGGCCGCGGCATCCTCGACCGCCTCCCTGGCGATCCGCTCGATCGCGTCGAGCCGGCGGAAGAACGGATAGCTCGCGGCGACCTTCTCGAGGTACACGGTGAGATCCGCGGGCCCGTCGAGCCGGAGCGCCCGCGCCCAGCCGGCGGGCGGCTCCGGCACGCCGGCCCCCCGAGCGAGCTCGGCGGCCGTCTCCGGCCGCACCCGCCCCTCGAGGTGGCTGTGCAGGTTGATCAGCATCGGCCGGTGATTAGAGCTCGAGCCGCACGGCGGTCTCGAGCGCCGCCTCGATGCTGCGCATCCACCCCTCCTTGAGCGCCTCCTTGACGCCCGAGTAGAGGCTCGTGCCGTCGTAGAGGTTGCTCGAAGTGGAGCAGATCATGCCGGCCCGCACGCCGCGGAGGCGCGCGACGACGAAGATGGCCGAGGCCTCCATCTCGACGTTCGTGACGCCGAGCTCGTGCAGGGTGGAGATCCACTCGGGGGTCTCCGCGTAGAAGGCGTCGTCGCTGACGCTGATGCCGGTGTGCACCTTCGCCTGCGTGCCCTCGGTGAGCTCCCGCGCGGTGCGGGCGAGCTCGGCGGTGATCGCGAGGTCGGGGACGGCCGGGTACCCGGTCATCGCGTACGCCGCGGTCGTGCCGTCGTTGCGGAGCGAGCCCTCGCTCACGAGCAGGTCGCCCGGCGCGATGCCGGCCTGCAGCCCGGCCGAGGAGCCGACGCGGATGAACGAGGTCACCCCGACCCGGACGAGCTCCTCGACCGCGATCGCCGCCGAGGGGCAGCCCATCCCCGTGGAGGTCGCCGTGATCCGCCGCCCCTTGTAGTCGCCCGTCATCGTGAGGTGCTCGCGCTGGTGCGCGACCGTGCGCACGTCGGTGAGGAACTCGGCGATCATCGGCACCCGGAACGGGTCGCCGGGCAGCAGCGCCACCGTCGAGACCTCGCCGGGCGCGACCCCGATGTGGTACTGGCGTTCGCCGATCCCGGCGCTGGCCTTGTCGACGGCGGTGGCGGACTCGGCGGTGGAGGTGGTCGTGGTCATCGTGGCGCGGGCCTTTCGTTCGGGTGCGCGGAGTGCGCGGGCAGGGGGATGCGCGGGAGCGCGATCGGCGGCGGAGCGGGGCGGATGGCCCGCTCAGGCCTTCGGGGAGGAGGGCGACTCGACGACGAACTCGCCGGAGACGATCTGCTGGCGCAGCTCCTCGACCTCGTCGAGCAGGGCCGGGTCGATGCGCGACTCCCAGTCGTGGGTCGGCGCGATGCCGACGCCCTCGTTCTCGAGCGTGCCGATGTAGGGGGTGCTCGAGAAGTCGCCGTCGGCCGCCGCGAGGGTGACCTCTTCGGCCGCGGTCGTGAGGTTCTTCAGCACCGAGGTCAGGTAGTACTGGCGGAACTTCGGCACGGCGTTGTAGACGTCGCCGTTCACGCCGATGATCGCGAGGTCGGTGCCGCGCTCCTCGGCGACCGCGGCGCTCGCCTCGAAGAGGCGCCCGGCGACGGGCATGACGACGTCGGCGCCCTGGTCGAGCAGGCCCTCGGTGAGCGTGCGGGCCTTGATCTGATCGTCGAAGCCGCCGACGAAGAGGCCGTTCTGGGCGGCCTTGTCCCAGCCGAGCACCTTCACGTCGGTGCCGTGGGTCTCGTTGTAGTGCGCGACGCCGTCGGCGAAGCCGTCCATGAACACGGTGACCGAGGGGAACGGCATGCCGCCGTAGGTGCCGACCGCGCCCGTCTTCGTGACGCCCGCGGCGAGGTAGCCGGCGAGGGCCGCAGCCTGGGCGGTGTCGAACAGCACGGGCTTCACGTTGTCGAGCGTGAGCGGGGCACCCTCGGCGTCGGTCACGGTGCTGTCGATGAGCGCGAAGTCGACCTCCGGGGCCTGCTGCGCGGCATCCCTGGTGGCGTTCGCGAGGGCGAAGCCGACCGTGACGATGAAGTCGCAGTCCTGCTCGACGAGGCCCTGGATGTTGCCGGCGTACTGGTCCTCGGTGTTCGAGTCGGCGGTGAGCACCTTGGTCCCGAGCTCGTCGGCCGCAGCCTTCACGCCCTCGTAGGTGAGCTGGTTGAAGTCCTTGTCGTCGAAGCCGGTGATGTCGGAGACGGCGCAGGGGGTGAAGTCGCTCGCGGCGGCCGCATCGTCGCTCGACGTCGGCGCGGCGCCGCAGCCGGTGAGGAGCAGTGCCACGGCGCCGACGGTCAGGCCGGCGGCGAGCAGGGGTCGGGGGAAGCTTCGCATCATGACGTCCTTGTCTGGGGGCGGAGGACGCGGGGCACTCGCTCCCCGCGCAGTATGATGTTATACCTCTCGCTGGACGAAGGCAATGGTCGATGCGCGCGGCCGCGCGGACCGGCGCTCGAGTCGGCTCGCGGCAGCGCCGGACCGGCCCGGAACGACGGATGCCCCGTGCCGAACGAATCGGCACGGGGCATCCGTGTACTGCAGCGACGTTCGTCGCCTCAAGCGGGGTGCACTCGCGGGGAGTGCGCCGGATTACTTGAGGGTGACGGTGGCGCCGGCCTCCTCGAGGGCGGCCTTGGCCTTCTCGGCGGTCTCCTTGTTGGCGCCCTCGAGGACGGCCTTCGGAGCACCGTCGACGACGGCCTTCGCCTCACCGAGGCCGAGCGAGGTGAGCTCGCGGACGACCTTGATGACCTGGATCTTCTTGTCGCCGGCGGCCTCGAGGACGACGTCGAACGAGTCCTTCTCCTCCTCGGCGGCGGCGTCGCCACCACCGGCGGCGGGCGCACCAGCGGCCGCGACGGCGACCGGGGCGGCGGCGGTGACCTCGAAGGTCTCCTCGAACGCCTTGACGAACTCCGAGAGCTCGATGAGGGTGAGCTCCTTGAACGCCTCGAGCAGCTCTTCAGTCGAAAGCTTTGCCATTTTTCTCTCCTTGTTGTGTACTCACCGCAGCGTGGCTCGCGCCTTACGCAGCGGACTCCTGCTTCTCGCGCAGCGCGTCGACCGTGCGGACGGCCTTCGACAGCGGCGCGTTGAACAGATATGCGGCTCCGAACAGCGAGGCCTTGAAGGCACCGGCGAGCTTCGCCAGCAGCACTTCGCGGGACTCGAGGTCGGCGAGCTTGCCTACCTCTTCGGCGGTCAGGGGCTTGCCATCGAAATAGCCGCCCTTGACCACGAGGAGGGGGTTCGCCTTGGCGAAGTCACGCAGCGACTTCGCGACGGCGACGGGGTCGCCGTGCACGAACGCGATCGCCGACGGCCCCGCGAGGGCGTCGTCGAACGCCGAGATGCCGGCGTTGTTCGCGGCGATCTTGGTCAGCGTGTTCTTCACCACGGCGTAGCTCGCGTCCCCACTGATGGACTTGCGCAGCTCCTTGAGCTGGGCAACAGTGAGGCCGCGGTATTCGGTCAGCAGAACGGCGGTCGAGCTCTGGAACATCTCCTGGAGCTCGGCAACCGCGGCTTCCTTGTTCGCCATGGCCACTCCTTGTGTCTTCATCGCGCATCGCGGTGACGATGCACGGCCTGGGAGCGCTGGCATGAAAAAAGCTCCGGCGCAGACGCGCGGAGCTTCGGGCCGGAGAATTCCGGAGAGACTTCGTCACACCTGCGCGGGCCCCTTGCTCTCGCAAGAACTTCGGTCGAACCCCTTCGGGCACGACGACCAGCGGTCTTTGGCTCGGATTAGCGTACCCGACCCCGGCGCATCCGCCAAATCCCCCTCCCCACAACTCAGGAACATGTGGCGGTTATGCGCGGCGGGGCATCCGGCGAGCCCAGGGATGACGCGGATGCCGATTCGATTCTTCCTGAGTTGTGAAAAGAGGAGGGGAATAGTTGACCGAGGTCGATAGTTGACGTACATCAACGACAGGTATATCGTTGACGCACATCAACTTTCTACGAGGACTACTTCTTTGACGTCTCAGCTCACCGCCTCGACCACCGAGGCACCCCGCTCCGCCCGTGAGGTGTTCACCGCACTCTCCGGGCTCATCATGGGCATGTTCGTGGCCGTGCTCTCCGGCACGGTCGTCTCGACCTCGATGCCCGTCATCATCGCCGACCTCGGCGGCGACCAGTCCGCCTACACGTGGGTCATCACCGCGAGCCTGCTCGCGACCGCCGTCTCCACCCCGATCTGGGGCAAGCTCGCCGACCTCGTCGACCGCAAGGTGCTCCTGCAGCTCGCGCTCGGCCTCTTCGTCGTCGGCACGGCGATCGCCGGCTTCGCGCAGGACACCGGCATGCTCATCGCCGTCCGCGTCGTGCAGGGCCTCGGCGCCGGCGGCCTCATGTCGCTCGTCATGATCGCGGTCGCGCTCATCATCTCCCCGCGCGAGCGCGGCAAGTACATGGGCGTCGTCGGCGGCATCATGGCGCTCGCCACGATCGGCGGCCCGCTCCTCGGCGGCGTCATCACCGACGCCTTCGGCTGGCGCGCCAACTTCTTCATCGGCATCCCCTTCGCGGTCGCCGCGATCATCATGATCCAGCGCACCCTGCACCTGCCGAAGCCGAACCGCGAGCGCGTGCGCATCGACTACCTCGGCGCCGTGCTGCTCACCGTCGGCGTCTCCGTGCTCCTCATCTGGGTGTCCATGGGCGGCAGCCAGTTCGAGTGGGACTCCATGCAGAGCTACCTCATGATCGGCGGCGCGGTGATCGCGCTCCTCGCCTTCATCGTGACCGAGTTCTTCGTGGCCGAGCCGATCGTGCCCATGTCGCTGTTCCGCAACCGCACCTTCACCCTCTCCGTGATCGCCTCGATCTCGGTGGGTGTGGCGATGTTCGCGACGAGCGTCTTCCTCGCGCAGTACTTCCAGCTCGCCCGCGGCGCCACCCCGACCGAGTCGGGCCTCATGACGATCCCGATGATCGTCGGCCAGATGGGCGCGTCGATCGGCATCGGCCAGCTCGTCTCGCGCTTCGGCAAGTGGAAGGGCTGGATGCTGCTCGGCTCCGCGCTCATCATCGCGGGCGTGAGCCTCATGTCGACGCTCCGCTACGACACCGACTTCCTCTGGGTCTCGGTGTACATGGTGATCCTCGGCGCCGGCCTCGGCATGGTCATGCAGAACCTCACCCTCATCGTGCAGAACGACACCCCGGCCTCGCAGCTCGGCGCCGCGAGCTCGAACGTGAACTTCTTCCGCTCGATCGCCGGCACCATCGGCGTGACGATCATGGGTTCGGTGCTCGCCAGCCAGGTGACAACCCACATCACCGACGGGCTCGCGAAGTTCACGCCGTCCTCGGCCGACGAGGTCGCGGCGCTCAAGGGCCTCGCGTCGGGCAACGTGCCGAAGGTCGGCGAGCTCCCCGACACGATCCGCGTGATCGTCGAGGGCGCCTACGGCCACGGCATCGCCGACGTGTTCATCATCGCCATCCCGCTGGCCGTGCTCAGCCTCATCGCGATCGCCTTCCTGCCGAACAAGCCGCTGTCGACGAAGAACGCCGCGCAGTCGCTGGCCGAGGAGGCCGAGGAGGTCGCCATCGACCTCGCTGAGGCCGAGACCGGCTCGCCGGCCACCGCCTCGGTCGCGATCGGGCGGGCGGATGCCTCGCGCGAGCCGCGCCCGGCAACGGATGCCGAGGCATCCACCGCCGCCTCGGAGGACGAGCCGGCCCCGGCCCGCAAGTAGCATGAGTGCCATGACCGAGTCCTCCGTCGACGAGGCGATCGCGCGCGTGGAAGACCAGCTCTCCGTCGTGTTCGGCCGCGCCCGCACCGTGTGGAAGGAGGCGGCGCAGCAGATCCACCCCGAGCTGAACCCGGCCGGCTACAAGCTGCTGTCGACCGTCGTGCGACTCGGATCCACGAACGCCCACGTGCTCGCGGAGCTGTTCGACATGGACAAGAGCGTCGTCAGCCGCCAGCTGCGCATGCTCGAGGAGGTCGGGCTCGTCGAGAGTCGCCCCGACGAGCGCGACGGGCGGGTGCGCGTGCTCGTGCCGACGCCCGTGGCGCTCGAGCGGGTGACCTCGGTGCGGGCGCGCAACCAGTCGCGCTTGCATGCGGCGCTCCGCGAGCGCACGCCCGAGGAGCTGCTGCTCTTCGCCGAGATGCTCGGCGTCATCGCCGACGCGTAGGCCCGGTCGGCACTTACGTCGAACGGCCCGTCCCTCCGGGGGCGGGCCGTTCGGCGTGCTGCGCTTGCCACAACTCAGGACGAATCGGATCGGCATCCGCGTCATCCTTGGGTTCGCCGGATGCCTCGGCGCGCATACCTGCCGGATGTTCCTGAGTTGTGTCAGGGGGCGAGTGGGAGCTCGACGGTGAAGACGGTGCGGCCGGGCTCGGACTCGACGGAGACCGAGCCGTGCTGCGCCTCGACCACGGCCCGCACGATGGCGAGGCCGAGGCCCGTCGAGCCGGCCCGCCGGGAGCGCGAGGCGTCGCCACGGGCGAAGCGCTCGAACATCGTGTCGCGCACCTCCTCGTCGATGCCGGGACCGTCGTCGGCGACCTCGACACGGACGACGCCGGGGTCCTCGCCGGCACCGGGCTCGGGGGTGACGGTCACGTGCACCGCGGTGCCGGCCGGCGTGTGCACCCGCGCGTTCGCGAGCAGGTTCGCGAGCACCTGACGGAGCCGGGCGTCGTCGCCGGACACCTCGACGGGCCCCTCGGGCAGCTCGACCGACCACTCGTGGTCCGGGCCCGCGACCTGGGCGTCGCCGACGGCGTCGACGACGATGGTGCGCAGGTCGAGCCGGCTGTGCACGAGCTCGCGCCCCTCGTCGAGGCGGGCGAGGAGCAGCAGGTCCTCGACGAGCTCGGTCATCCGCAGCGACTCGGACTCGATGCGGGAGATCGCGTGCGTGACATCCTCGGGCAGCGTGCCGCCGTGCAGGCGGGTGAGCTCCGCGTAGCCGCGGATGGAGGCGAGCGGGGTGCGCAGCTCGTGCGAGGCATCCGCCACGAAGCGGCGCACCTTGCGCTCGGACTGCTCGCGCGCCGAGAGCGAGCTCGAGACATGCCCGAGCATGCGGTTGAACGCGGTGCCGAGCCGGCCCACCTCGGTGCGCGGGTCGTCGACCGGCACGCGTTCGTCGAGGTCGACGTCGCCGCGGTCGAGCGGACGCTCGGACACGGCGAGCGCGGTATCGGTCATGCGCGCGAGCGGTACGAGGGCGCGGCGCACGATGAGCGTGCCGAAGGCGATCGCGAAGAAGAGGCCGGCGAGGGCGACGAGGGCGATCGTCAGGGCGAGCTGGCCGGTGGCACGGTTCACGCCGGCGAGCGGCAGCGCCACGACGACGTTCAGCTGCGGCAGCACGGGCGTCGCCATCGCGCGGTACTCGCCGAGCCGTCCGCCGAAGGAGACGGTGTGCGCCCGGCCGTCGGCGGCCACGTCGCCGAGCTCGGCGACCGCGCCGGACTGGAATGTCAGCACCTGTCCCCCGTCGGCGATGTAGCGGGCGCCGTCGACGGAGCCGTCGTCGTTCACGAACGCCGCGATCGTGCCCGCCGACTGGCCGGGCACGTCGAGCGCGAGGCCAACGTCGCCGCCCGGGGTGGGCACGGCGGCGATGCCCGTCGCGGCGCGCTGCAGCGAGGTGCGCAGGTCGTCGTCGACGCTCTGCACCGATGAGCCGTGGAAGACGGTGACGCTGACGACGCCGACCACGACGCTGACGGCCGCGAGGAGGGCCGCCATCGCGACGACGAGGCGGCGCTCCAGGGTCCAGCGACGGCGGGCGGATGCCTCGGCGCCGACGTGCGCCTCGGCATCCGCCCCGTCGCCGCGCTCGGCCCGCGCCCGCGACTCGGCCGCGTAGCCCGGGTCGCCCGGCCGCGTCACTCCGCGGCCTTCAGCAGGTAGCCCGCGCCGCGGACCGTGTGGATCATCGGCGTGCGGCCGGCGTCGATCTTCTTGCGCAGGTAGGAGATGTAGAGCTCGACGACGGACTCCTTGCCGCCGAAGTCGTACGACCAGACGCGGTCGAGGATCTGCGCCTTCGAGAGCACCCGGCGGGGGTTGCGCATGAGGTAGCGGAGCAGCTCGAACTCGGTGGCGGTGAGCTCGATCAGCTCGCCGTCGCGGTGCACCTCGTAGGAGTCCTCGTCGAGGGTGAGGTCGCCGACGCGGAGCACCGGGTCCTTCGCCTGGGCGAGCGTGAGCGTCGAGCGGCGGATGAGGCCGCGCAGGCGGGCGACGACCTCTTCGAGGCTGAACGGCTTCGTGACGTAGTCGTCGCCGCCGGCGGTGAGCCCGGCGATGCGGTCGTCGAGCGCGTCCTTCGCGGTGAGGAACAGCACGGGGGTCTCCGTGCCGTCGGCGCGCACGCGCTGCAGCACCTCGAGGCCGTCGATGTCGGGCAGCATGATGTCGAGCACGATCGCGTCGGGGCGGAACTCGCGGGCGATCTTCACGGCGGTGAGCCCGTCGCCCGCGGTGCGCACGTCCCAGCCCTCGTACTTCAGCGCCATCTTCAGCAGCTCGGTGAGCGAGTGCTCGTCGTCGACGACGAGGACGCGCACCATCGAGCCGTCGGGCTTCGCGATCTGCGGCGCGCGGGCGGGTGCGGGGGTGCTCATGCTTCCAAGTATCCGCGTCGGGCTATGCGTTGGCTATGACACGGCTGTGCGCTTCCCGGTGCCTCGTTCCCTGAGCTCGTCGAAGGGAACGCGCCGCGCTTCGACAGGCTCAGCGGACCATCCAGTAGTTCCCTGAGCTTGTCGAAGGGAACGCGCACGCTTCGACAGGCTCAGCGGACCACCTCCACCTCTTGCGTCTTAGGTTAGGCATACCTAAGCTGCTTGCATGCTCTGCTTCCTCCCGAACCGCCGGCCGGACCTTGTCGACGACGGGCCCCCGCCCCGCCGCCACCTCCTGATCGCTGCCGGCGCCGCCGACCTCCTCGAGGTCAGCCGGGTGCTCGCCGTCGCCCCGGTCGACGTGCGCGGGTTCGTGGCCCTGGAAGCCGACGGGCCGATCCCGGCGCAGCCGATGAGCGCGCCCGAGGGTGTCGCCATCCGCTGGTTCCGTCGGACCGGCGCCGCAGGTGCGGCCTGCGTGCGCGCCGCCGACGCCTGGCTCGACGAGTGGATGCGCGCCGATGAGGACCCCCGGGCGGAGTACGCGATCTGGATCGGCTGCGAAGGCAGCGACCTCGTCAGCGGCTTCGTGCACGCCATCGGCCTCGAGCTCGCCGCGAACCGCGCCGGGGAGGGCTGAGCGCCACCGGTGCGCTGAGGGGGTTCCCTTCGACGGGCTCAGGGAACCAGCGGATGGTTCGCTGAGCCTGTCGAAGCGTGGGGTTCCCTTCGACGGGCTCAGGGAACCAGGGGGAACGCATAGCCGGGCCAAAGTCCCGCCATAGGGCGTGTGCCTAGCGTCTCGTCGACCCCCATCGACGAGAGGACCCCCATGTTCTTCACCTTCCTCCGGCGCGAACTCGCCGGCAGGCGGAGGCAGACCGCGATCGTCGCGATCGGGATGGCGCTCGCCATCGCGCTCGTGATGATCGTGAACGCCGTCTCCACCGGCATGCGCGACGCTCAGGCCGAGGTGCTGCAGTCCGTGTACGGCGTCGGCACCGACCTGACGGTCACCGCGACCCCCGCCGCGCCCGGCGAGGGCGACGCCGCTGCGGGTCCGCAGCGCTTCGAGTTCGACGCCGGCGCCGGCCAGACCGCCGACGGCTCGACGGCGCTCAGTCAGTCCCGGCTCACCTCCGGGCCCGGCAGTCAGACCTTCGACGGGACCGCGCTCGACACCGTGCAGGCGATCGACGGTGTCGAGGCCGCGGCCGCGACGCTCGCGCTCGAGAACGTCACCTTCTCCGGCGAGCTGCCTGCGATGAACCAGGACCAGGGCGGCACCGACGTGCAGGCCGCCCCGGGCGCCGATGGGCCGCCGCAGGGCGGCTTCGACGGCGCCGGCGGCAGCGCCTTCGACGTCGACCGGGTGACCGTGCTCGGCATCGACCCGGCGGGCGCCGCCGTGGGCCCGCTGTCGGCGGCGGCCGTCGACGCGGGGCGCGGGCTCGAGGCATCCGACGCCGGCCAGGCGGTCGCCGTGCTCGACGCGAGTTACGCGGCGAGCGCCGGGCTCGGCGTCGGCGACGCGATCGAGTTCGGCGGGACCGAGTTCGAGATCGTCGGGACGGTCGCGTCGACCTCCGCGGACGCGACGACCGCGTCGAACGCCTACGTGCCGCTCGACCTCGCGCAGTCGCTCTCCGGCCAGGAGGGCAAGGTCAGCGACGTGTACGTGCAGGCCGCCTCGGCGGACCGGATCGACGCCGTGCAGGCCTCGATCGAGGAGGCGCTGCCCGACACGAGCGTGTCGACCCAGTCGGACCTCGCGGCGCAGGTGTCCGGCTCGCTCGGCAGCGCCTCGGCGCTCATCTCGAACCTCGGCCTGTGGGTGTCGATCGCCGTGCTCGCGGCGGCGTTCCTCACGGCCATCCTGTTCACGATCCAGGGCGTCACCCGCCGCACCCGCGAGTTCGGCACGCTCAAGGCGATCGGCTGGCGCAACCGCCGCATCGTCGGTCAGGTCGCGGGCGAATCCCTCGTGCAGGGACTCATCGGCGGCGCGGCAGGACTCATCGTCGGACTCGCCGGCATCTGGGTCGTGAACCTGCTCGGGCTCACGCTCGGCGGCAGCACCGGGGGCGGCTTCACCGCCGGCGGTCCTGGCGCGATGCAGGGAGCGGATGCCTCGGCCGGCGCCCCTCCGGGCGGGATGGCCGGCGGACCGTTCGGCGCGGCCTCGAGCCAGACCGCGACGGAGGTCGTGCTGAGCGCTCCGGTGACCGTGAGCGTCATCGCGATCGCCGTCGGGCTGGCCGTGCTCGGCGGTCTGCTCGCCGGGGTCATCGGCGGCTGGCGCGCCGCCCGGCTGCGGCCGGCCGAAGCCCTGCGGAGCGTCGCATGAGCGCCGCGGCATCCACCCCGCCCAGCGCCACGAGCGCCCCGCCGAGCGACCCGACCCAGAGGAGCACCGCCATGTACCGGCTCGAGCACGTGACCAAGCAGTACCAGGGCAAGCGCACCGTGACCGCGCTGAACGACGTGACGCTCGAGATCCCGGCCGGGCAGCACGTCGCCATCCAGGGGCCCACCGGCGGTGGCAAGTCGACGCTGCTGCAGATGCTCGGCGCACTCGACCGGCCGACGAGCGGACGGGTCGTACTCGGCGAGGCCGAGCTGTCGCACCTGCCGGACGCGAAGCTCGCCGGGGTGCGCGCGGCGCAGCTCGGCTTCGTGTTCCAGGGATTCAACCTGATCCCGACGCTCACCGCGCAGGAGAACGTCGAGGCCGCCCTCGCACCGCTCGGCGTCGGCGCGGCCGAACGCACACGGCGGGCCGGCGAGGCACTGGCCGCGGTGGGGCTCGCGGAGCGGGCCGGGCACATGCCGGGCGAGCTGTCCGGCGGGCAGCAGCAGCGCGTCGCGATCGCCAGGGCGCTCGTGAAGGAGCCCGAGGTGCTGCTCGCCGACGAGCCGACGGGCGCCCTCGACGAGGCCACGCGGGACGAGATCCTGGAGCTGCTCGAGGGCATCCGCCGCGATCGCGGGCTCACCCTCGTCATCGTGACGCACGACTCGGCCGTAGCGCGGCGGGCGGAGCGGCGGCTGCACCTCCGCGACGGGGTGGTGACGGAGGGGGGCCGCTGAGCCCGGTGGTTCGCTGAGCTCGGTGGTTCGCTGAGCTTGTCGAAGCGGCGGAGTTCCCTTCGACGGGCTCAGGGAACCAGGGGAACCGGGCGCCCTTCGACGGGCTCAGGGGGCCAGGGGCTACTGGTTCGAGAAGACCGCGTCGAAGGCGGCGGTGGGCCGCGGGAAGAGCTGCGTGCGCACGAACTCGAGCGCCTCCGGGGCGCCGTGCAGACGGTCCATCCCGGCATCCTCCCACTCGATCGAGATCGGCCCGGTGTAGCCGATCCGGTCGAGGGCGCGGAACGCGTCCTCCCAGGGCACGTCGCCGCGCCCCGTCGAGACGAAGTCCCAGCCGCGCCGCGGGTCGCCCCACGCGAGGTGCGAGCCGAGGATGCCGGCGCGGCCGGTGGGCGGGCGGAGCCGGGTGTCCTTGCAGTCGACGTGGTAGATGCGGTCGGCGAAGTCGACGATGAAGCCGATCGGGTCGATCCCCTGCCACATCATGTGCGAGGGATCCCAGTTGAAGCCGAACGCCTCCCGCCGGCCGATCGCCTCGAGCGTGCGCACGCTCGACCAGTAGTCGTAGGCGATTTCGGAGGGGTGCACCTCGTGCGCGAAGCGCACGCCCTCGGCGTCGAACACGTCGAGGATCGGATTCCAGCGGGTCGCGAAGTCCTCGTAGCCCGCGTCGATCACCGATGCCGGCACCGGCGGGAACATCGCCACGTACGGCCAGATCGACGAGCCCGTGAAGCCGACGACCGTGTCGACGCCGAGGCGCCGGGCCACCCGGGCAGCCCGCTTCATGTCCTCGGCGGCGCGCTGCCTGACCCCCTCGGGGTCGCCGTCGCCCCACGTGTACCGCCGCACGATCGCCTCGTGCCGGAAGTCGATGGGGTCGTCGCAGACCGCCTGGCCGGTGAGGTGGTTCGAGATGGCGTGCACTTCGAGGCCGTGCCGCTTCAGCAGTTCGACCCGCTCGGCGAGGTAGCCGGGCTCCTCCTCGGCGAGCTTCAGGTCGAGGTGGTCGCCGGAGCAGGCGAGCTCGAGCCCGTCGTAGCCCCAGCCGGCGGCGAGCCGGGCGACCTCCTCGAGCGGGAGGTCGGCCCACTGGCCGGTGAAGAGGGTGACGGGGTGGCCCCCGTTCGCGCCCGTCGAGGATGCGGTCGTCTCGGTCATGCCCGTGCCCTTTCGTCCTGCAGTGCCTGGAGGTAGCGGATGCTTCGCGCGGCGAGCTCGTCCTGCGAAGCCGCGAGCGGGCGCCAGACTGAGGCGGCGACCGCGATGGTGGCGTTCTCGCCGGTGAAGCTCTCGAGCCCGAGCGGGCCGGCGTAGCCGGCGTCGTCGAGGGCGTCGAGGAAGGCCGGCCAGTCGAGGTGGTCGTCGCCGACGGGGCCGCGGTCGTTGCCGCAGACCTGCACGTGCGCGAGGTGCTCGCCCGCGGCGCGGATGGCGTCGCCGATCGAGCGCTCCTCGATGTTCAGGTGGTAGCTGTCGAGCGCGAGGCCGAGGCCCGGCCCGAGCAGCGGGCCGAGGGCGTCGAGCGCCTGCTCGACGGTGTTCACGAGGCTCGTCTCGTAGCGGTTCAGCGGCTCGACGGCGAGGCGGATGCCGCGGGCCTCCGCCTGGCGCACGACCGGCGCGAGGTTGCGACGGAGTTCCTCGATCCGCTCGCGGCGCTCCGCGGCATCCATCCGCCACGCCCGTCCGGTGGCCGAGGTGAACGGGCCGGCGACGACGCGCGCCCCGAGCCGTTCGGCGACGCCGAGGCAGTGCACGAGGTAGTTCTGCGTCGCGACGATCTCGGAGCCGGGCGCCGCGAGGAGGTTGCGGCCGGGGCCCATGGCGCCGACCACGATCGGGGCGAGCCCGTGCCGGGCCAGCACCTCGGCGGCCCGCTCGGGCGCCCAGTCCCCCGGCTGCTCGACGGGGAGTTCGATCGCGCCGAAGCCGAGCCCGGCCGCCTTCGCGGCGAGCTCCGGCAGGTTCTCGTCGGTGAGGGGCGATGCCCACACCCAGGTGTTCACGCCGATGATGCGGCGCATGCGGCCTCCTCGCAGCGCCTCGCCCTCGCCGGCGCTCGTGTCGATGGTGAGCGTATCGGGACCGCGGCGCGTGCCGCGGCCCCGATACGCGATCGGCGTGTTCCCCCAGCGCCGGCTTACGGGATGACCCGGTCCTCCCAGACCTGCGGGTAGCCCGGCAGGTCCTCGCCGCCGAACTTGGCGTAGTGCCCGTCGGGCATGCCCTCGTTCAGCGCGAGGTACTGGTCGACCTCCTCGGCGGTGATCGGCGACTGCGGCAGCACCCACTCGGCCGGCACCTGCTCGCCCGCGAAGATCTTCTGCGCGGCCAGCAGCGGCGTGCGCCACTGGAAGTTGGAGTACACGGGGGCGAGCCCGGTGAGGCCCGTCTCCTTCCACTTGCGGAGGAAGCTCATCTCGTCCTCGCCCGTCATCACGGGGTAGTCCGCACCGGCGTCCTCGAAGGCCTCGATCGCGGCGACGGCGCCGTCACCGGCATCCATCCAGACTCCCTTGACCTCGCCCTTGGCGAGCTCGTCCGAGATGATCTTCTTGATCTCGGCCGGGTCCGCACCGGTGAAGTAATCGACCGCGTCGATGCCGGCCTCGTCGAACAGCTTCTCGGCCGCGGCCCAGCGCTGCTCGAGCACGTCGACGCCCGGCAGGATGCGGAGCGCGACCACCTTGTCGCCCTTCTCGAGGTTGTCGATCAGGAACTCGGCCGTGTCGATGCCCCAGGCGAAGCCGCCGATCGGGTGGATGAAGGTCACCGGGCAGTCGGTCTGCACGCCGCGGTCGAAGACCACGACGGGCTTGCCGGTGTCGCAGGCGCGCTCGACCGCGGGCGTCATCGCCGCCGTCGAGTTCGGCGAGATCAGGAAGATGTCGCAGTTGCCCTCGTCGATGAAGTAGTCGATGTCGGCGATCTGGGTGTCGTCGGAGTCCTGCGCGTCGCGGGTCTCCATCTCGCTGATGACGCCCGCGTCCTGCAGCACCTTGAGCTGCTGGTTCATGGTGATCCAGCCGGTCTGGCGCCACGGGTTCGAGATCGAGGCGTTCGCGAAGCAGGCCTTCTTGGGCCCGGTGCTCGCGAACTGCGCAGTGTCGACGAGCTCCGCGTTGATGGTCTGCAGCCAGGGCTGCCCGTCGGGGCCCTCGGGCACGACGGTGCGCTCGGCGTTCTGCTTGTCGAAGAGGGCCTGGTCGAACCACTCGACCGAGGCCTCCTCGCTGGACTCGGGCGCCTCGCTCGAGTCGGTCACGCTCGGATCGGTCGTGCAACCGGCGAGCGTCATCAGCGCCACGGCGCCGACCATGGCGGATGCCACGGTGAACCTGCGTCGCATCACGAACCTCCCTTGGTTTCGTTGTCTGCCCTCTGCGTCGAGGGAATGGGTGCAGGGGTGGCGGGCGTCTCCGGGGAGTCGTCCGTCTTCGCTCCGGATGCGGGCGAAGTCTCTGGGGCCGCCGGGCTCGGCGGGACGCCGGGCGGCTGGCCGACCGGGGCCTCGAGGGCCCGGCCGCGGCGCCTGGCGCGGAAGGTGGTCGCCGAGTAGGCGACGGCGAGGATGATGATCGCGCCCTGCACCGCGTCGCGGTACGTCGAGGGCACGCCGGCGAAGTTCAGCAGCGTGAAGAGCGCTTCGAGGGCGAAGGCGCCGGCCGCCGCGGCGACGACCCACCCGCGCCCGCCGCCGAGCACGACGCCGCCGAGCACCACCGCGGTGATCGCCGTGAACTCGTAGCCGCGGCCGACGGAGGGGTGCACGCCGGCGTAGCCGACGAGGAGCACGCCCGCGACCGTCGCCGAGAGCGAGGAGATCATGAACGTCGAGGTCTTCACCCACCAGCTGCGGGTGCCCGAGAACCGCGCGGTCGTGGGGTTGTCGCCGAGGGCGATGATGGTGCGGCCGAAGGGGCGCCGGGCGAACCAGACGGCGAGCGCGAGCACCACGACGAGGATGACGACCGACCACGGCAGGATGTCGATGACCGGGATGCCGCGGATGCCGCCGCGGCCGATCTCGCGGAAGCCGTCGGCGGGGTTGCCGGTCGCTGCGCCGCCGGTCCAGTAGAGGACCGCGCCGAGCAGGGCGAGCATCATGCCGAGGGTGACGATGAAGCTCGGCACCTTGAGGAACGAGACGATGAGCCCGTTCACGAGGCCGATCACCGCGCCGAAGCCGAGCATGAGGGCGAGCACCGGCAGCGCCTTCGACTCGTCCTGGCCGATGAGGTTGCCGGCGATCACCACCTGGGCGGTGACGACCGAGCCCATCGAGAGGTCGAACTCGCCGCCGACGATGACGAAGTACTGGCCGATCGCGACGATCGCGACGGGGGCGACCCGCTGGATGAAGCGGATGAACTGGCTCGGCTCGGCGAAGGAGGGGTTCAGCACCGCGATCGCGACGAGCAGCAGCACGAGCAGCAGGAAGACGGCGCCGCGGGGGCTGATCAGGGTGCGGGCGAGACCCGCGAGACGCTGCCCGGCGCTCGGGCGGAGCTCGGTGGCGGCGGTCATCGGACCCCTCCTTCCGCGGCGGCGGGCTCGGCGGCCCCGGCGCGGTCGGCGGCGCGGTTGGCGGGGTCGGCGGACGCGGCGGTGTCGGCCGGCGGCGCACCGCCGCCGTCGAAGCGCGGCCGGCGGCGCTCGACCGAGCGGCTCGCGTAGACCGCGACGGCGGCGACGATGACGATGCCGCGCACGACGTCCTTCAGGAAGGGGTTCACCTGCATGACGCTCATCACGTTGTCGACGACGGCGAAGATCGCGACGCCGCCGATGGTGCCCCACACGGAGCCGCGGCCGCCGAGCAGCAGGGTGCCGCCGAGCACGACCGCCGCGATCGAGAGCAGGTCGTACCCGCCCTGCGCGCCGAACGTCGGGTTGCCGACGCCGGAACGGCTGGCGAGCAGCAGGCCGGCGAGGGCCGCGCTCATCGAGCACAGCACGTGGGCGACGATCACCGGCCGGGCGGTGCGGATGCCGGAGAGCCGGGCGACCTGCTCGTTGCCGCCGACGGCGTAGATGTGGTGGCCGGTGCGGGTGCGGCTGAGGAACAACCACACGAGCACGGCGACGGCGAGCATCAGGATCGTCGACACCGGCACGGGGCCGAGCCCGGTGGCGCCGATGAGCCGGAACTCCATCGGGACGTCGCCGCTCGTGCCCTTGTAGTTCGAGTCGAGGAAGCCCTTGATGATGAGCCCGGTGCCGAGGGTGGCGATGAAGCCGTTCACCTTCAGCTTCGTCACGATGAGCCCGTTCGCGAGGCCGATGAGCGCGGCGACGCCGAGCGAGACGGCGAGCGCGAGCGGGATGTTCGCCGGGTTGCCGGCCATCAGATCGGCGGCGATGAGGCTCGACAGGCTGATCACATAGAGCACGGAGAGGTCGAGCGAGGCGCAGAGCACGACGAGCGTCTGCCCGATCGCGACGAAGCCGAGCACGCTCATGCCGGTGAGGATGTCGCGGATGTTGCCGGGGCTGAAGAAGTTGCGGCCGACGGTGGCGACGAGCACCGCGCCGATCGCGATCACCACGACGAGCGCGATGCCGACGACGAGCGAGGAGTCGAGGCGGCCGCGCCGGCGGCGGGCGGTGGGGGTCGCGGTGCTCATGCCGCCCCTCCCCCGGGCTCGATCGCGGCGAGGGTGCCGGTGGCGGCGGCGAGGATGGTGGCCTCGTCGCTGCGCGCGGGCAGTTCGGCAGAGGCGCGCCCGTCGTGCATCACGATGATGCGGTCGGACATGCCGATCACCTCTGGCAGTTCGGAGGAGATCATGAGGATAGCGACTCCTTCTCGGGTGAGCCGGCGCATGAGCCGGTAGACGGCGACCTTCGCGCCGACGTCGATGCCGCGGGTCGGCTCGTCCATGAGCACGACGCGCGGGTTCGTGGCGAGCCACTTGGCCAGCACGACCTTCTGCTGGTTGCCGCCGGAGAGGTACTGCACCTCCTGCTCGACGCCGCGGGAGGCGACTTCGAGGCTGGAGAGCACGCCCGGCAGCTCCCGCCGCACCGCGGCGGTGCGCCGCGAGAACACGGAGCGGATGACGAGCAGCGCGTTGTCGAGCACGGACTGGTTCAGGGCGAGGCCCTGGGCCTTGCGGTCCTCGGTGACGAGGGCGAGGCCCTCGCGGACGGCCTGGCGGGCGCCGGTGACGCGGATGGCCCGGCCGTCGAGCTCCATGGTGCCGCGGGTGAACGGGGCGATGCCGAAGACGGCCTCGGCGAGCTCGGTGCGGCCGGAGCCCTGCAGTCCGGCGACGCCGACGATCTCGCCGGCGCGCAGCTCGAGTTCGATGCCGTCGACGTAGCCGTTGCCCGCGCCGCGCAGCACGAGCCGGGGCTCGCCGAGCTCGGTGCCGGGCTCCGCCTCGGGGAAGTAGGTCTCGATGGGGCGGCCGACCATGCGGCGCACGAGCTCGTCGGTGTCGAGCTCGGCGGCCGGGCCGGTGGAGACGAGCGCCCCGTCCTTCAGCACCGTGATCGTGTCGCAGAGGTCGAAGATCTCCTTCAGCCGGTGCGAGACGTAGAGGATGGCGACGCCCCTGGCCTTCAGCCGGGCGACGATCGCGTAGAGCAGCTCGACCTCGTGGTCGGCGAGCGCGGCGGTCGGCTCGTCCATCTGGATCACGCGGGCGTCGACGGAGAGCGCCTTCACGATCTCGACGATCTGCTGCTCGGCGACGCTCAGCCGTCGCACCGGGGCATCCGCGTCGATGAAGTCGATGCCGAGCTCGGCGAGCAGCTGCTCGGTCTGGCGGACCATCCGCCGTCGGTCGACGAGGCCGAAGCGGCGCGGTTCGCGACCGACGAAGACGTTCTCGGCGACGGTGCGCTCGGGCAGCAGGTTGAACTCCTGGAATACGGTGGCGAGACCGGCCTCGGCCGCCTGCACCGGGTGCTGGAAGTCGACCTCCGCACCGGCGATGCGCACGGTGCCGCCGTCGCGCTGGTACACGCCGGCGAGGATCTTCATGAACGTCGACTTGCCGGCGCCGTTCTCGCCGATGAGCCCGTGCACCTCGCCCGGGTGCAGGGTGAGGCCGACGCCGCGGAGGACCTGCACGCCGAAGAAGGACTTCTCGAGGCCCTCGGCGACGAGGATCGGCTCGCTCATGCCGCCACCTCCGCCCAGTCGCCGCTCCGGGCGGAGGCGAGCACGGCCTCGGTCACCCGCGCGGAGCGGAGGCCGTCGCCGAAGTCGGGCAGGCCGTCGGGCCGGGCGCCGCCGATGGCGGCGTAGGCGTCGGCCACGAAGGCGTTGAAGGCGTCCTGATAGCCCATCGGATGCCCCGCCGGCACGAGGGAGAGCCGGGCCGCGTCGCTCGAGAGCCGGGCGGGATCGCGGTCGACGAGCACCGAGCCCTCGACCCGGCCGAGCCAGAGCCGCTCGGGGCGCTCCTGCTCGAAGCGCACCGTCTCGCGGGCGCCGGAGAGCTCGACCACGAGCGCGTTCTTCCGACCGGGCGCGACCTGCGAGATGAGCAGGGTGCCGATCGCCCCGCCGGCGAGCTCGACGACGACGGCGACGAGGTCCTCGGTGGCGATGGCGTCGCGGCCGGCGCGGTTCGGGTAGACGGTGCGGGTGCGGGCGTTCAGGCGCAGGATGCGCTCGCCGGCGACGAACTCGAGCAGGTCGACGAGGTGCGAGCCGATGTCGGCGAACGCCCGCGACGGTCCGCCGAGCGCGGGGTCGACCCGCCAGTCGTCGGCCTGCGGGTCGGCGAGCCAGTCCTGCAGGTAGGCGCCGTGCACGCTGAGGAGGGGGCCGGCGTCGCCCGTCGCGATCCGCGCCCTGGCCTCGCGGGCCATGGGGTGGAAGCGGTAGATGAAGGGGACCGCGGCGACGAGGCCGCGCTCGGCCGCGAGCCCGGCGAGCTCGGCGGCGTCGGCGGCGTTCGTGGCGAGCGGCTTCTCGCAGATGACGTGCTTGCCCGCGAGGAGCGCGGCCCTGGCGTAGTCGGCGTGCGTCGTGTTGGGCGTGCAGACGTGGACGACGTCGATCGCCGGGTCGGCGAGCAGCTCCTCAGCCGAGTCGTAGGCGGCGGCGATGCCGAGCCGCTCGGCGGCCTCGGCCGCCCGTCCTGCGGAGGAGGAGGCGGAGCCGGCGAGCGCCCCGCTCGCGGCGCGCGCCGCCCGCGAGTGCACCGCCGCCATGAAGCCGCCGCCGATGATGCCGGCGTGGACCGCACGGGCTGGAGCGCTGACGTCCGTTGTCATGCTGCACATCGTGACACGGTTCGCCGACTTTTGCTAGTCAAAAATCAAAAGTTGATTTCTTCGTTCCGAATTTGTGATGGGCGGGAGCGTCAAGGCGGTGTGCTTTACTCGATACATGGTCGACACGAGTCGGGTGTCCGCGCCCGGCACCTCCGGGGCGAGCGAGCTCTTCCAGCTGCTGCGCGACGGCGCGCCGCGCACCCGTGCCGCCCTCGCCCAGGCCACCGGCCTCGCGCGTTCGACCGTCGCCGCGCGCGTCGACGAGCTCATGCGCCTCGGCCTCGTCGCCCCCGTCGCCGACGCCGCCTCCACGGGCGGCCGGCCGCCCTCGCAGTTCGCCCTGAACCCCAGCGCCCGCGTCGTCCTCGCCGCCGACCTGGGCGCCTCGCACGCCACCCTCGCCATCACCGACCTCACGGGGGCGGTGCTCCTCGAGCGCAGCGAGCCGATCGACATCGCCGAGGGGCCGGAGGCCGTGCTCGGCTGGCTCGTCGAGACGGGCGTCGCCATGCTCCGCGAGCTCGGCCGCGACCGCACCGAGCTCGTCGCGATCGGCATCGGCATCCCCGGCCCGGTCGAGCACTCGACCGGGCGACCGGTGAACCCGCCGATCATGCCCGGCTGGAACCGCTTCGACGTGCCCGGCTGGGTGCAGCAGCACCTCGAGGTGCCCGTGCTCGTCGACAACGACGTGAACATCATGGCCCTCGGCGAGCGCCAGGCCGCCTGGCCGCACACCGACCATCTCATGTTCGTGAAGGTCGCGACGGGCATCGGCGCGGGCATCATCTCGGGCGGGCTGCTGCAGCGCGGCGCGCAGGGCATCGCCGGCGACATCGGCCACGTCCGCGTCTCGCGCGGCGGCGGCGTGCCCTGCAGCTGCGGCAACCAGGACTGCCTCGAGGCGCTCGCCTCCGGCCCCGCGATCGCCCGCGCCCTCCGCGAGCGCGGGCTCGACGCGGCGGGCGGCCGCGACGTGGTCGCGCTCGTGCAGCGCGGCGACCTCGACGCCATCCAGGCGGTGCGTCAGGCGGGCCGCGACATCGGCGAAGTGCTCACCGCCTCGGTGAGCCTCATCAACCCCTCCGTCATCGCGATCGGCGGCTCGATGGCCCGCGCCGGCGAGCACCTCATCGCGGGCGTGCGCGAGGCGGTCTACACCCGCTCGATGCCGCTCGCCACGGAGCACCTGCAGATCGTGCAGTCGGCGGCCGCGGAGAACGCGGCCGTGCTCGGCGCGAGCATGCTCGCCATCCAGCACGTGCTCTCGCCGGAGGGCGTCGACCAGCTCGCCGCCCGCTGAGCCGCGCGGCTACCGCGCCGGCACGAAGGACTCGCGCACGACGAGCTCGGCCTCGAGCGGCGGGCGCGGGGCGTCCCGCCCGGCGAGGGCGTCGGCGAGCAGCCGCATGATCGCGTGCCCGTTGCGCTCCGCGCCCGCGGACAGGGTCGTGATCGCCGGCCGCACCTGGGCGGCGAGCGGCACCTCCTCGCCGCTCAGCACGACGAGGTCGTCCGGCACCCGCAACCCGCGCACCTCGGCCGCGCGGATCGCGCCGATCGCCATCGGCACCGTCGCGGCCAGGATGCCGCCCACGCTCGAGCGGTCCAGGAGCGCCGCGGCGGCCGCCTGCGCGCCGTCGAAGTCGTACGGCGTCTCGACGACGAGCTCGGGCGCGCCGGGCGACAGCGCGTCGAGGTAGCCGGCCACGAGCTGCCGCCCGAGCGGGCCGATGCCGGCGCCGACGAGCAGGGCGACGGGACCGTGCCCCGACCCGGCCATCGCGCTCGTCGCCGCCCTCGCGGGCTCGCGGTAGTCGAAGCCGAGGCTCAGCGCGTGCCGCGCGTCGTCGCGGTCGACGGTGGTGAGCACCGGGATGCCGTGCTCGTGCAGCACGTCGAGCGCCTGCAGCGTCTCGGGCTCGACGAGCGCGTCGGCGGTCGCGAGCACGACCGCGTCGACGCCCTGCTTCGGCAGCTTCTCGAGCACCCGTCGCAGGCGGGTCTCGCTGTGCGCGAGGTCGTAGAGCATGACGCTGTAGCCGAGGTCGTCGGCCTCGTGCGAGATCGTCTTGGCGAGGCCGCCGTGGAAGGGCTGCGACACGTCGCCCACGAGGAGCGCGATGGTGCCGGTCCGCCCGTTCCGGAGGCTCCGGGCGGCGGCGCTCGGCACGAAGTTCAGCCGGTCCGCGGCGGCGCGCACCTTCGCGAGCGTGTCCGGCGTGACCCGCTCCGGCTCGTTCAGCACTCGGGAGACGGTGGTGCGGGAGACGCCGGCGAGCCGGGCGACATCCAGGATGGTCGCCTGGCCGCGTTCCGGTGCCGTCACATCCGCGATCCTATCGAGCCGGGACCGCCGCACCGGCGTCGACGGCGGCGAGGAAGAGCTCCGCGCAGCGCGCGCCGTCGAGGTCGAGCACGACCTCGACGTGGCTCTCGGCATCCTTCGTCGTCTCCCCGCCCGCGCCGAGCCCGCTGCGGAGGTCGACGACGGTGCAGCCGCGCGTCGGCCCCTCGGCGAGCGCGACGCGCACGGGCGAGCGCCGGAGCTGCAGCAGCGTCGGATCGATCACCGCCGCGACCGCGCCGGCGTCGCCGATCGCCGCGGCCCCGACCCCGTCGACCCGGCCCTCGTCCTCGGTGACCCCGGCGAGGTGCGCGAGCAGCGAGCCCGCGGCGCGGGCGACCGGATCGGCCGAACGGCCGAGCTCCGCGATCCGCTCGGCGGGCACCGTCGCGCGGTAGAAGGGCTCGAGCCCGTACATCACGACGGGCACGCCGCTCGTGAGCACGATCTCGGCGGCCTCGGGGTCGTGCCAGACGTTGAACTCCGCCGCGGCGGTCGCGTTGCCGGCGCCGATCGCGCCGCCCATCATGACGATCCGCGCGATGCGGGGCCCCACCTCGGGATGCATCCGCAGCAGCACCGCGACGTTGGTGAGCGGCGCGAGGGCGATCACGGTGACCGGCTCCGGCGCGGCGAGCAGCGTGCGGCGCAGCAGCTCGACCGCGTGCACCGGCTCGACCTCGCGCTTGCTCGGCGGCAGCTCCAGGGCGCCGAGCCCCGTGGCTCCGTGCACATAGCTCGCGTGCTGCGGCGTCTCGACGAGCGGCCGGTGCATGCCCGCGGCGATCGGCACGGGCGGCGCGCCGGCGAGGTCGAGCACGCGCCGGGTGTTCTCCACGACCTGGGCGAGCGGCACGTTGCCGCCCGCGCAGCTGATCGCGAGGAGCTCGAGGGCGGGATGGCGCACCGCGAGCAGCAGGGCGAGGGCGTCGTCGACGCCCGTGTCCACGTCGAGCACGACAGGGATCGGCCGCGCGCTCATTCGCTCGCCAGGATCAGCTCGGCGTACTCGGCGGCGTCGTCGGCCGCGGGGTGCACGTCGATCGCGACGAGCTCGAGCAGGGCGGGGTCGACCGGCACGGCCTGCAGCGGGCTGAAGGCGCTGACCGGCGCGAGGCCGACGTCGAGGCCCCAGAACGACAGGTGCGCCCCAGTGCGCGGGATCCGCGCCGAGCCGAGCTCCTCGCCGCCGGACTCGAGCACGAGCTCGCCGCTGAGGTCGGGCAGCGAACGCAGCCGGAACCCGGCCTCCCGCTCGCCCGGTGCGAGGGGCCGTGAGGCGCGCAGCTCGACGGTCTCGCCGAGCGCCGAGTGGGCGAAGGCGAGCACGCCGTCCTCCAGCGCGAGCACGTAGCCGCCCTGCGCGTTGCCGCTCGACAGCAGCACGCCGCTCGCGGCCGAGGCGTCGGCGCGGAACCGCGCCCGCACGTCGATCGAGCGGTTCGAGCCGGTCACGGCGCTCGGGAACGGCACGTGGCTCTGGCCGGGGCGCAGCACGATCCGCCGCTCGGCGTAGAGGCCGATCGGCCCGCGCGCCTCGATGACCTCGTGCAGCGGCCGGTCGTCGAGCGGGAAGACGTCGTGCCGGCGCGCCTCCCGCCACCACAGCTCCTGCAGCTCGGCAAGCCGTTCGGGCTCGCGCGCCGCGACGTCGGTGGCCTCCGCGAAGTCGGCGGCTGTGTCGTAGAGCCGCCACTCGTCGTCGGCGTAGTCGGTGCCGGGGACGTGCGCGGTGACGGCGCGCCATCCCTCGTGCCAGATCGCCCGGTGGCCGAGCGTCTCCCAGTACTGGGTGCTGCGTCCGGCCGGGCGGTCGGCGTCGGCGAGGGTCGCGGCGACGCTGCGGCCGTCGAGCTCGCCGGGCGCTTGGATGCCGAGCAGCTCGTAGAGCGTCGGCGCGATGTCGATCGCGTGCACGAACTGCCGGCGCACCCCGCCCGGCGTGCCCGGCCCGTTCGGCCAGGAGACGACGAGCGGCGAGCGCACCCCGCCGAGGTCGACGAACTGCTTGTAGCGGCGGAAGGGCGTGTTGCCCGCCATCGCCCAGCCCTCCGGGTAGTGCGAGCCGCCGGTCAGGGTGCCCACCCGGTCGAGCTCCCCGACGAGCTCGGCGGCCGGGCGGCGGATGCCGCTGTAGGGCGCGTTGGTGTCGACGTCGCCGCCGGGCCCGCCCTCGCGGCTGGCGCCGTTGTCGCTCGTGACGAGCACGATCGTGTCGTCGAGCTCGCCGAACTCGCGCAGCGCGGCGACGACGCGGCCGAGCTGCGCGTCGGCGTGCTCGAGGAACCCGGCGAACGCCGCCTGCAGCGCGGCGTAGACGCGGCGCTCGTCCTCGTCGAGCTCGGCCCAGGGGCGCACCCCCTCGTTGCGCTCGGCGAGCGGGGTGCCCTCGGGCACGAGCCCGGCCTCGATCTGCCGGGCGAGGCGGGCGCGACGCGTCTCGTCCCAGCCGGCGGTGAAGGTGTCGAGGTACTGCTCGATGAACTCCCGCGGGGCCTGGAACGGTGCGTGCGTCGCACCGAAGGCGAGGTGCAGGTAGAACGGGTCGCCGGGCCGGAACGCGAGGTGGTCGCGCACGTAGCCGATGGCGCGGTCGGCGAGGTCCTCGCTGAGGTGGTAGCCCTCGCGCTCGGGCACGGGAGCGGGGTGGTTGTCCTCGAAGAGCTCGGGCTCGTACTGGTCGGTGCAGCCGTCGAGGAAGCCGTAGTAGCGGTCGAACCCGCGGGCGAGCGGCCAGTTGCCGTAGGGGCCGGCGGGCGTGATCTCGTGCAGCGGTGCGAGGTGCCACTTGCCGACGAGGTAGGTGCCGTAGCCCTCGCCCCGGAGCACCTCCGGCAGCAGCGGCACGTCGCGGCGGATCGAGCCGCGCGAGTTCGGGAAGCCGGTGTCGGTGTCGGCGAGGAAGCGCATGCCGATGCCGTGGTGGTTGCGCCCGCTCAGCAGGGCGGCGCGGGTCGGCGAGCAGAGCGGGGTGACGTGGAACCCCGTGTAGCGGAGGCCGGCATCGGCCAGGGCGTCGATCGTCGGCGTCCGCACCTCGGAGCCGTAGCAGCCGAGATCGCCCCAGCCCGTGTCGTCGAGGATGACGACGACGACGTTCGGGCGCTTGGGCCCCTCGCGCCGCTCGGGCCACCACGGGGTGGACTCGGCGACGGTGGTGCCGATCCGGCCGGGGAAGTCGGGATGCGTGGTCGACATGGTGGTGCCTTTCCGGGCCGGGCGGATGCCCCGGCCGATGCCTGGTCGCGGGAGTGGTGCCGGGGCTCAGCCGGCGTGGCTGCGCGCCGCCGGCTCCGGCAGCGGCAGCACGGCGTGCGAGCCGAAGCGCGGCTTCACGATCGCGGTGAACACGAGCGCGACGACGGCGACGAGCACGAGGTAGCTCGAGACCGACCAGGTCTGCCCGCCCGCGGCGTTCGTGAGCGCCTGCGCGATGAGCGGGCCGAAGCCGCCGCCGAGCACGGTGCCGAGCTGGAAGCCGAGCGACATGCCCGAGTAGCGCACGCGCGGCTCGAAGAGGTCGGCGAAGAGCGTCGCCTGCTGGCTGAACAGCAGGCCGACGAGGATGCCGCTGACGCCCGTCGCCGCGAAGAGGCCGACGACGGTCTCGGTGCCGATGAGCCAGAACATCGGGAACGCCCAGAGCACCAGCAGCCCGAGCCCGACCATGAGCAGCCGGCGCTGGCCGTAGCGGTCGCCGAGGTGTCCGGCGATCGGCGTGGTGACGAGGTTCGTGAGCGAGGAGAACACGTTCGCGAGCAGCACGACGGTGGGGTCCATGCCGAGGGCGCCGGAGGCGTAGCCGAGCACGAAGACGCCCTGGATGAGGCCCAGGGTGGTGTCGCTGGTGTGGATGAAGACCGCCGCTGCGATCTCCTTCGGGTAGCGCCGGGTGGCCTCCCAGACGGGCAGCTTCGCCTCCTCCTTCTTCTCCTGCACGGCGACGAACTCGGGGCTCTCGTCGACCTTCAGGCGCAGGAAGACGCCGACGACGAGCAGCAGCGCGCTCGCGAGGAAGGGGATGCGCCAGCCCCAGGCGACGAGCGCCTCGAGGCCGATGGTGGCGGTGAGCAGGGCGACGACGCCGCTCGAGAGGATGACGCCGATCGGGGCGCCGGCCTGCACGAGGCTGCCGAAGAAGCCGCGCCGGGCGGTCGGGGCGTGTTCGACCGCGAGGAGGGCCGCGCCGCCCCATTCGCCGCCGATGCCGATGCCCTGCAGCACGCGCAGCACGACGAGCAGGATGGGCGCGGCGACGCCGATCTGCGCGTACGTCGGCAGCACGCCGATGAGCACGGTGACGGTGCCGGTGAGCATGAAGGTGAACAGCAGCACGCGCTTGCGGCCGATGCGGTCGCCGAAGTGGCCGAGGATGATGCCGCCGAGGGGTCGGGCGATGAAGCCGACCGTGAAGGTGGCGAGGGAGAGCAGGGTGGCGACCCCGGCGTCGCCGGCCGGGAAGAAGACCTGCCCGAAGACGAGGGCGGAGAGCGTGCCGAAGACGAAGAAGTCGTAGTACTCGAGCACCGATCCGATGGTGCTGGCGGTGACGGCGCGCCAGGAGGCCGCTGGGGCCTTCGTGGGCGAGGGGGCGGTCGTGTCCATGTCACTCCTCATTGAACGTGCGGACTCGGTGATTGGGGGATGGAATCGATTCCGGAATCGATTCCAAAGCGTACGACGCGATCCCGCGGTCGTCAACACCCGCGGCCGCCGCGTCCGCCGTCGCCCGACGGCGGTACCCTCGGAGGGTGACCGAGCCCTTCGCCCTCTTCGACCTCGACGAGGTCGCCCCGAGGGTGTCCGAGGCGCTCCGGCACGAGCCGCATCCGCACGAGCGGCGCATCGTCGCCGACTCGGGCGACCGCGTCGCCTGGCTGCGGGCGCGCAGCCAGGGCATCACCGCGACGGATGCCGCGAAGCTCGCCACCCGCGAGTCGGTCCGTGCTGCCGCGCACGAGAAGCTGCACGGCTCGCGGCGCAGCTTCGGCGGCAGCCGCTTCACCGATCACGGCCGCGAGCGCGAGCCCGTGATCGCGGCCTGGGTCAGGCAGACGCACGGCATCCTGCCGTCGAGCCTGCTGTTCCACGCCGAGACCGAGCGCCGCCACCTCGCCACGCCCGACGGACTCGTCGCCGACGCGGCCGGCCGGCTGACGCTCTGCGAGATCAAGACCACCTCGAAGCCCTGGCGCTCCATCCCCCGCTCGTACCTCCGCCAGGTCTGGTGGCAGCAGTACGTGCTCGGCGCCGAGCGCACCCTCGTCGTCTGGGAGCAGCACGACGACTTCGTGCCCGTCGAGCCCGAGCCGCGCTGCCGCTGGGTCGACCGCGACGACGACGAGATCCAGCGCCTCGTCACCCTCGCCGGCGAGCTGCTCGAGGCGATCGGGCCGCGGCCGCCCGTCCAGCAGCCCCGCGAGCACGACCGCTCGTTCTACCGCCCGGGCGCCCTGGCGTGACCGCGCTGCTCCTGCACGGACTCGGCGCCGACCGTCGCCAACCGTTGGAGCTGCTCGCCCCGCCGCTGCTCGGCGTCGACGGGCCCGAGGTGCGCCTCCTCGCCACCGACGTCCGGGCGCACGGCGACTCGACCCGCATCGGCGAGCCCGGCGACTTCGCGCTCGACCGGCTCGCCGAGGAGGCCGTCGCCGACGCGCTCGCCCTCGACCCCGGCCTCGCCGAGGGTCCGGTGACACTCCTCGGCATCTCGATGGGCGCCGCCCTCGCCCTGCGCATCGCGCTGCGCGGTCTGCTGCCCGTCGACCGGGCGGTGTTCGTGCGCCCCTCCTTCGACGACACGTCCTATCCCGAGCATCTCCGGCCGTTCCCCGTGATCGGGCAGCTGCTGCACGACCGGGGCCCGGCCGCGGTCGAGGACTTCCGCGAGAGCTGGCACTACCGCGCGGTGGAGCACCGCTCCCCGGCGGGCGCGCGGGCGCTGCTCAGCCAGTTCGGCTCGCCACGGGCGGCCGAGCGGGCCGTGCGCCTCGTCGAGGTACCGCGCAACCGTGCGTTCTCGGACGACGCGGAGCTCGCGGGCGTGCCCGGGGCGGGCATCCGCTCCCTCGTCGTCGCCGCCGAGCGCGACCCCGTGCACCCGCTGGAGCTCGGCGAGCGCTGGGCGGCGGGCCTGCACGCCGAGCTCGTCGTCGTGCCGCCGCGGGAGGACGGCATCCCCGCGCTCAGCGCGCGGATTCGCGAGGGCGTGGCGCGCTGGCTCGAGGCGAACCCGCCGCGCCGCTGAGCGCCGGGTCGGCCCGGTACGGCCAGCTCGTGCGGCTGAGGGCGAGCACGCCGGCCCCCATCAGCAGGATGAACGCGGCGATCGCGACGACGTAGACGAGCACGCCGTCGTAGCCGACGCCGGGCGCGACGTCCGGGTTGAGGAACGGGTACGGGTACCAGCCGACGAGCGCGCCGCGCAGCATCGTGTACGCCGCCCAGACGAGCGGGTAGACGGCGACGAGCCAGAGCCGGCGCCAGGCGATGGGGCGCCGCCCGGGCGCGAGCACCCAGTCGAGCAGCACGTACAGCGGCGCCCAGACGTGCAGGATCTCGTTCGACCACGGCACCGTCGCGGCCTGGTCGAGCGCGAGGTCGCGCAGCAGCAGGTTGAACACGACGAGCGTCGTCGTGAGGTACGTCGTCGCGCAGGCGCGCACGAGCGCGAACGCCGGGGAGTCGTCGCGCCCGCGGAAGGCGAGCCAGGCCCCGACGACGAGCACGACGGCGCCGATCAGGTTCGACTGGATGGTGAAGAAGCTGAAGAAGTTCACCAGGAACACGCCGGGCTCGGGCACGAGCGAGAGGCTCTTGACGAACTGGCCGACCACGGCGACGACGATGGCCGCGGCGGCGACGAGCCGCAGGACCGCGAAGGCGATGCGCATGGCCAGAGCATAGCGGTGGGCCGAGCGGTGGGCGGGGCTACGCGCTGCGCCCCGCGAGCAGCGCCGAGCCGAGCTCGCTGCGCAGGTAGAGCACGCTCCGGCCGGAGCGGGTGCCCACGAGGAGGCCGGCGTCGCGGAGCGCGCGCAGGTGCTGGTTCACGGCGCTCGTCGTCACGCCGAAACGCACGCCGAGTTCGGTCGAGGAGGCGGGGTCGCCGAGCGCCGCGAGCAGCTTCGCACGGGTCTCGCCGAGGATGCCGGCGAGCGCCGCGGGATTCGCGACCGGCTCGGTCTCCCAGAGCGCGCCCTGCCCGCGCGCCGGGTACATCAGCATGGGCGGCCCCTCGCCGACGGGCGCGGACGCGCGCCGGGTGAACATCGTCGGCACGAGGGTGAGCCCGTTGCCGTCGATGGGCTGCACGCGGTCGGCGGGGTCGCGCAGCCGCACCGCGACGACCCCGTCGGCGTAGTCGACCGTGGAGGAGATGCCGTTCAGCATGGTCGACAGCCCGCCCTGGGCGATCTGCCGGCCGCGGTAGACGACGTCAGCCTCGAGCACGGTGCGCATGCGCGGCCAGTAGGGCTCGAAGGTCGCGGTCCAGAGCTCGCGGAGCGCGCGGACGACCCGCCGGAACGCCGCGCGCGGGGGCCCGTTCAGCGCCTCCGGGATCCGGCCGTGCACGGCGACGAGGTCGGCGAGGAACACCTCGAGCGGCAGAGCTTCGAGGGCGGCGAACTCGTCGTCGATGCGGGTGAGCGGCGAGGCCGGGCGCGGGTTCAGGAAGTCGGGCGTCCAGAGCCGCTCGTCGATGAGCGCCTGGAGCACCTCGAGGTCGAGCTCGGCACGGGCCTCCTCGGTGCGCCGGAGCCAGGGCAGCTGCAACGGGAATCCGGCGGGCACCATGACGGCACGCAGCGAGAGGCCGAGCTCGCACAGGGGCGAGATGCCGAAGCGCACGGCGCCGACGTCGGACTCGTTCAGCACGTACCTGAGCATGAAGCACAACGCTACATCGTTTTTGCGAGGCATCCGCCTCTGGCAGAACTGAATCCGTGACCAGCACCCCGCCCGCCGACGCCCCCGTCCGCCCCCCGCTCCGCGCCCGCCTCGCCGCCGCGGTGAGCGACCCCGTGCTGCGCATCCTCGTCGGCTCGACCCTCATCTCGCGCGTCGGCCGCGGCATCTTCCTCACGGTCACGGTGCTCTACTTCACCCTGATCGTCGGGCTCACCCCCGGTGAGGTCGCGATCGTACTCGCCTCGGCGAGCGCGGCAGGTGTCCTCGCCTCCTTCGCGGGCGGGTGGCTCGCCGACCGGGTGAGCGCGAGGCGACTGCTGCTCTGGGCGACCGGGATCGAGGGCGTCGCCCTCATCGCCTACGTCTTCGCCGGGGACTTCCTCACCGCCCTCGTCATCGCGATCGTCTGCGGGCTCTTCGAGCAAGGCGCGAACTCCACCCGCTCGGCGATCATCGCCCGCGCGTTCCAGGGCGAGGCGCGGGTCGGCGCGCGGGCGGTGCTGCGCACGGTCACGAACGCCTCGATCGCGGTCGGCTCGGGCCTCGGCGCGCTCGCCCTCGCGATCGGCACCGCCGAGGCGTACCGGGCGCTCATCGTCGGCGCGGGCCTGCTCTACCTGCTCGGCCTCGTGCAGCTCGTGAAGCTGCCCGCCCGGGTCGACGCTCCGGCCCGGGCGCCGATCGCCGAGGTCGTCACCGCGACCGGCTCGGTGGATGCCTCGGCCACCGCCGCGGCCGCGCGCACCGCGCGCTGCGACTGGCGCAGCCACTCCCCCTGGCGGAACCCCAGGTACCTGCTGCTCACCGCCCTCAGCGCGATCTTCGGCATGCAGTTCGGCGTCGCCGAGCTCGGCGTTCCGCTCTGGGTCACCCGCGAGACGGCCGTGCCCGAGGTGCTCATCTCGGTGCTGCTCATCCTGAACACCGTGATCGTCATCGTCTTCCAGGTGCCCGCCTCGCGCGGCACGCACGACCTGCGCGTCGCCGGGCGCGTCTCGGGCATCGCGGCGTGGCTGATGGCGGCGGCGTGCCTCGTCTACGCCGCGGCCGCCGGGCTGCCCGTCGGCTTCGCGATCGCCGTGCTCGTCATCGCCGCCGTCGCGCACGCCTTCGCCGAGGTGCTCTCCCAGGCGGGCGGCTGGGGGCTCAGCTTCGAGCTCGCCGACCCGGTGCGCGCGGGGGCCTTCCAGGGCGTGTTCGGCATGGGCTACTCGCTCGGCGCGCTCGCGGCGCCGCTCGTCGTGAACGCGACGGCGATCTCGCACGGCCTCCTCGGCTGGGCCGTGCTGGCCGGGGTGTTCCTCGCCTCGGGCCTCGGCATCCGCTGGATCGCCCGGCGCGCGGCGAACCGGGCCGACGCCCTGTCGGCCGAGCTGCCCGAGCCGGCCGCCGCCTAGGCGCCGACGGGCGCGTCGAAGGCGCGCTCGAGCACGAGGTCGTGCTCGAGGCGGCCGCCGAGACGGAACCGCTTCGTGCCCACGCGGGCGAAGCCCTGCTTCTCGTAGAAGCGGATCGCCCGCGCGTTCTCGGCGTTCACGCCGAGCCAGACGCTCGCGGCCCCGCCCGCCGCGGCGACCTCGAGGCTCGCGGTCATGAGCTCGGCCGCCACCCCGCGGCCGTGCACGCCGGCGCGGGTGTAGAACTTGCTGAGCTCGATCGTGGGTCGGGCGGCGACGGCGGCCGCGGCATCCGCGTCACCCGGTTCGCCGCCCACGAGCATCGACCAGCCGATCAGCCGGCCGCCCTCGTCCGCGGCGAGGAGCAGGGCCCTGGCCGGGTCGTCCAGGTGCGCCGCGAAGCGCTCCGGCGTGAGCTCGGCCGCGAGGTACGCCGCGATGTCCTCCGCGGTGGCCCCGGGCGGGCAGGCGAGCGGGAAGGTCTCGGCGGCGAGCTCGGCCAGCTCGTCGAGGTCGGCGGGCGCGGCGGCGCGGATCGTCAGCACGGTCACCCCCCGATTCTGCCCGAACACGACTTGCCCGACTTTCATGAAAGTCGGGCAAGTCGTGGGGTGGGGCGGCGTTCAGAGGAAGCGGGCGTACGCGCCGAGGGTGAGGAACGTGGGGAACTCCGGCTCGAGCGCCACCGTGCGGAACACCTGGATGGCGTCGTCGAAGCGGTCGCCCTCGAAGCGCGGCAGCCCGCGCACGGCCTCGCCCATCGCCTGCACGATGTAGGTCTGGTCGATGCGGGTGCCCTCGGCGGTCACCGTGTTGTCGTGCAGCCACTGCCAGATCTGCGAGCGCGAGATCTCGGCCGTCGCGGCATCCTCCATCAGGTGCTCGATGGCGGCCGCACCGACGCCGCGCAGCCAGGACTCCACGTAGCGGATGGCGATCTGGATGTTGTCGATCACGCCCGCCTCGGTGACCGCGCCGCCGACCGAGGGGATGTCGAGCAGCTGCGCCGCCGTGACCTCGACGTCCTCGCGGAGCCGCTCGAGCTGGTTCGGCCGCTCGCCGAGCACCCGGTCGAACTCGGCGCGCGCCGTCGGGATGAGATCCGGGTGCGCGACCCAGGTGCCGTCGAAGCCGTCGCCCGCCTCGCGGCGCTTGTCGGCGGCGACCGCGGCGAGCGCGCGCTCCGTGATCTCCGGGTCGCGGCGATCGGGGATGAACGCGCTCATGCCGCCGATGGCATGCGCCCCGCGGCCGTGCGCCGTCTGCACGAGCAGCTCGGTGTACGCCCGCATGAACGGCACCGTCATGGTGATCTGCGCCCGGTCGGGCAGCACCCAGCGGCGGCCGCGGCTGCGGAACGTCTTCACGATCGAGAAGATGTAGTCCCAGCGGCCGGCGTTCAGCCCGGCGCAGTGCTCGCGCAGCTCGTAGAGGATCTCCTCCATCTGGAACGCGGCCTGGATCGTCTCGATCAGCACCGTCGCCCGGATCGTGCCCTGCGGGATGCCGAGCGCGTTCTGCGCGAAGACGAAGACGTCGTTCCAGAGCCGGGCCTCGAGGTGCGACTCGAGCTTCGGCAGGTAGAAGTACGGTCCGCGGCCGAGCTCGATGAGCCGGCGCGCGTTGTGGAACACGTAGAGGCCGAAGTCGACGAGTGAGCCGGAGGCGTGCATGGCGCGCCCGGTGCGGTCGTGGAAGCGCAGGTGCTTCTCGGTGAGGTGCCAGCCGCGGGGGCGGAACACGATCGTCGGGGTCTCGGCGAGCTCGCGCTCGACGCGGTACTCCTTGCCCTCCGGGCTCGTGAAACCGAGGCGGCCGCGCAGGGCGTCGGCGAGGTTCAGCTGGCCCTCGACGATGTTGCGCCAGGTCGGGCTCGTGGCGTCCTCGTGGTCGGCGAGCCAGACCTTCGCGTCGGAGTTCAGCGCGTTGATCGTCATCTTGCGGTCGGTCGGGCCGGTGATCTCGACGCGGCGGTCCTCGAGCCCGGGGCCGGCGCCCGCGACCCGCCAGCTGCGGTCGGCGCGGATCTCGGCGGTCTCGGGGAGGAAGCGGGGGTCGCGGCCGTTCGCGGCGTCGACGCGGGTCTGCAGCCGGGCGGCGAGCAGCTCGTGCCTGGTGTGCGCGAAGCGGTCGTGCAGCGCCGCGAGGAAGTCGAGCGCGGCCGGGGTGAGGATCTCCTCGTAGCGCTCGCCGAGCGGGGCGGTCACCTCGATCCACGGCGAGACGGTGGCGAAGCCGCCGGCGCTCTGGCGGGGCTCGGTGCGGTCGAGGGCGGGTGCGATGGTCATGAGGTCGTCTCCTTGGTTCCGTGGAGGTGAGGCCCGGCGCGCCGAGGGGATGCCTCGGCGCGCTCAGGGCGTCAGAACTGGTCTTCCTCGGTCGATCCGACGAGGGCGAGCGTGGCGCTCTGCGGGTTCAGCGCGGTGGCGATGCGGTCGAAGTAACCGGTGCCGACCTCGCGCTGGTGGCGCGTGGCGGTGTAGCCGGCGGCCTCCGAGGCGAATTCCGCCTCCTGGAGCTCGACGTAGGCCGACATGTGCCGCTCGCTGTAGTCCTTGGCGAGCGTGAACATGCCGTGGTTCAGGGAGTGGAAGCCGGCGAGGGTGATGAACTGGAACGCGTAGCCCATCGCCGCGAGCTCGCGCTGGAACTTCGCGATCTGCTCGTCGTCGAGGTGGCGCTTCCAGTTGAACGAGGGCGAGCAGTTGTAGCTCAAGCGCTTGCCGGGGAACTTCGCGTGCACGGCCTCGGCGAAGCGGCGGGCGAGCTCGAGGTCGGGCTCGGCCGACTCCACCCAGAGCAGGTCGGCGTACTCGGCGTAGGCGAGGCCGCGGGCGATGACCGGCTCGATGCCGTTCTGCACCTCGTAGAAGCCCTCGGCGGTGCGCTCGCCCGTGACGAAGGGGCGGTCGCGCTCGTCGTGGTCGCTCGTGAGCAGGGTCGCGGCGAGCGCGTCGGTGCGGGCGATGATGATCGACGGCACCCCGGCGACGTCGGCCGCGAGCCGGGCGGCGTTGATGGTGCGGATGTGCTGGCTCGTCGGGATGAGCACCTTGCCGCCCATGTGGCCGCACTTCTTCTCGCTCGCGAGCTGGTCCTCCCAGTGCACGCCGGCGGCGCCCGCCTCGATCATCTGGTGCATGAGCTCGTAGGCGTTCAGGGGGCCGCCGAAGCCGGCCTCGGCGTCGGCGACGATCGGGGCCATCCAGTCCTTCTGCTCCTGCTCGGCCGCACCCTCCCCCGCCTCGATCTGGCCGGCGCGCAGCAGCGCGTTGTTGATCCGGCGCACCACCGCGGGGACCGAGTTCGCCGGGTACAGCGACTGGTCGGGGTAGGTCTGGCCGGAGAGGTTCGCGTCGGCGGCGACCTGCCAGCCGGAGAGGTAGATCGCCTTCAACCCGGCCCGCACCTGCTGCACGGCCTGGTTGCCGGTGAGGGCGCCGAGCGCGGCCGACCACTCGGGCTCGGCCATGGGCTCGAAGGCGGTGCCGGTGTTGCGCTGGAGGTCCTCCCAGAGCCGCTCGGCGCCGCGCTTGGCGAGGGTGCGCTCCTCGCGCACCGGACCGCGCAGCGCGATGACGTCCTCGGCGGTGTAGTCGCGCCGGACGCCCTCCCAACGCGGGTTCGCGTCCCACTCGAGCTGCAGCTCGGCAGCGGTCTGGGTCTGGTCGCCGGGGCGGAAGGGGGTGCTCATCGTCGTGCTCCGTTCGAGTTCGCCGCGGGGTGCGGTTCGCTGTGGTGCCATCCATGCTGCGTCCGGCCCGAGGGTCCCGGATGACGATCCAGGGGGTGAACTTTCCGGGAAGTTCTGCGCGACGGAAAACCCCGCCGGCGTCGCCGCGCGAACCGCGCCCATAGCCCCTCCGAACCGCGCTCGGGTTTCGGCGCGGTGACGAGACCTCGGACGAACTGTCGCCCTTCGCTCGCGGGGGCCGATGGATCGTCCGGTTCTGCACTCGGCCATTGCCCCCACCCGCCCCCGGCGGTTGAATGGCGGCACGCGAGTGAACGGCGGCACGCACGGTGGCGTGCCGCGGACCCGGGAGGTACCACGAGGTGACGACGGCGACCGAGGCGAGAACGGCCTCCCAATCCAGTGTTCGGGCGGGCTCCGTCGAGATCGACCGGGTCACGAAGCGCTACGGCGAGCAGACCGCCGTCGACGGCGTCTCGCTCACGATCGAGCCGGGCGAGTTCCTCTCCCTGCTCGGCCCCTCCGGCTGCGGCAAGACGACGACGCTGCGCATGATCGCCGGCTTCGAGCAGCCGAACGAGGGCGACATCCGCGTCTCCGGGCGTTCGGTGCTCGGCCTGCCGCCGTACCGGCGCGACGTCAACACGGTGTTCCAGGCCTACGCCCTGTTCCCGCACATGTCGGTCGCCGAGAACGTCGCGTACGGCCTGCAGCAGCGGCGCACCCCGAAGTCCGAGCTCCGCGAGCGCGTGGCCGAGGCGCTCGAACTCGTGCAGATGCGCCGCTTCGCCGACCGCAAGCCGACCCAGCTCTCGGGCGGCCAGCAGCAGCGCATCGCGCTCGCCCGGGCGCTCGTGAACCGCCCGGCCGTGCTCCTGCTCGACGAGCCGCTCGGCGCCCTCGACCGGCAGCTCCGCGAGGAGATGCAGCTCGAGCTGAAGCTCCTGCAGTCCCGGCTCGGCATCACCTTCGTCTTCGTCACGCACGACCAGGGCGAGGCGCTGTCGATGAGCGACCGCATCGCGATCATGCGCGACGGCCGCATCGAGCAGCTCGCCGACGCCGACACGATCTACGCCCGCCCCGTCTCGGCGTACGTCGCCGCCTTCGTCGGGCAGCAGAACTTCTTCCGCGGGCCCGTCGTCGCGGGCGGCGCGGCCGTCGAGTCGCCGCACGCCGTCGTGCAGGGCACGGGCGCGACGCTCGCCGGCGTGGCCAACGGCCAGGCCGCGGTGCGGCCCGAGTTCGTGCGCATCGAGGCCGACGACGCGGCGGCGCCCTCCGCGCCGAACTCGGTGCGCGGCACCCTGCTCGGCGTCTCGCACCTCGGCGAGACCATGCAGTACCTCGTGCGGCTCGGCGAGGAGCAGAGCGTCATCGCCCGGAGGCCCACCCCCGAGGCGCCGGCGCTCGAACTCGGCCAGGCCGTGCGCTGCTCCTGGTCGGCCGAGAGCGTGCTGCTCTTCCCCGCCGACGAGGCCGCGCAGGCCGGCGGCTACGTCCCGCCGCCGACCGAGTGACCGCCCCGGCATCCCCCGCTCCCCGCTGTCCCGCAGAACGACCCAGGAGGACCCCATGACCGAATCGACCCCCACCGTGCGGATCCTCGCGAGCACCGACGCCGCGAAGGTCATCCGCCGCGAGCTCAGCCGCCGCGGCTTCCTGAGCGCCGCGGTCGCCGCCGGCGCGACCGGCGTGCTCGCCGCGTGCAGCCCGGGCGGTGGGGCGCAGAACGCGCCCGTCGCGACCGGCGGGCCGCTCGAGTCGAAGCTGTCGATCTACACCTGGGGCGACTACGACGCGCCCGACGTGCTCGAGGCGTTCACGAAGGAGCTGGGCCCGAAGATCACGCTGAGCTCCTTCAACTCGAACGAGGAGCTCATCTCGAAGCTCGTCGCGGCGAAGGGCACGAGCGGCTTCGACATCGTCGTGCCGACCGGCACGTTCATCCCGCAGATGATCGAGAACGGGCTGCTGCAGAAGTTCAACATGGAGCTCATCCCGAACATCGAGCACATGGACCCGGCGTTCCTCGGCCGGGCCTGGGACCCCGACAACGAGTACTCGATCTGCAAGGCCTGGGGCACGACCGGCTTCGTCTACGACAAGACGGTCATCACGCGCGAGCTGAAGGACTGGAACGACTTCATCGACGCCGCGCAGAACGAGGCGAGCGGCAAGACGAGCGTGCTCGACGACCCCGCCGAGCTCACCGGCATCTACTTCTGGGCGAACGGCATCGACTGGACCACCACCGACCCGGCCGAGCTCGACGCCGCCGAGGACTTCCTCGTGAACACGCTCGCCCCGCACGTCGCCGCATTCGACTCCTACCCCGGCGGCTCGGCGATCCCGCAGGGCACCCAGGTGCTCATGCAGTCGTGGAACGGCGACGCCCGCCTCGGCATCCTGGAGAGCCCGGACCCCAGCCGCTGGCAGTGGGTGCTCGGCTCCCCCGCGACCGAGCTGTGGATGGACAACTGGGCCATCCCGACCGGCGCGCCGAACCCCGAGGCCGCGCACGCCTTCATCAACTACGTACTGACCCCCGAGAACTCGCTCGCCGAGCTCGACTACATCGGCTACCACACGGGCGCGACCGGCATCGAGCAGGCGGCGGCCGACGCCGAGCTGCCGATGCTCGACCTCGTGTTCTTCACGCCCGAGCAGGTCGAGACGATGCACGAGGGCGAGGTGAACGAGGCGCAGGAGCGCATCGTGGAGATCTGGAACACGATGAAGGCGGCCGCCGGTGCGTAAGAGCGCCGGCGTCGCCCTCGCCTTCCCGGCGTGGGTGTGGCTGCTGGTCTTCTTCGTCGCCCCGGTGGGCATGGTGATCTGGTTCAGTTTCGGCTACAAACCGGGCATCTTCGGCACCCACGCCAACGACGTGCTGAGCTTCGACCGCTACGTCGAGGCGATGTCGCCGACGTTCTTCGCGACGTTCCAGAACACGCTCTGGGTCGGCATCGCGGGCACGGTGATCTGCCTGCTCGTCGGCCTGCCGGTGGCGTACTGGATGGCCGTCAAAGCGCCGCCGTCGCGCCGGGGCCTGCTCGTCGCGCTCGTGATGGTGCCGTTCTGGACGAACTTCCTCGTGCGCACCATCGGCTGGCAGGTGATCCTGGCGCCGGAGGGCTGGCTGTCCAGCACGCTGCAGGCGGTCGGCCTCATCGACGGCCCGCTCGATCTGCTGTACACGCGCGGGGCCGTGCTGCTCGGGGTGGTCTACAACTACCTGCCGCTCATGATCCTGCCGCTCTTCGTGGCGTTCGACCGGGTCAGCGGCCCGCTGCGCGAAGCCTCGAAGGACCTCGGCGCCGGCCGCTGGACGACCTTCTTCCGGGTCACGCTGCCGCTCGCCCGCCCGGGCGTCGTCGCCGGCGTGCTGCTCGTGTTCATCCCGCTGATGGGCGACTACATCACGGCGACCGTGCTCGGCGGTGCGAAGGGCAACATGGTCGGCCAGCTCGTCGCGAGCCAGTTCCAGACCGCCCAGAACTGGGCACTGGGCTCGGCGATGGCGGTGCTGCTCATCATCGTGATCATGGCGACCGTGGCAATCGGGGCGGGCCTCGTCTGGCTCGTCACGCTGCCGTTCCGCAGCCGGAACCGGCTCGTGCTCGGCGAGCCCGAGCCATCCGCCGTGTCGAAGCCCGTCGAGGAGGTGGCCGCATGAAGCAGCGGTCGTGGTCGGATGTCGTCCTGAGCGTCTGGGGCGTGCTCGTCTTCGTGTTCCTCTTCGCGCCGATCCTCGTGATCATCGTGTCGTCGTTCAACGTGGGGCGCCTGCTCGTGTCATGGCAGTCGTTCGGCTTCGACTCGTTCCTCGCGCTCTTCGAGAAGCCCGCCATCCGGGACGCCGTGTGGATCTCGGTGCAGACGGGCTTCATCGCCGCGATCGTCGCGACGCTGCTCGGCACCCTCGCCGGCATCGCCATGGCGCGCCACCCCGGCAAGTGGGTGTGGTGGTTCCTCGGGCTGCTGCTGCTCGTCTCGGTGACGCCCGAGATCGTCGACGCCGTGGCGCTGCTGCCGTGGCTCGTGTTCCTCGGCCAGGACCTCGGCATCGGCCTGTTCAACGACGGCATCATCCGCCTCGTGATCGGCCATTCACTGTTCTCGGTCGCAGTGGTCTCGTACCTCGTGCGGGCCCGGCTCGTCGGGCAGGAGGGCCAGCTCGAGGAAGCGTCCGCCGACCTCTACGCGAAGCCGCCCGCCACGTTCCGCCGGGTGACCCTGCCGCTCGCGATGCCCGCCGTGCTCGCCGGCTTCCTGCTGTCGTTCACGCTGAGCCTCGACAACACCGTCATCGCCGCGTTCGTGCAGGTGTCGGGCACGACCCCGTGGCCGGTCTACGTGCTGAGCGCGCTGCGCAGCGGCCTCCGACCGGAGATCGCCGCGGTGTCGACGATCATGCTCGTGCTGACCCTGCTCGCCCTGGGCCTCGTCGCGTACGTGCTGCGGCGCGCGGGCGACTCGGCCGCCGACATCGCGCGCACCATGGGCGGCGGCTGAGCCGCCGCGCGCACCCGCTCACGCCTCGCGCCGCTCGCGCCTCGCGCCGCTCGCGCCTCCCGCCTCGCGCCTCGCGCCTCCTCGAAAGGACTCACGGATGCCTCACGCCGATCTCGTCTTCACGGGCGGACCCGTCTTCACCGCCGACCCGGTGCGCTCGCGCGCCTCGGCCGTCGCCGTCTCTGGCGGCCGCATCGTCGCCGTCGGCGCGGACGACGACGTGCGGGAGCTCATCGGCCCCGGCACCGAGCACGTCGACCTCCGCGGCCGGCTGCTCGTGCCCGGCTTCCAGGACGCGCACGTGCACCCCGTCTGGGGCGGGCTCGACATGCTGCGCTGCGACCTCCGCGACGGCGAGACCGAGGGCGCCTACCTCGACACCATCGCGGCGTACGCGTCGGCGCACCCCGACGCGCCCTGGATCCTCGGCGGCGGCTGGGGCATGTCCGCGTTCCCCGGCGGCACCCCCACCGCCGCGGCGCTCGACCGGGTGCTGCCCGACCGGCCGGCGTTCCTGCCGAACCGCGACGGGCACGGCGCCTGGGTGAACAGCGCCGCGCTGCGACTGGCCGGGATCGACCGGCACACCCCCGACCCCGCCGACGGCCGCATCGAGCGCGACGCCGACGGGATGCCGAGCGGCACGCTGCACGAGGGCGCCATGGACCTCGTGCGCCGGCACCTGCCCGCCACGACGCCGGAGGAGCTCGAGGCGGCGGTGCTCGAGGGGCAGCGGTACCTGCACTCCTTCGGCGTGACCGCCTGGCAGGACGCGATCGTCGGCGACTACGGCGTCGGCGACGATCCCGGCCGCGCGTACCTCTCCGCCGCGGCATCCGGCCGGCTCACCGGGCGCGTCGTCGGCGCACTCTGGTGGGACCGCGCGAAGGGCCTCGAGCAGATCGACGGGCTCCTCGCGAAGCGCGAGGAGTACCGCGGCGGCCGCTTCGCCGCGACGAGCGTGAAGATCATGCAGGACGGCGTCGCCGAGAACTTCACGGCCTCGATGCTCGAGCCGTACTGCGACGGCCACGGGCACCCGACCGACAACTCGGGCATCTCCTTCGTGCCGCCGGAGCTCCTGAACGAGGCCGCGCCCCGTCTCGACGAGCTCGGCTTCCAGCTGCACTTCCACGCGATCGGCGACCGGGCGGTGCGCGAGTGCCTCGACGCCGTCGAGCACGCGATCGCCCGCAACGGCCGGAACGACCACCGGCACCACATCGCCCACCTGCAGGTGGTGCATCCGGACGACGTGCCGCGCTTCCGTGAGCTCGGCGTGGTGGCGAACATGCAGTCGCTGTGGGCGGCGCTCGAGCCGCAGATGGTGGAGCTGACGCTGCCGTTCCTCGGTTCGCCGCGGGATGCCTGGCAGTACCCCTTCGGCGACCTGCTGCGCTCCGGGGCGGTGCTCGCGGCCGGCAGCGATTGGTCGGTGTCGACGCCGAACCCGCTGGCGGCCATCCACGTCGCGGTGAACCGGGTGTCGGCGCCGGGCGAGGAGGAGGGCGAGTACCCGCCGTTCCTGCCCGAGCAGGCGATCGATCTCGCGACCTCGCTCACCGCGTACACTGCGGGCTCGGCCTTCGTGAACCATCTCGACGAGACCGGCACGATCGCCGTCGGCAAGCTCGCCGACTTCGCCCTGCTCGACCGGGATCCCTTCGCCGGACCGGCCGGAGAGATCGGCGCGACGCGGGTGCTGCAGACCTTCGTCGACGGCGAGCGGGTGCACGCGGCCGTGGACGCCTGAGGCCCATTCCTCGGACGACGACGGCCCGCCCCGATCGGGGCGGGCCGTCGTGCTGCGCCGGGTTCGCGGCGCGCGGGTTCAGCCGAGGCGCGTCAGCCGGCGCAGACGGTGCCGAGCTCGGTGACCGACTCCTGCAGCGAGGTGATGTGCTCGCTCATGGCCGAGATGTCGGCGTTGGCCGGGTCGGCGACCATGCCGTCGAGGTAGACGACGTACTCGTCGAGCGCGACGGCGGCCTGGTCGGCAGCGGCCTTGACCTCGGGGTTGCCGACCTTGGCGGCGGTCTCCGAGACGGTGCCCGACGCCTCCTTGAGTGCAGCGAGCGCCGCAGCGGGGTCGCTGGAGTCGACCGAGCTCAGGCTCGAGAGCTCCTGCAGCGCGGTCTGCACGTCGGTGCACGCCTCCTGCTTGGTCTGCTCGGCCGCGGGCGCCTCGGCCTGCTTCTCTGCCTTCGCGGCGGTGCCCTCGGCGTTGCCGCCTGAGGCGCAGCCGGCGAGCAGCAGGGCCATCGCGGCGAACGAGACGGCGGCGATCTTACGGGTTGCGGTCATGATGGTTCTGGTTCCCTCCGGTTCCCGGGTCGGTCCCGGTCCCCCGCGGACCATCCAAGCAGCAGAGCGCGCTCCCCCCAAATGGGGAGGGGTGCCCACCGGTCTCGTACCCGGGCGTCCGGGGCTCACGCCAGCAGGAACGGGCGCGCCGCTTCGAGTCCGTGCACCTCGAGCTCCCACTCGGGACGCCGGAACTCGGAGGCCTCCAGCCGCAGCCGCACCTCGTCCTCCACCACACCAGGCTTCGGCGAGCGCCGCGTGACGCCGTTCTCGCGGTAGCCGAGCTTCCTCGAGACGGCGAGCGAGGGCGAGTTCCACTCGTACGCCTCCGACTCAGCGACCGTCGCGCCGAGGTGGTCGAACGCGAACATGAGCAGGGCCGCGCGCATCTCGGTGCCGAGCCCCACGCCCTGCCGGGAGCGGGTCAACCACGACCCGCTCGACACCGTGCGCAGCGCGGCGAAGTCCGCCACCCGCAGGTCCTGCACACCGATCGGGCGGCCGTCCTCGAGCACCGCGAAGAGGAGGTTCCACTCGTCGGGGGCGACGCCCGCGCGCTCGCGCCAGACGAACCGCGCGAGATTCGGCAGCAGCTCCTCGCGCGGCGCGTCGGTCCACGGGATGCCGAACGGGGTGCGCTCCGAGTCATGGACCCCGTCGAGTGCCGCCTGGGCGAGGCCCGGGAGATCGGCGTCCCGCACCGGTCGCAACTCGAGCCGCGGCGTGCGCAGCCGGAGCCGGAAGACGGGCCAGACGTCGAGGAGTTCCATCCGTCGACGATACCGGCGGGGTGCCGGGCGAGCGGCGCCTGCATGGCGCTTCGTCGTGCTGAGCCTCCTCGTCACTGAGCCTCCTCGTCACTGAGCCTCCTCGTCACTGAGCTCCGGCGTCACCTGGCTTCGTCATCACCGGTTCGTCGTTCCCGGTTCGTCGTTCCCAGGCTTCGTCGCCGAACACCTCCTCGAGCACGCTGCGGTGCGCGGGCTGCCAGCCGAGCGCACGCGCCTTCTCGCCGAGCGCGCGCTGGTCGAGCAGCAGGGCGTCGGCGAAGGGGGTGCCGAGCCGTGCGCGCGTCTCCTCGACCGACTCCTCGACCAGGGCGGTCGCCCGCCCCGCGGCAACGGTCGCTTCGCCGATCGCCCGCACGGTCTGCGGCCGGCCGTCGACCGCGATGAGCCGTCCCTGCTCCTGCGGGTGCTCGACGGCGATGCGGTAGAGCCGCGCCAGGTCGCCCCGGTGCACGAGGCTCCAGTGCTGTCGACCGTCGCCCACGAGCCGGACCCGTCCATCCGGCCCCGGCGTCGTGAGCAGTTCGGGAATCCCTCCGGCGCCGTAGACGACGCCCGGTGCGATGATCGTCGCGGAGACGGGTCCCGCGAGGAGCCGCTCTTCGAGGGGCACCCGCCACGCCACGATCTCCGGCGGGTCGAGCGGTCCGTCGTCCTGCAGGGTCGCACCCGAACCGTACTCCCAGATCCCGCTCGTGTGCACGAATCGCCGCCCGGTCGCCGCGAACTCGGCCCCGACGGCCTCGAGCACGGCAGCGTCGAACTCGGCCGCGCCACTCGCCGGCGCGGCGGTGTGGATCGCGGCGTCGGCCTCGGCGAGCTCGGCGCCGAACCAGCTGGCGTCCGTCACCTCACCGAGCCGAGCGACGGCGCCTCGTGCTGCGACCGCCCGAGCCGACTGCTCGCTCCGGACGATCGCTCGCACCTCGTGTCCAGCCTCGACGAGCTCGTCGAGCACCGCCGAGCCGATGGTCCCGGTTGCCCCGGTCAGTAGGATTCTCATGTCGGCAACGCTATGGATGCACCGCCGGTTACTTCAACGGAACTTCCCTCGGGGAAACCACGACGCCGGACGGGACGCCGCCCATGCCTCAACCGAACGCACACCCTGCCGCCGCCGGTGCTGCCTCCGCCACGGTCTCTGCCTCTGCGTACGTCTCCGCCTCCGGCGCCTCTGCCTCTGCCTCCGCCTCTGACTCTGCCGCCGCCTCTGCTCCCGCCTCCGAGGAGCCGCGCGACGTGCTCGCCCCGGACTGCCCGAGCCGAGTGGTGTTCGAGCGGATCGGCGAGCGTTGGACCATGTTCGTGCTGCTCGCGCTCGAACGGGGCGGCACCTTGCGCTTCGGCGAGCTCCGCGAGCGGGTCGGCCGTGTCACTCCGAAGGTGCTCACCGAGACGCTGCGCGCGCTCGAGGCTGACGGCCTGATCGTGCGCCGAGCGTTCCGCGATTCTCCCCCGCGAGTCGAGTACTCGCTCACGGAGCTCGGCACCTCCCTGCTCGACCCGATTCGGGCGATGCGCGAGTGGGCGGAGGCGCATGTCCCCGAAGTGCTCGCGGCTCGCGATCGAGCAGCTGACGCCGAGCGGCAGTCACACCGCGTCTCAACAATTCGTACATAAGTTCGAATTTCACTCCTTCTCTTCCAGCCCTCAGCCTCTGGCCACTCGTCGATTCGACGTCACCTCGATGCTCCGCCTTGCCGAGTAATCCAGAGCGTACTCGAGCGCAGCGACCGCGTTCGGAGTTTATCCACAAGTCGAACATTTCTTCGAATTAACTGCGGAATCGGGCCACAATAGGGGCATGCACTCCACGACCGCCGTCACCCCCTTCGCCGACGCCGCCGCCGACGCGGTCGCGACCTGGGTCGGCGCGCTGGCCGGGGCGGCGAACGGCGTCGACGCCGAAGTGCACGCGATGAGCGGAGCGGGGCTGGTCCGCACGGTCGAAGCACTCGCCAGAGCGGCGCGCGCCCTCGAGGCCCTGCAGGCTCGGTGCGCGGCCGAGCTCGCCGACCGTTCGTGCGGAGAGGTCGACGCCGACCTCGCCCGCGAGCACGGGTTCCCGAACGCCGCCAAGCTCCTCACTGCCGCCGGCGGAGGCCGAAGCATCGACGCGGTCCGCCTCATCGAGGTCGGTCGGGCCATCTCCGCCAGGCGCAGCTTCTTCGACGAGGAGCTCCCGGCGAAGCGCCCGCTCGTCGCTGCGGCGATGCACCGCGGCGAACTCTGCGTGGATGCGGCCGGCGTCATCGTCCGATTCCTCGATCGCATCGCCCTCCGATGCGAGCCCGAGGCGATGGCGTCCGCCGAAACCCTGCTCGTCGAGCGTGCGCCCGTCGTCGGCATCGACGGCCTGCACGCCCTCATCAAGCGACTCGAGGCGCACCTCGACCCCGACGGAGTGCAGCCGCGCGAAGACGAGCTGCGCGCTCGACGCTCGCTCTCGATCCGCGAAGACCGTTTCGGCATGGTGCTCGTGCGCGGGGCGTTCGACCCCGAGAGCGGAGCCGCGATCAAGACCGCGGTCGATGCGCTCGTCGGCGCCGCACTGCGCGCCGGGCGAGGCGGCAACCGCACCGAGGCCCGCGGCAGCGGTCACGACCCCGTTGGCCGCGCCTCCGTCGACCCGCTGTTCCGCGAAGACCGCTCGATCGCGCAGCTCAACGCCGACGCGCTCGCCGATCTCGCCCGGCACGCCCTCGGCTGCGGCGACGCGCCGACCGCGCTGCGTCGCGTGACCGTCGTCGCCAGGGTCGACGCCGAAGCGCTGACCACCGGCGAGGGGCACGCGACGATCGACGGCATCGATCAGCCGGTCTCGATCGCGACCGCCCGGGCTCTGGCCCTGAGCGCGGGCATCAGCCCGCTCCTCCTCGGCGAGGGCCGCGCACGACTCGATCTGGGCCGCGCGGCCCGACTCTTCAGCACTGAGCAGAAACTCGTCCTCGTCGACCGCGACGGCGGCTGCGCCTGGCCGGGATGCCTCAGGCCGCCGGGCTACGCCGAGGCGCACCACATCGCGTGGTGGCAGCGCGACGAGGGGCGCACCGATACCGGCAACGGCATCATGCTGTGCAGCCACCACCACCATCGGGTCCACCGCGACGGCTGGCGCATCCACGTGCACGACGACCGCAGTTGGTTCGTCCCGCCGGCGCATCTCGATCCGCAGCAGGTTCCCCGTCCGGGAAATCTCGCGAGCGAGAGGCGGATCGCCGAACGATTCGCGAAGCGCCGGCGCGCCCCCGGTGCTTCCCGCGGCGCGCCCCGCCGAAGTTCGCCAAGCGCACCCGCGACGCCGCAACCTCCAGCTAGCGTGAGCGCATGACCCGCACGTTGCTCATCATCGACATCCAGCAGGACTACTTCCCCGGCGGCCGGCACCCGCTGGTCGGGCCCGAGGCCGCAGCCGACCGGGCTGCGGAGGTGCTCGCCGCGTGGCGCGAGCGCGGCGAGCCGGTGGTGCACATCCAACACATCTGGGATGCTCCGGATGCGGCGTTCTTCCAGCCGGGCACCCCGGGCGTTGAGATCCACCCGAGTGTGGCACCGCGCGACGACGAGACGCTGCTCACGAAGGCGCTTCCGAACGCGTTCCTCGGCACCGGGCTCGAAGGCGTGCTTCGCGAGCAGCACGCGGCGACCGCCGCAGAGGCCGCCGAGGCCGCCGAGGGAGCGCCCCAGCTCGTCGTCATGGGCATGATGTCGAGCATGTGCGTCGATGCCACCGTCCGGGCCGCGGCCGACCTGGGCTTCCAGGTCACCGTCGTGCACGATGCCTGCGCGGCACCCGACCTCAGCTTCGACGGCGTGACCGTGCCCGCCGCCCAGGTGCACGCCGCGTTCATGGCCGCGCTCGGCGACAGCTATGCGGAGATCACGAGTGCCGAGGAGCTCCTGATCGGGAGCTGAACCGCGAGCCCGCGAGCCCGCGAGCCCGCGAACCCGCGCCCGCGCGCCCGCGCGCCCACTCGGCACGGCCGCACTCCACGGCTTCAGCACTTCGCAGCTTCTTCACTCCATTGCCCGCGAATTCGCCCCAATCACCCCTGAGAACCCGCACCACCGCCCCACGAGGCCAGAATTCTTGCAGAAGTTCCGTTTGCGGCATCCGCCATCGCATGTGACCATCGTTGACATGATCGCCGTCGATCGAACCCCGCCCGAGCCGGGCACCGCTGCCGCCACCGCAGCCGCCGATGGAACCGCCACCGCCGGCGAGGTCGACGCGCTCACGCTCGGCCGCCGCATCCGCGAGCACCGCACTGCCCGCGGCATGACGCTCGGCGAGCTGGCCCGCGCGATCGATCGGGCGCCCAGCCAGGTCTCCGCGATCGAGAACGGCAAGCGCGAGCCGCGCCTCTCGATGCTCCGCACCATCGCCCTCGCGCTCGGCACCACGGTCGACGAGCTGCTCCGCGCCGACGCTCCGAGCGAGCGCGCCGCGCTCGAGATCGCGGTCGAACGCGCCCAGCGCGGTCCGGTCTTCGCAGCACTCGGGCTCGAGCCGTTCCGCGTCGCGAAGACGATGAACGACCAGACCCTGCAGACGATCCTGGCGCTGCACAACGAGATCGACCGCCTGCACCGCGAGCGCGCGGCGACGCCGGAGGAGGCCCGCCGCGCGAACGCGGAGCTGCGCGCCGAGATGCGCGCCCGCGACAACTTCTACCCCGAGCTCGAACGCGTCGCCGCCGAGCTCCTCGAGGCGGTCGGCCACACCGGCGGGCCCGTCTCGCACCAGCTCGTCGCCGACATGGCCTCGCACCTCGGCTACTCCCTGCACTACGTCGGCGACCTGCCGCACTCGACGCGCTCGGTCACCGACAAGCGGCACGGGCGCATCTACCTGCCCACCCAGCAGTCCCCCTCGCGCGATTCCCGCTCACCGATCCTGCAGGCGCTCGCGAGCCATCTGTTGCACCACGAGGAGCCGCGCGATTACGGCGAGTTCCTGCGCCAGCGGGTCGAGACGAACTACCTGACCGCGGCGATCCTCCTCCCCGAGCAGGCCGCCGTGCGCTTCCTCGCTGAGGCGAAGAACCTGCGCCGCATCTCGATGGAGGAGCTGCGCGACCACTTCGCGGTCTCCTACGAGACCGCCGGCCACCGCTTCACGAACCTCGCGACCGCTCGCCTCGAGATCCCGGTGCACTTCATGAAGGTGCACGAGTCCGGCACGATCATCAAGGCGTACGAGAACGACCGGGTCCGCTTCCCCTCCGACGCGCTCGGCGCCGTCGAGGGCACCACCGTCTGCCGCAACTGGACGGCCCGCACCGTCTTCGACGTCGAGGACCGCTTCAGCCCCTGGTACCAGTACACGGACACTCCGTCCGGCACCTTCTGGTGCACCTCCCGCATCGAGAAGGCGAAGGAGGGCGAGTACTCGGTCTCGGTCGGCGTGCCCTTCGAGCACGTGAAGTGGTTCCGGGGGCGGGAGACGCCGCACCGCGCCGTCTCGCGCTGCCCGGACCCGAGCTGCTGCCAGGCGCCGGAGGGGCTCGCCGACAAGTGGGCGGATGCCTCGTGGCCGGCCGCGCGCACGCCGACGAGCCTGCTCGCCGCGCTGCCCACCGGCACGTTCCCGGGCGTCGACCAGACCGAGGTCTACGAGTTCCTCGAGCAGCACGCCCCCGCGAGCTGAGCCGGCGACGGCCGACCGCATCCCGTCAATCTGTCCGGAGGCGCCCCGATTCCGCGACAGCGGCGGGCTGGCGGCCCGGCCGCCGCCGCGTCAGGATGGTGGGAACCAAACACGCATCGGAGTGATCCCCGTGGGCACCACCGTCTTCGAACGACGTCGACCCTCTTCATCCGTCATCGAGCATGCGCTCGCCGACACCCGCCACTCGGTCTTCTGGCGGGACGACCTGCCGGAGGCGCTGAAGCCCTCCCGGCCCAAGCTCGCCGGCAACATCGTCGCCGACCTCGTCATCGTCGGCGGCGGCTACACCGGCCTGTGGACGGCGCTCCTCGCGAAGGAGCGCGCGCCCGAGTCGCACGTCGTCCTCGTCGAGGCGAAGCGCGTCGGCTGGGCGGCGTCGGGCCGCAACGGCGGGTTCTGCGAGGCGAGCCTCACGCACGGCCGCGAGAACGGACTCTCCCGCTGGCCGAAGGAGATGCCGCTCCTCGACCGGCTCGGGCTCGAGAACCTCGACGCCATCGAGGCGAGCGAGCAGCGCTACGGCATGGACTTCGAGTTCGAGCGCACCGGTCAGCTGGCCCCCGCGATCGAGGAGCACCAGCTCGAGTGGCTGCGGGAATGGGCCGACGAAGCCGCCGCAGCGGGCGAGGCCGACGAGGTCGTCTTCCTCGACGAGGCCGCGGCCCAGGCATCCGTCCACTCCCCGACCTACCTCGGCGCGGTGTGGGAGAAGCGCACGAACGCGATGGTGCACCCGGCCCGTCTCGCGGCCGAGCTCGCGCGCGTCGCCGAGGAGCGCGGCGTCGAGATCTTCGAGCAGTCGCCGGTGCGCCGCCTCGATACCCCCGGTTCGACGGGTGCCGTGAGCGTCGTCACCGACGGCGGACGCGTCGACGCGAAGCACGCGGTGCTCGCGACGAACGTGTTCCCCTCGCTGCTGAAGCGCAACCGTCTGATGACCGTGCCGGTCTACGACTACGTGCTCATGACCGAGCCGCTCTCGGCCGAACAGCTCGACTCGATCGGCTGGAAGGACCGCCAGGGCATCGGCGACATGGCGAACCAGTTCCACTACTACCGGCTCTCGAAGGACAACCGCATCCTCTTCGGCGGCTACGACGCCGTGTACCACTACGGCCGCAAGGTGCGCGAGCAGTACGAGAACCGCCCCGAGTCGTGGCAGAAGCTCGCGAGCCACTTCTTCACGACCTTCCCGCAGCTCGAGGGCCTGCAGTTCAGCCACCAGTGGGCCGGGGCGATCGACACCTCGACCCAGTTCACCGCCTTCTTCGGCACGGCGCGCGAGCACCGCATCGCGTACGCGGCGGGCTTCACCGGCCTCGGGGTGGGTTCGACCCGCTTCGCCGCCGAGGTCATGCTCGACCTGCTCGAGCGCCGCGACAACGAGCGCACGCAGCTCGAGATGGTGCGCAAGCGCCCGCTGCCGTTCCCGCCCGAGCCGGCCGCCGCGATCGGCATCAACGCGACCCGCTGGTCGCTCGACCGCGCCGACCACAACCGCGGCAAGCGCAACGTGCTGCTGAAGACCCTCGACGCCCTCGGCCTCGGGTTCGACTCGTGAGCACCGAACAGCAGAGCACCGAGCAGCAGGGCACCGAGCAGCAGGGCGCCGAGCAGCAGGGCGCCGAGCGCCTCGCACCCGGCGCGCTCGTCGACGGCCCGGCCGTCGCGCTCCAGCACGAGCCGGTGCCCGCCGAGCAGTCCGTCGCCGGCGAGCCGAGCACCGCGTACCTGCCGCTCGACGTCTCGGCGGCGGGCGAGATCGGCATCTGGGAGATGAGCCGCGGCACGATGCGCGACACCGAGGTCGACGAGGTGTTCGTCGTGCTCGCGGGCGACGCGACCGTCGAGTTCGTCGAGCCCGCCCGCGACGCGATCGTGCTCGCGCCAGGCTCGGTGGTGCGCCTGGAAGCCGGCATGCAGACCATCTGGACCGTGCGCGAACCGCTGCGCAAGGTGTTCATCGAGCGCTGAGCGCTCCCGCGCGGGCCCGCCGCCCGCGCCACAGACCCACGAAGACGAAGGAGAGCCAAGATGGCGAAGTACCGGGTGCAGAACCCCGCGACCGGCGAGATCGTCGAGACCTTCGAGGTCGCGACCGACGCAGAGATCGAGCAGACGCTCGCGGCGGCCGACGGCGCCTACCGCGAATGGCGCGAGCGCAGCGTTCAGGAGCGCGCCGCCGTCGTGAAGCGCGTCGCCGAGCTGTTCGAGGAGCGCAAGGAGGAACTCGCCCGCCTGATCGCGGTCGAGATGGGCAAGTCCCTCGCCGAGTCGATCGACGAGGTCGAGTTCGCGACCGCGATCATCGACTACTACGCGGTGCACGGGCCGAGCCTCATCACCGACTACGAGATCCCCTCGACCATCCCCGGCAAGGCGGTCATCGAGCAGCTGCCCATCGGCGCCCTGCTCGGCGTGATGCCGTGGAACTTCCCCTACTACCAGGTGGCCCGCTTCGCGGCCCCGAACCTGGTGCTCGGCAACACGATCATCCTGAAGCACGCCGACATCTGCGCCCGCTCGGCGCTGACGATCCAGGAGATCATGGAGGAGGCGGGCGTGCCCGTCGGCGGCTACCAGAACGTCTTCGCCTCGCACGAGCAGATCGCCACGATGATCGCCGACGACCGGGTGCAGGGCGTCTCGCTCACCGGCTCCGAGCGGGCCGGGGCGATCATCGGCGAGCAGGCGGGCCGGCACCTGAAGAAGTGCGTGCTCGAGCTCGGCGGCATCGACCCGATGGTCGTGCTCGACGCCGACGACGTCGCGAGCGTCGCGAAGGCGGCGTGGGACTTCCGCGTCTACAACGGCGGCCAGGTCTGCAACTCGAACAAGCGGATGATCGTCATGGACGACATCTACGACGAGTTCGTCGCGGAGCTGAAGAAGCTGGCCGACGGCCTCGTCCCGGGCGACCAGCTCACCCTCGGCGAGGGCGAGTACGCCCCGCTGTCCACGCGGGTGGCCGCCGAGACGGTGCACGAGCAGGTGCAGCGGGCGGTCGCCGCCGGTGCGACCCTCGAGGCGGGCGGCGTGCTCTCCGACGGCCCCGGCGCGTACTACTCGCCGGCCGTGCTCACGGGCGTGCCGCGCGACTCCGCGTCGTACCGCGAGGAGATCTTCGGACCGGTCGCGACCGTCTACCGGGTGCACAGCGACGAAGAGGCCCTCGAGCTCGCGAACGACTGCGACCTCGGCCTCGGCGGCTCGGTGTTCTCGACCGACGAGGCGCGCGCGGCGCGCGTCGCCTCGCGGCTCGAGGTCGGCATGACCCACGTCAACACGATCGCCGCGGAGGCCGCGGAGCTGCCCTTCGGCGGCGTGAAGCGCTCCGGCTTCGGCCGCGAGATGGGTCCGATCGGCATCGGCGAGTTCGCGAACCGCCGCCTGTCCTTCGTCGCGAAGTAGATGAACGGGTACGCGGGGACCGCCCGGGAGCGCGAGCTCCGGGTGGTCCTCGCGCAGCTCGCGGCCGCACCGCGCGATCTCCGGGCGAACGCGGCGACCATCCGCGAGGTGCTGGCGGGCCATCCGGATGCCGAGCTCGCCGTCTTCCCGGAGCTGTTCCTCTGCGGGTACTCCGGCGAGCGCGTGGGCGAGCTCGCCCTGACGCTCGACGACCCGCTGCTCGCCGAGCTCGCGACCGCCTGCGCCGAGTCGGGCACGGCCATCGCCTTCGGCTTCGCCGAGCGCGGCGAGCGGGATGCCTCGCACCCCGACGGCGCCGTGCACAACGCGCTCGCGATCATCGACGCCGAGGGCCGGCTCGCCGCCGTGTACCGCAAGCGCCTGCTCTTCGGTGCGGAGGCGGAGGCCTTCGTCCCGGGCGAGGACGATTTGCTCGGCACCGCGGCGGGCACCGCGATCGGCGCACTGATCTGCTTCGACATCGAGTTCCCGGAGCCGGCGCGCCGGCTCGCCCTCGCCGGGGCCGAGCTGCTGGTCTCGGTCGCCGCGAACATGGCCCCCTACCTGGCCGACCACGAGCTCGCCTCGCGGGCCCGGGCGCTCGACAACCGCCTGCCGCACGTCTACGTCAACGCCGTGGGCGAGGCCGAAGGGCTGCGCTTCGTCGGCGGTTCGCGCGCGGTGCGGGCAGACGGCTCGGTCGCCCTCGAGCTCGGCGCCGGCGAGGAGGTCGCCGAAGCGGTGCTCACCGTGGGCGCGGCGGTCGACCCCGCGGTGGACTACCTGCGCTTCCTGCGCTGAACGGCGCGCACGGCACGCACGGCGCGCACGGCGCGCGTCAGCCGAGCGCGCAGTCCAGTGCGAGCTCGGCGTACTCGACGACCGCCCGGCGGCACGCCGCCCGGTCGAGCTCGACCCCGATCAGCGGGTAGAGGTCGTAGGCGTCCTCGAGCGCGACGAGGTTGCGCGCGATCGTCGCCTGCTCCTGCCGCGGCCGGAACGCGCCGAGCGCCGTGCCGACCTCGATCGTCGAGCGGTACAGCATCACCTGCCGCTCCACGATCGAGCGGTGCAGCGGCTTGTACTGCGGTTTCTCGCGCAGCAGCCCGATGCTCTCGTAGACGAGTCGGAGGTCGTCGCTGATCACGTCGGGCACGCCGGCTTCGATGAGCGCGCGGAGTCTCGCCGCGGCATCCACTTCCCGCTCGGCGATCGCCCGTCGGCGCTCGTAGAACTCCTCGAGCACGCCCTCGACGGCGGCGAACTGCAGCTGCTCGAAGCTGTCGAAGTAGTAGAGCACGCTGCCGGCGCTCACCTCGGCCTCGGCGGCGACGGCGCGCACATTGGCCTGGGCCATCCCCCGCTCCCGCGCGACGCGGCGCAGCGCCGCGACGAGGTCGTCGCGGCGCTGCGCGTGCTTCGCGGATCGCGTCACGCCTCGGCCCGTTCGTCGTCGAGGTTCTCGGCGAGCGCGGCGTAGCGGCCCGGGTCGCGTCGGCGGATGATCATGGCGATCACGATACCGACGATGAACAGCAGCGGGGTGGGCGCGAGCAGCACCCAGTTGATCGGGCCGGTCATCGTCGTCACGATCTCGAAGTTGAACGCGATGAGGAGGAAGCCGGTGATGAGGCCGGCCGCCCCGACCGCGGGCGCGACGATCACCCGCCAGACGCTGTGCCCGCGGCGGTTCCTCGCGAAGAAGCCCACGACGGCGACCGCGGCGACCGCCTGGGCGAAGACGAGGCCGGCGACGCCCGTGGCGTACGTCCAGATCGCGAACTGCAGGAAGGGGTCGGCGCCCAGCAGGAACGCGACGAGGATGGCGGCGACGGCGATCACGCTCATCACCGCGCTCGCGACGTAGGGCGCCTTCGTCTTCGGGTGCGTGCGGCCGAGGGCGGCCGGCAGCAGCCGCTCGCGACCGAGCGAGTAGAGGTAGCGGCTTGACGCGTTGTGGAAGGCGAGCAGGCACGCGAAGAAGCTCGTCACGATGAGCACCTGCATGACGGCGGCGGCCCAGTCCCCGAGGTACTCGGCGCCCGCGGCGAACACCATGGTCTCGAAGGCGTCGCCGCGGGCGATCTCGATCACCCCGTCGGCGCCGAACGCGACGGTGAGCATCCAGAAGGTGAAGGCGTAGAAGACGCCGAGGAAGCCGATGGCGAGGTACGTGGCGATCGGCACGGTGCGCCGCGGGTTGCGGGCCTCCTCGGCGTAGATCGCGGTGCCCTCGAAGCCGAGGTACGCGCCGAAGCCGACGACGAAGAGGCTGCCGGCGCCGGCGGCGAAGAAGATCTCTTTCGGGTCGAAGGGCGCGGCGCTCCACCGCTCGGGACCGCCCTGCACCAGCACGGCGACCGAGAGCACGAGGAGGATGGCGACCTCCGCCGTCAGCAGGACGCCGAGCACCTTCGCGCCGACGTCGATCTTGCGGTAGCCGAGCAGCGCGACCACGGCGGCGGCGATCAGGGACCAGACCACCCAGGGCAGCTGGATGCCGAAGAGGCCGCCGAAGGTGAGCTCGCCGAAGAAACCGATGAAGCCGTAGAAGCAGACCGTGAGGATCGCGTAGGCGAAGATCGTCACGAACGACACCCCGAGGCCGGCCGGCTTGCCGAGGCCGCGCGAGACGTAGGCGTAGAAGGCGCCGGTGTTGCGCACGTGCGTCGACATCGCGGTGAAGCCCAGGGCGAAGAGGATCAGCACGACGGCGCAGACGAGCATGGCGCCCGCCGCGCCGATGCCGCCCATGCGCATCGAGGTCGGCGCGGCGCTCGCGACGACGGTGAGCGGCGCGGCGGCGGAGACGACGAAGAAGACGACGTCGCCGACGCCCAGCCGGCCGGCGGCGAGCGAGCCTCTTCGGGTGGACGGGGCACGCTCGGCGGTGTTGATCGGGTGTTCAGACATCATCGTCTCCTCGGCCTGGGGGCAGCCGCGTTCGCTGCGGCAGAATCTGAACGCTCATTCAACCCACGCTGCTGCACGCTGTCAAGCGTGCTAGCGTGATCGTCACCCGAAAGTTGAACGGGCGTTCGAGAACGAGGAGTGTCGATGACGACCACCAGCCAGTCCCCCGTGGAGTCCGCGCGGGCCAGAGACCTCGGGGTGCCCTTCGAGGGCGCGCCCGGCCCGGCGAACGCGATCACCGACGTGCCCGGCGTGCAGGTCGGCTACACCACCCTCGTGAGCGGCCCCGACGACGCGGGCACCGCGCGCACCGGCGTCACGGCCATCCTGCCGCGCGGCCGCGACGGCGTCGGCGTGCCCTGCGCCGCCGGCACCTACTCCCTGAACGGCAACGGCGAGCTCACCGGGCGCAGCTGGATCGACGAGGCCGGCGCCCTCGCCCTCCCGATCGCGATCACGAACTCGCACGCCGTCGGCGCCGTGCACCAGGGCGTCGACGAGTGGGTGCACGAGACGCACCCGGGGGTGTCCGCGCAGTGGATGCTGCCCGTGGTCGGCGAGACCTGGGACGGCTATCTGAACGAGATCAACGGCGGGCACGTGCGGCCCGAGCACGCGCGCGCCGCGCTCGACGCCGCCGCGGGCGGCCCGATCGCCGAGGGCAACGTCGGCGGCGGCACGGGCATGAACTGTTATGCGTTCAAGGGCGGCACCGGCACGGCGTCGCGCGTCGTCAGCACCGCGGGCGGCGCGTACACCGTCGGCGTGCTCCTGCAGGCGAACTTCGGCGACCGCGACGAGCTGCGCCTCGCCGGCCGGCCGCTCGGCCGGGAGTCCGCCGCCCCGAAGCCGATCGAGGACGACGACTGGTTCGTGCGGGACGGCGAGCGCACGAAAGCCGCTGCGGGCGCCGGCAGCGTCATCGTCGTGGTCGCGACGGATGCCCCGCTGCTCCCGGGGCAGTGCGAGGCCCTCGCCCGGCGGGTGCCGCTGGGCCTCGCCCGCACCGGTACGACGGGCAGCCACTTCTCGGGCGACATCTTCCTCGCGTTCTCCACCGCGAACCCCGGCGCCCTCACCTCGCAGCTCGGTCGCGGGGCGAACCAGGGGCTCGAGCGGCTCGACTTCGTGCCGTGGGGCGCGATCGACCCGCTCTACCGCGCCACGGTCGAGGCCGTCGAGGAGGCCGTCGCGAACGCCCTCGTCGCCGCCCGCGACCTCGTCGGCCGCGACGGGCATGCGAGCTACGCGCTGCCCCACGAGGAGGTGCGCCGGGCGTTCGCCTAACCGCAGAACTCCTTCGGCGCCCGGGGCTCGGCCGAGGAGCCGATGCTCGTGACGACGTCCTCGACCACGATGAAGTCGATCCAGCCGCGCTCCTCGTCGCCGACCGCGTAGCCGAAGGCCTCCGCGCTCACCTGAGCGATCTGCTGCAGCTCCGGATATGCGGCGGTGAGCTCGTCGGTGCTCGAGCCGAGGCCGATGCCCTCGGCGGTGCGCGGGGCGAGGGGCAGCGCGCCGGAGGCGTCCGGCGAGCCGGACACCCACACGTCCTCGACGGCGTCGCCCGCCTCCGAGACGATGAGCAGCAGCGCCGCGGCGTCCGACGAGTCCCCGACCGGCGAGAGCGTGGAGAGCCTCGGGCAGCCCTCGTCGACGGGCGCGAGTTCGAAGGCGGTGAGCGGCTCGGCGACGCCCGGATACGCCGCTCCGCGACTGACGGGTCCGAATCCGGCGCCGCTGATGACCCAGGTGGTGACGTCGGCGGGGTCCGGGGCCGCCACGGTGGGCGTCGGCGTCGCGGTGGGCGTCGGCGTCTCACTCCCCGTCGGGGTCGGCGTCGGCTTCGGCTCGCTCGCGCAGCCGGCGAGCAGCAGCGCCGCGATCGCGAGACCCCCGAGCGTGGCGGCACCGCCTCGCACGCTCACGCGCACAGCTCCTGCGGGACGAACTTCGTGTCTGCGGCGATGATGCTCCAGACGACGCCGTCGATGACGAGGAAATCGATCCAGCCCGCCGCGTCGTCGCCGACCGCGTACACGATCGAGCTGGGGCGATCGATCACGAGCTCCAGATCCGGATAGGCGGCTGCGAGCTCAGCCTCGGTCGATCCGAGCCTGATGCCCGCGGCGGTCGCGCCGCCGTCGTGGGGCCAGCCGGCGTCACGCGTCGAACTCGACACCGAGACCCGGTGCACCGTGGAGCCGTCGTCCGACAGGATCACAAGCAGCCCTGCCTTGTCGGGGTGCTTCAGGTACACGAGCTCCGGGCACAGCCCGGACGGCTCGACCGAGTACAGCTCAGTCAGCGAATCGATCGCCCCGGGGTAGGCCGCCCCGCGCTGGATCGGCTCGATGCCGTCGACGCTGATCAGCCAGCTCGACGGATCGGCCGGGTCCGGCGCGGCCACCGTCGGGGTGGGCGTCGGGCTCGGCGTGGGACTGGGTGACGGCGTCGGCGTGGGGATCGGCGTCTCGCTCGCCGTCGGGCGCGGCGTCGGCTCCGGCCCGCTCGCGCAGCCCGCGAGCAGCAACGCGCCGATCGTCGCGATCGCCCCCGCGATCCTGGCGCGCCCGCCCGCGCTCGTTCCCGTCATCGTCTCCCCCAAGCCGTTCAGCTGCAGTGGTCGGCTCAGCGTATCCGCACGATGCGGTCCACCGGGCGGCGCGGAGATATCGCTCCGGTAACGGCTACGCGACCGCGACGCCCGTGGACCCCGCAGCGCCGGGAGGCGGCCCGACGGGCTCGATGCGGAAGGTGCGGGTGAAGCGCTCGAGCAGTTCGGCATCGCCGGCGAACGGTGCCGCCGCCGGGCGGTCCGCCACGCCGTCGGCGAGCAGGGCGCGCAGCGCCGCGGGCGTCAGTTCGAGCTCGAGCACCGCCTCCGGCACCGGCTCGAGCGCGGAGCGCCGTCGCGGCTGGGGCAGCGCGCCGGAGCCGACGGGGACGACGTCGAGGGTGCCGGCGACCACGATCGCCGAGACCGCCACGGGCGGCTCCGCCCCGGAGAGCGTCAGCACGTACTCCGTCGGCGGGAGCGCCGCCGCGGCATCCGGCCGGAATGCCGCGGAGAGCGCGAAGCCGAGCGCATCGGCGCTCATCGTCTCGCCCTCGCCCGGATCGCCGAGGACCGACCAGCCCCAGCGCTCGAGCGCCAGGACCACGGGCTCGAGACCGCGGCCGAGCGGGGTGAGCTCATAGCCGCCGCGCACGCTCGGCACGCGGCGCACGAGGCCCGCCTCCTGCAACTCTTTGAGCCGGTCGCTCAGGATGTTCGTCGGGATCCTGGGCAGGGACGCCTTGAGGTCGCTGTACCGGCGCGCACCGCCGAGCAGGTCGCGGACGATGAGCAGCGCCCACCGTTCGCCGACCCGCTCGACAGCGCGTGCGACGCCGCTGTACTGGCCGAAGCCGCGCGCGGCGCGGGTGCCCACGGCCGCCTCGTCAGGCCTGGCCGGCGAGGTACGCGTCGGGGCCCTGCTCGGCGGCCGCCTGCTCCATGAAGAGGAACTCGAGCACGTTGCCGTCCGGGTCCTCCAGGTCGCGCGAGTACATGAAGCCGTAGTCCTGCGCCTCGCGCGGCTCGGTGCCGCCCGCGGCGAGGCCCTTGGCGAGCACCTCGTCGACGCCCTCGCGGGACTCCCGGCTGAGCGCGATGAGCGCCTGCGCGTGCGTCTTCGGGTCGATGATCTGCTTGTCGGTGAAGGTGGCGAGGTAGTCGCGGGTGAGCACCATGAAGTACACGTTCTCGTCGAGCACCACGCAGGCGGCGTTCTCGTCGGTGAAGAGCGGGTTGATGCTGAAGCCGAGCGCCTCGTAGAACGCCTTCGAGCGCTCGAGGTCGGTCGTGGGGAGGTTCACGAAGATGCTGGTGGCGGACATGGCGTGCTCCGATTTCGTCGTCGAGATGGTGCGTGGACGCTTTTAGCTTGCTCTTTGCAAGTCAACTTGTCAATAGCAAGTAAACGGATGCCTGAACCTGCTTCAGCGGCCGCCGCTGCGCCGCACGAGCAGCGCGAGATGGAGCGCCGTGAGCGTCTCGCCGTCGTCGAGGTCGGCGTCGAGGAGCTCGGCGATGAGCGCAATGCGCTGGTAGAACACCGAGCGCGATAGGTGCGAGGCGGAGGCGGCCGCCGTGCGGTTGCCCGGGTGCGCGAGCATCGCCGCGAGCACGTCGAGCAGGTCGCCGCCCCGGGCGAGGTCGTACTCGATGAGCGGCGCGAGCATGCGCTCGCCGTGCTCCTGCAGGCGGTGGTCGTCGCGCAGCGAGGTGACCAGCCGCACGAGCGGGCGGTCGTCGGCGCGCCGGACGACGGGCCCGCGCGTGCCCCGCGGCACCGGCACCCGGGCGAGGTCGCGCGCCTGCTGCACCGAGGCGAGCAGCTCGGCGAGGCCGTGCGCCGCCTGTCCCACCGAGAGCACGAGCCGTTCCCGGGCCGCCGGCTCCTCGACGAGCGAGCGGGCGAAGGCGAGCACGCCGGTCTCGTCGACCGCGAAGCGCGTCGCCTCCGGCAGTGAGACGAGCAGCACGGCGGCCGGGGCCTGCCCCTCGGTGAGCACGCCGGCGAGCGCCCGCCCGCCGAGCGCGCGCGCCGCGGCATCCGCCCGCTCGCCGGAGATCTCGGCGCCCGAGGCGACGACGCCGAACTGCACCCCGTGCGCGATCGGCAACCCGGCCGCCTCGAGCCTCGCCGCGGCGTTCGGCAGCGCGGCGAAGCGCCCCTCGAGGAGCGCGTCGACGAGCCGCTGCCGCCCGATGCGCGCCCACTCGTCGCCGCCCGCGTCGGCGAGCCGGCCGAAGGCGAGCGCCGTGGCGCCCTGCTCGAGCACCGCGTGGCGACCGGCGGGATGCTCCGGGCCGGCGAGGGCCACGAGGTGCCCCCAGCGCAGCCCGCGCGCCTCGACCGGCACGATGAGCCAGCCCTCCGCGTCACCGCGGTGCGCACGTCGGGAGCGCGCCTCCCACTGCCGCAGCAGCGGCTCCTCCTCGCTCGGCGGCACCTCGGCGCTCACGACCTCGTGCGCGAGGTTCTCGAGCACGACTCCCGAGCCGAGCGTCGCCGCGAGCTGGCGCACGATGAAGTCCGCCGGGGAGCCGCGCAGTGCGAGGCCGGTGAAGCGCTCGCGCACCTCGTCGCGGGCGACGAGCGCGGCGGTCTGGGCGGAGATGATGCGGCCGTGCACCGCCTCGGTGAGGGCGACGAACTTCACCTCGCGGTGCAGCGCGACGAGCGCGAGGCCCCGGCGCTCGGCCGCCTCGGCGACGACGGCGGGCACGTAGCGGTAGTGCACGCCGAGTTCGAGCACGAGGCCCGCGAGCCCGGCGTCGACGAGGCCGCCGATCAGCCCGGCCAGCTCCTCCGGCTCGGTCGGCCAGCCGGAGCCGGTCGTGAGCAGCAGCTCACCGCCGTCGAGGAGGCGGGCGACCCCGGCGCTGTCCGAGACGTGCGCCCAGCGCACCCGGGCGTCGAGCGCCTCGCCGCCGACGAGCACCTCGGGCACGCCCTCGGCGAGCGCAGGGAGGGCGAGGAGCTCGCGCACCGTCGGCAGTCCTGCACCGTCGGCGACCGGGCTCGGACGTTCCGTTCGGATCGACTCATCTTCGCGACGATCTGCCACCGCTTCACTCACTTCGGCTCTGCAACACTGGGAAACACAAGCTTAGCCGAGCTCCGGGCATTCTGTCCGGCCCGGCCGGTTCGACCCCCCCAGGAGGAGACGCAATGAGCACGACCGAGACCGCATCCGCCACGAGCTCGACGGCCCAGGTGCCGGTCATCGGCCACTGGGTCGACGGCGGCCACCGCGCCTCGAACTCGGGCCGCACCGCCCCCGTCTTCAACCCGGCCACGGGCGCCGTCCAGGCCGAGGTCGCCCTCGCCGACCAGGCCGAGATCGACGCGGCCATCGCCTCGGCGCAGGCCGGCTTCGAGATCTGGAGCGGCTACTCGATCGCCAAGCGCCAGAGCGTGCTCTTCGCCTTCCGCGAGCTGCTGAACGCCCGCCGGGGCGAGCTCGCCGCGATCATCACCGCCGAGCACGGCAAGGTGCTCTCCGACGCGATGGGCGAGATCCTCCGCGGCCAGGAGGTCGTCGAGCTCGCGACCGGCTTCCCCTCGCTCATCAAGGGCGCCTTCTCCGAGAGCGCCTCGACGGGCATCGACGTGTACTCGATCAAGCAGCCCCTCGGCGTCGTCGGCATCATCAGCCCCTTCAACTTCCCCGCCATGGTGCCGATGTGGTTCTTCCCCATCGCGATCGCCGCGGGCAACGCCGTCGTGCTGAAGCCGAGCGAGAAGGACCCGAGCGCCGCCCTCTGGCTCGCCGAGCTGTGGAAGGAGGCCGGCCTGCCCGACGGCGTCTTCACCGTGCTGCAGGGCGACAAGCTCGCCGTCGACGGCCTGCTCACCTCGCCGATCGTGCAGTCGATCTCCTTCGTCGGCTCCACCCCGATCGCGCAGTACATCTACGAGACCGCCTCCAAGCACGGCAAGCGCGTGCAGGCCCTCGGCGGTGCGAAGAACCACATGCTCGTGCTGCCCGACGCCGACCTCGACCTCGTCGCCGACCAGGCCATCAACGCGGGCTACGGCGCCGCGGGCGAGCGCTGCATGGCCATCTCGGTCGTGCTCGCCGTCGAGCCCGTCGCCGACGAGCTGATCGCGAAGATCACCGAGCGCATCGCGAAGCTGAAGATCGGCAACGGCGCGGGCACCGACGGGGTCGAGCCCGACATGGGTCCGCTCATCACCGCGGTGCACCGCGACAAGGTCTCCTCCTACGTCGACATCGCCGAGGCCGACGGCGCCGAGATCGTCGTCGACGGCCGCGGCTTCACGGTCGACGGCCACGAGGACGGCTTCTTCTTCGGCCCGACCCTGCTCGACAAGGTGCCCACCACCTCGCGCGCCTACACCGAGGAGATCTTCGGACCGGTGCTCTCGGTCGTCCGCGTCGCGAGCTACGACGAGGGCCTCGAGCTCATCAACTCCGGCCAGTTCGGCAACGGCACTGCGATCTTCACGAACGACGGCGGCGCGGCCCGCCGCTTCCAGAACGAGGTCCAGGTCGGCATGATCGGCATCAACGTGCCGATCCCCGTGCCGGTCGCCTACCACTCCTTCGGCGGCTGGAAGCAGTCGCTGTTCGGCGACGCGAAGGCCTACGGCGCGCACGGCTTCGACTTCTTCACCCGCGAGAAGGCGATCACGAGCCGCTGGCTCGACCCGGCCCAGCACGGCGGCATCAACCTCGGCTTCCCGCAGAACCACTGACCCGCCTCGCTGAACCGGCAAGGAGCATCATGACCGACACGCTGACCGAGACCGCCAGCTACACCGACCGCCACGGCGCGACGCACGCCCTGCCCGACGCCGCCGGCGACGCGCAGGTGCGCGCGGACGACCGCGCGCACGTGTTCCATTCCTGGAGCGCGCAGGCCCTCATCGACCCGCTGCCCGTCGCCACGGGCGAGGGCTCGACGTTCTGGGACTACCAGGGCAACGCCTACCTCGACTTCTCGAGCCAGCTGGTGAACCTGAACCTCGGCCACCAGCACCCCGACCTCGTCGCCGCGATCCAGCAGCAGGCGGGCCGGCTCGCGACGATCCAGCCGTCGATGGCCTCCGATGTGCGCGGCGAGCTCGCCCGCCGCATCGCCGAGGTCGCCCCCGGCGACCTCGACAAGGTGTTCTTCACCAACGGCGGCGCGGACGCGAACGAGTACGCGGTGCGGATGGCCCGCCAGGTCACCGGGCGCCGCAAGGTGCTCTCGATGTACCGCAGCTACCACGGCTCGACCGCCACCGCGATCTCGCTCACGGGCGACCCGCGGCGCTGGGCGAACGAGCCGAGCGACGGCAGCGTGGCGCACTTCTTCGGCCCCTACGAGTACCGCTCCGCGTGGGGCTCGACGAGCCCCGAGGAGGAGACGGCGCGCGCCCTCGCCCACCTCGAGCAGGTCATCGTGCTCGAGGGCGCCTCGACGATCGCCGCGATCATCATCGAGACCGTCGTCGGCACGAACGGCGTGCTCGTGCCGCCGCCCGGCTACCTGCAGGGCGTGCGCGAGCTCGCCGACCGCTACGGCATCGTCTACATCGCCGACGAGGTCATGGTCGGCTTCGGGCGCATCGGCGAGTGGTTCGCGGTGAACCACTTCGGCGTGACCCCCGACCTGATCACCTTCGCGAAGGGCGTGAACTCGGGCTACGTGCCGCTCGGCGGCGTCGTCATCTCGCAGCGGATCGCCGCGCACTTCGACACGGTCGCCTTCCCGGGCGGGCTCACCTACTCGGGGCACCCGCTCGCCTGCGCGGCCGGCGTGGCGACCTTCGAGGTGTTCGAGCGCGACGGCATCCTCGAGCGGGTCCGCGACCTGGGCGAGCGCGTCGTCGCCCCGCGCCTCGCCGAGCTGCAGGCGAAGCACCCCTCGGTCGGCGACGTTCGCGGCCTCGGCCTGTTCTGGGCGATCGAGCTCGTGAAGGACCGCGAGACCCGCGAGCCGCTCGTGCCGTTCAACGCCTCGGGGGCGGCCGCCGCCCCGATGGCCGCGCTCGCCGCGGCGTGCAAGCAGAACGGCGTCTCGCCCTTCGTGCACTTCAACCGCACGCACGTCGCCCCGCCGCTCGTCATCACCGAGGACGAGCTCGTGCGCGGTCTCGACGTCATCGACGAGGCCCTCACGGTGGCCGACGGCTACACCGCCTGAGCCGCAGCACGACCCCGACGATCGCCCGCGTCCGCATGGACGCGGGCGATCTCGCGTTTCCGGCTAGCCTGAGAGGCATGCGGGAGCGGGCTGACGGTGGCGGCATGAGCCGCCGAGCGCTCCTGGCCGCGGGGCTGGCGGGGGCCGCCTCGCTCGCGCTCGCGAGCTGCACGACGGGCCCGAAGCCGACCCCGAGCGGCTCGCCCGCGCCGACTCCGAGCCTCTCCCCCACTCCGACGCCGAGCGCGCCGGCCGGCATCCCGCTGCCGAGCGCCATGCGCCGCTCCACCTGGGCGACCGACCCCTTCGCCCGCGGCGCCTTCGGCTTCCAGGCCGTCGGCACGACGCCCGAGCTGCGCGAGGCGCTCGCCGAGCCCGTCGCCGACCGCGTCTGGTTCGCCGGCGAGGCCTGCTCGGCCGAGGCGCCGGGCACGCTGCAGGGCGCGCTCTCCTCCGGCCGCCTCGCCGCCCGCTCGCTCGTCGAGCGCGCCGAGCCCGGCGAGCGCGTCGCCGTCGTCGGCGCCGGCCTCGCGGGGCTCGCCGCGGCCCGCGTGCTGCAGGACGAGGGCTTCGAGGTCATCGTCGTCGAGGCGCGCACGCGCATCGGCGGGCGCATCGATTCGGTGGAGGATGCCGCGTTCGGCCGCCAGGTCGAGCTCGGCCCGCTCTTCGTGGACGACGACGAGGAGCTCACCGCCCTGCTCTCGGCGAGCGACGTCGCGACGGAGCCCTTCGCGAGCAGCACCCGGACCCGGGCCGCCGACGGCACGGTGCTCGAGGTGCCCGCCACCGGCCCCGACGCCCTCGCCCGCGCGCAGGAGTGGGCCCTGGCGCAGGACGTCGACCGCTCCCTCGCCGACGCGCTCCGCGCGAGCGGCGCGAGCGAGCTGCCGCCCGAGGGGCTCGCCTGGGTGCAGCACGCCATCCGCACGGGCGTCGAACCGCTGACCGGCGCGGGCGCCACCCTCGTCTCGGGGCGCACCGACTTCGCGGGGCTCGCCGGGGCCTCCCGCCGCCTCGTCACCGGTCGGCTCGCCGACGTCACCGACCGGCTCGCCGACGGCCTCGACGTCGCCGCGGGCAGCGCGGTCACCCGGGTCACGATCACCGATCGGCGGGTCGGCCTGCGTCTCGACTCCGGCGAGTCCGTCGCCGCCGACCGCGTGATCGTCGCCGTCCCCCTCGGGGTGCTGCAGTCCGACGCCTTCGCGTTCGAGCCGGCGCTGCCCGCCGGGCATCAGGAGGCGATCGCCGCCCTCCGCACGGGCGCCGTCGAGCTGGTCTGGCTCCGCTTCGAGGAGGCGTTCTGGCGGGATGCGACTCCGGGCGAGGGCGAGACGACGGCCGACGCGCAGGCGGCGATGCCGCAGCTGCTCACCGTCGAGACGCCCTCGCATGTCGCGGGCTGGATCGACCTCGGCGGCGAGCCCGTGCTCGTCGGCGTCATCGCGGCGTCGCAGGCACGGCTGCTCGACCGGCTCGACGATCAGACGTTCCAGAACGCCGTGCTCGTCGATCTCTCGCCGTACGCCACAGCCCGCGGTTGAGCGCGACGAGCCCGGCCGTCACGCTCACGAAGATCACGAGCACGACCGCGCAGTAGAGCGCGACGCCCCACGGGCCGCCCACCTGCGTCTCGTCGAGGAAGAAGTACGGGTACCAGCCGACGTCGGCGCCGCGGACGAGCGTGTAGCCGAGCCACAGCACCGGGTAGCCGAGCACCCACACGAGCGTCGACCACGGCACCCGCGGGTTCACCGCGAGGGCGGCGTCGACGGTCCAGGCGACGAGCGCGAGCGCGGGGACGACGAAGTGCAGCAGCGTGTCCGACCAGGGCACCTCGATGCGGTAGTCGCGGGTCGAGGCGTTCGCCACGATGAGGGCGAAGACGATGCCCGAGATCACGACGTACACGGTCACGATCGTGCGGAGCGTGCCGAGCCAGCGGGGGTCGCGCGGCGCGAGCAGGGCGTAGCCGCCCGCGAGCACGAGCGTCGCGACCGCCGCGAACGCCGACTGCACGGTGAAGTAGCTGAAGAAGTTCGCGGTGGCGAAGGCGCGGAAGCCGAGCACGTAGACGAAGTTGCCGATGAGGGCCACGACCTCGAGCGCGGCGATGCCGAGCCGGAACCAGCCGAGCGCACGGCGCTGCCGACCGGTGGCGAGCCGTCTGGCCCTCGTGAACGCCCGCGCCCGGGCCGGCGACGCGAGGCCGTCGGTGCGCGGAGTCATCCCCCAACGCTACCGCCGGGGCCGGGCCGCTCAGTCGAGCGGGCGCAGGATGCGGTCGAGGAATCGACGCGTGCGCTCCTCGCGCGGCGCGGTGAAGAGCTCCTGCGGCGTGCCGCGTTCGACGACCACGCCGCCGTCGAGGAACAGCACCTGGTCGGCGGCCTGCCTGGCGAAGGCGAGCTCGTGCGTGACGACCACCATCGTCCAGCCCTCGCGGGCGAGCTCCGCGATCACCTGCAGCACCTCGCCGACGAGCTCGGGGTCGAGCGCGCTCGTCGGCTCGTCGAAGAGCAGCAGGTCGGGCTTCAGCGCGAGCGCCCGTACGATGCCGACCCGCTGCTGCTGCCCGCCGGACAGCTCGAAGGGGTACGCGTCGCGCTTCTCGGCGAGGCCGACGCGTTCGAGCAGCGCCGTCGCCTCCGCGATCGCCCGCGCCTTCGGCACGCGCTGCACCTGCACCGGGCCCTCGATGACGTTCTCGAGCACGGTGAGGTGCGGGAACAGGTTGTGGTGCTGGAACACCATCGCCGAGCGGTCGCGCAGGGCGAGCCGCTGCTGCTTCGCCGCCTTCGCGGGGCCGAGCGTCTGCGCCGCGAAGTCGATCACGGGGCCGCCGTCGAGGTCGAGCACGCCCGCGTCGGGGGTCTCGAGCCCGTTCAGCGAGCGCAGCACGGTCGTCTTGCCCGAGCCGCTCGGGCCGATCAGCACGACGACCTCGCCGCGGCGCACCTCGAAGTCGATGCCGCGCAGCACCTCGTTCTCGCCGAAGGCCTTCCGGAGGCCCGTCGCCGTCAGCAGCGGGCGCTCAGCGGGCACGGGCTGAGCGGGCACGGGATCAGTGGGCACGGGATCAGTGGGCGACATAGCGATCGAGCCTCCGCTCCAGGGCGCTCTGCCCGCTCGACAGCGCCAGGCAGATGATCCAGTAGACGAGTGCGGCCTCGAGGTAGAGGAGCATGAACTCCTGGCTGAAGGCCGCGATCTGCTGCGACACCTTGAACAGCTCGGTCACGAGGATGAGCGAGGCGAGCGAGGTGTCCTTCACGAGCGAGATGAACGAGTTCGACAGCGGCGGCACCGACACGCGGGCCGCCTGCGGCAGGATGATCCGCCGCAGGGTCGTCGCGTGCGACATCCCGATCGTGTAGCCGGCCTCCCACTGCCCCTTCGGCACCGAGAGGATCGCCGCCCGGATGATCTCGGCGGCATAGCCGCCGACGTTCAGCGAGAACGCCGCGATCGCGCTCGGCCACGGATCGATGACGACGCCGATCGCCGGCAGCCCGTAGAAGATCACGAAGAGCTGCACGAGCAGCGGCGTGCCGCGGATGATCGAGATGTACACCCGGGCGATGCCCGAGACCACCCGGTTCCGGGAGAGCCGCATGAGCGCGACGCCCAGGGCGAGCACGAGTCCGATCGCGAAGGAGGCGAGGGCGAGCGGGATGGTCCCGCTCACCGCGCCCCAGACGATCGGCCAGAAGGAATCGAGGAAGAGCTGCCAGCCGTCGGCCATAGTCAGGACGGTACTACTGGGAGACGTCCTGGCCGAAGTACTTCTCGCCGATCTTCGCGAGCGTGCCGTCGGCCTGCAGCTTCGCGAGCGCCTCGTCGACGGCCTTCACGAGCGCGGTCTTCTGCTTGGTGAAGGCGAAGGCGCTCTGGGTCGGGTCGGTCTCGGCCGCGACGGCGAGCTTCGCGTCGGGGTGCTCCTTGACGTAGTCGAGGTAGGTCAGCTCGTCGTTGACGGTCGCGTCGACGCGACCCTGCTCGAGCAGCGCGACGGCCTGGGCCCAGCCCTCGACGGCCTGCACGTTCGCGCCCGCCTCCTCGGCGAGCGTGTAGAAGTTGCTCGTCAGCGACTGCGCGGTGGTCTTGCCCTTCAGGTCGGCGAAGCTCGTGATCGAGGTGTCGCCGTCCTTCACGACGACGACGCTCGGCGAGACGGTGTACGGGGTCGAGAGGAGGTACTTCTCCTCGCGCTCCGGGTTGATCGAGACCTGGTTCGCGATGACGTCGAAGCGGCCCGCCTCGAGGCCCGCGAAGATCGCGTCCCACTGGGTCTCCTGGAACTCGACCTTCAGCCCGAGCTCGTCGGCGACCGCCTCGGCGACCTCGACGTCGTAGCCGACGAGCTCGCCCGAGCCCTCCTCGTGGTAGGTGAACGGCCGGTAGGTGCCCTCGGTCGCGACGGTCAGCGTGCCAGGCTTCAGCAGCCCGTACTCGTCGTCCGCCGAGCCGCTCTGGGTCGCCGAGCCGGCGCCGCCGCTCGAGCAGGCGGCGAGGGCGATCACGGCGGCGAGGGATGCGGCGGCGCCGATGGCGGCGCGGAGACGGCGGGGACTGGGCATCGGTGGTGCTCCGTTTCGGAAGGCCGCGGGTGTGCGGCGCTGGTGGGACGCCCGGTAGTCCAGCACAGGGCGCCGACTTCCAGAAACCGCGTGACGCCGCGTTGCATTCCCGCCGCCGGCGGCGCTACGCCTCGAGCACCCCGTCCACCCGGCGCGGCACGCCCGCCGGGTTGCCGTCGCGCAGCTCGACCGGGAGCACCTGCTGCGGCGCGTCCTGGTACGCGACGGGGGTGAGGAAGCGCCGGATCGCGCTCGCGCCGACCGAGGTGTGCACGGACGCGGTCGAGGCGGGCCATCCGCCGCCGTGGTGCTGCGCCCAGGCGATCGCGACGCCCGTCGGCCAGCCGTTGTAGAGCACGCGGCCGGCGATGCGGGCGAGCGCGGCGCTCGCCCGCGTCACGAGTTCGTCGTCGTCGGATGCCGCGTGCCGGACGGTGCCGGTGAGGCTGCCCTCGAGCGTGGCGAGGGCCCGGTCGAGCTCCCCGCCGGGCGCGGCGTCGTCGTAGCGCACGAGGAGGGTGAGCGGGCCGAAGTGCTCCTCCTGGAACGCGGCCGGCTCGGCGAGGAACGCCGCGATGTCGGTGGCGACCACGGTCGGCCGGGACACGCCGGGCTCCGGCGAGGCGCCGCCGTCGACGAGGAGCTCGACGTCGTCGCGTGCGGCGATGCCGCTCGCCCCCTCGGCGAACGCGCTCGTCATGCCCTCGGTGAGCAGGCGCTGGCCGGGGGCCTCGGCGGCAGCCGTCGCGAGCGCGGCCTCGAAGCCGGTGCCGCGGGGCACGAACACGAGGCCCGGCTTCGTGCAGTACTGGCCGCCGTCGCGGGTGAACGAGCCGGCGAGTCCCGCGGCGAGCCCGGCCGCGTCCTCCGCGGCGGCGGCCGGCGTCACGACGACCGGGTTGATCGAACCGAGCTCGCCGTAGAACGGGATCGGCTCGGGGCGCGAGGCGGCGAGGTCGAACAGCGCGCGGCCGCCGCGGGTCGAGCCGGTGAAGCCGACCGCGCGCACGAGCGGATGGCGCACGAGCTCGATGCCGGCATCCATCCCCTCGACGAGCACGAGCGCGTCGGCCGGGCCGCCGGCCGCGGCGAGCGCCTCGCGGGCGATCGCCGCGGTGCGGCGGGACAGCTCGGGATGCCCCGGGTGCGCCTTCACGACGACGGGGTCGCCGGCGGCGAGCGCCGAGGCGGTGTCGTTGCCGAGCACCGAGAAGGCGAAGGGGAAGTTCGACGCCGCGAACACGGCGACGACCCCGAGCGGACGCAGCATGCGCCGCAGATCGGGCCGCGGCGGCAGCAGCGAGGCGTCGGGACGGTCGAGGGTCGCCTCGAGGTAGGAGCCCTCCTCGATGACCCCCGCGAAGAAGCGCAGCTGCGTCGCGGTGCGGGTGACCTCGCCGTCGAGCCGGGCCTCGGAGAGGTGGGTCTCCCGGTTCGCGAGCTCGACGAGCTCGGCGCGGTGCGCCTCGAGTGCGTCGGCGATCGCGCGGAGCCAGCCCGCCCGATCGCCGCGCTCGCTGCGCTCGAGCCCGCTGGCGGCGGCCGCGCGGACGGCCTCGTCGACAGTCGTCATCGCTGCCCCCTCTGCTCAGAACGCGTTCAGGCCGGTCAGCGCCCGGCCGAGGATGAGCTGGTGGATCTCGTCGGTGCCCTCGTAGGTGCGCACCGACTCGAGGTTCGCCGCGTGCCGCATCACCGGGAAGGCGTTGGTGATGCCGTCGCCGCCGAGGATGGTGCGCGCCTCGTGGGCGATGGCGAGCGCCTCGCGCACGCTGTTCAGCTTGCCGACCGAGATCTGGGCCGGGGTGAGCCGGCCGGCCTCCTTGCGGCGGCCGAGGTGCAGCGCGAGCAGCATGCCCTTCTCGACCTCGAGCAGCATGTCGGCGAGCTTCGCCTGGGTGAGCTGGTTCGCGCCGATCGGCTTGCCGAAGACCTCGCGGGTGATCGAGCGGTCGAGGGCGACCTCGAGGCAGGACCGCGCGGCGCCCATCGCGCCCCAGACGATGCCGTAGCGCGCCTCGTTCAGGCAGCCGAACGGCCCGGAGAGCCCCTCGGCGCCCGGCAGGATCGCGTCGGCGGGGAGCCGCACGCCGTCGAGCTCGATGTCGCACTGCACGCTCGCCCGCATCGAGAGCTTGCCGTCGATCGGGGTGGCGGTGAAGCCCGGGGTCGTCGTCGGCACGAGGAAGCCGCGCACGGCCTTGCCGCCCTGGTTCCCCGAGCCCGTCGAGGGGAGCGAGTCGTCCTCGACCCGGGCCCAGACGACGGCGACATCGGCGAGCGAGGCGAGCCCGATCCAGCGCTTCGCGCCGTCGAGCACCCAGCCGTCGCCATCGCGGCGGGCGACGGTCGTCATCGCGGCGGGGTCGCTGCCGCCCTGCGGCTCGGTGAGCGCGAAGCAGCCGATCAGCTCGCCCTTGGCCATGCCGGGCAGCCACTGCTGCTTCTGCTCCTCCGAGCCGTACTTGTGGATGGCGCTCATCGCGAGCGAGCCCTGCACGGAGACGAAGGTGCGCCAGCCCGAGTCGGCGGCCTCGAGCTCGAGGCAGACGAGGCCGTAGCTCACCGCGCCGGCGCCCGCGCAGCCGTAGCCGCTCAGGTGCATGCCGAGGAAGCCCGCGGCGCCGAGCTCGGGGATGAGCTCCTTGCGGAAGTGCTTCTGCTCGAAGTCGTCCTCGATGATCGGCAGGATGCGGTCCTGCGCGAACGCACGGGCCCGCTGCTGCCAGCCGCGCTCCTCCTCGCTCAGCAGCTCGTCGAAGTCGAAGACCTGGTCGATGCGGGGTGCGGTGGTCATCGGGATTCCTTTCCTTGGCCGGTCGAGGCGTCGTTCCAGTCGGCGCCCGCGTGCTGGTCGAGTGCGGGCGGCGGGGTGCGGTAGGCGGGGGCGGACTCGGAGAGCCCGATCGGGTTCGCGACGGTGCGGCTCTGCGCGATCTCGGCGACGGGCTCGAGCCCGAGGGATTCGGCGAAGGCGATGGCCTCGGCGACGTCGTTGACGAGGCCGGCCGGCACGCCGCGCTCGGCGAAACGAGCGACCCACGCTGCGGCGGGAGCGGCGGCGAGCGCGGCCTCGAGCTCGGCCCGCAGGTGGTCGCGGTGGGCGACGCGCGCCTCGTTCGTCGCGTAGCGTTCGTCGTCGGCGAGGCCGGGGATGCCGAGCTCGGCCGTGAGCGCCCGGAACTGCTTGTCGTTGCCGACGGCGATGACGAGGTCGCGGTCGGCGGCGGGGAACACGGCGTAGGGCGCGATGGAGGGGTGCTGGTTGCCGAGGCGGCGCGGCGCCCGCCCGGTCACGAGCGTCGACGCGGCCTGGTTCGTGAGCGCGGCGAGCAGGCTCTGCAGCAGGTTCACCTCGACGAGCTGACCGCGGCCGGTGCGCTCGCGCTCGCGGAGGGCGAGCAGGATGCCGGCGACGGCGTTCTGGCCGCAGAGCACGTCGACGAGGGCGACGCCCGCCTTCGCCGGTTCGCCCTCGGGCTCGCCGGTGATCGACATGAGCCCGCCGACGGCCTGCACGAGCAGGTCGTAGCCGGCGAGCGCGGCCCCCTCCCCGGTGCCGAAGCCCGTGATGGAGCAGTAGACCGCGCGCGGGTTCAGCTCCCGCACCTCGTCGTACGAGAGCCCGAAGCGGGCCATCACCCCGGGGCGGAAGTTCTCGATCACGACGTCGGCGCTCGCGGCGAGGCGCTTGGCCTCGGCGAGGCCGGCCTCGCTCGTGAGGTCGAGCGCGACGGAGCGCTTGTTGCGGTTCACGCTGCCGAAGTAGGTGGCGTTGCCGGCGGGGTCGACGGGCGGTTTCCAGTGCCGGGTGTCGTCGCCTGCGGGCGATTCGATCTTGATCACGTCGGCGCCGAAGTCGGCGAGCGTCATGGTGGCGTAGGGGCCGGCGAGGACGCGGGAGAAGTCGGCGACGCGGAGCCCCGCGAGCACGCCCGGCCGCTCGGTCTCACTCGTCATCGCTCGCCTCCATCACCGTCGATCTTCATTCATCCTATAGTGAATCTTTAACTCCTGTGAAAAGCTGTGCGCTATGGGATCGAGGGTGGGCCCGGGAGCGCGCGAGGCCGTGTTCGCGCAGCTGTCGGACGCCGGCCGTGCCGAGCAGGTCGCGCAGCGGCTCACCGACGGCATCGTGCTCGGGGTGCTGCACCCCGGGGAACGCCTGCCGAGCGAGCCCGAGCTCGCCCGACGCTTCGGCGTCGCGCTCATCACCGTGCGCGAGGGGCTCGGCATCCTCCGCGACGCCGGCCTCGTCGAGACCCGGCGCGGCCGCGAGGGCGGCAGCTTCGTCGTGCACGACGACGCCGAGCACCGCGCGCTGCTCACGGCGAGGCTGCGCGCGCTCGCCCAGGTCGAGCTCAGCGACATGGCCGTCTACTTCGGCGCGATCCTCGCGGGCATCGCCGAGCGCGCCGCCGAGCGCGCCGCCGAGCCCGAGGCCGTCCGCCTCGCCGAGTGGCTCGACGCGGCCGACTTCGGCACCGCGGCATCCGCCCGCACGAACCAGGGCGGGTTCTTCCTCGAGCTCGCCGTGCTCAGCCAGTCGGCGCGCCTCGTGCGCGAGCAGATCCGGCTGCAGGCCGACGCGGGGCCGCTGCTGCTGGTCGGCCTCGACGAGGCGGACGAGCGCGCGAGCGCCGCCGAGACCGACCGACGCATCGTCGCCGCGGTGGCCGCGCATCGCCCCGCCGAGGCCCGCGCCGCCGCCGGCGCCCTCGTCGCGAGCCTCGCCGAACGGCTGCTCGCCGCAAAGGCCCGCGTCGAACGAGGGGGTGGGATCGATGACTGAGCCCGCGCTGCCCGCCGGCGCCGAGGCGGCCGCCGAGGCCGTGTCCCGGCTGTTCACGGGCGTCTTCGAGCAGCTCGCCGCGTGGCGCGCACCGATCGAACGGGCGATCGCGCCCGGCGTGAAGCCACTCGCCCTCGACCAGCTCGTGTCGGAGCTCGTCATCCCCCGGCTCGTCGAGCCCGACGCCCTGCTCGTCGGCGCCGGCTTCATCGCCGACGGCGAGATCGTGCACGGCCGCGACGTGCACTTCGCCTGGTGGCTCGGCCCGCTCGACGACAACCCCGTGCTCGGCTCGACCGACGGCCCCACCCGGCTCGACCTCTCCACCCGGGGCTACACGGAGTACCTGCGGGACTTCCGCGCCCTCGAGTGGTACCGCATCCCCGCGACGACGCGGCACGCGCACGTCACCGGGCCGTTCGTCGACCACCTCTGCACCTGCGACTACATCCTCACTCTGACGATGCCCGCGCACGCCGCCGACGGCGAGCGGATGGTCGGGGTCGTCGGCGCCGACGTCGCCGTGCGCCGGCTCGAGCGGGAGCTGCTCGCCGGCTTCCTCGCGGTCGACGCGCCGCTCGCCCTCGTGAACGCCGACGGCCGCGTCGTGCTCTCGACCGAGCCCTCGCTCCAGGTCGGACAGCTCGCGAGCTCCTCCGCCGCCGCGCTCGACTGCGCCTCGACGCCGTTCCGCGTGCTCGTCGCCCCGGCCTGAGCTTTCTTCGTGACTCGGTGCCGCCGGATCAGCGCGGCACGAGCAGCGTGGACTCCGGCAGCGCCGCGTGCAGCGCCTCATCGAGGGTCGCCAGCCGCCCCCGATGGTGCCGCGCGAGCGCCGCGAGATAGGCGTCGGTCACTTGGCGGTGCCCGGTCACGTGCCCGAACTCGACCTCGGTGTACGACAGCGACTCGGACCAGAAGTCGATGCGGGGATCATCGTGCAGCGCCAGCAGCATGGCGCGGACGGAGCTCGGCGGCACCCCGAGTCGCACGAGGAATCGCAGCAGCGCACCCTCGACGATCGGGCAGACCGCGGCCTGCTCGACCCCGGCGAACCAGGCACTCGCACGCTCGTGGTGCACGTGCTCGGCGACAGTGAGCGCGATGAGCACGTTCGCATCGAGCAGGAAGCGGGTCGTCATTCGTCGTCGAGCGCGTCGGCCACCTCGGCGTCGCCGACGGCTCGGCCGAGACTCAGCACCGGCAGGCCGGACTGCGGATCGCGGGTGTACTCGACCTCGACCTGCAGGCCGGCGAGCCCCGTCATGGTCAGGTCGGCGATCACGCGGGACATCGACTGGTGCCGTGAGGCGGCGAGCTCGCGCACGCGATGGTGCACGGCCGGCGGGAGATCGACGGTGGTGCGCATGCGACCAGGCTACCGCATCATGAATGATGCAGCACTGATGCACGAGCAATCGCGCCAGTTCCAGCTGTGCATCCGCAGAGACCAGTCCCGATCAATCATCCGCTGCTATATCTTTGAAGGACGAGCGTATGCACCGCGGCAGACGGACTCTGGCGTGCGTGCACCCGAGAAGGAGAACCCCATGCCCTATGCCGTGACCAACCCCGCCACCGGCGAGGTCGTCAAGAGCTACGACACGATCACCGACGAGGCGCTGCAGGCCGCGATCGCCAAGGCCACCGAGGCGCACCGCACCTGGTCGAAGAACTCCACCGTCGCCGAGCGCGCCGCCCTCGTCCGCCGCGTCGCCGAGCTGCACACCGAGCGCATCGACGAGCTGGCCGACATCATCGTCCGCGAGATGGGCAAGCCCCGCGAGCAGGCCGTCGGCGAGGTCGAGTTCTCGGCCGCGATCTACGAGTACTACGCCGACAACGCCGAGTCGCTCCTCGCCGACGAGGAGATCGAGCTGCTCGCGGGCGAGGGCTCGGCGCTCATCCGCCGCTCCTCGCTCGGGCCGCTGCTCGGCATCATGCCGTGGAACTTCCCCTACTACCAGGTGGCCCGCTTCGCCGGCCCGAACCTCATCATCGGCAACACCATCCTGCTGAAGCACGCCGAGCAGTGCCCCGAGTCGGCCGCCGCGATCGAGCGCATCTTCCTCGACGCCGGCTTCCCCGAGGGCGCCTACGTCAACATCTACGCCTCGCACGAGCAGATCGAGACCGTCATCGCCGACCCGCGCGTGCAGGGCGTCTCGCTCACCGGCTCGGAGCGCGCCGGCGCGAAGGTCGCCGAGATCGCCGGCCGCCACCTGAAGAAGGTCGTGCTCGAGCTCGGCGGCTCCGACCCCTTCATCCTGCTCTCGACCGACGACCTCGACGCGACCGTCGAGGCGGCCGTCATGGCCCGCGTCGACAACAACGGCCAGGCCTGCAACGCGGCCAAGCGCTTCATCGTCGCCGAGGAGCTCTACGAGCCCTTCCTCGAGAAGTTCACTGCCGCGATGAACGCCGTCGAGGAGGGCGACCCGGCCAAGGACGGCACCGCGCTCGGCCCGCTGTCCTCGGCGAAGGCCGCCGACACCCTGCAGGAGCAGGTCGACCGCGCCGTCGCCCAGGGCGCCACCCTGCACTCGGGCGGCACCCGCAGCGACAACTACTACTCCGCCACGATCCTCACCGACGTGAAGCCCGGCTCGGACGCCTTCCACGAGGAGTTCTTCGGCCCGGTCGCGCAGGTGTTCAAGGTCGCCGACGAGGACGCCGCCGTCGAGCTCGCGAACGACACCCCGTTCGGCCTCGGCTCCTACGTCTTCACCACCGACCGCGAGCAGGCCCTCCGCGTCGCCGACAAGATCGAGGCCGGCATGGTCTTCGTGAACGTCGTCGGCGCCGACGGCGCCGAGCTGCCCTTCGGCGGCATCAAGCGCTCGGGCTCGGGCCGCGAGCTCGGCCGCTTCGGCGCCGACGAGTTCGTCAACAAGAAGATGATCCGCATCGGCTGATCCAGCCGGTCACCACGGCGGATGCCGCAGGCGCAGGCCTGCGGCATCCGCCGTCTTCGCGTCCGGCCCGGCTCAGCGACCGTCGAGGCGCGCGTCGATCTCGGCGATGCGAGCACGCAGGATGCGGCGCAGCAGTTCGTCGGGCAGCTGGTGCTCGGCGCTGAACTGCACCGTGCCCTTCGACCAGGCGAAGCCCGCGAGCTCGTCCGCGAAGCCCTCGAGCACCGTGCCGCTGAACGGGTAGAAGCCGAGGTGGTGCTTCGCCTGCATCGCCGAGACGAGGCCCTTGCCCCGGTGCAGCAGGGCCGGCATGCCGTAGCTCTCCCCCTCGCTCGCGTCCGGCGCGAGTTCGCGCGCGATGCGGATGACCCGCTCGAGCGCGGCCCGTTCGGGCCCGCTGCGCGCGTCGAGGTACTCGGTGACGGTTCCCATGGCGGCATCCTGCCAGCCCGAACCGGCCCTGTCAGCCCCGTCGCAGCAGCTCGGCGAGACGCGCGAGCTGCGACTCGTCCTCGAGCGCCGAGCCGACCGCCACCGAGCGTACCCCGGCGGCGAGGAAGTCGCCGGCGTTCCCGGCGTCGAGGCCGCCCGTCGCGACGAAGCGCACCGCGGGGAACGGGCCGCGCATCGCCCGGAACCAGCGCGGCCCGAGCGAGGCGGCGGGGAAAGCCTTCAGCCAGCTGAGGCCGAGCGCCGCGGCCCGCTGCACCTCGGTGGCCGTCGCGACGCCCGGCAGGGGCGGCAGCCCGGCCGCCGCGGAGGCGCGCACCACGGCCTCGTCGAAACCGGGGCTCACGGTGAACGCGGCGCCCGCGCGGGCGGCGAGCTCCACCTGCTCGGCGCTCACCACCGTGCCGGCCCCGACGACGCGAGTGGTGCCGCGGGCGGCCTCGGCGACGAGGCGCAGCGCCTCGACGTCCTCGGCGGACTGGATCGGCAGTTCGACCGCGTCGATGCCGAGCTCCCACGCGCGCTCCGCGAGCTCCAGGCTGCGGCGCGCACCGAGCCCGCGGAAGATCGCCATCACGGGCGCACCCCCGAGCAGCTCGGCGAACTCGGCGTTCTCGATCCGGGTCATCCTTCGTTCCTCTCCTCGCGGGGCACGTCGCTCGTGCCCGCGATGGTCAACACGGCGCGCGCGTGGCCGGCGGAGAGCCGCGCCTCGGCGTCCGCGCCGTCGAGCCACGCGGCGATCCAGCCCGCGGCGAAGGCGTCGCCCGCGCCCACCACCTCGACGGCGGTCGTGCGGATCGCCGGCACGTGCGCGGGCGGGGCGCCGTCGGCGAATGCGCTCGCGCCGACCGCGCCGTCCTTCACGATCAGCTGCGCGGGTTCCGGCAGCAGTTCGCGCACCGATTCGGGGGTGCTCGTGCCCCAGAGCGCCTCGGCCTCGTCACGGCCGACGAAGACGAAGCGGGCGCGGCGGGCGAGCTCGAGCAGCCGTTCGGCGGCAGCGGCCCGCGACGGCCACAGCGCCGGCCGGTGGTTCACATCGAAGCTCACGGGCACGCCGGCCGCGGCGGCGGCGTCGAACAGCGCGTCGACGAGCTCGTCGCAGCTCACGGAGAGCGCGGGCGTGATGCCGCTCAGGTGCAGGAGGCGCGCGCCGGCCACGGGCAGTCCGGCCACGGCGTCCGCACCGAGCCGGGAAGCGGCGGAGCCGGCCCGGTAGTAGTGCACCCCGTCGCCGGGGTCCTTGAAGTAGACGCCGGTGGGCGCGGTGGCGTCGGACCGCGCCCAGGCCGTGTCCACGCCGAGCGCGTCGAGCTGGGCCAGCAGCCGCCGGCCGAGCGGGTCGTCGCCGACTGCGCCCGCCCAGGCGGCCCGCCGCCCGAGTGCGGCGAGGTGCGCGGCGACGTTCGACTCCGCGCCGCCCGGCTCGACGCGGAAGTCGAGCGCGGACTCGAGCGGTTCGGCGCGGGCGGGCACGACGAGCGCCATCGTCTCGCCGACGGTGAGGACTTCGGGGATGGGCGGCACGGCCCTATGCTGACTGGTGTGCAGATGCCGCGCAAGCTGGTTGCAGTATCTGCACACCATCCGTCCGACCGATCACGCCACCGGCGAGGAGACGCATGACGCTCGCGCTCGACCGACTGCACGACGAGCTGCTGACGCCCGCCGACACGGGCCTGCCGGCCCGCGCGGCCGGGCTCACCGCCCGCGCCTTCCTGGCCACGGCGCCGACGCTCGACGAGTTCTGGACGCCCCTCACGGTGCTCGACCGGGCAGCCCTGGAGCACAACGCGACCACCGTGCAGCGCTGGGCGAGCGAGGCCGGGCTCGAGCTCATGCCGCACGGCAAGACCACGATGGCCCCGCAGCTCTGGGCGCTGCAGCTCGACCGCGGCGCGAGCGGGCTCACCCTCGCGACCCCGGGCCAGCTCCGCACGGCGCGCGCCTTCGGCGCCGACCGGCTCATGCTCGCGAACGCGCTCGTCGCCCCGGCGGCGCTCGCCTGGCTCACGGGCGAGCTCGCCGACCCCGAATTCCACTTCCACTGCTGGGTCGACTCGATCGAGACCGTCGAGGCGATGGAACGCGGCCTGGCCCCGCTGTCGCCGATCCCTCGCCCGATCGAGGTGCTCGTCGAGCTCGGCGGCGCCGGCGGGCGCACGGGCGCCCGCTCCGTCGCCGACGCCCTCGCGCTCGCTCGCCGGGTCGCCGCCTCGCCCGTGCTGCGCCTGGCCGGGGTCGCCGGCTACGAGGGCGCGCTGGCCCACGACCGCAGCGCCGCCGGCCTCGCCGCCGTGCGCCACTACCTCGCGGCGATGCTCGAGCTGCGCGGCGGCCTCGCCGAACTCGTCGACGACGCCGCTCCGCTCATCGTCACCGCCGGCGGCAGCGCCTACCCCGACCTCGTCGCCGAGGTCTTCGCCCCGGCGATCGCCGCGGCGACGGCGTCGGGGCAGCCCGGGCGCTGGATCCTCCGCTCGGGCGCCTCGCTCGTGCACGACGACGGCTTCTACCACGGCATCTCGCCCCTCGACGCGGAGCTCGTGCCCGCGATGCGGGGCTACGCGCGCGTCGTCTCCCACCCCGAGCCGGGGCTCGCCCTGCTCGACGGCGGGCGGCGCGACTTCCCCTTCGACGAGGGGCTGCCGCGGCCGCTCTCGGTCTCCGCCGAGCTCGGCGACGCGGCCACCCGACCGCTGCCCGACGCCGAGGTCACGGCGGTGAACGACCAGCACGCCTTCCTCCGCGGCGAGACGCTGCCCGTCGGCATCGGCGAGGTCGTCGCGCTCGGCCTCTCGCACCCGTGCACGGCGTTCGACAAGCGCCGGTGGCTGCCCGTCGTCGAGCACGCGGGCAGCACGCGGGTGGTCGACCTCGTCCGGACCTTCTTCTGAGCGGACGACGAGCATGAGCGATTCCCGAACCGTCATCCGCGAGGTCCGGCTCGATCCCGCCGCCGAGCCCGTCGACCTCGTCCTCGACGGCGAGCGCATCGCCGCGGTGCAGCCCCCCAGCGACCGCGACGCGTCCGGTGTGCGATCCGCCGAGCGGTCGATCGCGGGCGAGGGACGGCTGGTGCTCCCCGGCTTCATCGACGCGCACTCGCACGCCGACGCCCGCGTCTTCGACCCCGAGGTGCAGCTCGCGCTGCTGCGGCAGGGCGTCACGAGCGTCATCGGCGGGCAGGACGGCGTCGGCTTCGCGCCGGGCGACGGGCGGTACGGCGACGAGTACTTCGCCGCCGTCAACGGCCGGCACCCGGGCCCCGGCGGCAGGGTCGCCGAGCTGCTCGCGGGCTACGACGGCCGCACCCCGCTCAACGTCGGCGTGCTCGTGCCGGCCGGCACCGTGCGCCACGAGGTGCTGGGCCGCTCCCCGGCTCCGGCGACGAGCGAGGAGCTCACCGCGATGCGCGCCCTCGTCGCCGCCGGGCTCGACGACGGCGCCCTGGGCCTGTCGAGCGGTCTCGACTACGTGCCCGGCATCTTCGCCGACGTCGCCGAGCTCGCCGGGCTCGCCGCCGACCTCGGCGAGCGCGGCGGCGTCTACGTCTCGCACCTCCGCGGCGGCTACGAGGCGAATTCCGCGGCCGGCATCGCCGAGCTCGCCGAGATCGGCCGCCGGGCCGGCGCGCCCGTGCACGTCTCGCACTTCCACGCCGAGCCGGCGATCGTGCACGGGCTCATGGCCGAGCTCGCCGAGGCCGGCCTCGACGCGAGCTTCGACGCCTACCCGTACGGGCGCGGCTGCTCCCTGCTCGCGATGCCGCTGCTGCCGCCGGAGCTCGGAGTGCGTCCCGCCGAGGAGCTCGTCGGGCTGCTCGCCGACGAGCGGGTGCGGGCGGAGCTCGTGCGCGACTGGTTCCCAGGCATCGCCGATTACCCGAGCCTCGGCCCGGCCTGGCCGGAGATGCTCGTGTTCGGCCACCTCGCGGCGCCCGAACTCGACTGGGCGCACGGGCTGACGCTCGCCCAGGCCGCCGCCCGCGTCGACCGCAGCCCGGCCGAGTTCGCCCTCGACGCCCTCGTCGTCAGCCGCCTCGAGGTCAACGTCGTGATGGCCGTGCAGCGGGAGCGGACCGCGGCGGAGCTCGCCGGCATCCTCGCCCACCCGCGGGCCATGGGCGGCTCCGACGGCATCTTCGTGGGCCGGCATCCGCACCCGCGGGCGCGCGGCAGCTTCGCCCGCTATCCGCGCGAGCTCGTGCTCGAGCATGGCGTGCTCGACTGGGCCGGACTCGCCGCCTTCGCCTCGACGCGGGCCGTGGACCGCTTCGGCCTCGGCCGGCGCGGCCGCGTCGAGGCCGGAGCCGTCGCCGATCTCGTGCTGCTCGACCCCGCCGCCGTTCGCGACACCGCCACGTACGCTGCACCGCTCGGGCTCGCCGAGGGGATCGACGACGTGCTCGTCGCGGGCGTCCCCGTGCTCGCCGGTGGCCGGCTCACCGGGGAGACGCCGGGCTGGGGCCTGCGCCGCGCCGGTTCGCCCGCCGCCGCGATCGAGGGGAGCCGCTGATGTCGCAGAGCGTGGAGCGGGCCGCCCGCATCATCGACGCCGTCGCCGAGTCGCCGCGCACCGTGGCCGAGCTCGCCGAGGCCTTCGGGCTGCACCGCTCGACCATGTTCCGCGAGCTGCAGTCGCTCGAGCAGGTCGGCTGGGTGCGCCGGCGCAGCTCCGGCCGCTACGCGCTCGGCCCGCGGCTCGCCGCGCTCTCCCGGGAGGCGCTCGAGTCCCTCGACCTGCGCGAGGCCGGGAGCGAGCATGTGCGCCGGCTGCACCGCCGCACCGGCAACACGGTGCACCTCGCGGCGCTCCTCGACGGCTCGATCGTCTACGTCGACAAGGTGGAGGATGCCTCGGGCGTGCGCATGTATTCCCGGATCGGCAAGGCCGTGATCCCCTACTGCTCGGGCGTCGGCAAGGCCATCCTCGCCGAGCTGCCGGAGACCGAGCGGGACGCCGTGCTCGCCGACGTCGACTGGGCACCGTTCACCGAGCGCACGATCACCGACCGGGCCCGCTTCGACGCCGAGCTCGACCGGGTGGCCGCCGCCGGCTACGCCGCCGACGACCGCGAGTTCGAACCCTTCGTGAATTGTCTGGCCGTGCCGGTGGTGTCGAGCATGGGCGTCGTCGGCGCCGTGTCCGTCACCGCCATCCGCATGGTCGCCGACCTCGACGCGCTGAAGCAGCACCTGCCCGCCCTCCGCGCGACGGCGGCGGCGATCGCCGCCGAGCTCGGCTGAGACTCCACCACCCGTCCACCCACCCCACCCAACGAATCAGGAGCATCCCATGCCGAAGACCGCCGTCACCCTCTCGAACGCACCGAAGCCCGCCGGGCCCTACAGCCACGGCGTCGTCGCGAACGGTTTCCTCTACACCGCGGGCTTCGGCCCGCAGGACCCGGCGACGGGCCTCGTCGTCGAGGGCGGCGTGCAGGAGCAGACCCGCCAGGTGCTCCGCAACATCGGCGCCGTGCTCGCCGAGTACGGCCTGGGCTTCGACGACGTCGTCAAGGTGACCGCGCACCTCGAGGACCTCGCCGACTTCGCGGCGTACAACGAGGCCTACGCGGAGTTCTTCCAGGAGCCGTACCCCGTGCGCACGACGGTCGGCTCGCGCCTCGCGAACATCCTCGTCGAGATCGACGTCGTGGCGGCCGTGCCGCAGGACTGATCGCCCGGGGTCCCCTCGAATCATCCGGTTCTATAGCTTTACCCTCGGAGGTATGGCTATGCTGGCGCTCGACCCGCGCGACCGGCCCACGCGACCGGCCCTCGTGACGCGAGATCAACGACGATCGAAGGGACCCCCATGCCTGCAGAACCCGAGGTCACCCACCTCGACGACGCCGAGCACCTCCAGGTGCTCGGCTACGACGACTCGTTCAACCGCTCGATGAGCCTGTGGGCGAACTTCGCCCTCGGCTTCACCTACCTCTCGCCGCTCGTCGGCGTGTACTCGCTGTTCGCCGTCGCGCTCACGATCGGCGGCCCGCCGTCGATCTGGTGGATCGTCATCGTCGGCTGCGGGCAGCTGCTCGTCTCCCTCGTGTTCGGCGAGATCGTCTCCCAGTACCCGATCCACGGCGGCATCTACCCCTGGGCGCGTCGGCTCTGGGGCCGGCGCTACGCGTGGATGGCGGCCTGGGTGTACATCTGGGCGATGATCGTGACGATCACCGCGGTCGCCGAGTTCGGCTCCGGCTTCGTCGCGAGCCTGTTCGACCTCGAGCTCACCCCCGGGGTGAACCTGGCGATCACGCTCGGCCTGCTGCTGCTCGCCTTCGTGTTCAACTTCTCGGGCACGAAGACGCTCGCCCGCGTCGCCCAGATCGGCCTCGCCGCCGAGCTCATCGGCGTCATCGGCCTCGGCCTCTACCTGCTGATCTTCCAGCGCAAGCACGACTTCGGCATCTTCTTCGACACGATGGGCGTCGAGGGCGACGGCAGCTACGCGGTGGCGTTCCTCGGCGCCGCACTCGCCGGGCTCTTCCTCTTCTACGGCTTCGAGGCCTGCGGCGACGTCGCCGAGGAGGTCTCGAACCCCGCGAAGCGCATCCCCCGGGCGATGATGATGACGATCCTCGTCGGCGGCGTCTCCGCGCTGTTCTCCTTCGGCGGCTACGTGCTCGCCGCCCCGAACCTCGAAGCGATCGTCTCGGGCGAGGACGCGGACCCGATCCCCGGCATCCTGGCCGACACCCTCGGCCCGGTCGGCGCGAAGATCTTCCTCGTCGTCGCGATCACCGCGTTCATCTCCTGCGTGCTGAGCCTGCAGGCGGCGGCGAGCCGGCTGCTGTTCTCCTTCGCCCGCGACGGGATGATCCCGGGGCACACCTGGCTCGCGAAGGTCTCGCCGCGCAACAAGGTGCCCACGAACGCGCTCATCGTCGCGTGCACGGTGCCCGCGATCATCAGCGTGCTGATCTTCCTCAACGGCAACCTGCTCGTGCCGATCACCTCCTTCGCGGTGCTCGGCATCTACCTCGCGTTCCAGATGGTCGTGCTCGCCTCGCTCCGGCAGCGGGCGAAGGGCTGGCGCCCGGCCGGACCGTTCTCACTGCGCGGCGCGGGCGTCGTAGTGAACATCCTCGCGCTCGCGTACGGCGTCTTCGCGATCGTGCTCATCGCGCGGCCCGGAGAGTCCGGCGACGTGTTCGCCGACTGGGTCGTGCTGATCGGCCTCGGCATCGTGCTCGTCACGGGGCTCGCGTACCTGTTCATCGCCCGCCCCGACCGCAAGTCGAGCGCCCCCGAGGGCGACGCCATCGCCGTGGCCGAGGCCATCCGCACCCGCACCGGCGCGACCCCCGTCCGGCGGTAACCCGCCCTCCCACCACGAGGGGGTCGAATTCCGACGGATGCGGCATCGCACACGGATTCGGATGTCGCAGAACGACCCCCTCGGTGGTGCGGGGCGGTGCGCGAGGGGGTGGGATAGCGTGGCGGGGTGATCCGCCGCCACGTCCTCGTCTCCGGCCACGTCCAAGGGGTCGGCTACCGCTACCTCGCCCGCAAGCACGCCGATCGGCTCGGCCTCGCGGGCTGGGTGCGGAACCTCCCCGACGGGCGCGTCGAGGCCGAGATCGAGGGCGAGCCCGCGGCGGTCGAGACCATGCTGCGGCGGCTCGAGGCCGGTCCGCCCGGATCCCGGGTGACCGGCCTCGAGGTCGCCGAGCGTCCGCTCGCCGAGCCGGGCGAGGACCCCGACGAGCGCGGCGGCCGGTTCCGCATCCTGCGCTGACGGCGCCGAGCGCGGACCGCCCCGAGACGCAGAACGGCCCGCCGGATCACCGGCGGGCCGTTCTGGTGTCTGAGCGGACTCAGATGGCGTTGACGTCCAGCGGGATGCCGGGACCGAAGGTGGTCGACACGGCGCCCTTCTGGATGTAGCGGCCCTTCGAGCTCGACGGCTTGAGGCGCAGGACCTCTTCGAGCGCAGCCTTGGCGTTCTCCTCGAGCTGCTCGGCCGAGAAGGAGGCCTTGCCGACGACGAAGTGCACGTTGGCGTGCTTGTCGACGCGGAACTCGATCTTGCCGCCCTTGATGTCGGAGACGGCCTGGCCGACGTTCGGGGTCACGGTGCCGGTCTTCGGGTTCGGCATGAGGCCGCGCGGACCGAGCACCTTGCCGAGACGGCCGACCTGGCCCATGAGCTCGGGCGTCGAGACGGCCGAGTCGAAGGCGGTGTAGCCCGCGGCGACCTTCTCGATGAGCTCGGCGCCGCCGACCTCGTCGGCGCCGGCCGCGATCGCGGCCTCGGCGGCGGGGCCGGTCGCGAACACGATGACGCGGGCGGTCTTGCCGGTGCCGTGCGGGAGGATGACGGTGCCGCGCACCATCTGGTCGGCCTTGCGGGGGTCGACGCCGAGCTTCAGCGCGACCTCGACGGTCGAGTCGAACTTCGCCGAGCCGGTCTCCTTGGCGAGGGCGACGGCCTCGCTCGGGGTGTAGTACTTGCCGGCCTCGATCTTCTCGGCCGCGGCCCGGTAGGCCTTGGACTTCTGTGCCATGTTGCTTCTCCTTGCGAGAATGTGGTCATCGCGCCTGGCGGGCGCTGCCACGAGTGAGAGTTCTGAAGGCGGATGCCTCGAGGCATCCATCCGACGGGCTCAGCGCGTGAGCCCGCGAGGCGATTACTCGACCGTGATGCCCATCGACCGGGCGGTGCCGGCGATGATCTTCGACGCGGCCTCGAGGTCGTTCGCGTTCAGGTCGGACATCTTCTGCTCGGCGATCGCACGAACCTGGTCGGGGCTGATCTTGCCGACCTTGGTGGTGTGCGGGACGCCGGAACCCTTGGCGACGCCGGCGGCCTTCTTGATGAGCTCCGCGGCGGGCGGGGTCTTCAGGATGAAGGTGAAGCTGCGGTCCTCGTAGACGGTGATCTCGACGGGGATCACGTTGCCGCGCTGCGACTCGGTGGCCGCGTTGTAGGCCTTGCAGAACTCCATGATGTTCACGCCGTGCTGACCCAGCGCCGGACCGATCGGCGGGGCGGGGTTGGCGGCGCCGGCGTTGATCTGAAGCTTGATCAGACCAGTGACCTTCTTCTTCGGTGCCATGATTTCTCTCTTTCTGTTCGAACGCCCCGGCGGGGCACTCTCCCGTCACTCCGGCGGTTCCGGGTGGCGGTGGATCGTGTGGTTCGGGCTGGCCCGAACGCAGCACAACCCTCCGAGTATACCGGAGGGTCGGCTGGACGCGCGGTGGGAAGCCTGCTAGAGCTTCGTGACCTGGTCGAAGCTGAGCTCGACCGGGGTCTCACGCTCGAAGAGCGAGACGAGGACCGTGAGCTTGCCGCTCTCGGGCTTGATCTCGCTGATCGTGCCGGGCAGGCCGGCGAAGGAGCCGTCCTTGATGGTGATGGTCTCGCCGACCTCGAAGTCGACCTCGGCCTGCACCTGACGAGCGGCGCCGGAGGCCGCGGCGGCCTTCGAGCCCTTCGCGGAGGGCACGTCGGCGGGGGCGACGAGGCTCTTCAGCATGCCGAAGGCCTCCTCGAAGCGCAGCGGCGTCGGGTTGTGGGCGTTGCCCACGAAGCCGGTGACGCCCGGGGTGTGGCGGATGACCGACCACGAGTCCTCGTTGAGCTCCATGCGCACGAGCACGTAGCCGGGGATGCGCACGCGAGTGACCATCTTGCGCTGGCCGTTCTTGATCTCGACGACGTCTTCCATCGGCACTTCGACCTGGTAGATGTAGTCGGCCATCGCCATCGACTCGCGGCGCTGCTCGATGTTCGCCTTCACGCGGCGCTCGAAGCCCGCGTAGGAGTGGATGACGTACCACTTGCCCGGCAGGAAGCGCAGCTCGGCCCGGAACTCCTCGTACGGGTCGAACTCGTCTTCGGCCTCTTCTTCGACGGCCTCCGCGGCCGCCTCGGCCTCGTCGGCGGAGTCGATCTCGAGGGCGTCGTCGACGACCGCGTCGGCCTCGGGGTCGCTCGCCTCGGCGAGGGAGTCGAGGACGGCGTCGAGGTCGACCTCGTTGCCCTCGTCGTCCACCACGTGGACGGCGACGTGCTCGGCCGCCTCGGAGGAGTCCTCCTCGTGCTGGTTGACGTTGCCCGTCTGCGCCTCGTCGTCCTCGGCCGACTGCTCGGCAGCCGTGGCCCAGTCGACGTCGTCGCGCTCAGTCCTTGACACTTCTGATCCTTACTTCGTGAGTCCCGACCGGCACTCGGCGAGTCTCGGTCGACGTGGGCCCGAAGCCCCGATCAGACTCCCGGTTGCCCGAAGACGTACACCACCAGCAGACCGAACAGCTGGTCGAGGCCCCAGACGAGCGCCATCATGATGATGACGAAGACGAGCACGACGATCGTGAAATTGACGAGCTCCTTGCGGGTCGGGGTGACGACCTTCTTCAGTTCTGCGATGACCTGACGGATGAACAGGGCGATCCGGGCGAACGGATTCCGACGCGCAGCGCGGTCGCGCTTGGCGTTGGCGACGACATCCTCGCTGGGTTCGTCGATGATCTTCCGGGCCACCTGTACACCTTTCGTGGGCCGGCATTCACTGCCGGCTCGCAGGGCGGACAGGACTCGAACCTGCAACCTGCGGTTTTGGAGACCGCTGCTCTACCAATTGAGCCACCGCCCTAGGCCCCCGTTGCTGGGGCCGAGGAGGCTGCCCGCCTCGCCGCAGCCGACCGCGTCCGAAACGGATTTCGGGCGCAGTGAAGCATTGCCGGAACAAGCAACCTCACCCAGTCTATGCGACGCGAGCGGCTCGCGCGAACCGACGCCTACATTGGGACCATGACCCCGGACCGCGCCGCCCGCCGCACGCCCGAACCGAGCTCGAGCGTCGAGGTCACCGGCGAGCACTCCCAGTTCCGCCTCGACCTCGAGCGGATCCGCTTCTCGCCCTACTTCTCGCGCCTGTCCGCCGTGACCCAGGTCATCGCGCAGCCCGGCGCCGGGCCGCTCATCCACAACCGGCTCACCCACTCGATCAAGGTGACCGCCGTGGCCCGCGCGATCGCCGTCGGCTTCGCCGACCCCGCCTCGCCGGCGAACGCCCTCGCCCGCGAGCACGGCTGCGACGCCGTCGTCGTGCAGGCCGCCGCGAGCGCGCACGACCTCGGCCACCCGCCCTTCGGCCACCTCGGCGAGCGCGTGCTCGACCGGCTCGCCCGCGAGACGCTCGGCCTCGCCGACGGCTTCGAGGGCAACGCGCAGAGCTACCGCATCCTCGCCACCCTCGACGTGAGCGCCGTCGCCCCGCACGGCCTGAACCTCACCTCCGCGGTGCGGGCCGCCGTCGCGAAGTACCCATGGACGCGGTTCGCCCGTCCCGTGCCGTTCCCCGACGGCGGCCTGCCGCGCGGGCTCCGGCTCGTCGACGGCGCCGTCGAGGCCGGCAAGTTCTCGGCGTACGACCTCGACGCCGCCGACCTCGCCGCCGCGCGCACCGGGCTGCCGCCCATGGCGCAGTCGCTCGAGTGCTCGATCATGGACACCGCCGACGACATCGCCTACTCCATCCACGATGTCGACGACTTCTACCGGGCCGGGCTGCTCAGCCAGGGCGCCGTGGCGCGGGAGTTCCGCGGCTGGACGCAGGCCGCGACCGAGCTGCGCGAACTCGCCGACGAGGAGCTCGCCGCCCGGACCGCACCGCCGGGCTCCGCCCTCGAGGCGCTCCGCCGCAAGCTCCGCCGCTCCGACGACTGGATCGCCGACGACGACGCCTTCGCCGCCGCGGTCGGCGTCGTCGCCGACGACCTCGTCGACGGGCTGCTCGCCTCCCCCTTCGACGGCTCGATCGCATCCGAGCGGGCGCTGTCCTCCTTCACGAACGGCTGGATCGGGCACCTGCAGACCTCCGTCGTGCCCGCACCGCCCGGCGTCGCCCGCACGGGCCTCGTCACGCTCGACCGCGGGGCCTGGCACGAGGTGGAGATCCTGAAGTTCGTGCACCGGCACTTCATCCTCGACCGGGCGGACATCGCGATGTACCAGCGCGGGCTCAGCCGGGTGCTGACCCGCGCCGTCAAGGGGCTCACCGCGTGGGCGAGCGACGAGTACGACCGGCACCGGGTGCCGCAGCGGCTGCGCGAGCTCATCGAGATCGCGACCGACGGCTACGCCCTGCTGCGGCGCACCCGCCCGGAGGGCGTGCCGGTGCCCGAGGTCGGCGAGCTCGCCCGCCTCGGCGTCGGTCGCGGCGTCGTCGACTACGTCGCCTCGCTCTCGGACGACCAGGCGCTCGCGGTGTCCGAGGCGATCGACGGACGGCCGGACCGGCTCTGGGACATCGGTCAGAACCTCTGATTCCAGGGCGGATGCCGGTCGGATCGACGGTCCGGCGGAGGCAGTCGCTCGGTAGACTCGCGGTGTGACCGAGAAGCCGCGCCTGTCCGCCCGCATCGCCGCCATCGCCGAGTCCGCGACCCTGAAGGTCGACGCGAAGGCGAAGGCCCTCCAGGCCGAGGGGCGCCCGGTCATCTCCTACGCGGCCGGCGAGCCCGACTTCGCGACGCCGGAGCACATCGTCGAGGCGGCGCTCGCCGCCACGCATGACCCCAAGAACTACCGTTACACGCCGGCCGCCGGGCTGCCCGAGCTCCGCGAAGCGATCGCCGACAAGACGCGGCGCGACTCCGGGCTCGAGGTGCCCGCCTCTCAGGTCGTCGTCACGAACGGCGGCAAGCAGGCGGTCTACCAGGCGTTCCAGGTGCTGCTCGACGAGGGCGACGAGGTGCTCGTGCCGACGCCCTACTGGACCACCTACCCCGAGGCGATCAAGCTCGCCGGCGGGCGGCAGGTCGACGTCTTCGCCGGCAGCGAGCAGGGCTACCTCGTCACGGTCGAGCAGCTCGAGGCCGCCCGCACCGAGCGCACCAAGGCGCTGCTCTTCGTCTCGCCCTCGAACCCGACGGGCGCGGTGTACCCGCCCGAGCAGGTGCGGGCGATCGGCGAGTGGGCACTCGAGCACGGCATCTGGGTGATCGCCGACGAGATCTACCAGAACCTCACGTACGCGGGCCTCGACACCGAGGCGGGCGCGCCCGCGCCGCGCGCGCTGTCGATCGTCGAGGCCGTGCCCGGGCTCGCCGAGCAGGCGATCCTCGTGAACGGCGTCGCGAAGACCTACGCGATGACCGGGTGGCGGCTCGGCTGGATGGTCGGCCCCGCCGACGTCATCAAGGGCGCCGCGAACCTGCAGTCGCACCTCACCTCGAACGTGTCGAACATCTCGCAGCGGGCCGCGATCGCCGCGCTGACCGGCCCGCAGCAGCCCGTGGAGCAGATGCGCCGCGCCTTCGACCGCCGCCGCCGCACGATCGTCGGCGAGCTGTCGAAGATCGAGGGCCTGCGCGTGCCGGTGCCCGAGGGCGCGTTCTACGTCTACCCCGACGTGACCGGCCTCCTCGGCCGCGAGTGGGGCGGCGTCACGCCGACCACCTCGCTCGAGCTCGCCGACCTCATCCTCGAGCGCGCCGAGGTCGCCGCGGTGCCCGGCGAGGCGTTCGGGCCGAGCGGCTTCCTGCGCTTCAGCTACGCGCTCGGCGACGAGCCGCTGCTCGAGGGCGTGCAGCGCCTGCAGCGCCTCTTCGGCTGAGCCTGACGGTTCCCCCGCCCGGCCGGGTCAGCTGAACGCGCGGCGGGCCTCCGCCACGACGGCGTCGGCGATCGTGTCGAGCAGCGGCGAGCGCAGGTTCCACTGCTGCCAGTGCAGCGGCACGTCGATCGGCGGGCCGCCGAGCGGCACGAGCCGCCCGTCGGCGAGCTCCTCGTCGCTCTGGAAGCCGGGCAGCATGCCCCAGCCGAGCCCGAGCTTCACGGCGACGGCGAAGTCGTTCGACGCGGGCACGTAGTGCCTGGGCGGCGCGGCGTCGTCGGCCCCGACGAAGCGCAGGAAGCCCGTCTGCAGGTCGTCGCGCCGGTCGAAGTCCACGAGCGGCGCGCCCGACAGCGCCGCGGGCGTCATGCCCCCGGGCAGCCAGCGCGCCACGTACTCCGGCGTCGCGACGGCGCGGTAGCGCATCACGCCGAGCGGCCTGGCGACGCAGCCGGCGACCGGCGTCGCCTGCGAGGTGATCGCCGCCATGACGGTGCCCGACTCGAGCAGCTCGGCGGTGAAGTCCTGGTCGTCGCGGTGCAGGTCGAAGACGACGGGATACCTCGCCGCGAGCCCGGCGAGGGTGGGCAGGATCCAGGTGCCGAGCGTGTCGGCGTTCACCGCGAGCGGGACGGCGATGGGGCGGCGGTCGACCTCGCCATCCGTCCGACCGAGCGCGAAGCCCGCGAGCGCGTCGTGCTCGAGCAGCGCGAGCTGCCGCGCGTAGCGCACCACCGCCTGCCCGGCCTCGGTCGCGCGCACCGGCTTCTGCCGCACGAGGAGCACGCGGCCGAGGTGCTGCTCGAGCGCTTTGATGCGCTGCGACACGGCCGAGGGCGTGATCTGCAGCGCCCGGGAGGCGGCGTCGAAGGTGCCCTCGGCGACGACGGTCGCGAGGGTGCGGGCGAGTTCGGCCGGGATCTCCATCTGTAGCCATGCTAATGCTGATGAAGAATCCTGAACTGTACTTCAGGCATCCGGCGACCTAGCGTCAAGGCGTGGATCTCAGCTCGACCCTCGCCGGCCTCGGCCTCGGCCTCTCGCTCATCGTCGCCATCGGCGCGCAGAACGTGTTCGTGCTGCGCCAGGGCATCCGCCGCGAGCACGTCTTCGCGGTCGCGGCGGTCTGCGCGGTCTCGGACGCCGTGCTCATCCTCGCCGGGGTGTCGGGCATCGGGGCCGTGCTCACCGCGGTGCCGTGGCTCGTCGACGTCGTGCGCTGGGCGGGCGCCGCGTTCCTCGCGGGCTACGCCGTGCTCGCTGCGAAGCGGGCGATCCGCCCGAGCGGTGCGACGCTCGGCTCCGGCGCATCAACGGCGGCGCCGTCCGACGGGACACCGGACGGCGCCGCACCCTCCGCCAGCGGCCCGGCCGCCACGACCGCGACGGCCGGCACGCTCACCGCCGCGCCCGCCCGGCCGACGCACGACACCGCCACTGGCACCCGCACGACCCTCCTCGCGACGCTCGGTACCTGCCTCGCGCTCACCTGGCTGAACCCGCACGTCTATCTCGACACCGTGTTCCTGCTCGGCTCGGTCGCCAACGGGCACGGCGAGGGCCGCTGGTGGTTCGCGCTCGGGGCCGCGCTCGGCTCGCTGCTGTGGTTCTTCGGCCTCGCCTACGGGGCCCGGCTGCTCGGCCGGGTGCTCTCGACCCCGCGGGCCTGGCGGATCCTCGACGGCGTCATCGCGGTCGTGATGCTCGCCCTCGCGGTGTCGCTCGTGCTGCCGCGCTGAGCGACGCCGCGCCGAGCGACACGGCGCCGAACCGGCGGTCAGTCGTAGTCGAGCACGAAGTCGCGGGTGACCGACGCCGCAGGGGTGACCTCGTCCCCGGGCGTGATCTCGCAATCGACGAGGATCGCCGCGTAGCCGCCCTCGCCGTCGATGTCCTTCCTGGCGAAGGAGGTGACGACATGCTCGACCCCGCGATCCGTGTAGCCGCCCTCGCGCTGCGCGAACTCGATCGCGTCGTCGCTGTGCCAGGCGGCGATCGCGATCGCACCGCTCGCTGGCACGTTCTCCGTGCGGGTGGTCTCGGAGGCCGACACACGGCCCGTGAAGTACGCCACGATCATCGCCTCGGCGAGCGCCGCGCTGGCGCCGCGACGACCGTTGCCGAGGTCGGCGGCGGTGATCGCGCTCTTCGGATTCGCGTGGAGCTGCACCTCGCAGTTCGCAGAGGACGAAGCGTACGTCTCGTTCCCGCGGAAATCGGGGATCTGCTCCCAATCGCCCTCGAGCGACCACACCGGCCCCGCCCCGAAGTCGACCGCATCGTCGAGGCCGATCATGCTGCTCGGCTCGAACGGCTCCGGCTCCGGCTCCGCTTCCGGCTCGGCCTCCGGCTCCGGCCAGCCCTCCGTGCCGGTGAACCCCGCGCCCGCACCGGCCCGGATCTCGTCCGCCCTGGCGCTCACCGTCGCCGAGACCGCCGCGAGCGACAGCACCCCGATCATGCTCAGCAGCAGCGCGAGCGGCGCCGCGATGGCGAGCACCACCCAGCCCGCGGCGGGCAGGGCCGGATGCCTCGGGCGAGACGCGAACGGGTCCTCGTGCGACACGGTGCTCCGATCCGATCGGGGCGCGCCCCGTCGGCGCGCCGCCTCAGACTAGCGGGCGGCATCCACCGATCGGGGGATGCCGGAATCGCCAGTTCGGGGGTGCCCGCGGCCCCCTCGGACGCGGGAGCATCGCAGCATGGACCAGATTCAGAGCCCCGCCGTGCGGGTGCGCGGCCTGCGCAAGACGTACGGCCAGGTGACCGCCGTCGACGGGATCGACCTCGACATCGCCCGCGGCGAGACGCTCGCCCTGCTCGGACCCAACGGCGCGGGCAAGTCGACCACGATCGAGATCCTCGAGGGCTACCGCCGGCGCAGCTCGGGCGAGGTGTCGGTGCTCGGCGCCGACCCGGCGACGGGCGGCCGCGCGTGGCGCTCCGAGCTCGGCATCGTGCTGCAGTCCGCCGCCGAGACCGGGCTGTACACGGTCCGCGAGCAGCTGCGCCAGTTCGCCGGGTACTACCCGAACCCGCGTGACGTCGACGAGGTCATCGCCGCGGTCGGCCTCGAGCAGAAGGCCGGCACCCGCATCTCGAAGCTCTCCGGCGGACAGCGTCGTCGCGTCGACGTGGCGCTCGGCATCATCGGTCGGCCGCAGTTGCTGTTCCTGGACGAGCCGACCACGGGCTTCGACCCCGAGGCGCGGCGCGAGTTCTGGGGGCTCATCGAACGGCTGAAGGCCGAGGGCACCACGATCCTGCTCACCACCCACTACCTCGACGAGGCGGCGCAGCTCGGCGACCGCGCCGCGGTGATCCTGGGCGGCCGGATCGTCGCCGAGGGCGCCATCGCCGAGCTCGGCGGCCCGGCCGCCAGAGTGCCGATCGTGCGCTGGCGGGATGCCTCGGGCGTGCGCCGCGAGCAGCGCACCGAGCGTCCAGCCGAACTCGTCGCGGCCCTCGCGGCCGAAGCCGCGACCTCGACCGCCGAGGGGCGCGGCGGCGAGCCCGCCGAGCTCGAGGTCATCCGCCCGAGCCTCGAGGACGTCTACCTCGAGCTCGTGAGCGCCGCCGAGGCATCCACCGTCTCCCCCACCGTCGCGATCCCCGAGGAGGCCCGCGCATGAGCGCCGTCACCACTCCGTCCGCCGCCGGCCGTGCCGGCTCCGTCCGTCTGCCGGGCGTGCTCGCCTCGGGGCTCAGCCGGATCGGGTACGAGGTGCGCGGCTACTTCCGCAGCCCGGACACGGTGTTCTTCACCTTCCTGTTCCCGCTCATCATGCTCGGCATCTTCACCGCCGCGTTCAGCTCCTCCGGGGACATCGCGCCCGGGCCGGGCACCGCGGGCGTCAGCGTCGGCGCGTACTACCTGCCCGGCATGCTCGCGGCGGGCGTGCTGCTCTCGGGCGTGCAGAACCTCGCGGTCGACATCGCCGGCGAGAAGGGCGACGGCACGCTGAAGCGGCTCGGCGGCACGCCGCTGTCGCCCGTGTCGTACTTCATCGGCAAGCTCGGGCAGGTCTTCACGACCGGCGTGCTGCAGGCGGGGCTGCTGCTGCTCGTCGCGGCCACCGTCTTCGGCGTCGAGCTGCCGACGAGCGGCGAGGCCTGGCTGACCTTCGCCTGGGTCTTCGTGCTCGGCACGGTCGCCTCGGCCCTGCTCGGCATCGCGCTCTCCGCAGTGCCGCGCAGCGCCCGCTCGGCCACCGCCGTCGTCGTGCCGATCGTGCTCGTGCTGCAGTTCATCTCGGGCGTGTACCTGCAGTTCTCCGCCCTGCCGGAGTGGATGCAGAACCTCGCGAGCCTGTTCCCCCTGAAGTGGATGGCGCAGGGCATGCGCGCCGCGTTCCTGCCGGAGGACTTCGCCGTCATGGAGCAGCACGGCAGCTGGGACCTCGGCTGGGTCGCGCTGTGGCTGCTCGTCTGGCTCGTGATCGGGCTCGTCGCGAGCCGGCTCACGTTCCGCTGGATCCGGCGCGACGCCTGAGCCACGTGAGAGCATGACGGAATGCTGAACCGCCGCTGGTGGGACCTCGCCGCCGTCGCGGTGTCGGCCGTCGTCGTCACCTTCGGCCTCGTCTTCCCGCCGTACGGCCCGCGGGACTGGGGCACCTGGGCGGTCGTCGCGGGATTCCTCCTCGTCTATGCCGGCTACCTCAGGTGGCGGATCGGCTCGGAGGACCCGCGGCACCACGTCGCGATCACCGCCGTCCTCGTGACCGTGGTCTTCGCCGGCACGGCGTTCGACTCCGGCGCCGCGACGCTGCAGGCCTTCGCCTACCCGTTCCTGTGGATCACCGCGCCGTCGACGAAGCGCGCGATCATCGCCAACGTGCTGCTCGGGATCGCGGTCGCCGCCGGCTACGCGGTGGGGCTGGGACCGACGGGCGTGCTCGCGGGCCTCGGTGTCGGCGCGCTCTCGCTGGCGTTCAGCCTCGCCCTCGGCCTGTGGATCACCCGCATCGCCGAGGTCGGCGAGGAGCGGGCGCGGCTGCTCGCCGAGCTGCAGGCCGCCCAGGGGCAGCTCGCGGCGATGCACCGCGAGACGGGCGTGACCGAGGAGCGCGCGCGGCTCGCGCGGGAGATCCACGACACCATCGCGCAGAGCCTCACCGGCCTCGTCATGCTCGCCCAGCGCGCGGAGCGGCGGCTCGACGCCGCGTCGCCCGACGTTCCGGCCGCCCGCGCCGACCTCGGCCTCATCGAGGAGATGGCGCGCGAGGCGCTGACCGAGGCGCGCGGGCTCGTCGCCGCGGTCTCCCCCATCGCGCTCGACACGAGCCTCGCCGACGCGCTCGGCCGACTCGCCGCCGGCTTCGAGCGGGAGACCGGCGTCGCCGTCGCGCTCGACGTGCGCGCACCCGGCCTCGACCGGGAGCTCGAGGTCGTGCTGCTGCGCGCCTCCCAGGAGGGCCTCGCGAACGTGCGGAAGCACGCGCGGGCGGCGACCGCGGCCCTCACCGTCGAGGCGGCGGGCGGGATGGCCCGGCTCGTCGTGCGCGACGACGGCGTCGGCCCGGGCCCCGAGGACGCGCCCGGATTCGGGCTCGCTGGCCTGCGCGACCGGGTCGCCCTCGCCGGCGGGCGGGTCGAATTCGGCGCGGCCCCGGGCGGCGGGGCCGAACTCCGCGTCGAACTGCCCGTCGAGGCATCCGACCGCGTTCCGAGCGAAGGGAGCACCGCATGACCGCTCCGATCCGCGTCGTCGTCGCCGACGACCACCCCATCGTGCGCGCCGGCATCGTCGGCCTGCTCGAGAGCGCCGAGGGCATTGAGGTGGTCGGCGTCGCGGCCGATGGGCTCGAGGCCGTCGCGCTCGCGGCCGAGCTGTCGCCCGCGCTCGTGCTCATGGACCTGCGCATGCCCGGCCTCGACGGCGCCCGGGCGACCGCGCGCATCCTCGCCGAGGGCGGCGGCGTGCGGGTGCTCGTGCTCACCACCTACGACACCGACGAGCACATCGTCGAGGCGATCGAGGCGGGCGCCGCCGGGTACCTGCTGAAGGCGGCGCCGCAGGACGAGATCCTCGCCGGCATCCGCGCCGTCGTCGCGGGCGAGACGGTGCTCGCGCCCTCGGTCGCGGCCCAGCTCGTGCGGCGGATGCGGGCGGATGCCGGCGGCGCGACGGCCCCGCCGCAGGCCCTCTCGCCGCGGGAGCTCGAGGTGCTGCGGCTCGTCGCGGCCGGCAGCTCGAACCCCGAGATCGCCCGCACGCTCGTGATCGGCGAGGCGACGGTGAAGACGCACCTCACGCACGTCTTCGAGAAGCTCGGCGTGAACGACCGCACCCGGGCCGTGACCCGCGCGATGGAGCTCGGGCTGCTCTGAGCCCGAGCTCCCGCGGGCGCCGGGTCAGCCCGTGTTCTGCAGGCCGGCGGCGATCCCGTTGACGGCGAGCAGCAGCAGCCGCAGCTCGTGCTCGTCGGGCGTCGCGCCGGCGCTCTGCTCCTCGCGGACCGCACGGAGCGCCCGCAGCTGCAGCAGGGACAGCGCGTCGACGTAGGGGCTCCGCAGCCGCACCGCGCGCTGCAGCACCGGCTGCTCGGCGAGCAGCTCGTCATGCCCGCTCGCCCGCAGCACCCACTCGCGGGTGAGGGCGAGCTCGTCGAGCACGAGGGCGGCGAGGTCCTCGTGGTCGCCGAGGGCGAGGTAGCGCTCGGCGAGCCGGTCGTCGGCCTTCGCGAGCGACATCTCGACGTTGTCGATCATCGAGGCGAACAGCGGCCACTCCCGGTACGCCCGGCGCAGCAGCTCCTCGTCGCCGACCGCGGCGAGCGCGGTGCCGAGCCCGAACCAGCCGGTGAGGTTGATCCGCGCCTGCGTCCAGGCGAACACCCACGGGATGGCCCGCAGGTCCTCGAGCGAGGACACCGAGAGCCCGCGGCGGGCGGGCCGGGAGCCGAGGGCGAGCAGTCCGACCTCCTCCATCGGCGTGACCCGGGCGAACCAGGGCGCGAAGCCCTCCGCCTTGACGAGCGCGAAGAAGCGGGCGCGGGAGGCCTCGTCGAGCCGCGCCGCGAGCCCGGCGAAGCGCGCGGCGGCCTCGCGGTTGCGCTGCTCGTTCTCGGGGCTGCCGGCGAGCAGCGTGGCCGCGGCCATCTGCTCGAGGTGGCGGGCGGCGATGTCGGGGTCGCCGTAGCGGGCGAAGATGACCTCGCCCTGCTCGGTCACCTTGAAGCGGCCGTCGACGGAGCCCGGCGGCTGCGCGAGCACGGCCTCGTTCGTGCGCCCGCCGCCGCGGCCGAGCGCGCCGCCGCGACCGTGGAAGAGGGTGAGCTCGATGTCGTTGCGCTCGGCCCAGGCGGCGATGCGCGCCTGCGCGGCGTCGAGGGCGAGTGTCGCGGCCACGGGGCCGACGTCCTTCGAGGAGTCGGAGTAGCCGAGCATGACCTCGACCGCGCGGCCCGTCTCGGCGAGGCGGCGCTGCACCTGGGGCAGCTGCAGCATCCCGTCGAGGATGTCGGTGGACGCCTCGAGGTCGGCGAAGGTCTCGAACAGCGGGATGACGTCGAGCACCGGGGCCTCGTCACCGAGCGCGGCCTCGGCGAGCCGGAACACGTTCGCGAGGTCGTCGGCGCTCTGCGTGAAGGAGACGATGTAGCGGCGGGCGGCGCGCAGCCCGCCGCGGCGCTGCAGCTCGGCGATCGTGCGGAACACGGCGAGCACCTCGGTGGCGAGCTCGCTGCGCTCGGCGTCGGGCCCCGCCTCGGCGAGCTCGGCGAGCACCCGGCGGTGAACCTCGGAGTGCTGGCGCACCTCGAGCTCGGCGAGGTGGAAGCCGAAGGTCTCCACCTGCCAGACGAGCCCCTGCAGCTCGCCGTTCGCGCTGCGGTGGGCGCCGGCCGCGGCGAGCGAGGCCTGCACGAGGCGGAGCTCGGTGAGCAGCTCCTCGGGCGAGCCGTAGGCGAGGCTCGCGTCGCCCTCGCGGGTGGCGCGGAGTCGCGCGGCGATGACGAGCAGCACGCGGCGGTGCGGCTCGTCGGGCGCGCGCGTGCCGATGCCGGCGGTCACCTCGGGGGCGAGCCGCTGCTGGGCGGCCCAGAGCTCCTGGACCTCGGGCGAGGCGGGCGTGCCGTCCTCGGCGAGGGTGAGGCTGCGGCCGACCCGGGTGGCGGCGCGCTCCAGCCCGAGCAGCACGTGCTCCGCGGCGATCCCGGCGGCGGCGGCGGTCGTCTCGGCGGTGACGAAGGGGTTGCCGTCGCGGTCGCCCGCGATCCAGCTGCCGAGGCGCACGAACGCGGGGGCGACGGCGGGGGCGAGCCCGGCCTCGCGGCCCTGCAGGCGGTCGTCGAGCTGGCGGTACACGCGCGGCACGACCTCGAACAGGGTCTGGTCGAAGACGTTCATGGCGCTGCGCACCTCGTCGAGCGGGGTGGGCCGGGTGGTGCGGATCGGCGAGGTGCGCCAGAGCACGTCGATCTGCTCGGCGAGGCGGCGGTCGAGCTCGGCGGGGTCGGCGGCCGGGGCGAGCCGGAGCAGCTCCTCGCGCTCGGCGAGCAGCTCGCCGACGCGGCGGATCGCGGAAGCGACGGCGCGGCGCCGGGCCTCGGTGGGGTGGGCCGTGAGCACGGGGTGGAAGCGCAGCCGGCGCAGGCGTTCGGCCGCGGCATCCTCGCCGATCTCGGCGACGAGGTGGTCGTAGGCCGCGCCGAGCGACTCGGCCGGGGCGTCGCGGTCGCCGCCGTCGCGGGCGCGGAGCACGCGCACGCGGTGGTGCTCCTCGGCGAGGTTCGCGAGGTGGAAGTACACCGTGAACGCGCGCGCCACCTCCTCGGCGCGCGCGGGCGTGAAGGCGGCCACGAGGGCCTCGGCGTCCTCGAGGGAGGCGCCCTCGCCCTCGTACGCGGCGATCGTGAGCGCGCGGAGGCGTTCGACGTCGTCGAGGAGGGCGGGGCCGCCGGCCTCGGCGAGCACCGTGCCGAGGAGGCTGCCGAGCAGGCGCACCTCGGCGCGGAGCTCGTGGTCGATGCGGTCGCTGACGGCCTCACGGGCGCTGGGGTCGTGGTGGGCTGCGGCGGGCTCTGATGGGAAGGCGGAGCTGGTCACCCTGCGACCGTACCCGGATTCGCGTGACGGTCACATTTCGTCACGTCACATTCCGCGACCCGCGGGCCGCGATCCCGAGTTGCCCGACTTTCATGAAAGTTGGGCAAGTCGGGGTGGGGGGGGGAGTCAGAGCAGGCGGCGGGCGGTCGCCCAGGCGGTGAGCTCGTGCCGGCTCGAGAGCTGCAGCTTGCGGAGCACCGCCGAGACGTGCGTCTCCACCGTCTTCACCGAGATGAAGAGCTCGGCGGCAACCTCCTTGTACGCGTAGCCGCGGGCGATGAGCCGCATCACCTCCTGCTCGCGCGCCGAGAGCCGGTCGAGCTCGTCGCCCGCGACCGCCGTCTCGCCGACCGCCGCGCCGAAGGCGTCGAGCACGAAGCCCGCGAGCTTCGGCGAGAAGACCGCGTCGCCGGTGGCCACGGCGTGTACCGCCCGGCTCACCTCGCCACCGGAGGAGCCCTTCGTGATGTAGCCGCGGGCGCCGGCGCGGATGACGCCGACGACGTCCTCCGCCTTGTCCGAGACGCTGAGGGCGAGGAAGCGCGTCGCGGGCAGCTCGGGCGCGGCCCGCCGGATCACCTCGGCGCCGCCGGTGCTGCCGGCGGGCACCGCGAGCCCGGGCAGGTGCACGTCGAGCAGCACGACGTCGGGCGCGGTCTCGACGACGACGGCGAGCGCCGACTCGACGTCGTGCGCCTCGCCGACGACGTCGATCGAGGCGTCGAGGTCGGCCTTCAGCCCGGAGCGGAAGATCGAGTGGTCGTCGACGACGACGACCCGAACGGATGCCTCAACCACGCGTTCCCCCTTCGCCCGGCGCCGCCGCCGGCATCCGCAGTCGCACCTGGGTGCCGACGCCACCGACGCCCGGGCCCACCTCGGCCTCGCCGCCCGCGCGGCGCATCCGGCCCACGATCGACTGCCGCACGCCGAGCCGGTCGGCGGGCACGTCCTCGAGCGAGAAGCCCTCGCCGCGGTCGCGGACGAAGACCTCGACGGCGTCCGGGCGGCCCTCGACGTAGACGGAGACCTCGCCGCCCGCGTGCCGCGCCGCGTTCAGCATCGCCTCGCGGCTCGCGGCGGCGAGCTCCCCGGAGGCGCGTTCGCGCTGCTCGCCGACGACGACCACGTCGACGCTCACGGGGTACTCGATCTCGAGCACGGCGGCGACTTCGCGCAGCTCCGCGCCCAGGTCGCGGTCGGGCACGGCGTCGCCGGCGAAGAGCCACTCGCGCAGCTCCCGCTCCTGCGCCCTGGCGATGCGGGCGACCTCGCTCGTCGCGCCGGCCCGGTTCTGGATGAGGGCGAGCGTCTGCAGCACGGAGTCGTGCAGGTGCGCGGCGATCTCGCTGCGCTGCTCCTCGCGGATGCGGCGGGTGCGCTCCTCGCTCAGCTCCCGGAACCGGGTCACGAGCGTCGGCGCGTAGACGAGGGCGATGCCCGCCACCGCGGCGAGGGCGACGGCGAAGACGGGCCGCGGCGCCTCGCCGGCTGCGGGCCCGAAGACGATCACGACGGCGACGAGGGCGAGGGCGACCGTCGCGACGATCCGCACGGCGAACTCGTGCCGCGGCCCCCGGTCGGGATCGGGCCGGTCGAGGAAGCCCGCCCACGCGGCTGCCGCCACGATGAGCCCGACGCCCGCGAGCGCGGGCCAGAACCAGGCGGGCCCGCCCGTGGGCGGTCCGCCGGAGACGGCGGCGAGGCCGAGCGGCACGGCGGCGGCCGCGAGCAGGATCCAGGCGACGGGCGCGCGACGCTTCGGCGCCTGCTCGCCCGGCTGCCAGGGCGTGAGCGCCCAGAGCCAGAGGTAGAGCTGCAGGCCCGCCCCGCCGACGAGACTCGTCAGCGCGAAGCCGAGCCGCACGAGCGCGACGGGCCAGCCGAGGTGCTCGGCGAGGCCCGCGGCGACGCCCGTCGCCACGCAGTCGCGCGGGCGGGCGAGGCGGGGGACGACGCGGTCGTCGCCCGCCGCGGGGGCGGTGCTCATGCTGCAATCCAAGCAGACCGTGGCGTCGGCTCGACCGCCCCCGGAGCCTCGTTCAGGGTCGAATCAGGGGTTCACCCCATCGCGGGCGGCGGACCGGGTACGCGAGCATCGAGGCATGGAGACGAATCGCACCGCTCCCCACGACGCCGAGACGCCGCGGGACGAGCAGGGGGAACGCACGACCGGCGGCCGGGGCAGCGGTGGCGGAGCGGGCGGTTCGGCTCCGAACGGCGGCCCGGGCAGCGGCTTCTTCGCCGATCTGCGCCGGGCCGGGGTGCCGCGCCGCGAGGGCTGGATCGGCGGCGTCTGCGCCGGCGTGGCCGCCCGGATCGGCCTCGACCCGATCCTCGTGCGCGGCATCGTCGTCGTGCTGGCCGTGCTCGGCGCGCCGTTCCTCCTGATCTACGCGGCCGCCTGGCTGCTGCTGCCCGACCTCGAGGGGCGCATCCACCTCGAGCAGCTCTTCCGCGGGGTCGTCGACCCGGCTCTCGCCGGCATCGCCGTGCTGACCGTCGTCGGGATCATCCCGCTCGTGCAGGGCGGCTGGCTCGGCTGGCGCTGGTGGCCCGATCTGCCGTCGCTGCCCGACCCGCTGTTCGGCTTCGACCTCTCGGTGCCGCTGCGGCTGTTCTGGGTGCTGCTGCTGCTCGGCGGGCTCGCCGCGCTCGTGGTGTGGCTCGTCCGGCGCGCGAGCGCCACCGGCGGGGTGGATGCCTCGGCCCGGGCGGCCTCGGCGCCAGCCGCTCCCGCCGACACCGGCGCCGGGTCCTCGGCCGCCCCGGCTGCAGCCGAGGCATCCGTCGCGCCCGAGGCATCCGCTGCCGCGGCGACGAGCGCCGCGTTCGCCGGGGAGGCGCCGCCCGCGCCCGCGCCGCCGCCCGCTCCCCCGCTCGAGCCCAGCCCGGACGCCTCCGGCGAGGAGCTCGGCGCCTGGCGGCAGCGCCACGACGCCTGGCGCGCCGAGCACGCCGAGTGGCGCGCCGGCCAGGCCGAGGCCGACCGCCGCGCCCGCGCCGCCGCCGCCGAGGAGAACCGCGCGCAGGCCCGTGAGCTCATGGCGCGCGCCGACGCCGCCCGCGCCGCCCGGCGGGCGAGCCGCCCGCGCGCGAGCGCCGCGTTCGTGTTCACCGCGCTCGGCCTCGCGATCGTGGGCGGCGCGGTGGCCGCGATCGCCGCGATGTCGAGCACGAACACCGACGGCTTCGCCGTGCCGCTCGCGCTCGCGACCGCCGTCTGCGTGTTCGCCGCGGCGATGGTGATCGCCGCGCTGCGCCGCCGTCGGAGCGGCTGGCTCGCCTTCTTCGCCTCGGCCACGACCCTCGTCATGCTCGCCGCGACCGCGATCGCGGCGGTGCTGCCCGAGGGCCGGCTGATCGGGCCGAACGCCTCGATCTCGCTCTCGACGCCGCAGCGCCTCGTGCAGCCGGTCGGCGACGCCTACCTGAGCCTGTACACCCCGCTGGGGGCGCCCGATTCCGCTCCGGTCGTCGAGCTCTCGCAGGGCATCGGGCAGGCGTGGGTGTCGATCGACGAGAGCGACCGGCTGCTGCTCGACACCGCCCGGGCCGGTGGGCTCAGCATCTGGGTCACGGACGGACAGGGCGAGCTCGTGACGCTCGGCCCGGACACGAGCGGCGGCCCCATCGTCGTCGGCGGGCCGGGCGGCGTGGCGGACGACGACGCCCCCATCGACGCGAAGCTCGTGCTGCACCAGTGGACGGGGTCCGTGTACGTGGACATCCGATCGGAGATGCAGGAATGACGAAGCCGACCCCGGACCGCGAGTCCGAGACGACCGCCGAGCCGGAGGAGACCGCCGTGACCGAGGTGCTCGCGCCCGCGGAGACCGCGGAGACCGTGGAAACGCTGGTCCTCGCGCCCGAGACGCCCGCAGCGCCCGAACCGGCCGTCGCCGAGCCGGCCGACGCTGCCCCGGCTCCCGTCGAGGGGCCCACGATCCGCTGGGGCGCGCTCGTCTGGGCGCTGCTCTTCCTGACGATCTCCGGCACGACGATCTGGCTGCTCGTCTCGCCCGAGCGGCGCGACGCCGTGGGCGACTGGCTCGCTTCGGTGCATCCGCTCGTGCTCGTGCTCTCCGGCGTCATCGCCGTCGGCGTCGTGATCGCGCTCTTCGGCGTCGTCGGGCTGATCCGCCGCGGCGAGCGCGCCCGGCGCGGTCACCAGGCGGCGGGCAGCTCCCGGTCGCCGAGCGGCGTGAGCTCCGGCGGCATCGGCCACGCCAGCTCGTAGCGCACGAGCGGGGCATCGATCGCGCCGAAGTCGTCCTTCTTCACGACGATCCCGCGGGTGCTCACCTCGGTGATCCGCACGCGCAGCTCGGTGCCGTTCTCGAGGCGCAGCACGTACGGGTCGGCGAGGTAGCGGATGCCGAGCTCCTCGAGCAGCGTCTCACCGTCGAGCCAATCGACGGCGCCGCCGTGCTCGCGCCCGAGCAGGTCGACGGGAACGAAGCCCTCGCCCTCGGGGCGCAGCCAGCCGACGAGCTCGCCGTCCGGGCGGCGGTGTTCGATGAAGTCGCTGCGGTCCACCCGCCGAGCCTAACCCGCCTGAGTTCGCAGTTCCGCGCCGCGGACGAGACCGCTAGATCTCGACGCCGACGAGCACGGGCTCCGGGTGCAGCACGATGCCGAACTCGGCCTGCACGCGGTGGCGCACGTAGCGCGCGAGCTCGGCGAGCTCGGCGGCCGTGGCCCCGCCGCGGTTCGTGAGCGCGAGGGTGTGCTTCGAGGACACCGCGGCGCGCGAGCCGGGCAGGGCGAAGCCGCGGCGGATGCCGGACTGCTCGATCAGCCACGCGGCCGAGAGCTTCACGAGCGGCTCGGCCGGCTCGGTGTCGGCGCCCGGCTCCTCGTCGGCGGCGGCGAGCTCGGCCTGCAGCTCGAGGAAGGCGTCGAGCGGCGAGTGCGAAGCGAGCCGCGACAGCGGCACGACCTCGTCGGGCTCATCGGGCTCCAGGTACCAGCGCGGGGCGTCGGCGGGCAGCGTGCGCGCCACCTTCTCGGTCACGATCGGGTTCGTGAAGAAGGAGCCGGCGCTCACCGAGTCGGGGTCGTCGGGATCGAGCACCATGCCCTTCGAGCCGCGCAGGGCCAGCACGGTCTCGCGCACCTTCGCGACCGGCGCGCGGTCGCCCGGCTGCACGCCGAGCGCTGCGGCGAGCTGGGCGTAGGCGATGGGCCGGCCGATCGCCTCGCCGAGCACGGCGCGCTCGGCGGCCGTGTCGTGCAGCTGCACCTCGACGGCGACGACGACGCCGGCGAGCCCCTGCTTCAGCACCGAGGTGCGGTAGCCGAGCTCGAGTTCCTCGGCCGGCATCCAGCGCGGGGCGTCCGCGCCCTCGTCGAGGAACCAGACCCCGAGCAGTGCCTCCGACAGCTCCTGACCGTAGGCGCCGATGTTCTGCACGGGGGCGGCGCCGACGGAGCCGGGGATGCCCGAGAGCGCCTCGAGCCCCGAGTAGCCCTGCGCGACGGTCCACGCGATGAAGCCGTCCCAGTTCTCGCCGGCCTGCACGCGCAGCCGCACCGAGCCCTCCGGGGCGCCGGGCAGCACCTCGATGCCGCTCGTCGCGATGCGCACCACCGTGCCGTCGAAGCCCTCGTCGCCCGCGACGAGGTTCGAACCGCCGCCCAGCACGAGCCAGGGCTCACCCGAACCCCAGACGCCGTGCAGCAGGTCGACGAGGTCGCGCTGCGTGGTCGCCGTCACGAGCCGGGCGATCGGCCCGCCGAGGCGCAGCGTCGTGAGCTCGGCGAAGCTTCCGCCCGTCATCGTCCGCCGCGGTCGCCGAGCTCGACGCGCACCTGCGCCTTGCCGAGCACCGTCTCCTCGCCCACCTTCACGGTGAGGTCGATGCGGGCGACGGCGGCCTCGGCATCCAGCTGGCCGACCTTCGCGACCACCTGCACGACGGCGCCCAGCTCGGGGTCGACGACCACGGGCCGGGTGAAGCGCACCTGGTAGTCGACGACGCGGCCGGGGTCGACCGCCCAGTCGACGACCGGCTGCACGGCGAAGCCCATGGTGAGCATGCCGTGCGCGAGGACGCCCGGCAGGCCGACCGCCTTGGCGACGTCGTCGCGGTAGTGGATCGGGTTGAAGTCGCCCGAGGCGCCCGCGTAGCGGACGAGGGTGTCGCGGGTGAGCGCGAAGCTCTGCTCGGCGACGACGTCGCCGACCGCGAGCGAGGCGAACTCCGGGGTCTGCAGCGCGGCCATCAGTCCTCCCCTCGCACGACGAGCGTCGAGATCGCGGTGACGACGTGCGCGCCGTCGGGATCGGTGATCGTGGACTCGGCGGTCACCATCGCGTGCGCGCCGAGCGACTTCACGCTCGTGACGGCGAGCGTGGCGGTCAGCAGGTCGCCGGCGACGATCGGCCGGCTCTGCACGAACTGCTGGCTGCCGTGCACGACGCGGCTGAAGTCGATGCCCGCGTCGGGCTCGGCGAGCAGCTGCGCGAGCGTCTGCTCCTGGATGACGACCGCGAAGGTCGGCGGGGCGACGACGTCGGCGTAGCCGGCCGCCCGGGCGGCCTCGGGGTCGAGCGAGATCGGCGTGGAGGCGAGCACGGCGCGGGCGAACTCGCGCACCTTCTCGCGGCCGACGAGGTACGGCGCGGTCGGCGGGAACTCCCGGCCGACGAGTTCGGGATTCACGGACACCCCGCCAGTCTAGACGGGCGGGGTGTCCGGAGACTCAGCGCTTGCCGCCGCCGAGCAGCCCGCCGAGACCGCCGAGCAGGTCGCCCAGGCCGCCGCCCTGCGCTTGCGAGCCACCGCCCGAGCCGCCGCCGAACAGGCCGCCCAGGAGGCCCCCGAGGTCGACGCCGCCGGCCGAACCGCCGGAGCCGGAACCGCCGCCGCCGAGCAGCCCGCCGAGCAGGTCGCCGATGCCGCCGCCCTGCGTCTCGCCACCCGCGGACTTCTTGGTGAACTGCTGCGCGAGGAAGCTCAGCACGATCGGGGCGAGGATCGGCAGCAGCTTGCCGATGAGGTCGCCGGCGCCGCCGCCCTGCTTCTGGTCGAGGGCCTGCACGACCTGGTCGGTGTTCTGGCCGAAGACGTTCTTCACGATCTTCTTGCCGTCCTCCTCGTCGACGTCGTCGAGGTTCACGCCGCCCTCGACGAGCGAGGGGTCGTGCTTCTGGACGGCCTTCTGCAGCGAGGCGGCGCCCGCCTGGTCCTGCGCGTTCGCGCCCATGCCGGCGAGGAGGGCGGGGAGCGCCTGCTCGACCGCCTGGCTCGCGGTCGCCTCGTCGACGCCGAGCTTCTTCGCGATGTCGCCGATGGGAAGGCTGCTCATGAGCTCGTCGAGTGCTGCCATTGGTGCGTCTCCTTCTGGCGCCCCCGGGCGGGGCGTCCCGCGTTCACGCTAGCCGGACGGATGCCCCGGGCGGAAGAGCCGCCGCCGCACGGGATACCTCAGGCGCGGCGTCAGCGCGCGGCGAGGCGGGCGAGGCGCACGTGCAGGGAGTCCATCAGCAGCTCCAGCCCGACGTCGAACACCCGGTCGCTGCGTTCGGCGCCCGTCGGCCCGGCGTCGACCAGGCGGCCGAGGGTGCGCGTGGGCTGCTGCGGCAGCCAGACCACCTCGGGCCCGGCGAGGTCGAGGCCGAAGCCGAGGGCGAAGCCGTCGAGCACGGCGACGATCGTGAGCACCTCGTCCTCGGGGAAGCCCGCCTCGAGGAGGGCGGTCGCCACCCGGTCGTAGGAGGCGATCACCCGGTCGGAGGTGATCGTCTTGCCGACGAGCAGCGGCACGATGAGGGGGTGCGCGGCGTACATGCGGCGCTGGGCCCGCATGACCGAGACGACGACCGTCTCCCAGTCGCCCTCGGGGGGCTCGGCGAGGTAGCGCACCGTGAGCCGGTCGCGGACCAGCTCGATGATCGCGTCCTTGCCGTCGACGTGGTTGTAGAGCGACGAGGGGGTCACCCCGAGCCGGCGGGCGAGCGCGTTCACCCCGAAGCCGTCGCCCGAGTCGATGAGCTCGATCGCGGCGTCGGCGATGCGGTCCTCGGACAGCAGCGGCACTCTGGGGCGCGGCATCCGCCCCTCCTTTCGGCGTCGCGGACGATCCGAACGAGGCTACACGCTCGGATCGCGGACTCCCTCTTCCCAAGCTGGACGTCCGTCTGCATAATAAACGAACGCCATTCATTTATGGTCGCGGCCGAGCCGCTCCCCCGCCCCGCACACCGCCGTGCCAGACTCCCCCGGAGACCCAATGTCGAACTCCGATCTCGCCTCGCGAGTCCCGCTCCGCCTTCCCAGCGCGAGCGCGACCTTCGCCATCGCCATCGCCGGCTACCTCGGCGTGAACCTCTCGCCCTACATGATCGGCGCGCTGCAGAGCTCGCTCGGCGCCGACGTGCTCACCGCGAGCTGGATCGTCACCGGCGCCCTGCTCGCCACCGCGATCGTCGGCCTCGCCATCGCCCCGCTCTGCGCGGGCCCGCGCCGGCGGCTCGTCGCACGCGCCGGGCTCGCGCTCGGGGTCGTCGGATTCGGCGCCGCCGCGCTGCTCCCCCTCCCGGGCGTCGTCGTCGGCGGGCTCCTGCTCGGCGGCGCGGGCGCCGGCGGGGCGGTCGCCGCGGCCGGCGCGGCCCTCGCCGCCTTCCGCAACCCCGACCGGGTCGCCGGCTTCAACGGCCTCGCGAACCGCGGCATCATCACCGTCGTGTTGGCCGTGCTGCCGGTGATCGGCCTCGCGCCGCTCGAGGTGTTCGGTGCGCTCGCGCTGTTCTCGCTCATCGGCCTCCTGCTGAGCGCCTGGCTCCCCGCCGCACCGGTGCACGGGCCGCAGGCGGGGGCCGCCGTCGCCGAGGCCGTACCGGTGGAGATCCCACCGACCGGGCACATCCGTCAGATCCCGGTGCGCAGCGCCGCGACCACGCGCGCGGTCACCATCGCCGGCTTCACCCTGCTCGTCACCTTCGCGCTCTGGGCGGCGAGCGAAGACTCGCTCTGGGCGATGGCCGGCGTCATGGGCACCGAGCAGGCCGGCCTGACCCCCGAGGGCCTCGGCATCGCGCTGAGCGGCGCGACCACCGGGGGGCTCCTCGGCTCGCTCGTGCTCACGATCGTCGGCGACCGCCTCGGCCGCGCGGCCCCCCTCGGCATCCTGCTCGTCGCCGGCGGCGCGCTGAAGATCGCCGAGGGCTTCGCCGCCGACCCGACGACGTTCATCGTGCTCTTCGTCGCCTGGAACACGATCTACGCGCTCGCCTTCATGTACTTCGTCTCGACCTCCGCCGCGCTCGACGCCGACGGCCGCTGGTCGGGCCCGCTGCTGGCCGTCTACCTCGTCGGCTCGAGCCTCACGCCCGTGATCGGGGCCGCGCTCGTCGAGGTGCTCGGCTTCCAGGGCTTCGCGATCGCGCTCGGCATCGCGAGCTTCGTGCTCGCCGTGCCGACCGTCGCCGTCGCCCGTCTGTCCACCCGGCTGCAGCGCGAGGAGCGCGCCGCCGAATCATCCACCACCACCGAGGAGGTCCCCGCGTGACCCGCACGCTCTACACCAACGGCCGCATCTTCACCGCCGCGGACGGCGGCCCCACCTGGGCCGAGGCCATCGTCGTCGAGGGCGACACCATCGCCTACGTCGGCGACACCGAGACCGCGGCGGCGGAGGCCGGTGACGCCGCGACGCGCATCGACCTCGGCGGCGGCCTCGTCGTGCCCGGCTTCGTCGACGCGCACACCCACCTCGTCATGATGGGCGACGCGCTCGGTCGGGTCGGCCTCACCGACGCCCGGAGCGTCGCGAGCATCCAGGAGCGGCTGCGCGCCGCCCGCGCCGCGGCCCCCGACGCACCGCGCCTGCTCGGCCGCGGCTGGCTGTTCGACTCCGTGCCCGACGGCAAGCCGACCGCCGCGATGATCGACGCCGCCGTCGCCGAGGTGCCCGTCTACCTCGACGCGAACGACTACCACTCGTGCTGGGTGAACAGCGCCGCGCTCGCCGAGCTCGGCATCACCCGCGACACCCCCGACCCGATCGGCGGGCGCATCGGCCGCGACGCCGACGGCGAGCCCAACGGCATGCTCTACGAGACGGCCGCGCAGCAGCACGTCTGGTCGTTCCTCGCCGAGGCCACGACGGACGCCGACCGCGACGCCGCCGTCGAGCGCACGATCGCCGCCTACCTCGCCGCCGGCGTCACCTCCGTCGTCGACATGGCCTTCGACGAGCTCGGCCTCGCCGCGTTCGAGCGCGCGGCCGCCCGCCGCGGCGGTACCCTCCCCCTCACCGTCATCGGGCACTGGTTCATCGAGAACACCGGCGACGACGAGCAGAACCTCGCCCAGGTGGCCCGCGCCGCCGAGCTCGCGGCCCGGCCGTCGAACCCGACGCTGCGGGTCGGCGGCATCAAGCTCGTGCTCGACGGGGTTATCGACGCGTGCACGGCGGCGCTGCGCCTCCCCTACGCCGACGGCTCGAACGCCGAGCCGATCTGGCCGCTCGAGCGGGCGAAGCCCGTCGTCGCCGCCGCGGACGCCGCCGGCCTGCAGATCGCGCTGCACGCGATCGGGGATGCCGCGAGCGACCTCGCCCTCGACGCGATCGAGCACGCCGTCGCCGTGAACGGCGAGCGCCCGCGCCGGCACCGCATCGAGCACCTGGAGTACGCCGCGCCCGAGACGCCCGCACGGATGGCCCGCCTCGGCGTGACCGCCTCGATGCAGCCCGTGCACACCGACCCGGCGATCTGGGACAACTGGGCGGCGATGCTCGGCGACGAGCGCGCCGACCGCGGCTGCGCCTGGCCCGAGTACACCGAGGCCGGCGTGCGCCTGGCGTTCTCGACCGACGCGCCGACCGCGCCGTACGAGGCGCTGCCGAACATGTTCATCGCGGCGACCCGGCGCTCGGCCCTCGACGACTCGTTCCCGCCGAATCATCCGGAGTTCGCGGTGCCCCTCGACGAGGCGATCGTGCACGCCACCCGCGACGCCGCGGCCTCCTGCCTCGAGGAGCACCGCCGCGGCAGCCTCGCCGCCGGCCTCGCCGCGGACTTCGCCGTCGTCGACCGCGACCCCTTCGCGCTCGGCGAGGACTCGCTGCTCGAGGCGCGCGTCGTGCGCACCGTCGTCGCCGGCCGCATCGAGTTCGAGGCCTGACCCGCTCCGCCCTCTCACACAACTCAGGAACATCCCGGGGTTATGCCCCTCGAGACATCCGCCGATCCGCGGAATCCCGGGGATCGCCGCACGGGCGTTCCTGAGTTGGTGTGATGGGAGCGGCGCCTATCCTGGTATTCCAATCGAGGCGTTCGCGGCGCCAGGCATGCCAGCTGGAGTTCCCGAACGGTGAGGAGGCAGGGATCTGGTGAGGGTTCATTCGGGGGATCTGGCGAGCGAGAGCGGGCTGCTCGAACGGTTGCTCAAGCTGCCACGGCCCGATCGCCTCGTCGCCGATGCCGCGACCCAGTCCGGTTCGACGACGACCTTCTCGCGCATCGAGCTGGATCGGTCACAGGAGTTCTGGACGCTGAGCGATGCCGGTTCCGGGCGACTCATCGCGTCCTACTCGGGAGGGCTCTACCGCTCGCCGGATTCCGCCCGAGCCACCACGCTGACCGGCTCGCTTCCTTCCATCGCACTGAAGATGCTCTTCATCGAGCACCTTCCCCTCTGGGGCCGATCATGCGACGACTGGCGGCCGCTCGCGGTAGACGACCACGCGCCCGATGCGCTGCTCATCACCATCGAGCACCGGAACGACCGCGAATTGCGCGGAACCGTCACCATCGATCGATCGCTCGGCATCGCCAGAAGCCTCGTTCGACCCAACGGCGTCACCCGCATCGAGGCCAGCGAGTGGTGACTGGATCACCGCACCGGCGTTCCTGAGCTGTCAGGAACGGACCCGACCACGAACGGAGCCGCCCCGCCGAGTGTCGTCGGCGGGGCGGCTCCAGTCTGTGCGGCCTAGCTGTCGCGGTCGGCGACGCCGCGGGCGAGGTGCTCGCTGCGGAAGAACTCCGGCCGTTTGATGCGCTGCCAGATCATCACGACGACGCCGGCGAGCAGGATGACGACGCCGAGGATGAACACGAGGCCCACGCCGCCGATGTTCGAGCCCGAGCCGTACGCCGGGTCCATGCTGTCGATGAGCGTGGTGAAGAACAGCACCGCGAGGATGAGACCGCCGACGAGCGGCGCGACGAGCCGGAAGAACACGTTCCGGCCGCTGCGGAACCACGTCTTGCGGAAGTACCAGACGCACGCGAACGCGGTCAGCCCGTAGTAGAAGCAGATCATCATGCCGAGCGTCGTGATGGTGTCCCAGAGCACGTCCTCGCTGACGAAGCGCATCACGGTGTAGAACACCGCCGCGACGATCGCCGAGACGACCGTGGCGTAGCCGGGCGTGAAGAAGCGCGGGCTCACTTTGGAGAACTGCTTCGGCAGCGCGCCGTAGTGCCCCATCGCGAGCAGGGTGCGCGCGGGCGAGACGAAGGTCGACTGCAGCGAGGCGGCCGAGCTGGACAGCACGGCGATCGACATGAGGATCGCGAGCGGCCCGAGGATGGGGCCGGCGAGGTAGAAGAACGCGTTCTCCTGGATCGCCGGGTTGCCGAGGCCGACGCCCGCCTCGCCCGTGCCCGCGAAGGCGAGCGCGCCCATGGCCACGAAGAGGTAGATCGCGACGACGATGGTGACGGTGAGCGTCGCCGCCCGGCCCGGCGTCGAGTTCGAGCCCTTCGTCTCCTCGTTCATGGTGAGCGTGACGTCCCAGCCCCAGAACACGAAGAGCGACACCGAGAGCCCGGCGACGATCGCCGAGAACGAGCCGACCTCGAGCGGGTTGAACCAGCTCAGCTCGATCTGCGTCGGGTCGAACGCCGTGCCGTTCGCGACGTGCCAGAACGCGGCGACGCCGAAGCCGATCATCACGAGCAGCTGGAAGCCGACGAGCCAGTACTGCAGCTTCTGGGTCGTCTGCATGTCGCGGTACGAGATGAACGTCGCCCCGAGGATGAACACCAGGCATGTCGCGACGTTCACGAAGGGGTTGCCGACGAGATTCGCGATGTCGGGGTTGTTGAAGGCCTGCGCGAGTGCGAGGTAGAAGAACTCCACCGCGATGCCCGCGAGATTCGACAGCACCACGACGGTCGCGGCGATGAGCCCCCAGCCGGCCATCCAGCCGACCCACGGGCCGAAGGCCCGCGTCGCCCAGGTGAAGGAGGTGCCCGAGTCCGGCATCGCGCTGTTCAGCTCGCGATATCCGAAGGCGACGAGCAGCATCGGGATGAAGCCGAGCAGGAAGATCGCCGGCAGCTGCGTGCCGACCTCCGCGACGGTCGGGCCGAGCGCGCCCGTGAGCGTGTACGCCGGGGCGATGCAGGAGATGCCGATGACGATGGCGCCGATGAGCCCGACCGATCCGGCCGAGAGGCCCTTCTTGGAGAGGCCGGGGTCGCCGCCGTCGACCGTCGCGCTCGCGGTGGTGAGCGGGGCGTTCGGGGCGTGCGGTTGGGAGTGGGCCTCGTGGGCCAGGTGCTGATTCGCGGGGTCGTGCGTCATTGCAGGGTCTTTCGGGTGGGGTCAGGGGGTCTGGGCGGCGCGGGGCACCACGATCAGGGGCACCGGCAGCTCGCGGAGCATCTTGGTCGCGGTGCCGCCGAGGAAGAGGCGCGACGGCGCGGCGAGGCGGCTGGAGCCGACGAGCACGAGCTCGCCCGGCTCCCAGTCGAGCGCGCCGACGGACTCCTCGATGGTCTGGCCGGTGGCGACGACGGCGCTCGCCTCGACGCCGTCGGGCAGCTCGCGGCGGGCGCCCTCGAGCGCCTGCTCGGCGGCGACGGTGCTCGTGAGGTTCACGAGCCCGGTGTCGACGCCCGCGGGCAGGTCGATCGGCACGAGCGAGAGCAGCCGCAGCGGCGCGTGCGCCCGGCGGGCGAGCGCGACGGATGCCTCGAGCACGACGCCGGGCGTGCCGCCGACGGCGGCGGTGACCCGGGTGAGCCCCGCCGCGACCGGCAGCTTGCGGGCGCCGACGGGCGCGAGCGCGACGGGCACGTCGGCCGAGTGCAGCAGCTCGGAGGCCACCGAGCCGATGCGGGTGCGGCCGAACAGCCCGCCGCGGGCGGGCCCGACGACGACGAGCCGCGCGCCGAACTCGTGCGCCGCGGCCACGAGGCCCTCGGCGAAGGAGTCGGCGTAGCGGATGTGCAGCGCCTGGTCGACGACGCCGCCGAGGCCGGCGGAGGCCTCGGCGAGCCACGCCTGCGCCTGCTCCTTGACGCGGCGCTCGTGCCCCGGGTCGCGGGGCACGACGCCGCCGCGCGCCTCGATCGGCAGCACCATGACGACCTCGAGCGAGGCCTCCGTGGCGCCGGCGATCCGGGCGCCCAGCGCGAGCGCGTCGGCCCCCGAGTCATCCGCCGTGTAGCCGACGACGATCCGGTAGCCCGGCTCGGTGTTCGCAGTCATCGGCGGCCCTCAGCCCGCGAGGATGTTGGCCGCGGCGAGGCGGCCCATGCGGATCGCGCCGTCGACGTGCTGGTACCCCTTGCCGGCCATGTCGGAGCAGGCGAAGGAGATCGGGCCCACCGGCTCGCGCAGGTCGGCGCCGTAGCGGGCGAGGCCGCCCATGTCGAAGCTCGCGGCGTAGGCGCCGCGGGTCCACTCCTCGCTGCCCCAGTCGCTCTCGTAGTAGAGCACCGGGTTCTTCGCCTGCTCGCCGTAGTAGTGCGAGAGCGACTCGAGGATCTTCGCCTGCCGCTCCTCGGCGGAGAGCGCGAAGACGCCGTCGGCCTCCTCGTCGGAGACGAAGCCGACGAGCGTGCCGCGGGTGTCGCCGTGGTTCGTGTTGTCGTACGCCTCGTGGCAGAGCTCGTACGGGCTGAACGCGGTGCCCGAGAGGCCCTGCTCGCGCCAGAACGGCGTCTCGTAGACGGCGTGCACCTTGATCACGAAGCCCATGGAGAGGTGCTGGTGCAGCTGGTGCTGGCGGCGCGGCAGCGGCGGGTCGTAGCTGATCCGCGAGTACAGGATCGGCGCGAGCGCGAGGATGACGCGGTCGGCGGCGACCTCGAGCGAGTCGGTCACGACGGTGACGCCCGCGGCCGGGTCCTCCGGCGACCAGCGGATGGTGCGCACGGGCTGCTCGAGCTTGACGACGTCGTCGCCGAGGCGCTCGGCGAGGCGGAGCGGCACCTGCTGCAGGCCGCCGACGACGCGCTGGTCGAGGATGAAGTCCGCGTCGACGAGGTGCGAGAACGAGCCGGCCGATGCGGCCATCAGCAGCGCCTGCAGGGCCGAGAAGGCGTGCGTCGGCTTCGTCAGCATCGCGCCGGCGATGAACATGCCGATGTTGAGCTTCGCCTCCTCGTCGTCGGTCTGGGTGCCGAGCCACTCGGCGAAGGAGATCTCGTCGAGCTCCTTCGCGCGCGGGTGCGCCCAGGGGGCCTCGGGGTCGATCTCGGCGACGAGCGCGTCGAGCTTCTCGATGAGGCCGAGGATCTCGCCCTCGGTCTTTGCGGGGACCGGGAAGATCTCGCCCTCGAAGCGGCGGCGCTCGCCGTCCTCCGCGATGTAGACGTTCTCGCCCTCGCGGTAGCGCGAGTAGGTCTCGAGGCCGAGCTCGGCGAGGGTCTCGATCAGGGCGTCCTGGTCGGGCGAGACCCACTGGCCGCCGATCTCGAGCAGGTGCCCGTCGAAGTCGCCGTTCCAGAGACGGCCGCCGACGCGGTCGCGCGCCTCGAGCACGACGACGCGCTTGCCCGCGGCCTTCAGCTCGGTCGCGGCGGTGAGGCCGGCGGCGCCGGCTCCGATCACGACGACGTCGGTTTCGATGCGTTCCATGGTTCCTGGTTCCTGCTTCTGTTCGTTCGGAGAAACACGAAGGCGGATGCCGCAGGCGTGCGCCTGCGGCATCCGCCCGCGGGTTCAGCTCACCGGGATGAGCGTGTACTTGGTGTCGAGGTACTCGTGGATGCCCTCTGCGCCGCCCTCGCGGCCGATGCCGGACTGCTTGATGCCGCCGAAGGGGGCCGCCGCGTTCGAGACGAGCCCGGTGTTCAGGCCCATCATGCCCGTGGCGAGGCGCTCGATCATGCGGTGGCCGCGCGCCAGGTCCTCGGTGAAGACGTACGAGACGAGCCCGTACTCGGTGTCGTTGGCGAGGCGCACGGCCTCGTCCTCGTCGGCGAAGGTGGTGATGCCGAGCACCGGCCCGAAGATCTCCTCGCGGAGCAGGCGCGCGTCGGCCGACACGTCGCCGAGCACCGTCGGCGCGTAGAACGAGCCGGCGCCGTCGATGACGGTGCCGCCGGTGAGCACCTTGGCGCCCTTCGACACGGCGTCCTGCACGAGCTCGTCGGTCGAGGCCACGGCCTTGTCGTCGATGAGCGGCCCGATGTTCACGTCGTCCGCGGTGCCGCGGCCGACCTTGAACGAGGCGACGCGCTCGGCGACGCGCTTCGAGAACTCGGCGGCGACCTTCTCGTGCACGATGAAGCGGTTCGCCGCCGTGCACGCCTGGCCGATGTTGCGGAACTTCGCGAGCATCGCGCCGTCGACCGCCTTGTCGAGGTCGGCGTCCTCGAACACGACGAAGGGGGCGTTGCCGCCGAGCTCCATCGAGGTGCGCAGGATGCCGGTGGCGGCCTGCTTCATGAGGGCGCGGCCAACCTCGGTCGAGCCCGTGAAGCTGAGCTTGCGCAGCCGCGGGTCCTCGATGATCGGGCCGGAGACCTTCGACGAAGTCGAGGTCGGGATGACGTTCACGACACCCTTGGGCAGGCCGACCTCCTCGAGCAGCTGCACGAACGCGATCGTCGTGAGCGGCGTGAGGGCCGGGGGCTTGATGACGACGGTGCAGCCGGCCGCGAGCGCGGGGGCGATCTTGCGGGTCGCCATCGCGAGCGGGAAGTTCCACGGGGTGATGAAGAACGAGGGGCCGACGGGCCGCTGCGAGACGACCATGTGGCCGGTGCCCTCGGGGTTCAGGCCGTAGCGGCCGGAGATGCGCACGGCCTCCTCGCTGAACCAGCGGAGGAACTCGCCGCCGTAGACGACCTCGCCGCGGGCCTCGGCGATCGGCTTGCCCATCTCGAGCGTCATGAGGAGCGCGAACTCCTCCTTGCGCTCGGTGAGCAGGTCGAAGGCGCGGCGCAGCAGCTCGCCGCGCTGGCGCGGGGCGACCTTGGCCCACTCGTCCTGCGCGGCCACGGCCGCGTCGAGGGCCTTGATGCCGTCGGCCGGCGAGGCGTCGGCGATGACCTTGATGGTGTCGCCCGTCGAGGGGTCGGCGACCTCGAGGGTCTTGCCGCCCTCGGCGTCGACCCAGGCTCCCCCGATGAACAGCCGGCCCTCGACCTTGTCGAGCACCGAGGATTCAAGCGTTGCGTTCGTCATGTGTGACTTCCGTTTCGATGGATGTTCGTGCGGTGCACCCCCGACGTGCCCGACGTTCATGAACGTCGGGCGAGTCGGGAGGGAGCGGGCCCGATCAGGGGTACAGGCCGCGCAGCTTATGCGCCTCGGCGACGCGTTCGACCGCGAGCGCCGTGGCGGCGGTGCGGAGCGAGAGGTCGCGCGACCGGGCATAGCCCAGCACGTGCTCCCAGGCGCTCAGCATCCGCTCCTCCAGTCTGGACTCCACCTCGTCGGCGCGCCACCAGTAGGCCTGGTTCGCCTGCACCCACTCGAAGTAGGAGACGATCACGCCGCCGGCGTTCGCGAGGATGTCGGGGACGACGAGGATGCCGCGCTCGCGCAGGATCCGGTCGGCGTCGGGCGTCGTCGGACCGTTCGCGCCCTCGACGATGACCTTCGCGCCGACCCGGCCGGCGTTGCCCTCGTGCAGCACGCCCTCGACGGCGGCCGGCACGAGCAGGTCGACGTCGAGCTCGAGCAGGGCGGCGCCGTCGAGCGCCTCGCCGCCGGCGAAGCCGACGACCGCGCCGGTGCGCTGCACGTGGTCGCCGAGCGCCTCGATGTCGAGGCCCGCGGCGTTGAACACGGCGCCGTACTGGTCGCTGACGGCCTGCACGGTGACACCGGCCTCGGCGAGGAAGCGGGCCGCGTCGGCGCCGACCTTGCCGAAGCCCTGCACGGCCGCGGTGGCCTGCGACTGGGTGATGCCGGCGTGACGGAGGGCGGCGAGCGCAATGTGGGTGACGCCGCGCGAGGTGGCGCTCGCGCGCCCCTGCGAGCCGCCGAGCGCGATCGGCTTGCCGGTCACGATGCCGGGCACCGTGTACCCGGAGTTCACCGAGTAGGTGTCCATGATCCACGCCATCGTGCGCTCATCGGTGCCGATGTCGGGCGCGGGGATGTCGCGCTCCGGCCCGATGATCGGGAGGATCTCGCTCGTGTAGCGACGGGTCACGCGCTCGAGCTCGGCCTGCGAGTGCTCGCGCGGGTCGATCGCGATGCCGCCCTTCGCGCCGCCGTACGGCACGTCGAGCAGGGCGCACTTCCACGTCATCCACATCGCGAGCGCGCGGACCTCGTCGAGGTTCACGTTCGGCGCGTAGCGGAGGCCGCCCTTGGCGGGACCGCGGCTGAAGTTGTGCTGCACCCGGTAGCCGGTGAACAGGCGGGTCTCGCCGGCGTCGGTGCGCAGCGGCACGGCGACGGTGAGCTCGCGGCGCGGGGTCGCGAGCATCTGCCGGGTGCCGTCGCTGTAGCCGAGCAGCGCGATGGCCTCGGCGAGCTGGGCGCGGGCGTCCTCGAGGGGCGTCGCGACGGGGGCGGCGACCGTCGCCGCCCCGTCGATCACGGTGCTCATGCCTGCTTGAGCCCCTCGGCCACGACGCCGAGGCCCTCGATGAGGAGCTCGTCGGAGATCGTGAGCGGCGGGAGGAAGCGGATGACGTTGCCGTAGGTGCCGCAGGTGAGCAGGATGACGCCCTGCTCGTGGGCGTACTTCGCGACCTTGCCGGTGAGGGCGGCGTCGGGGGCCCCGGTCTCGGGGTCGACGAGTTCGATCGCGACCATGGCGCCGCGGCCGCGGACGTCGCCGATGCGGGCGTCGGCGGTGCGCAGGGCGTTCAGGCGGCCGATGAGCACCGAGCCGATCTCCTTGGCGCGCTCGACGAGGCCGTCCTCGGCGTAGGTCTCGATCGTCGCGAGCGCCGCGGCGCAGGCGATCGGGCTGCCCGTGTAGGTGCCGCCGAGGCCGCCGACCTGGGCGGCGTCCATGATCTCGGCGCGGCCGGTGACCGCCGAGAGGGGGAGGCCGCCGGCGATGCCCTTCGCGGTGACGATCAGGTCGGGCACGATGCCCTCGTGCTCGCTCGCGAACCAGGCGCCGGTGCGGGCGAAGCCGGTCTGCACCTCGTCGGCGATGAAGACGACGTCGTTCGCGGTCGCCCACTCGACGAGCGCGGCGAGGAAGCCCGGGGCCGGCACGATGAAGCCGCCCTCGCCCTGGATGGGCTCGATGATGATCGCGGCGAGGTTCTCGGCGCCGATCTGCTTCTCGATGCCGAGGATGGCCCGGGCCGCCGCCTCGCGTCCGTCGAGCCCGCCGTCACGGAAGGGGTAGCTGAGCGGGGCGCGGTAGATCTCGGGGGCGAAGGGGCCGAAGCCGTTCTTGTACGGCTGGTTCTTCGCCGTCAGGCCCATGGTGAGGTTGGTGCGGCCGTGGTAGGCGTGGTCGAAGGCGACGACGGCCTGCTTCTTCGTGTAGTGGCGCGCGATCTTCACGGCGTTCTCGACGGCCTCGGCGCCCGAGTTGAACAGGGCGGTGCGCTTGACGTGGTCGCCGGGGGTGAGCTCGTTGAGCTTCTCGGCGACGGCGACGTAGCCCTCGTAGGGCGAGACGGTGAAGCAGGTGTGCGTGAAGGCGTTCAGCTGGGCCGTGACGGCCTCGACGACGCGGGGGGCCGAGTTGCCGACGCCGGTCACCGCGATGCCGGAGCCGAGGTCGATGAGCGAGTTGCCGTCGGCGTCGACGACGACGCCGCCGCCGGCCGCGACGACCGAGATCGGCAGGGTGTGGCCGACGCCCGCGGCGACGGCGCTCGCCTTGCGGGCCAGCAGCTCCTGCGAGCGGGGGCCGGGGATGGCGGTGACGAGGCGGCGCTCCTGTGCGAGCGCGGGGCCTCCGGTGGCGGTGGCCGGGGTGTCGACGAGGGTCATTGGTTGCTCCGATGCAAGTGACGACGGGGGAGGATGACCGCAATGCTAGGTCGGCTCCCCCGCGTCCCGCGACGCCCTGATGTACATCGGATGCCACCGCACTGGACGCGGTGTACAGCGCCGTGTCACGCACCGGGGCGACCGGCATCCCACCGCCCGCCGCCCCGGCACCGCCCGGTCAGCTGCGACTGACCGAGCGCTCGCTGCCGGCTGCGTCCGGCGTGCGGAGCTTCGTGCGCGCGCGGTGCTCCTGATGCTCCTGCGCGGCGATGGAGATCGTGTCGGGCGCCGGCGCGACCGGGGGCTTGCCGCTCCGCGAGCCGAGGCCGGGCAGGCCCGGCCGGCGCTTCGCTCGGCCGATCGCCCGGAGCGACACCGCCCACTGCAGCCCGTAGCCGATCAGGAACACGAGCAGCGTGAAGACGAGGGCCATCGCCGCGCCCTGGTCCGGCGCGTAGAGCTGCGCCGAGCGCGGGTTGATCATCGCGTAGACGTACATCGACAGCGGCCGCGACTCGGGCGTCGCGAGGAAGGCGGGCAGCGTGAACTCGTTCGTGCCGAGGATGAACACCTGGATCCACACCGCGAGCACCGTCGGCAGCAGCAGCGGCGCGATCACCCGGCGGAACGTCGCGAGCCGGCTCGCACCGCTCGTGAGCGCCGCCTCCTCCAGCTCGGTGCGGATCTGCAGCGTCGCGCTGTACGAGGCCCGGTACGCGATCGACACCCGGTACGAGTACGCGATGACGAGCGCGAGCACGGTGCCCGCGATCGGGATGACCGGGTTGATCACCATGAACAGCAGGAACATCGCGAAGCCCGCGATCGTCGCCGGGATCGCCACCGAGGAGGAGGCGAAGAGGTCGACCGCGCGGGTCCACCACGTGGAGGTGCTGCGGGCGATGCCGTAGGCGAGCACGGTCGCCGCGACGCAGGCGATCGTGGCGCTGCCGCCCGCGATGACGAGGGTGCGGCCGAGCGAGGCCCAGAACTCGCCGTCGGCGAGCACCGCGGCGAAGGAGCCGAACTGGGTCTGCTCGACGAGCGCGGTGAAGCTGAACGCGATCGGGTAGGGCGTGATCGCCGCCCAGAACAGGGCGAAGAGCGGCAGCACGGCGGTCAGCAGGATGAAGATCGCGACGCCGATCGCGACGGGGATGCGCCACGCGCCGAGCTTCATCGTCGTCGGCCGGAAGCCCTTGCCCGAGACCGAGGCCCGCCGCTCGGCGTTCCGCGTCGCCCGCAGGTACACCGCGAAGGCGATCGTCGTGATGACGAGGAAGACGAGGCCCCAGGCCGCGGCGAGGCCGTACTGCGGCAGCTCGCCGGCGTTCGAGCTGATCAGCGTCCAGAGCTTCAGCGCGAAGATCGAGCGGCCGGACTCCTGGCCGAACAGCAGCGGCACCTCGAGGCTGCCGAGGCCGAGGATGAAGGTGAGCACGGCGACGCCGAGGAGGCCGGGCCAGAGCATCGGCAGGGTGACCCGGCGGAGCGTCTCGCCCCAGCTCGCGCCCGAGGCGCGGGCGGACTCCTCGAGCGAGCCGTCCATGTTCGTGAGGATCGGCACGATCATCAGGTACGGGAACGTCACGTTCGTGAGGGCCTGGATCAGGATGAGGGTGCCGAAGGCGTAGGGGTCGATCGGCACGTCGCCGGTCCACGGCAGGAGCCGCAGCAGCTGGTTCAGTACGCCGGTCTCCGGCGAGACCATGAGCAGGTACGCCTGCGCCTTCACGATCGGCGGGATGGTGTACGGCACGATCACGAGCACGCCGATCACCCGCCGGAACGGGAAGTCGGTGCGCACCGTCACCCACGCCAGCCCGAAGGCCATGAGCAGCGACAGCAGCGTCGAGCCGCCGACGAAAGCGCCCGTGGCGCCGAGCACCGACCAGAAGTCCTCGCGGAGCTCCCAGAGGGTGACGAAGTTGGAGACGCCCCACTGCGCGGAGGCGACGCCGAACGGCAGGAACGGGCCGCGGAACGCGGTGATCACCTGGACGATGAGCGGCACCGCGAGGAGGAGGAAGATCACGACCCCCGCGACGATCATCGCCGCAGTCATCGTCGTGGGACGCTGCCGCCCCGGCCTCGCTCCGCCCGGGCGCCGGGCCCGTCCTGCCGTCGACATCGATCAGCCGTTCAGCGCGGCGTCGGCGGCGTTGATGAGCGCGTTCCACTCATCCCGGGTGTCCTGCGTCTCCGTCTCCGCGCCGGACTCGAGGCCCGTGAGCAGCGCGTCGGCGTTCGTCTTCATGAGACCGGTGGCCTCGTCGAAGAGCGAGGAGGGCAGGCCGGCGTACGGCACCTGCGTGGTGGCGAATCGCTCGTCCGTCATCCGCAGCTTCAGCCAGTCCGGGTCGTAGGCGTTCCAGAGCACCCAGAGCATGGCGCCGGGCTTGTTCTTCGCGTCGGTGTTCACGCCCGAGAACTGCGCCCAGACGCCCGAGTGCTCGAAGGGCTGCGCCGCGAGGCTCGGGTTCGGGTTGAACAGGGTCTGGTTGAGCGCGATCGGCACGTCGCCGCTCGACAGCGGGGTGTTCTGGTCCTCGAGCAGCGACAGCGTGCCGCTCGACTTCAGCTCGCCGATCAGCTCGACCATCGCGTCCTCGCCGAGCGCCTTGCCGTAACCGGCGAACACGACGGCGTTGTACGCGGCGACGGAGACCTTGCCCGTGTACTCGGGGGCGAGGAGGCCGTCGAGCGAGTCGGGGGCCTCGATCTTGTCGGTGTTGACCTGCATGAGCGAGCCGTTGATGCTGTCGGGCAGCAGCTCCGGGGCACCGAGCTCGAGGTACTCCTTCGGCACGCCGAACGAGGACCAGTCGACCTTCTCCCAGAAGCCCTCGTCGTACATCGCGGCCATCGAGGTGATCGAGCCCGAGACGACGTCGGTGTTGCGCGAGCCGGTGGCCTTCGCCGAGATGATCGCGGACGACAGGTTGTAGGTGAGCCCGCGGGTCTCGATCGTGAGGTCGGGGAAGCGCTCGTTGAAGGCCGCGATGACCTCCGGGCCGAGCTCGTACCAGTCCCAGATGACGAGGCGGCCGCCGTCGGTCTCCTTCGCCTGCTCGTAGAGCTCGTCGAGCTGCCGGTCGATCTCCGGCCAGTTGTCCTCGTAGAAGTTCTCGCAGCGCGTGATCGCGCCGACCTCGACGGCCTCGCAGGGCGCGATGTCCGCGCCCTCGCCGGCTGCCGCCGTCGGCGCGGCCTCGCCGCCGCCGGTGGCGCAGGAGCTCAGCAGCAGCATGCCTGCTGCCGCGACTGCGACGTATCCCATCCGTGTGCGCATGATCCTCATGTCCTCTCTGACCTGGATCGGGGGTTCTGGTTCAGTGGTGCTGGTCGTGCGGTCGTGCAGGTGGTGCCTTGGTCGTGCGGTGGTGCGATCTCGGGGCCCGGACTGGCCGGGCGGATGCCGCGCCGCTCAGCCGACGGGATCGTCGACGAGCACGCGGCAGGCGTGCGGAGCGAGCTCGAGGAAGACCTCGGCGCCCTCCCGCGGCGACGCCATGGGGGCGCCGCGCGCGGTGAGCCGGCCGACCGTGGTGCCGTCGTGGTGCACTTCGGCCTCGTACTCGACGATCTCGCCGAGGAACTCGACGCGGACGACCCGGGCCGGCAGCACGTTCGGCCGGCCCGCCGGCGCGGTGTCGTGCCAGCGGATGCTCTCGGGCCGGAACGTGATCGTGACCTCCTCACCGCGGACGACGCCGCCGGGGCAGGGCGTCACCATGCGGGTGCCGAAGGCCTCGACCACGGCGTCGCCGTGCTCGTCGCGGTCGCGGACGACGGCGGGGATCATATTCACCCGGCCGACGAAGTCCGCCACGAAGCGGTCCGCCGGGCGGTCGTAGAGCTCGCGCGGCGAGGCCTCCTGCACGATCCGCCCGCCGTTCATGACGGCGACGCGGTCGGACATGGAGAGCGCCTCCGACTGGTCGTGCGTGACGTAGAGGGCGCTGATGCCGAGGCTGCGCTGCAGGCTCCGCAGCTCGGTGCGCATCGTGTCGCGCAGCTTCGCGTCGAGGTTGGAGAGCGGCTCGTCGAGGAGCAGCAGCCGGGGCCGGTGCGCGAGCGCGCGGGCGAGGGCGAGCCGCTGCTGCTGACCGCCGGAGAGGGCGGTCGCCGGCCGCTCGGCGAGGTGGTCGAGCTGCACGAGCTCGAGCGCCTCCATCGCGCGCGTCCTGGCCTGCGCCTTGGGCAGCCGGCCGCCCGAGACCTGGAGCGGGAAGACCGCGTTCTGGAACACGGTCATGTGCGGCCAGATCGCGTAGTTCTGGAAGACCATGCCGACGTCGCGCTTGTTCGGCGGCACGTGCCGGTCCCCGGTCGACAGCACGTCGCCGTCGAGCCGGATGCTGCCGCCGTTGCTCGTCTCGAGCCCGGCGACGCAGCGGAGCGTGGTCGTCTTGCCGCAGCCCGAGGGGCCGAGCAGGGAGTAGAAGGTGCCGGGCTCGATCGTGAAGTCGACGCCCTTCACGACGGCCACCTCGGCGCCGTCGAGCTCGTAGTGCTTCTGCAGGTTCTCGACGACGAGGCGTCCGCCGCCGTGCTGCGCGTCCGTGGTCTTGGTGGTCATGCGGGTCTCAGCTCTCCGTGGGGGCGACGGTGCGCACAGTCGGGGCCTTCGACCAGGCGGTGCGCGGCCGCTCCTGCTCGACGCCGTCGACGATGACGGCGTCCACCTGCTCGTCGTAGAAGCAGACGAGGTTCTCGATCTTCGGGCACTCGGCGATGGGGTGGCGGTACGACCAGGCGAGGTCCTTCACGAGCTGGTCGCCGATCTGCACCGACCAGTACTCGGCGTCGCCCTTGTAGGGGCAGGTCGAGCGGGTCGTGGACGGCACGAGGAGCTCCGAGCGCACATCGGCCCAGGGCAGGTAGTACCGGGTGGGCAGACGGGTCTCGAAGAGCAGCCTCGGGCGGCGCGACTCGGCGACGAGCTCGCCGAGCACCACGATCTGCACGTGGCGCGAGGAGTTCAGCACGTCGACCCGGTGGTACGGGTCGCGCGGGTGCTTGTAGACCTCGTCGTCCTCCTCGAACCAGCGGTCCATCTTCGCCCAGTAGAAGGCGACCATGCCGCGCAGCGGCTCGGCCGCGGGCGAGGTCGGCGCCTCGTGGATCCACGCGCCGTCCGCCACGCGCTTCGTGCCGGTGTCGACGTCGAGGTAGCGGGCGACGCCCTTGAGCGGGGTGTCCTTCGTGCGGCCGGACGGGCTCAGCAGGTCCATCCGCACGTCCTCGACCGGGAAGTAGTACACCGGCATGTGCTTCGACTCGTGCAGCAGCGCGACCCGGCGGCTGCGCGCGACGACCACGCCGCCGAGCACGACGGTCACCTGCCGGCCCGTCGGTTCGACGGAGAACTCGTGGTAGCTCGGGTCGAGCTCGCGCTCGATGAGCTTGTCCTCGATCTGGAAGTCGGAGACCGTCATCTCCCGGCCTCCACCGGTGCCGCATCCTCGCGCTCGGCGTCGTACTTGTCGGTGTCGACGAAGCGGAGGATGCCGCCGTCCTGGTCGAGCGGGACGACCTGGCGGTACATCTCGTAGTCGTCGCGCACGACGAAGTGCTCGCTGATCTTGAAGTCGCGGAAGCGCAGGATGTGCACCTGCGGCTGGCTCACCTCGACGCCCGTCGCCGGGACGCCGTACAGCGTGAGGCCCGTGTGCTTCGCCGTGAACACGCCCTCGAGGAAGACCAGGTCGCCGTCGGCCGCGACCTTGTCGATCACGAAGTTCGGGTCGGTGAACAGCTCGAGGAACGCCTTGCGCACGTAGTACGCGTTCTGGAAGCCGCGGTCCTTGCCGGGCTGCGAGGCGTGGTTCCAGTAGTCCTCGGTGTAGTACCGCTCGAAGTGCTCGCGGAACGAGGGGTCGTCGGGCGAGGTCTTGTGCGAGTCGAGGTCGTTGCCCCAGACCTCGAGGGCGATCTCCTTGTTGCGGGCTGCGACGTCGTCCATGACGCCCCTCCTTCGGATTTTGTATTCTGGATCCGATCAGCGATCGGAATGCTGCACAGCGAATCACCTTGGGGCCGGCCGGCCGCGGCGGCGCGCCGCTCAGGCGGGCGGCAGCCCCACCACCGGCTCGCCGAGCAGCGGCGTCGACACCGCGTAGATGCCGTGGTTCGCGAACAGCCAGATCAGGTTGCGGTCCCACTCGACGAACACGCCGTGCACGGGCGCCGCGAGGTCGTCGTCGTCCTTCAACCCCATCGGCGGCACGAAGTAGGCGCCGACCTTCGGGTCCTCCGGGTCGCGCACGTCGAAGATCTGCAGGCCCGCGGCGTAGAAGGCGTAGGGGATGACGCCGCCGTGCGGGATGCCGGTGTTCGTGAAGTAGCCCGAGCGCTTCGGCCCGAAGGAGCCGCGTCGCTGCGCCCAGTCGGTGAACTTCGCCTCGGCGGGCGGCACCGGGCGGGGCAGCGTGCGCACGAGCCGGGGGTTCGTCGGGTCGCTGACGTCGATCTGGTAGATCTCCTTGGCCGGCTCGTAGCAGTCGGTGTTCATCGGGTAGCCCGAGACGTAGACGTAGCCGGTCTCCTCGACCTGCGTGGTGTCGACGTTGTCGCCCTCGGTGCCCGCGACGCTCGAGGGGAGCTCGCACCAGCCGACGTGGTGGATGTTCGACGGGTCGGAGACGTCGAGCACGAAGAAGCCCTGGCCGCCCTGCGCGGCGTAGCCGTACTTCCAGCCCGACTCGACCGAGCGGGGCAGGAAGATGCCCATGCGCGAGCCGAACCACGAGGTCTTGTTGTTCCAGCGCTCGTTGTTCGCGAGGTACTCGGAGTCGTCCTCCTCGCCGGCACGCGTGCCCGGCACCCACCACGTGGAGAGCAGTTCGGGCTGCGTCGGGTCGCTCACGTCGTAGGCGGCGTGACCGGCGGCCCAGAGGGTGGTCTTGTAGGGCTGGTTGATGAAGGTGTTGTCGGGGGCGGTCGCGACGAAGAGGTACTGCCCGCCGTAGTACACCGGCAGGTCGAGGACGCCGTTGCCCTCCTGGATCTCGTCGGGCCCGTGGTTCGGGTCGGTGGAGGTCTCGTTGATGATGGTCCAGTCGCGCGGGCTCGGCCCGTGCATCTCGAAGGTGCGGAAGCCGCGCAGGCCCTCCCACTCCTTCAGCTGCCCCTCGACGGTGTCGTCGATCCACTTGTTGGCGACGCGGCCCTTGAGGAAGTAGCGGGGCGTCTCGCTCGCCTGGATCGCCAGGTACTTGCCGAGCCGCTGGTTCCACTGCACGGTGGTCGCGCCGAACTGCGGGCGGGGGTCGCCCCAGCCCCACTGCTCCTCGTCGACGATCGTGAGGTTGCGCGGGTCGGTGATGTCGTAGAGCTTCCAGTGGTTGCCGCCGCCGTAGTGCAGCATGTAGCGGACGCCGTCCCAGTCGTAGATGCACTGCCAGGAGTGGCTCGTGTTCACGACGATCGGGTAGAACGCCTCGGCGGTCGCGTTGAGCGCGTAGGTCTCGGGGTCGCGGTAGTCGAGCTGGCCGGGCCAGTCGACGAACACGTCGCGCGGCACCGAGGGCGTGTGCGCCGGCGGCAGGAAGGTGCCGTCGGGCTGCATGCCCCAGCTGGCGGGGTCGGGATCGGCCGGCTCGCCGGGGACGCGCTGGAAATCCTCCGGGCGGTACTTCTTCGCGTCGGGAACGTAGGGAGAGCCGGCCATGTCGCCTCCAGAATCGGCTGGGAACGTCGGCGCCTCGATGCGCCGTCCCTTTCAGCGTCGCCAGCCCGAGCGATGCTGTCCAATATCCTTTCGGCTTCGAGCTATGACCAGGCGGGCATATCAGGCGCGCGGCTTGCCCTCGCTGCGCGCGAACTCCTCCTCGAGCTCGGCGAGCTTCGCGCCCTCCTCGCGGAGGTGCGCGAGCAGCGCGGCCGCGGCGGGCGACGGCGCCCGGTCCTTCGGCAGCGTGACGCCGACCGAACGCCGGATCGAGCTCAGCGCCGTCGGCAGGATGCGCAGCTCCCGGTCGTCCACCGCGATGAACATCGGCAGCGCGGCGATGACGTCGGTCGACACGAGGAGGTTGCGCAGGGTCAGCATCGAGGTGCACTCCACGCGGTCGGCCGGCAGCGGCAGGCCCTCCTGGAAGAACACCGCCTCGAGCTCGGCCCGCAGCGCCGTCTGCGCGACCGGGAAGATCCACGGATAGGCGAGCAGTTCGGCGAGCGCGGTGCCGCGGCCACCGCCGTGCACGGGATGGCCAGCCCGCGCCACGAGCCGGATCGGCTCCTGGTGCAGCCGCTCCTGCTCCAGCCGCACGGGCACCGTCGGCGAGAGCCGGCCCACGGTGAGGTCGAGGTCGCCCGCGAGCAGCCACTGCTGCAGCGCGTCGGGCGTGCCCTCGCGCACGACGACGGTGAGCTTGGGATGCTCCGCCTTGAGCCCCGCGATCGCGCGCGGCAGCAGCAGGTTCGAGCCGGCGAGGTGCGTGCCGACCGTCACCGTGCCGAGCTGGCCGGAGCGCAGCAGCCGCACCTCCTCACCGGCGGCGCGCAGCTCGGCGAGCACCGAGCGGGCCCGCTCGATGAAGACCTGCCCGTAGGGCGTCGGCGTGACCCCGCGGGGAAGGCGCTCGAAGAGCGGGGCCGCGAGCACCTCCTCGATCTCGCGGAGGCCCCGGGTGACGACGGGCTGGGTGATGTGCAGCGACTCGGCCGCGCGGACGAGCGTGCCCTCGTCCGCGATGGCGGTGACGAGCACGAGATGCCGGATCTTGAGCCGGCCGTCCAGGAGTCGATCGGTGACCATGCGGGGAACTATAGCCGGATGGGCATGGCAGCGCGGGTCGCCCGCCCGACGCTCGTCGGCCGGCCCGTACAGAATGGTGACGTGAACATGTTTACGTTGACATTCTGGAAACCGCGCCCATAGCATGGCGCTCGCCGGGCCGGCTCGCATCCCACGATGCGCGGTGCGACCAGGCATCCCAGCCGAACGAGGAGGTTCGAACATGCAACGTCGCAGAACACGAAATCTGGTGGCGGCACTCGGTGCCGCCGTGCTCGCCGCTTCACTCGCCGGGCCGGCCATGGCCGCGGAACCCGCGCCGCTCGCGATCCCGCAGCTCACCGGCCCGGAGCTCGCCGCATCGTGGACCGCGCCGCTCAGCACCAGCGGGCGCTACATCGTCGACGCCGACGGCGACCGGTTCAAGCTGAAGTCGGGGAACTGGGACGGGGCGCAGGGCCACTGGAGCGGCAGCGGCGACAAGAACGATCCCGCCAGCCACACCAGCGGCGTCAGCTACGACATCCCGATGGGCCTCGACCGCGTGCCGATGCCCACGCTGCTGAACGACTTCCGTGCGCTCGGGCTGAACAGCATCCGGCTGTCGTTCTCGAACGAGATGCTCGGCATGACGGCGCCCGTGCCCGACGCCGCGGTCGCCGCCAACCCGACTCTGCGCGGCAAGACACCGCTGCAGGTGTTCGACGCGGTCGTCGCGGCCCTCACCGCCGACGGCTTCGCCGTCATCCTGAACAACCACACCACGACATCGCGCTGGTGCTGCGGCACCAACGACGGGAACGAACGCTGGAACAGCAGCCAGACCACCCAGAAGTGGATCGACGACTGGGTCATGCTCACGACGCGCTACCGGAACAACCCTCGCGTCGTCGGGATGGACCTGCGCAACGAGGTGCGGCGCGACCTGATGAACGACGCCAACTGGGGATGGGGCAACGAGCACGACCTCTACAAGGCCTACCAGTTGGCCGGGATCGCAATCCAGAAGGCGAACCCCGAGGTGCTCGTGGTCATGGAGGGCATCAACTGGCAGGGCATCCCCACCGACGTCACGCCCCACGACCGGCCGCATCTGAAGCCGGTGCGGACTCTCTCGAACACCCTCCCCGTCCCGAACAAGCTCGTCTACGCCGCGCACATCTACGGCTTCACTGGCCCGCGCCACACGGGCGCCACCGGCATCGGCGAGACGACCGACCCGCGCTACCGGGACCTCAGCGCGAGCGAGCTCGCCGCGGCGGTGCAGGAGGCCGCGCTCTTCGTGAACACCGCGAACCAGCACTACACGGCGCCCGTCTGGTTCAGCGAATTCGGCACGACCGGCGCCGGGCAGACGAATGCGAAGGAGAAGGCGTGGTGGGCGAACTTCATCGACCTCCTCGTGGCGAACGATAGCGACTTCGCAGCGTGGCCGCTGGTCACCCAGGCACGGGACGACGGCAGCTTCGTCGACACCTTCTCCCTGCTCGCGTACAAGTCCGACGGCACGAAGCTCAGCATCGCCGACGACTGGCGGTACGCGAAGTGGCAGCAGCTCGTGACGGCGTCCGGCAAGACCGGGCCGGTGGCGTCGGTGCCGCGCTGGAACATGCTGGGCAGCGGCGCGACCTCGCCCGACACGAACGCCTCGGCGATCATGAACACCCGCCCCGACTGGGACCCCGGCCAGTGGAAGGGCAACTGCCCCGACAGCCAGCGTCTCGTCGGCGTCGCCCGCAGCACCAACCGCGCCCTGTGCACCGACGCCGGACAGCCCGCCCTCACGACCGCCCGCACGATCGTCCAGGACGAGTCGACGGTGCAGACCGACTGGGCGGTCGGGTACAGCAAGCTGCAGTGCCCCGCCGGGCAGCTCGCGGTGGGCTACAGCCTCACCGTCGGCGCCACCAACAAATGGTCGACCTCCAAGCTGCTGTGCGCGCCGAGCGTCGCGGCGCTGCCGAGCAGTCAGGGCCGCACCGTGTGGTTCGACCAGGGCGACAACCGCCCCGTCGGCGGCGGGTCGACCGCCAGCGACTGGGCGCCCGGGAACTACAAGGGGCAGTGCGCCGACGGCGAGTACCTCTCCGGCGTCGCGTTCACCTGGAAGTGGAACCACGGCGGCGTGCCCGACGTGCTGCTCTGCAAGCCGTTGAGCTGAAGCCGATCGGCGGGCGGGCCCGGGCGCGTGGGCGTCCGGGCCCGTTCGTCGTCAGCCGCGGCCGGCGATCGGGGCGAGTCGCAGCTCGTGGCGCACCCGCGCCGCGAGGTCGCGGAGCACGACGCGCAGTTCACCGGAGTCCGCCGAGAGCTCCGTCCAGGCGGCCGCCTCGGCGGCGTCCGGCTCGGCGTCGGGGCCGCCCGCGACGAGCTGGGCGTACGGGAATTCGGCCGTCGCCGGCAGCAGCGCCGGGGCATGGGTGTGGCCGGAGACGACGAGCTGCGCCCCCCACTCGACGAGGGCGTCATGCCAGGCGTCCCTGCTCGCCAGGCTGAACCAGTCGTAGCCGTCCGCGTCGTAGTCGGCGGGCGACTCGTCGGTCCACCGCAACGGGATGTGGCAGCACACGATCCGGTACGGCGCGTCGGCGATCTCGGGGCGGGCCGTGACCTCGCGAAGCCATCGGGCCTGCTCGGCCCGCAGCGCCTCGAACGCCACCCGCCCCTCGAAGCTCGGATGCGCGTCGGGCTTGTCCTCGCCGGTGTGCAGCACCAGGCAGGCGACCGGCCCGATCCGGTACGCCGTGTACGGGCGTCCCTCCGGGGTCGCGACGAAGTCGGCGAGCTGATACGCCCAGCGGCCTCGCACATCGTGGTTGCCGACGACGACGGCGAGGGGGCGGTCCGCGCTGACGTCGACCCCGGCGGGGTTCAGCACGGTCGGGACGAACGAGGCCGGATCCGTCCAGTCGTTGCAGAGATCGCCGTTCCAGACGAGCAGATCGGCCGCCGGAGTCGCCGCGTGCAGCGCACGGAGCGTGTCGTCGCGCTGATGGGTGTCGTTCCACACGGCGATCCGGGCGGTGGGCGCCGCGACGTCGAGCGTGCGCACGGTCTTCCAGTCGCTCGTGTGCCGTTCGAGCGGCGCCTCGACCGCATCGGTCACCGCGCGCACGCGCACCGGGCTGCCCGCCGGCAGGCCGCTCAGGCGCACACGCAGCACGCGCTCCCCCTGCGCCACCATGCCGAACGCGTCGGCCGCGGCGCTGCCGCGCAGACCGTCGGGGGCCTGCCACTCGACCCGCCCGCGGCTCAGCCGGCTCACGCCCCAGACGAGCTCGAAGCCGTCGGGCCGCGGGGCCATCACGACCGGCGGGCTCGTGACGAGCGGAGCCACCGCCGCGGCGCTCACGCGAGCTCCAGCAGGAATCGGAAGCGCAAGTCGTCGTCGAACCACATCGTGAAGTTCGTGCCCCACACGTTGTTGTGCAGGTTCATGTGGAAGCCGTCGTCGGGGTCGGGGATCGCCCCGTCGAAGCGGAGCAGCGCCGGGCCGCCGACCGAGACGAGCGCGGCGTCGAGGGGCTGCAGAGCGAAGCGTCGCGCCGAGGTGTGCGAGATCTCGGTGACGGCGTGCAGACGGCGGTTGCCGCCCCGCACCACCGCCGTCGGGTCGATCTCGCTGCCGAGCTTGCGCAGCCGCCAGTCGCCCGCCGCGGTGCGCGGTCGGAATCCGAGCCACCCGGCCTCGGGCAGGCGGGACGCGTCTTTCCCCTCGAGGTCGAGCGTGATCGAGACGGGGCCGGGACCGCTCGGGAAGCGATACGCCAGGCGGATGCCTCGCGGCGCGCCCCATCGCTCGCAGGCCTCCTCCGGGAAGGCGAGCTCGAGCACGAGGGTGTCCGCCGCGTCGTCTCCACCGCGTTCGAGGCGCCGGGCCGACACGACCCGCGGGGCGAAGACGCTCGCCGGCAGCGTGTCGGCGATCGCGAGGCCGGGCTTGCTCTGGTCGGGGATCGCCCACTCGCCGTTCGCCTCGAGGTCTCGGCAGTACTCGGCCAGCCAGCGCGCTTCGTCGCGCTCGTCGAACGTCTGGTAGCGGTAGCGGGCGAGCGCGTGCTCGGGCCCGGCCCACTCGATCCCCTCGGCGTCGACGAGCGAGACGAGCGCGCCGTCGCCCGCGAAGCGCACGCGGTAGCCGCCGACGGTGTGCTCGGCGTCGAGGTCGATCGGGGAGCCGCCCAGCCCGCCGTCGACTGGACGGGTACCCTCGAGGACGGTCTCGGCCTCGGCACGCAGTCGAGGCGGGAGCGCGGCGAGCGCGCGGTCGAGGTGGGCGCGCTGCTCGGCCCACGACTGCTCGAAGGCCGAGTAGGCGAGGCGCTGCGTGCCGACCCGCTCACGGTACGCCCACGCGTACGCGTCGAACGCCGCCGGGTTGCGTGCGGGGTCGATCCCGTCGTCGGCGCGGGCCCGCTGGAAGTCCGCCTTCTCGTAGTTCACGTAGTCGGGCAGGTAGGTCTTCAGGTCCTCGCCCCAGGTGTGCTCGGGCACGAGTAGCAGCCCGTCGCTGAACCCGTCGCACTCGGGCGTCCCCGGCACGAGCGCGCCGGCGTCGAGCCACTCGGCCCGCAGCCGCAGCAGGGCCCGCAACCGCGCGGTCAGCACGGGATCGCTCGCCACGCCGTGAATCCACGAGTCGCCGATCTCCTCGGTCACGACCGGCAGGCTCCCCCGCCGGGAGCGCAGCTCGGCGCCGAACGCGTCGAGGGTCGACGCGATCACCCGGGCACCCGGATACGCCGCCTGCAGCCGCGCGAACAGCGACTCCACGTCGTCCGCGCTCGGCGGGCCGAAGTTGTCGCCCGTGTGCGCGAGGTGCAACGCATGCTCGCCGCCGGGCGCGACCGCGAGCCCGAGCTCGGTCGCACCGTAGCTCCGCGCGTAGTTCACGACCACCTCGCTGCCGTCCGCCGCGCGCCAGACGAAGAACTCCGGCACCTCGGGCACTGCGGAGGCGCCGTTTACCCCGAGGTGCAGGAACTCGATGCCGGCGTCGGCGAGGAACGGCACGAGTCCGATCGTGTGCCCCGGGACATCCGTCATCTTCGCGGCGGCCGTGCGCAGCCCGAACCGTGCGTCGAGGCCCTGCGAGATCGAGAGCGCGTGCTCGACGAGTCCCGGGTCCATCAGCTCGGTGTGCGTCGTCATCGGCAGGCCGTGCCAGCGCACGTGGCCGGCGCGGATCGCCCGTTCGAGCCCGGCACGCTCGCCGTCGTCGCCGAGGCGGAGGGCCTCGTGGATCAACCAGGAGCCGGTGGTCCAGACGAAGCGGGCCGGGCCGCCGCGGCGCTCGAGCTCCTCGGCGAGGGCGACCGCCCGCGGGAGGTACTCGTGCACGTACCGCTCGGTGACGCGAGCGGCGGTGTCGGTGAAGCCGAGGTCGAGGTGCGTCTTGAAGACGACGTGGACGGTCGAGAGCATGCGGGCATCCAAACAGCGGTGTCGGGGTGATCGGAGGGGCGCTCCCGAGCTTCGCAGAGAAACTTGTTTGCGTAAACACTATTGTCCCCTATACTCCGATGTGAACGCAAACATTCATGAAGGAATGCCCAGCGAATGACGAAGAAGTCACCGATCCCGACCTTCGGCGCGGCTCGCCGATGAGCATCGCCGCCCGCTCCGTCGAGCCGCCCATCGGCGTCTCCCCCGCCACCTACGCCAGCGCGGCGACGACCGGCTCCGCCCGGCGACGCCGGCCGTTCCGCCGCGACTGGGCGGGCTGGTGGTTCGTGGGGCCGTTCATGCTGGTCTTCGCCCTCGTCTTCATCGGCCCGCTGCTGTACGCGGGCTACCTGAGCCTCTTCCGCGAGACCCTGCTCGGCGGCAACGCCTTCGTCGGCCTCGAGAACTACGGCAAGGCGCTCAGCGATCCAAAGTTCTGGGAGGCGACCCTCCGCGTCGGCGTGTTCCTGCTCGTGCAGGTGCCCATCATGCTCGGGCTCGCACTGTTCGCCGCGCTCGCGCTCGACAGCGCGCGCCTGCGCTGGGTGCCGTTCTACCGGCTCTCGATCTTCCTGCCGTACGCCGTCCCCGGCGTGGTCGCGGTCATGATCTGGGGGTACATGTACGGCTCGCAGTTCGGGCTCGTCGCCGACCTCGACCGCTTCTTCGGCATCGAGCTGCCCTCGCCGCTCGCTCCCGACCTCATCCTGCTCTCCATCGGCAACATCGTGACCTGGGAGTTCGTCGGCTACAACATGCTGATCTTCTTCTCGGCCCTGAAAGCGGTGCCCCAGGAGCTCTACGAGGCCGCGGAGATCGACGGCGCCGGCGCCTTCCGCACGATCTTCTCGATCAAGCTGCCGTCCATCAGAGGGGCGCTCGTGATCGCCACGATCTTCTCCGTCATCGGCAGCTTCCAGCTCTTCAACGAGCCGTCGATCCTGCAGACCATCGCGCCGAACTCGATCACCACCTACTTCACCCCGAACCTCTACGCCTTCAACCTGTCGTTCGCCGGCTCGCAGTTCAACTACGCGGCCGCGATCGCGATCGTCTCGGGAGTCATCACCATGGTCGTCGCCTATCTCGTGCAGCTCGCGGGCGAGCGGAAGGGGAAGACGGCATGAGCGCCGCCGCATCGACCGCTCGGCGCCGCTCGCCGAGCCGCCTCGCGAGCGGGCGCACGGGCCCCGTCGCGACGAGACGGGGCAGCCCACGGCACCGGCGCGCCTCCGTCACCCTCGGCGTCCTCATGACGCTGATGCTGCTCTACTGCATCGTGCCGCTGTGGTGGCTGCTCGTGAACTCGAGCAAGACCGCCGACTCGCTCTACGACTCCTTCGCGTTCTGGTTCAGCGGCGAGTTCGCCCTGTTCCGCAACATCGCGGAGACCTTCACCTACCAGGACGGCATCTTCCTGCGCTGGCTCGGCAACACCCTCGCCTACGTCGTGGTCGGCGCCGGCGGGGCCACCCTGCTCGCGACGCTCGCCGGCTACGGGCTCGCGAAGTACGACTTCCCCGGCCGCAAGTGGGTGTTCGCGATCGTGCTGGGCGCCATGGCCATCCCCGCATCGGCGCTCGCGGTGCCGCAGTTCCTGCTGTTCAGCGGCCTCGGGCTCACGAACACGCCCTGGTCGGTCATCGTCCCCTCCATGGTGAGCGCCTTCGGCCTCTACCTCGTCTGGGTCTACGCCCGCGAGGCGATCCCCGACGAACTGCTCGAGGCCGCGCGGCTCGACGGCGCGGGCGAGATCCGCATCTTCTTCGTCATCGCGCTGCGCCAGCTGGCCCCCGCGCTCATCACCGTGCTCATGTTCACCGTCGTCGCGACCTGGAACAACTACTTCCTCCCGCTCATCATGCTGAGCGACCCGCAGTGGTACCCGCTCCCGGTCGGCCTCGCGCAGTGGTCCGCGCAGTCGAGCGCGATCGGCGGCCAGGCGGTGCCGAACCTCGTCATCACCGGATCGCTCTTGACGGTCATCCCCATCTCGGCGGCGTTCCTCTACCTCCAGCGCTACTGGCAGTCCGGCCTCACCGCCGGGAGCGTCAAGTAGCCCGCACTCGGCCTCACCCGAAACCGCACCAACAGAATCCGCACCACCCGAATCCGCACCACCACGCGAAGGGAATCACGCACATGGAACACCCCACCCCCCGTCGATCGGCCCGCCTCGGCGCGGCCCTCGGCTCCGGCGCCCTGCTGATCGGCCTCCTCGCCGGCTGCAGTGCCGCCGCCCCGGGCGCCGACGCCGGCTCCACCGACACGGACGCCGCCCTCCAGGAGGACGTCACGCTCACCTGGTGGACCTGGAGCGACACCACCCAGGAGCAGGCGGACGCCATCTCCGAGGTGTACCCGAACGTCACCTTCGACGTCGTGAAGCTCGAGAACCCGGACGCCGTCGTGACGAAGCTGCAGAACGCGATCAAGGCGGGCAAGGGCGCCCCCGACCTCGTCCCGGTCGAGTACCAGACGATGCCGCAGCTCGCCCTCGGCGGGGCGCTCGCCGACCTCACGCCCTACGGGCTCGCCGACTACCAGGACGCCTTCACGGCCTCGACCTGGAACGCCGTGAACGTGCAGGACCAGATCGTGGGTCTGCCGAACGACTCCGGCCCCATGGTGATGATCTACAACACCGCCCTGTACGAGAAGGCGGGCATCACCGAGGCGCCGAAGACCTGGGACGAGTTCGCGACCGCGGCGGCCGCCATCCACGCGGCCGACCCGGAGGCCTACATCGCCAACAGCGGCGACGCGGGCTTCTTCACGAGCATGATCTGGGCCTCGGGCGGGCAGCCGTTCCGCACCGAGGGCGACCGCGTCACCATCGACCTGCAGGACGAGGGCACGAAGAAGTTCTCGGAGTTCTGGGGCGAGCGGCTCGCCGCCGGCGAGCTCTCGGGCCTCGCCACCTGGTCGGACGAGTGGACCAAGGCGCTCACCCAGGACAAGCTCGGCACCCTCCTGATGGGCTCGTGGATGATCAATGGCGGCATGGAGGACTACGGCCCGGCCGGGCGGTTCAAGGTCGCTCCCATGCCGACGTGGGACGGCACGCCGGCCTCGGCCGAGAACGGCGGCTCCGGCATCTCCGTCACCTCGCAGAGCGAGCACCAGGCGGCCGCCGCCGGGGTGCTCAAGTACCTAGCCGAGGGCGAGGGCCGCGCGCTGCTCAACCAGAGCGGCTTCCCCTCCACCGTCGCCGACCTCGAGAACCCCGAGTGGCTCGACGCCCCGTTCCCCGGGTACGGCGGGCAGGCCGCGAACCAGATCGGCGCGGCCTCGGCCGAGTCGGTCATCCCGGGCTGGCAGTACCTGCCGTACCAGGGGTACGCGAACAACGTGTTCTCGGACTCCGTCGGCAAGGCGCTCGGCTCCGGCGGCGACCTCGACGAGGCGCTGCTCGCCTGGCAGGACACGCTCGTCGCCTACGGCAACGAGCAGGGGTTCAGCGTCAACCAGTAACCACGTGTGCGGCGGGGGACCTGCGCCCGCAGGTTCCCCGCTGCACGCCCGCAGAGAGTCCGAGAGACCGCCATGCCCTCCTTCGCCATCGGCGAGACCGACTTCCTCCTCGACGGTGCGCCGTTCCAGATCATCTCCGGGGCGATGCACTACTTCCGGGTGCATCCCGAGCAGTGGGCCGACCGGCTCGAGAAGGCCCGCCAGATGGGCCTGAACACGATCGAGACCTACGTGCCCTGGAACGAGCACTCCCCCGAGCGCGGCGCGTTCCGCACGCCGCCCTCGCTCGATCTCGCCCGCTTCCTCGACCTCGTGCACGAGGCCGGCCTGTTCGCCATCGTCCGCCCCGGCCCGTACATCTGCGCGGAGTGGCACGACGGCGGCCTGCCCGGCTGGCTCACGGCCGACCGCTCGGTCACGCTGCGCTCGAGCGACCCGGCGTACCTCGAGGCGGTCGGCGAGTACCTCGACGCGGTGTCCCGCATCGTCGCTCCGCGCCAGGTGGACGCCGGCGGACCGGTCGTGCTCGTGCAGATCGAGAACGAGTACGGCGCCTACGGCGACGACGCGGCGTACCTGCGGGCCCTCGTGGAGCGCACGAGGCGCGGGGGGATCACGGTGCCCCTGACGACCGTCGACCAGCCCGTCGACGACATGCTCCACCGGGGCGGACTCGACGAGCTCCACCGCACCGGGTCATTCGGCTCGCGCGCGGCGGAACGGCTCGAGACGCTGCGCCGGCACCAGCCGACCGGTCCGCTCATGTGCTCCGAGTTCTGGTGCGGCTGGTTCGACAGCTGGGGCGAGCCGCACCACACCACCCCGGCCGCGGACTCGGCCGCCGAGCTCGAGACGCTGCTGGCGGCGGGCGCCTCGGTGAACATCTACCTCTTCCACGGCGGCACCAACTTCGGCTTCACCTCGGGCGCGAACGACAAGGGCATCTTCCGGCCGATCGCGACCTCCTACGACTACGACGCCCCGCTCGCCGAGGACGGCACGCCGACCGAGAAGTACTGGCGATTCCGCGAGACGATCGCGAAGTTCGCGCCGGTCCCGCCGGAGCGGCCGGCCGAGCGGGTGGACGCGCCCGCATTCGAGGTGGCGCTGGACCGCCGGGTGACGCTGCACGACGCAGGGCTGGCGCGAGCGGTCGCCTTCGACGCGGTGCCGGATGCCTCGGCCTTCGGCGCCCCGCGCGGCTACTCGCACTACGAGACGACGGCGGGCTCGGGGGGCCTGCTCGCCTTCGCGGAGGTGCGCGACCGTGCGCACGTCTTCCTCGACGGCGGCCGGGTCGGCACCATCGACCGCGAGCACGGCGACCGCGTCGTCGTGCTGCCGCGCGGCGGGCGGCTGACGTTCCTCGTCGAACACCTCGGCGGCGTGAACTACGGACCCCGGCTCGGAGAGCCGAAGGGCCTCATCGGCCCGGCGACGCTCGACGGGCGGCCGCTCGACGGCTGGCTGGCCGGCCCCCTCGACCTCGGCATCGACAGGGTCCGCGCCGCGATCGCCGCGGCTCCGCCCGGGCACGAGCCGGGCGGTCCCCTCGCGGGCCCGGCGTTCGCCGCGGGCGACTTCGAGCTGGACGAGCCGCGCGACCTCCACCTCGACACGGCGGGCTGGGGTTCGGGGACGGTCTGGGTGAACGGGCACCACCTCGGGCGGCACTGGAGCCGCGGCCCGCAGCGCACCCTCTATGTGCCGGCGCCCGTGCTGCGGCGCGGCAGCAACGAGCTCGTCGTGTTCGAGCTGTCAGGGCACGGCTCGGCGACCGCCCGGTTCGCCGCGCGACCGGATCTCGGGCCGAGCGAGCGCTGATGGGCGCCCGACCCCGCGGCGCCGCGCTCCGCGGCGCCGCCTCAGCGCGGCGCCGGCCCCGTCGAGTCGCGAACGACCAGCCGCGTCGGGATGAGGATCTTCTGCCGCTCGACCTCGTCGCCGTCGATCAGCCCGAGCAGCAGCTCGGTGGCTTTGCGACCGACCTCGTCGAAGTTCTGGTGCACGGTCGTGAGCGCCGGCCAGAACGCGAGCGCCTCGTCGCTGTCGTCGAAGCCGACGACGCTCACGTCCTCGGGCACGCGCAGCCCCCGCTCGTGCAGCGCATGCAGCACCCCGAGGGCCATCTGGTCGTTGCCCACGAAGACCGCGGTCGGCGGGTGCTCGCGCTCGGCGAGGCGCCGGCCGATCTCGAGGCCGCTCGCAGCCGTCCAGTCGCCGGCGATGACCTCGGGCGAGAGTCCCGCCTTCTCCAGCGTGCGCCGGTAGGCGTCGGCACGTCGCGCCGCGGAGTACGACTTCGCGGGCCCGGAGACGTGCACGAGCTCGCGGTGGCCGAGCTCGAGCAGGTGGTCGAGCGCGAGCTTCGCCCCCTGCTCCTGATCGGTGTCGACGATCGTGTAGGGCAGGTTGGCGTCGGAGTCGACGATCACGACGGGCAGGCCGGCGGCGATGGTCAGTTCGTCGAGCGGCCCCACCTCGGCGGACATCACGAGGATGATGCCGTCGACCGCCTGCTCCTCGAGCCGGCCGAACGCCCCGACCACGTCGAGCTGGGTCGGATCGGCGATCGACAGGAGTGTCGTCGTGTACCCGGCCGCCTCGGAGGCCAGCGTGACGGCGTCGAGCGTGCGCTCGTTGCCGAGCGTGGCCAGGTTGAACGTCACGAAGCCGATGCTGCGGAAGCGGCCCGACTTCAGGTTGCGGGCTGCGCTGTTCGGCCGGTAGCCGAGTTCGCGCATGGAGGCGAGCACCCGGTCCCGGGTCGCAGGTCGCACGTTCGTCTGGCCGTTGGCGACCCTCGACACGGTCTGGGCGGAGACGCCGGCGTGCGCCGCGACGTCGTTGATCGAGGCTCGGGCGATCGAATGCTGAGCAGGCTTCATGGCAACGCAAACACTATCCGACCGGTTCGATGAGAGGAACCCCACCCATGCCCACAGCCGACCTCGGCATCGCCCTGCGCAGCGGGGGCGTCTCCCTCGTGCTCGATCTGCGAGGCGGTCGGCTGCCCGCGATCACGCACTGGGGCGACGACCTCGGCGAGCTGGATTCCGCCGGCTTCGAGGCGCTCGTGGCCTCCGGGGTGCCTCCGCTCGGTGCGAGCGAGGTCGACGCCCCGGTGCACGCCGCGGTGCTGCCCGAGCATTCGGACGGCTGGATGGGTCACCCGGGCATCAGCGGCTCGCGCGCGGGCCGCGCGTGGTCGCCGGGCTTCCGCGTGCACGAGGTTCGGCTCGACGGCGAAGCTCTCCCCACCGCGCAGCCCTCGGACGACGCGCCGCGCTTCGTGAGCCGCGGCGCCGGGGCCGTGCGGATCGCCGCGACCGACCCGGTCACGGAGCTCGGCCTCGTGCTCGACGTCGAACTCGCCGACTCGGGGGTCGTCCGGCTGCGAGCCGAGCTCGAGAACCTCGGGACGGACCCCTACCAGCTCGACGAGCTGCTGCTCTGCCTGCCGACCCCGATCATCGCCGACGAGATCCTCGACTTCGCCGGACGGTGGGCGCACGAGCGCGCTCCGCAGCGGCGCCGGGTCGTCGTCGGCGCCCACCGCCGGGAAGGACGGCACGGGCGGACCGGCCTCGACGCCGCCACCCTGCTCTCGGTCGGACGCGCGGGATTCGGCTTCGCGCGCGGTGAGCTCTGGGGCATCCACACGGCCTGGTCGGGCAATCACGTGCACCAGCTGGAGCGCGATCTCTCGGGCCGGCAGCACCTCGGCGGCGGTGAGCTGCTCCTGCCCGGCGAGGTGCAGCTCGCGACGAACGAGCGTTACCGCAGCCCGTGGGTGTACGGCGTGTACGGCGACGGCCTCGATGCGGCGGCGCAGCGCGTGCACCGGATGCTCCGGGCACGACCGCAGCACCCGAGCACGCCGCGGCCGGTGACGCTCAACACCTGGGAGGCGGTCTACTTCGATCACGACCTCGGCGCGCTCCTCGAGCTCGCCGAACGCGCCGCCTCGATCGGCGTCGAGCGGTTCGTGCTCGACGACGGATGGTTCGGCGGCCGCCGCAACGACCGGGCGGGCCTCGGCGACTGGACGGTCTCGCCGGACGCCTGGCCCGACGGGCTGCACCCGCTCGTCGACCGGGTGCGCGCGCTCGGCATGCAGTTCGGCCTCTGGATCGAACCCGAGATGATCAACGTCGACTCGGCGCTCGCGCGCGACCATCCCGAGTGGATCATGTCGGCGCGCGACGGCCTGCCCGTCGAGTCGCGGCACCAGCAGGTGCTCGACCTCAGCAACCCGGCGGCCTACCGCTGGATCCGGGACGCCCTGCTGGCCCTGCTCGCCGAGTACGACATCGGCTACCTGAAGTGGGATCACAACCGCGACCTCGTCGACGCCGGCACCGGCGCGCTCGCCGGGTCGCCGCGGCGGCCCGGGGTGCACACGCAGACCCTCGCCTGCTACCGACTCCTCGACGAGCTGAAGGCGCATCATCCCGGCCTCGAGATCGAATCCTGCTCCTCGGGCGGCGGGCGGGTCGACCTGGGCGTGCTCGAGCGCACCGACCGCGTCTGGGCCTCCGACGACAACGACCCGCTCGACCGGCAGGAGATCAACCGCTGGACGGCCCAGCTCGTCCCGCCGGAGCTCATCGGCAGCCACGTCGCCTCGGCGAGCTCGGAGACGACCGGACGCACCCACACGCTCGCGTTCCGGGCGATCACCGCCCTGTTCGGGCACTTCGGCATCGAGTACGACCTGCGCGACGCGAGCCCGGCCGAACTGGCCGAGCTCGGCGAATGGGTGGCGCTGCACCGACGGTTCCGACCGCTCCTCCACGGCGGCGACGTCGTGCGGCTCGACCACCCCGACCCGGCGATCACCGCGCACGGCGTCGTGGCCGCCGACCGCAGCGAAGCGGTGTACGCCGTCGTCGCGCTCGGCCGCTCCCCGCTCTCGAGCCCGGGGCGGATCCGGCTCCCCGGCCTCGACCCGGAGCGCCGCTACTCGGTCGCCGCGGTGGGCGTCGGATCGTCGCCGACGGCCGGCGAGCTCCCGCCCTGGCTGGCATCGGCCTCGTTCGGCGCCGGCGGCGCCGCCCTCGGCCGCGCGGGCCTCGTGATGCCCGCGCTGCGTCCCGAGCAGGCGATGCTCCTGCACGTCGTCGAGCACCCCGCGGTCGCGGCGCCCGCGCCATGACCGCGCTCGTCCTCGGCGCCGTGCTCGGCGCGGCCGTCATGCACGGCGCGTGGAACGCGATCGCCAAGCTCATCCCGGAGCGCCTGGTCTCCGCCGCGCTCATGGGGCTCGTCTACCTGCTCGCCGGCGCGGTCGGCTGCCTGCTGCTGCCGCCCGTCGCGGCCGCCGCCTGGCCCGCCCTGGCGGGCTCGGCTGCGCTGCAATCGCTGTACCTCGTGCTCCTGACGGCGGCATACGCCCGGAGCGAGTTCGGGGTCGCCTACCCGCTCACCCGCGGCATCTCGGTGCTCGGCATCACGCTCGTGTCGACCACGCTGCTCGGCGAGCGACTGTCGCCGCTGCAGCTCATCGG
>NZ_JBHXBK010000007.1:0-105755 GCF_042726785.1 Agromyces sp. NPDC060279
GTCGGCGACGGCGTACGCGGCGATGCCGAGCGTCGAGACGAGCAGCACCGCGACGCTCGCGGCGAGCCCCTTCCCGAGCGCGCGCCACGCGCTCGGGCGCCGCTGTCTGCCGTGCCGTGCCGCCATGGCGTGCGCTCCCCCGGACCGGCCAGGTCGATGGCCGTCGCAGCGACAGGATAGCGGGATGCCCCGGCCACCACCCGGCGCTCAGGGGCGCGAGTCGGCGGCGGCAGCACGCTCGGTTCAGCGGGCTCGACTCAGCGCGTTCGACTCAGGGCGCTCGACTCAGCGCGCTCGACTCAGGGCAGCGAGTGCAGCACGGCCGCGAGGCCGGCCTCATGGATCGCGCCCGTGACCTCGCTCGCGACCTCGCGCACCTCGTCGGGCGCCTGGCCCATCGCGACCGCCCGGCCGGCGGAGCCCGCCCAGCGGAACATCTCGATGTCGTTGCGGCCGTCGCCGACGGCGAGCACCCGGTCGAGGGGGTGGTCGATCCAGCCGCGCACGCGCTCGAGCGCGGTCGCCTTGTTGACCCCGTCGGGGGCGATGTCGAGCCAGGCGGTCCAGCCGATGGCGTAGCTCACGTGGTGCAGTCCCATGCGGTCGACGATCTCGAAGAACTCCTCGAGGCCGTGCTGGCGGCTGCGCACGACGACGCGCGTGGCCTGCTGACCGAACAGCTCGTCGAACGGCACCTCGCGGGCGCGGTCGAGGTTCCATTCGGTCATGCCGGCCGTGTAGAGGCGGTAGCCGTCGCCGAGCTCGATCATGAACTCGCCCGACGGCAGCACTGCGCGGATGCGCTCGAGCACCGCGGTCGGGTCGAAGACCTCGACGAACTCACGGCGGTACCCGTCTTCGGCGGTGTCGTCGCGGCGCATGGTGACCGCGCCGTTCGCGCAGACGACGTACTCGGGCTCGAGGCCGAGGGAGCGCAGCACCGGCCCGGTCGTCGACCAGGAGCGCCCGGTCGCGAGCGTCACGTGGTGCCCGCGCGCGACGGCGGCGGTGACGGCCTCGGCGACGGCGTGGTCGATCGACTCGTCTTCGTGCATGACGGTGCCGTCGACGTCGAGGGCGACGAACCAGCGGTGCTCATCGGCGAGCGCCTGCGACGACGGGCGCGAGCCCGCCGAGGCATCCGCCGTCTGCTCGACGATGGTGCGCACCCGGGGCTCGCGACGATCGCTCATCGCCGCACCGGCTCCAGCACCTCGAGGCCGCCAAGGTAGCCGCGCAGGGCCTCGGGCACCACGACCGAGCCGTCGGCCTGTTGGTGCGTCTCGAGGATCGCGACGATCCAGCGGGTCGTCGCGAGCGTGCCGTTGAGGGTCGCGACGGGCGCCGTCTTGCCGCTCTCGGTGCGGTGGCGGATGTCGAGGCGACGCGCCTGGAAGGTCGTGCAGTTCGAGGTGGAGGTGAGCTCGCGGTACGCGCCCTGCGTCGGCACCCAGGCCTCGACGTCGTACTTGCGGGCCGCGCTCGAGCCGAGGTCGCCGGCCGCGGTGTCGATCACCCGGTAGGCGAGGCCCAGGTCTTGCAGCATGCCCTCCTGCCAGGCGAGCAGGCGCTCGTGCTCGGCCTCGGCGTCGGCGGGGTCGATGTAGCTGAACATCTCGAGCTTGTTGAACTGGTGCACCCGGATGATGCCGCGGGTGTCCTTGCCGTGCGAGCCCGCCTCGCGGCGGTAGCACGTCGACCAGCCGGCGTAGCGGATCGGGCCCTCGGAGACGTCGAGGATCTCACCCTGGTGGTAGCCGGCGAGCGCGACCTCGCTCGTGCCGGTCAGGTAGAGCTCGTCGTCGGGCAGGTAGTAAATCTCGTCGGCGTGGGCGCCGAGGAAGCCGGTGCCCTGCATGATCTCGGGCTTCACGAGCGTCGGCGTGATGAGCGGCACGAACCCGGCCCGGATGGCCCGGTCGAGCCCCATGTTCATGAGGCCGAGCTCGAGGCGGGCGCCGACGCCCTTCAGGTAGTCGAAGCGCGCCCCGGACACCTTCGCCCCGCGCGCCATGTCGATGGCGTCGAGCAGCTCGCCGAGCTCGAGGTGGTCGCGCGGCTCGAAGTCGAAGGCCGGCACCTGCCCGACCTCGCGCAGCACCACGTAGTCGTCTTCGCCGCCGGCGGGCACGCCGTCGAGCACGACGTTGCCGATGCGCTGCACGACGGCCTGGAAGGCGGCGTCGGCCTCGTTCGCGGCGTGGTTCGCGTCTTTCACCGCCTGCGCGAGGCGCTGCGCCTGGGCGACGAGTTCAGCCTTCTGCTCCTTCGGCGCCTTCGCGACCTGCTTGCCGAAGGCGTTCTGCTCGGCGCGGAGCGTCTCGAACGCGGTGATGGCGGTGCGGCGCGCGGCGTCGGCGGCGACGGCCTCGTCGACCAGCTCGGGAGACTCCCCGCGCAGCTCCTGCGAACGCTTGACCAGCTCGGGGTTTTCGCGGAGCAGCACGGGATCGATCACCCCGCAAGTCTAGCCGGGACCGCCCACACGGGCCCGCCCCGCCGACGGGCCCGGCGCCGGGCTCCCGGATCCGCCCCCGGCGATGCCGTACCGTTGGCGTGTGGCGAGCGAAACGACCGCCGGCGGCCCGGCGACCGACGATCAGGCTGCGCGCCCGCGCGCCGCCGTGATCAGCAACCCGACCAAGCAGGGCCTCGACGCGCTGCGCGCCGCCGTCGAGCGCGCCGAGGAGCGGCAGGGCTTCGCGCCCTCGCTCTGGATCGACACGCTCGAGGACGACCCCGGCAAGGGCATGGCGCTCGAGGCGCTCGAGGCGGGCGTCGATCTCGTGATCGCCGCGGGCGGCGACGGCACCGTGCGCTCGGTCGCGGCGGGCCTCAGCGGCAGCGGCGTGCCGATGGGCATCGTGCCGCTCGGCACCGGCAACCTGTTCGCGCGCAACATCGACGTGCCGGTCAATGATCCCGACGACGCCGTGGTGCTCGCCTTCTCCGGCGCCGACCGCACCGTCGACGTGCTCGTCGCCGACGTCGTGCGCCCGAGCGGCGCCCAGGAGTCGCACACCTCGCTCGTCATGGCCGGCATCGGCATCGACGCGGCCATGATCTCGAACACCAACCCCGAGCTGAAGAAGCGCGTCGGCTGGCTCGCCTACGTCGACGCGGGGCTGCGCTCGCTGCCGGCGTCCCAGCCGTTCCGCATCACGTTCCGGATGGATGCCGGTCGCCACCACCGCTCGCGGGTGTCGAGCATCCTCGTCGCGAACCTCGGCTACCTGCCCGGCAACATCGAGCTCGTCCCCGACGCCGAGATCGACGACGGCCGCCTCGACGTCGTGCGCCTGCAGCCGCGCAACCTCTTCGGCTGGCTGTTCGTGTGGCGCACCGTCGCCTGGGAGAACCGGGTGCTGCGCAAGAGCGCCTTCGGCCGCCAGCTCATGGACCTCACCGGCGGCGACCGGCACCGCGCCGTCGCCTACTCGCGCGGCCGATCGGTCGAGATCGACATCGACGGCGAGCCGCAGGAGTTCGAGATCGACGGCGACGAGTTCGGCGAGATCGTCTCAGCGCGCTTCCGGGTCGACCCCGCCGCGCTCACCATCCGCGTCCCCCGCTGAGGCGGGAGCCGCGGGCGGTTCGGCCGGCTCGGCGCGGCTCGCGATCGCGGACGCGGCACCGATGACGAGGATGCCGAGCACCGCGAGCGCACCGGCCCGCGCGGCCGGCGTCGCGAGATACGGCCGCAACTGGGCGAGGGCGGCGTCCAGGCGTTGGGCGTCGCTCCACAGCCCCGGGTCACCGGAGAGCTGGGAGGTCGCGCCGGAGCCGGCCCAGATCACGAGCCCCGCCGCCACCAGCACGGCGGCCCCGAGCCCCACCACGCAGGGATTCGCCCGGAGCCGGACTCCGCGACGCGCCCGCAACAGCCCGAGCGCCACGGCGAGCAGCACCGCCCCGCCGGCGCCGACCTCGAGCAGCGCCGGCGCGAGCCACCATCGCAGTTCGCTCCAAGGGTTCTGGAAGAAGGGACCGCGGAAGTTGGTCTCGTCCGCGACCCCGGCCCACAGCCACCAGGCCCCGAACAGCACGAGGAGTGCGCAGAATCCGTAGGCGCCGGCGAGCCAGCTCAGCGACGTCCGTCGGGCCTCCGCGCTCTCGATCGCCGCGTCCTGCTCGGCGGAGGGGATCCGGTCGGTGGGCGCGACCGCCGACCGCTGCACGGTCGGCGTGCCCTGCGAGGCATCCGCCCGCGGTTGCTCCTCGCCCGGCCCGGGCACGTAGCCGCGCTGAAAGCGCGCATCGAACCGCGGGTCGAGCTCGGTCATCTCAGGCCTCCGGCTCCCCGGAGAGGATGCCGCGCAGCCAGTCGCGCGCCTCGACGAAGACGCCGTCGTCGTACTTGGAGTGGTACTGGATCTCGCGCCGGTCCGCCCGCGGGTAGGAGCCGAGAAAGATCACGTTGGGTGAAAACCGCCGCAGACCCAGCAGGGCATCGGCCACCCGCTCGTCGCGCACGTGCCCCTCGAGGTCGATCACGAAGCGGTAGCGGCCGAGGGCGTCGCCGATCGGGCGGGACTGGATGAGCGAGAGGTTCACGCCCCGGGTCGAGAACTGCTCGAGCATCGCGAGCAGCGCGCCGGGCTCGTCGTCGGGCAGCTCCACGATGACGCTCGTCTTGTCGGCGCCGGTGGGCGCCGGCAGTTCGCGCGAGCGGCCGACGAGCACGAAGCGGGTGACCGCGTTGGGGTTGTCGCCGATGTCGCTGGCGAGCACGTCGACGTCGAGGAGTTCGACGATGCCGGGCGGGGCGACGGCCGCGTCGGCGCGGTCGCCCTCCTCGAAGAGGCTCGCGGCGGCCTGCACGTTGCTCGTCGCCGGGATGTGGCCGTGCTCGGGCAGGTGCTGCTCGAGCCATCCGCGCGACTGGCCGTAGGCGACCGGGTGGGCGTTCACGATGCGCACCTCGGCGAGCGCGGTGCCACGCCGGGCGACGAGCACGAAGTTCACCGGCACGAGGTACTCGCCGATGATGCGGAGGCCGGGCACCGTGGCGAGGGCGTCCTGGGTGGCGCTGACGCCGCCGTCGACCGAGTTCTCGATCGCGATCATGGCGGCGACGGACCGGCCTGCCACGACATCGGCGAGCGCCTCCCCGACGTTGTTGACCGGCCGCCAGTTCGTGCCCTGCGCCTCGGGGACCTGCTTCAGCGCCGCCTCGGTGAACGTGCCGGCCGGGCCCAGGTAGGAGTAACTGGGGGTGGGGGCCGGCGCGTCCGTCATGCCGCGAGCCTAGTCGAGCGCCGGGCGGCATCCCGTCGCGCGTCCGCCGGCCTTCCCTGAAATACTGCGAGGCATGCAACGGGTCGTTCCGAGCGACGCGGAGCGCCGCGCCGCGCTCCGCCGGATGAAGACGATCGCGACGGCGCTCCTCGTCATCGCCGCGGTCGTCTTCGCCGTGTCCTTCGCCCTGCAGGACCGCCTGCCCTGGCTCGGCTACGTGCGCGCCGCCGCCGAGGGGGCGATGGTCGGCGCGATCGCCGACTGGTTCGCGGTGACGGCGCTGTTCCGCCGGCCGCTCGGCCTGCCGATCCCGCACACGGCGATCATCCCGACCCGCAAGGACGAGATCGGCGCGAGCCTCGGCGCCTTCGTCGAGCACGAGTTCCTCTCGGACGAGGTGGTGCTCGGCAAGCTGCGCTCGGTCGAGCCCGCCCGGCGTGCCGGCGAGTGGTTGCGCGAACCGGCGCACGCCGAGCGGCTGGCCGCCGAGGCATCCGTCGCCGCGAATGCGCTGCTCGAACTGCTCGGCGACGACGACGTGGAGCAGCTGCTCGAGCAGCTCGCCCGGCGCCACCTGCTGGAACCCGAGTGGGCGCCCGCGATCGGCCGGGTCGGTGCCCGGCTCGTCGCGGCGGACCAGCAGCGCCCGGCGATCGACGCGCTGCTCGCACGCGCGGAGGGATGGCTCGACGCGCACCCGGAGGCGTTCGGGAGCATGGTCAGCGACCGGCTGCCGCGCTGGGTGCCGAAGCTCGTCGACCGCTTCGTCGACGACCGCGCCTACCGCGAGGTGCTCGCCTTCGTGCGGGCCGTGCGCGCCGACGACGCGCACCCGCTGCGGCTCGCGATCGACCGGTACCTGGGCGACCTCGCCGAGAGCCTCCAGCACGACCCGGCGACGATCGGCAAGGTCGAGCGGCTGAAGACGGAGTTGTTCGACAGCCCGCGGGTGCGCGAGTTCGCGGGCGAGGCCTGGGCGGCGGTGAAGAACTCGCTGACGGCGGCGCTCGCGGATCCGGAGAGCGAACTGCGGCGAGGCCTCCGGCTCGCCCTCGTCGAGCTCGGCGCGCGCCTCGCCGCCGACGAGGGGCTGCAGGCGAAGGTCGACGGCTGGCTGACGGATGCCGCGGCCTACGTGGTGCGGAACTACCGCTCGGACATCGCGGGCGTCATCACCGAGACCGTGGAGCGCTGGGACCCCCGGGAGACGACCGAGAAGCTCGAGCTGCAGGTCGGCCGGGACCTGCAGTTCATCCGCATCAACGGCACCGTCGTCGGCGCGCTCGCCGGCCTCGCGATCTTCAGCGTCGCCACCGCCCTGCACGCCCTCCTCTGACTGCGCCGCTCCGACTGCACCCGCCGCTCCGACCGCGAGCACTGCTCCGACTTGCCCAACTTTCATGAAAGTCGGGCAACCCCGGCTCGAGGTGACGAGACTTGCCCAACTTTCATGGAAGTTGGGCAACCCCCCTCAGCGGAACAGGGCGGAGTGGAAGACTAGGCGCATGCACGAGCGAGCGGGAACACCGGCCCTCGAGGCCGATCTGATCGACGTCGACGCCCTGGTCCGGGCCTACTACGAGCTGACGCCCGACGTGTCGGTTCCGGCGCAGCGCGTCGCGTTCGGTACCTCGGGGCATCGCGGCTCGAGCCTGACGTCGAGCTTCAATGAGACCCACATCCTCGCGATCACGCAGGCGATCGTCGAGTACCGCACGGCGCAGGGCATCACCGGTCCCCTCTTCATCGGCGCCGACACGCACGCCCTCTCGGCCCCCGCGCAGACCACCGCGCTCGACGTGCTCGTCGGCAATCAGGTGCGCGTGCTCGTCGACGAGTTCGACGACTACGTGCCGACGCCCGCACTGTCCCGCGCGATCATCGCGTGGAACGCCGACCCCGCCCGCCGCGCCGAGGGCGAGGCCGACGGCATCGTCATCACCCCCTCGCACAACCCGCCGCAGGACGGCGGCTTCAAGTACAACCCGCCGCACGGCGGCCCCGCCGACAGCGACGCGACGAGCTGGATCGCGAACCGCGCGAACGAGCTCATCGAGGGCGGCCTGGCCGAGGTCAAGCAGGCCGAGCCGAGCGCGGTCGAGACGTACGACTTCCGCAGCGCCTACGTCGAGGACCTCGCGAGCATCATCGACTTCGACGCCATCCGCGAGTCCGGCATCCGCATCGGCGCCGACCCGCTCGGCGGCGCCTCGGTCAACTATTGGGCGGCCATCCGCGACCGCTACGGGCTCGACCTCACCGTCGTGAACGAGCTCGTCGACCCCGCCTGGTCGTTCATGACCCTCGACTGGGACGGCAAGATCCGCATGGACCCGTCGAGCCCGAACGCGATGGCCTCCGTCGTCGCGAAGGCCGGCGACTTCGACCTGCTCACCGGCAACGACGCCGACGCCGACCGGCACGGCATCGTCACCCCCGACGGCGGGCTGATGAACCCGAACCACTACCTCGCGGTCGCGATCGAGTACCTCTTCGCGCACCGGCCCGAGTGGCCGGCGGATGCCGCGATCGGCAAAACGCTCGTCTCGAGCTCGATGATCGACCGGGTCGCGGCGTCGCTCGGCCGGCGGCTCTGGGAGGTGCCGGTCGGCTTCAAGTGGTTCGTGCCCGGTCTCATCGACGGCTCGGTGGGCTTCGGCGGCGAGGAGAGCGCCGGGGCATCCTTCCTCCGCTTCGACGGCTCGGTGTGGACGACCGACAAGGACGGCATCCTGCTGTGCCTGCTGGCCGCGGAGATCCGCGCGGTCACCGGGAAGTCCCCGTCCGAGCTCTACCGCGGCCTGGTCGAGCGCTTCGGCGACCCCGCGTACGAGCGGACGGATGCCGCCGCCACCCCCGAGCAGAAGACCGCCCTCGGCCGGCTCGACGGCGACGCGATCGCGGCAAGCGAGCTCGCGGGCGAGCCGATCACCGCGAAGCTGTCGCGCGCGCCGGGCAACGACGCCGCGATCGGCGGGGTCAAGGTCGTGACCGAGGACGCGTGGTTCGCGGCCAGGCCGAGCGGCACCGAGGACGTGTACAAGGTGTACGCGGAGTCGTTCCGCGGGCCTGAACACCTGCGGCTGGTGCAGGCGGAGGCGCAGCGCATCGTCGGCGAGGCGCTCGGCGGGTAGCTCGGTTACTTCACCGAGAAGTAGCTGACGGTGCCGCCGCCGGCGATCGCCTCGTCGACGTCCCAGTAGTCGGCGTCCTTCGTGTGCCCGCCGACCCAGATGCGGGTGCCGGCGTCGCTGTGCTCGACCCGGGTGACGATCGCCGTGTGGTCGCGGTCGCCCGAGGCATCCCAGTCGAACTGGGCGATGTCGCCCACCTTGACCTGCGCGCGCTGCGAGTCGTCGAGCGGGGTCGCGAGGTCGGGTCGGCCGAGCAGCCAGTCGCGCATCGCCGTCGAGCTCGACCAGCTCGCCGACATCGCGCCCGTCCCGGCGTCGTAGTACCAGCCGCCGTCCATCGTCCAGCCGCGGGCGATGAGCGACTGGCTCGTGAAGTTGGCGCAGTCGTTGCCCGAGATCACCGTGTAGGCGTCGGTGTTGTAGTCGCTCCAGTACGCGAGCACGTAGCCGAGCTGCGCGTCGATTCGCGGGTCGCTCGTGTAGGTGAGGCTGAGCTCGCTCGGCACGGCGACCGGCGAGGCGGCCGCGACGAGCGGATGCGCCGCCGTGAAGGAGGCGGTCGCAGGCGAAGCGGGGGTCTCCGCGGCGACCGCGGTGCCGTCGGCCTCGGTCATGGTGACCGCGACCGAGCCGAGCGCAGTCTCGGCGACGGCGGGCACGGCGAAGGTGAGCTGGTCCTCCTCGGCGGAGACGATCGTCGCGGCGGTGCCGCCCACCTGCACCGCGGCGACCTCGTCGAGCGACTCGCCCTGCACCGTGACCTGGGTGCCGCCGGTGAAGGGCGCCGCCGCGACGGAGAGGCCGCTCGTGACGACGGGGGCCTGCTCGACCTGCGAGACGGTGGAGCCGCCGGGGGTCACGGTGAGCTCGTCGCCGCTCGCGACGTGCGGCGCGGCTTCGGCGGCGAGCGAGGCGGGGGCGGGCGCGCCGTCGGCGCCGGCAGCGGACACGGCGCCGAAGGCGGTCACGCCGAGGATCGCGCTGGCTGCGGAGAGGGCAGCGACCCGGCGGATGCCTCGGGCGCCCGGGCGGCGGGTGCCATTGGCGGCGCGGGTGCCGCTCGGGGCGCGGGTGCCGCTCGGGGCGGCGCGGTGCTTCGGGCGGCGGGCAGGGGTGTCGGGGGAAATGTCAGGCACTGAGTCAGGAGTCCGGGTTGGGGGAAACGGAACCTGGACACCCCATCATGCGTTTTTGTGAGGATTCTTCCCGAATCCTGGGAGCCCCGTGAGAGCGCGGTCACCGGGCCACGCCCCGCCCATTCACCCCGCGGGAGGAGATCGTCGCATCGGGAGGATGCCTCGAGGCATCCACTCCTCCCCCGGCGCGAATCTCCTCCGCTGGCCCCGGCCGGGCTACTCCTCGTACTCGGGGGCGGCGGGGAGGCCGAAGAACTCCTCGAGCGTCGTGATGCCGCGCTCGTGCATCTCGGTCGAGAGGTCGACGCCGACGTAGCGGAAGTGCCACGGCTCGTACTCGTAGCCGGTCACCTCCATCTTGTCGGCGGGGTACCGCAGGATGAATCCGAAGCGGTACGCGTTGTCGCGCAGCCAGATGCCCTCGTCGGTGTCGCCGAAGCACGCGTCGAGCGAGCAGTCCCCCGACTCGGCGCCGATGTCCATGACGAGGCCGGTCTGGTGCTCGCTGTACCCGGGCCGTGCGGTGAGCGTGTCGTCGCCGTCGTAGATCTCTTCCTGCGTGGAGTACGAGCGGTAGGCGCTGTTCGAGGCGAGCGCCAGGCCGGCTTCGCTCGAAGCGGCGTCGAACATCTCGACGATGGCGTCGGAGGCCTCCTGCCGCATGAGCGGCTCCCAGGTGTGCGCGACGGGCACCTCGACGAGGTCGGCGGGCTCGTAGTCCTGCGGGTCGAGGGGGCGCAGCTTGTCGACGACGACCCAGATGCTGTCGGGGTCGTCGATCGAGTGCGCGGTCATGTCGAAGACGGGCACGGACTGCGCCGGGGGCGCGGTCTCCGGCGTCGGCCGCGGAGTGGGGGTCTCGCTCGCCGCGCCCTTCGCCCCGCTCGGCGACGCACCGGCGGGTGCCCCGGAGGCGGCGCCGACGACGAACGCGGCGATCCCGATCAGCGCCGCGGTGAGGGCGAGCGCGACGATCATGCGGCGGCGGTGCACCGCCTCGCTGACGACTGGGCGGGGGGAGCTCTCAGACACCCTCCGAGTGTACGTCCGGCCGAATGGGAGTCCCTGGGAATCCGAGCGTGAGAGCGCTCTCTTGACAGCGCGGAGCGGCCCGCCTAGAGTCGCAGCGCCGAGGCCCGATGCGCAGCAGCGCGGGGAACACGGGCCCGCACGACGACGACACCGACCCTCCGGAGGAACGCCCATGACCGATGCGACGGAAGCCTCCCGCCCGGGCGAGCCGCGGCGCGCCTTCCCCGATTCCTTCCTCTTCGGTGCCGCGACCGCGGCGTTCCAGATCGAGGGCGCGGCCTTCGAGGGCGGGCGCACGGCGTCGATCTGGGATGCCTTCTGCCGAGTGCCCGGCGCGGTCATCAACGGCGACACCGGCGACGTGGCCTGCGACCACTACCACCGCATGCCCGAGGACGTCGCGCTCATGCGCGAGCTCGGCCTGCAGACCTACCGCTTCTCGACCTCCTGGTCGCGCGTCCGCCCCGACGGCGGCCCGGTGAACCCCGAGGGCATTGACTTCTACTCGCGGCTCGTCGACGAGCTGCTCGGCGCCGGCATCAAGCCCTGGCTCACCCTCTACCACTGGGACCTGCCGCAGTCGCTCGAGGAGCAGGGCGGCTGGACGAACCGCGACACCGCCTCGCGCTTCCGCGACTACGCCCTCAGCGTGCACGACGCGCTCGGCGACCGGGTCGACGTCTGGACGACGCTCAACGAGCCGTGGTGCTCCTCCTTCCTGAGCTACACGGCGGGCGCGCACGCGCCGGGCCGCTTCTCGAAGGCGGACGGCCTGCGCGCCGCGCACCACCTCATGCTCGGTCACGGGCTCACGATTGAGGCGCTTCGGGAGCGGGATGCCTCGCTCGACCTCGGCATCACGCTGAACCTGACCGTCGCGAAGCCCGTCGACCCCGAGCGACCGGGCGACGTGGATGCCGCGCGCCGCATCGACGCGGGCTTCAACCGGGTGTTCCTCGACCCGATCCTGCGCGGCGAGTACCCCGCGGACTTCCTCGCCGACCTCGCCGAGATCGAGCTCGGGCACGTGCTCGAGGAGGCGGTTCAGGACGGCGACCTCCGGACCATCAGCGCCCCGATCGACACCCTCGGCGTGAACTACTACCACGGCGAGCTCCTGAGCGACCGGCCGGCGGAGCATCCGCTGCTCGCCCAGGCGCCCACCGCCCGCGAGACCCGCTCGCCGTTCCCGAACGGCGACGGCGTCTTCTGGCACCCGCAGGGGCTGCCGCTCACGGCGATGGAGTGGGAGGTACAGCCGGCGGGCCTCACCGAGCTGCTCACCCGCGTGCACCGCGAGTACACCGGCGAGCGAGGCATCCGCCTGTACGTCACCGAGAACGGCGCCGCGTACGACGACGACGTCGAGGCCGACGGCGAAGTGCCCGACGTCGAGCGCGCCGAGTTCCTGGAGCTGCACCTCGGCGCGATCCTCGACGCGATCGACGAGGGCACGCCCGTGCACGGCTACTTCTACTGGTCACTGCTCGACAACTTCGAGTGGGCCTGGGGCTACGAGAAGCGCTTCGGCATCGTGCGCGTCGACTACGACACGCAGGAGCGCACGGTGAAGCGGAGCGGGCGCACGTACCAGCGGGTCATCCGCGACCGCGCCCTCTGACCCCGCCCCCATCTCGACTTGCCCGACTTTCATGAAAGTCGGGCAACTCGAGAAGCGGCTCTCCGAGACGCGCGGCGCGCGCGACCTAGACTTGCCGCATGGCGAAGGATGCCGCGGGCGGAGCGCCCACCCTCGAGATGGTCGCGCGACGCGCCGGCGTCTCGCGCGCGACGGTCAGTCGCGTCGTGAACGGTTCGCCGAAGGTGAGCCCCGAGGTCGTGACCGCCGTGAACGCGGCCGTCGCCGAGCTCCGCTACGTGCCGAACCGGGCGGCCCGTTCGCTGGCCCGCCGCTCCTCGAGCGCCATCGCCCTGATCGTGCCGGAGGACGTCACCGTCTTCTTCGGCGACCCCTACTTCGCGGCGGTCGTGCAGGGCATCATGGACCGCATCGACGACAGCGAGTACGTGCTGAACCTGCTCGTGGCCTCGGCGGATCCGCAGCGCAAGACCCGCGGCTACCTCGAGTCGGGCGTCGTCGACGGGGCGATCGTCATCTCGCACCACGCGGGCGACGAGCTGTTCGAGCGCGCGGCGGTCCCGCTCGTGTACGGCGGCCGCCCGCCGGCTGGCATCGATGCGTACGTCGTCGACGTCGACAACGTCGAGGCCGCCGTGCGCGGCACCGAACGCCTGATCGAGATCGGCCGGCGCCGGATCGGCACGATCTCGGGCCCCCTCGACATGCCCGCCGGCATCGACCGGCTCGAGGGATTCCGCCGCGCGGTCGAGGCGGCCGGCCTGCCCGCCGACCTCGTCGAGACGGGCGACTTCACCGCCGAGGGCGCGACCGCTGCGACCCGGCGATTGCTCGACCGGGTCGGCGACGGCCGCGACGGGCGCCCGCTCGGCGTCGACGCCCTGTTCGTCGCGAGCGACCTGATGGCGACGGGCGCACTCGCCGTGCTCGCCGAGCGCGGGCTCACCGCGCCGGCGGACGTCGCGATCGTCGGCTTCGACGACAGTCCTGCGGCGCTGCGCGCCGGGGTGCCGCTCACCACGGTCGCCCAGCCCTCAGCCGAGCAGGGCCGGCTCATGGCCGAGCTGCTCATCCGCCTGATCGAGGGCGACGAGACGGTTCCGCGGCAGACGATCCTGCCGACCCGCCTCGTGCTGCGCGACTCGGCGTAGCGGTCGAGGCGGGCCGGTCGTGTGCCACCCGAACCCGTCTCAGCCGAGCGCGCGGAGCGAGCGCTCGATGAGCCCCCAGAAGCGGTCGACGTCGAGGTCGAGCGCGACGGTCGCGTTGTGCTCGCGGCCGAGGATGTCGATGAGGTCCGTGCTCGTCGCGCCGCGGGTCTCGGTGCCGTCGAGCTCGACATCGATGCGGGTGCGCACCGTCGTCGCGACCGCCGGGTCGGCGAGCAGGGCGACGGTGATCGGGTCGTGCAGCGGCCCGTCGGGCATCCGCTCGGCGCGCTCGTAGGTGGAGCAGAAGAACTCGAGCAGCTCGACGCCGAACGCCGAGAGCGGGGTGCCGATCGCAGACAGGCGGTCGCGCACCTCGCGGGTGATGAGCGCCTGGTGCGAGATGTTCAGGCCGACCATGTTGAAGTCGACGCCGCTGTCGAGCGCGATCTTGATCGCCTCGGGGTCGGTCCAGGCGTTGAACTCGGCGTACGGGGTGACGTTGCCGCGGGTCGTCGAGCCGCCCATCCAGACGATGCGGGCGATCCGCGGGGCCAGCTCGGCGTGGTCGCGCAGCAGCACGGCGACGTTCGTGAGCGGGCCGGTCGCGACGATCGTGACGGGCTCGGCGGAGGCCTCGATGACGTCGCGCATGAGCGTGATCGCGTCGCGCTCGTCGAGCGGCACGGTCGGCTCGGGCAGCACCGGCCCGCCGAGGGCGTTGTCGCCGTGGATCCAGTCGGCCGGGTGCAGCTCGCCTGCGAGCGGACCGGCGGCACCGGCCGCGATCGGCACGCCCTCGATGCCGGCGACGGTGCAGGCGATGCGGGCGTTCAGCGTGGTGTGCTCGAGGCGGCCGTTGCCGCCGACGGTCGTGATCGCCCGGAGCTCGATCGCGGGGTCGCCCGCAGCCAGCCAGATGGCGAACACGTCGTCGTGGCCGGGGTCGCAGTCGAGGATGATGGGGGTGGTCATGGCCGCTCCGGTGGTCTCGGGCGCAGGGCGCGGGATGCCGTGGCGGCATCCGTGCCAGACTGTACAAGCTTTGCGTAATCGATTGCACTCTGCGGCGTCGATTTTGTCAAGCCCCTCCCCCGCGAGGCCCCGGAAACCCCGTACAGTGGGAGCGATGCGCCCGCCCGGGTGCGCAAGACCGGAGCAGTCGATGCCGCACGCCGTGACCCTGCAGGAGGTCGCCGACGCCGCCGGCGTGTCCGTCGCGACCGCGTCGCGGGCGCTCTCCGGCAAGAACCGCGTGGCCGCCGACACCGTCGCCAAGGTCCGCGCCGTCGCCGCCGAGCTCGGCTACCGGGTCGACCCGATCGCCCGGGCGCTCCGCGAGGGCTCCACCCGCATCGTCGGGATGATCGTCCCGGTCATCGGCAACCCCTACTTCGCCCAGCTCGTCGACGCGGTCGAGCACGAGCTGCACCGCGCCGGCTTCGAGCTGCTGCTCGCCGACTCGCACGGCGAGCTCGCCGAGGAGTCGCGCCGCCTCACCGTCTTCGGCGACCGCAAGGTCGACGGGATCGTCATCGTGCCCTCGCACCGGCAACGCTCCGCGGGCGCCCTGCGCGCCGTGGGCGCCGAGATCCCGCTCGTGCAGATCGACCGCTCGGCGGGCGTCTCGCTCGCCGACTACGTGGGCGTCGACAACGAGATCGGCCTCGGCCTCGCCCTCGAGCACGTGCACGAGCGCGGCGCCCGCTCGCTCGTCTACGTCGGCGCCGACGACGTCACCTCCAGTGGCGTCGAGCGCTGGAACGCCTTCGACCGCACCGTCGACCGCGACACCGTCGCGGTGGGCGAGCCGTTCCGGGGCGACTTCAGCCTCGCTACCGGCGCCGCGGCCGCCGACGCGCTCGTCGCCCGCGGCGAGCTGCCCGACGCCGTCATCGCCGCCTCCGACCTCATCGCGCTCGGCCTCATCGGCCGGCTCCGCGAGCACGGCGTCGAGGTGCCGCGCGATCTGCTCGTCACCGGCTTCGACGGCACCGAGCTCTCGCAGGTGCTGGCGCCGACGCTCACGACCGTCGTGCAGCCGATCGAGGCGGTCGCGGCCGACGCCATCGGCTTCCTGCTGTCGCGCGTCGCCGGCTCGACGGCTCCGGTGCGCAGCAGCCGGGTCGCGCCGACCCTGCTCGTGGGCGGTTCGACCACGCGCTGAGCGCATGCCCGCCGAGCGGCGGCGCCGGGGCGCGCGCGCCGACGCACGGATGCCGCGGGGCGCCTCGGGCCCCGCGGCATCCGCCGTTCCGGATGATCCGGTTACGCTCGCTCGCTACGGCGCGTTGACCGACTCGACCACGATCTCGCCCGAGATGATCTGCTCCCGGATGGCGTCGACGGCCGCCGCGAGCTCGGGGCTCACCGAGTCCTCGTACTCGTGGAAGGGCGCGATCGCGACCCCGTCGTTGGCGAGCTCGCCGATGTACGGGCTGTTGTCGAACTCGTCCTCGACGGCCTGCCCGATGAGCTCGACGACCGCGTCGGCCATCTGCTTCATGACCGAGGTCAGCATGACGTCGGCGAGGTCGGGCGAGAGCTCGACCACGTCGTTGTCGACGCCGACGAGCACGACGTCGCCCGGCGCCTCGTGCGCCGCCTCGCCGCTGCCGAGGTAGAGCGAGCCGGCGACGGGCATGATGACGTCGGCGCCCTGGTCGATGAACGTCTGGGTCAGCGTCTTGCCCGCGGCGATGTCGGTGAAGGTGCCGGCGAAGGTGCCGTCCTGGGCCGCCTTGTTCCAGCCGAGCAGCTTCACGTCGGTGCCGGCGTCGGCGTTGTAGCGGTCGACGCCGTCGGAGAAGCCGTCCATGAACAGCAGCACCGGCGGGAACGGCTGGCCGCCGAAGACCGCGACCGTGCCCGTCTTCGAGTAGCCCGCCGCGAGGTAGCCCGCGAGGAACGAGGCCTGCGCCGTGTCGAAGACGACCGGCTTGACGTTCGGCAGCTCGATCGAGGAGTCGTCGATGATCGCGAACCGCGAATCGGGGTTCTGCTCGGCCGCGGCCTTCGTGGCTTCGGCGAGCGAGAAGCCGACCGTGACGGTGAAGTCGCAGCCCTGGTCGACGGACTGGGCGAGGTTCGGCGCGTAGTCGTTCTCCGTCGTGGACTCGAGGCGCAGCGTCTCAACGCCGTACTTCTCCTCGGCGGTGTCGAGCGCGGCGAGCACGGCCTGGTTGAAGCCGCGGTCGTCGAAGCCGCCGAAGTCGGAGACCATACAGGCGAGGAAGTCGGTGGTCGCGGCGGCGTCGCCGCTCTCGGCCGGGGGCGCCGAGCAGGCGGTCAGGGCGGTCGCGAGGCCGCCGATGGCGGCGAGCGCGACGGCGGTCCGGGTGCGGTGCTGTCTCACGGGTACTCCTTCGTCTGGCGAGGCAGGGGGGATGCAAGGACGGATGCGTCAGCAAAAGTTGCGCAATCGATTACGCATCGCGTGGCACCATGATACTGCTGCGGCTCTGCGCCGCAAGAGGACCGCGGGCCATCCGCCGCCGCGCCATCCCTCCCGCAGCTCCCTCGCTCCCGCCCACCCGTACGCCATCCCACCCGTGTGGTCAGCATTTGCAGGTCCGGCGGCGCGGGGCCCCGCAAATACCGACTTCATGCGGGATGCCGAAGGGAATCGGGGCCGGCACCTCACCTTCACCCCACCCGTGTGGTCAGTATTTGCGGGTCAGGCGGCGCGGGGACCCGCAAATACTGACTTCATGCGAGGGAGGAGAGGGAGCGGCGGGAGGGCGGGCGCAGGATGCCTCGGCCGGCGCTCAGCGGAAGGCGGGCACGACCTCGGCGGCGAGCAGCTCCAGCACCTCGAGGTCGTCGAAGTCGAGCACCTGCAGGTAGAGCGTCTCGACGCCGAGCTCCGCGAGCCCGCCGATGCGGTCGACGACCTGGGCGACGGTGCCGCCGATGCCGTCCCGGGCGAGCTCCGCCGGGTCGTGGTCGATGGCCGCGGCACGGCGCCGGTAGGCGGCATCCGTCTCCCCCACCGTCGTCGTGAGGGCCGCCGAGTAGACGAGCGAACCCGGCTCGCGGCCGAACTCCTCCGCCGCCCGGCGCACGCGCCCGAAGGCCTCGGCGATCTCCTGGTCGGTGCTGAACGGCACGTTGTACTCGTGCGCGAAGCGCGCGGCGAGCGCCGGCGTGCGGCTCGGGCCGGTGCCGCCGACGATGATCGGCACCGGGTCCTGCACGGGCTTCGGCAGCGCCGGGGAGTCCTGGAGCGTGTAGTGGTCGCCCTCGAACGAGAAGCGCCCGCCGACGGGCGTCGACCACAGCCCGGTGATGATCTCGAGCTGCTCCTCGAGCAGGCCGAAGCGCTGCGCCGGGAACGGGATGCCGTACGCCGAATGCTCCGCGGCGAACCATCCCGTGCCCAGCCCGAACTCGACCCGGCCGCCGCTCATCGCGTCGACCTGCGCGACCTGGATCGCGGTGAGCCCCGGATGCCGGAAGGTCACGCTCGTGACGAGCGTGCCAAGCCGGATCGTCGACGTCTCGCGCGCGAGCGCCCCGAGCGTCACCCAGGAGTCGGTCGGCCCCGGCATCCCGTCGCCGCCCATCGTGAGCAGGTGATCGCTGCGGAAGAACGCGTCGAAGCCGAGCCGCTCCGCGGCGAGCGCCATCGCGAGCTGCTGCTCGTAGCTCGCCCCCATCTGCGGTTCGGTGAAGATCCGGAACTTCATGCGCGCTCCTTCGCGTCGAGCGCCGTGGCCGGCGCGGTGGCACTGCTTTCGAAGACCGTGCCGGGCACCTCGCCGAGGCGAGCTCGCATCACGGCGACGGCGTCGGGATGCTCGTCGACGAGCACGAAGCGCCGGCCGAGGGCCGCGGCGACTGCGCCCGTCGTGCCGGAGCCGGCGAAGAAGTCGAGCACCCAGTCGCCCTCGCGGGTGGAGGCCTGCACGATGCGGCGCAGCACCCCCTCGGGCTTCTGCGTCGGATAGCCCGTCTTCTCGCGCCCGGTCGGCGAGACGATCGTGTGCCACCAGACGTCGGTGGGCAGCTTGCCGGCGGCCGCCTTCTCGGGCGTGACGAGCCCGGGCGCCATGTACGGCTCGCGGTCGACCTCGGCCGAGTCGAACCAGTAGCGGTCCGGATCCTTCACGTAGACGAGGATCGTGTCGTGCTTCGTCGGCCAGCGGCGCTTCGTCTTCGCGCCGTAGTCGTAGGCCCAGATGATCTCGTTGAGGAAGCACTCGCGCCCGAAGAGCGCGTCGAGCAGCACCTTCGCGTAGTGCGCCTCGCGGTAGTCGAGGTGCAGGTAGAGGGTGCCGTCGTCGGCGAGCAGCCGCCACGCCTCGAGCAGCCTCGGCTCGAGGAACGCCCAGTAGTCCTCGAAGCGGTCGTCGTAGCGCAGCAGATCGCCGCGCACCCGTTCGTAGCGCTGGCCGGCGAAGCCGCGGACCGTCGCGGGAGCGGGGCGCGGGCCGGCATCGGGGTCGGGGTCCTCGGATGCCTCGTCGGGCTCGAGCTCCGGCTCGACGATGCGCACGTGGCTCGTCGTGCGCCGCTCCTGCGGCCGGCCGGTGTTGAACGGCGGGTCGAGGTAGATCATCGTGAAGCGGCCGTCGGGCAGCGTCGGCAGCACGTCGAGGTTGTCGGCGTGGATGACGCGGTTCGGTTCGGCGGCGGCCACGCGTTCCAGTCTGCCAGCAGGCGAAGGCGTGCGGCCGCTACGATGCCCGCGGGAGGCCAGGATGCGCACGCTCGTCGTCTACGAATCCATGTTCGGCAACACCGCCGCGGTGGCGGCCGCGATGGCGCGGGCGCTCACGCCCACCGGCGCGGTGCGCCTGGAGCTTGCCGACACCCGCCCCGACGTCGGCGATGCGGAACTCGTCATCGTCGGTTCACCGACGCACGGCTTCGCGCTGCCGAGCCGGCTCTCGCGCCGGGCGGCGCGGGCCCAGGGGGCGGATGCCTCGGCCGCGAGCCGCGCGGGGATCCGCGAGTGGCTCGCCGAGCTCGCGACGGTGCGCACCGATCCCGCGCCGTTCGCGGCGACGTTCGACGTGCGGCAGGCCCCGGGCACGGCGGGCGCCCCCTCGCATCGGGTGCGGCGCCGGCTCGACGGGCTCGGCTTCCGCACGATCGGCGAGCCGGCGTCGTTCCGGGTGGGGCCGACCGCCGGGCCGCTCCGCGACGGCGAGCTCGAGCGCGCCGCCGCCTGGGCCGAGGGGCTGCTCGGCGCGGCCCGCTGAGCCCGGTTCGCTGAGGCATGGTTCGCTGAGCTCGTCTGGTTCGCTGAGCTCGACTGGTTCGCTGAGCTCGTCGAAGCGAAGGCCCGGCACGCTTCGACTCGTTCGCTTCGACGAGCTCAGCGGACCAGGCGCTTCGACAGGCTCAGCGAACCAGGCGCTTCGACGAGCTCAGCGAACCACGTCAGTGCCCGTGGGCGTGCGCGTCGCTGAGCTCGCGCCCGGCCGCCGGGTCGTCCCCCGCGGCGGCTCCGACCGCCTCCGCCACCGCACCGAGCGAGTGCACCACTCGCCCGCCGACCATCGTGACCTCGGCGTGCTCGCCGAGGAGCCCCGCCGGGTCGTGCTCGTGCGCGTAGAGGTCGCCCGACCAGACGACGAGGTCGGCGTCCATGCCCACGGCGAGCCGGCCGCGCGAGCCCTCGAGGTGCCAGGCCCGCGCCCCGTGCACGGTGTACGCCTCGAGCGAGCGGTCGAGGCCGACGCGTTCGGCGGCGGTCCAGGCATCCGTCCCGTCGAGCGCGGCGCGCGTCGCCGCCGAGAACACGCCGACGAGCGGGTCCATCTCGCCCACCTGCCAGTCGCTCGAGAACGCGACCGTCGCACCCGAATCGAGGAGACTGCGGAACCGCCACGCGCGATCCCAGCGAGCCTCGCCGACGTTCTCCATCCAGGTGCCCGCGACGAGGTCGGGCGAGCAGTGCCGGGGCTGCATCGCAGCCGTCACCCCGAGCTCCGCGAAGCGGGGCAGGTCGTCGGGGTGCAGGCACTCGACGTGCACGACACCGTGCCGGCGATCGTTCGCGCCGTTCACCCGCTGCGCCTGCTCGATCGCGTCGAGGGCGAGCCGGATGCCGCCGTCGCCCGTCGCGTGCGTGTGGGTCTGCAGGCCGAGCCGGTCGAGCTCGGTCACGATGTCGACGAGCTCGCGCCCGCCGTTGCCGGCGTAGCTCGGACGGCCGCGCCGTCCGGGCCGGTTCGCGTAGTCCTCGAGCATGAGTGCGGTGTGCGGCTCGATCACGTCGTCGGCGTAGAGCTTGATCGGGCCGAGGCGCAGCAGCCCCTCGGCATCCGCCTCGGCCGACGCGCGGTCGATCGTCTCCCGGAGCCGCGTGCGGAACGCGCCATCCGCCCCGACCGGGTGGAACAGCGCCGCGATCACCCGCGAGCTCAGCACCCCCTCGGCGAGGGCGCGCTCGAACAGGGGCAGCTCGGCGAGCGGCACCTGCGGCTCGACGACGGTCGTGATGCCGAGCGCCGTCGCCATCCGCATGCTCGACTGCAGCTTGCGGTACCGGCGCTCGGGCGAATACATCGGGATGTCGCGCTGCAGCTCGGCGAGGCCGGCCTCCGTCATCGCGCTCGTGTAGAAGTCGGTGACCCACCCGGTGGGCTCGCCCGTCGCGGGGTCGCGCTCCGGCCGGCCCCACGCGATCTCGCCGCCGGCGGCGATGCCGAGCACGCGCAGCGCGGCGTCGTTCAGCCAGACGGAGTGCTGATCGTACGTCGTGACGAACATCGGCCGGCCGGCGGGGTCGAGCCCGGCGAGGTCGGCCGCGTTCGGGCGGCGGCCCTGCACGACGGCGTAGACGGCGTTCTCGGCGCAGATCCACGGCAGCTCGGGGCGTCGCGCCGCGAAGTCCGCGATGCGACGGCGCACCTCGTCGAGGGTGTGCGCGCCCTCGAGCGAGACGGCGTCCTCGTCGAAGCCGAGCAGCAGGTGGTTGTGGCTGTCGATGACGCCGGGGGTCACGAGTCGCCCCTCGGCGTGCACGGTGCGGCGCGCCGCCGGCGCCGCAGCGGCAGGCCCGACGTAGGCGATGCGCCCGTCGGCGACGCCGACCGCCTCCGCCCAGGGCGCCGCGGCGTCGAAGGTGCGCACGCGGGCGCCGGTGATCAGGGTGTCGAGGGTCACTTCACGGGCTCCAGTTCGTCGTCGTCGGCCTCGAGCAGGTGGGCGGCACCTGGATGCCTGCGGAGGTAGAGCAGGTAGTAGAGGAATCCCGCGGCGACGATGCCCGCCGCGAGGCCGAGGCTCAGCCACTGCGCCGGATCGAGGATGCCGACCACGAAGATCGTCGCGATCGCGATGAGGGCGACGACCGGCGGCGCGGGCCACAGCGGCATGCGGAAGCCGCCGCTCGGCACCGTCTCGCCGGCACGGCGGCGGCGGACGACGAGGGCCGCGATGGCGATGAAGCCGTAGCTGAAGGCGAGGGTCGAACCGGTCGCGTTCAGCAGGATGTCGAAGGGCACGAAGCAGGCGGCGAGGGCGATAAGGCCCATGACGATCGTCGCGCGCACCGGCATCCGCGTCGTCGGCGAGATCGTCGCGAGCGGGCGGGCGATGGCGGCCGGCATGGCCTGGTCGCGCGCGGCCGCGAACAGCAGGCGACCCGACTGCAGGGCGATCGCGATGATCGCGTTCACGATCGCGAGGGCGATCGCGACGAGGATGACGATCGAGACCGCCTCGCCCGCGCGCGCTGTGAGGAAGGACTCGACGGGCAGCGCCGCGCCGAACAGCTCCTCGAGGGAGTCGGTGCCGAGCAGGATCGCCGAGAGCGGCACGATCTCGGCGACGACCGTGATGAGCGCCGACCACAGCACGGCGCGGGCGATGGTGCGCCGGGCGTTGCGGGTCTCCTCGGCGAAGTAGATGGCGCCGCCGTAGCCGTTGTACGAGAAGATGCCCTGCGTCACCGCGAGCACGAGGCCGGCGATGCCGAGCGGGGCGAGCCCACCGGTGGCGGCGTCGAGGGCCTGCGGGTCGAGCAGGGCCGTGACGGGGCGCTCGATGTGGATGAAGCCGAGCAGGGCGAGGAAGGCGAGCGCCGCCATCTCCACGAAGAGGAACGCGCCGGTCACCCAGGCGTTCGTGCGGATGTTGAAGCACGCGGTGACGGTGGCGAGCGCGATCACGATGAGGGCGGTCCACATGGGATCGAGGCCGGCGATCGCGACGCCGAGGTAGTCGGCGACGCCGATGCCGAAGATCGCGACGATGAGCGGCAGCGTGATCAGGTTGATGAAGAAGACGGCGGCGCCGGCGGCCGGGCCGAGCACGCGGTTCACGAGGGTGTAGTCGCCTCCGGCGATCGGATGCCTCGAGCCGAGTTCGGCGTAGCAGTACGCGACGAGCAGGCTGATCACGCCCGCGAGGAGGAAGCCCCAGAAGACGCCGGTGCCGTAGGTGGCGAGGGCGGCGCCGCCCAGGATGAAGACGCTCGACGCCGGCGAGATGCCCGAGAGCGTGATGAGCACGTTGCCGCCGACGCCGAGCGAACGCGAGAGCTGGGCGCCGTGCGTCGTCGTGGCGGCGGTGTCGAGGGCGGGCGGACCCGCCGGGGTGGGGGTGGTCATGGGGGCGGTCTCTCTTCGTCGGGGAACCGTGGCGGCTGCGGCCGGTCCGATTCTTTGACGCTGGAGTCAAAGAATTCCCCGAGTCTGGCAAAGGGGTCGGCTAATGTCAAGGTCATGGCCCGACCCCGAGATCAGCGCGCCCGCCGCGAAGCGCTCATCGAGGCGACGTATGCCGCCGGACGCATGCACGGGCTCCGCTCGCTCTCGCTGACCGACGTCGCCGCGCAGGCCGGCCTCACCCGGGGCGCCATCCTCTACTACTACGAGGACCTCGACGCTCTGCTCGTCGAGGCGCACGCCGCCGGCATCGAGCGCTTCTGCGACGCCCGCGACGCCGCCGTCGCGGCGCTCGACGACCCTCGCGAGCAGCTGTCGGCGGCCATCTCGGGCGGGCTGCCGAGCGGTCCCGACGACGCCCTGATGAGCCTGCTCTACGAGTTCGACGTGCTCGCGGGCAACTCGGCGCTGCACGACGAGCTCGTGCAGAAGCTCTACCTTCGGCAGCTCGGCACCTACCGGGGCATCCTCGCCGCCGGCCGCGCGAGCGGCGCCTTCGCCCCGCGCCTCGACGACGAGCAGCTCGCGATGACCTTCGTCGCGCTCGAGGACGCGTACGGCCTGCACATCGTCGGCGGCAATGCGCTCATGACGGTCGCGACCGCCGAGGCCGCGATGCGCGCCGTCGCCGCCGACCTCGGCTGCCCCGTGGCTCGCTGAGTCGCTGGTTCCCCGAGCTTGTCGAGGGGCCGAGCCCGTCGAGGGGATGGTTCCCCGAGCCCGTGGAGGGGCGCTTCGACAAGCTCAGCGAACCAGCGCTTCGACGAGCTCAGCGAACCAGGGCGCTAGACGTCGAGGCGGATGCTGCCGCGGAAGCGGTCGGAGGGATCGGGCTCCGCCGTCGGGTCGCCCTGCTCGTCGGCGAAGGCGATGCCCTTGTCACCGTCGGGCGTCGGCGCGGGCGTGGGCAGCCGGTTCTGCTTCTCGACCTCGAGCTGCGCCTCGTACTTGCGCGGTGCGAACACCTCGTCGCCGATCATGAGCACCGCGTGCCCGGACGGCTTGCCGCGCTTCGTCTTGTCGGAGAGGTCGATCCACCCACGGCGCACCAGGAACGTGCCGACCGCCACCACGGCGACGGCGATCAGTGCCCAGGCCCACCACTCCATCCGGGCGATTGTAGCGTCCGACGCTGAGCGTTCCTCGCGCCATCCGCCCGCCTGTGGACAGTCGAGGCCTAGGGAACCCGGTTGAGCCACTCCGGGGTCGCGAACTTCGAGGCGACGAGCTCCTCGGCCTCGGCGAGCTCGTCGGGCGCGACCGTGCCGGGCTGCGCGCCGTACAGCGAGACGAACGTCTGCTCGAGGCGCTCGATGATCTCGGCGCGGCTGAGTCCGGTCTGCGCGCGCAGCGGGTCGACGCGCTTGGCCGCCGAGGCGATGCCCTTGTCGCTGATCTTCTCGCGGCCGATGCGCAGCACCTCGAGCATCTTCTCGTTGTCGAGGTCGTAGGACATCGTCACGTGGTGCAGCACGCCGCCGTTGCCGAGCCGCTTCTGCGCGGCCCCGCCGATCTTGCCGGCCGGGCTCGCGATGTCGTTGAGCGGCTGGTACGTGGCCTCGATGCCGAGCGAGCGCAGGCCCTGCAGCACCCAGTCGTCGAGGAAGGCGTAGGAGTCGGCGAAGCTCATGCCCTGCACGAGCTCGGCCGGCACGTAGAGCGAGTACGTGACGACGTTGCCCTTCTCCATCATCATCGCGCCGCCGCCCGAGATGCGCCGGACGACCTCGAAGCCGTGCTTGGCGGCCCCCTCCGGGTCGACCTCGTTCTTCACCGACTGGAACGAGCCGATCACGACCGCGGACTCGTCCCACTCCCAGAAGCGCAGGGTCGGCTTGCGACGGCCGTCGCCGACGCGGCTCGCGAGCACCTCGTCGAGCGCGAGGTGCAGGCGCGGCGGTACGGCGGGGTCGTGCACGAGCTCCCACTCGTAGTCGGTCCAGCTGCGCGCCTCGGTGAGGGCGCGGCGCACGACCACGGCGACCGCCTCGGGCGAGAAGCCGAGCAGCACCGCGTCGGGGCGGAGGCCGTCGGCCACCGCCTTCGCGATCGTCTTCGCATCGGATGCCGCGGGCAGGCCGTCGAGCGCCCGGTCGAGGTCGCCGAGCGCCTCGTCGGGTTCGAGGAAGAAATCGCCGGCGACCCGCGGATTGCGGATCAGTCCGTCGACGACGTCGAAGTCGACGACGACGAGCTTGCCCCCGGGAACCTTGTACTCACCGTGCATGCCCCAAGCCTACGGTCGCCGCGGCATCCGCGCGCAGCGCCCGCCTGGCCGTCCACCACCAGCCGAAGGCGACGGCGGCGGCCGAGACCGCGACCGCCGGGAGCTGCACGACGACGGCCCCGCCGCCGAGCGTGCCGAACGCGACCCACGACGCGACGGCCCCGATCACCGCACCGAGGGTCCCGAATGCCGCGAGGTGCCAGCCGAGGGCCGGCACCCGCTGCAGCGCCCACCCCAGCAGCCAGGCGAGGATGCCGCCGAGGACGAGTGCGCCGAGGGTCCACGGGGTCTGGGAGAGGAAGGTGTAGAACACCGAGGCGATCCCGAAGGCCAACGACTGCCCCACCGGATCGCTCGAGCTCGGCGCGAGGAGGCCGGCCACGATCCCCACCACGGCGTAGACGAGCGGGAACGCGAGCTGGAAGGCGAGCCACGCCAGGCCCGCGCCGCGCGCGAACTCGCCGAAGGTGAAGGCCATGGGGCGCTCCGCCGTGCGCGGGGTGCCGCGGCCGTAGCGTTCGGCGAGCGACTCGGCGGCCGGGCCCGTGCCCGGCTCCGGCGCGCTCATGCCCGCACCGCCGCGACCAGTTCGACCAGCTCCCGCAGCGGACGGCGCAGCATCGGCAGCCGCGCGAGCGGCAGCGCCAGACCGAGCAGGCGCAGGCCGCCGTCGAGCAGGCGCAGGGTGCGCTCGCGACCGGGCGAGCGGTCGTACGCCCAGAAGAGCGCGAGCAGCAGGTAGGCGAGCCAGAACACCTCGGGGAGCGAGCGGGCGAGGTCGTCGGGCAGGGAGTGGCGCGCCCCGGCGACGGCGTCGCGGAAGAGCCCCACGGCGAGCTCTCGCGCTTCGGCGGAGTCCTCGGCGAGCGGGTTGAGCGGCGAGCGGGGCGAGATCGCGGCGGTGAGGAAGCCCGGGGCGAACGCGTGGAACGGTTCGAGCGTCGCGAGCCCCGTGCGGTAGACGATGCCGAGGCGATCGACGAGGTCATCGCTGCCGGCGAGCAGCTCGCTCGCGGCCGCCCGGTGCTCGCGCTGCACCTCGGCGTAGAGCTCTTGCACGAGGTGGTTCTTCGTCGGGAAGTAGTAGTACGCGTTGCCGAGCGACACCCCGGCCTCCTGCGCGATGAGGCGAAGCGTGGTGTCGTCGTAGCCGCGTTCGCGGAAGGAGGCGAGGGCGGTGTCGCGGATGAGCGCGCGGGTGCGTTCGGCCTTCGCGCCGGTCTTCCGCCTCGGGCCCGTGCGCTCGGGCTCGGTGTCCGGCTCGGGCTCGGTGTCGCCGTCGCTGCGCTCATTTTCGAACATGTTCAAAAGATACCCGCCTCGCAGCCGACGCGCCACCCCCACGAGTACGCTGTGGCCATGACGACGTTCTTCCTCGCTCGCCACGGCGAGACCGTCTGGCACGCCGAACACCGCTACGCGGGCAACTCCGACGTCGCGCTCACCCGGCACGGGCTCGGCCAGGCGGCGGCGCTCGGCGCCTGGGCCGTCGACGCCCGGCTCGACGCCATCGTCGCCTCGCCGCTCAGCCGCGCGCAGCGCTCCGCCGCGCCCGCCGTCGAGACGACCGGCCTCGAACTGCGCATCGAGCCGCGGCTCGTCGAGGTCGACTTCGGCGTCGCCGAGGGGCTCACGCCCGACGAACTCGCCGAGCGGTTCCCGGCCGAGTGGGCGGCGTTCTGCCGCGCACCCGCCTCGAACCCGTTCCCCGGCGGCGAGTCGGGGCGGGCGGGCCTCGCCCGAGCACTGCCGGCGCTCGACGAGCTCGTGCAGGAGTTCCCCGACGGGCGCGTGCTGATCGTCGCCCACGCGACGCTCATCCGGCTGCTGTTCTGCGAGCTGGCGGGCATGGACCCCGACGGCTACCGCGACCTGCTGCCCGTGCTCGGCAACTGCAACGTCACGACGATCGTCTACCCGTGGTCGATGGAGTCGAGCGCGAGGCATCCGAACCATCCCCGGATGCGCCTGCTCGGCTTCGACGTGCCGCCGGACCGCGCCGCCACCTGAGCCGCCGGCCCGCCCCGCCGGCCCGCCCTATTCGACTTGCCCGACTTTCATGAAAGTCGGGCAAGTCGGAACAGGGAAGGCGCCACTCAGTCGACGGCGAAGCGCTCGTCGAGCCAGGCGACGAGGTCGGCGCGCACCTCTTCGCGGTTCGTCTCGTTGAAGATCTCGTGCCGCGCGCCCGCGTAGACGATCAGCTCGACATCGACGAGGCCCGACCGGCGCACGTACGCCTCGGCGAGCCGGCGCGCGCTCTCCTCGCCGCCGAGCGGATCGTCATCACCGACCATGATGAGCAGCGGCAGCTCCTTCGGCAGGTTCCGCGCCGGGCGGCCGAGCAGCCGCGCGGCGTCGAGCAGGCCGAAGAGCTTCTGCAGCGAGACGTCGGTCGTGTACGGGTCGGCCATGAAGGCCTCGGCGACGGCGCGGTCGCGGGAGAGCCACTCGACCGTCGTCGCGCCGAGGTGGGCGTGCCGCTTGTTGAGGTCTCCGCCGTTCATGTGCCGGAGCGTGCGATACGCGGTGCCGGTGAGCACGACGCCGTCGTAGCGCTCGGCGTGCCGGTTCACGATGATCTGGCCCATGAGCGAGCCCCAGGAGTGGCCGAGGTACACGAGCGGCAGCTCGTAGCCCTCGGCCTCGCGGATCACCTCGGTGAACTGCTCGACCGCCGAGATCGTCGCGACGAGCCCGCCGGGGCCGAGCTTGCCCATCCGGGTGAGGTCGCCGCCGTGCTGCTCGAAGCCCGTCTTGCCGTGGCCGCGGTGGTCGTCGGCCCACACCGAGTAGCCGGCCGCGTTCAGCGCCGCGATGAGCTCGCCGTAGCGGCCGATGTGCTCGCCGACGCCGTGGGCGAGCTGGATCACCGCATGCGCGTCGGGCACCCGCCACGACTCGTAGTGGATCCGGACGCCGTGCGAGTCGGTGAAGGTCGCCATGCGCTCATCATGGCAGGCGGGCTCCGCCCGCGCACGGCTCGACCGGCCCGGCGCGGCTCACGCGATTTACTTAGCCACACTAATTTGTTAGACTAACGATCATGACGGATGCCGCGACCAGCACCGCCTCGACCGACGCACGCCGCCCCGAGGCATCCCGCCGTCGTACCCTCGCCGAGCAGTCCACCGAGCTGCGCATCGCGATCATGCGACTGTCGCGGCGACTGCGACAGGAGCGCAGCGACACCGAGATCAGCGGCTCGCAGTTCTCGACCCTCGGCTGGATCCACAGCGAGGGGCCGCTCACCATCGGCCGACTCGCCGAGCTCGAACGCGTCACCGCGCCGTCGATGAACCGCACCGTGAACTGCCTCGTCGACGCCGGCTACGCGGTGCGCTCGAGCTCGCCCGACGACGGCCGCAAGGTGCTCGTCACCGCCACCGAGGCGGGCTCGCGCGTCGTGCTCGAGACCCGCAAACGGCGCGACGCGTGGATCGCGAAGCGCTACGCCGCCCTCTCCCCCGACGAGCGCGAGACGCTCGCCCGCGCCACCACGATCCTCGGGAGGCTCATCGACCAGTGAGTGCCATGTTCCGTTCCCTCGCCCACGTCAACTACCGCATCTGGTTCATCGGGGCCCTCGTGTCGAACATCGGCGCGTGGATGCAGGCCACCGCCCAGAACTGGGTCGTCCTCACCGAGCTCAGCGACAACGACGCCCTCGCCGTCGGCATCACGATGGCGCTGCAGTTCGCCCCGCAGCTGCTGCTCGTGCCCGTCACCGGCCTCATCGCCGACCGCTTCGATCGCCGCAAGATCCTCGTCGTGACGCAGTCCTCGATGATGCTGCTCGGCCTCGCGCTCGGCATGCTGCTGATCTTCGGCCACGCCGAACTCTGGCACCTCTACATCTTCGCCGGCCTGCTCGGCATCGTGAACGCCGTCGACAACCCGGCCAGGCAGACCTTCGTCACCGACCTCGTCGCGAGCTCCGACATGTCGAACGCCGTCGCCCTGAACTCCGCCTCGTTCAACACCGCCCGGCTCATCGGCCCGGCGGTCGCGGGGCTGCTCATCGTCGTCGTCGGCTCCGGCTGGGTGTTCGTGATCAACGCGGCCAGCTTCGTCGCGGTGCTCGCGGCGCTCGCGATGCTGCGCGGGCGCAAGCTCAAGCGGATGCCTCGGGCCCCGCGCGAGCGCGGCGCGTTCATCGCGGGCTTCCGCTACGTGTGGAGCCGCCCCGACCTCGTCGTCGTCTTCGTGATCGTGTTCCTCGTGGGCGCGTTCGGCATGAACTTCCCGATCTTCTCCTCGACGATGGCGGTGGAGTTCGGCCGCGGCGCCGGCGAGTATGGCCTGCTGAACTCCATCCTCGCGATCGGTTCGCTCGCGGGCGCCCTGCTCGCCGCCCGGCGCGAGCGTGCTCGCATGCGCATCATCATCGTCGCGGCGGCGGGCTTCGGCGTCGCTGCGCTGCTCTCGGCGGTCATGCCGGAGTTCGGCTGGTTCGCCGCCTCGACCGTGCTCATCGGCTTCACCGCGGTGACCCTGCTCACGACCGCGAACGGCTACGTGCAGACGACGACCGAGCCGGTGCTGCGCGGGCGCGTGCTGGCGCTCTACTTCGCGATCCTCTCCGGCGGCACCCCGATCGGCGCCCCGATCGTCGGCGCCGTGGCGAACAGCTGGGGCCCGCGTTGGGGGCTCGGCGTCGCCGCGATCGCGGCGGGGGTTGCGGCGCTGATCGGCCTCGGCTGGCTCGTGGCGTCGCGCGGCATGCGCCTGGTGCGGCATCCTGAGCGCCGCTGGGCCGCCGCCGTGCGCTTCGAGGAGCCGCCGACCGCGGCGATCGCCGTCGTGCCGACCTCGGCCATCCCGGCGGCGCGCACCGAGGCCGTGCCGGTCATCCCCGCGGAGGCGCTGCAGGTGCCGACCGAGGCGAGCCCCATCGCGGACGCCTCGGACTCGGCCGTGCGCCCGCGCCGGGGCAGGTTCGGCGGCACGCGCCGGGCCAGGGTCGCCCGCTCGAGGTAGGCGCCGGCCGCTCACGGGAGGGCCGGCCGTCCCCGCGGGAGGAGATCGTCGCTTCGGGAGGCCTCGGCCGCGCGAGACATCCTCCCGCGGTGCGAATCTCCTCCGCCGCCGGAAGCCAGCAGGCCGGGTCAGGCCGGGCCGGGCCAGGCCGGCCGGGCCCAGCCGCTAGATGACGCCCAGCGCCAGCATGGCGTCGGCGACCCGCGTGAAGCCCGCGATGTTCGCGCCGACCACGTAGTCGCCGGGGGCGCCGTACTCCTCGGCCGTGGCCGCGGTGCGCTCGTGGATCGCCTCCATGATCTCGGCGAGCCGCTGCTCGGTGTGCTCGAAGCTCCACGAATCGCGCGAGGCGTTCTGCTGCATCTCGAGCGCGCTCGTCGCGACCCCGCCGGCGTTGGCCGCCTTGCCCGGCCCGAAGAGCACGCCGGCCTCGCGGAACACGCGCACGGCGCCCGGCGTGGCGGGCATGTTCGCGCCCTCGGCGACGGCGACGAGCCCGTTCGCGACGAGCTTCGCCGCCTGCGCCTCGCTGAGCTCGTTCTGGGTCGCGCAGGGCAGGGCCACGTGGATCGGCTCGTCGCTCTCGATGTCCCAGACGGATGCCCCGGGCAGGAAGCGGGCGCGGCCGCCGCGCTCCTCCGCGTAGACGGCGATGCGCTCGCGGCGGCGCTCCTTCACGTCGCGGAGCAGAGCCAGGTCGATGCCGTCGGGATCGTGGATGGCACCGGACGAGTCGGAGGCCCCGACCACGACGCCGCCGAGCTCGACGACCTTCTCGATCGCGTAGATCGCCACGTTGCCGGAGCCCGAGACGAGCGCGCGGGCGCCGTCGAAGGAGCGGCTGCGGGTCTGCAGCATGTGCTGGGTGAAGTACACGGCGCCGTAGCCGGTCGCTTCGGTGCGCACGAGCGAACCGCCCCAGGTCAGGCCCTTGCCGGTGAGCACGCCGGACTCGTACTGGTTCGTCATCCGCTTGTACTGGCCGAACAGGTAGCCGATCTCCCGGCCGCCGACGCCGATGTCGCCCGCCGGCACGTCGCGGTACTCGCCGACGTGGCGCGAGAGCTCGGTCATGAACGACTGGCAGAAGCGCATGATCTCCCCCTCGGACTTGCCCTTGGGGTCGAAGTCGCTGCCGCCCTTGCCTCCGCCGATCGGCATGCCGGTGAGGGCGTTCTTGAAGATCTGCTCGAAGCCGAGGAACTTGACCGTGCCGAGGCCGACCGTCGGGTGGAAGCGCAGGCCGCCCTTGTACGGGCCGAGCGCCGAGTTGAACTGCACGCGGAAGCCGCGGTTGATGCGCACGCGGTTCGCGTCGTCGACCCACGGCACCCGGAAGATGATCTGCCGCTCGGGCTCGCAGATGCGCTCGAGGATCGACGCCTGCACGTACTGCGGGTTCCGCTCGAGCACGCGGTCGAGGGAGCCGAAGACCTCGCGGACGGCCTGGTGGAACTCGGGCTCACCGGGGTTGCGGGACAGGATCTCGTCGTAGACGTCGTCGATCAGATTCGGGGTCGCGGGCACGCGGAACTCCTTCGGGACTTGGCGGACGGGAAGCGCAAGGGCCGGGGCCGGTGCGGGGTCGCCGAGCGACGCGCCGTTGCGTGCGGGCTGGGTCCACCATAGCCAGCCGGACCGGAGACTCCGCAACTGTGACGGCCGCCCGCCCGGCGGCTCAGTGGCCGTGGGCGAGCTGCTGCAGCAGCACGACGACCGCGCCGAGCGCGACGAGGATGCCGAGGGCGATGAGCTGCTTCCACCAGGCGATGCGGGTGCGCCGCACGGCGGCGTAGCCGATCACCCCGAGCGTCGCGAGGTACACGATGCTCGAGATGCGCAGCGCGGGCCCGAGCTCCAGCATCCCGGCCCAGGCGAGCGCGAGCAGCACGAGCGGCAGCGCCGCCGAGGCGAGCGCGGTGCTCGACACCCGGACCATCCGTGCCGCCTCGGCGCGATCCGGGAACGCCTCGTGCACCGCGAGATGGGCGATCACATCGGCCACGAAGCCCGCCGCCGTGATCGCGACGATGCCGACGAGCAGCGTCACCGTCGCGCGCGCCGCGTCGATGTGTTCGACGTTGGAGTGCTGCACCAGCACGATGGCGAGCCCGGTGAAGGTCGCGTACACGCGCTCTTTCAGGGCATCCGCCCGTTCCTCGCTCGCCCGATCCGGCCTGGCCATGCGCCCCAAGCTAGCAGCGGGCGGCCGCGGCGGCCGCGTTCCGGCGTGTGCATGCGGCTCTGGAAGGATGGCGGCATGAGCGACGCGCGACTCACGGTGACCGTGCCCGGCGAGACCCTGCTGCGGGCCCTCGAGGCCACGCCGGGCGGAATCCCCGAGGGAGCCGAGGTGCTCATCTGGGGGCTCGACTCGCCGCCGCCCGCACCGCGGCTCGACCTCGTCGTGCCGCCCTACATGGATGCGGCCGACAGGGTGGGCGCCCTCGCCGGCGTCGAGTGCCGTCTCGTGCAGTCGCAGTCGATCGGCTACGACGATCTCGTCGAGGTGCTGCCCGCCGGTCACGTGCTCGCGAACGCCGCCAGCGTGCACGAGCCCTCCACCGCCGAGCTCGCCGTCGGCCTGATGATCGCCGCGCAGCGCGGCATCCCCCAGTTCGTGCGCGCCGCCGACGAAGGCCGCTGGGCGCCCGAGCGCCGGCCGAGCCTCGCCGACCGGCGGGTGCTGCTCCTCGGCGTCGGCGGCGTGGGCCGGGCGATCGAGGACCGTCTGGCCCCCTTCGAGGTCGAGCTCACCCGCGTCGCGAGCCGCGCCAGGGACGACGAGCGCGGTCACGTGCACGGCATCGACGAGCTGCCCGAGCTGCTGCCCGCGGCCGAGATCGTCGTCGTCGGCGTGCCGCTCACCGAGGCGACGACCGGCCTCGTCGACGCCGACTTCCTCGCCGCACTGCCCGACGGCGCGCTCGTCGTGAACGTCGCCCGCGGCAAGGTCGCCGACACCGACGCGGTGCTCGCCGAGGCCCGCAGCGGGCGGCTCCGCTTCGCGCTCGACGTCGTCGACCCCGAGCCGCTGCCCGAAGGGCACCCCCTGTTCGCCCTGCCGAACGTGCTGATCACGCCGCACGTCGGCGGGGCCTCGTCGGCGATGATGCCGAGGATGGCCCGGCTGCTGCGGGAGCAGATCGAGCGCATGCTCGCCGGCGAGCAGCCGCGCAACATCGTGTTCCGCAGCTGAGCGCGCCGAGGCATCCGCCCCGCGCCCGCCGGTCCCCACGGCTCAGGAGCCGCGGGCACAACTCAGGAACGCCGCCCCTGCGCCCGACACAACTCAGGATCCCCGCGGCAGAACCCGTGCGATTCCGGGGAGCGCCGAAGATCTCGGCACCCATAACCGCCAGATGTTCCTGAGTTGTGTGCGGGGCGGGGGCGGGGGGCGCTCAGGCCGCCCGCACGGATGCCTCGGCGAGCGCCGCGAGCTCGGCCGCCGTGAGCTCGAGCTCGGCGGAGGCGAGCAGCGCGGGCAGCTGCGCCGTGGTGCGGGCGCTCGCGATCGGCGCGGCGACGGTCGGCTGGCTGTGCAGCCAGGCGAGCGACACCGTCGCGACCTCGACCCCGTGCGCGGCGGCGATCTCGTCGAGCGCGGCGAGCACGGCCTGCCCGCGCGCGTCGAGGTACTCGGCGGCACCGCCCGCGCGGACGCTCGCGCCGGGGGCCTCGACGTCGGCGGCATCGCGGTACTTGCCGGCGAGGAAGCCCTTCGCGAGCGAGAAGTACGGCAGCACCGCGAGCTCCTCGCGCTCGGCGCGCTCGCGCAGCGCCCCTTCGAACTCGCGCTCGACGAGGTTGTAGTGCGGCTGCAGCGCGACGGCGCGGTGGAACCCGTTCTCGGCGGTCACGCGGAACCACTCGTCGATGCGCTCGGGCGTGTAGTTCGAGATCGCGATGGCCCGCACCTTGCCCGCGTCCACGAGCGCGGAGAGGGCGCCGACGGTCTCCTCGAGCGGCACGGACTCGTCGTCGAAGTGCGCGTAGTAGAGGTCGATCCGATCGGTGCCGAGTCGCGTCAGCGAGGCATCCGCCGCGGCCCGGATGTTCGCGGCCGAGAGCCCGGCGAACTCCGGGTGCGTGCTGACCTTGCTCGCGATGGCGAGTTCGTCGCGGTCGGAGCGGCCGGCGAGCCAGCGGCCGATGATCGTCTCGCTCTCGCCGCCGCTGTGCCCCGGGACCCAGCGCGAGTAGCCGTCGGCGGTGTCGAGGAGCGTGCCGCCGCCCGCGGCGAAGGCGTCGAGCACCTCGAAGGACGTCGTCTCGTCGGCCGTCCAGCCGAACACGTTGCCGCCGAGGGCGAGCGGGAACGGGCGCACCCCGAGCGTCTCGGCGAGGCGGGCGAGGGCGGGGCTGACGGCGGCGGTGGCGCTGGATTCGGTCATGCCTCCCGCCAACGGCGACCCCCGCGCGGGTATTCCCCGTTCAGGCGCGCGGCGTAGGCTCGCGTCATGCCGGCATCCAGCGAACCCCGCGTGGCCCTCTACTTCGACTTCGACAACATCGTCATCTCCCGCTACGACCAGCTGCACGGCGACAGCTCCTACCGCCGCGACACCTCGCGGTCGAAGTCCCCGACCGCGGGCACCAAGACCGCGGAGCGACTGCGGGAGGCGACGGTCGACGTCGACGCCGTGCTCGACTTCGCGGCCACGTTCGGCACGATCGCGATCGCCCGGGCGTACGCCGACTGGTCGGGGCACGTGAACGCGAGCTACCGCGGGCAGCTCATCGACCGCGCGGTCGACCTGGTGCAGCTCTTCCCGCTCTCCTCGACGAAGAACGGGGCGGACATCCGGCTCGCGGTCGACGCGGTGGAGGACATGTTCCGCCTCGACGACCTCACGCACATCGTGATCGTCGCGGGCGACTCCGACTACGTGGCGCTCGCGCAGAAGGCGAAGCGGCTCGGCCGCTACGTCGTCGGCATCGGCGTCGCGGGCGGCACGAGCCGCGCGCTCACCGCCGCGTGCGACGAGTACGCGGACTACGACGCGCTGCTCGCGACCGATGCGGCGGTCGGCGACGACGAGGACGAGGCGGCGGCTTCGGCCCCGGCCGACGGCGCAGCGGATGCCGCCCCGGAGGCCGCTCCTGCCGCGACGGGCGGTTCGGGCTCGCGACGGCGGCGCGGCGGAGGCAAGCCGCAGGAGGTCGCGGCCGAGGCGAGCGCCGAGGACCAGGAGGATGCCGAGGCCCCCGCCCCGCCCGCCGAACGCCCCTCGGCGCGCACGCTGCAGTTCATGCCGCCGGTCGAGCCGGTGGCCGAGGCGTCCGGCAGCCCCCGCAACCCCGGGCGGCTGCTGCTGAAGGCCATCGAGCTGCTGCGCTCGAAGAACGACGAGGAGTGGCAGAGCTCCAGCGCCGTGAAGAACCAGATGATGCGGATGGATCCGACGTTCCAGGAGCGCCGGCTCGGCTTCGCCTCGTTCACGGAGTTCCTGAAGTCGCGGGGCGGCGTCGTCGAGCTGGATGAGTCGGGCCGGGGCCGCGTGCGCATCCGCCCGAAGAAGGGCTGAGCGGGCTCCCCGCTGAAGCGGCGCCCGTGTGGTCTGACCACATCTGCTAGCCTGTGGTCTGACCACAGGAGGTTTCCGTGAGCGACACCCGCGCCTGGCAGCACGTGCTCGAGCACGTCGAGTCGCGCCTGCTCGCGGGCGAGCTCGCACCCGGCGACCGCCTCCCCGGCGAGCGCGCCCTCTCCGCCGAGCTCGGCGTCGGCCGCTCGAGCGTGCGCGAAGCGCTGCGGGTGCTCGAGGCGATGGGCCTCGTCCGCACCGCCTCGGGCTCCGGCCCGAGTGCCGGCGCGGTGATCGTCGCGACCCCCGACGGCGGCATGCGCACCCTCATGCGCCTGCAGGTCGCGGCGCGCGGACTCCCCGTCGCCGACCTCGTCGACACCCGCGTGCTGCTCGAGGGCGCCGTCGCGGCGCGCCTCGCCGAGGCATCCGCCGGCGAGGCATCCGCCGCACCCGAGCTCGCCGCGGCCGAACGCCTGCTTGACGCCATGGACGATCCGACGCTCGCGCCCGAGGAGTTCCTCGCGCTCGACGCCGCCTTCCACCTCGCCCTCGCCGAGGCCGCCGGCAACCAGGTCACCCTCGCGACGATGGCGGGCCTGCGCAGCGGCATCGAGGGCTACGTCGTCGCCGGCATGCAGCGCATCGCCGATTGGCCCGCCATGGCCGCACGGCTGCGCGCCGAGCACCGCGGTGTGCTCCGCTCGATCACCGACGGGGATGCCGCGGCGGCCCGCCGAGGCATCCACGACCACATCGCCGGGTACTACGCGGCGATCTCCGACCCCGCACGATAGGACCACGACATGGTGCAACGCCAGCTGCCGAACCCGCGCGAGCTCTTCCAGCTCATGAAGTTCAAGACGCCGACGCTGAACCCCACCGATCGCCGCCTCGAACGCGCCCTCACGATCTGGGACCTCCGCGACATCGCCCAGCGCCGCACCCCGAAGGCCCCCTTCGACTACACCGAGGGCGCCGCCGAGGACGAGCTCTCGCTCGCCCGCGCGCGGCAGGCGTTCCAGGACGTCGAGTTCCACCCCTCGATCCTGCGGAACGTGCCCGTGGTCGACACGAGCCGCGAGGTGCTCGGCGGGCCGAGCGCACTCCCCTTCGGCATCGCGCCGACCGGCTTCACCCGGCTGATGCAGACCGAGGGCGAGGTCGCGGGCGCCGGGGCCGCAGGCGCGGCGGGCATCCCGTTCACGCTGTCGACGCTCGGCACCACCTCGATCGAGGGCGTGAAGGCGGCGAACCCGAGCGGCCGCAACTGGTTCCAGCTGTACGTCATGCGCGACCGCGAGATCTCGTATGAGCTGACCCGGCGCGCTGCCGCCGCCGGTTTCGACACGCTCTTCTTCACGGTCGACACCCCGGTCGCCGGGGCGCGGCTCCGAGACAAGCGCAACGGCTTCTCGATCCCGCCGCAGCTCACCCTCGGCACGATCGTGAACGCGATCCCGCGCCCGGCCTGGTGGATCAACTTCCTCACCACCCCGCCGCTCGAGTTCGCGTCGCTGTCGACGACCGGCGGCACGGTCGGCGAGCTGCTGGACGCCGCGATGGATCCGACGATCTCCTTCGACGACCTCGAGATCATCCGCGCGATGTGGCCCGGCAAGATCGTCGTGAAGGGCGTGCAGACCCTGGAGGACGCGAAGAAGCTCGCGGGCCTCGGCGTTGACGGCATCGTGCTCTCCAACCACGGCGGGCGCCAGCTCGACCGGGCGCCCATCCCGTTCCACCTGCTGCCGGACGTCGCGCGCGAGGTCGGCGGCGACCTCGAGGTGCACGTCGACACCGGCATCATGTCGGGCGCCGACATCGTCGCCTCGATCGCGCTCGGCGCGCGCTTCACCCTCATCGGCCGCGCCTACCTCTATGGCCTGATGGCCGGCGGGCGGCGCGGGGTCGACCAGACGATCGCGATCCTGCGCACGCAGATCGAGCGCACCATGAAGCTGCTCGAGGTGTCGACGCTCGACGAGCTCGGCCCGCAGCACGTGACGCAGCTCGCGCGCCTGCAGCCGATCGCCCGCCCGGTGCAGGCCGCGGCGGAGCTGGCCGCCGCGTCGAAGCCGAAGACGGTCCGCTCGCCGCGGCCTGCGGCGAAGAAGCCGGCCGCCGCCGCGAAGAAGCCCGTCGCCCCGAAGAAGCCCGCCGCCCCGAAGGCCGGCTGACCCCGCTCCCCGCTCCCCGCTCCCCGCTCCCCGCTCCCCGCTCCCCGCTCCCCGCTCCCCGCTCCCCGCTCCCCGCTCCCCGCTCCCCGCTCCGAGAGCGTCGCATCCCGACATCCGCGGCGATCCGCCGAGGCATCCGCGTCGGAATCCGACCCTCTCGGCGGCCCCCAAACCGACTTGCCCAACTTTCATGGAAGTCGGGCAACTCGGGGTGTGGGATGGGCGAGCGCGGGTCAGCGGGCAGGGCGCCGCAGCGAGCGCGTGCGTACGTACTCGGAGAGCACGACGCCGGTCTCGAAGACCTGCGTGGCGACCTCGGCGAAGCCGCTCGGCGCGTACGGCCGCGGTCCGAACAGCGGGATGCCGGCGCCGAACAGCAGCGGGTACCGCTTCAGCACGAGCCGGTCGATCTCGTCGGCGAGCGCTGCGGCGAGCGCGCCGCCGCCGCAGAGCCAGATGCCCGATCCCTCCTCGGCCTTGAGTTCGCGCACGACGTCGACGGGGTCGCGACGCACGGTCTCGACGCCGTCGCCGCTCGCCTCCTGCTCCCGGCTGAACACGAGTTGCCTGAGGTGCCGGTAGGGACTGTCGACGCCGAAGGGCAGGCCGACGGCGTAGGTGTTCCAGCCCATCAGCACGGTGTCGAAGCGGCTGCGGACCTGCGCGAGGCCGAGGGCGGCGGCCGCGTCGGTGGGGACGGTGTCGGCGAACCGCTCGTTGATCGCCGACATGTGGTCGCCCTCCACCGGGAAGGCGTCGAACTCGCCGTTCGGCCCCGCGATGAACCCGTCGAGGGTGACGGCGACGTAGTAGCTGAGTGCTCGCATCCTGCTCCATTCACAACATGTGTAGTGATTGGGAGACTACAACAGATGTTGTGGTTGCGCTAGGGTCGGAGCATGGCGAAGAACGAGGCGCGCCGACGGGCGCTCGCGGATGCCGGGCTCGAGGTCCTCGCCCGCGAGGGCTCGCGCGGGCTCACCCACCGGGCGGTGGACGACGCGGCATCCGTGCCCGCAGGGACGACCTCGAACTACTTCCGCAGTCGCGAGGCCCTCATCGGCGGGCTCGTCGATCGCATCGGCGAGCGCCTGGCGCCGAGCGAGGCCGACCTCGAGGCGCGCGCCGGCGCCGAGCCGAGCCCGGAGCTCTTCGCCGACTACCTCCGCGACATCGTCCGCCGGCTCACGACCGAGCGCGAGGTCACCCTCGCCCTCTTCGAGCTCCGGCTGGAGTCGACCCGTCGCCCCGAACTCGCCGCGGTGCTCGGCGCCTGGCAGCGAGCCGGATTCGAGGCCGACGTCGCGTTCAACACGGATGCCGGACTGCCGGGCGGCGCCCGCGAGATCGCCCTGTTCCACTACGCGATCGACGGGCTCCTCCTCGACCGGCTCACGAGCCCGATCGACCCCGGCACCTCCACCGACGAGGTCGTCGACGCCCTCGTCGCGGGGCTCCTCCCCCGCCGCTGAGCTCGCGCGGGGGTCGCGCGCCCCGCCGACTCCACCCCGAGTTGCCCGACTTCCATGAAAATTGGGCAACTCGGGGGTGGGGCGGGCGGAGCCCGCTCAGCGGGCGGATGCCGCCCAGGCGAAGCCGTCCGGGTCGCTGACCGAGCCGAGCGCACCCGTGATGACGATCCGGTGCGAGCCTGCGCCCTCGGCGGGCACTCCGGCGTCCTTCGCGAGGGCGCGCCGCTTGTACAGGCCGAGCCCGATGCGGCTGCCGGGTGTCTCGAACTCGACGTAGCTGCCGAAGCTCTTGCCGACGGCGATGCCGCGCTCGGTGTAGAAGCGCTTGCTCGCCGCGACGTCCTCGGCCCCGAGGAGCAGCACGATCCGGTCGAACACGGCGGCGGCGGGACGGACGTCCTTCTTCGCCGAGGTCGCGACCTTCCAGATGGTGCCGTCGGGCGCCTGCACGGTGCCGCCGTAGCCCCAGAGGGACTTCGTGAGCGGCTTCACGACGGTGGCGCCGGCGTCGAGGGCCGAGCGCACGAGCGCGTCGACGTCGCCGGGCTGGGCGGCGATGAGCGAGAGGGTGAAGCCGCGGAAGCCGCTGCTCGGAGCCTCCGCGGGCTGCACCCGCAGGCGGTCGCCGAGGCCGAAGGCGGCTGCGGCGAAGCGCTCGGCGGCGGCGACGTCGTCGGCCTGGATGACGATCGAGTCGATCGCCGGGGCGGTGGTGGGGTTCGTCTTCGTGTCCATGTCGGCCACGCTACGAGCGAGCGGATGCCCCGGGCTTCTCGATTCCTGCTCGATCCGTCGAACCGGGGCGAGCCGCCGACTGAGGCCCCCACCTGTCCGTCGCTTGCTCGACTGGCGTTCAGCATCGGGGAGCAGACTGGCGGTGAGCCCGCAGCTGGGCGGGCCGGAATCGAGCCGAGGAGTCCGTGCACATGAAAGCGCTGCAGTACCGCACGATCGGGGCCGCCCCCGAGATCGTCGAGATCGAGACGCCGGAGCCGGGTCCGGGCGAGGTGCGGATCCGGGTCACGGCCGCCGGCGCCTGCCACTCGGACAGCTTCATCATGGGGCTGAACGAGGAGCAGTACGTCTACGGCCTGCCGCTCACCCTCGGCCACGAGGGCGCGGGCATCGTGGACAAGCTCGGCGAGGGCGTCACCGGCGTCGAGGTGGGCGAGGCCGTCGCCGTCTACGGGCCGCAGGGCTGCGGCCGCTGCGTGCAGTGCGCGCAGGGCAAGGAGAACTACTGCGAGCGCGCCGCGGAGCTCGGCATCCGCCCGCCCGGGCTCGGTGCGCCCGGTGCGATGGCCGAGTACCTCGTGGTGCCGGACGCCCGCTTCCTGCTGCCGCTCGGCGACCTCGACCCCGTCGAGCACGTCGCGCTGACCGACGCGGGCCTCACCCCGTACCACGCGATCAAGATGTCGCTGCCGAAGCTCGTGCCCGGCACGACCGCCGTCGTCATCGGCGCGGGCGGCCTCGGCCACGTCGCGATCCAGCTGCTCCGCGCGCTCTCGCCGGCGACGGTGGTGGCGCTCGACGTGAGCCAGGACAAGCTGCGGCTGGCCACCGAGGTCGGCGCGCACCACGTGTTCCCCTCGGACGCCGAGGCCGCCGAGCGCGTGAAGGAGCTCACGGGCGGCAAGGGCGCGACGGCGGTGTTCGACTTCGTCGCCATCCAGCCGACCATCGACGCCGGGCACGCCATGCTCGCGGTCGAGGGCGACCAGGTGCTCGTCGGGGTCGGCGCGGGCGCGGTGCCGGCGGGCCTGCTCGCCTCGCCCTACGACTCGACGGTGCGGGCGCCGTACTGGGGCTCGCGCGCCGAGCTGTTCGAGGTCTTCGAGCTGGCCCGCGCCGGGCTCGTCAAGATCGAGACCGAGCGCTTCTCGCTCGACGAGGCGCCGGAGGCGTACCGCCGGCTGCACGAGGGCACGCTCCGGGGTCGCGCGGTCGTCGTGCCCTGAGCGCGCTCCGGAACGACGGATGCCCCGGGGCCGACGGGCCCCGGGGCATCCGCGTGCGAGCGCTGCTGCGCGATCAGTTGCAGGTGATGACGGTGCCGTCGTCGAGCTGCCACACGCCCGAGCCGAGCTCGGCGCAGGCGGCGCCGAGGCTGCCCGCGGCCGCGACGGCGATCACGATGGCGATGATCGTCACGATGATGCCGAGCGCCAGCAGGATCGAACCGACGATGATGCCGGCCTTCGCCGGGCCGTTCTTGTGGCCCGCCTTCTTCGACTGCGAGTTCGCCACGATGCTCAGGATGAGGCCGATGAGCGGCATGAAGATCGCGAGGATCAGGCCGGCGATGCCGAGGCCCTTGCCCGGGAAGGTGTCGCCGGCCGGGGCGGGCGCGTAGGCCGGCTGGCCCGGAGCGCCGTAACCGGGCTGCCCCTGCGGGGTGCCGTAGGCCGGCGGTGCGGGCGGTGCGGCGTAGGCCGGAGCGGCGGGCTCGGCAGCCGGGGCGGCGGGCGCCTCGTACGCCGGTGCGGCGGGAGCTGCCGGCTCGGCGGGAGCCACGGGCTCCGCGGGAGCCGCGGCGGGCTCGGCGGGCGCGGCGGCGGGCTCGACCGGGACGGCGGGCTCGGCCGGCTGCGGCGGCTCGCCCTGCGGGGTGTTGGGGTCGGTCATGGTGGGCTCCTCCGAGTCGCGGACATGGTCCGGGGAGTGTCGCCCCCCCGACCCGCCGATGGTAGCGCCACTCGGTGACGGCGGGCCAGTCTCCGCGCCGCGATCAGCCGCGACGCCCGGCACGGCGGATGCCTCGGGCGGCCCGCGCCCGAGGCATCCGCACGCCGTGCGACCGGATCAGCGCCCGGCGTTCGCCGCCTGCAGCAGCTGCTCGATCTGCTCGCGCGTCACCGGGATGCCCGGGAAGCCGACGAGCCGGCCGATCGGGAACGAGGCCATCATCTTCGCCATGCCCTCGTCGTCGGCCATCGCCGCCATCGTCGGGTCACCGCCGAAGAGGCCGCCGAGCGCCTGCGCGACGATCGGGCCGGCGACCGGGTCGCCCATCAGATCGCCGATCGAGGACTCCATCGTCAGCGGCAGCCGCACGGCGTCGCCCTCGACGACGACCCCGGCCTCGACCCGGAGGTCGCGGCTCGAGGCGCCGACGGCGACGAGGTACTCGCCGCCCTCGACGACCCAGCGGTCGACCCGGACGTCCCAGTAGGCGAGGTCCTTGCGACGCACCGCGAGCTCGACCACCCGAGACTCCCCGGCCGCGAGCTCGACCGAGGCGAAGGCCTTCAGCTCACGGTGCGCCCGCTGCACGGCCGAGCCGGCGAGCCCGGTGTAGAGCTGCACCACCTCGCGGCCGTCGCGCTCGCCCGTGTTCGTCACCGTGACGCGGGCGGCGATGCCGTCGGCGTCGGCCGACACCTCGAGCGCCGAGTAGGCGAAGGAGGTGTAGGAGAGGCCGTGTCCGAAGGGGAAGTGCACGGCCGCGTCGCGCGCGTCGTACCAGCGGTAGCCCACGAAGAGCCCCTCGCCGTAGCGGACGTGCCCGAACTCGCCCGGGAAGTCGAGGTAGGCGGGGGTGTCCGCGAGTCGCAGCGGGATCGTCTCGGTGAGGCGGCCCGAGGGGTTCACCACCCCGTAGAGCACGTCGGCGACGCCGCCGCCGCCCGCCTGCCCGCCGAGCCAGCCCTCGACGACGGCCGGGACCTCTTCGGCGAACGGCAGCTCGACGACGCCGCCGTTCGCGAGCACGACGACGACGTTCGGGTTCGCGGCGCGCACGGCTGCGAGCAGCTCGAGCTGCGCCTCGGGGAGACGCAGGTGCTCGCGGTCGAAGCCCTCCGACTCGGCCGCGGCCGGCAGGCCCAGGAAGGCGAGCACGACCTCGGCGCCCTCGGCCGCGGCGACGGCCTCGGCGAGGAGCGCGGGGTCGGCGGCGGCCTTCGCGTCGAGCGTGAAGCCCGGGGCGAACACGGGGGCCGCGCCGGCGAGCCGGCCGATCTCCTCGAGCGCGGTGTCGAGCCGGGTCGGGTTGATCAGCGAGGAGCCGGCGCCCTGGTAGCGCGGGGTGCGGGCGAACTCGCCGACGACGGCGACCCGGGCGCCGGGAGCGAGCGGCAGCACGCCCTCGTTCTTCAGCAGCACAACGCCGCGGGCCGCGGCCTCGCGGGCGAGGGCGTGATGGGCATCGACGTCGTACGAGGCATCCGCGTCCGCCCCGGCGACCGCCCGCTGCGCGAGCCGCACGGCGCGCTCGGCCGCGAGGTCGAGCGCGGACTCGGCGAGCCGGCCCTCCCGCACGGCCTCGACGAGCTGCGCGTCCGTGCGGCCGTCGGAGGACGGCATCTCGAGATCGAGCCCGGCGGGCAGGCCCGCGACCCGGTCGTTCACGGCGCCCCAGTCGCTGACGACGAGCCCCTCGAAACCCCACTCCTCGCGCAGCACCTTCGTGAGCAGCCACGGGTCCTCGCTCGCGAACACCCCGTTGATGCGGTTGTAGGAGCACATCACGGTCCACGGCTGGGCGTCCTCGACGACCCGCTGGAAGCCGCGCAGGTAGATCTCGCGCAGCGGACGCGGGTCGACGTCGCTCGACGCGCGCATGCGGTCGAACTCCTGGTTGTTCGCGGCGAAGTGCTTCAGCGAGGCGCCGACGCCCTGCGACTGCAGGCCGCGGACGAGCGCCGCGCCGAGCACGCCCGAGACGATCGGGTCCTCGGAGAGGTACTCGAAGTTGCGCCCGCACAGCGGCGAGCGCTTGATGTTGATGCCCGGCCCGAGGAGGACACCGACGCCCTCGGCCCGCGCCTCCTCGCCGAGGGCGCGGCCGACCCGCTCGGCGAGCTCGGGGTCCCACGCGGAGCCGAGGGCGACGGCCGGCGGGAAGCAGGTCGCCGGCACGCTGTCGGCGAGGCCGAGGTGGTCGCTGGAGCCGCGCTGCAGGCGCACGCCGTGCGGGCCGTCGGTCAGCACGATGGACGGAATGCCGGCCCGCTCGACCGCCTTCGTGCTCCAGAAGCTCGCGCCGCTCGTGAGCGACGCCTTCTCCTCGAGCGTGAGTCCCGCCACGAGCTCCGCCGCGTCGCGCGCGGTGAACTCGGCGGCCTGGTCGATGGTGTCGGTCATACCGATGCTCCTTCGTAGGGTGACGCCGGCCGGGCGTCGAGCGGTGCCGGATCGGCCCGGCGGAAGAGGGGCTTGCCGTAGTCGCGCTGCAGCAGCGTCGCGAAGGCCCACCAGAGCACGAGCGTCGCGGAGGCGCCGCCGATGACGCCGACGACGGCGTCCGAGAACCAGTGCGCGTTGATGAGCGTGCGCTGCCACACCATGCCGACGGCGATCAGGCCGCCGACGAGCCACCACCAGCGCCGCTTCGCGACGGGCAGCAGCGCGGCGACGCCGACGAGCAGGATGCCGGCGCTGACCGAGTGCCCGGAGGGGAACGAGCCGTGGTCGACCTGGAACAGCGGCCCGAAGAGGTTCGCCGCGACGTCGTCGGCCGGGCGCGGGCGGTCGACGAGGTTCTTCACCAGCTGCGACACGAGGAGGGTGCCGCCGAACTCGGCCGCGAGGAAGAACAGCGCCGAGCGCCAGCGCCGCACGACGAAGAGCCAGATCGGGATGAGCAGGATCGTGAGCACCGCGCCGGGAAGCTCGCCGAGGTACTGGAAGAACATCGGCAGCGCCCACGTCTCGCCGCCCGTGCCGGGGGCGAGGCCGACGAACGCCCGCCAGGCGTCGTCGAAGGGCTGCGTGAAGGGCTGCTCGACGTTCGCGGCCACCGCGAAGGCGAACGCGACGAACACGGCCAGGCCGGCGAGCCCGGCGACGAGCAGCACCCGGGGGCGACGGGACCTCGAGGCATCCGCCGTCATCGCACGGCCCTGATCGGCCAGACGGCGAAGGCGCCGAGCACGGAGAGGACGATCGCCACCGGGAACAGGCCGGCGAAGCCGAAGGCGAGCACGATCGCGCCGGCGACGCCGGGGGCGAGCGTCTGCGGCAGGGTCGCGGCGATGTTGACGACGCCGAGGTCCTTCGCGAAGGACTTCGCCGAGGGCAGCACCTCGCTCATGAGCGCGGTGTCGACGGCCTGGAACATGCCGAAGCCGAGGCCCGAGATGAAGATCATGATCATCCACGCGGTGACGTCGGGCCAGACCCACGGCAGCAGGAAGGCGAGTCCGGTGACGACCGAGGAGGCGAAGACGAAGATCTTGCGGCGGCCGAGCTTGTCGGAGAGCGGCCCCGAGACGACCGTCGCGATGAGGATGCCGGCGAGGCTGATCAGGCCGAGCAGCGGGATGACGTCCTGCGGACGCTCGACGCCGAAGTAGTCGGTGAGCAGGAACAGCTGATAGCCGGTCACGGCGAAGTAGCCCGTGTAGAGCAGCAGCCGCCCGGTGAACGCCCAGAAGAAGTCGGGGTGCTTGACCGGGTTCACCCAGAAGGTGCGCAGGAAGTCGCCGAGCTTGAACGGCTCGACGGGGAGGTCCTTCGAGGAGTGATCGGGGTTGAACACGATGAAGAGCGTGAGCACGACGATCGCGATCGCGGCGAAGGTGAAGTACCCGGCCGTGAGGCTGTCGTAGAACATCGAGCCGACGACCTGGCCGCCGAGCGCGCCGACCATGAGCCCGATGCCGGAGAGCGCGGCGAAGGTGCCGCGGCGCTTCAGCGGCACGCGGTCGGGCATGACCGCGCTGAGCGGGCCCTGCGCGAAGTTGTAGGTGATCTGCACGAGGGTCCAGGCGATGACGACGCCGACGAGCGAGTCGGCGAAGGCGAGGCCGACGAGCGAGAGGCCGCCGGCCAGGGCGCCGAGGAAGATCCAGGGGGCGCGGCGGCCGAAGCGGGAGCGGGTGCGGTCGGAGATCTGCCCGGCGATGGGCTGGGCGATCATCGCGCAGAACGCGCCGATGGTCATGACGATCGCGAGGTTCGCGACCTTGTCGGCGCTGCCGAAGGTGAGCTCGACCTGGCGCGGCAGGAGGATGCCGGGGACGGCGCCCCAGATCAGGAAGATGCCGAGGTTCGCGGGGATGATCCAGCCGAGGAGCCGGCCGACGCCCGTGATCGGGGCGGGCGGGTCCTCGTTGCCGGCGGCCTCCTCGACGAAGGCGGCGGCTTCGAGGGATTCGGGATCGTCGGGTCGGGACTCGGCGGCGGGCTGCGGAGCGGACGACATCGTCATCGGGGGAAGTCCTTCCAGGAGGCCTCGTCATCGAGGCGGTGCGAAAACCATACGCCACTCGGTTTTGCTCTGCAAGCGACTACGATTCACGTATGGCACGCAGGGGTTCGTACGCGAAGGGCATCGCGAAGCGCGAGGAGATCCTCACCGCCGCGCTCGACGTCATCGCCCGCAACGGCTACGGGCGCGCCTCCGTGCGCGAGCTCGCCGACGCCGTCGGCCTCAGCCAGGCCGGCCTGCTGCACTACTTCTCCTCGAAGGAGGAGCTCTTCGCGGAGATCCTGCGCAAGCGCGACGAGGTCGACCGCGAGGTCCTCGAGGCCGCCGACGCCGACCACGAGCTCAGCATGATGGACGGCTTCGTCCAGGTGATGCGCCACAACGCCGACGTGCCCGGGCTCGTGCAGCTCTACGCCCGGCTGTCGGCGGAGGCCACCGAGGCCGACCACGCCGCCCGCCCCTTCTTCACGGAGCGGTTCCGGATGTTCCGCGAGATGTCGGTGGAGAGCATCCGCGAGGGCCAGGCAGACGGCACGCTCCGCGCCGACCTCGACCCGGAGAAGATCGCGAGCCTGCTCCTCGCCGCCGCCGACGGGCTGCAGACCCAGTGGTTGATGGACCCCTCGATCGACATGGGCGATCACATCGAGTACCTGCTCGCGTCGCTGAAGCCGCCGGCCGCGGAATGACCGGGTCGCTCGCGAGCGCCGACGTCGGCCGGCACAACCTGGCGCTCGTCGCCGGCCGGCTCGCGGCGCTCGGCAGCGCGAGCCGCAGCGAGCTCGCGACCGCGACGGGCCTCGCGCGCGGATCGGTGACCGCCCTCGTGCGGCGCCTGGAGCACGACGGGCTCGTGCGCGAGACCGCATCGATCGCCCCGACGGGCAAGGGCCGCCCGCGCACGCTCCTCGAGCTGAGCGGCGACCACCTCGCGATCCTCACCGTGCTGATCGACGCCGACCGCGCGGTCGCCGTCGCCTCCTCCCTGCGCGGCGAGCGCCTGCACCGCGCCGAACGCCGGCACGGCCGACCGATGGGCGACCCGGCCCGGGTGGCGGACGTCGCCGCGGCCGTCGTCGGCGAGCTGCTCGCCGAGCTCGAGCCGGCCGGGCGCCGGATCGCCGAGGCATCCGTCGTCGCCTGGGCCCCGGTCGGCGGGGACCCCGCCGTCGTGCTGGCCGACACCGATCTCGACTGGGGCACGGTCGATCTGCTCGCACTCCTCGCCGAGCGCTCGCCCACGATCGCCGCGCTCGCCCGCGCCGGGCGGCTGCGCCTGCTCGCCGACACGGCCGTGGCCGCGGTCGCCGAGCACCTCGACACGGGACGCCCGGCGGAACTGCTGTACCTGAAGAGCGACTCGGGCATCGGCGGCGCGATCGTCGTCGACGGCGCCCCGCTCGACGGCAGCCACCACATCGCGGGCGCGCTCGGCCACCTGCCGGTCGTCCCCGAGGGCGCGGCCTGCGGCTGCGGGCAGCGCGGATGCCTCGTCACGGTCGCCGGCCCCGACGTCCTCCTCGCCGCCGCCGGACTCGACGCGCTCGCCCGCGAGGCGGGCCTCACCGCGGCGCTCCGCGTCTTCGTCGACCGCATCCGGGCCGAGGAGCCCCGCGCGGTCGCGGCCTGGCGGAGCGGTCGCGCCGAACTGGCCCGGGCGCTGCAGATCCTGGTCATGGCGATCGATCCGACGGTGATCGTGCTCGGCGGCTACCTGGCCGAGCTGGCCGACGAGCTCGGCGAGGCGCTCGCGGCCATCCAGCCCGGCATCGACGGGCGGTACCTGACCCCGCCTCGGGTGCTCGGCAGCCGCCTCGGCGCGGATGCGGCGCTCGTCGGCGCCGAGCGCACCGCGGTGGCGCGGCTCCTCGCCGATCCGGCGGCGCTCGCCCGCGACTGAGGACCCGCAGCCCGGGGCTGCGGCTCGGGATGCCTCCACCGGGGCCGCCGACCCCGCGCTGTTCCCCGCCAGAGGTGGATACGCTCTGGACTTCCGGCGATGGATGTCGGCTGGTTCGCGTACGCTCGATGCATCGGGATACCACGATGAACGGGTGCACAGCATGATGGAACGGAATCGACCACCGCACACGACCGCGCGCTGGCCGGCGCGTCTCGTCGTCGCCGCACTGCTGCTCGGCGCGGGCGCCCTCGTCGGCTGGTCCGTCTCGGCCGTCTTCGTCCCGCCGAGCGATGCGCTCGCCACCAGCGGCTCCACGCACGTCGAAGTGGTCGCCGGCGAGGTCGGCTCCTCGGTGCAGCTGACGACCGTGGCGTCGTGGCCGCAGACGCCGGCGGGCACGAACCGCGCGGCGGGCACCGTCACCTCGGTCGCGGTGGGCCCCGGAGACGAGGTGGGCGACGGCGCCGAGCTGTACTCGGTCGACCTCCGTCCGGTCGTCGTCGCGACCGGCGCGGTGCCAGCGTTCCGCCCGCTCACTCTGGCGAGCGAGGGCGCCGACGTGCAGCAGCTGCAGCAACTGCTCGCCGAGCTCGGCCAGTACGACGGCCTCGTCGACGGCGAGTTCGGCCCGCTCACCGAGGCGGCGGTGAAGCGCTGGCAGGAGTCGCTCGGCGTACCGGCCGACGGCGTCGTGCAGGCCGGCGACCTCGTCTTCGTGCCGGAGCTGCCGGGCCGCATCTCCCTCGACGACGAGCTCGTCCGCCCGGGTGCCGGGCTGGTCGGCGGCGAGGCGGTGGTCTCCACGCTTCCCGCCGAACCGCAGTTCGTGATCCCGGTCGGGCGCTCCCAGGCGGCGTCGATGCCGCCCGGCACCGCCGTGGCGATCCAGGCGCCCGACGGTGCGAGCTGGCAGGCGGTCGTCGCCGAGCAGCTCCCCTCCGGCGAAGCCGACGACCAGCTCGCGCTCGTGCTCGGCGGGGCCGACGGCGCATCCATCTGCGGCGCGGGCTGCGGCGCGCTGTCCGCACGCGGCGACACTCCGCTGCCGTCCACCGTCGTGACCGCCGAGACGGTGCGGGGCCTCGTCGTCCCGGTCGCGGCACTCGGTTCCGCGGCCGACGGCACCGTGGCGGTCGTCGACGAGCGCGGCCGCAGGCATCCCGTCGAGGTCGTGGCGGCCGCGCGCGGCATGGCCGTCGTCGAGGGGGTCGACGCGGGGCTCCGCGTCCGCGTCCCCGCACCCGAGGGCGGCGACCCGGCGGCCGAGGGATGAGCCGGCCTCCGCGGGCGGTGCTCTGCGCCGAACGCGTCTCCTTCCGCTACGAGCCGGCGACCCCGCTGCTCGACGACTGGTCGGCGACGTTCCACCGGGGCGAGCTCGTCGCCGTGACCGGGCCGTCCGGCCGCGGCAAGTCCACGGTGCTCTACCTGCTCGGGCTCATGCTGCGCCCGACGGCGGGCGAGGTGCTGCTCGACGGCGAGCCGATGCAGTCCCGCCCCGATCGCGAGCGCGCCGCCCATCGCGCCGCCCGGTTCGGCTTCGTCTTCCAGGACGCCGCGCTCGATACCACCCGCACCGTGCTCGACAACGTGCTCGAGACCGCCCTGTACCGCGGCGACGACCGCCGGCGGTCCCGGCACCGGGCGCACGAGCTGCTCGAACGGTTCGGGGTGGCGCTCCGCGCCGACGCGAGGCCCGGCCAGGTCTCTGGCGGGCAGGCGCAGCGCATCGCGCTGTGCCGGGCGCTCCTCGGCGACCCGCGGATCGTGCTCGCCGACGAGCCGACGGGCAACCTCGACCCCGCGTCGAGCGAGGTCGTGTTCACCGCGCTGCGCGAGCAGGCCGCTCGCGGGGCGGCGGTCGTCGTGGTGACGCACGATCCGGCGCTCGTCGGCCGGTGCGACCGGGAACTGGTCCTGTGAACGCCGTCCGGCGGGCGCGCGCGCTGCTGCGGGAGGCGCTCGTCTCGGCCCTCGCCCAGCCGGTCGGGTCCGTGCTCGGCTTCGTCATGGTCGCCGGGATGTGCGCGGCGGTGCTCCTCACCTCGGGCCGCACGGTCGCGGCCGAGCAGCAGGTCGTCGCCTCGATCGACTCGACGGGCACCCGCGCCATCGTCGTCCGCGCCGAGCCCGACGCGGGGCTCGACGTCTCGGTGCTCGACCGCCTCGCCCACATCGACGGCATCGAGTGGGCGGGAGCGTTCGGGCTCTCCGAGGATGCGCGCAACACCGCATTCCCCGACGGCGCCCCGGTCGCGCTGCGCCGGGCCTGGAGCGACGACTGGGCCGGGCTCGGGCTGTCGGCGCAGCCCGGGGTCGCGCTCGGCGAGGCGGCGTACGCCTCCGACGCAGCGCTGGCGCAGCTGGGCATGGCGGAGGCCGCCGGCGGCATCGCCGTGCGCGGCGGCACCTCCTACGCGATCGCCGGACGCATCGGGACGCCCGAGCACCTCGCGTTCCTCGAACCGCTCGTCATCGCCCCGCAGTCGGGGGCGGAGCGGGCGGCGCCGGTCGGCGCACTCGTCGTGATCGCGACGCGGCCCGAGCTCGTGGCGCCCGTGACCGACACCGTCCGCACGCTGCTCGACGTCACCGATCCGGACACCGTCGAGATCCGCAGCAGCGAGGCGCTCGCAACCCTCCGCGGGCTCGTCGGGGGGCAGCTCGGGGCGCACGGACGCGCGCTCACGCTCGGCATCCTGGGCGGCAGCGCGCTCCTCGTCGCCGTGCTGCTGTTCGGCATGGTGATGCTCCGCCGCAAGGACTTCGGCCGGCGACGCGCCCTCGGCGCCTCGCAGCGGCTGATCGTCGCCCTCGTGACGACGCAGACGGCGATCACCGCGACCGCGGGCGCCGCCGTCGGCTCGGCGGTCGCCGCGGCGGTGCTCTGGCTCTCCGGCGATCCGGTCCCCGAGTTCGCGTACCTGATCGGCGTCGACGTCCTCGGGGTGCTCGTCGCGACGCTGGCCGCGCTCCTGCCCGCCCTGTCCGCGGCGCGGCGCGAGCCGATCGCGGAGCTCAGGGTGCCGTAGCGGCCCGGGCCGTTGCGCTGCCGACCGGGTTCACCCGCCCGAGGCCCGCTGTTCGACTCGGTCGAGCCAGGCGTCGAGCGCCGGGAGCGCGAGATAGGCGATCGTGGAGTGCGTGGCGCCCGGCACGACGGTCTCGGTGACGTCGACGCCGAGCGACCGCTCGCGGGCGACGAACTCGGCGGTGTCCGCGGGCAGCACGAGCCGGTCGTCGGCTCCCTGCGCGACGAAGAGGGGGACGTCGATCGCGGTGCGTCCGGCGGAGTTCTCCTCGAGGAGACCGGCCCAGGGCTCGATGGCCGTCGGGTCGTGCGCGAAGAAGTCGCCGACGAGCGGCTCGGCGATCGCGTGCAGCCGATCGAGCTCTGGCAGGAGGCACAGCCGGTTCATCTCCGGGAGCTGTGCGATCGCCTCCGGGGTGAGCACCGTGTCGAGCTCGGCGCCGGGCATGGTCGGACCGTACACGTCGGCGTACGCGGCGAAGGCGTAGGACCCGATCGTGACGCCCGAGAGGTCGTCGAGGTGCGAGCCCATGAGGGCGGTGAGGTCGGCCGCCGGCGCGGCGGCCGCGACGGCGGCGATCTCGAGCTCCGGGGCGTAGGCGGACGCCTGTTCGGCGGCGAAGAGCACCGCCTGTCCGCCTTGGGAGTGCCCCCAGAGCACGACGCGGTCGCCAGCCGCCGCCGCCTCGATCGCCTGCGCCGCGCGCACGCCGTCGAGCACGGAGTGCGCGGCGGTGACCCCGACGAGGTACGAGTCGGGTCCCTCGGTGCCCATTCCGGCGTAGTCCGTGGCCACGACCGTGTAGCCGCGATCGAGCATCAGGCGCAGCCCCTCGATACCGAGGAACGGGTCGTCGCTGCGGGACGGCGCGCAGTCGGGCGAGGTGCCGGTGGTCGGATGCCCCCAGGCGAGCACCGTGCGCTCGCCCATGACCGGGCGGAGCGGGGTGACCACGATGCCCGTGACGGCGATCGGGGTTCCGTGAAGGTCGGTCGAGCGGTACATGATGCGCCAGCCGCGGCTCGCGAGGGGGACGCCGGCGAGCGGCTCGCTCCGGATGATCGTGCCGGGCGCGCCCGTGAGCTCGGCCGCAGCGGGCGCGGCGTAGAACGCGGCGAGGCCGGGGCGTTCCGCCGCGTCGCCCAGCGTGCGCAGGGCCTCCGCCGCCGTGAGCGTCGCGACGATGCCGAGCACGTAGGCCGCGACGAGCAGGCGAGCGCGACGACGTCGGGCCGCTCGCTCCGATGCGCGCCGCGGCCGGCCGGTCGCCGCGGCGGGCCCGGTCTCCCCGTCGGTCGCGTTCTGACTCACGCGGCGATCCTCGCAGATCGCGACCCGCACGCACATAATTCGAGACTTGAAGTTTTGCGTCGCGCGCGGCACACTGGTGCCACGGATTCCGAACGGCGCTCGGGATTCAGCCTCTGCCTCACCCCACCCGCACCGGCCCACTCGACGATGAGGAGCCCCATGTCCATGCAGCCCCCGATCGACCCCGCCGCGGAGCTCGCCCCCACGGGCGCCATCTCCGCCACCGAGCCCGTGCCGGGCGACCCGCCCGCGAGCCCGCCGCCGACGCGGCGCACCCTCCCGGGCATCCTGCTCGTGGCCCTCACCCTCTTCGCGACCTACGGCGGGCTCATCGCGATCCTCCTGCCCATCCAGGTCGCGATGATCGACGAGGCGAACAAGGTCGCGAACCTCGCGATCGTCTCGACCGTCTCCTTCGTCTTCACCCTCTTCGCCCAGCCGATCGTCGGCGCCATCAGCGACCGCACCCGCACCCGCTTCGGCCGCCGCGCCCCGTGGATGGTGGGCGGCGCGCTCATCGGCGGCATCCTGCTGTTCGGCCTCGGCATGCTCGACTCGATCCTCTGGGTGACGATCTTCTGGGTGCTGATCCAGGTCTCGCTGAACGCCCTCCAGGGCCCGCTGTCGGCGATCACGCCCGACCGTTTCCCGCGCGACAAGCGCGGCGCCGCGAGCGCGATGTTCGGCATCGGCACGCAGCTCGGCATGACCATCGGCGTGATGATCGCCGGCCAGTTCGCGACGAACTTCGGCGTCGGCTACTCGGCGTTCGGCGTCGCGATCATCGTCGTCACCGTGGTCTACGTGCTCATCGACCGCGACTGGTCCTCGAAGGACGCGGCCATCGAGCCGTGGAGCTGGAGGCGCTTCCTCGGCGGCTTCTGGGTGAGCCCGCGGCAGCACCCGGACTTCGCCTGGGCGTTCGCGGCGCGCTTCCTGCTCATGCTCGGCTACTTCGTCGTCGCCGCCTTCCAGCTCTACATCCTCACCGACTACATCGGCATGTCGCTCGAGGGCGCCGCCGGGGCGACCGTGACGCTCACGCTCGTCTCGCTCGTGCCCACGCTCGTGGCCATCGCGCTCTCCGGCTGGTGGAGCGACAAGATCGGCCGGCGCAAGGTGTTCATCTACGTCGCCTCGGTCATCATGGTCGCGGGCTTCACCATGCCGCTCCTCATGCCGAACATGACCGGCATGATCGCGATGGCCGTCATCAACGGCATCGGCTTCGGGCTCTACATGTCGGTCGACGCCGCGCTCATGAGCGAGGTGCTGCCGGGCGACGGCGCGGCCGCGGGCAAGGACCTCGGCATCCTGAACATCGCGACGAACATCCCGCAGGCGATGAGCGCCGCGGTCGCCGGCACCATCATCGGCGTGCTCGGGGGCTACCCGATGCTCTTCGTCTTCGGCATCGTATTCGTCATCATCGCTGCGATCGCCACCGCCCCCATCAAGAGCGTGCGTTAGGAGCACTGCATGTCGCACACCCCCGCCACCGAGCCCCGCCCATCGGCATCCGCCATCGACACCGCCGAGTTCGTGGAGGTCGACACCCTCGCCGGACGGGTGCGCGGGCGGTGGCGCCCGACGGTTCGCCGCACGAGCGACGCGAGCGGGGGCGGGGGCGCCGAGCGCTCGGCGGCGTTCCTCGGCATCCCCTTCGCGGAACCGCCCGCCGGCGAGCTGCGCTTCGCGGCGCCCGTGCCGAAGGCGCCGTGGACCGGCACGCTCGACGCGCTGGAGTTCGCGCCGACGGCGCAGCGCGGCGACCCCGGCGTGACGCTCATCCCGGAGCCGAGCGTGCCGGGCGAGTCCACGCTCAACGTGAACGTCTTCACCCCGTCGCCGGTCGCACCCGCGCAGGGCGAGGCCGGGCTCCCCGTGCTCGTGTGGATCCACGGCGGCGGCTACTTCGCCGGCTCCCCCGCGAGCCCCTGGTACGACGGCCGCAGCTTCAACCGCGACGGGGTCGTCACCGTCACGATCTCCTACCGGCTCGGCTTCGACGGCTTCGGCTGGATCGCGGATGCCCCGTCGAACCGCGGCGTACGCGACTGGCTGCTCGCCCTCGAGTGGGTGCAGCGGAACATCGCCGCGTTCGGCGGCGACCCCGGGCGGGTGACGATCGCCGGGCAGTCGGCCGGCGGCGGCGCGGTGCTCACCCTCCTCGGCATGCCGGCGGCGCAGCGCCTGTTCCACGGGGCCTACGCCCTGTCGGCGGCGCTCGCCGACGTCGCCACCTCACGGGCCGAGGCCTTCGGCCGGGCGCTCGCCGAGCAGGCCGGCGTCGAGCCCACCCGGGCGGGCTTCGGCGGCCTGCCCGAGGAGCGCGTGCTCGAACTGCAGAAGCAGGCGACCGAGCTCGGCCCCGACTCGCTCGGCTCGATCATCGAGGACGGCCTGCCGCTCGGCCCCGCGGTCGACGGCGAGCTCATCGAGCGCCCCACGCTGGAGTCGCTGGCCGCGGGGGTCGGCCGCGGCATCCCGCTCGTGCTCGGCGCGACCGACGACGAGTTCACGATGGCCTTCACGGAGGCCGAGAAGAAGCTGCGCTGGGTGCCGAAGTCGCTGCTGCTGAAGAAGCTCGGCCTGCCGAAGGAGCGCCTCAAGCCCTACCTGCGGGCCAACGCCGACGTCGCCGCGAAGGGCACCGCGCGGATCGCCGGGCGCTTCCTCAGCGACCGGATGTTCCGCACCGCCGCGCTGCGCGTCGTCGAGGCGCGCGAGGCCGGCGCCGCCTCGACTTCGGCGGGCGCGGATGCCTCGGCCGGCACCTGGCTGTACCGCTTCTCGTGGCCCTCCGGCACCTTCGGCTTCGCCGAGCACTGCCTCGACGTGCCGTTCTTCTTCGACTGCCTCGACGGGCCGGCGATGGTGCCGCTCGCCGGCCCGAACCCGCCGCAGGCGCTCGCCGACGAGCTGCACGCGGCCGCCGTCGCCTTCATCGGCACGGGCGACCCGGGCTGGCCGGCGGCGCACGGGCCGGGCCCGGCGGCGAAGGTGTGGGACGTGCCCTCCCGCGTGCAGCCCGACGCCTACGCCTCCGTCGGCCCGCTCCGCTGACCCCGCACCGCCCGCTGGGCCCGGTCCGCCCGCCCGGCCCGGTCCGCCCGCCCGGCCCGGTCCGCCCGCCCTGCGCCCTCAGCGCCGGCGGAAGCGGGCGGCGAGGCCCCAGCCGGTGACCCGCAGCATCGCCTCGAGCACGATCCCGACACTCATCTTCGAGCGCCCGAGCTCGCGCTCGACGAACGTCACGGGCACCTCGACGACCTGGAGCCCAGCCTCGTGCGCGTGCCACAGCATGTCGACCTGGAAGCCGTAGCCCTTCGTGTGCACCTCGTCGAGGCGCATCCGACGGAGGCCCTCCGCCCGGAACGCCCGGTACCCCGCCGTCGCATCGCGGGTCGGCAGCCGCAGCACCCAGCGCGCGTAGGCGCTGCCGCCGCGGGAGAGCAGTTCGCGGTACCTGGGCCAGTTCTCGATCCGGCCGCCCGGGATCCAGCGCGAGCCGATGACGAGATCGGCGCCCTCGCCGAGCGGCGCGAGCAGGCCGTCGAGCTGCTCGGGCAGGTGCGAGCCGTCGGCATCCATCTGCACGATCGGGTCGTACCCCGCCTCGAGCGCCCAGGCGAAGGCGTCGAGGTAGGCGGCGCCGAGACCCTCCTTGCCGGCGCGGTGCCGCACGAGCACCCGCTCGTCGGCGGCGGCGAGCTCGTCGGCGAGCCCCCCGGTGCCGTCGGGCGAGGCGTCGTCGACGACGAGCACCGCGGCGGCGGGCTCCGCCGCGAGCACCCGGCCGACGATCGCGGCGAGGTTCTCACGTTCGTTGTACGTGGGGATCACCACGAGCGGGCTGGGCATCCCTCGAATCGTAACCGCTCGGTGCCCGCTCAGCGCACGCCGCGCATGAGCCGCAGCACGCCCCGGCTGCCGACCGCGAGCGCGAGCCCCAGCACGATCGCGATGCCGCCGAGCACGCCGAAGTAGCCCACCTCGGTCTCGGCGGAGTAGAACTCCGCGAGCCGGCCCGAGATCGCGGTGCCGAGCGCGACGGAGAGGAAGAACAGCGCCACCATCTGGGTGTGGAACACCTCAGGCGCGAGCTTCGTCGTGACCGACAGCCCGACGGGCGAGAGCAGCAGCTCGGCGACGGTGAACACGAACAGGATGCCGATGATCGCGAGCAGCGGGGTCGAGTTCGGGCCGCCGCCCGCGAAGGGGATGAACAGCAGGAACCCGACGCCCATGATCACCGTGCCGAGCGCGAACTTCACTGGCGTCGACGGCTGGCGGGCGCCGAGCTTCGTCCAGATCGCGGCGAAGACGCCGGAGAGCACGATGATGAAGATCGGGTTGATCGACTGCACCCACGACACGGGCATCTCCCAGCCGAAGAGGTCGCGGTTCAGCTGCTTGTCGCTGTAGATCGTCAGCACGGTGAACTGCTGCTGGTACAGCGACCAGAACGCAACGCTCGCGATGAACAGCGGGATGAAGCCGACGACCCGGCTGCGCTCGACCGCCGTGATGCGCCGGCTCGACAGGATGACCGCGAAGTACGCGACCGCGGCGACGATCGTCGTGCCGATCACCCAGACGACGAGGTTCTCGGCGGTGATGAGCCCGGTCTCGACGAGCACCGTGATGACGACGACGCCCGTGACGGCGATGCCGATCACGAGGCCGATGCGGCCGCGGGGAAGCGGGTTCGGTACGGCGGATGCCTCGGCCGGCAGTCGCTTGCGGCCGAAGGAGTACTGCACGAGCCCGATGGCCATGCCCGCCGCGGCGAGCCCGAAGCCCCAGTGGAAGCCGAGGGTCGACTGCAGCAGCCCGGTGAGGATCGGGCCGAGGAAGCCGCCGAGGTTGATGCCGAGGTAGAAGATCGAGAAGCCGGCGTCGCGGCGCACGTCGTCGGGGGCGTAGAGCGTGCCGACGACGCTCGTGGCGTTCGCCTTGAGGCCGCCGGAGCCGAAGGCGACGAGCACGAGTCCGACGCCGACGCCGAGGAAGCCCGGCAGCAGGGCGAGGGCGAGGTGGCCCGCCATGATGACGATGGCGCTGAAGAACAGCACCCGCTCGCTGCCGAGCAGGCGGTCGGCGATCCAGGCGCCGAGGATCGTCGAGAGGTAGACGCCGCCGCCGTAGGCGCCGACGATGCCCGCGGCGGAGGCCTCCGGGAGCCCGAGGCCGCCGTCGGCGACCGAGTAGTAGAGGTAGATGAGCAGGATGCCCTGCATGCCGTAGAAGCTGAACCGCTCCCACATCTCGACGCCGAAGATGTTCGCGAGCGCCCGCGGCTGTCCGAAGAAGCCGTGGTCGTTCCGGGCGTCGGGCTCGCTCGTCGCTCGCTGATCCCCCATGCCGCTCACCCTACTCCCGCCCCAGTTTCCGACTTGCCCGACTTTCATGAAAGTCGGGCAACCCTGGGGGTGGATTCCGACTTGCCCGACTTTCATGAAAGTCGGGCAAGTCGGGGGCGCGGTGTTCGCGGCCGGGGCGTCGGGTCAGGCGAGGCGGCCGGTGCGGGCGACCTCGCCGAGCCACGCCAGGCTCGGCTTGGGGTGCCGCTCGAAGGTCTCGCGGTCCCAGCCGATCAGGCCGAAGGTGGGGGCGAAGCTGCCCCACTCGTAGTTGTCGAGGGCCGACCAGTGCAGGTAGCCGCGCACGTCGACACCGTCGGCGAGGCATCCGGCGACCGCCTCGAGCGCGCCCCGCGTGTAGTCGATGCGGCGCGCGTCGTCGGCGGTCGCGATGCCGTTCTCCGTCACGTAGACGGGCACGCCGCTGCGCGCCCAGGCGTTGCGGATGCCGTCGCCGACCGCCGGCGGGTAGTACTCCCAGCCGGTGAGGGTGCGCTCCGCGCCCTCGGGGATCGGCAGCGGCCCCTCCGGCCCGATCTTCGTGCGGGTGTACGCCTGCACGCCGACCCAGTCGTCGCCAGCGGCCGCGTCGAGGAACACGTCCTCGCGAGAGCGGCCGTAGTCGGCGGCCACCTGCTCCGCCCCGGGCTCGGGCTGGTACGCCTGCGTCGCGACCGTCCAGCCGGCCTTCGCGCCGGCGCCGCGCACGAGCTCGACCGCGCGGCGGTGCGCCGCGATGAGCCGCTCGGTCACCTCCGGCACGCCCGGCGGCAGCCCGACCGAGGGAAAGCCGACAGCGGGGTCGGCGAGCACCGAGACCATGTTCGGCTCGTTGATCGTGCAGACGTGCGCGACGTCGTCGAGGATCGGCAGCGCCGCCTCCACGAAGCGGGCGAAGTGCTCGACCGAGGCATCCGTGAGCCAGCCGCCCTCGCGCGCGAACCAGATCGGGTTCGTGAAGTGGTGCAGTGTCACCGAGGGCTCGAGCCCGAGCGAGCGGGCCGTGTCGACCATGCGCCGGTAGTGGTCGAGCATGGCCCGCGAGACGAAGCCGCGCTCGGGCTCGATCCTGGCCCACTCGATGCTGAAGCGGTAGGTGTTCAGCCCGGCGTCGGCGAGCAGCGCCATGTCCTCCGGGTAGCGGTGGAAGCTGTCGGCCGCGTCGCCCGAGGGCTCGGCGACGGGCGGACCGGGCAGGTGCCCGTGCTCGCGCTGCCACCAGTCCGAGTTCACGTTGTTGCCCTCCACCTGGTGGGCCGCGGTCGCGGCGCCCCAGAGGAAGCCGTCGGGGAAGGCGGGGTTCGTCATACGGTGCTGGTCTCCTGAGTCGGTCGAGTCGGTCGGGTCGGACTGGTCGGTCGGGTCGGGTCTGGCGGCGGGGGTCACTTGATGCCGGTGAGGGCGATGCCCTGCACGAAGTAGCGCTGCAGCACCACGAAGACGGCGAGCACGGGCACGACGACCACGACGGCGCCGGCCATCATGAGGCCGTACTGCGCGGCGTTCTGGCCGACGGAGTAGAGCGCGAGCGCCACGGGCAGCGTGTACTTGTCCTCGCTCGTGGCGACGACGAGCGGCCAGAGGAAGTTGTTCCAGCTGGCGAGGAAGGTGAGGATCGTGAGCGTCGCGACCGCGGGCCCGCAGAGCGGCATGATCACCCGCAGGAAGATGCGCCACTCGCTCGCCCCGTCGATGCGCGCCGCCTCGATGAGCTCGTCGGGCAGGGAGAGCATGAACTGGCGCATCAGGAACACCCCGAGCGGGGTGATCAGGAACGGCAGGATGAGCCCCGGGTACGAGTTCACGAGGCCGAGGTTCGCGGTGAGCACGAACAGCGGCACGAAGGTCACGACGCCCGGCACCATGAGGGTCGCCAGCACGAGGCCGAACAGCAGCCGCTTGCCGCGGAACTCGAGCTTCGCGAGCGCGTAGCCCACCATCGACGAGAACACGATGTTGCCCGCGGTCACGAAGAACGCGACGATCAGGCTGTTCGCGAAGTAGTTCGCGAAGTCGAGCCGGCCGAACAGCTGCGCGTAGTTGTCGAGCGTCGGATCGATCGGCCAGAAGTTCGTCGGGTGCTGCCGGATCTCGGCGTTCGTCTTGAACGAGCCGAGGATCATCCAGACGAACGGCATGACCATCGCGACCAGGCCGGCCGCGAGCACGAGGTAGAGCCACCAGCGGCGCGGGCCGCGGCGTCGCCGGGGCGGTCGATCGCCCGTGCGTAGCGCGGCGGCGCCGACGGGCGGGACGACGGATGCCTCGGCCGCGGCGCCGGCCGCGGCGGGCGGGTCGGTGAGCTGGGTCATGTCAGTCCTTCCGTCCGAGGAAGCGGAACTGGATGAGCGAGAGCGCGACGATCGCGAGGAAGAGCACGTAGCTCGCAGCCGAGGCGTAGGAGTAGTTGCCGAAGCCGAACTGCTGGTACGTGTACATCGCCGTCGAGAGCGTCGAGTCGAGCGGGCCGCCGCGGGTCATCACGAAGGGCTCCTCGAAGAACTGCAGGAAGCCGATGCCGGTGATGACGGCGGCGAACAGCAGGGTCGGCCGCAGGGCGGGCAGCGTGATCGAGCCGAAGCGCTGCCAGGCGTTCGCACCGTCGACCATGGCCGCCTCGTGGTGCTCCTTGGGCACGCCCTGCAGGCCGGCCAGGAAGATCACCATGAGCGTGCCGATGTTGCGCCAGACGGCCATCATGATGAGCGAGGGCAGCGCCCAGCTCGTCGACTGCAGCCAGTTCGGCCCCTCGATGCCGAACCAGCCGAGGAAGGCGTTCAGCAGGCCGTCGGGCTGCAGGATGAACCGCCAGACGATCGCGATCGCGACGATGCTCGTGACGACCGGCGCGTAGTAGCCGACCCGGAACACCGTGCGGAACTTCGCGATCCCGGTGTTCAGCGCGAGCGCCACGGCGAGCGCGAGCGCCATCGTGACGGGCACCCCGACGAGCACGAAGATGCCGGTGTTCAGCAGTGAGCGCACGAAGCGCGGGTCCTCGAAGAGGCGCAGGTAGTTGTCGAGGCCGACGAGGTTCACGTTGAACGGGGTCTGCAGGTCGCGCGTGGTGAGGTCGGTGAAGCTCATCCCGAGCGAGGCCACGATCGGGCCCGCCATGAACACGAGGAAGAGCACGACGAACGGCGCGGCGAACCCCCAGGCGACGAGTGTGGCGCGCCGGCTCCGGCGCCGCGCCGCACGGGCGCGGGCCGGGGCCGGCGTGGGCAGGGCGGTCACGACCGGATCACTGCCCCGTGCCGATGGACTCGGCCTGCTGCTGCACCGACGCCAGCGCGTCGTCGACGCTCGTCTCGCCGCGGGTGACCTTCTCGAGCTCCTGGTCGATGACGGCCGAGACCTGCGCCCAGGTGGGGATCGCGGGCGGGGCCTTCGAGTCGGTGAGCTGCTCGCCGAAGACGCTCAGGTACGGATCGTCGGCGAAGGTCGGGTCGTCCCAGGCGGCCTCGACGCTCGGCAGGTCGGTGGACACGTCGTACCAGGCGATCTGCGTCTCGGGCTGGCTCAGCCAGCGCACGAACTTCCACGCGGCATCCCGGTTGTCGCTGTCGTCGAAGACGGCGAGGTTGCCGCCGCCGGTGAAGCTCGTGCGGCTGTCGGCGCCGGGCACCATCGCGACGGCGAACTGCTCGGCGAACGCGTCGCCGCCCTGTTCGAGGAGGAGGCTCACGTGGAACGGGCCGCTGAAGAAGGAGCCGACCTCGCCGGAGATGAACTTCTGCTCGATCTCGCCGCCCTCGAGGCGGACGGGCTCGGAGATGCCGTCCTCGAAGAAGCTCGCGTAGAACTCGAACGCCTCCTTCCACTCGGGGCTGTCGAGGGTGAAGGTCTCGCCGTCCTCGGCGAGGATGTCGCCGCCCTGCTGCCAGGCGAGCGGCGCGACGTACTGCCAGGAGTCGAAGCCGCCGGGCGGCAGCGAGACGCCGGAAGCCGCGCCCTGCTGCTGCAGGGCCTTGGCGAAGGCGTGGTACTCGTCCCAGGTGGTGGGCGCCTCGACGCCGGCGGCCTCGGCGAGGTCGGTGCGGTAGTAGAGCACGCGGGTGTCGACGTACCAGGGCACGCCGTAGGCGGTGCCGTCGACGACGGTGGTGTCCCAGGACCCGTCGAAGAAGCTGTCCTCGTCGACGAGGCCCTCGGGGGTGGGCTCGAAGGCGCCGGTCGCGGCGAACTCGCCGACCCAGGTCGTGCCGAGCATCGAGATGTCGGGGGTCTCGCCGCCGGCGATGGCGGTGGCGATGCGGTCGTGCGCGCTCTCCCAGGGCACGGCGGTGACGTCGATCGTGACGTCGGGGTTCTCCTCCTCGAACTTCGCGGCGAGCTCGCCGAGCACCTCGCCCTCGTTGCCCATCGCCCAGATCTCGACGGTGCCCTTCGCGGGCTGCTCGTCGATGGCGCCCTTGCTCTCGTCACTGCCACCGCCGGCGCCGTCGCTGCGGCCGCAGCCGGCGAGCACGGTCGCGCCGACCGCCATGACGGCGCCCGCGAGCAGGGCGCGGCGCGCCACCCGGTGTGATCTCCATCGATTCATCGTTCGGCCTCCATCGGTCGTGGTCCGCGCGGCACGGGGGTGTGCTCCGCCGGATCCGGTCGGGCGTGCTGCCGCGACCGGCCCACCATAACCCAAAAACCTTACATCCGATAGGTTTTCGCATGAAGGTGCGATAGATTCGCTCCATGCACGACGACGAGACGCAGCGCGCAGCCGCCGCAGGGGCGGCCCCGGGGCATCCCGGCTCCCCCGCCCGCCCGCGCGGCGCGCGCGGCAGCTACGCGAAGGGGCAGGCCAAGCGGCAGGAGATCGTCGACGCCGCCCTCGTCGTCTTCGGCCGCAGCGGGTACCACAGCGGCTCGCTCCGCGAGATCGCCAAGCGGGTGAATCTCACGCCCGCGGGTCTCATGCACCACTTCTCCGGCAAGGAGGAGCTCTTCACCGAGGTGCTCCGCCAGCGCGACGCGCACGTGCAGGCGGCCGCGGGCGACGTCTCGGAGTCGACGCTGCTCGAGCAGGTGCGCAAGGTCGTCGCCTACAACCAGACCACTCGCGGGCTCACCTCGCTCTACACGGTCATCTCGGCCGAGGCGACCGACAGCGAGCATCCCGCGCACGAGGAGTTCGCCCGCCGCTACGCCGAGTCCGAGGCCTCCTCGAGTCGGGTGCTCGCCGACGCGCAGCGCGACGGGCTGATCCGCGCCGACATCGACCCGACGAGCGCCGCCCGGCTCATCTCGGCCGTCATGGACGGCCTGCAGCAGCAGTGGCTGCTCGACGAGTCGGTCGACATGACCGCGCTCTTCGACGAGTTCGTGCGCGGCTACCTGCTCGCCCCGCCCACCGCCTGATCGCGCCCGCGCGCGCTCCCACGCCGGCCCCGCGCCATCCATCCGTCTCAAATACCTTGCACTTGTTCGGTTTTAACGAGAGGCTGCCTTCGTCCCATCCGCACGAACGAAGGAGTTCCCATGCGAACGAGACTGCGCGCCCTGCTCGGCGGGGCGCTCGCGCTCGCCCTGCTCGTCCCCGCCACCGCCGCGAACGCCGGCGGGGGCCGCGGCGGCGGCGAACGCGACACGCTGCTCCGCTACGCCGCCGACACCTGGACGTCCATGACGGCGATGACCGACGACGGCACCGGACTCGTCGCCGACCACATCGACGGCGAGCTGCGCACCCCGAGCGGGTACACGAGCCCGACGAACATCGGCGGTTCGCTCTGGTCCACCGTCGTCGCCCGCGACCTGAAGCTCGTCTCCCGCGCCGAGGCGCGCGAGCGGATGGCCCGCACGCTCGACACCCTCGCCACCATGGAGCGGCACGAGCCGAGCGGCATGTACTACAACTGGTACTCCCCCGCCGACGGCTCGAAGCTCACCAGCTGGCCGACGGACGGCAGCGCGGTGCATCCCTTCCTCTCCACCGTCGACAACGGCTGGCTCGCCGCCGCCCTGCGCGTCGTCGCCGCCGCCGAGCCGCGCCTCGCGAAGCAGGCCGACGCGCTGTACGCGAGCATGGACTTCGGCTGGTTCCACGACCTCGAGGCCACCCCTGAGGCGGGCATCAACCGCGGCGGCTTCTGGGTCGAGCCGCCGCCCGGCTGCTCGGTGCCCGGCAACTACGGCGACGACGGCCCCGACGTGTACTACACGTGCCACTGGTACGACACGACGGTGAGCGAGGCGCGCATCGCGACGTACCTCGGTATCGCGAACGGGCAGATCCCCGCGGAGTCGTACTACGGCACGTTCCGCACGATGCCCGAGCGCGGCTGCGACTACGCCTGGCAGGAGCAGAAGCCCACCGGCGAGTGGCGCGAGTACCTCGGGGTGCCCGTCTACGAGGGCGTGTACGAGTACCGCGGCATGAAGCTCGTGCCGGCCTGGGGCGGAAGCATGTTCGAGGCGCTCATGCCCGACCTCTTCATCCCCGAGGCCGACTGGGGCGAGGACTCCTGGGCGGTGAACCACGAGGCCACCGTGCGCGCGCAGATCGAGCACGGCCTGGACGAGGCCGGCTACGGCTACTGGGGCTTCTCGCCCAGTTCGGACCCGTTCGGCGAGTACCGCGAGTACGGCGTCGAGGCGATCGGCATCAGCGCCGACGGCTACGCGAGCGACGTCGAGCGCACGAACGTCGACGCGGGCTACGAGGGATGCCGCGAGGCCACGAACCCGGAGCCGGACTTCGGCGACGGGGTGGTCACGCCGCACGCGGCGTTCCTCGCGCTGCCGTACGCGAAGGACGAGACCCTCGCCGACCTCGCCGGCCTGGAGCAGGAGCTCGGCGCGTACGGCCCCGGCGGCTTCTACGACGCGGTCGCGGTCGGCAGCGGCACGGTCGCGGAGCGGTACCTGAGCCTCGACCAGTCGATGATCATGGCCGCGATCGGCAACGAGCTGCAGCGCGACCGGCTGAAGGACTACTTCGTGGACCGCCAGTTCGAGCGCGCCGTGCGCCCGCTCGTCGAGGCGCTGGAGTTCGGCTCGGAGCTGCGCTGAGCCGCGCGCGCCCACACCCGCCTCACCCCAGAACCCGAGTTGCCCGACTTTCATGAAAGTCGGGCAACTCGGTCTTCCGGCGGGCGCGCAGGGCGCGCAGTGCGCGCAGTGCGCGCGGGGCGCGCAGGGGGCGCGGGTCAGACGGTGCCGGCGGGCGGCCAGACGCCGATGATGAGCGCCATCACGAGCACCGTCACGAGCTCGTGCGCGATGTTCATCGTGGTGAGCGCGGGCGGCCGCCCCTCGAAGGCGTCGTGAGTGATGAAGCGCGCGGCCGTGAACCCGGCCCAGAGGGCGCCCGCGGTCAGCAGCGCACCGAGCAGGAAGTTGCCGCCGTAGAAGTGCCACGCGATCGCCGTCGCGCCCGCGAGCACCCAGGCCGTGATGAAGCTCACGAGCACGGTCACCAGGATCGCGCCGACGGCGCTCGAGGCGGCCCCATCGAGAACGACCTTCGCGAGCTTCGCCCAGCGGGTGCCGAAGACCTTCGGGGTGTACCAGATCGAGCCGACGACCATGCTCGACAGCGTGGCGAGGAGAACGGCCCAGTAGTTGATCTCAGGGGTCATGACGGCTCCTTCTCGAGCGCGGATGTTGAGCCGAGCGTAGCGCCGCCGCGCGCCCCGCCGTCGGATGCGGCATGCTGAGGCGACCGGCATGGGCCGGAGAACGGAGTCCGCATGGCGCAGCCCGACGACCCCGCCGCGACGAGCTCGCGGCGCGCCCGCCTCGAGCGCCTCGTCTACGGCGCGGGCGCGAGCGCGGAGGAGCGCGCGGCGGCCGAGCGCGAGCTCGCCGCCCTGCGGCACGGCGACGCGGGGGCGGATGCCCCGGCCGGTTCGGATGGCCCGCCCGACCCGGGTGCCCCGACGGAACCGGATGGCCCGCCCGCCCCGGATGCCGCGCCCGCGGATGCCGCAGCCGACCCGGGTGCCGCGCCCGCCCCGACCCCGGACGCCCCGCCCCGGCGCTGGCACCGCTCGCGCACCGTGCTCGTCGGGGCATCCGCGGTGGTCTTCGGGCTCCTGCTCGGCGGAGTCGCGGGCTGGCAGCTCTCGCGCGCGGCGATCGCGGAGTCCGGGCTCGGCATCCCGATCGCCGGCTCGGGCGCGGAGGCGATGCTCCAGCGCCCCGCGGACTTCGACGACCGCCCCTCGCTCTTCGACGCCGAGTCCGGCATCGACCGCGACACGCTGCGCCGCATCGGTTCGGCCGAGAGCGGGGTCGCGGCCTACGGCGCGCGCAGCACCGACGGCCGGGAGCTCTGCCTCGCCGTGATCTGGGACCGGATGGGCGGCGGCGGCACCACCTGCACGAACGGCGGCGACTTCCCGCCGAACGGGCTCACCATGGAGATCGGCACGAACGACCCGGCCGTCGAGAACGGGCTCCTCACGCTGCGGGCGACGTGGTTCGCCGACGGCACGGTGCAGCTCGGCATCCCGCTGCTCTGAGCCGCCCGGCCCGCACGACGTCAGTATCTGCGGGTGCGACGCCGCCGCAACCCGCGAAAAGTGACGTCATGCGGGCCGGGCAACCCGACTCAGGCGTTCTTCGAGTCGCGCCACTCGAGCCAGCGCCGCACCGGCGCCAGGTCGTAGTCGGGCCCGGACACGCCGATCGTGAAGAGGCGCACCCCCGCGTCGTACAGCGCGTCGGCGTGCTCGACGTCCTCGCCGGCGCGGTCGAGCTCGTTCGACACGGTGATCGTCGAGACGTCGCGACCGACCTCGTCGCCCCAGCGCTTCAGCACGTCGAGCTTGTGGCCGAGCTCGTCGGGCTGCACGAAGGAGTGCCAGATGTCGGCGTGCTCGGCGACGATGCGCAGCGTCTTGCGCTCGCCCTTGCCGCCGATCATCACCGGGATGTCCCGGGTCGGCGCCGGGTTCAGCTTCGCCCAGCGCGAGCGGATGCGCGGCAGCGCCTCGGCGAGCGCGGCGAGCCGGGTGCCCGGCGTGCCGAATTCGTAGCCGTACTCGTCGTAGTCGCGCTCGAACCAGCCGGCGCCCGTGCCGAAGATGAAGCGGCCCGTGCCGCCCTTCGCCGAGACGTGGTCGAGGGTGCGGGCCATGTCGGCCTGCAGGTCGGCGTTGCGGTACGAGTTGCAGTTCACGAGCGTGCCGAACTCGATGCGCTCGGTCTGCTCGGCCCAGGCGCCGAGCATGCTCCAGCCCTCGAAGTGCAGGCCGTCGGGGTCGCCGTACAGGGGGTAGAAGTGGTCCCAGTTGAAGACGACATCGGCGCCGAGCTCCTCGACGCGCAGGACGGCGTCACGGATGGCGGAGTACTCGGCGTGCTGCGGCTGGAGCTGCACGCCCAGGCGTGCGCGGGATTCGAGGGTCATCTCGTCAGCCTACGGTCTGCCCGGGCGTGCACGCCCACCCCTCCAGGGTTGCCCGACTTTCATGAAAGTCGGGCAACCCTGCAGGTGACGAAGCGGTTACTCCTTCAGGTCGAGCATGGGCGTCGGCCGGCGGAAGCCGCGCGTCACGATCGCGAGGATGACGACGCCGAGCGCGAGCCACGACAGGCCGATGATGAAGGTGCGGCCCGAGAGGCTCGTCCACAGCCACACCGTGAGCGCGAAGCCGATGAGCGGCAGCACGAGGTTGTTCAGCACGCCGAGGCCGGTGCGCTCCTTGCCGTCAAGGAAGTAGTGCTTCACGACCGAGAGGTTCACCACCGAGAAGGCGATGAGGGCGCCGAAGCTGATCATCTCGCTCAGCAGGGTGAGGTCGAAGACGAGCGCGAGGAGCGAGATGGCCGAGACGATGAGGATCGCGACGACCGGCGTGCCGAATCGCTTGTTCAAGTGGCCGAACACCCGGCGGGGCAGCACGCCGTCGCGGCCCATCGCGAAGAGGATGCGCGCGACGGAGGCCTGCGAGGTGAGCGCCGATCCGGTCGCACCCGCGACATAGCCCGCGATGAACAAGGTCGACAGCCACTGGCCGCCCGCGGCGCTGACGACGTCGACGCCCGCGGCATCCACCGAGGTGAAGTCGTTCGAGGGGAACACGAGCTGCGCCACGTAGGAGAGCAGCACGAACACGAGGCCGGCGCTGATCGTCGTGATCATGATCGCCCGGGGCACCGTGCGCTTCGAGTCCTTCGCCTCCTCGGCGAGCGTCGACACCGAGTCGAAGCCGAGGAAGGAGAGGCAGAGGATGGCGGCGCCCGCGAACAGCGCCCCGAAGCCGTCGACCGTGCCGTCGCCCTGGAACGGCAGCAGCGGGTCGACGCCGTTGCCGGCCGCCGTCGAGAGGCCGAGTGCGACGAACACGACGATGAAGATCGTCTGCACGGCGATGATGACGAAGTTCGCGCGGTTGACCGAGACGATGCCGACGACGTTGAGGATCGTCACGAGTGCGATCGCGGCGACGACGAACACCCAGGCGGGGATGCCGGGGAACGAGGCCGAGAGGTAGATGCCGAGCACCAGGTAATTGATCATCGGCAGGAACAGGTAGTCGAGCAGCAGCGCCCAGCCGGAGAGGAAGCCGACCGCGCCGCCGAAGCTCCGCTGCGTGTACACGTACGCCGATCCCGCATAGGGGTAGGCGACCGACATCCTGGCGTAGGAGCGCGCCGTGAAGACCATCGCGACGAGCGTGATCAGGTAGGCGACGGGCACCCGGCCGCCGGTGACCTGCGTGACGATGCCGTACGTCGTGAACACGGTGAGCGGCACCATGTAGACGAGCCCGAAGAGCACGAGCGAGGGCACGCCGAGCACGCGTTTGAAGCGGCCCTCCGTGACTTGCGCGGTGGCGGTGGTCGCCGAGATCAGCGGATCGTGGGGCGAAGCCTGGGACATGGCCGGGTTCCTTTCGTGGTGCGGCGCTACGCTGCGCCGCGGTATCGGGGGCTTCCTGCGAGATAGGTGGAGCGGATGGCGAGGGCGGGCAGCTCGGCGGGGGCGAGCTGCCTGGGGTCCGCGGCGAGCACGACGAAGTCGGCGCTCGCGCCCGGCTCGATGCGCCCCCAGGGGGCGGCGGCGAGGTCGGCGAAGCCCTGGTGGGCGACGGCGGACGAGTAGGCGTCGAAGGCGATCGCGGTGTCGAGGATCTCGGCGGGGGTCCAGCCGCCGACCGGCACGCCGTCGGCGGTCTGCCGCGAGACGGCGATCGCGAGCCCGTCGAGCGGTGCGCCGGAGCTCACGGGCCAGTCGGAGCCGAACGACAGCGCGGCGCCGGATGCCTCGAGTGAGGCCATGCGGTACTGCCGGTCGGCGCGCTCCTGACCGAGTCGGGGCACGGTGAGCACGGTCATCAGCCCGTCGAGCTGCGCCCACAGCGGTTGCATGCACGCGATGACGCCGAGCTCGGCGAAGCGGTCGAGGTCGGCGTCGTCGACGAGCTGGGCGTGGGCGATGACGGGGCGGCGGTCGCGCGGGCCGTTCGCGGCGATGGCGCCCTCGATCGCGTCGAGCGCCTGGCGCACGGCGGCGTCGCCGATGGCGTGGATGTGCACCTGGAAGCCGGCGGCGTCGACCGCGCGCACGGCCTCGGCGAGGGACTCGCCCTCCCAGACCGACATGCCGTGCTTGTGCAGCGCGGAGCAGTACGGCTCGAGCAGCGCCCCGGTCTCGGACTCGATGACGCCGTCGGCGAAGAACTTCACGGTGTGCGCGGTGAGCATGGGCGAGCCGAGCGCCTGCACCCGCTCGCGCGAGTCGAGCATGGTCGGCAGCTGCGCGGGGAATCGCCGCGGGTCGGCGTACAGGGCGAGGTTGAAGCGGACGGGCAGGATGCCGCGCTGCGCCGCCTCGAGGTAGCTGTCGACGTCGCCGGGTTCGACCCAGGCATCCTGCACCCAGGTGACCCCGCGCGCGAGGTAGTACTCGCCGGCCCGCACGAGCGCGCGCATGCGCTGTTCGGCCGGCCGCACCGGGGCGGCGTCGAAGACGAGGTCGACGGCGCCCCACTCGCGGAGGGTGCCGAGCGGGCTGCCGTCGGCGCGGCGGCAGATCTCGCCGAGCACCGGGTCGGGCGTCGACGCGTCGATGCCGGCGAGCTCGAGCGCCCGGGAGTTCACCCACACGGTGTGGTAGTCGTAGGCGCGCAGCACGACCGGACGGTCGGGCACCGCGGCGTCGAGCCAACGGGCGTCGAAGAGGCCCTCCTCGACGAGGCTGGGGTCGTAGGAGGCGCCGAAGATCCACTCCTCGTCGGGGTGCGCCGCGGCGTACTCGCCGACGGCGGCCACGATGTCGTCGACGGAGGTGCGGCCGCGCACGGCGGGGCCCTCGGCCTCGAGCCCGCCGAAGAGCGGGTGGGCGTGCCCGTCGCCGAACGAGGGCATCAGGAATCCGCCGTCCAGCTCGACGCGCTCGAGCTCGACGGCGCCCTCCGCAGCGGCGTCGGCCGCGTCGTCGAGCGCGACGATCACCCCGCCCTCGACGAGCAGGGAGTGCGCCGTGGGCTCGCCCGCGCCGCGCCAGATCGTTCCGCCGGAGAAGTGGATCGCCGTCATGCACCGTTGCTTTCACTCGAACGAACAGCGTTCATACGAACACTGTTCGTGTGGGTGTTGAGAGGCTACACTCTCGGCAGGGCTGACGGAAGGGGGATGCCGCGATGGCCACCGTCAACCGCGAGCAGCTCGTCGTCGCCGCCCTCGCAATCGTCGACGAGCAGGGCAGCGAAGCGCTCACGATGCGCTCCCTCGCGGCCCGGGTGCACCGGCAGGTCTCCTCGCTCTACAACCACGTCGGCAGCCGCGACGAGCTGATCGAGCTCGTGCGCGCGCACATCGTCGTGGGCATCGACACGAGCCCCTTCGCCGAGCAGCCCTGGGACGTCGCGCTCGAGGCGTGGGCCCGCTCCTACCTGCGGGTCTTCGCCGCGCACCCCAACCTCATCCGCATCCTCGCGACGACCCCGATCCGCGACGTCTCGACCTTCGAGATCTACGACGTGGTGATCGGCGCCCTGATCGAGGCCGGCTGGCCGATGCACGACGCCGTCGCCGTGATGCGCACCGTCGAGGCGCACGTGCTCGGCTCCGCGCTCGACCTCGTGGCGCCGAGCGACATGCTCGACCAGTCCTCGGTGCCGGCCGAGCTCGCCCGGGTGCACGCCGCGCTCGACCCCGAGTACGAGGAGTCGACGAGCGCCGCCGCCGCGTTCGAGCTCGGCATCCGCGCCCTCCTCGACGGCCTCCGCGCCCGCCGCGCCACCGTCGCCCCCGCCTGAGCTCATCACCAACGGGTGGTGCACCCCCGTTTGCGAACGATTCCGCAACGACCCGCAGGATTCGCGCGCGACCGGACGACGGCGCGCAAGAGTCCCGCGTACACTCGCGTTCCATGGACAACCTGGACCGAGCGATCCTCGATCTTCTGCGGCAGAACGCCCGCGCCGGCTACGGCGACATCGGCTCCTCCGTGGGCCTCTCCGCCTCGGCGGTGAAGCGTCGCGTCGACAAGCTCGTCGCCGAGGGCGTCATCCGCTCCTTCACGATCCAGGTCGACCCGACCGTCGACGGCATGTCCACCGAGGCCTACGTGGAGCTGTTCTGCCGCGGCACCGTCGCCCCCGACGAGCTGAAGCGCATCCTGCAGGACGTGCCCGAGGTCGTCTACGCCGGCACGGTCACCGGATCCGCCGACGCGATCGTGCAGATCCGCGCGCGCGACATCGCCTCCCTCGAGGACGCGCTCGAACGGGTCCGCATCGCCCCGAACGTCGACCACACCCGCAGCGCGATCGTGCTCTCGCGGCTCGTGAACCGGGTGCGGGACTGAGCGGGGCCGCGATGTCGAAGCCCGGCGCCGGCCTGCCGGTCTCGATCGACCCGTCCGCGGCCGCCGCGCCGTTCGAGCAGCTGCGGGCGGGCGTCGTCGAAGCCGTGCAGTCCGGGCGGCTCGCCCCCGGCGACCGGCTGCCGACCGTGCGCGCCCTCGCCGAGCAGCTGGGGCTGGCCGCGAACACCGTGGCGAAGGCGTACCGCGCGCTCGAGGCCGACGGCGTCATCGAGACCCGGGGCCGCAACGGCACCGTCGTCGCCGAGCACGGCGACGCGGGCCGCCGCGCGCTGCAGGCGGCCGCGGCGGACTACGCGGCGCTCGCCCGCCGCCTCGGCGTCGACCCCGGCGCGGCGCGCGAGATCGTGGACGCCGCCCTGCACGACTGAGCCGGGAGCGGAGTCCGCTCAGCCCGCCGCGAGCGCCAGCGCGAGCGTCGCCCCGGCGACCGTCAGCGGCGCGACGAGCAGCCCGAGCGCGACGTAGCGCCACCACGAGATCTCGACGCCCATCGCCACGAGCCGCTGATGCCAGAGCAGCGTCGCGAGCGACGCCCACGGCGTGACGATCGCGCCCGCGTTCACCCCGATGAGGAGCGCCGCGGTGCGCAGCGGCGACGCCGCGAACGGCTCGAGCGCGAGGAACGCGGGCAGGTTGTCGATCGCGTTCGCCGAGAGCGCGGATGCCCCGGCGAGCCGCAGCAGCTCGAGCGGACCCTCCCCCGTACCCGCGAGCGCGCCGAGCACGGCCGTCGCGCCGAGCTCGTGCGCCGCCTGCATCGCGAGGAACAGCCCGCACACGAACACGAGCAGCGACCAGGGCACGAGCCCCGGCCGCAGCACCCCGCGCCGACGCACCGCGAACGCGACGACGAGCACGAGCGCCGCCCCGCTCGCCGGCAGCCACACCGGGAGTCCCGAAACGAGCAGCGGCACGAGCGCGACGAGCACGCCGACGGCGGTCCAGAACAGCGGGCGGTCGCTGATCGCTGCGGGCTCGTCGGGCACGAAGCGGGCCGCGAGCTCCCGCCGCCGCACGAGCAGCACGATGACCGCGGGCACCACGACGGCGACGAGCGCCGGCGCCGCCATGAGCGCCGCGAACTCGAGCGGGTGCAGGGCGAGCCGCTCGGCCGCGAGCAGGTTCGTCAGGTTCGAGACGGGCAGCAGCAGCGAGGCCGTGTTCGCGAGCCACACCGTCGTCAGGGCGAACGGGATCGGCGGCAGCCGCACGTGCGCCGCGAGCGACACGACGACGGGCGTGAGCAGCACGGCGGTCGTGTCGAGCGAGAGGAAGACGGTCGAGGCCGTCGCGAGCACCACGACGAGCAGCCACAGCAGGATGGCCCGCCCTCCCGCCATCCGCGCCAGCCGTTCCGCGAGCGCCCGGAAGACGCCGGCCTCGGCCGCGAGCTCGGCGACCACCGTCATCGCGACGACGAAACCGAGGATCGGCGCGGACCGCTCCGCGAGCGCCGCGACGGCGTCGAGCGGCAGCACGCCGCTCGCCACCGCGACGAGGCCGGGCGCGGTGAGCACGGCTCCGACGATCGCGATGCGCACCAGGCGAGGGTAGTCGATCCGCGGGTGCGGGAGCGCCTTCTCCGGGCGCCGCCGCGCTGCGCCGCTACTCGCTCGTCGGCATCGCCTGCTTCGGGAGCTTGCGCACCTTCGCGCGTCGGCGGCGGCGCTCGGGGATCATCGAGCGCATCTCCTCGAGCTTGCCGAAGCAGAGCAGCCGGTCGCCCGACTCGAGCAGCACGCCCTTGCGCGGGTTCGGGATGACGTTCGCGCCGCGGTGCAGCGTGAGCACCGTGATGTCGCGCTCCCAGAGGCCGGACTCGCCGAGCGTCTTGCCGACGAGGTCGGCGTTCGTGTGCACGAGCAGCTCGGCGACGCCGTAGCCGGTCGAGACGGTGAGCCGCTGGCGCACGTCGATCTCGGGGAACGCCACCTGGTTCGCGATGTAGTCGATGATCGCGCCCGCCACGTCGAGGTTCGTCGCGGCCTCGATGCCCTGCAGGCCCGGCGAGGAGTTGACCTCCATGACGAGGGGCCCGTGCTCGCCCTCGAGCATGTCGACGCCGGCGACCTTGAGGCCCATGATCTGCGCCGAGCGCACCGCCGCCTGCTCGTACTCGGGGGTGAGCTCGACGGGTTCGACGGTGCCGCCGCGGTGCACGTTCGAGCGGAACTCGTCGCCGTTCGCGACGCGGCGCATGGCCGCGACCACGCGGTCGCCGACGACGAGGGCGCGGATGTCCCGGCCGCGGCTCTCGGCGATGAACTTCTGGATGAGCACGTTCTGCTTCGTCGAGTGCAGCGTCTCGATGATCGCCTCGGCGACCTTCACCTGCGGGGCGAGGATGACGCCGATGCCCTGCGTTCCCTCGAGCAGCTTGATGACGACGGGCGCCCCGCCGACGCGCTCGATCGCCGGGCGCACGTCGGCCCGGTTGCGCACGAAGGCGGTCGGCGGCAGGGCGATGTTGTGCCGGGACAGGATCTGGTTCGCGCGCAACTTGTCGCGGGCGTTCGAGATGCCGTTCGCGGTGTTCGGCGTGTACACGTCCATCTGCTCGAACTGGCGCACCACGGCGGTGCCGAAGTACGTGATCGAGTTGCCGATGCGGGGCAGGATCGCGTCGTAGTCGCTGAGCTGCCGGCCGCGGAACTGCAGGTCGGGCTCGGGCCCCGCGAGGTCGATCGCGAAGCGCAGCGTGTTCAGGACCTTCACCTGATGACCGCGCTGCTGGGCTGCGGCGCGGAGGCGCTGGGTCGAGTACGCGTGCGGCGCGCGCGAGAGGATCGCGAGTTTCATGCTGGGTGCCCTGCCAAGATGGACGAGTGAAGTCGAGCTCCCATTCAAGCACCATCGCCGGATGGCGCGAATGGGCGAGCCTCCCCGGGCTCGGGGTGGACTGGATCAAGGTGAAGCTCGACACCGGCGCCCGCAGCTCCGCGCTGCACGCCTTCGATCTCGAGGAGTTCGAGCGCGACGGCGAGCCCTGGGTGCGCTTCGGGGTGCGCCCCTGGCAGGGCTCCGACGAGGACGACGTCCGGGTCGAGCTGCCGGTGCACGACCGGCGCCTCGTGCGCAGCTCCTCCGGCCACACCGCCGAACGCGTCGTGGTGCTGCTCGACGTCGTGCTGCTCGGCCGCACGGTGACCGCCGAGGTCACGCTCACGAACCGCGACGAGATGGGCTTCCGCATGCTCGTCGGCCGGGAGGCGCTGCGGCAGGGCTTCGTCGTCGACTCCGGCCGCTCCTTCGTCGGCGGCCGCGCGCCGAAGCACGCGCGCCGCCGCAACCGCGGCCGCGCCTGACCCCCGATTCAGGGTTGCCCAACTTTCATGAAAGTCGGGCAACCCTGAAGCAGGGCAGCGCGGCAGCGCTGCAGCACGGCAGCGCGGCGATGCCTAGATCACGCCCTGCGACAGGGTCGTCGGGTTGCCGAAGCGGTGGTTCGTGATCGAGATCGCCTGCTCGTGCAGGAACGGCAGCAGCTCCACCCGGCCCGAGGGCGTCACGGGGTGCGCCCACACCGCGACATCCGGGGCTCCGCCGAGCGCCTGCGCGAGCGCCGAGGCATCCCCGCCGACGAGCCGCACCCGGCTCGCGCCGAGCGCCTTCGCCCCCCGCTTCGCCACGCGGGCGAGCCAGGCGGCGTCGTCCTCGCGGGTGATCCGCACCTCACGGGCGGCGAGCACGGTGCGCACGCCCTTCGGCAGTTCGAGCGCGGTCGACACCTCGAAGCGCGATTTCGAGAGGAGGCCGGCGACGATGACCCGGAGGCCTTCGGCGAGCTCGGCGTCGTCGGAGATGCGCACGGTGACGGGCAGCGGCCGGTAGCGGAACACGTTCCGCTCGACCCCGAGCTGCGAGGCGTCGCGGGCGACGCCGTACTCCTCGGCCCACGCGACGGCGTCGCTCAGCGCCGAGCGGCGCAGCACGTCGAACGACTCGTAGTCGAGGGCGGACTGGGATGCCTCGATGACCTCCGTGATGCGCTTGTCGAGGCCGCGCAGGTGCAGCGTCGAGGACTGGCGGCCGTGCTCGGCCTCCCAGCTGCCGAGCCCGAACAGGTAGTTCGGTCCGCCGGCCTTGGCGCCGGCGCCGACCGCGGAGCGCTTCCAGCCGCCGAACGGCTGCCGCTGCACGATCGCGCCGGTGATGCCGCGGTTCACGTAGAGGTTGCCCGCCTCGACCTGGTCGAGCCAGCTCGCGAGCTCCTCCGAGTCGAGCGAGTGCAGCCCCGCGGTGAGGCCGTAGTCGACGGCGTTCTGGAAGCGGATGGCCTCGTCGAGGTCCTTCGCGTGCATGATGCCGAGCACCGGGCCGAAGAACTCGGTGAGGTGGAAGTAGGAGCCCGGCTGCACTCCGGTCTTGATGCCCGGCGACCAGAGCCGCCCGCTGTCGTCGAGCTGCTTCGGCTCGACGAGCCACTCCTCGCCGATGCCGAGCTGGGTGAGGGCGTGCAGCAGCTTGCCCTGCGCCGGCTCGATGATCGGGCCGATCTGGGTGCGGGCGTCCGCCGGGTAGCCCACCCGCATCGAGCGGGTGGCGTCGACGAGCTGGCGGCGGAAGCGCTCCGACTTCGCGACCGAGCCGACGAGGATGACGAGCGAGGCCGCCGAGCACTTCTGCCCGGCGTGCCCGAACGCGCTCTTCACGACGTCGGACGCGGCCAGGTCGAGGTCGGCCGAGGGTGTGACGATGATCGCGTTCTTGCCGCTCGTCTCGGCGAGCAGCGGCAGGTCGGCGCGGAACGAGCGGAACAGCTCGGCCGTCTCGTACGCGCCGGTCAGGATGACCCGGTCGACGTTCGGGCTCGAGACGAGCTGCGTGCCGAGCTCGCGCTCGCCGACGTCGACGAGGGCGAGGAGCTCATTCGGGATGCCCGCCTCCCACAGCGCCTCGACCATGACGGCTCCGGAGCGCTGGGCGAGCTTCGCCGGCTTGATCACGACGCCGGAGCCCGCGGCGAGCGCGGCGAGCACGCCGCCGGCGGGGATCGCGACGGGGAAGTTCCACGGCGGGGTGACGACGGTGAGCTTGGAGGGCACGAAGACGGCGCCCTGCACGTGGTCGAGTTCGCGGGCGCGCTCGGCGTAGTAGTGGGCGAAGTCGATCGCCTCGCTGATCTCGGGGTCGGCCTCGGCGATGGTCTTGCCCGCCTCGGCGGCCATGACCTCGATGAGCCGGTCGCGGTTCGCGGCGAGCGCGAGGCCCGCCCGGTGCAGCACGGCGGCGCGCTCGGCACCGGACTTGCGGCCCCAGGCCTCGCCCGCGGCGGCGACGCCGGCCATGAGCTCGGCGAGCGCGTCGGCGTCGTCGATGCGGGCGGCGCGGATGGTGTCGAGGCCGAGTTCGGAGCCGGGGACGCGCTCGAGGATGCGCCGGCCCCACTCGCGGTTCGCGGCGAGCGCGGGGTCGGTGTCGGGCTCGTTGCGGAAGCCGGGGGTGAGCCCCGGGCCCTGGCCCGCTGAGCCCGTCGAAGCGGAGCCCGTCGAATGGCCCGCTGAGCCCGTCGAAGCGGAACCGATCGAAGCGCCACCGCTCGACCCCCGGCTGATCCCCAGCACGACGTTGGTCAGCCCTTCGTCGGCGTGCTCGCTGCCGGGTGCGGGGGCGTCGAGGCGGGCGAAGGCGGCGTCGAGCGCTCCGTCCTCCCACTCGGTGCGGCGGTTCTGGGTGCGGTTGGGCTCGGGCGCCTCGCCCACGACGGGCTCGAGTGCGGCGAGGGAGCGCTCGTAGCGGGCGCGCTCGCGGTCGAAGAGCCCGCGGTCGTCGGCGAGTTCGAAGACGGCCGACATGAAGTTCTCCTGGCTCGCGTTCTCCTCGAGCCGGCGGATCAGGTAGGCGATCGCGACGTCGAACTCGGCCGGGTTCACGACGGGCGTGTAGAGCAGCAGCTGGCCGACGTCGCCGCGGACGGCCTCGGCCTGCCCGGTCGCCATGCCGAGCAGCATCTCGAACTCGACGCCGGCCTCGACGCCGCGGGCCTTGGCGGTGAGCCAGGCGTGGGCGACGTCGAACAGGTTGTGGCCGGCGACGCCGAGCCGCACGGCGTCGATCCGCTCGGGGGTCATCGACCAGTCGAGCACGCGCTTGTAGTTGGTGTCGGAGTCCTGCTTGCTCGAGTAGGTGGCGACGGGCCAGTCGTGGATCGCGGCATCCACGTGCTCCATCGCGAGGTTCGCGCCCTTGACGACGCGCACCTTGATCGGGGCGCCGCCACCGGCGCGCCGGGTTTTCGCCCAGGCCTGCAGCTCCTGCATGGCGCGCAGCGCGTCGGGCAGGTAGGTCTGCAGCACGATGCCGGCCTCGAGCTGCTGCAGCTGCGGCTGGTCGAGGAGCGCCGTGAAGACCGCGATGGTGAGGTCGAGGTCGCGGTACTCCTCCATGTCGAGGTTGATGAACTTCGGCGTGCCCTCGGCTGAGCGCTGGGCGGCGAGCTCGTAGAGCGGGGTGAGCTTGTCGACGACCTTCGCGACGGCCTCGTCGAAGGACCACATGGAGAGCTGGCTGACGACGGACGAGACCTTGATCGAGACGTAGTCGACGTCGTCGCGGGCGAGGAACTCGTAGGTGCCCGAGAGCCGGCGGTCGGCCTCCTGCTCGCCGAGCACGGCCTCGCCGAGGAGGTTCAGGTTCAGCCGGTTGCCGCCCTCGCGGAGCTTGGCGATGGCGGGGCCGAGCTTCGCCGGGGTGGCGTCGAGCACGAGGTGGCCGACCATGGCGCGCAGCACCCGCCGAGCGATCGGGATGACGACCCAGGGCAGCATCGGGGCGAAGGCGCCGCCCACCCGGATGGCGGCCTTCAGGTACCAGGGCAGGAACTTCGGGGTGAGCTTCGCGACCTGCTCGAGGTTGCGGCCGGCGACGCCGAGGTCCTCCGGGCGCATGACGCCGTCGACGAAGCCGACGGTGAAGGCGAGGCCGTTCGGGTCCTTCAGCACGCCCGCGAGCCGCTCGGCGGCGGGGTCGACGGGGTGCTCGGCGCTCTCGGCGAGCCAGCGGCGAACGAGGGAGACGACGTCGTCGGTGCGCGGGCTGTCGGTGGCTGCGCTGAGGTTCGTCATGGTCACGACAGTACTGTCCTTCACTGGAAGCGGGGCCGGGGGAACGCCGGGCATCGACTCAAGTGTGCGGCCGCGCGTTCATTCGGTACAGCGAATGATTCCGATGGATACTGTTCATGATTTCCGAATAATTGTGCGCCCCATCTCGACTTGCCCAACTTTCATGAAAGTTGGGCAAGTCGAGACAGATACGAGAGGAGGGATGCCGCGATGCTCGACGTGCGCCGCCTGCGCCTGCTCGTGGAGCTGAGCCGCCGCGGCACGCTCGCCGCCGTCGCCGAGGCGCTCTCGTACAGCCCGTCCTCGGTGTCGCAGCAGCTCGCCCTGCTCGAACGCGAGGCGGGCGTGCCCCTGCTCGTGCAGGCGGGCCGCCGGGTGCAGCTCACCCCGCAGGCGCTCGTGCTCGTCCAGCACGGGATCGCCGTGCTCGACCAGCTCGAGGAGGCGGAGGCCGAGGTCGCCCGCTCCCTCACCGCCGTCGGCGGCACAGTGCGCGTCGCGGTGTTCCAATCGGCCGCGCACGCCGTCGTGCCGCGGGCGCTGACGATCCTCGCAGCGGAGCACCCCGAGCTCCGCGTCGAGGTCACCGAGCGCGAGCCCGAGGCAGGGCTGTTCGAGGTCGCGGCCCGCGACTTCGACCTCGTCGTCGCCGAGCAGTACCCGGGGCACACCCGGGCGCACCGCCCGGAACTCGACCGCGTCCCGCTCGTCGCCGACCCCATCCGGCTCGCCCTGCCCGGCGGCGTCGCCCCCGAGACCGCGACACTGGCGGACGCGGCATCCCTGCCCTGGGTCCTGGAGCCGGCCGGCACCGCCTCGCGCGAGTGGGCGGTGCAGCTCTGCCGCGAGGCGGGCTTCGAACCCGACGTGCGCTTCGAGACGGCGGACCTCATCGCGCACATCCGGCTCATCCGGGCCGGCCACGCCGCGGGGCTGCTGCCCGATCTCGTCTGGGCCGGCGAGCCGCCGAGCGTCCGCCTCGCGGAGCTGCCCGGCAGCCCGCAGCGCGAGGTGTTCACGGCGACCAGGCATGCGGCGGCGACCCGTCCGGCGGTCGTCGCGTGCCGCGAGGCGCTCGCCCGGGCGGCCCGCGCCGCCGCTCCCGCGCCGCGCCCCGCAGGCTGAAGCGCCGCGCCGAGCTGCGGAGCGGCCCGGCTCAGCCCTGCGCGTCGAGCAGCCGGCCGAGCCGCTCGGCCATCGCCTCGGGCTCCCAGCTGTGCCACGCGCCCGCGACGCGTTCGGAGGACCCGGCCGGCGCCGCGGCCGCGATCGCGTCGGCGGCCTCGGCCATGCCGGGGAACGTCTCCGTGCCGACCACGGCGAGCACCGGCACGGGGAGCCCGCCGAGGTGGGCCGCGAGCCCGTCGGACTCGACGGAGGCGAGCGCCTCGCCGTCGGGGATCCAGCTCAGCACGAGCCCTGGGTAGTCGGGCGAGCGGCGCAACTCCTCGAGCCACTCCGGCGGCATGCCGACCATGTAGGCGGCGACGGCGTCCTCGAGTCGGCCGTCGGTGATGGCCTGCTCGACCACCGCCCACCACGCGGGCGCACCGCCCTCGAACTGCCCGAGCGGCGCCTCCCAGAGCGCGAGGCCCGCGAGCCCCGGCAACCGGGGTGCGGCGCGCAGCGCGATGGCGCAGCCCGAGGAGTGCCCGACGAGCACCACTGGCGCGCCCGCCGCCTCGGCGAGCGCGGCGATCGCGTCGAGCTGGCGCTCCAGCGCGATCGGGCCGGATGCCGCGGAGTCGCCGCGCCCGACGCGGTCGGGCACGATCGCCTGGTGTCCGTGCTCGGCGAGCAGGCGCCCGGTCTCGGCGGTCACGGGGTCGTCGGCGCGGGTCGGGCCGGCCCCCTGGATGAAGACGACAGCGGGGGTTCCCGCCTCGCCGTAGCGGTCGAAGGCGACGCGGTCGCCGCTCGCGGTGGTGATGGTTTCCATCGAGGCATCCCCATTTCTGGACTGACGAGTCTTGATTCAGTGAGAATATAGACCCGTGAGTATGATGTCTGCAAGAGTCGATCCGAGGAAGGAGCACCGGATGCGCCCCAGCTCGCTGCAGAAGCGCGAGGCCGCCCTGCGCACGGCCGAACGGCAGTTCCTCGCCACCGGCTACGAGTCCGTGACGATGGACTCGATCGCCGCCGAGTGCGGCATCGCGAAGCAGACCCTCTACAGCCACTTCGGCAGCAAGCGCGCCCTGTTCCTCGAGCTCGTCACCGCCGAGACCGTGGACACCAGCCGCACCGTGCTCTCCCCGGCGCCGCGCATCGACCCGCACGACGAGCCGCGCACCGCCCTCCGCGAGCTGCTCGTCGGCCAGCTCGCGGCGGTGCTGACGCCGAACATCGTCGGGCTGCGGCGCCTCGTCATCGGCGAGCTGCCCCGCTCCCCCGAGCTCGCCGCAGCCCTCTACGAGCACGGGCCGAAGCGCGCCATCGCGAACCTGGCCGGCATCGTCGCCGAGCTGCAGGCCGCCGGAGTGCTGCGCTCCGCCGACCCCGAGCGCGCCGCCGCGCAGCTCAACTGGATGGTCATGGGCGAGCCACTGAACCGCGCCATGATGCTCGGCGACGCCGCCCTGCCCGACCGCGCCGAGATCGAGGCGCAGGTCGACCTCGCCCTCGAGCTGCTCTTCGAGGGGCTCGCGACGCACCCCGCGGGCGACTGAAGCAGCACCCAGACGGCCGCCCGCGGCGCCCTCAGCCCGCGGCGGCGGCGAACCGCGCGGACTGCACCGCGAGGAACGCCCGCAGCTCCTCCCCCTCGATCCGGTACTCGGCGCTCGGCGGCAGCCACATCAGTCCCATCGCGAGCCCCTCGACGGAGTCCGCCTCGATCGGCCAGGCGCAGTGGTCGGCATCGACCGCCTCCAGCTCGCGCCCCCACCAGCCCAGGTGCGCGGCGAGCTCGGCGAGCGGCATCGCGACGACCACCCGTGCCGTGACCGAGCTCCGGCGGTACCTGGTCGCCCGCTCCACCCGCTCTCGGGCCTCCTCGTCGCCGATCGGCCGCGGCTCGAAGCGCACGCGGGTCTGGAAGACGTCGTCGACCCGGTCGACGCGGAAGGTGCGCCAGTCGTCGCGATCCCGGTCCCAGGCGAGCAGGTACCAGCGCCGGGCGATCGGGACGAGACGGTACGGCTCGACGGCCCGCGCCGTCTCGCCGCCGTTCGCGTCGGTGTAGCGGAAGCGCAGCCGTTCGGCGTCGCGGCAGGCGAGCGCGAGCAGGCCCAGGAGTTCCGGGTCGACGGCGGGCACCGGTCGCCCGTCGCGCCCGCCGAGGGGCGGCGCGCCGGCGGCGGCGTGCGACTGCAGCGCCTCGATCCGGCGGCGCAGTGCCGGCGGCAGCACCTGCTCGATCTTGGCGAGGGCGCTGAGCGTGGTGTGCTCCGCGCCGCGGAGGCCGGCGGTCGCCTGGGACCGCAGGCCGACCGCGATGGCCACGCCCTCGTCGTCGCTGAGCAGCAGCGGCGGCAGACCCGTGCCCGCCTCCAGCCGGTACCCGCCGGCGACGCCGCGGAGCGACTCGATGCCGTACCCGAGCTCGCGCAACCGTTCGACATCGCGGCGCAGGGTGCGTTCGCTGACGCCGAGGCGGTCGACGAGCTCGTGCGCGGTCCAGTGCCGGTGGCTCTGCAGCAGTGAGAGCAGTTCGAGCGTTCTCGAGGTCGTGGCGGCCATGCCCCGATTCTCCTCCGATACCGGACAGGAACTGACCGGATGCCTCGAGAAGCTGGGTCCATGACGAAGCACACGCAGGCCGGAACCGGCCAGATGATCACCGCCCGCGGCTTGACGAAGACGTTCCGTTCGAAGGGGCAGACGGTCGAGGCGGTGCGCGCCGTCGACCTCTCCGTCGCCGCCGGGGAGCTCGTCGCGTTCCTCGGGCCGAACGGCGCGGGCAAGTCGACGACCCTCCGGATGCTCACCACCCTGCTGCCCGCGACGAGCGGCGAGGCGACCGTCGCCGGCTGCGACATCCGCCGCGACCCGGCCGGGGTGCGTCGCCGAATCGGCTACGTCGGGCAGGGCAGCTCGGGCGGCCACACCCAGCGGGTCCGCGACGAGCTGCACGCACAGGGCGCGTTCTACGGCCTCGGCCGGCGGGAGACGCGGGTGCGGGCGGCCGAACTGCTCGACTCCCTCGAGCTCGGCCCCTCCGCGAACCGCAGCGTGCAGTCGCTCTCCGGCGGGCAGAAGCGCCGGCTCGACATCGCGCTCGGACTCATCCACCGTCCGGAGCTGCTCTTCCTCGACGAGCCGTCGACCGGGCTCGACCCGCACAGCCGGGCGAACCTCTGGGAGCACATCGTCGAGCTGCGCCGCACGACCGGGACCACGATCTTCCTGACCACGCACTACCTCGACGAGGCGGATCAGCTCGCCGAGCGCGTGATGGTCATGGACCACGGCCGCGTCATCGCCGACGACACGGCCGGAGCGCTCAAGGAGTCGCTCGCGGGCGACCGGATCACGCTCGGCTTCGCAGGACGGTCGGATGCCGCGTCCGCCGCCGCGCGCCTCGGCGGCGAGCTCGACCCGGCCGACCCGACCCGCCTCGTGCTCACCGCCGCCGACGGCGAGCGGGCGCTGCCGCGTCACCTCCGCGAGCTCACCGAGGCGGGGCTGGACGTGCTCACGGCGACGCACCGACCGCCGACGCTCGACGACGTCTTCCTCGCCCTCACCGGGCGCAGCCTCCGCGAGGAATCCGCGCGGGCCGGAGCCGACGAGACGCCCGAACCGGCCGCCGCGTGAGCGGCATCCATCCCACCGCCACCGCCACCGCCACCGCCACCGCCACCGCCACCGAAGGAGCACGACCATGAACACCATCGCCGATCCCACGCCGTCCACCGCCACGGGCACTCCGGCGCCCGCATCGCCCGGCGCCCGCCCGGTCCCGCCCCGCACCGGCTTCGCCCGCGACACCGCGGCGGTGTTCGTGCGCGAGTCCCGACCGCTCGTACGCGACCCGTTCAGCGTGCTGTTCTCACTCGTGCAGCCGCTCGTCTTCCTGGGCCTCTTCGGCCCGCTGCTCGTCGGCGCGGCCGGCGGCGACGTCGCGGGCACGCTGCAGTGGTTCGTGCCGGGCATCCTGGTCATGGTGGCGCTGTTCGGCACCGCCTCGACCGGGGCGAACCTGCTCTTCGAGATGCAGACCGGCTCGCACGAGCGCACCCTCGTCGCCCCGCTCTCACGGAACGCGCTGCTCGTCGGCCGCGCGCTGAAGGAGGTCGTGCCGCTCATGGTGCAGGGCACGATCGTGGTGCTCGTCGCCGTGCCGTTCGGCTTCAGCGTGAACGTGCCCGGGCTGCTCCTCGGCCTCGTCGTGCTCGCCGTGTTCGGCATCGGCTTCGGCGCGCTGAGCTACACGCTCGCGCTCGCCTGCCGCAACCGGGACTGGATGTTCTGGATGGTGCACCAGACCCTGCTGTTCCCGCTGATGATCCTCTCGGGCATGCTGCTGCCGCTCGAGGACGGCCCGGAGTGGATGCGGGTCGCGGCCGCCGTGAACCCGCTCAGCTACCTGGTCGGCGCGGAGCGCGCCCTGCTCGCGGGCGACTTCGGCGCACCGGCCGTGCTCGGCGGCGCGATCGCGGCGGTCGTCACCTGCGCGATCGGCCTCGTCGTCGGCGTGCGTGCGATGCGCCGGGCCCGCTGACCGCTCGCGGCTCCGCGGCGGGCTACGCTCGATCCATGCGCGCGCACGACGTCGTCATCCTCGGCGGGGGCCACAACGGCCTGACCGCCGCCGCCTATCTCGCCCGCGCCGGGCTCGACGTGCTGCTGCTCGAGCGCGACGACCATCTCGGCGGCGCCGCGGTCTCGGCCGAGGCGTTCGAGGGCGTCGAGGCCCGCCTCTCCCGGTACTCGTACCTCGTGAGCCTGCTGCCCGCCCGCATCGTCGAAGAGCTCGGCCTGGAGCTGGAGCTCGTGCGCCGCCGCTTCTCCTCCTACACGCCCGACCCGGCGGACCCCGCGCGCGGACTGCTCGTCGACCGCGACGCCGACGACGCGGCCCTCGCCGCCGCCTTCGCCCGCGTCGGCGCCGAGGCCGACGTCGCCGCCTGGCGCGGGCTCGGCACCGAAACCGCCCGGCTCGCGACGGCGCTCTTCCCCACCCTGACCGAGCCGCTGCCGACCCGCGGGGAGGCCCGCGCGCTCGTCGGCGACGAGCGGGTGTGGCGGGACTTCGTCGAGCGCCCCCTCGGCGAGACCGTCGACGCCCGCTTCGCGAGCGACCTCGTGCGCGGGATCGTCGCGACCGACGGCCTGATCGGCACCTTCACCTCGCTCGACGATCCGGCGCTCGACGCGAACCGCTGCTTCCTGTATCACGTGATCGGCGGCGGCACCGGCGACTGGGACGTCCCCGTCGGCGGCATGGGCGCCGTCACCGGCGAACTCGAGCGGGTCGCCCGCGCGGCGGGCGCGACCCTGCTGACGGGGGCCGAGGTGCTCGGCGCGAGCCCCGCGGGCGCGGTGCGCTACCGGGATGCCTCGGGCGAGCAGCTCGTCGGGGCGGGCACGATCCTCGCGAACGTGGCGCCGGCGGTGCTCGACCGGCTGCTGGCCGCGGGCGCGCCCGCCCCCGAGGCATCCGAGCCGCACCCCGAGGCATCCGCCTCGCGCACCCAGGCCCCGTTCGCGGAGGACCGCGTGCCGGGCATCCCGCCGGTCGTGCTCGAACGGCTCCGTCACCTCGACGCCCCGGAGGGCGCGCAGGTGAAGGTGAACCTGCTGCTCACTCGCCTGCCCCGGCTCCGCGACCCGGAGGTCGCGCCCGAGCAGGCCTTCGCGGGCACCTTCCACATCAACGAACTCGAGTCGCAACTCGAGGGCGCGTTCCGCGCGGCGGCCCGCGGGGCCATCCCCGACCCGCTGCCCTGCGAGATCTACTGCCACACGCTGAGCGACCCGACGATCCTCTCGCCCGAGCTCGCCGCGAGCGGCGCGCACACGCTCACCGTCTTCGGGCTGCACGCCGCCGATCGGCTCGGCGAGCGCTTCGGCGCCGACGAGCTGCGCGAGCGGCTGCAGCAGGCCGTGCTCGACTCGCTCGACTCGGTGCTCGCCGAGCCGATCGCGGACGTGATCGCGAGGGATGCCGCGGGTCGGCCCTGCATCGAGACGAAGACGACGCGCGACCTGGAGGCGGCGCTCGCGATGCCCGGCGGGCACATCTTCCACGGGCCGTTGTCGTGGCCGTGGGCGGAGCCCGGCCGGCCGCTCGCGACGGCCGCCGAGCGCTGGGGCGTCGCGACGGCGCACGAGCGCATCCTGCTCTGCGGCTCGGGCGCCGTGCGCGGCGGGGCGGTCAGCGGCCTCGGCGGGCAGAACGCCGCGATGGCCGTGCTCGAATCGCGCGGCTGACGCGCCCGCCGCTCAGGCGCCGGGCATCGCGCCCGTGTAGAAGCCGAAGGTGGCGTCGGCGGCCCGCGCCGCGGTCTCGGCGTCAGCGCCGGAGGCGCGATGCGCGGCGGCCCACCCGTCGGCGGCGGCGCGGGAGAACGCGCGCCCCTCCTCCGAGAGCATCCATTCCATGGCGTCCTCCGGGGCGATCCTCGCGTCCTGCGTACCGAGGTGCAGGGCCAGGCCGAGCAGCGCCTGGTCCCAGCCGACCCCGGTCGCGCCCGGGCCGAACGTCTGCCACATCTCCTCGGGGATGTCGCCGACGCGCGCCACGTGCTCGAGCTCGAAGCGGGTGCGCTCGGCGTCGATCGCCGCGAGGCGCACGGTCACCCACGACATCCCGCCGCCGTACTCCCAGGTGATGCGGTAGCTCGCGCGCCCGTCGGCGGGCGGCGAGCAGGCGAGCACCTCGCCGCCGGCGTTGCCCTCGAGCTGGTACCGCCCGCCGAGCTCGAGCGAACCCGTCACCGGCAGGAACCAGCGGGCGATCCGCTCCGGCTCGGTCGCGGCAGCCCACACGTCGGCGAGGTCCGCGGGATACTCCTGCGCGATGAGCTGGCTGCGCGACGGCTCGCCGTCGAGTTCCTCGGTGCGCAGTTCGCGCGTCACGGCGTCGATCTGCTCGTTCACGTCGACCATGGTCACTCCTCGTCTCGTGGCGGATCGGCCGGGCCGTCCGCCCGGTCGTGCACGGCGTCGGCATCGAGCCGGCGGGCCCGCTGGCCTCGCTTCAGCTCTGTTCCGAGCGCGGCGAGCGGGCCTCGCCAGAAGCGCTCGAAGGGGCTGAGCCAGTCGTTGGCCTGCTGAAGCCCGCGGGCGTCGACCGCGTAGAGCCGCCGACGGCCGTCGGCGCGCACCGAGGCGAAGCCCTGCTCGCGCAGCACCCGCAGGTGCTGCGACACCGCGGGCTGCGTGATGCCGAACTCCGCCGACACGATCGCGCAGACGGCGCCGGCGGGCGCCTCGCCCTCGGCGAGGAGTTCCAGGATGCGTCGCCGGACCGGATCGCCGAGGACGTCGAACGCGTGCATGGTCCAATAGTTACGCCTCAACTTATATAAGTCAAGGCGTAACTATTGGGATCAGAAGACGAAGAGCTGGCCGAGCACCAGGATCGCGATGACGAAGAGCGCGACGATCGCGCCGACGATGGCGAGCGAGCGGGCCGAGAGCTTCGCGATGGCGTAGCCGACGAGGATCGGCAGCGCGACGAGGAAGATCGTCACGAGCCACCAGAACGCCTGGTAGGCGCCGGTGCCGACCTCTTCGAGCCGGCCCGCGAAGAGCTGCTGCGAGTGCGGGTGCGTCGCGAAGGCGAACGCGGCCGACAGCGGCACCGCGATGAGGGCGAGCACGACGAGGCCCACGAGCCACCCCCACAGCCCGGACTTGCCCTCGGTGATGTCCATGGCGGCTTCGCGCTTGGCGGCCGACGACCCCTTGCTACTCATGGCCACGATGCTAGTGGTTCCGAGCGCCGAGGGTTAGCCTGGGGAAACCGGACGACGAGGGGGTCGAGATGAGCGCCAAGCCCACCGGTCACTACGAGCTGAAGCCCGACGGCCGCTATCTGCAGTTCGACCGCTTGTTCCGCGCCCCCATCGAGGACGTCTGGTACAGCCTCACGAACCCGACCGCCCTCCGCTCCTGGATCGGCACGTACACGGGCAGCCCCTCCACGGGCGGCGTCCGCTTCCGCATGACCGCGGAGGGCGAGGACGCCCCGTGGCAGAACGTGAGCATCCTGCTCTGCGAGGCGCCGCACCGCTTCCACCTCGACGTCGACACCCAGCCGGAGTCGTGGCGGCTGCACTGCCACCTGCGCGAGGCCGGCGGGATGACGACGCTGAGCTTCGCGCAGCGGCTCGACGACAAGCTCGACGTCGGCGAGATCGGCCCCGGCTGGGACTACTACCTCGACCGCATGATCGCCGCCAGGCAAGGGCTCGCGATGCCCGAGTGGAGCGACTACTTCCCCGCGTTCGCCGCGCACTACCGCGACCTCCGCGTCCCCGACGCGGCCCGCCCCTAGACTGACGCCGTGAGAGCGGCAGATCGACTGCGGCGGCGCGAGCCGGCCGCCGGCGGCCCGGGGGGCTCCTTCTTCTCGCAGCACCCGCTGCGCTGGGGATTCATCGTCACGCTCGGCGTGCTGCTCGCGGCACTCCTCGCGATCGTCGTGGTGAACCTGCAGAGCGTGCTGCTCTCGGTGTTCATCGCCGCCTTCGTGGCGCTCGGACTCGACCCGCTGATCCGCTGGTTCCAGCGGCACGGGCTGAAGCGCGGGGCGGCGATCGTCGTCGTCATCCTGCTCTTCGTGCTGGTCGTGATCGGCATCATCTGGGTGCTCATCCCGCCGCTGATCTCGCAGGCCACCTCGCTCGTGACGACTCTGCCCGCCCAAGTGCAGGAGCTGCAGGACTCGGGCTGGTACGAGCAGGCGAACGAGACGACGAACGGCGTGCTCGCCGCGATCGTGAAGTCGGTCGAGGACCTCCTCTCCGATCCGAACGTCTGGGCGTCGATCGGCGGCGGCGCGCTCGCCTTCGGCGCCGCCGTGCTCGACGCGGTCTCGACGGGCTTCTTCGTCGTCGTGCTCTCGATCTACTTCATCGCCACGCTCGACGCCACGAAGCGCGCCTGCTACTCGCTCGTGAAGGCCTCCCACCGCGAGCAGGTCGAGGACTACGGCGAGCGCATCATGCAGTCCGTCGGCAAGTACCTGAGCGGCATGGTCGTGCTCGCGTTCTGCAACGCGGTGTTCTCGACGATCCTGCTGAGCCTCGTCGGCGTGAAGTACGCCCTCGTGATCGGTGTTGTAGCCCTGTTCGTCACGCTCATCCCGCTCATCGGTACGGTGCTGACCACGATCCTGATGACGATTGTCTCGCTCTTCGTCTCGCCCACCGCGGCGCTCATCGTGCTCATCGCGATGCTCGTCTACATGCAGGTCGAGGCCTACATCCTGACGCCGAAGGTGATGGGCAAGGCGGTGCAGGTGCCCGGCACCATCGTGCTGATCTCGGCGCTCGCGGGCGGCACGCTGCTGGGCCTGCTCGGCGCGCTCGTCGCGATCCCGATCTCGGCGGGCATCCTGCTCATCGTGCGCGAGATCGTGATCCCGCGGCAGGCGCGCAGCTAGCCGCCGAGACCGGGCGCGCGGCTAGCGCTGCGCCGTGGCGAGGCCGGCGTCGATCGAGGCATCCGAGGCCGCGTCCACGGCGGATGCTCCGGCCGAGGCATCCCGCCCGCCGCTGCGCCCGAGCGGCAGGAAGAACGCCGCGACGAGCGCGAGCACGAGCCCGGCCGAGCCGACGAGCACGGCCGGCACCGCGGCGTCCACGAAGCCGGTGGGGGTGAGCTCGCCGCCCGCGCCGGTGAAGACCGCGGTGAGCACCGCCACGCCGAGCGCGACGCCGACCTCGCGGAGGGTCGAGTTCGTGCCGGACGCCTTCGCGTGGTCATCCTCCGGCATGCCGGCGAGCACCGCCGTCGACATGGGCGCGAAGACGAGCGACATGCCGACCCCCGCCATCAGGAACGGGCCGATCAGGGCGCCGTAGGCGACGCCGGGGTCGAGCTCGAACGCGAGCCAGGCGAGCGCGGCGGCCTGCAGGGCGAGCCCGGCCACGATGAGGGTGCGGGTGCCGACGCGCGGGGCGAGCGCACCGGCGATCGGGGCGATGAACATCGGGGCGAGGGTCCACGGCATGGTCTGCACGCCCGCCTCGAGCGGCGTCGCGCCCTGCACGACCTGCAGGAACTGGATGAGCACGAACACCGAGCCGAACATGCCGAAGCTGAACCAGAAGCCGACGAGGTTCGCCGCCGTGAAGCCGCGGTTGCGGAAGAGGCGCAGCGGCAGCAGCGGTGCGGGCGCCCGCAGCTCCCAGGCGATGAACGCGGCGAGCAGCACGGCTCCGGCGGCGAGCGAGCCGAGCACCTCGGCGCTGTCCCAGCCCGCGTCGTTGCCGCGGACGATGCCGAACACGACGCCGAGCACGCCGAGACCGGCGAGCAGGATGCCGGGCACATCGATGCGCACCCGGGCGCCGAGGGCGTTCGGGAGGGCGGCGAGCGCGAGCGGGATGGCGATGACGCCGACGGGCACGTTCAGCCAGAAGATCGCCTCCCAGTTCCAGCCCTCGATGACGGCGCCGCCGACGAGCGGCCCGAGCGCGACGCCGAGGCCGGCCACGCCGCCCCAGATGCCGATCGCCATCGGGCGGCGGCGCTCGGGCACGCTGCCGGCGAGCAGGGTGAGCGAGAGCGGCATGATGCCGGCGGCGCCGACGCCCTGGACGGCGCGGCTCGCGATCACCATCCACGGCTCGGTGCTGAGGGCGACGAGGGCGCTGGCTGCGGTGAACACGGCGAGCGCGATGAGGAAGACGGTGCGCCGGCCGATGCGGTCGCCGAGCGCCGCGGCGCCGAGGATGAACGCCGCGAACGAGAGGGTGAAGGCGTTCACGAACCATTGCAGCTCCTCGATCGAGGCGCCGAGGTCGGCGGCCATCGCGGGGAGCGCGTTCGTGATGACGAGGTTGTCGAGCGTCGCCATGAACATCGGCAGGGATGCCGCGACGATCGCGAGCCAGACGGGGGTCCGGCGTGCGGTGGTGGACATTCGGGGCTCCTCGGGAGGCAGTGGACGACGATGGTGGTAATCGACTGATTACCTCACTGGAGCGACTGTAGTAATCGACTGATAACATGTCAAGCATGGTGTCGAAGACGGACCGGATCCCGGCGACCGAGCGCCGCGAACAGATCCTCGAGGCGGCCACTCGGGTCTTTGGCGAACTCGGCTACGCGGGCGCGACGACCGACCGGGTCGCGAAGGCGGCCGGCATCAGCCAGCCCTACGTCGTGCGCATGTTCGGCACGAAGGAGCAGCTCTTCATCGAGGTGCTCGAGCGCACCTGCGAGCTCATCGTCGCCGCCTTCGACCGCGCGGTCGCCGACGAGGCCTCCGACAAGCCCGTCGGCCCGCGCATCGGCGAGGCGTACGTGCACCTCGTCGAGACCGAGCGCGGGGTGCTGCTCGCCCTCATGCAGGGCTTCATCCTCGGCCACGACCCGAACATCGGGCCGGTCGCCCGGCGAGGCTTCCTGCGCATCTACGACCGCATGCGCGAGGTGATGACCCCCGACGAGGCGATGCGCTTCATGGCCCAGGGCATGCTCATCAACACGCTCATCGCCTCGAACCTCACCGTCCGCATCGACGAGGACGAGCGCGTCGACGAGCTCTTCGCCTGCACCTTCGGCGACAAGCTCGGCATCGTGCTCGAGGGGCTCTCCCGCTCGGCGTGAGCCGTGCGGCGTGAGCCGTGCGGCGTGAGCCGTGCGGCGTGAGCCGTGCGGCGTGAGCCCGCCCAGCTCAGGCGCGCAGCGCGTTCAGCTCCAGACCGACGGCGCCTCGGCGCGGGTCGCCGGCAGCGCGACATCCTGGCCCCAGCGCTCGATCCACTCGGGCAGCCCGTCGCCCGGTCCGGCGCCGAACGCCTCGACGACCTCGGCCATCGGCACCGTGCCGCCGGACTTCTTCAGGAACCGCCCGCGGATGAACCCCTGCGCGTAGATCTCCGGCCGGCCGTCGGCGCCCTTCTTCACGAAGCGCTGCTCGACGTAGACCGCCTTGTCGTCGAAGCCGAGCACGCGCGACTCGATCGTGAACCGCTCCCACAGCTGCAGCGACTTGCGGAACGTGATGGTCTCGCTCGCCACCACCGGGTACCAGCCCCGCTCGCGCATGATGCCCCAGACGCCGTTGCGCACGAGCATGTCGAAGCGCGCGACATCCATGATCGAGAAGTACACGCCGTTGTTCATGTGCCGGTTGATGTCGAGATCGGTCGGCAGCGTGATGAAGCGCGTGCGGGCCACGTCGTAGTGCCCGAGATCGGGCCGGCGCCGCGACAGGAACAGCACGTGGAGGAGCGTCCGGAAGAGCATGTGCATGAGCACCGAGCGTAGGCGGCTTCGCGCGGATGGCGCGGTCCGTTGAGGGTCGCCACAGCCCGGCGGCGGATGCCCCGGCCGGTGCTTGTGCGGATCCGCCAGTGCGGCCCCGAGCCCGCCTACTTCGCGGGCACGTGCCGCTCGTCGACCCCGTTGTACACCGACAGCGGGCGGATCAGCGCGTTCGAGGCGAGCTGCTCCATGACGTGCGCCGTCCAGCCGACGACGCGGCTCGCGACGAACAGCGGGGTGAAGGTCGGGGTGTCGAAGCCCATCAGGTGGTACGTCGGGCCGGCGGGGTAGTCCAGGTTCGGCTTGATGTTCTTGCGCTCCCCCATCGCCTGCTCGAGCGCCACGTAGACCTCGAGCAGCTCGGGGCGCTGGGAATGCTCGACCATCCGCTCCATCGCATCGCGCATGGTGGGCACCCGGGAGTCGCCGTTCTTGTAGACGCGGTGCCCGAAGCCCATGATCTTGCGCTTCTCGGCGAGCGCCGCGTCGAGCCAGGCGACGGCGCGCTCGGCGCCGCCCTCGCCCGGACCGATCTCGGCGAAGGCGTGCATGACGGCCTCGTTCGCGCCGCCGTGCAGCGGGCCCTTGAGTGCGCCGATGGCGCCCGTGACCGCGGAGTAGAGGTCGCTCAGGGTCGAGGCGATCACCCGGGCGGTGAACGTCGACGCGTTGAAGGAGTGCTCGGCGTACAGGATCATCGACACGTCGAAGGCGTTCACGACCGCGAGCTCGGGCGCCTCACCGAAGGTCTGCCAGAGGAAGTTCGCCGAGTAGCCGAGGTCATCGCGCGGCTCGACGAACTCGAGTCCGTGCCGGCGGCGCTGGTCGTAGGCCACGATCGAGGGCAGCTTCGCGAAGAGGCGCATCGCCTTGTCGAGGTTCGCCTCGGGAGTGTCGACGGGCGTTTCGGGGTCGCTCGCGCCGATCACGCTGACGGCGGTGCGCACGACGTCCATCGGGTGCGCCTCGAGCGGCAGCTCGTCGATGATGCGCTTCGTCTGGTGGTCGAGGCCGCGGTGCCGCCGCTCGAACTCCTCGAACGCGGCGAGCTCGGCATCGCTCGGCAGCTCGCCGTGCCACAGCAGGTACGCCACCTCCTCGAAGGTGCACTGCGCGGCGAGCTCCTGCACGGGGTACCCCCGGTACAGCAGTGAGTTCGACTCGGGGTTCACCTTCGAGATGGCGGTGTAGTCGACCGGCACCCCGGCCAGTCCCTTGAAGATCTGGGGTGCTGCGGTGTCCTGCTGCTCGGCCATGTGCGCTCCTTGTGGGATCGGTGGGGCACCCGCGCGTGCGGCAGCGGCGCCTCCTTCACCCTATGCCCGGCACGGCGCCGCCGGCAGCCATCCGCCCCGTCCCCCCCCTCCTCCCCCTCCGTCTCCCCTCCTTCCGGCAAGACGGCGGTATTTGCGGGTCGCGAGGCGTGCGAACCCGCAAATACTGCCGTCTTGGCCCCGCCTGCATCCCTCCTCCACAGGCCGGCCGCAGCGGAGCGGATGCCTCGGTTCGGGCGCAACCGAGGGATGAAGCCGTGTCCGTCGGCAGGATGGCCCGATGACCGCTCGCCGCCCGCTGCCTCCGCACCTCGCCGGCCGGCCGTTCGCGACGCGCGCGGCCCTCGACGCCGGGGTCTCCGCCGGGCGGATCCGTGCAGCCGATCTCGACGCCCCGACGTCCGGTGCGCGCGCGCCCCGCGGCGGCGATGCTGGGGATCGGCGCCGTGCCATCCTCCTCGCGCTCCGCGGGGACGCGTTCCTCTGCGGGGCATCCGCCGCCGCGGAGTACGAGCTTCCGCTGCCGTGGCGGCTCAACCCGATCATGGAGCTCGGCGTTCCGTGGCCGGCCAGGGCGCCGCGGCGCGCGGGCATCGTCGCCCGCTCGCTCCGGATCCAGCCGCACGAACTCGTGCGGGTCGACGGCGCGCGCACGACCTCGCCCGAGCGGACCTTCTGCGACCTCGCCGCCCGACTCACCGTGCCCGAACTCGTCGCGGTCGCCGATGCCCTGCCCCCGTCGCTCGACCTCGCGACGGCGGTCGAGCGGTACCCGGATGGCCGAATGCGCCCGAAGCTGTCCGCCGCCCTCGCCCTGCGGGACACCCGACGGGAGTCGCCGAAGGAATCGGAGCTCCTCGCACTGACGATCCTGGCGGGCTTGCCCACGCACCTCCCGCAGGCGGTCGTCGTCGACGAGGCCGGCCGCTTCGTCGCCCGCGTCGACGCGCTGTTCGACGAGTACGGCGAGATCCTCGAGTACCAGGGTGACCACCATCGCTCGGAGCTGCGGCAGTGGCGACGCGACCGCACCCGGGAGGCGGAGCTCGAGGCCCTCGGCTTTCACGTCACCGAGGTGACGCAGGCGGATCTCCGGCGACCGCGCGAGCTGATCACGCGGCTCGCGGCGACCCTGCGTCGCCGGGGGTGGTCGGGCACGCCGCGATTCTCGCGCTGGTTCCCCGTCCGTTGATCCCGCTCGCCGGCCCGCCCCTGGCCCCTGACCCCCCTGGCCCCTTACTCCCTGACCCTTGCCCCCCATACTCCCTGACCCCCTGACCCCCTTGCGGTCAGTATTTGCGGGTCTGGATCGAGCAGCACCCGCGAATAGTGACTTCTTGGGCTGCCGGGGAAGAGGCGGGGCGGGAGGGAGGGCGGGATCAGCGGGGGGTGTCGCCGACGGTGAAGTCGAAGACGCCGGAGTCGAAGCGGGTATAGCCCTCGTAGTCGATGAGCTCGTAGAGCTCCGCGCGGTGCTGCATGTCACCGAGCTTGCCCGTCAGCGCGCCCGCCGCCTCGAGCTCGTCGAGCCCGCGCATGGCGGCCCCCATCGCGAGGCGCAGCAGCGACACCGGCCAGATCACGAGGTTCATGCCCACGTCGCGCAGCTGCGCGACGGTGAAGAGCTCGCTCTTGCCGAACTCGGTCATGTTCGCGAGCAGCGGAACGTCGACCGCCTTCCGCACCGCCTCGAACTCGGCGAGCGAGCGCATCGCCTCGGGGAAGATCGCGTCGGCGCCCGCGTCGACGAGCGCCTTCGCGCGGTCGACCGCGGCCTGCGGCCCCTCGACGGCGGCGATGTCGGTGCGCGCCATGATCAGGAAGTTCGGGTCGCGACGGGCGTCGACGGCGGCGCGGATGCGCTGCAGCGCCGTGTGCTCGTCGACGACCTGCTTGCCGTCGAGGTGCCCGCAGCGCTTGGGGTTCACCTGGTCCTCGATGTGCAGGCCGGCGAGGCCCGCGTCCTCCATCTCCTGCACGGTGCGGGCCACGTTCATCGGCTCGCCGAAGCCCGTGTCCGCGTCGACGATGGCGGGCAGCTCCGTCATCCGGGCGATCTGCTTCGCACGCCCCGCGACCTCGCTGAGCGTCGTGAGGCCGATGTCGGGCAGGCCGAGATCGGCCGAGAGCACGGCGCCCGAGATGTAGACGCCCTCGAAGCCGCGCTGCTCGATGAGCCGCGCCGACAGGGGGTTGAACGCGCCGGGGAAGCGCAGCAGCTCGCCCGTGGCGAGCCGGGCGCGGAACGCTTGGCGCTTCACATGGGCGGGGGTGGTGGCGTAGAGCATCGGCTGACCTCCGTCAGAACAGTCCCGTGGGGATCGCGAGGCCGGCCAGGACGCCGGGGCCCGCGGTGATGGTGAGGCCGCCGAGCTCGTCGGGCGAGAGCTCGGGCAGGCGCTGGGCGAGCTCGAGGAAGCGCTCGATCTCGCCGGGCTCCAGCACGCCGTCGGCGAGCAGCCGGAACTTCTGCACGTACTGCTCGCGGGCGAACGGCCGGGCGCCGAGCGGATGCGCGTCGGCGACGGCGATCTCGTCGACGATCTCGCCGCCGTCGGCGAGCGTGATGACGACGCGGCCGCCGAAGGCCTTCTCGGCGATGTCGAGCGAGTGGTAGCGGCGGGTCCACTCGGCATCCTCGACCGTCGAGATCTTGCGCCAGAGCGCGACGGTCTCGGGCCGGTGCGCCCGCTCCGGGGAGTAGGAGTGCTCGTGGTGCCAGGCGCCGTCCTGCAGGGCGACCGCGAAGATGTACGGGATCGAGTGGTCGAGCGTCTCGCGCGAGGCGTCCGGGTCGTACTTCTGCGGATCGTTCGCGCCCGAGCCGATGACGTAGTGCGTGTGGTGCGAGGTGTGCAGCACGATCGACTCGATGCGCTCGGGGTCGTCGAGGATCAGCGGGTACGCCTCGTGCAGGCGGCGGGCGAGGTCGATCCAGGCCTGGGCCTGGTACTCGGCCGAGTGCTCCTTCGTGTAGGAGTCGAGGATGGCCCGCTTGGCCTCGCCGCGCTCGGGCAGGGGCACCTCGTAGGCGCCGTCGGGCCCGTCGAGGAGCCAGGCGATGACGCCGTCCTCGCCCTCGTAGATCGGCACGGGGCTCGTCTCGCCGCGCATGGCCCGGTCGACGGCCTCGATCGCCATCTTGCCGGCGAAGGCGGGGGCGTGCGCCTTCCAGCTGGAGATCTCGCCCTTGCGCGACTGGCGGGTCGCCGTCGTGGTGTGCAGCGCCTGGCCGATGGACTGGAAGATCGTCTCGCGGTCGAGGCCGAGCAGGGTGCCGATGCCGGCCGCGGCGCTCGGCCCGAGGTGGGCGACGTGGTCGATCTTGTGCTGGTGCAGGCTGATCGCCTTGGCGAGGTCGATCTGGATCTCGTAGCCGGTCGCGATGCCGCGCACGACGTCGCGGCCGGTGAGCCCGCGGGCGGAGGCGAGGTGCTGCGCCACGGCGACGATCGGCGGGATGTTGTCGCCCGGGTGCGAGTACTCGGCGGCGAGGAAGGTGTCGTGGTAGTCGAGCTCGCGCACGGCGACGCCGTTGGCCCACGCGGCCCACTCGGGGCTCGTGCGGCGGGCCGGGTCGGCGCCGAACACGGTCGCGCCCTCGCCGCCGATCGAGACCGGGTGGGCGAACGCCTGGCTGCGCGCCGAGACCACGGGGCGGCGGGTGAGGGATGCCGCGGCGACCGCCGCGTTGTCGATGACGCGGTTCACCACCATGTCGACGACGTCGGCGTCGAGCTCGACGGGGTCGGCGGCGAGCTCGGCGAGCTGCCAGGCGAGCTGGCCCTCGCGGGGCAGGTGCTCGTCGCTGCGGTGCGTGCGCAGGTGGTGCGTCTGCATCGGGGGTCCCTTCGGTGGTGCGGTCGGTGTCAGGCTACGCTCCGCCCGCCGATGGAGGCGAGGGCGTGACGAAGGCTCAGGTGCAGGTGGACGTGGGTGGCGTGGGCGGCGAGCGAGGCGTCGCCGTCGATGATCGCGTCGACGATGAGCAGGTGCTCGTCGGCGGCGCGGCGGAGCCGCTCGGGGTGGTGCCTGGCGAGCCGGCGCACGCGTGCGGAGTGCAGCCGGGCCCCGCGCAGTGCGGCCGTGAGCAGCGGGTTGCCGGCGGCGCGGTCGACGGCCTCGTCGAGCTCGGCGATCGCGGCGTAGTACTCGGTGAGCCCGTCGGCGCCGCCGTCGAGCCGCTCGGTGGCGGCGACGATGCGTCGGCGCACGGCGCGGAACGGGGCCGGGTCGCGGCGTTCGGCGGCGAGCCGGGCTGCACGTTCTTCGAGCGCCTCGCGCAGTTCGTAGAGCGCGGCGATGCTCTCGGGGCTGAGTTCGGCGACGACGAGCACGCGCGCCGAGGCGGCGGTGGCGAGGCCGTCGGCCTCGAGCCGGGCGAAGGCCTCGCGCACCGGGGTCCGCGAGACACCCAGCCGGGCCGCCTGCTCGACCTCGCCGAGCGGGGCGCCGGGGGCGAGCTCGCCGTCGAGGATCTCCTCGCGGAGCCGCTGGTACGCGCGTTCGCTGGCCCGCATCCGCACCTCCTCGCCTGATGTATACATTCCGACGCTATCACACGGATTCCTTCGCGATTTCTGCACGGAATGTATACATGCATCCGGCCCTCACCCACCCGCCGCATGGGACGATGGAAGGGATGAGCAGCGACACCATCGGCGCCCGGCGCGTCGCCGACCTCCGCCTCGAGTTCCCCGTGTTCCGCGACGGGGGCGAGCACGCGCCCGCCTACCTCGACTCCGCCGCGACCTCGCAACGGCCCGCCCGGGTGCTCGACGCCGAACGCGACTACCTCGAACACCACCTCGCCCCGGTGCACCGCGGCGCGAGCGCCGCCGTCGCCCGCTCCACGACGCTCTTCGAGGACGCCAGGGCCACCGTCGCCCGCTTCGTCGGGGCCGGCGAGCGCGAGCTGGTCTGGGCAGAGAACGCCACCGACGCGCTGAACATCGTCGCGCTCGGCATGGCGGATGCCTCCGCAGGGCTCGGCGGCGCCGAGGCATCCCGCTTCGCCCTCCAGCCGGGTGACGAGCTCGTCGTGACCGAGGCCGAGCACCACGCCAACCTCATCCCCTGGCAGCGGCTCGCCGCGCGCACCGGCGCCGTGCTGCGACCCGTCCGGGTCGACGATCGCGGGCTCTGGGGCCCGGCCGAGCTCGCCGCCGTGCTCTCGCCGCGCACCCGCGTCGTCGCGTTCGCCGAGGTTTCGAACGTCACCGGCTTCCTCGCCCCGGTGGCCGAGCTCGTCGCCCTCGTGCGCGAGCGCTCGCCCGAGGCGCTCGTCGTGCTCGACGCCTGCCAGTCGGTGCCGCACCGGCCGAGCGACCTCGCCGCGTCCGGCGTCGACTTCGCCGCGTTCTCCGGCCACAAGATGCTCGGCCCGAACGGCATCGGCGGCCTGTACGGCCGCGCCGAGCTGCTCGACGCGCTGCCCCCGGCACGCACCGGCGGCTCGACCATCACGCGGGTCACGCTCGAGCACGCCGAGTTCCTGCCGGCGCCGCACCGCTTCGAGGCGGGCACCCAGCCGGTGTCCCAGGTCGTCGCCCTCGCCGAGGCCGCCCGCTACCTCGACGAGCTCGGCATGGCCGAGGTCGCCCGGCACGAGTCCGCGCTCGCGGCCCGCATGGCCGAAGCCGTTGCGGCGCTTCCCGGCGTGCGCCTGATCGGTCCGCCGCCCGGCAAGGAGCGCGCGGGCCTCGTCTCCGTCGTCGTCGACGACGTGCACGCCCACGACGTCGGCCAGTACCTCGACGAGGCGGGCGTCGTCGTCCGCGTCGGGCACCACTGCGCGCAGCCGCTGCACCGGGCGCTCGGCGTCACCGCCACGACCCGGGCGAGCGCCCACGTCTACACGACGGAGGACGAGGTCGACCGCTTCATCGACGCCCTCGGCGGGGTGCGCCGCTTCTTCGGCGTCGCGGGCGCCGGCGAGCAGACGGGGGTCGTCGCGTGAGCGGGCTCGAAGGGCTGTACCAGCAGATCATCCTCGACCACTCGAAGGCGAGGCACGGCGACGGGCCGCTCGAGCACGCGGCCGCGGAGCACCACGAGTACAACCCGACCTGCGGCGACGAGCTGACCATGCGCATCCGCCTCGACGACGCGGGCGAGCGCATCGAGGAACTCGCCTGGCAGGGCGACGGCTGCAGCATCTCGATGGCCTCGGCCTCGGCGCTCGTCGACCTCATGGCCGGCCGCACCCTCGCGGAGGCGGGCGAGCGCATCGACGCCTTCCGCGCCATGCTGCGTTCGCAGGGCGCCGGGGAGCCCGACGAGGAGCTGCTCGAGGACGCGATCGCGTTCCACGGCGTCTCGAAGTACGTCATGCGGGTGAAGTGCGCGATGCTCTCCTGGGTCGCGCTCGAGGCCTGCCTCACCGAGGCGCGCGCCGCCTGAATCGAGCGTGCACTTCGGATACCAAATTGCACACCCGCACCGTTGACAAATAGTCGGCTTGCTGGGCTTAATGCCTTCAGGGCTTTTTTGGCATACCAAGCACGGGAGGGAGCTTCGATGCGGCTGCGGGCTAGGTTCTCGATTGCTCTGCTGCTCAGCTTCGTCTTCGCTGGAGGCTTCGGCGGCACCTACGCAGCCCTCGCGACGGCATCGAGCAGCACGGTCACCATCGCCGCACAGGCGAACTTCTGCGCGCGAGTGGTCGCAATCTCGAACACCGACGCATCAGAACGCGCTCAGCTCAATGCCACCGCGTACAACGGGTGCACGGCAGGATCCGTGTCCGCAAAGCCGTCCGGCTGGCTCGGGAGCAGTGTGGGGTTGAAGCGGCCGAACGGAACCCTCTGTTCATCAGCAGCGACCACCTACTCGACGGCGAAGACCGCGTACAAATCCAGCATGGCGTACTGGAACAGCAGCGCGTGCGGAACTCGAGTTCAGTTGTCCGCTGCAGGGATCGGCTACGCGTACAACGGTTCGGGCTATACCTCCCGATCCGTCCAGGCACCGTTCCAGGTGTATCCGTAGGAGACTCCGATGAAACAGCGAAGCAAACTCGTAGCGGCCGGCGCGGCGGTCCTTCTGGCGGGTGGGGCGCTCGGCTCGATCGCCGGTGTGGCGATCAGCGCATCGAACGCACCGGCCGAGGCCGCGAGCGCCAGCCCGCCGAGCGCCACCTCGCCCGCGGAGAGCGGCATCCCGACCGTGGAGCGGTTCGAGACGAACGCACGCGGGCAGACGCTCGGCGAGTACGGCGTCGGGCTCCATGAGGACCCATCCGCTACTCCCGATCTGCTCCGCGCCGTCGGGACGAACGGGCGGGAGGGATACATCCTCACGGTCGACGCGTTCGGAGCACCGGCGGGCTCACTGTCGGAAGCCGAGCGTGTGGCCGAACCCCGGGAGCGGGAGATCCCCGTCTACGAGGCCGACGGCGTGACGCAGATCGGCGTCTATATCGCGGACTACGGCCACTGAGCCGGCGGCACGGCGCGGCGCCTGCCCGAGGCTAGGCGAAGACGCCGCCGCCGGGCACCGGGGTCTCGAGCACACGACCCGGCAGGTCGAGCGGAACGTCGCGGATCTCGGGCGGGTTCCAGCGCGGGGAGCGGTCCTTGTCGATGACCCGGGCGCGGATGCCCTCGTGCAGATCGGGCTGGTCGAGGAACCAGCTGACCGCGCGGAACTCCTGCTCCAGCACGTCCTCGAGCGCGGGCAGCGTACGCGCCCGGCGGATCGAGGCGAGCGTCACGGCGAGCGCCGTCGGCGACAGGGTCTCGAGCTCGTCGGCGGCGGCCGCAGTGTCCTCGTGCCCGTGCTCGCGCAGCCGGCGCACGATCTCGGCGACCGTCGGTGCCGAGAAGCAGGCGTCGACCCAATCGCGTGCGAGCGCGAGCTTCGAGGGCTCCGGGGTCTCGTCGAAGAGCATGACGATCTCGGCGGGGCTGCCGGGGTCGGCGCGCTCGGCGAGCGCCTGCACGAGGTGGGAGAGCCGTTCCGAGGGCACGTACGCGTCGGCGAAGCCGGCGTAGAGGGCGTCGGCGGCGTCCATGGTGCGGGCGTTCAGGCCGAGGTGCACGCCGAGCTCGCCGGGCGCCTTCGCGAGCAGCCAACTGCCGCCGACGTCGGGGGTGAAGCCGATGCGGGTCTCGGGCATCGCGATGCGGGAGCGCTCGGTGACGATGCGGATCGCGGCGTGCCCGGCGAGGCCGATGCCGCCGCCCATCGTGATGCCGTCCATGATGGCGACGACCGGCTTCGGGTAGCGGGCGATCGCGGCATCCAGCCGGTACTCCGTGCGGAAGAAGGCACGGGCCTCCTCGTGCGCGTCACTCGTCGCGTAGCCGTAGAGCTCGCGGATGTCGCCGCCGGCGCAGAAGCCGCGCTCCCCCGCGCCGTCGAGGACGACCAGGCCGACCTCGGTGTCGCGCCGCCACGCCTCGAGCACGCCGGAGAGCTCGCGCACCATCTCGAAGGAGAGGGCGTTGATGGCCTCGGGCCGATCGAGCGTCAGGTGGCCGACGCCGTCGGCGACCGTGGCGGAGATGTGGGGGCTCACACCGCCACGCTAGCGGAGTAGCATCCTCGCATGGTCCCCGCCGCCAACCTCTGGGCCTTCGTGGCCGCCTCGGTCGTGCTCATCGTCGTGCCCGGCCCGAGCGTGCTCTTCGTGATCGGCCGCTCGCTCGCGCTCGGCCGGGTCGGCGGGCTGCTGAGCGTCGTCGGCAACGCGCTCGGCATGATCCCGCTCGTCGCGGCCGTCGCGCTCGGGGTCGGCGTCGTCGTGGCGCAGTCGGTGGTGCTGTTCACGATCGTGAAGATCGTCGGCGCGCTGTACCTGGCCTACCTGGGCGTGCAGGCGATCCGGCACCGGAGGGATGCCTCGGCGGCGATCGCCGGCCGGGTGGCGCGGCGTTCGCCGTGGCGGCTGCTCGGCGAGGGCTTCCTCGTGGGCGTGACGAACCCGAAGACGATCGCGTTCTTCGTGGCGGTGCTGCCGCAGTTCGTCGACTTCGGCGCGGGCGCGATCCCGCTGCAGCTCGCGACGCTGGGCGTCGTGTTCGTGGTGCTCGCGCTCGCGTGCGACTCGGTGTGGGCGCTCGCGGCGGGCTCGGCGCGCGACTGGTTCGCCCGCTCGCCGAAGCGCGCCGAGCACCTCGCGACGACCGGCGGCGTGATGATGATCGGCCTCGGCGGCGTGCTCGCCCTGAGCGGCAGCAAGCACTAGCCGGCCGCGCCGTCGTACCGCCGCGCGAAGTCGCACGAACGGTCCCAGCGCCGGGCCGGAGTCGACGGTTCGGGCGACTCCGCATCGTGGAGTCGCGCGAACGGAGGCCCGGACGGCCCGGGAAGGGCGGTTCGGGCGACTTCGCGTCGGCGCCGGCAGCCGCGCGGCGCCGGCAGGCGCGCGCCTCAGCCCGCGTCGGCGGGGTTGACGTCGGTGCCGATCAGGATGCCTCGGGCCAGCCCGTGGAAGAAGCAGTTGAAGCCGAGCACGGCGGGCGTCGTGACGGCGGGGTCGAGGTCGAGGTGCGCCACGTCGAGCGCGTGCACGGCGAAGAAGTAGCGGTGCACGCCGCTGCCGGCGGGCGGCCCGGATCCCCGGTACCGCGGCTCGCGGTTCTCGTTCTGCAGCACGAGCGCCCCCTCGGGCAGCGCGCCCGTGGCGAGTGCGTCGGGCGCCCCGGCCCCCGCGGCGAGGCTCGTCACCGAGGCCGGGATGTTCGCGACCGCCCAGTGCCACCAGCCGGAGCCCGTCGGGGCGTCGGCGTCGAAGCAGGTCACGGCGAAGCTCTTCGTCTCGGCAGGGAAGCCCGACCAGCTGAGCTGCGGCGACACGTCGCCGCCCCCGCGGCCGGCCCCGCGCTGCGCCTCGGCGAGCGGTTGCCCCGGCGCGAGGTCCTCGCTCGTCAGGGCGAAGGAGCCCATCGGCCGCAGCTTCTGCAGCTGCTCGTACGGGTCGAAATCGAACATCTCTGTCCTTCCCTCGTTCGCCGGGCCGCCGTTCGATCCACGCGGAGGCGCCGGCATCCGGTCCTCCGCCCAGCCTACGTCGCGGGCCCACGTAGGATTTCGGGGTGGCCGTCGCCAAGATCCTGCTGTACTACGTGTTCACCCCCATCGCCGACCCCGAGGCGATCCGCCTCTGGCAGCGCGACCTCGCCGAATCGCTCGGGCTGCGCGGCCGGCTGCTGATCTCGGGCGACGGGCTGAACGGCACGCTCGGCGGCGAGCTCGGCGCACTGAAGCGCTACGTGCGCAAGACGCGCGAGTACGCGCCGTTCCGCGGCATCGACTTCAAGTGGAGCGAGGGCACCGGCCTCGACGAGGCGGGCGGCAGCCTCGACTTCCCGAAGCTCAGCGTGCGGGTGCGCGAGGAGATCGTCTCCTTCGGCGCCCCGGGCGAGCTCGTCGTCGACGCGGCGGGCGTGGTCGGCGGCGGCATCCGGCTCGACCCTGAGGCGCTGCACGAGCTCGTCGCCGAGCGCGGCGACGAGGTGGTCTTCTTCGACGGCCGCAACGCGCTCGAGGCGGAGATCGGCCGCTTCCGCGGGGCGGTCGTGCCGGACACGGAGACGACGCGGGACTTCGTGGAGCTGCTCGACCGCGGCGACTTCGACCATCTGAAGGGCCGCCCGGTCGTCACCTACTGCACGGGCGGCATCCGCTGCGAGGTGCTGTCTGGGCTGATGGCGAGCCGCGGCTTCGGCGAGGTGTACCAGCTCGAGGGCGGCATCGTCCGCTACGGCGAGCGCTTCGGCGACGACGGGCTGTGGCAGGGCTCGCTGTACGTTTTCGACGGGCGCGGCTCGGTGGACTTCAGCGATCACGCCGAGGTGATCGGTCGCTGCGCGGGCTGCGGCGCCGCGACGAAGCGCACGGCGAACTGCCCGGATGCCTCGTGCCGGCAGCAGTCCGTGGTGTGCGAGGGGTGCACGGCGGTCCCCTGCGCGGTGCACGCCGGGGTTTGAGATTCGCGTCGAATTAAGGTTAGCCTCACCTTAGTCGACGCGACGAGGGGTCGGCATCCCACTGCACACTCCTACGAACGGGGACTTCCGCATGCCCAGACGTCAGTCGATCTTCGCCGCCGCCGGGGCGCTCGCCGCCGCGAGCCTCCTCCTCGCCGGCTGCGCGAGCGGCACGGCCGAGGCCGAACCGAGCACCGCCGCCGCCACCTCGGTCACGATCGAGGACAACCACGGCGAGGTCGAGGTGCCCGTGAACCCGAAGCGCGTCGTGGCCCTCGACAACCACGTGTTCGAGACCCTGTCCGCCTGGGACATCCCGCTCGCCGCGGCCCCCAAGGGCGTCATGGGCACCGACATCTGGCCCGAGTACACCGGCGACGAGGCGGTGCTCGACGTGGGCGCGCACTTCGAGCCCAACCTCGAATCGATCGTCGCGGCGCAGCCCGAGCTCATCATCGGCGGCTACCGCTTCGCCGAGTCCTACGACCAGATCGTGAGCCAGAACCCCGACGCCGCCGTCATCGAGATCGCGCCGCGCGAGGGCGAGGACCCCGCCGCCGAGCTCGTGCGCCAGGTCGAGATCCTCGGCCAGATCTTCAACCACGAGGCCGAGGCGGCGGAGATCGTCGCCGACTTCGAGCAGTCGATCGCCGAGGCCAAGGAGGCCTACGACGGCAGCTCCTCGGTCGTCAGCCTGATGACCTCGGGCGGCGAGATCTCCTATATCGCCCCGGTCACGGGCCGCGGCCTCGGCATGCTCTACCCGGCACTCGGCCTGAAGCCCGGCATCGAGCAGGCCGCCGACGACACCTCGCACGGCGACGACATCAGCGTCGAGGCGATCGCCGCGGCGAACCCCGACTGGATCGTCGTGATCGACCGCGAGGGCGCCATGACCGATGCCGAGGGCTACGTGCCCGCCAAGCAGCTCATCGAGGGCTCGGAGGCGCTCGCCAACGTGACCGCCGTGAAGCGCGGCCAGGTCGTCTACGTGGACCCGGCGTTCTACCTCCGCGAGGACATCCAGACCTACACCGGGGTCTACGAGCAGCTCGCGAAGGCGTTCGGGGCGGCATCCTGAGCCTCGACACGTCCCACGCCCGGGCGGCAGACCCCGCCGCCCGGCCGGAGGGGGGGGGCGGTTCGGGGGGGGGGGGCCCCCGTGCCCCCCCTCCCCCCCCCGCCCCCCCCACCACCCCCGCCCCCCCCACACCCCCCCCCCCTGGAGGGGGGAGAAAAGCG
>NZ_JBHXBK010000007.1:105765-164255 GCF_042726785.1 Agromyces sp. NPDC060279
GGTTTTTGGGGCTACTTTCCCGCACAACCGCCACCCCCCGTAACGCACCCCCCCCCCCCCGCCCCCGCAGGCTTCCCCCCCCTTCCCCCCCCCCCCGCCTCCGCGTGCTCGCCCTGCCCGCCGCGATCGCCCTCGCGATCGCGCTGCTCGCGGCCTCCCTCTTCGTGGGCGTGTACGACGTCGTCGGTGCCGAGGGCGGCGGCGAGATGTTCTGGATCACCCGCGTGCCGCGCACCATCGCGCTCGTGCTCTCGGGCTGCGCGATGGCCGTGAGCGGGCTCGTGATGCAGATGCTCACGCAGAACCGCTTCGTCGACGCCACCACCTCCGGCACCACCGAGTGGGCCGCGCTCGGCCTCCTCGTCACCCTCCTCGTCGTGCCGACCGCGCCGCTGCCCGTACAGATGCTCATCGCCTCCCTCGCGGCCTTCGCCGGCACCCTCGTCTTCCTGGCGGTGCTCCGCCGCATCGCGCTCCGCTCCACCCTCGTGGTGCCGCTCATCGGCATCATGCTCGGCGCCGTCGTGAGCGCCGTCACCACCTACCTCGCGGCGACGAACAACGCGCTGCAGCTGCTCGGCACCTGGTTCATGGGCAGCTTCACGAGCGTCGTCCGCGGCCGCTACGAGGTGCTCTGGGCGGTCGCGATCGTCACGATCCTCGTCTTCGTCGTCGCCGACCGGCTCACGGTCGCCGGGCTCGGCCGCGACGTCGCGACCACCGTCGGCCTCCGCTACGAGGCCGTCGTGCTGCTCGGCACGAGCCTCGTCGCCGTCGCCACGGGCGTGACCGTCGTCGTGGTCGGCTTCCTGCCGTTCCTCGGACTCGTCGTGCCGAACATCGTCTCCCTCGTGCGCGGCGACGACCTCCGCTCGAACCTGCCGTGGGTCTGCGTCGGCGGCGTCGTGCTCGTCACCGCCTGCGACCTCGTCGGGCGCACGGTGCGGATGCCGTTCGAGGTGCCCGTGTCGATGGTGCTCGGCATCGTCGGCAGCGCGGTGTTCATCGCGCTGCTCCTCCGGCAGCGGGCGGTGCGCTCGTGAGCGCCGAGGCATCCGCCCCCTCCGTCGGCGCCGAGGCCTCCGGCCGCTCTGCCGCCCCGGCCACGCCGCGCGAGCGGCGCGTCCCGCCCGCCGCGATCGTCGCCGGGGCCGCCGCCGTGCTCTTCGCCGTGGGCCTGCTCGTCTGGGGCAACCCGGTGCCGGCCGACCAGCCCGGCTTCTGGGTGATCGTGCAGAGCCGCTCGATCGCCGTCGCCACGATCGCGCTCGTCGCCGCCGCGCAGGCGCTCGCGACGGTGCTCTTCCACACGGCGACCGGGAACCGCATCCTGACGCCCTCGATCCTCGGCTTCGACGCGCTCTATACCCTGATGCAGACGGCCCTCGTCTTCGTGTTCGGGATGGCGGCGACCCAGGTCGAGGGCGTCGGCAAGATCGTCGCGCAGAGCGCGCTCATGGTGCTCTTCGCGACGCTGCTCTACGGCTGGCTGTTCTCCGGCAAGCGGGCGAACCTGCACGTGCTGCTGCTCGTTGGCGTCGTGCTCGGCGTGGGCTTCGGCTCGGTCTCGACCTTCCTGCAGCGGCTGCTCACGCCGAGCGAGTTCGACGTGCTCTCCGCGCGGCTGTACGGCAGCATCGGCCGCGGCAACCCCGAGGTGCTGCCGTGGGCCGCGCTCATCGTCGCGGCGATCGCGGTGTGGGCGTGGCGGCGACGCGCGGCGCTCGACGTGATCGCGCTCGGGCGGGATGCCGCGACGAGCCTCGGCCTGCGCTACCGCCGCGAGATCGTCGTGCTCCTCGTCGTCGTCGCCGTGCTCGTCTCCGTGTCGACGACGATGGTCGGGCCGATGACGTTCTTCGGCTTCCTGGTGGCGATCATGAGCTACCAGTTCGTCTCCTCGGACCGGCACGGCCAGGTGCTGCCCGTCGCCGTGCTGCTCGGCCTCGCGACCCTGCTGGGCGCGTACTTCGTCATGCAGCACGTCTTCGCCGCCGCGGGCCTCGTCAGCATCGTCATCGAGTTCGTCGGCGGGCTCGCGTTCCTCATCGTCATCCTCAGGAAGGGGCTGCGTTGATCACCATCGAAGCGGTCGACAAGCACTACCGGGCGACCCGCGCGCTCGGACCCGTCGACCTCGAGATCGCCTCGGGCGGGCTCACCGCGCTCGTCGGCCCGAACGGCGCCGGCAAGTCGACGCTGCTCACGATCGTCGGGCGGCTGCTCGACCCCGACAGCGGCCGGGTGCGGGTCGGCGGCCTCGACGTCGTGACGGCGAAGCCGCGCGAGCTCGCGAAGGTCGTCTCGATCCTGAAGCAGGAAAACCACTTCGTCGCCCGGCTCACCGTGCGCCAGCTCGTCTCCTTCGGCCGGTTCCCGCACTCGCAGGGCCGGCTGAGCGCCGCCGACCGCGAGGCCGTCGACCGGGCGCTCGCCTTCCTCGACCTCGAGGGCTTCGAGGAGCGCTACCTCGACGAGCTGTCCGGCGGGCAGCGCCAGCGCGCCTTCGTCGCGATGGTGCTCGCCCAGGACACCGAGGTCGTGCTGCTCGACGAGCCGCTCGCGGCGCTCGATATGCGGCACGCGGCAGCGATGATGCAGCGGCTGCGCGACGCCGCCGACGAGCTCGGCAAGACGATCGTGCTCGTCGTGCACGACGTGAACTTCGCCTCCGCCTACGCCGACCGGATCATCGCCCTCGCCGACGGCCGGATCGTTGCCTCGGGCACGCCGGAGGAGATCATGCGACCCGAGGTGCTCTCGGCCGTCTTCGACACCCCCGTCGACGTCGTGCGGCACCGCGGCCACCGCCTCGCCGTCTACTACCGCCCCGCTCCCACAACTCAGGAACATGTGGCCGTTACGCCGGGCGAGGAGAACGGGATGCCCCGGAATCACGCGCCCGCCGAGGCATCCGTTCCTGAGTTCTGAGACGCTGAACCGACCGGCCCACCGAAAGGACCCGCCATGCCCTTCACCCTCGACCGCGTGCCCCGCGAGCTCGTCTTCCGCCCTGTGACGCTGACCGCCCGCGAGCGGCTGGCCCCGCACTACCTGCGCCTGCGGCTCGAGGGCGAGGCGCTGCGCGGCTTCGACTCGCTCGGCAGCGACGACCACATCCGGCTGTTCTTCCCGGGCGAGCGACCGGCCGACGGCAGCGCCGCCGACGTCGCGGCCGTCGAGGTCGCGGCGCTCCGCGAGTCACCGAGCCGCGAGTACACCCCGCTCGCCTGGGACGCCGAGGCCGGCGTGCTCGAGATCGAGTTCGTCGTGCACGGCGAGCACGGCATCGCCGGGCGCTGGGCCGACCGGGCCCCGATCGGCTCCGTGATCGGCGTCGGCGGGCCGCGCGGCTCGATGGTGATCACGGGCGAGCCCGACGGCTGGCTGCTCGCGGGCGACGAGACGGCGCTGCCGGCGATCCGCCGCTTCCTCGCCCGGCTCTCCCGCGAGGGCGACGCGACGCCGCGCGGCCTCGTGCTCGTCGAGGTGCCCGACGTTGCGCACCGGCCCGCGTTCGAGGCCCCGGCCGGCACCGAGCTGCGCTGGGTGCATCGCGACGGGCGCCAGGAGGGCGAGGCGCTCGTCGCCGCCCTCGACGCGCTCACCGCCGACGACCGGCCCGCCGGCGAGGTGTTCGCCTTCGTCGCCGCCGAGCACGCCGTCGTGAAGCCCGGGCGGGCGCTCGTGCTCGACCGCTGGGGCCTCTCCCCCGAGCAGGTCGTCGTGAAGGGCTACTGGCGTCGCGACGAGGCCGAGTACCACGCGCCGCACTGAGACAACTCAGGAACGGCCACCGCGCGATGCGCGTGATTTCGGGGCATCCGCCGATCCTCGACGCGCATAACTGCCAGATGTTCCTGAGTTGTGTCAGGGCTCGCGGCGGCGGCGGGCGTAGGCGCGGGCCGAGCGGCTCGATAGGGCGAGCAGCACCAGGATGTCGACGGCGAGCGTCAGCAGCGTCGTGCGGATCGTGATCTCGGCGTCGCCGCCGAAGTAGTCGACCGCCGACACCAGCGTGCTGAGGATCGCGACGACCATCACGGTGATGCGCGCCCAGTTGCTGCCACGGAACACGAGCCACGCGAACACCAGCTCGGCGAGCAGCACGATGGCGCCGCCGACGAGGATCGTGCCGAGCAGGAACGACGACAGCTCCGCCTCGGAGACGCCGTCGGCCACGAGGTCGAGGTCGCGCAGGATCGTCGGCCACTGGATGGACAGGCCGATCAGCCAGATCACGCCGAGCAGCACGCGGACGACGATGAGCAGCGCCCCGAGCGAGGTCGCCACCGGTCGGCGCTGCACGCGGGCGAGGGCGGCCCGCTCCGCGTCGCGCTCGGCGAGGCGGGTGAGCGGTTCGAACGCCGCGCGCTTCGCCGTCGCGAGGTGCTCGGCCGGCGCGAGGTGCGCCGCGCGTGCCGCGGCGCGGGATCCGGATGCCTCGGCGCCCGCCTCCGCATCCGCCGTCGCCGCCGCATCCGCCGCCTCGACCGCGGAACCGAGCGCGAGCACCGGCAGGTCGCCGTCGGTCGTGATGGTGTCGCCGCCGCCGTTGCGCGAGTGATAGCCGGTCGAGAAGTCCCGGATCACGTCGACCGCGGCCGGCACGCCCGACTCGACCACGGTGCGTACGATGTGGTCGCGCTCGACGTCGGTGTCGGCGTCGATCTTGTGCGTGATCTGCAGGGTGAACAGCGAGAACCCGACGGCCCGGTCGAAGGTGCCGGCGGCGAGCCAGTCGACGCGGCGTCCGCCCGGCAGCAGCCATCCCTCCGGCGTGCGCCAGAAGCGCACGTGGTGCCGCTTGGCCGGGTTGCCCTCGACCTCCTGCTGGTAGGCGAAGTCCTGCATCCGCCCGAAGAGGAAGAGCGGGCTCACCGGCGCCTCGTCGTAGCTGCGGCGGGTGATGGTCGAGAGGATGATCCGCCAGCTGGATGCCGCGTCCACGTCGTCGGCGCGCGTCCATCCCGCCCGGCGCATCGCCTCGTGCACCGCGGCCTCCTCGCCCAGCAGCGCGAGGTTCACGGGGTCGCCGAGCAGGCCGTCGCTCGTGCGCGCGCGGCCGATGAAGTAGTCGGGCACGTAGATCGTGGTGAGGATGCGGTGCAGCCGGGGCAGCACGAGGTACGCGAGCAGCAGCCAGAAGGCGACGAAGAAGAGGATGCCGAACCAGCCGAAGCCGAAGGACTCGCCGAGCACGAGCCACGCGAGCCAGATCGCCGCGATGCCGGCGTAGACGAAGACCGCGCCGTCGAGCAGCGCGTTGACGGAGAGCCGCCTGCCTCCGCCCGCCGTCGTCGCCCCCATGCGGTCATGCTAGCGATCGCCCGCCGAGAGGGTCGTATTCCGACAGGGATGCTGCGGCCGGCCGACGCGGATGCCGGAATTCGACCCCCTCGCGGGGCAGGGGTGGGCGGGCGGAGCGGGCGTGGGGCAGGGGCGGGCGGGCAGGCAGGGGCGGGCGCGCATCTCCCCCGCGCGACGGATGCCTCGAACGGCATCCGTCGCTAGGGTGATGGCAGGCGGCAGCACCGCCTGGACGCCATGTGAGGAGAGCGCATGACCGGCGGCATCCCCATCGAGGTCTCGGGACTCGGCAAGCGGTTCGGCCAGGTCGCCGCGGTCGACGATCTGAGCTTCACCGTGCGCCCGGGCGTCGTGACCGGCTTCCTCGGGCCGAACGGCGCGGGCAAGACGACCACCCTGCGCATGCTGCTCGGCCTCGTTCGCGCCGACACCGGCACCGCGACCTTCGGCGGCACGCCCTACGCGAAGCTCGAGCGCCCGCTCGAGACCGTGGGCGCCGCGCTCGACGCCAGCTTCCACCCCGGCCGCACGGGACGCGACCATCTGCGCGTGTACGCGACCGCGGCCGGGCTGCCCCGACAGCGGGTCGACGCCGTGCTCGAGCAGGTCGGCATGAGCGACTACGCCGGGCGACGCGTCGGCGGCTACTCCCTCGGCATGCGCCAGCGCCTCTCGCTCGCGACCGCGCTGCTCGGCGATCCCGGCGTGCTCGTGCTCGACGAGCCGATCAACGGCCTCGACCCCGAGGGCATCCGCTGGATCCGCGGCTTCCTGCAGCAGCTCGCCGCCGACGGCCGCACCGTGCTGATCAGCTCGCACCTACTGAGCGAGGTGCAGCAGTCGGTCGACGAGGTCGTCATCATCGCGCGCGGCAAGCTCATGCGCACCGGCACGCTCGCGAGCCTGGAGCTCGACCGCGCGCCGCGCACCATCGTCGACTCGCCAGACCGGCCGGCGCTCGCGGCCGCGCTCGGCGCCGCGGGCCTGGCCTACGCCGAGGGCCGCAACGGCTTCATCGTCGACGAGCCGGAACCGGGTCGGATCGGGCACGCCGCGTTCGTCGGCGGGGTGGAGCTCTCGGAGCTGCACCGCATGAAGTCCGAGCTCGAGGACGCCTTCCTCGCGCTCGTCGGCGAGGGTGAGGGGTGAACGGCATGCGCGTCCTGGCATCCGAGTTCCTGAAGGTGACGACCACGCGCATGTGGTGGCTGCTCGCCATCATCATGTTCGCCTACCTCGCGTTCATCGCAGGCGGCCTGGCGGCGCTCTTCGGCTTCACGATCGCGAACCCCGACGCCGCCGCCGCGACCGGCGCGTCGGCGCCCTCGCTCGGCGACACCCCCCTGGCGCCGCTCATCTACAGCTTCGCGACCTCGATGGGCTACGTCTTCGCGGTGATCATCGGCGTGCTCGCCGTCACCGGAGAGTTCCGGCACCGCACGCTCACGGCGACGTTCCTCGCGACGCCGCAGCGCACCACGGTGCTCGGGGCGAAGCTCCTCGCACAGCTGCCGATCGGCGCCGGCTTCGGCGTGATCGCGTTCCTCGCCTCGGTCGGGGCGGGGGCGGCGATGCTCGCCGTGTTCGGGCTCGACACGCTGCTCGACCAGAGCGACACCTGGGCGATGATCGGCCGCGGCATCCTGGCGATGGCGCTCTGGGCCGCCATCGGTGCTGCACTCGGCTCAGTCGTGCCCAACCAGGTCGCGGCGATCGTCATCGTGCTCGCCTTCACCCAGTTCGTCGAGCCGCTGCTGCGCCTCGCGACCTCGTTCTCCGACGCGACCGCCGCCATCGGCAAGTTCCTGCCCGGCTCGGCGAGCGACGCCCTCGTCGGCGCCTCGTTCTACTCGCTGGCGACGCCGGGCGGCGCCGCGGAGATGCTCGTGTGGTGGCAGGGCGGACTCGTGCTGCTCGGCATCGCGGTCGTGCTCGCCGTGATCGGCGGGGCGACGAGCTGGCGCCGCGACGTGTCCTGACCTCGGTCGGATGCCGCGGCGCGCGTCAGCCGAAGAGCGAGCGCCAGAGGATCGAGCCGACGGCGATGAGACCGGCGAGGCCGAGCGCCCCCGCGACCACGACGGCGACGAGTGCGCCGACGGCCGAGCGGCGGCTGCGCCGGGCGACCGAGGGCAGCGGGGCCGACGCGTCCCGGGTCGGGCCCGGGGCCTCGCCGAGATCGGGGATCGGCATCCGCAGCGGCTCCCCGGTGCGCGCCGGATAGCGGTCGAGCACACCGACGCCCGGGCCGTGCTCGGCGGTGCGCAGCACCTCGTCCGACACCGGCGCGGGCACGGGCTCACGACGGCGGCGGCGCCGATCGGGGGTCTTCAGCACCGGTTCCGCGGGGGTCACGACCGCTTCGGCCGCCGTGCCGGGCTCGGCGCGCTCGGCGCGCTCGGCGCGCTCGGCGCGCTCGGCGGAGGCACCTCGGTCGACGACGCGGGTCTCGTCGAACTCGCCGCCGCCCGTGCGGTCCACGACGACGGTCGCCTCCTCGGGCCGGTCGGCCGTGTCGGCATCCGCCGGGTCCCAGTCCGGAACCTGGTCGAGCGAGGCGCCGGCGAGGCGCTCGGCGGTGCGCTCGACGATGACGGTCGCGTCCTCGACCTCGTCGTGCGCGCCGACGCCGCCGTGCGACATCGCCTCGCTCCGTGCGCGCTCCTCGCTCACGAGGCCGCCCGACGCACCGGGATCGTCGTGTGGTCGTCGGCCTCCTCGCCGTCCGCCGCGGGGCGGATCGAGGTGGTGCCGTCGCCGAGCTCCTCGATGCCGCCGGAGATGACGTCGACGACCACGACCGTGATGTTGTCGCGGCCGCCCGCCTGGCGGGCGCGCTGCACGAGCGCCTGCGCGGCGGATTCCGGCCGGCCGCTCATGGTCAGGGTCGCCCGGATGCCCTCGTCGCTCACCTCGGCGGTGAGCCCGTCGGAGCAGAGCAGCAGCCGCTCGCCGTTCACGACGGGCAGCAGCCAGCTGTCCGCGGTGCTGTCGGGGGCGCCGATCGCCCGGGTGATGACGTTGCGGCGGTCGAAGCTCGCGAGGTCTTCGCGCCGCATGGCGCCGCGGTCGATGAGCTCCTGGCCGAGCGAGTGGTCGACGGTGAGCTGCTCCAGCTCGGTGCCGTGGTGGCGGTAGACGCGCGAGTCGCCGACGTTGAACACGAGCCACGCGGGCTCGCCCTCGTCCTCGATGAGCACGACGCCCGTCACCGTGCTGCCCGCGCCCCGGTCGGTCTCGGCCGCCACCTTCGCGACCTCGTCCGCGGCCGCGGTCAGCGCGTCGCGCACGGAGCCGACGGTCGCCGCGGACCGGCCGACGACGTGGCGGCGGAACGCCTCTACGACCGCGGCACTCGCCCGGTCGCCCGCCTCGTACCCGCCCATCCCGTCGGCGACCAGGAACACCGGCCACTCGGCGAGGGCGGAGTCCTCGTTCGCGCGGCGGACGAGGCCGACGTCGGTGGCGACGGCGGAGGCGACGGTGACGGCGTGCGGGTCGGTCATACGGGGCCGGTCCTCTCGGCCTCGGCGCGGAGGATCCGCAGGCCCAGCGTGCCGAGCACGAGCCGTTCGGCGACCGGCGTCGGCACACCGGGGTCGATGAGCTGCTCCTCGCCGAAGCGGTCGGGCACGAGCACGCCGTTCGTCGAACCGAGATCGACGACGGTCCACTGCTCGCCGTCGCGGCGCAGCTCGGCGTGCGTCTTCGAGAGCGTGCGGCTGGAGTCGGGCACGACGAGCCGCTGCTCGCCCTCGCCGACCTGACGCGGGTTGCGGCCGAGCACGACGAGGGCGGCGTCGAGGGGCAGGCGGGCGCCCTCGTCGGTGACCAGGATCCAGGTGATGCGCGGGCGGCGCTCGACGACGACGGTGCGGTCGATCGGGTCCTCGTCGGCGGGCGCGACCATGATGGTGGCCGCGTCGGCGATCTCGTCGTCGGCCGGCGGGCTGAAGGCCGGCTCGGCGCGGGCGGAGGCCGCGAACGCGGAGGCCGCTCCCGCGAACATCGAGGCCGAGTCGGCGAAGGCGGAGGCGGACTCCACGAACGCCGGCCCCGGCGGCATCGGCTCGATGCGGTTCGGCTCGGCAGGCGCGGCCGGGGACGCGGCAGGCGCGGCCGGGGCAGACGCGGCCGGCGGAGCAGCAGGCGCAGCGGGCGGAGCAGCAGGCGCAGCGGGCGGTGCGAACACCGGCGCGGCGGGCTGCGCGACGGGAGCGGCCGGCTGCTGCGGCGGAGCCGGCGGCAGCGTCCCGCCGGCCGGCGGAGTGACGGGCGGCACCGCGAAGCTCGGCGGCACGATCGGCGCCGCGGCCGGAGCGGCGGGCGCCGGGCGAGCGGTCGCCGGCGCGGGTGCGGAGAACGGCGCGTGCGCCGGTGCGTGGCCCGGTCCGCCTGCCGCGAAGGGCTCCTGCGACGGCAGGAACGCGGAACCCTGCGGGGCGACGGGCGGGATGACGCCGGGCTGGCCGGCGGCGAGGGGCCCCTGGGCGACGGGCGAAGGTCCGGTGTTCGTGCCGAACGGCTTCGGCAGCCGGCCGCGCTCGGGGTCGGGCGCGGCGCCGAGGGCCAGCATCGTCGCCCACACCGGGGGCAGCAGGATGCCGACGACCGTCGTGCCGACCCCGCGCCAGCACTGCGTCGTCACCCGGTGCACCGCGAGGATGCGGAAGTACAGCCCGACGAGTTGCACGATCGGCACGTACAGCAGGATGGCCGCCCACTTCGGCTGCCCGCCGAGGCCGAAGAGCTGCATCTCGTTGTAGACCGGCACCCACGCCGACCACGCGGGCAGGCCGAACTTCTCGAAGACCCGGGCGAGCATCGCGGCGTACCAGACGTAGAGTCCGAGCGCGACGACGAACCAGACGAGCGTCGTCACGAGCATGACGACGGCGAACTGCTGGGAATCGGCGGGGGTCATCTGGCGGGCTCCTCCGTGAGAACACGTGCGGGTCGGATTGTACGCAGGAATGACGCGAACGACAGCATCACGCCGAGACGACGGGGGGCTCCGTCGCGGCCGCGCAGGGCTTCGGTCTCCTGATCGACGATGGCCCACGCGGCATCCGCGTCGGCAGGGCTCGGCGGGTCGCCGGCGAAGACGGCCCGCTCGACCAGTGCCGCGAGCGCGACGGCGGCGGGCCGGCCGCTGGCCCGCGCGGTCGCGGAGCGCGTGCCGGCCTCGCCGCTCAGGACGCCCTCGTCGACGTAGCGGTCGACGAGCTCGTCCCAGGCGCCGACGATGCGCACCTCGGGCGCGGGCTCACGACGGCGCGCGGCACGGCGCCAGCGCTTCGCCGCCAGCAGCACGAGCACCGGCAGGAGCAGGCAGAGCAGGGCGGCGAGCGCGAGGCCCGTCCACTTCAGCACGGCGAAGAGCAGTGCCAGGTCGGGCCCGCCCTCCTCGGCGGGGGCCGCCTCCGACTCGCTCGCGTCGCTCTGCGCGGGCGGCGGGTCGAGCGTGTCGGTGTCGGGACGCTCGGGACGGGTGGGATGCTGCGGCAGCTGCTCACCCTCCTTGATGAAGCTCGGCGCGACCTCGTGCTGCGGCGTGACATCCACCGTCGCCCAGTCGCCGTTCGGCGAACGCACCTCGACCCAGGCGGCGAGTGCACCGCCGGGGCAGACCTCGGTGCAGCGCTCGACGCCGTCGACCTCCTCGGCACCCGCGAGCCGGAAGCCGAGCACGACCCGCGATTCGAAGCCGAGGTAGCGGGCGAGCAGCGCGACGGCGGTGGCGAACTGCTCGTCGTCGCCGACACCGGCGACGAGCTCGGCGTCGCCGGCCTGCTCCCCCGCGAGCCGCTGCTGGTCCACGAGCTGCGTGAACAGGGCCTCGATCCGGGCCGTCGAATGGCCGGAGTAGCTCGGCAGGAATGCGTAGCCGGAGCCCATCCGCTCGATCCAGCCGGCCGCCGCCTCGCCGTCGCCGGCCGCGTGGCTCAGATAGCCGCGGGCGCGGAGCCGTTCCACGAGGGTCGCGAGGCCCTCGGCGGACCGCGGCTGCGCCTGCAGCTCGGCCCAGGCCGTGAGCGCGGGATAGCGCTCCTCGTCGATGCCCGACTGCGTCGCCGGGCTGCCGAGCGTCTCCAGGCCGCGGAGCTCGTCGGCGTCCGCGACGACGCGATAGCGGTCGCCGGCGGTGAGACCGCGCTCGGCGTCGCGCCCCGTGGCGCCCGGGAGCGGGGCGATCGTGATCGCGGTGGCGCCGTCGGCCGAGCGGTGGAAGCCGTCCTCGAGCGCGACGGCGCGGGGGCCGGAGAAGTCGGGCGCGGCCTGCAGCCCGGCGGGCGCCGGCACCCAGAGTCCGCGGTAGCCGTCGCCGACGGTCAGCTCGAACACGGCGTCGCCGGCTCCCGCGGCGCGAGGCAGGCGGGTGAACCGGGTGCTCGGGTCGGCGGGGTCCGCCGCGACCTGGAACATCTCGCCGTCGAACTCGTCGAGGGTCGCGATGCGCACGCGTTCGACGCCCGTCGTCTCCCCGTCGAGCTCGAGCCAGGGCTCGTCGATGCGCTCGCTCGTGAACGCGGCGCGGTAGCCGGACAGCGGCGACGGCGCCTGCCGCACCGCGAGCTCGGGTTCGATGCGGTCGCGCAGCGCGCTGCGGTCGGCGAGCTCCGCGGCGGCGGGTGCGACGGCGGCACCGGCGATGAGGGCGACGGCGACGAGCCCGGCGGCGACCGCACGGCGGCGCACCGCGACCCAGCCGGAGAGCCCGGCCCGCTGCACGGTGCCGGCGGTGGCCCGTTGCAGGGCGATCCGGCGCGCGGAGCGCGAGCGGAGCAGCAGCCAGCCGACCGCGGCGAGCAGCCCGCCGACGCCGACGAGGAGCTCCCTGGGCGCCGGCACCTGCACGGGGCCGAGCACGAGCGGGGCGCTCAGCGCGCTCGAGCCGAAGACGATGCCGAACGCCGTCATGCCGAAGCCGACGAGCACGGCGAGCGGCGACCAGCCGCGATCGGGCAGGACGAACAGGCCGCCGAAGAGGGAGCCCAGCAGGATGACGAGCAGGAACGGCACGAGCACCGCCTGGTACTCGCCGAGCGGCAGCGCGAGGGTGAGCAACTGCTTCCAGCCGACGATCACGCCGACGAAACCGTCGCGCACGCCCTCGACGATGCGCATCGGGCTGCCGAGCGCCGAGGGGATGGCCACGGGGACCACGACGAGCGCGTAGCCCACGACGGCGAACGCGGTGACGAGCAGCGCGCCGACCACGCCGCGCCAGCGCAGCAGCCGGGCGACGACCGCGAGGCCGAGGCCGAGCACGAGGCCGACGGCGGCGACGAGCACCATGCGCGGGGAGCCGTAGACCGGCCACGCCGCGATCGTCGCCAGCACGACGGCGACGACGACGTAGCCGAGGCCGAGCAGGCTCCGCTCGTCGAACGGCGAGGGGCCGCGATCGAAGCGCTCCGCTCGGTCGGCGCGACGGCCCCGGGCCGGCGCGGCCTCGGGCGCGCTCATCGGGCCGCTCCTCTCGCGAGCAGCTGGCCGAGGTCGGCGAGCTCGGCGATCGTGAGCACGGCGAGCTCGCGCGAGCGGCGGAGCCCCGGCTCAGCGCCCGGCTCGCAGCGCACCGCGACGATCGCGATGCCGGGCGGCAGGGCGACGGCGGCGCGGCGCAGCCGGGCCGTCGGCACCTCCGCACCGGTCACCAGGTAGGCGATCGACAGGTCGGCGAAGGAGCGCGCGACGAGCGCGGCGAGCGACTCGAGGCGGATGACCCGGGCGTCGGCGCCCTCGGCGGAGGCGCCCTCGATCGCGGAGGTCGCGTCGAGCAGCACGCGCGGCGAGACCGTCGGCAGGGAGCGCATGGCCTGCACGCTGCCGCGATCGGCGGGATCGAGCTCGGCGCTGACTCCGACGAGCACGTCGCGGCCCTCGCGGACGCCCTGCACCCCGAGCGAGGCGGCGGCGCTCACGGCCAGCTCGAACTCGTCCTCGTCGCGGTAGCCGTCGAGGTCGAGGTCGAGCAGCACCGCGATGCGGGCGTGCCGGGACTCCTCGTACTGGCGCACCATGAGGGTGCCGGTGCGGGCGGTCGCCTTCCAGTGGATGTGCCGCTGCGAATCGCCGGGCTCGTATTCGCGCACGGCGTGGAAGGAGAGATCGGCGTCGACGAGCTGGCTCGACGGCGCGCCCTCGAGGTCGCGGATGAGTCCGGCGCTCGACGGCGGCAGCTGCGCGGTCACGGGGTGCACGTAGACGCGCTGCACCTCGGGCCAGCTGAGTTCGCGGCGGAGGATGCGCAACGGGTCGCCGCGCGAGACCGTCATCGGTCCGACGTCGATCACGCCGCGGCGCTGGGCGGCGATGACGAGCTCCTCGTGGTGGTGCGCGCCGGCGCGCAGCAGCGGCACGTGGGCCTCGACGAGGCCCCGGCCGACCGGGAGGTCCACGACGCCGGGCAGCGCCAGCCGGCGCCCCTCGTTCACCAGGTCGAGGCCGCCACGGATCTCGGACCCCGCGACCACCCGGTCGCGGTCGAGTTCGAGCCGCACCCGGTAGTCGTGCGCGCCGAGCAGGAACGGCACGCAGGCGAGCAGCAGCACGCCGGCGATGGCCGCGACGACCCAGGCCTCCATCCAGCCGAACGCCCACCCCGCGGCGACCCCGCCCACCGTGAGCACGGCGAGCAGCACGCCGGCGGGCGACACCGTCTCGCGCACCCAGCGCACGGCTCGGCCCGCGGCATCCCCCGCGCGCCGCCAGCCGCGGCGCAGGCGCACCGCGCCGCCCGTGATGCCGCCGAGACGGGTCGCCGAACGACGCGTGACGCTGGCGCCGCGCGTCGAGGTGACGGTGTCGTGGCCCGCGGGTTCGCGGAGCAGGCGTTCGGGTGCGCTCACGCCACCCCGTTCTCCCTCGGTGCCGGCACGTCGAGCAGGATCTGGTTGACGACCGCGTTCTGGGTAACCCCGTCGAACTCGGCCTCCGGCTCGAGCACGAGACGGTGGGCGAGAGCGGCGACGGCGAGCTCGCGCACGTCGTCGGGCGTCGCGTAGCTGCGCCCCGCGGCGGCCGCCCAGGTCATCGCGAGGCGCGACAGGGCGATCGCCCCGCGGACGCTCACGCCGAGGCGCACCTCGGAGGCGCGACGGGTCGCGTCGACGAGCCGCATGATGTAGTCGGAGACGAGCGGGTTCACGTAGACGCTGCGCGAGAGCTCCGTCATCGCGACGATCGTGTCGGTGCCGACGATGGCCTCGAGCTCGCCCTTCGGCGTGCCGACGCCCTGCAGGATGCGCATGGTCGCGGCCTCGTCGGGGTAGCCGATCGAGGTCTTGATCGAGAAGCGGTCGAGCTGCGCCTCCGGCAGGCGGTAGGTGCCGCCCTGCTCGATCGGGTTCTGCGTGGCGATCACGAGGAAGGGGGTGCCGACCGGGCGGGTGACGCCGTCGATCGTGACCTGCCCCTCCTCCATCACCTCGAGCAGCGCCGACTGCGTCTTCGGGCTCGCCCGGTTGATCTCGTCGGCGAGCACGATGTTCGCGAACACCGGCCCGGCGTGGAACTCGAACTCGCCGGACTTCTGATCGAACACGGTGATGCCGGTGACGTCGCCGGGCAGCAAGTCGGGCGTGAACTGGATGCGCGAGCTGGTGCCGTGGATCGTCTGCCCGATCGCCCGCGCGAGCGCGGTCTTGCCGGTGCCCGGGGCGTCCTCGAGCAGCACGTGGCCGCCCGAGACCGCGGTCGCGAGCACGAGCTCGATCACGTGGCGCTTGCCGAGCAGCGCCTGCTCGACGTTGTCGGCGATGAGCCCGAACGTCTCGTGGAACCAGGCGGCCTGTTCCGGGGCGATGGTCATCGGTGGTCCTCTCGGCGGGGATCGGTGCTGGGGAAGGCGGGGCGGGTCATCCGCCGGTGCCCGGGTCGGGGACGGTCGGATCGGGATCCGGCTCGGGGTCCGGCGGATCGGGCGCCGGGCAGACGTCGATCTCTCGGCTGATGTCGGCGAGATCGCCGTAGGCCCCGTCGAAGCCGACGACGACGGTCGCCTTCGTCGGCGAGTTCGCGGCGTCGCGGCTCCAGCTGCGCAGCACGGCCGAGCCGGCGCCGGCGTTCGTCACGGTCACGCCCGCCTCGGCGAGCGAGACGTTCGACTCGTTCGGCGGGATCGCCACGCAGGAGCCGCTGAAGTCGACCGAGACCGGGGCCGGCGCGGTGTTCGCGGTCACTTGGATCTCGTTCGAGCAGTACAGCCCGCCCCAGGTGTTGTGGCACTGCCGGGCGAAGACCTGCCCCGGGTTCGACCAGTCGTTCACGGCGGCGCCGAAGTCGCTCGTCCAGTTGCTGCTGTTCGAGCGGTACTCGACGTGGAAGTCCTCGATCGCGGCGAGGCTCGGGCCCGTCGCCTCGTAGCGGTAGTGCCGGCCGCTCTGCGCCGGCGACGTCGCCACCGTGTAGCTCGCCTCGCCCGTCGGGGTGTCGGCGCTCGTGTAGACGCGCACCTCGCCGACGCCGGAGGCGACGACGCCGAAGCCGTTCGAGCCGCAGGCCTTGATGTAGTAGCGCTTGCGCTCGTCGAGACCGTCGATGTCGGGCGAGCTGGACACCTTCGCCGAACCGGAGCTGTACGTGAGCGCCCCGCTGCCGTCGGCGGAGCACTGCGGCTCGCTGCCCGAACGCCACGCGAAGTACACCATCTCGGCCGCCTTGGCGCTGTGGTTCTGCTGCAGCCCGACGCCGGAGATGCGGATGGAGGAGTTCGTCGTCGCCGTCGCCGCGATGCCATTCGGGTCGAAGAACGGCGCGCCGGCGACCGTCACGGGCGTCGCAGTCTGCCCGCCCTCGTTGTTGCCGCGCCCGGTGGGCGGCGTGTAGACGCTGATCGGCACGAGCGTGATCGTCTGGGGGCCCGGAGCGAGCGTCAGATCGGCGGTGGTCTGCTTGCCGGTGCGGTCGATGGTCTGCCCGGTCTCCTGCACACGGAACGAGCGTGCGTCGGCATCCGCCGTGATCGTGAGCTGCACCACGCCGGTGCCCTGCGAGGTCGTGCCGGGCCGGTAGACGGGGGTCGCGACGACGCCGTCGACGGTGGGCGCCTCGTAGGCCCAGGCCTCCACCGAGCTCGTCGCCGCGGAGGCGCCGACGCCGTTCACGGCGCGCGCCGAGTACGAGTGCCGCTCGCCGGGCACGAGGCCGCCGACGACGCACAGCCACACCCCGGGGGCGCCGGGGCGGCAGTCGGCGCCGACGGAGCGCCCGCCCTCGAGGATCTCGACGCCCGTCACCGCCGGGTGCGCCCGCAGCGCCTCGCCGAGCGAGACCTCCATCGTCACCGAGTTCTTCGTGTAGTCGGCGGTCGCGATCGACGCCGGTGCCTGCGGCAGCCCGAGCAGGTCGACGGTCACCCGGCCCTCACCGGTGCGGCCCTGCGCGTCGACGACCGTGAACGGCACCACGCACTCGCCGCCGTACGCGTTCTGGCCGCTCGGCCAGGTGACGGTGATGGCGGTGTCACCCTGCATGCCGATGCCCGCGACGGGGCACGACGTCGAGCCGATCGAGCGGAGCTTCAGGCCCGAGCCGGTCTTGCCCGCGAACGGGTCGTACTCGCCGGAGACGCCGACGACCGGGATCGAGCAGGAGCTGCCCTGGTCGACCGAGCACTGCTTCGTGAAGACCGCGCCGCGCGGCTGGTCGGCGGGCGCCTGCCCGACGACGAGGGTGATCGCCGAGGTCAGCCCGCCGAAGGCGCTCACGCCGATGGTGACGGTCTCGCGGGTGCCCGGCCGGGCATCCGCCCTGGCCTCGGCGGTGACCTTCGAGCCCTGCTGGGTGACGGTGAATGCGCTGCCCTGGTAGGTCACGGCGTAGTCGAGCTTGCTGCGGTCGCCCTCGCGGCCGCCCTCCCAGCTCGTCATCTCGTCGTAGAGGCGCACGGTCTCGCTCGCGCCGGGCGCGACCGTGCGGGAGACGGCGGAGAGGATGGCCTGCGGGTCCTTCGGGATCACGGCGACGGGCACGGCGACCTGCGACCACGCGCGCTGGCCGGGGAGCCGCACGCCGACCAGGCAGAGGTCCGACCAGGGGGCGCCGGCGCCGGCCCGGTACTCGACGTTCGTGCCGCCCGCGGGCGTGCAGCTCGCGGCCTTGCGCTGCACGGGGAACTCGCCGTCGCCGGCCACTTCGACGGCGTCGCCCGAGGCGAGGTCGAGGAGCTTCGCGACGTCGAAGGTCTTCGAGCCCTCCTCCTTCACCTCGACGGGGCTGACGTCGCCGCGCAACTGCACGCGCAGCTCGTCGGCCGCGGGCACGATGAGGAAGCCGAACGCCTCGACCTCGCCGCCGGCGGTGTTCTCGCCGCTCAGGCGGAACGGCACGAGGGCGCCGTCCTTCGGCAGCGGACCGCGGATGCGCTGGCCTTCGACGGTGTACCCGGCCGACGCCGCGGCCTTGCCCCACAGCTCGAGCTTCAGCGTGCGGGCGTCGCCGGAGGCCCAGACGACCCGGCCGCTGACGACGTCGAGGCCGCGCTGCTCGAGATCGAGCCGAGTGCGCGCGGTGACGACGGTGTCGTTCACGACCGGCACCTCGGTCGAGGCGGACTCCGTGACGTTCACCACGATGAGCCCCTCGGCCGTCGAGGAGGTGCGCTCGGAGGCGACGGTGTAGCGGTAGGAGTTGGTGCCCACCACGTCGCCGGCGCGCAGCACCACGCGGCGGTCGCCGAGGGAGGTCTGGTCGTCGATGAGCGCGAGGAGGCGCTGGTACTCGGGGGTGCCCTCCGGCGCGTTCGGCACGAGCTTCACGAGCCGCAGCGCGCCCTGCGCCGGGTCGAGGTCGTTGCCGGCCGGGTCGACGGTCACCGGGGAGTCGGAGGAGCGCTGCACGCGCACGTAGTCGCTGAACGTCACGGGCGCCGCGTCGGTGACCGCGGCGGTCAGCACGCCGACGCGCACCGCCGCGCTGCCCGTGGCGCCCGAGGCATCCCGCACCGTGTACTCGAAGCTCGGCTGGGTGTCGCCGGTGCCGTCGGCCGGGGCGGTGTAGACGATCGCGTCGCCCTCGGCGGAGATCGTCGCGACGCCGAGGCCCTTGCCCGGCTGCGTCACCGAGGTGAGCACGGTGCGGTCGCCGTCCGGATCCATGCCGGCGGCCGGCACGGGGATCGACACGCTCTGCCCGCTCAGCACGCGGGCGACGAGCGAGCGCGGCTGCGGCGCGCGGTTCGCACCGTCGGGCAGCACCGTCACGGTCACCGTGGAGTGGTCGAGCCGATCGGGCGCCTGCTCCAGGCCGACGGCGTAGCCGAGCTCGTAGGTGCCGGGGGTCTTCGGCGCCAGGTAGCGGATGCTGCTGCCGGAGGCGAACACGAGCTCGCCCGCGGTGCCGGAGCCCGTGACCTCGGGATGCACGACGAGCCGCTCGGCGCGGGGGCTCACGTCGTTCGCGGTGACGGGGATACTGACGAGCTCGCCCGCGCGCATCGTCACGGTGTCGGGCATGGCGATCGGGCTGAGCCCGGCCGTGCGGGCGACGAGGAAGACGCTGAGGTCGCCGACGGCGGTGCCGCCCGCGCCGTCGGACACGGTGACCCGCGCGCGTCCGACGAGCCCGGGCTGGCCGTCGCGCGTCGCCCCGGCCACCCGGACCTGGGACTGGCCGACGAGCCCGATGTTCAGCTCGGGTGAGACGGAGACGGCGTCGGTGACCATGAGCACCCGGCCGCCGGTGTTCTGCACGGCGCCGAGCACGTCGACCATGGTGTCCTCGCCCTGCCGGACGAAGGCGGTCATCGGCGCGATCGCGATCGGCGCGCCCGGCGGGGCCACGGTGACGCGGATGGTCGCGGCCTGCTCGGCGCGCGTCACCAGGTCCTGCACCGTGAAGGTGGCGGTGTACGCCCCCGGCTCGGCCGCGCGCAGCTCGACCTGGCCCGCCGCGGCGTTCGGCACGACCTCGAGGCCCGCGCCCTCCGCCGAGGCGGTCGGCACGGCGTCGAGGAGGCGCAGCGAACCGGAGCCGCCCGAGGCATGGTCGGCGATCGAGACGATCGCGGTACGCCCGGCTCCCGCGGTCACCGCGACCGGCGAGACGTCGAGAGCGGCGCTCGAGGTCACCCGCACGTCGAGGGTGGCCTCGGCGCTCGCCCCGTGCACGTCCGCGACGGTGATCTTCACCGGCACGGAGGTGCCGGCGGCGTTCGGGTCGGTGTGCCGGATGGCGACGCGGCCGTTGCCCATCGGCACGACCGTGACCGGGGCCGCCGGGTCGAGCGGCTCGGCGCCGGCGAGCACGAAGGCGTCGCCCTCCGGATCGACCCAGCCCGACAGCACGTCGACGATCGCGGTACCGCCCGGCATCAGCTGCGGCGACGGCCACTGCTGCACGCACCCCTCGACGCCGCACCAGACCGGCGCGGAGTTCTGGTCGTCGGGCACGACCGTGAGCGTGACGGTCACGGGCGCGGAGCTCGCCTGCCCGTCGGTGACGGCGTAGCTGAAGGTGGTCGAGCCGCTCGTCGCCCGCACGCGGACGGTGGGCGTCTGGTCGTTCGCGACGAGCGAGAGCTCGCCGAAGCCCGGATCGGCGAGGCCGCCGGCCATCGAGGCGCGGTCGACCGTCAACACGTCCTTCGAATTGGGGTCGTGGTCGTTCAGCAGCACGGGCAGCTCGACCTGCTGGCCCGCGCGCACCCCGAAGGAGTCGGCGACCGCGACGGGCGGCTCCTGCCGCGCGAGGTCCTCCACCTGCTGGGTGCCGACCTTGTCTTCCACCTCGTCGTCGAGGTTCCACTGCTCGAGGGGCACGAGCCGGCCGTCGGGCAGCGTCCAGAGCAAGCCGCCCGCGGTCTCGTTCAGCACCGCCCGGTCGCCGTTCGTGCGCAGCACGGGCGAGAGCGAGGCGGAGGCATCCGTCTCGCCGGCCGGCATGGCGAGCGCCACCGACTCGCCCGTGTCGCTGAACCAGGCGCTGCCGCCGTCGGGCGCGAGCCAGGCCGCCACGACGGTGCTGCCCGCCACGACGGGGCGCGCGGGCGTGCCCGCGTCGCTCGCGACCCGCTCGGGGTCGGCGCCGTCGAGCGGGATCGACAGCAGCCCCTCGGCGTCGGCGACGTAGGCCGTGTCGCCGGACGCCGCGCTCTGCTGCAGCAGCGCGTCGGCGCCGACGTCGAGCTGCTCGGGCGCGCCGCCGTCGACCCAGACGCGACCGTCGGCCGCATCGACGAGCAGCCAGTGCTCGCCGACGACGGCGAGCTGCACCCCGGCGTCCGCCGCGGGCGGGGACTCGATGGGCGTCGGATCGGTGAAGCGGCCGCCCTCGGCGTCATAGCCGCGCACCGCGCCCTCGCGGGCGGAGTACATGACGAGCTGCCCGTCGGGCGAGATGCCGATGGCGTTGGCGGCGTACGTCTCGTCGTCGCCGGCGCCCTGCTCCTCACCCGCGAACGGGTCGACCGGCACCGGCTGCTCGCTCTCGATCCGGCCGACGTGCACAGTGCCGGTGTCGGTGCGATAGGCGATCCAGTCGCCCGCCGACTGCACCTCGCGCGTGCCGACCGGGGTCGGGGTGCCGCCCACGCCCTCGTCGCCGACGAGATCGACGGGGTCGGCCACGTTCACCGGCCAGCGCTGCCCGAGGCCCTGGCTGTAGACCGAGGCGCGCGAGCCGGACTGCACGATCGCGCTGGGGTCGTCGACGTCGCGCACGACGTCGATCTCGGCGAGGTCGGTGTTCACCCGGGCGTACTGGCCCGCGTCGCGGCTCACCCACACCGAGGTCTCGAGCCGGGGCACCTGCTGCGCCTCGTAGCCGTTCGCCGTGACCGCGAGGGTCACCACGGTCGCGACGGCGGCGACGCCGGCCACGGCGCCGATGATCGCCCCGCGGGTGGGTCGGCGCCCGCTGCGCTCCCGCTGCGCGGCGGCCATCAGAGGATCCCCGTGAGGTTCAGGGCGACGGCGCCCGCGAGGAGCACCCCGAGGCCGGCTCCCACGCCGATGAGCGTCGGCTTCAGCCATCCGTTGCGCGCCGGGGCGGCGGCGAGCCCGCCGTCGTCGACGACGCGCCCACGGGGCGTCGCGGCGGACGCGGTGCGCGCGGCGAGCCGGCCGTCGGGCTTCACGGTGGAGACGACGGGCCCGCGGGTCGAGGCGTCGGCGAAGTCGATCGGGGCGGCGGCGGCCCACTCCGGGGCCGCGACCTCGAGCGTCGTCGGGGTGAGACCGAGCTCGTACTGGGCCCAGCGCAGCTGCTCGCCGAACTCGTTCATCGAGGCGTACCTGCGCGAGGGGTCGCGCTGCATCGCGGTCGCGAGCACCGCGTCGATGCGGGGCGGCACCCCGCGCGGCGAGAGCGGCGTGTACCTCGCCGAGAGCACCCGGCGGGAGAGCTGGTCGACGGTGTTCCGGGCGCGGTCGGGCAGCTCGAAGGGGCTGTGGCCCGCGAGGAGCGTGTAGAGGGTCGCGCCGAGCCCCCAGATCTCGGAGGCGACGGTGCCGGTGGTCTGTTCGCCGAGCACTTCCGGCGCGCTCCACGGGATCGACATGGCGAACGCCTCGCCCTGGCCGTCGCCGATCGCGGCGGCGATGCCGAAGTCGGCGAGCACGGGGGCGCCGAGCGAGTTCAGCAGCAGGTTGCTGGGCTTGATGTCGCGGTGCAGGAGGCCGGTGCGGTGCGCCGTCTCGAGGGCGCCCGCCATCCGCACGCCGATGTCGAGCACCTCGTCGTAGGGCATCGGCCCCCGCTTGGCCTTCGCGCCGAGCGAATCGGGGCAGTACTCCATCACGAGGTACGGACGGCCGTCCGCCGAGATCGAGGCCTGGTGGATGGTGACGATCGAGGGGTGCGCGCTGAGTCTGGCCATGGCGTCGGCCTCGACCGTGAAGGAGCGGCGCGCCTCGGCGTCGACGACGTCGGCGAGCAGCACCTTCACCGCGGTGACGCGGCGCGGCAGGTCCTGCTCGTAGAGGAACACATCGGCGAAGCCACCGGTGCCGAGCGGGCGCACGTAGCTGTAGCCCGCGAGGACGGGCGGCGCAGAGGGCAATCGCTTCGCCACGCGGCCCCTCCCTGCCAGCTCGTCATCGGACCGCCGACAGGCGCACCCCGTTCCGTTCTCCGAGCCCGGCCGCCGCCGTCGCGGCCCCCGGATCCCGCGGACGCCTGCCTGCGGCGTCCGCGAGTCATCCTAGATGACCCGCGCTCGGGTGACGAACCCGCGGCTACTCGCCCGGTGCGGCGGGCTCCGCCTCGTCGGCGGCCGCCGCGGTGAGCCGCAGCGATTCGATGAGCTGCGCCGCGTGGTTCGTGGAGACGATGAGCCGGGCGAACTCGCCGCCGGACAGCTCGAGCACGACCGCCTGGCGCTTGCCCTTGACGATGACGAAGTCGCTGCCGCCGTGGTACTTCCACACGCCGACCGCGACGACGAGCGGGACCTCGGTGCCCCGGCGGCGGATGCCCCGGATCCAGATCCACGGGTCGTCGGTGATGATGGCCGAGCGGATGTCCCCCTGCTGCACGACGATGTCGTCGCCGCGCAGGGCGAGCGACTTCTCGGTCGGGGTGAGCTGCACCTCGACGCGGTCGCTGTGCACGCGGAGCTTCGCCATGCCCTCCATCCTGCCCGATCACCCCTGACAATTCAGGAACAATCCGGCGCGGACGCGTCCGGTTCCCGTCAGGGCGGGGCGCGGCGGCGCGCTGCGCCAGCGCGTTCCTGAGTTGTGTGGGTCAGGCGGGGCGGGCTCAGGCGGGGCGGGCGGATGCCGCGGCGCGCGCCGCGGCCGGCAGCGCGTCGAGAATGCGGCCGATCGCCGCCTCGTCGTGCGCGGCGGTGACGAACCACGCCTCGAAGACGCTCGGCGGCAGCGAGACCCCGGCGTCGAGCATGGCGTGGAAGAACGGGGCGTAGCGCCACGCCTCCTGCCGCTGCACGGTCGCGTAGTCGTGGGCGCCGCCCGCGAGCTCCGCGCCGAAGACGAAGCTGAACAGGTTGCCCGCGCGCTGCACGGCGTGCGCCACGCCCTCGGCGGCGAGCGCCTCGGACACGGCAGCCGAGATCGTCGCGGCCGTGGCGTCGAGCCGCCCGTACACCTCGGCGTCGGCGGCGCGGAGCGTCGCGATGCCCGCGGCGACGGCGACCGGGTTCCCGGAGAGGGTGCCCGCCTGGTAGACCGGTCCGAGCGGCGCGAGCTGCTGCATGAGCTCGGCGCGACCGCCGAGGGCGGCCACCGGCATCCCGCCGCCGATGACCTTGCCGAAGGTCATGAGGTCGGGCGTGTACGCGGTGTCGGCCGAGCGCGCCTCAAGGCCCCACCAGCCGGCCTCGGAGACCCGGAAGCCGGTGAGCACCTCGTCGCTGATGACGAGCGCGCCGTGCGCGTGCGCGAGCTCCACGAGCGCCCGGTTGAAGCCGGGTCGCGGCGGCACGACGCCCATGTTCGCGGCGGAGGCCTCGACGATGACGGCGGCGATGCGCTCGCCGTGCTCGGCGAAGACCGCGGCGAGCGCGTCGAGGTCGTTGTACGGCACGACGAGGGTGAGCGCGGCGATGTCGGCGGGCACGCCCGCGGAGCCGGGCAGCGCGAAGGTCGCGAGGCCGGAGCCGGCCTCGGCGAGCAGGCCGTCGGAGTGGCCGTGGTAGTGGCCGGCGAACTTCACCAGCACGTCGCGGCCGGTCGCCCCGCGGGCGAGGCGGATGGCGCTCATGGTGGCCTCGGTGCCGGTGGACACGAGTCGCAGCTGCTCGACGGGGGCGACGCGGGCCTCGACGAGTTCGGCGAGCTCGGTCTCGGCGGGGGTCGAGGAGCCGAAGGAGAGGCCGCGGGCGGCGGCCGCCTGCACCGCCTCGACGACGCGCGGGTCGGCGTGGCCGAGGATGGCGGGGCCCCAGCCGGCGACGAGGTCGACGTAGTCGCGGCCCTCGGCGTCGGTGACGTACGGCCCGCGGGCGGAGACGAGGAAGCGGGGCGTGCCGCCGACGGAGCGGAAGGCGCGCACGGGCGAGTTCACCCCGCCGGGGATCGCGGCCTGCGCGCGCGCGAACAGCTCGGCATTGGTCCCCTGAGCCCCGCTGGTCCCCTGAGCTCGTCGAAGGGCTTCGTTGGTCCCCTGAGCTCGTCGAAGGGCGCTCATGCCTCGTCCCCGTTCCGGATCCAGGTGGCGAGCTCGCTCGCCCAGTACGTGAGCACGGCGTCGGCGCCCGCGCGGCGGATGGAGCGCACGGACTCGACGATCGCGCGGCGGCGGTCGATCCAGCCGTGCATGGCGGCGGCCTCGATCATCGCGTACTCGCCGGACACCTGGTACGCCCAGACCGGCACCTCCGACACGGCGGCGACGTCGGCGAGCACGTCGAGGTAGCCGCCCGCGGGCTTCACCATGACGACGTCGGCCCCCTCCTCGATGTCGATGGTCGCCTCGCGCAGGCCCTCGCGGCGGTTGCCGGGGTCGAGCTGGTAGCTGCGCCGGTCGCCCTCGAGCGTCGACTCGACGGCGTCGCGGAAGGGCCCGTAGAACGCCGAGGCGTATTTCGCGGAGTAGGCGAGGATCGCGGTGTCGGCGAAGCCGGCCGCGTCGAGGGCGTGCCGCACGGCGGCGACCTGGCCGTCCATCATGCCGGAGAGGCCGAGCAGCTGGGAGCCGGAGGCGGCCTGCACGAGCGCCATCTCGCGGTAGCGGTCGAGGGTGGCGTCGTTGTCGACGGCGCCGGAGGGGTCGAGCACGCCGCAGTGGCCGTGGTCGGTGAATTCGTCGAGGCAGAGGTCGGTCTGCACGACGAGCGCGTCGCCGGCCTCTTCGCGCACGATGCGGGTCGCGACGTTCAGGATGCCGTCGGCGTCGGTCGCGCCCGAGCCGATCGCGTCGCGGGTCTCGGGGACGCCGAACAGCATGACGCCGCCGATGCCGGCCTCGGCCGCCTCGGCGACGGCGCCCTTGACGCTCTCGAGCGAGTGCTGCACGACGCCGGGCATGGAGACGATCGGCACGGCCTCGGACACGCCCTCGCGGACGAAGATCGGCAGCACGAGGTCGGCGGGGTGCAGCCGGGTCTCGGAGACGAGGCGGCGGAGCGCGGGACTCTGCCGCAGACGACGGGGGCGGATGGCTGGCGCGGAGCTCACCCGTCAAGCCTACGCGGGCCCGGCTGGACGTCGCCTGGCCCCGGGTTCCCGTCCTCGCGATCGGACTGCGCCGACGGCTGAAGCCCGGTCGGGCCGACTACCGTTCTTTGAAGTAGCGGAACAGGTGCCGCTCTCGCACCGTCGCCATGCCGCAGGCGGTCCCCGCGAACGCGGCGACCGCTCCGCAGTAGAGGATCCTGAGGCCCAGGACGAGCACGGGCATGCTGAGTCCATCGGGCGCGGCGCTCGCGGCAAGCGTGCTCACGGTGAGTGCGACCAGACTCGCGGGAACGATCCAGAAGGCCGCTTCAAGAAGGAGTATGCCCGTCAACGCCCCTCGCCGGACACCGCTGTGCAGAGCGGAGGCGAGCTCGAGCCGGCGCAGCCGCACCGACAGCCAGCCGACGGCGAACCCGAGGATCCCCGCCAGCAGTGCCGAGAGGCCAGTCAGGCGAGCGGCGAACCGGCTCGGCCCGTCGAACGCGTCCCCCATACGGGCGTTCAGCCTGCTCAATTGCGGCGGCTCCCCAGACTCCGCCGCGGAGGGCTGGACCGCTGTCAGCAGCAGGTTGTCGAGGCCGTCGAGCGGAGGCCACGCGTCGACCCAGCATTCGTCGAACGCCCGCTCGTCGCTCGACGGCTCGAGGGCTGCGAACGAATAGCCGATTCGCCTCCCGTCGACTGGGTAGGCATACGTCTCAGCGACGATCGCACCGCCCTGGAGCGAATCGACCGAATCCCCGGGCCCGACCCCGAGCGCGGTCGCCGCGTCTTCGCCGAGGGTGAGACCAGCGATGGTCGGATCATGACGAGCGAGCAGCGGTGGGAATCCCGGGCTCACCTCGTACAACGGGATCGGCGAATCCGGCAGAGTGAGTGCGATCAGCTTCTCGTCCGCCTCTCGGATTGCCCCGGCGGCTCGCACCCCATCGACGTCGGCGAGCTGCTCGCAGAGGGATCCGGAGATCTGGCCTTCGGCGGTGACGATCACTACTGAAGCGCCGGAATCGCGGTACCGCTCCGAGTCCTCGAGGATCGCCAGGACAGTCGTGCCCTCTGCTGCGCACAGGCCCGAGATGAGCGCGGCGGACACGCCGAAGAGCAGCCCCACGCGAGTGGTTCCCGAGCGGAGGTTGCGGAACGCTTCACGGACAAGAGCTGAAAGCCTCATGCCGGCGCCGTCCTCCCCGCCTCGCTGGTTTCGGGGGCGAACTGACCGAGGTCGATGTGGTCGGTGCACGCCTCACGCGTCTGCGCGTCGTGGGTCGCCACCACGACGATGCTGTGCTCCTGGGCTGTCGCAGCGAGCACCGCGTTCACCGTTGCTCCGCTCAGGCGGTCCAACTGCGCGGTCGGTTCATCGATGAGGAAGAGATCGGGCTTCGCGGCGACTCCGCGAGCCAGCATCAGTCGCTGCGCCTCGCCGCCGGAGAGCTCCCTGAATCGCCGGTCGGCCAGATGCTCGAGCCGGAACCGGCTGAGCAGCCCACGTGCGATCTCGTCGGCTTCGGGCGGCGTGCACCCTTGTGCGAGGAGGGGGAGAGCGACGTGGTCGAGCGCACGCCGTTTCGGCACGCCGTGGGGGTTCTGGAAGACCCACGTCACCCGGTCGATGGAGTCTCGTTCGACGGCCCCTTCGGCCGGGCGGATCCAGTCGGCGAGAATCCCGAGCAGGGTGCTCTTCCCCGATCCGGACGGACCGGTCAGCGCGTACACATGTCCGGGTTCAAGGGTCACGGAGACGGATCGGAAGAGCCACGGGTCCGAAGCGAAGCGATGCCCCACCGCATCGACGGTCAGTCGCACGTGACGTCGTTCCCTGGCCGGATGTCGACCTCGCCGGGGAGCTCGCCGTCGCTCGCCCGGATCAGTGTCTGGCCAAGCTTCGAGCCGAGAATCTCCACCGCGACCGCGCCGTGATCGGCCGTCACGATGCACCCCGTTCCTGGTCCGACGTTCACAAGCGCCGACGGGGGCACCGACGCAGCTTCGACGGGTTCGACCAACGCCATCGTCACCTTCAGGCTCGACGCGCCGTCGGCGAGCGCTTCCCGGTACGCGGGCGTCTCGACGATCCGCGCCAGGACCTCAGGATCACGAACTCGGCTGTCCTCGTCCAGAGGGAACGACTCGCCCGAGACGCTGATTTCGCGTGCTCCCGGGAGGAGTTCCTGACCACGAAGGTCCACATCGGCGCCGCGAAGTCCGCCCGCAACCGTCGCGACTTCGGTGCCGGCTGCGACCGCCTGGCCGAGGGCTGCGGAGCACTTGGAGACCGGGGCCCCCTCGTACGGAATCCAAAGCAACGCCGCCCGCTGAACCGTGGTCGTCGACGGATCCGGCTGGCCCGTGGCACGAGCGAGCTTCACCAGCGCCGCAATCGTTCGCGGCCCTGCGGTCCCGTCGGCGGTCAGGTCGCCCCCGCGGCCGTTGAGGAAGTCTTGTACGCCTTGGACGTCGGCGCCCGTATCGCCCGGCGAGATATCACGCCACAGCGGCGTCGGTGTCGCGATGGTGAGAAGCGGCATCCCGTCGATCGACAACGAGGTGGAAGCGGAGTCGAGCGCGCCGTTCGGCGTGCACCGGAATGCGGTGACGACCCCATCGACGGGGGAGGTGATCTGCACCGGCGCGTTGAACGTCAGTTGCAGCTCGACTGGCCGCTCATCGGCGAACGGCACTGTCGCCACCGGCACGGTCTTGACGGCCGTAGGATCCGCCAGGGCGGGCGGCGTGGCCGGGGCCAGATAGAGCGCAGCGCCGAACGCCCCCAGTGCCAGGGCGCTGACGGTGCAGACGACACCGAGGCCGACCGATGATGAAACCCGCATCCCTGGCCTACTCGCCGCTCAAGTACTGCACGGGGCTGAGTCTCACGGGCCCACCGACGCGCCGAGCGGGTCACTCTCGCACGCGGCGACGTCCTTCTCGCTCGTCGGCGACTCGATGATCGGATAACTGTGGTTCGGCACGTCCTGCTCCCATTGCTCGACCGTGTAGTCCGGCGACACCAGCCCCTTCTCGATGAGACACGCCACCTGCAGTTCGCCCGGATTCACATTCTGCGGATTCTGAGCGATCGAGCTGTATAGGGAGCTGATCTGCCGTTCTCCGGTCTGCTCTGAACACTCGTTCAGCAAGGCATCCGCGTCCTCGTAGGTCATGTGGTCAGGGAAGTTGAAGCCGTGCGAGAAGTCGTCGTTGAACCCGCCGAACTCGATTCCCGCGGCTTCGAGGCACTCGCCGTAGCGCTGTTCCATCTCGGCGAACTCCAGCTCGGTGATCTCACCGTCCTCGAGCGCATCTCGAGCATCCTGCGAGGTGGCTTCCTCATACGCGGACGCGAATTCGGCAGCCCACGGACCCTCGAAGTCAGGGGCCTCGACCGCCTCGTCGCCTGCTGGGATACCTCCGGTGCAACCTGACAGCGCTATCGAAAGCAGCGCGGCCACCACCCCGAGCCCAGCTATTTTCATCGAGGCTCCCTCCCCGGTTGTCGCGCCATGCCGCGACCACGAACCTCACCGAACACTTGACAGGCAAGTTACAGGATACCAAGACTAGCCGATACGTACCCGATGATGCGTAGGTAAACCACACACGACGGGAGTGAACATGACCAAGATGTCGAAGATCGCGGCTGGCCTGATGACGGTCGCCGCGGGTGCCGCACTGGTTCTGAGTAGCGCGACTGCGGCGCATGCGCTGACCTCGGTGTCGGCCGAGGGCGGGACTTTCGAGTACGGCGTAGAGAAGTTCGGCGGGAACACCTGGATCGTGAAGTCGCACTACTTCCACAAATCAAAGAAGCACCGCACAACCGCCTGCAGCGCATATACGAATTGTCTTCGTTCTGTCGATGTAAGCGGTGGCTACTGGTCCAAGGTTGGCAAGGTGTTCGGCGGCGAGTCCGGCGCGAAGGCCTACTACTACGTCTACTAGTCCATCCCGCGGGGACGACGCCCGAGCCGCGCGAAGCGGCGGGCGACCCACGCGACGACGGCCTCGAGCGGTCCGCGCCGGTCGAGGAGGGCGAGCACGAGCCCGATGAGCAGCGCGCCCGCGACGTGCAGCAGCCACAGTTGGAGGCTCGACACCTGCCAGGGGATGCCGTCGTCCCACGGCTCGAGCGAGGCGAGGGCGTCGACGAGCCCGGCGGCCAGCACGTGCGCCGTGTAGACGGTGAGCGGGGCGCCGCCCGCGGCCCCGAGCGGGGCGAGCACGCGGCGCATCCGGGGTCCGAGGCTCGCGCCGAGCGCGAGGCAGAGCCCGAGCGCGAGGAGCGAGGTGCCGCAGGTGATCGCGAGGTCGAAGCTCGTGCCCGTGTGCGGCGCGGGCGAGGCGAGCCACCAGAGGCTGCCGCCGGGCGGTCCGCCGTACTGCTCGGCGAGGAACTGCTCGGCGACGCCGGCCGCACCGAGCTCCGGCCGGGCTTCGGCGAGACGCTCGAGGCCGCCGAACACCACCGCGAGCAGCCAGCTGAGCGAGACGGCGACGGCGGCGAGGCCGGCCCCGATCACCGCGAGTCGGATGCCGAGGGCGCGGAGCCGGGCGGGTTCCGCCACGACGGCGAGCACGGCACGCCCCACCACGAGCCCGACCATCGTGTAGACGAGCCAGGTGCCGACCGGGTACACGCCGGTGACGAGGAGGCCCCGCACGAGTCGCAGCGGGTCCTCGAGGTCGAGCCAGCTCGCGCTGCCGACTTCGAACGGCACGACGAGCTCGGCCCGGGCGAGCTGCAGCAGCGGCGGCCAGACGAGCGCCCAGCCCACGGCGATGGGCAGCAGCACCCGGCTCGGCACGCGCAGGAACGGGATCATCGCCCAGAACGTCAGCGCGTAGTAGGCGAGGATGACGAGGATGCTCCCCGGGAACAGGCCGAGGGTCAGCCCGATCACGAGCAGAGCGAGCCCGCGGCCGAACACCGCCCAGCGTGCCGACGCCACCCGGCCCCCCGCGATGGCTCGGCGGGTGGACAGCGCGATGCCGACGCCGGCGAGCACGGCGAAGAGCGCGGCCGCCTTGCCCTGCAGCGCGGCGGAGAGGGCGGGCGTGCCGCCGTCGGCCTGCCACGTCCAGAGGTGGGTCGCCATCATGCCGGCGAGCGCGAGGAAGCGCGCGTAGTCGATGCCGACGATGCGGGCCGCGCGCGTGCCGCGGGAGCCGTCGTCGACGGTGCGCTCGCCTGGCCCGCTCGAAGTCATGAGCCGAGACTACGGGCAGCGGCAGCCCTTGTGTCGCCGACCGCTCGCGCGGCCGTTACGCCCGCGCGAGCGCGGCGTTCACGACCGCGTCGATGAGCGACTCGGCGCTGCGCTCGACGGCGACGACGTCGACCCGCAGACCGAGCTTCGCGGCATCCCGCTGCGTCTGCGGGCCGATGGCCGCGACGAGCGTCTGCTCGGGGATCGGCCCGAGCTGCTGCTGCACCTGCTCGGCGACGCTGCCCGAGGTCACGAGCACGGCGCTGACGTTGCCGGCGCGGACGTCGTCGACGACCTTCTCCGCGATGGGCACCCCGACGGTGCGGTACGCGACGACCGCCTCGACGTGGTGGCCGATGCGCTGCAGGCCGACGGAGAGCACCTGCTTCGCGATCGCCGAGCGGAGGGCGAGCACGCGCAGGCCCTTCTGCCCCTCGGTCGCGGCCTCCCACTCCTCGAGCAGGCCACGGGCTGAGTTCTCCTCGGAGGGGACGATGTCGACGTGGTACCCGGCGGCGGTGAGCGCCGCGGCGGTGGTCTCGCCGACCGCCGCGACCTTCGTCGACGCCGGGATGGTGGCGCCGTAGGTGGAGAGCACGTCGACCGTGGTCGCGCTCGTGAGCGTGACCCAGTCGAACTCCCCGCGGCCGAGCTTCTCGAGCGCGGACTCCAGGGCGGCCTGGTCGTCGGCCGGGGCGAAGTTGATCATGGGGGCGATGACCGGGGTGGCCCCGCGCGAGCGGAGCGCCGCGGCGACCGCGTCGCCCCAGGGCCCGCCGCGCGGCACGAGCACGCGCCAGCCGGCGAGTGGTTTGCCGTCGCCCGAGACGGACACGTTGATCGTGCCCGTCATCGGTTCGAATTCGCTCACCGCGGCTCCTCGAGTGCTGCCAGGTCTGCGGCACCGTTGCCGAGGAGTTCGGCGACGACGCGCTCGGCGACGTCGCCGGCCGCCTCGGCCAGGTCGGCGGTCGAGCGGCTTTCGGGGGTCGCAGCGTGAGAACTCGTCAGCTTGCGCGCCCCGTCGGCACTGTACACGGTGGCCGTGAGGAAGAGAAGTTCGTCCTCGATGAAGGCGTTCGCGGCGATCGGCGCGGAGCAGCCGGCCTCGAGCCCGGCGAGCACGAGCCGCTCGGCGAGCACGGTGGCCCGGGTTGAGCGGTGGTCGACGCCCTCGAGCGCGCGCTCCAGCACCCGCTCGCCGCGCTCGCGGCGGACCTCGACGGCGAGGGCGCCCTGGCCGGGCGCGGTGGGCCAGTCGGAGAGCTCGAGCAGCTCGGTCGCCGCCTCGAGCCGGCCCAGCCGGCCGAGCCCCGCGGCGGCCAGCACGACGGCGTCGAGCTCGCCGCTCGCCACCTTGCCGAGCCGGGTGTCGACGTTGCCGCGCAGGTCGACGACCTCGAGGTCGGGGCGCACCGAGCGCAGCTGCGCGATGCGGCGCGGCGAGCCGGTGCCGACGCGGGCGCCCTCGGGCAGCTCGGCGAGGGTGAGGCCGTCGCGGGCGCAGAGCGCGTCGCGTGGATCGGCGCGCTTGGGCACCGCGCCGAGACGCAGCCCCTCGTGCTCGGACGTCGGCAGGTCCTTCAGGGAGTGCACGACGACGTCGCAGTCGCCGGCGAGCAGCGACTCGCGCAGGGCAGCGGCGAAGACGCCCTCGCCGCCGATCTCGCTGAGCGAGGCACGCGAGGTGTCGCCGTGCGTGGTGACCTCGACGAGCTCGATCTCGGCGCCGCCGGCGGCCTTCGCGATGCGCTCGGCGATCCAGCGGGTCTGGGCCACGGCCAGGGCGCTGCCCCGGGTGCCGACACGGATGACCTCGGTCACGGCGCGATCCCGGCGAGTGCGGGGCGGAAGCCGAGGCGGACGTTCTCACAGCAGCCCGGGCGGCACACGTCGTACCAGGGGCCGAGCTCGGTCATCGCCGGGCGCTCCTCGGTCGGCGTGCCGTTGACGCGCTCGAGCACGAGGTCGACGAGGCCCGCGACGTAGGCGGGGTGCGTGCCCGGCGTCGGCACGCGGACCGCCTCGAGCCCGTGCTCCTCGCAGCTCTCGAGCGCCTCGTTGTCGAGGTCCCAGAGCACCTCCATGTGGTCGCTCACGAAGCCGAGCGGCACGATGACGACGGCCTTGCGGCCCGTGCCGGGCAGTTCGGCGATGGCGTCGTTGATGTCGGGCTCGAGCCACGGCATCGACGGGGGGCCGGAGCGGGACTGGTAGACGAGCTGCCAGGGCACGTCACTGGCGCCGGCCTCGCGCATGACGACCTCCGCCACGGCCCGGTGCTGGGCCGCGTAGGCGCCGCCCTCGCCGAAGCCGCGCTCGGCCGGGCCGGACTTGGCCGCGTCGGTGGACGGGATCGAGTGGGTCGCGAAGAGCACCTCGACGCCGCTCGTGCGGTCGAGGTCGGCCACCCGGCGCTCGAGCTCGGCGAGGCCGTCGCGCACGCCCTCGATGAACGGCTGCACGAAGCCGGGGTGGTCGAAGAACTGGCGCACCTTGTCGATCTGGATGGTCTCGCCGAGGCCGGTGTCGGCGAGCGCGTCGGCGAAGTCCTCGCGGTACTGGCGGCAGCTGGAATACGAGCTGTACGCGCTCGTGGCGATCGCGATGAGCTTGGTGAAGCCGCGCTCGTTCGCCTCGTTCAACGCGTCGTTGAGGTAGGGGTCCCAGTTGCGGTTGCCCCAGATCACGGGCAGCTCGACGCCACGTCGGGCGAGTTCCGCCTCGAGGGCGGCCTTCAGCTCGCGGTTCTGCTGGTTGATGGGGCTGATGCCGTCGAAGTGGCGGTAGTGGTGCGCGACCTCTTCGAGGCGCTCGTCGGGGATGCCTCGGCCGCTCGTGACGTTCCGCAGGAAGGGGATGACGTCGTCCTGCCCCTCGGGCCCGCCGAAGCCGGCCAGCAGGATCGCGTCGTACGCGACGGGCTCGGTGACGTGCTCGGGGCCCGACTGGGCCGGCTCGGTCGCGCCGGGCACGCACGCACCCGAGGCGCAGTACGCCTCGGCGGCGGGGGCCGGCTTGCGGCCGCGGGCGGCCTCGCGCTCGGGCGCTGCGGCTCCCGTCGAGCCCAGGTTCGTCGCGGCCATTACTGCAGCACCTCCACGAGCTCGGCGGTCGAGATGCGTCGACCGGTGTAGAACGGGACCTCTTCGCGCACGTGCATGCGGGCGTCGGTGGCGCGCAGCTCGCGCATGAGGTCGACGAGCTCGGTGAGCTCGTCGGACTCGATCGGCAGCAGCCACTCGTAGTCGCCGAGGGCGAAGGCGCTCACGGTGTTCGCGATCGCGCCGCGGAACGAGGCACCCTTGCGGCCGTGCTCGGCGAGCATGCGGGAGCGCTCGGCGGGGTCGAGCAGGTACCACTCGTAGCTGCGCACGAAGGGGTAGATCGTCATCCACGCCTTGGGCTCGATGCCGCGCAGGAAGCCGGGCACGTGCGCCTTGTTGAACTCGGCGTCGCGGTGCACGCCCATGGCGTTCCACGTCGGCAGCAGCGCGCGCAGCAGGCGGCTGCGCTTCAGCTCGCGCAGCGCCCACTGCAGACCCTCGGCGGTGGCCCCGTGCAGCCAGATCATGACGTCGGCGTCGGCACGGAGGCCGGAGACGTCGTAGAGCCCGCGCACCGTGACGCCCTCGTTCTCGACGAGCGCGATCACGCCGTCGAGCTCGCTGACGAAGCGCGGCACATCGCGCCCGTCGAGGTCATCGGGGCGCGCGGGGTCCTTTCGGAGCACGGCGAAGAGCGTGTAGCCCTCGGGCGACTGCTCGGGTTCGGACGCGTGACGGAGCTCGTCGGCTGCCCCTTCGGCAGCGGGGGAAGACATACCCCCAGTCTCCCTCTTTCCCCCGGAAGGTCCAAAAGGGAGGCCCTGGCTCCGCCGGACGGCGCGGAATTCCGGGCCGCTCAGTCCTGCCCGGTCGCAGCGAGCGCGTCGAGGAACCGGATGACGACCTCGCGCTCCGCCGGTGCCAGGGCGGCTGCGGCGGCGAAGCGACGGGCGTGCTGGCGGCCGACGGTCTCGCGGGCGTCCTGCCGGGTGTGCTCGGTGACGGCGATCGCGAGGGCGCGGCGGTCGCTCGGATGCGGCGAGCGGGTGACGTGGCCGCCGCGCTCGAGCCGGTCGAGCAGCTTCGTGGTCGAGGCGCTGGAGATGCCGAGGTGCTCGGCGAGCGCGCCGGGCGTCACGACGATGCCCTGGTTGCGTGCGGCGATGAGGAAGCGGATGGCCCGCATGTCGGTCTGGTTGAGCTGCATGTAGCGGCGGGAGGCCTCGCTCATGCGTTCGGCGGCGGCGTGCCAGCCGCGCAGGGCCTGCATGACGCGGACCACCTGGTCGACCTCCTCGTCGGCGAGGCCGCTGCGGTCGACGAGCTCCTCGTCGCGGTCGACGATGCGCGGGTCGTGCATCGCCGACTCCACGCGCCGGCTGCGCTCACGCTCATCTGCCATATCGAGATTCTAGCCAGGCAAGAGGATTCTTGCTAAGCTACTCATTAGCCAGGCGAGATATTCGCCGAGGCGAGGGGTTCGACCGGGCACCTCGCCACCGGAGTGGTCGAAGGAGCCGACATGACCGACCTCAGCATCACGCCGATCCAGGCGCCAGGGGCCCCCGTCGAGCAGGTCGTGCTCCTCGACGAGGCCGGCAACCAGATCGGCACCGCCCCCAAGTCGAGCGTGCACGGCGCCGACACGGCCCTCCATCTCGCCTTCTCCTGCCACGTCTTCGACGACGACGGCCGGCTCCTCGTGACCCGGCGCGCGCTCGGCAAGGTCGCGTGGCCCGGGGTGTGGACGAACTCCTTCTGCGGGCACCCGGCCCCGGCCGAGCCACTGCCGCACGCGGTGCGCCGGCGGGCCGAGTTCGAGCTCGGTCTCGAGCTCCGCGACGTCGAGCCGGTGCTGCCGTTCTTCCGCTACCGGGCGACGGATGCCTCGGGCATCGTCGAGCACGAGATCTGCCCGGTCTACACCGCACGCACGAGCTCGGTGCCGACGCCGCATCCCGACGAGGTCCTCGACCTCGCCTGGGTCGAGCCGGCCGAGCTGGCCACCGCGGTCCGCGCCGCGCCCTGGGCGTTCAGCCCCTGGCTGGTGCTGCAGGCCCAGCTCCTCCCCTTCCTCGGCGGCCACGCCGACGCCCGCCTGCGCACGGAAGCGCTCGTCTCGTGAGCCTCGTGGCGACCGTGGCGACCCCGCCGAGGCAGGCCGAGGTCGAGCGCTACCTGGGCGGCTTCTTCGACGACGCGATCGTGCGCGCCGACGCGCACGCCGCCGACTACCGGCGGCTCTGGGCGGCGGCGCGGGATGCCGCGAGCGGGGGCAAGCGCATCCGCCCCCGGCTCGTGCTGGGCGCCTACGACGCGCTCGCGCCCGTCGCCGAGCCGGCCGACGCCGGTCCGGCGTGCGCCGCCGAGGCCGTGGCCCTCGCCGCCGCCTTCGAGCTGCTGCACACCGCCTTCCTCGTCCACGACGACGTGATCGACCGCGACCTGGTGCGCCGGGGTGAGCCCAACGTCGCCGGCCGCTTCGCGCTCGACGCCGCACTGCGCGGACTCGAGCGGGAGCGGGCGGACGCCTACGGCCAGGCCTCGGCGATCCTCGCGGGCGACCTGCTGATCGCGGCGGCGCACTCCGTCGTGGCCGGCCTCGACGTGCCGGCCGAGCGCCGGCGCGCCATCCTCGCCGTGCTCGACGAGTGCGTCTTCGCCGCTGCGGCGGGCGAGCACGCCGACGTGCGGCACGCCGCCGGGGTACGGCCCGGGGAGGCGGACATCCTCGCGATGATCGAGGACAAGACGGCCTGCTACTCCTTCAGCGCGCCGCTCCGGGCGGGGGCGCTGCTCGCCGGCGCCCCGCGCGCGACAGTCGAGCGGCTCGGCGAGATCGGCCGTCGACTCGGCGTCGCCTTCCAGCTGCAGGACGACGTGCTCGGCGTCTACGGCGACGAGCGCGTGACCGGCAAGACCGCACTCGGGGACCTCCGCGAGGGCAAGGAGACGCTGCTCATCGCCTACGCCCGCGGGCACGCGGCGTGGGTCGCGGCCTCCAGCGCGTTCGGCAGGCCCGACCTCGACGAGGCGGGCGCCCGCCCGCTGCGCGCGGCGATCGAGGCGAGCGGCGCCCGCGCCCGCGTCGAGTCGCGCATCGCCGAGGAGGCGGCCGCGGCGCGCACCGCGATCGCCTCGGCGAACCTGCCCGCCGCGCTCGAGGCCGAGCTCCTCGGCCTCGCCGCCGAAGCCACCAGGAGGTCCAGGTGAGCACCCGCACCGCCCAGCGCACCGCTGCGCCGCCCGCCCCGGCCACCGGCCTCGCCCTCTACGACCGCACCGCGGCCGAGGGCTCCGCCCGGGTCATCCGGGCGTACTCGACCTCCTTCGGCCTCGCCAGCCGCCTCTGCTCGCCCGCCGTGCGGGAGCACCTCGCCGAGGTCTACGCCCTGGTGCGCATCGCCGACGAGCTCGTCGACGGCCCGGCCGAGGAGGCCGGCCTGCCGTGCGAGCGCCGCCGCGAGCTGCTCGACGCGCTCGAGGCCGAGACGGAGGCCGCCTTCGAGAGCGGCTACAGCGCCAACCTCGTCGTGCACGCCTTCGCCCGGGCGGCGCGCCGCAGCGGCTTCGGGCAGGAGCTCACCCGACCGTTCTTCGCGTCGATGCGACGCGATCTCGAGCCCATCGCGTTCACCGAGGAGCGCGAGCTCGACGAGTACGTCTACGGCTCGGCCGAGGTCGTGGGCCTGATGTGCCTGCGCGGCTTCGCGCTCGGCCTCGCCCCCGACGCCGCGCGCGACGCCCGCTGGGAGCGCGGTGCGCGGGCGCTGGGCTCGGCGTTCCAGCGAGTCAACTTCCTGCGCGACCTCGGAGAGGATGCCTCGCTGCGCGGCCGCCGCTACTTCCCGGGCGTCGACCCGGCGCACTTCTCGGAGGCCCAGCAGCTGCGCCTGCTCGACGGCATCGATGCGGAACTCGCCGAGGCGGCCGCCGTGATCGCCGAGCTGCCGCGCGGCTGCCGCGTCGCCGTCGCCGCCGCCCACGGGCTGTTCGGTGAGCTCTCCGCCCGGCTCCGCCGTACGCCCGCGGCCGAGCTCGTCACCCGGCGGGTCCGGGTGCCCGCGCCGCGAAAGCTCGCCATCGTCGCCCGCGTGATCGCCCGCGGAGGCCGGCCGTGAGCCGCGCGGTCGTCATCGGCGGCGGCATCGCCGGACTCGCCACCGCGGCGCTGCTCGCCCGCGACGGCCACGAGGTGCGGCTCTTCGAGGCCCGCGACGAGCTCGGCGGCCGGGCCGGGCGCTGGCGGGCGAACGGCTTCCTGTTCGACACCGGGCCGAGCTGGTACCTCATGCCCGAGGTGTTCGAGCACTTCTACCGGCTGATGGGCACGACCGCCGCGGACGAGCTCGACCTCGTGCGCCTCGACCCCGGCTACCGGGTGTACTTCGAGGGCTACGCGGAGCCGGTCGACGTGCGGGCCGAGCGCGAGGCATCCATCGCCCTCTTCGAGTCGATCGAACCGGGCGCCGGCGCCGCGCTCGCCCGGCACCTGGACTCCGCCGACGAGACGTACCGGCTCGCGATGACGCACTTCCTCTACACCGACTTCGCCCGCCCGGGGGCGCTGCTCGCCGCGCCCGTCCGGCGGCGCCTCGGCCGGCTCGCGAAGCTGCTGCTCGAACCGCTCGACCGCATGGTGGGGCGCTCCTTCGACGACGTGCGGCTGCGGCAGATCCTCGGCTACCCGGCGGTGTTCCTCGGCACCTCGCCCGAGCGGGCACCGAGCATGTACCACCTGATGAGCCGCTTCGACCTCGCCGACGGGGTCTTCTACCCGATGGGCGGCTTCGGCGAGATCATCGCGAGCGTCGCCCGACTGGCGCGCCGGGCCGGTGCAGAGCTCGTCACCGGCGCGCGCGTGCTCGGCATCGAGACGGCCGGGGGGCGCACCACGGGCGTGCGGGTGCAGCACCACGGCCCGGCCGGCGGGCCGGGCACCGGCACCGAGGAGTTCGTGGAGGCCGAGCTCGTCGTCTCCGCCGCAGACCTGCACCACACGGATGCCGAGCTGCTCCCGCCCCGAGCGCGGACGCGGAGCGAGGCATCCTGGTCGCGCCGCGACCCCGGCCCCGGTGCGGTGCTCGTCATGCTCGGCGTGCACGGACGGCTGCCCGAGCTCGCCCATCACACGCTGTGCTTCACGGCGGACTGGCGCACGAACTTCCAGCGGGTGTTCGGCTCGCGCCCGGCGATCCCCGACCCGGCGTCGTTCTACGTGTGCCGGCCGAGCGCGACGGATCCGAGCGTGGCGCCGCCCGGCTGCGAGAACCTCTTCCTCCTCGTGCCGGTGCCAGCCGATCCCGCGATCGGCGCCGGCGGCGTCGACGGCCGGGGCGACCGTGCGGTCGAGGAGACGGCCGACCGGGCGATCGCGACCCTCGCCGAGTGGGCCGGCATCCCGGACCTCGCCGAGCGGATCCTCGTGCGCCGCACGATCGGGCCCGCGGACTTCGAGGACTGGTTCCACTCCTGGCGCGGCTCGGCGCTCGGCCCGGGGCACACCCTGCGGCAGAGCGCCATGTTCCGCGGCCGCACGGTGTCGCCGAGCGTCGAGGGGCTGTACTTCGCGGGGGCGACGACGATCCCGGGCATCGGCCTGCCGATGTGCCTGATCAGCGCCGAGCTCGTCGCGAAGGCCGTCCGTGGCGAGGACGCCCCCGGCCCGCTCCCGGAGCCGAGCGAGGAGCTGCACCCAGACCCGCTGCACGCCGACCCGCTCGACCGGGAGCGCACCGGATGAGCTTCCTCCACCTGGGGCTGCTGCTCGCCTCGATCGCCTGCGTCGCGCTCGTCGACGCGCGCTACCGGCTGTTCTTCTGGCGGGCGCCGCTGCGGGCGACCGTCGTGGTCGCCGTCGGCGTCGCGATGCTGCTCGCCTGGGACCTGTGGGGCATCTCGCTCGGCATCTTCTTCCGCGAACCGAACGCCTATTCGACGGGCCTGCTGCTCGCGCCGCACCTGCCGATCGAGGAGCCCGTGTTCCTCGTCTTCCTCTGCCAGCTCGCGATGGTCGGCTACACGGGCCTGCTGCGCCTGCGCGCACACCGATCCGTGCATCCCGCCGCCGGGCCCGCCGACTCCGCCGACTCCGCCGACTCCGCCGCCGAGGAGGCCCGCCGATGAGCTACGCCGTGCTGTGCCTGCCGTTCCTCGCCGTCTCGGCGGTGCTCGCCGCGATCGCGTGGCGCCGGGCGCCCGCCGGCCATGCGGCCGCGCTCGCGCTCACGGCGGGCGGCCTCGTGCTGCTCACCGCCGTGTTCGATTCGCTGATGATCGCCGCGGGCCTGTTCGACTACGCCGACGCCCCCCTGCTCGGCCCGCGGCTCGGGCTCGCCCCGATCGAGGACTTCGCCTACCCGATCGCCGCGCTCCTGCTCTGCTCCGCGCTGTGGACGCTGCTCGGTCGGGCGGATGCCTCGGCGCCCCGCGACCGGCCCGCCCGCGCACCCCGGGGAGGCCGCCGATGAGCGCCGTCGGCGCCGAGACATCCGGCCAGCGCCTGCTCCCCGCGCTCTTCACCGCGTCGCGCCCGCTCAGCTGGATCAACACGGCGTTCCCGTTCGCGGCCGCGTACCTGCTGACCGTGCGGGAGATCGACGTCGCCCTCGTCGTCGGCACGGTCTTCTTCCTCGTGCCCTACAACCTCGCGATGTACGGCATCAACGACGTCTTCGACTTCGAGTCCGACGCGAGGAATCCGCGCAAGGGCGGCGTCGAGGGCGCCCTGCTGCCGCGCGCCCGGCATCGCGCCGTGCTCATCGCCGCGGTCGCCCTCGCTCTGCCGTTCGTCGTGTGGCTCGTGCTGCTCGGCGGTCCGTGGTCGTGGGCCTGGCTGGCGCTCAGCCTGTTCGCCGTGGTGGCGTACTCGGCGCCCGGCCTCAGGTTCAAGGAGATCCCGGGCCTCGACTCCCTCACCTCGAGCACGCACTTCGTCTCGCCCGCCTGCTACGGGCTCGCCCTCGCCGGGGCGACCGTGACCCCGCAGCTCGTGCTGCTGCTGCTCGCGTTCTTCGTGTGGGGCGTCGCGAGCCACGCCTTCGGCGCGGTGCAGGACGTCGTGCCCGACCGCGAGGCCGGCATCGGCTCGATCGCGACCGCGCTGGGTGCCCGCCGCACCACCCGGCTGGCGATCGGGTTCTGGCTGCTGGCGGGGGTGCTGATGCTCGGCACCTCGTGGCCGGGGCCGCTCGCCGCCGTGCTCGCCGTGCCGTACCTCGTCGCGGCGTGGCCGTACCGCTCGGTGAGCGACGCGGAGTCGGCGCGCGCGAACGGCGGCTGGCGCTGGTTCCTCGCGATCAACTACGGCGTCGGCTTCGCGGCGACGATGCTGCTGATCTGGTACGCGCTGCTCACGGCCTGAGCCGTCCGCTCCGCGTCGGGGCCGTCACTCCCGTCGAGGCCGTCACTCCCCGTCGAGCGGCGGCGAGCCCAGCAGGAGCCCGGTCGAGTGGGCGATGTGCCGCCGCATCGCCTCGACGCCCTCAGCCTGCACCTCGGCGAGCAGTTCGCGGTGCTTGACGACGAGTTCGGCGAGGCTGTAGTGCCGCCGGATGTGCAGCAGGAAGAGCCGCAGCTCGGCCCCGAGCGCGGCGTGCGCCTCGACGATCCTGGGGCTGCCGCTCGCGGCGACGATCGCCCGGTGCACCTCGAGGTGCAGCCGCTCGGCCTCGAGCCAGGCCGGCGTCGTCTCGCGCTCCCCCGGCGGACGCAGCGCCTCCTCGGTGACGGCGAGCCGGGCGAGCTCGTCGAGGGCGAGCATCGCCGGGGCGAGCGCCGCCTCGGGCCAGTGCGCACCGAACCGGTCGCCCGCGATGCGCACGGCTTCGACCTCGAGCGCCTCGCGCAGCTGCTGCAGCGCGAGCACCTGCGCATGGTCGAACTCGGTGACCCGCACCCCGCGGTAGGGCGCCGACTCGGCGAGCCGCTCGGCCACGAGCCGCTGGAACGCCGCGCGCACCGTGTGCCGCGACACCCCGAAGCGTTCGGCCGCCTGCTCCTCGCGGAGCGGAGCCCCCGAGGGCAGCGCGCCGCTCAGGATCTCGTCGCGGAGCGCATCGGCCATCCGCTCGACGGCGGTGGGCGCCGGCATGACGCCGCGGCTCAGTCGTCGCTGACGGCGGCGCGCACGACGAGGGCGACGACGCCCGCGACGACGACGACCGCACCGATCGCCACGGCGACGGCCCCGGCGGGATTGCGGTCGGCGAACGCCCTGGCCTTCACCTTCGCGCGGTCGACGCGGATGCCGAGCTGCTTCGGCACGTTGAGCTTGTCCTCGAGCGCGTTGAGGGTGCTGGCGAACTCCGCACGGGCGTCGACGACGGCCGCTCGGGCCTGGACTCGGCCGAGGTTGCGCTCGCGGGTCTTCTGCTCGCGCTTGGAGCCGGCGCCGTGCGCGTCAGTAGCGGCGGTCATAGTCACCCGTTCCCTTCAGTGCATCGAGGTCGGCCTTGAGGCTGTCGATCGACTCGAGCGGCTCCGCGCCGCGCTTGAAGTTCAGGATGCCGATGCCCACGAGGATCGCCATCACGAGCAGGATCGCACCGGCGACGACGAGCGCCGCAGCCCACGCGGGCATGACGAGCGCGAGCGCGAAGATCGCCGCCGCGAGCAGGCAGAACACCAGGAACGGCAGCAGCACCAGCACCGTCACGAAGAGCCCGGAGCCGATGCCGAAGTGCTTCGCCTTGTAGCTGAACTCGGCCTTGACCTGGTCGACCTCGGCCCGGACGAGGCTCGACACCGTGTCGGGCAGCTGCCCGATCAGGGTGAAGAGCGAGCGTTCGTCTTCTGTTGGTGCAGTCATCGTGCCGCCCTCCTAGGAGTCGGAGCCCGCCGAACGGCCGCTCGTGCCGCCCGGCTTCTTCGCTGCGCCGCTCTTGGCCGCGGTGCGCTTCTGGGTGCCGGGCTTCGCCGCCTTCTCGGCGGTCTCCGCGGCCGCGTCGATGGCATCGCCGACCGCGTCGGCGGCGTCTTCGACGGCCGAGCTCGCGGCCTTCGCCGTCTTCGAGACGCCGCGCTTGGCGGCCTCGGCGGCCTGGCGCACCTCGGACTTCGTGGCGCCCGAACCACGGGTCGCGTTGCCGATGAACGACTTGGCGGCGTCGAGCACGGTGTCGGAGACGTCGCCGAGCTTGTCCTTGGCGAAGTCGGTCACGGTGCTGACGCCCTGCTGCACGGCCGGCTGGTTCCAGACGCCCTCAGCCGCGCGCTTGATCTGCTCGTACCGTTCGCGGCCGGCTCGGGTGCCGAGCACGTAGCCCACACCAAGGCCGACGACGAAGAGGATCTTGCCCTTCATTTCCACCCCATGTTCTGCCGCCTTCGGCACGGCGACCCTTCCCAGGGTAGACCCCGAGCAGATGGGCGCAAGGGGGGTTGACGCAAATATTCCGTTTCGGTCATGAACTCGCCGTGTCGGTCGGGATGCCTACACTCCAGGCATGCCGCAGCGCACCGCACGCCTCCTGCTCGACCCGACGGCCGCCGACGACCTCGACGCCCTGCACGAGATCTACGGCGACGCCCGCACCTGGACCCATCTGCCCTCCGGCCGCCATCGCGACCTCGGGCGCACGGCGGAGGTGCTCGAACGCTGGCTCGACGATTGGCGGTCGGAGGGCTTCGGGGCATGGACGATCCGCGAGGCGACTGACCCTGAACTCGTCATCGGGCACGGGGGCTGCGCGGTCCGCGGGCGCGACGACGGGGCGTACTGGAACCTCGGCTACCGCTTCCGCCCCGAGGCGCAGGGCCGCGGGCTCGCGACCGAGCTCTCGCGGGCCGCGGTCGAGGCGGCCCGGCTGCGCCGGCCCGAGCTGCCGATCGTGGCCTACCTGCTGGAGCACAACACGGCCTCGGCCCGGGTCGCCGAGAAGGTCGGCCTGACGCTGAGGCACCGCGCCCCCGACGCGGGCAATCCGGATGCCTCGGCCATCCGGCTCGTCTACGCCGATCGGGAGCTCACCGCCGCGCAGCTCGCCGCCACCCGCGCCTGAGCCGGGTCGCCGTTCCGGCGAGGCCGTCCGGCTACTGCCGTTCCTGCACCGCCAGGTGACGGATGCGAGCGGCGGCCTCGACGGCGTGCGGCACGACCGAGGCGAGCCCGGTGCCCGCGACCCACGAACCGGTCGCCTCGATGCCGGGCTCCGCGGCCAGCGCGTCCTCGAACTCGGCGACCCTGGCGCGTTGGCCGAGTGCGGCGTGCGAGAGCGCGTCGCGCCAGGCGGTGCGGCCCGATGCCACGAGCGCTGCGGCATCGAGCTGCACGCCGAGGAGGGCCGAGGCATCCGCGACGGCGAGGCGGGCGACCGCCTCGTCGTCGAGCCCCTCGAGGGGGTTCGCCGCGCCGGCGCGGCCGTACGAGAGTCGGACGACGTGGCGCGAACCGCTGCCGCCGCTCGCGTTCGCCGCGGCGGCGAGCCACGGCCACTTCGCCGAGGAGTGCGTGAGGGCCTTCGCCTGCACGCCCTCGGCGTCGGCCGCGACGAGCACGCCGGTGCCGCGGGGCGCCGCGTCGAGCGCGGGGGCGTCGAGCACGAGCGTGACGATCTCAACGGAGGCGGCGCTCGGCCAGTCCGAGGCATCCGCCCACCCCTCGACCGCCTGACCGAGTAGGCGGCGCGAGGTCTGCGCCGGGGCGGCGAGGATCGCGTAGCGCGCGTCGATCACGAGGTCGCGCTCGGGACCGAGGGCGCGGACCCGCCAGTTCGAACCCGCGTCGTCCGTCGCGCCGCTGCGCTCGAGCTCGACGACCTCCCGGCCCGTCTCCACGACCGCGTCGAAGCGGGCGAGTTCGGCGCGCAGCGCGTCGACCAGCCGATGCATGCCGCCCCGGAGTCCGAGCACGGCGCTGCCGGCACGGCGGGTCTCCACGAGCTCGCCGACGCCGCCCGACAGCGAGCCGGCGCGGGTCATCGCCGCGTTGAGGCCGGGGGCGACGAGGTCGAGGTCGAGATCCATCGGGTCGGCGGAGTAGACGCCGGAGGAGATCGGCGTCACGAGGCGCTCGAGCACGGCGGCGCCCATGCGGGACCGCACGAGCTTGCCGACGCTGTCGGCTCGCCCGATGCGGAGGATCGGCATGAGCCGGTCGGCATATGCGCGGATCGCCCCGCCCCAGCCGATGATGGCGCGAACGTCGTCGCCGAGCGGGTTGGCGGGGATGCCGAGCACGCCCGTCTTCGGCAGCGGCGCCGCCCGAAGCCCGGGGCCCCAGACGAGCCACGCGCCGGCGCGGTTCGGCGTGACGATGTCGTCGGCGAGGCCGAGCGACTCGAGCAGCTCGGCGACGGAGCCGTTGCGGGTGGCGAACGACTCGGCGCCGGAGTCGAGCGAGAGCCCATCGAGCTCGATGCGGCCGACGCATCCGCCCGGCTCGTCCTGACGCTCGACGACCGTGACCGACAGGCCGATCTTGGCGCACTCGAGCGCGGCCACGAGCCCGGCGACCCCGCCGCCCACGACCACGACGTCGCTGCGCCGCTGTTCGGGCTCGACCGGCTCGCCCGCCGCCGCGGCCGGGTCGAGCCCGGCGGGATCGCTGCTCACGCTCCGGCCTCGTGCACGAGCTCGACGACGCGGGTCAGCACGGCCGGGTCGGTCTCGGGCGGAACGCCGTGGCCGAGGTTGAACACGTGGGCGGGCGCGCTGCGGCCTCGGCGCAGCACGTCGCGGACGGCGTCGGCGAGCACGGGCCACGGTGCCGCGAGCAGGGCGGGGTCGAGGTTGCCCTGCAGGGGGACGTCGCCGCCGACGCGCTCCGCGGCGACGTCGAGCGGGATGCGGTAGTCGACGCCGACGGTGTCGACGCCGATGTCGTGCATGGCGCCGAGCAGTTCGCCGGTGCCGACGCCGAAGTGCACGACGGGCACGCTGCGGGTCACGGTCGTGCTGCTGCCGGTGCCGTCGCCGAGCCGGCGCTCGTACGAGAGGTCGTGCACGAAGGAGAGCGCCTTCGCCGAGGCGGGCGCGACGTGGCGCTCGTAGTCGGCGAGCGAGAGCGCGCCGGCCCACGAGTCGAACAGCTGCGCGGCGGAGGTGCCGGCGAGCACCTGCGTGCGCAGGAAGCGGCCGGTGAGCTCGGCGGTCCAGTCCATCAGCGCCCGCCAGGCGCCGGGGTCGGCGTGCATGAGGGTGCGCGCGGCGAGGTGGTCCTTCGACGGGCCGCCCTCGGCGAGGTACGCGGCGAGGGTGAAGGGGGCACCGGCGAAGCCGATCAGCGGGGTCGCGCCCGACTCGGCGCCCGACGGCGCCGTCTCGTTCAGCTCCGCCACCGTGCGGCGCACGGCCTCGGCGATGGGCTCGGCGCGCTCGTCGAGGAGCGCGGGGTCGATCTTGGTGAGCTCCGCGACGCCCTCGGCGTCGGCGTAGCCGCGGGCGAAGACCGGGCCGCGGCCGGGCTCAATCGAGACGTCGACGCCGACGAGCTTCAGCGGCACGACGATGTCGCTGAAGAAGATCCCGGCGTCCACCCCGTGCCGGCGCACGGGCTGCAGCGTGATCTCCGCCGCCATCTCGGGGTCGAGGCAGGCGTCGAGCATGCGGGTGCCGACGCGGAGCTCGCGGTACTCGGGGAGCGACCGACCGGCCTGGCGCATGAACCAGACGGGCGTCGTCTCGGGGCGCTCGCCGCCGTAGGCGCGGACGAGACGGGAATCGGCGGTGAGGCCGGCCTGCAGGGGGTGGGTGGTGTCGAGCATCACCCCGCCATTGTCCCGCACCGGGCTGAGCGTGCGCCCTGACCCGCGGCGGCCCGCCCACTCGCCCGCCCGGGTGAGGAGTTTTGCAAGGAGCCCTTACCTTTCCGGGCGGTCCGCGCTAGCATCGGTGCCGTTGCGCCATCCCCCAGTGGTGCGACGACGCGTCGACCGCGACGTCGACGCGCCTCCGCGCCCCACGGAGAGAGACGACGTGTCCCGAATCGTCACGCCCCAGTCCGCCTTCCCGACCCCGGCCGACGACCGCCCCGGCGAGCACCGGCTCGCGCTCACCATGACGGTCGCCGCGGCCACCGTCGCGGTCGTCGCGGTGCTGGCGGCCACCGGGCCGATGCTCGAGGAGCTGATCGACACCCTGCCCTCGGTGAACGGGCCGGCGGCGGCCGGTGTCTTCCTCGCCGCCGTCGGCGTGCTGGCGCTCGCGACGATCGCGCTGCGCTTCGCGCTGCTCGCCCGCAACCGTGCCAGGCGCCGCGCGCTCGAGGCGCGCTTCGAGGGCGGGATCTCCTGCGGCCTGCGCCACCGCGAGCTCGAAGACGCCCTGGCCGAGCTGCCCGGCTGCGAGGTGCCGCTCGCGACGCGCTACTCGATCGTCGCCGACCAGGCCGGGCTGTCGTTCTGGAACGGCGGCGCACGCCCGCGCCGCGCCGCGCACGTCGCCTGGCGCGAAGTGCGCAGCATCCGGCCCGACGAGCTGATCGCCGGCTCCCGACCCGCGCCGGTCGTCATCGTGCGGGTGCGCCGCCAGGGCACGAGCATCGCCCTGCCGCTCCTGCTCGCGGGCGAGCAGCCCGGCGTCTTCGCTGTGACCGACGCCCCCTTCTACGCGGTGGTGCGGTCGTGGAAGGCGCTGCACCGCACCGCGCTCGAGCACGAAGGCCTGGAGCCGCCGACGAGCACGACCCCGATCCCCGTCGTCACCGCGAGCACCGCGGCGCTCGTCGACGTCGCGACCTCGCCGCGCCGAGCCGCGCGTCGTGCGGCGCGGCACTAGCACGAGGGCGACGAGCCGCCCCCTCGTGCACCGTATGTCGCGGCGAGTCCGGCGGGCACTCTACGGCGGGTAGAATCCTCTGGTGCTCATCTGCCTCTCCGCGAGCCACAAGAACGCCGGCTTCGACATGCTCGAACGGCTCTCCGCCTCCGCAGACGCCGCGGCGGGCCGCATCATCGACGGCCACGCCGCCCTGCAGGGCGCCGTCGTGGTCGCCACCTGCAACCGTTTCGAGGCCTACCTCGACCTCGCCGCCCCCGAGGGCGAGTCGCCCGTGCCCATCGTGCACGAGGCGATCCGCGCCGTCGGCGACGTCGCCGGCCTCGAGCCCGACGAGCTGCGCAGCACCTTCGACTTCGCCCACGGCAACGCCGTCGCCGGGCACCTGTTCTCCGTCGCCTCGGGCCTGGAGTCGGTCGTCGTCGGCGAGGGAGAGATCGCCGGGCAGGTGCGCCGCTCGCTCGAGCGCGCCCGTGACGAGGGCACGACCACCCCGGAGCTCGAGCGCCTCTTCCAGCGGGCCTCGCAGACCTCGCGGACGGTGAAGAACCGCACGGGGGTCGGCAGCGCGGGCCGCTCGCTCGTGCGCCTCGCACTCGAGCTCGCCTCCTCCCGGGTGGCCGACTGGAGCAAGGCGCGCGTGCTGCTCGTCGGCACGGGCCAGTACGCGGGCGCCTCGCTCGCGGCGCTCCGCGACCGCGGTGCGCACGACGTGCGCGTGTACTCCCCCTCGGGCCGCGCCGAGCGCTTCGCCCGCACGCACGGCATCGAGGCTGTGAGCCACGCCGGCTACGCGGTGGCCGCGGCGGCCGCCGACGTCATCATCACCTGCACCACCGCCGACCACCACGTGGTCGACCGGGTGCTGCTCGCGGGCGGAAAGGCGACGCTCGCCGCTTCGCACGTCGCGCCGAGGGATGCCGAGGCCTCCGCCGTGCTCGCCGAGTTCCGCGCCTGGTGCCCCGTGCCCGGCGCCGCCCGCAGCGCCCGTCAGCTCGTCGTCGACCTCGGCATGCCCCGCAATGTCGCGACCGACGTCGTCGAGGTGGAGGGCGTCGAGCTGCTCGACCTCGAGACGATCCGCCGGCACGCCCCGCTCGAGGAGCTCGGCGCGACCGAGGCCGCCCGCGAGCTCGTCAACAGCGCGGCGCGCAACTTCGGCGCGGTGGGCGAGGAGCTCGACCTCGCGCCCGCCGTGGTCGCGCTGCGCGCGCACGTCGGCGGCATCCTCGACGCCGAGATCGAACGGGCGAAGAGCCGCGGCGCGGGCGACCCCGACGGTCGTGTCGAGCAGGCGCTGCGGCACATGGCCGGCGTGCTGCTGCACACGCCCATGGTGCGCTCGCGCGAGTTCGCCCGCTCGGGCGAGCAGCGCGCCTGGATCGAGGCGCTCGACGCGCTGTTCGGCGTTCGCGCCGACGACGCCCGCTGAGCTGCGCCCACTGAGCTTCGCCCGCCCCCGGCCGCTGCCGATGTCGCCTGCTGCGGGTAGCGTCGTGCCATGACCGACGACGCCGCCGCCAGTTCCACCTCAGCACTGCCCAGCGAGCGGCCGGCCCTCGCCCTGCCGTTCGACGTCGAGGCGATCGAGCGCCGGCCGATCGTCACCGAGCGCCTGCTGATCCGCCCGCTCACCGCCGACGACAGCGACGACGTGTGGCAGTACCAGCGCCTGCCCGAGGTGCTCCGCTACATCCCCTGGCCCGAGCGCAGCCGCGACGAGGCGCACGAGCACACCATGCGCCGTGTTGGCAGCCGACTCCTGGCGGAAGACGGCGACAACGTGCACTTCGCGATGGTCCTCACCGGCGAGCCCTCCCCCGGCGCCCCCGGGCGCGACCGGGTCATCGGCGACGTCATGGTGCGGGTGGCGAGCGTCGAGCACGCGCGGCTCGAGCTCGGCTGGGTGCTGCACCCCGAGTTTCAGGGGCGCGGCTTCGCCGCCGAGGCGACGGGCGCCGTGCTCGCCTTCGGCTTCGACACGCTTCAAGCCCATCGCGTGATCGCCGAGCTCGTGGCCGCCAACACCGCTTCCGCGAAGCTCTGCGAGCGGCTCGGCATGCGGCACGAAGCGACCTTCGTCGAGCACGAGTACGACCGCGACGAGGGCAGCTGGCTCGACATGGCCTTCTACGGCATCCTGCGCCGCGAGCACGCCGCCGCCCGCCTCGCGGGCTGAACGCCGAGTCCCGCGCCGGCGCGCACGCCCGCCCTGGCTACACTCGCAAGCACGCGGCGCCGCCGCCGCGTTCGACGAGGGGGCACCGATGACCGAACGAGACGAACCGGGCGCGGGCACCGACACGGGCGCCGCGGCATCCACCCCGTCCTCACCCGGCGAGCGCCGCCGGTCGCGACGCGACTTCCTGAAGCTCGGCGGGGCGGCCGCGGCGGGCGCCGTCGTCGGCGGCGGCGCGGGGGCCGCGATCGGCGCGGCGATCGGGCACCGCGCGGGCTTCGCCGAAGGCACCGACGACTTCGCCGGCCTCGTGCCGCGCTCGGAGCCAGGCTTCGACCACCTCGTCGTCGTCATGGGCGAGAACCGCTCCTTCGACAACCTGCTCGGCTGGCTCTACACGCCGGACACGCTGCCCGCCGGGCAGGACTTCGACGGCCTCGCCTTCGGCGACTACGGCAACGTCGGCCCCGACGGCACGCGCGTCGCCGCCCACGTCTACGACGGCCCCACCGACGAGATCATGAGCAAGCCCGACCCCGACCCGGGCGAGGAGTACCCGCACGTCAACACCCAGATCTTCGACACGATCGACCCGGCGACGAACGCCGAGCTCTTCGTCGACGAGATGCTGCCGCCCTACAACGCCCCGAAGCGCGGCGAGCAGCCGAAGATGAGCGGCTTCCTGAAGGACTACCACGTCAACTACCGCCGGCTGAAGAAGGGCGCCGAGCCGACGGCCGCCGAGGCCCGGCAGATCATGGGCTCCTTCTCGCCCGAGATGCTGCCCGTGCTCTCGACCCTCGCGAGCGAGTTCGCCGTGTTCGACCACTGGTACTGCGCGGTGCCGTCACAGACATTCTGCAACCGCTCCTTCTTCCACGCCTCGACCTCGCACGGCTTCGTCACGAACCAGGGCGGCGGGGGCTACCGCAAGTGGCTCGACGCCCCGGCCTCGCCGACGATCTTCAACCGGCTCGAGGAGGCGGGCATCCCGTGGCGCGTCTACTTCGACGAACTGCAGATCGTGTCCTTCACCGGCGTACTGCACGCGCCCGTGCTCGAGAAGTACTGGCGCACCGAGCGCTTCGCGACCATGGCCGACTTCTACGAGGACGTGAAGCGCGGCACCCTGCCGGCGTACGCCTTCATCGAGCCGCGGATGATCTACAACCACAACGACTTCCACCCGCCGTTCGGCGTGCTGCGGGAGAGCGACGTCGACGGGCAGGAGGTGCTCGACAGCGCCGTCTCCGACGTCCGCGCCGGCGAGGCACTCATCCACGACATCTACACCGCGATCAAGCAGAGCGCCTCGCCGAACGGCTCGAACGCGGTGAACACGATGCTGCTGATCACCTTCGACGAGCACGGGGGCACCTACGATCACGTACCCCCGCCCGCGGCGGTGCCGCCCCAGGAGGATGCGAAGCCGGGCGAGATGGGCTTCGAGTTCGACCGGCTCGGATGCCGCGTGCCGGCCATCGCCGTCTCCGCCTACACGCGCTCCGGCACCGTGGTGAACACCGAGATGCAGCACGCCTCCGTCGTGTCGACCCTCAGCCGCCTGCACGGGCTGAAGCCGCTCACCCGGCGGGACGTCGGCGTGAACGATCTCTTCGACGTCGTGAACCTCGAGCAGCCGAGGCATCCGTCCGACTGGCCGACGACGCGCCCGCAGTACACGCCGCCGAATCCCGAGAAGGATGCCCCGCATCCGGCCCACACGCACAAGGACAAGCCGCTCAGCCCGCCGGCGCGGGGGCTGCTCGGCATCCTGCTCGCGAAGTACGGCGCGCCCGACCAGGAGCAGCCCGAGACCTACGCCGAGGCGTACGAGCTGCTGCACGACTACGGCGTCGGGTTGTTCGGCAAGCCCTGACGCCCCTGGCCCGCTGAGCCCGTCGAAGCGTCCTTGGTTCGCTGAGCCTGTCGAAGCGAGCCTTGGTTCGCTGAGCTCGTCGAAGCGCTTCGACGAGCTCAGCGAACCACACCCGCGCTCACTCCGCGCGGGTGAGGGTGCGCACGAGCGCCATCGCCTCCTTCGGCGACACCTCCGGCAGGTACGCCTTGCCGACGGCGATGCCGATCGCGGGCAGCATCAGCGGGTCCGCGTAGCTCATTGAGATCGTGCGGTACTCGGGGTTGAACTTCGCCTTGAACCGGAACAGCGAGGAGAAGCCGTACGCCGGCTCGAGCGTGCGCCCGAGCCACTCGAGCAGCCGGCTCATCGCGGTGGGCGGGGGCGGCTCCTCGCCCGGGGCGAGCGGCTTCGTCGCGAGCGGCGCGCCCGACAGGCTCAGCACCTCGGCCCCGGCCTCCTTCATGTGCAGCGCGGCGGAGGCGATGAGGAACTCCATGATCCCGTTCATCGAGCCGTCGGCCCGGCGCATGAAGTCGATCGTCCACCCCACGACGTCGCCGTCGCGGTGCACCGGCAGCCAGCTCGTCACCGCCTGCAGGCGGCCGTCGGGGCCGACGGCGAGCATGAGCCGCACCTCGGGGTCCTTCAGCTCCGCCATCCCGCCCAGGGTGAAGCCCATCTCCGGCAGCTCCTTCTCGGCGACCCACTCCTCCGAGATGGCGGTGATCTCGGCGATCGTGGGCCGGGGCAGCTCGTCCCAGCTCGCCCAGACGGTCGTCATCCCCTCCTTGATCCCGCGGTTCAGGGCCTGCCGCACCTTCTGCCACGGCTTGCCGGTGAGCTCGAGGCCGGTCGTGCGCACGACGGTCTCCTCGCCGACCGACATGTGCTGCCAGCCGAGCTCGTCGAACACGGGCAGCAGCTCGTCGTGCACGCTGTAGAAGACGGGGCTCCAGTTGCGCGCGTCGCAGAAGGCCGCGAATTCGCGAACCGTGTCGGCGAGGCGCTCGGGGGCGCAGATCGGGTCGGACATGGTGATGGCGATCCCGTTGATCTCGCGGTAGGCGACGGCCGCGTCGCCGTCGGCGCTGAACCACGGCGTGTTGCCGGGCCACGTCGTCATGAAGCCGAGCGTGCCCCCGCCGTGGCGGTGCAGCAGCGCCCGCAGCCGCGCCGCATCGCCGTCGGCGGCGGGACCGGCCGGCCGGTGCATGACGCGGATCGCCGCGACGACGAAGACGGTCCAGAACGCCACCCCGACCCATTCGTAGAGGAAACTCGCGAAGTCGTGCCCCGGCAGCACGATCGGGTCGGTGGCGGCGAGGAAGTGCGGCGGCACGAAGCGCTTGAGGGTGTCGAGCGCGACGTCGCCGGGCGTCGCCGCGGGCCAGTACTCGTGGATGGTCGCGAGTCCGACGGCGAAGTAGCCGACCGCCAGCACCGCGAACGAGCCGACGACGATCGCGACGAAGCGGCCGAGCGCCCGCCGCTCCAGGCGGATGCGGAAGTGCCGCCTGGTCACGATGAGCAGCACGATGACCGCGATCGGCAGCAGGGCGATCGCCGCGAGCCAGACCAGCAGCTCGCCGAGGTCGAACACCGACCAGTCGCCCGAATCGAGGTCGCCGAGCTCGTTCGTGACCTCGAAGGCGGGCCGGGCGAAGAGCAGCACCGCCGCGTTCACCGCGATGGCGAGCCAGAGCGCGAAGCGCCGGCCCTGGTGCAGCCCCCAGGCGGCGAGCAGCAGCAGCACGACCGGCAGGAACGACAGCAGGAACATGCCGACGCCCTGGGCCGAGAGCAGGGTGAGTTGGCGCAGGCAGTCCTCGGCGAGCGGGGCCGCGTCGCCGCAGCTGCGCTCCACGGTGTCGAGGTCGACGGGCTGGTCGGCGAAGAGGAAGGAGCCGAAGGCGAATGGGGTCAGCTCGGTGCGGGTCGCGAACGCGACGACCGGGCCGAGTCCGGTCACGGCGACGATGGCGGCGACGAGGGTCCGCGTCTCGCGATGGGAGCTGCGCGGGATGCGGAGCACGGAGGCGTCGCGCGCGAGCAGCGCCCCGAAGGGGCCGGCGACGAGCACCGCGATGAGCCGGTACACGTCGGAGGAGTCGCCGTCGTACAGCACGAAGATGCAGAGGAACGCGAGGGTCACGACCCGGAACCGCCGCCGCCACAGCGGCCCCATGAACGCGGTCGCCGTGATCAGCGCCCCGGCGATACCCGTCAGCGGGTCGAGCGTGAGGTCGACGGAGGTGCCGCTCGCCCACCACTCCCCTGCGAGCGAGCCGATCCACTGCAGCACCACGCCGAGCAGCACGCCGATCGCGCCGGTCACGAGGAGCGCGAGCGCCGTGCGGGCGGTGCCCATCCGGCGCTCGGCGATGCCGAGGAGCAGCACGCTCGCGAGCACCCCGGCGACGAGCTGGAACGGGTCCCACGGGATCACGAGCGCGCTCAGCACGGTCCACCACCGGCCGGCGTCGATCGTCGTCAGCACGCCGGCGGCCCACTGGGCTTCGGTCACGTGCGAGGGCGGGCCGCCGGCGGTGCCGGCGAGCACGGCCGTCACGATCAGAAGGGCCGCGAAGCCGAGGCTGAAGGGGATGCGTCGGGCGAACTGCCCGAGCGCCTCGCCGGTCGACCTCAGCCGCCCGACGGGTTCGGCGTCGAGCACCGCCTGGGCTCCACCGCCGTCGCCCCGGTGCTGGGCCCCGCCAGCCGCCGCCCCCGCGCCCGCACCCGCACCCGCGCTCACGGCGCCACCAGCCCGAGTCGCGGGTACAGCACGTCGAAGCCCTCGTCGAGGCCGCCGAGGAGGGCGGAGACGCCGTGGTCGGCACCGGGAACGATGAACGTCGTCGTCGCCATGCCGGCCACCGTCGCGGCATCCGCCAGCGCCTCGGCGCTCGCGACGTAGGCCGGGTCGTTCTCGCCCGCCGTGAAGACGGCCGTCGAGTCCGGGTAGGGCGCCTTCGCCGCCATGATGTTCGCGGGCTTCACCGCGTCGTAGGCGGCCTGGTCGCCGCCGAAGACGTCGCGCAGCGTGTCCTGCGGATGCTCGGCGCCGGCGTACTCGACGGGAGAGACCGCGAGGATGTTGCCGAAGACCTCCGGGTACTTCGCGCCGAAGTAGGCGGCGCAGCCGCCGCCGTTGGAGTAGCCGGCGACGGTCCAGCTCGCGGCACTGCGCAGCACGTCGAGGTGCTCGCGGGCCCAGGGCACGACATCCTGCATCACGTAGCTCTCCACCTTCCCGAGGTCCGTGTCGAGGCACATGGGATCGTCGGCCGGATCGCCGAGCTGATCGATGACGAGGGCGATGGGGGCGAGGCCGCCGTGCGCCGCCGCGTGCTCGTCGAGCACCTTCGCGATGAACTGCGGGTCGGGGTCGCCCGGCTGGCCCATCATCATGATCACGAGCGGCAGCCGCGGCGCGTCCGCGACGAGGGCGGCCGGCGGCAGGTAGAGCTGCGCGGCGCGCGCGTCGAAGCCGGAGTTCGTGGTCGGGATGCCGCCCGGCACGAGCCCCGTCTCCCCGTGCGCCGGCAGATCGGCGGGCGGCTGCCAGGTGGCGTACAGCGGTTCGGCGGGATCGCTCGTCTCGGCCGGGTCCGGCGGCGGGATGTCGATCGGATCCGCCGTCGAGATGCCGAGCATCGCGCCGATCGTGGTGTCGATGCCGTAGGCGGCGTTCACGCCGACCGCCGCGGTGACGGCGAACACCGGGATGGCGAGGATCGCGACGAGCTTGCGCCACCAGCGCGACCGCCAGAGGTTCCAGATCGCCAGCAGGATCGCGCCCGAGGCGAGGGGCACCCAGAGCCAGGCGGCGTCGGCGACCGGCCCGCCGAAGAGGTCGAGGAAGTTGGCGCAGAGCCACAGCACCGCGCCGCCGATCAGCCCGCCAACGATGAGCACGATGAACGCCGTCATGACCCAGCCGCCGCTGCGCTCGCGGCCGAGCAGGTAGAGCAGCAGGAGCACCGCGAGCACCGCGAGGGCGATGGGGAACCAGCCGTCGACCACGCTCACCTCGAGCAGCGCGTCCAGCATGCGACCCCCCCAGCCCCCGGCGTTGACCACAGGGTAGCGGGCAGGGGCCGAGGCGCCACGGATTTCCGTAGGATTGCAGGTGAACCCCTTCACCGACCATTGGAGCCACCGTGGCCGCACCCAGCACGCTCGACGCCGTCATCACCCTCGCCCAGCATCGTGGATTCGTCTTCCAAGCCGGCGAGATCTACGGCGGCTCGCGTTCGGCGTGGGACTACGGCCCCCTCGGCGTCGAGCTGAAGGAGAACATCAAGCGCCAGTGGTGGCGCTACATGGTGCAGCAGCGCGACGACATCGTCGGCCTCGACTCCAGCGTCATCCTGCCCAAGCAGGTCTGGGAGGCGTCGGGCCACGTCGAGGTCTTCAGCGACCCGCTCATCGAGTGCCTCAGCTGTCACAAGCGCTTCCGCGAGGACCACCTGGTCGAGGCCTTCGAGGCGAAGAAGGGGCGCGAGCCCGAGGGCGGCCTCGCCGAGATCGTCTGCCCGAACTGCGGCACCCGCGGCCAGTGGACCGAGCCGCGCGCGTTCTCGGGCCTGCTGAAGACCTACCTCGGCGTCGTCGACGACGAGTCGGGCCTGCACTACCTGCGCCCCGAGACCGCGCAGGGCATCTTCGTGAACTTCGCGAACGTGCTGCAGGCGGCGCGCATGAAGCCCCCGTTCGGCATCGCGCAGATCGGCAAGAGCTTCCGCAACGAGATCACGCCCGGCAACTTCATCTTCCGCACGCGCGAGTTCGAGCAGATGGAGATGGAGTACTTCGTCGAGCCCGGCACCGACGAGGAGTGGTTCGACTACTGGATCCAGCACTGCTGGGACTGGTTCACCGACCTCGGCATCGACCCCGAGAACATCCGCCGCTACGAGCACCCGCAGGAGAAGCTCAGCCACTACTCGAAGCGCACGATCGACATCGAGTACCGCTTCGGCTTCGCCGGCGGCGAGTGGGGCGAGCTCATGGGCGTCGCGAACCGCACCGACTTCGACCTGTCGACGCACTCGAAGCACTCCGGCAAGGACCTCTCGTACTTCGACCAGTCGAAGAACGAGCGCTGGGTGCCCTACGTCATCGAGCCGGCGTTCGGCCTCACGCGTGCACTCATGGCGTTCCTCGTCGACGCGTACCACGTCGAGGAGGTGCAGAACGCGAAGGGCGGCACCGACCAGCGCACCGTGCTGAAGCTCGACCCGCGCCTCGCCCCGGTGAAGGCCGCCGTGCTGCCGCTCTCGCGCAACGAGAAGCTCTCGCCGCTCGCCCGCGAACTCGCCGCGAAGCTGCGCCGCAGCTGGAACATCGACTTCGACGACGCGGGCGCCATCGGCCGCCGCTACCGCCGCCAGGACGAGATCGGCACCCCGTTCTGCATCACGGTCGACTTCGACTCGCTCGACGACGACGCGGTGACGGTGCGCGACCGCGACACCATGTCGCAGGAGCGCGTGCCGCTCGCCGAGCTCGAGGGCTACCTGGCGACGCGCCTGCTCGGCGCCTGATCGCAAGGATCGTCGTGGCCGTGGAGTCGGGCGCGGAGCGCGGCTCCGAGCCATCCGCCCTGCCCGATCTGCTCGTCGCGGCGATCGCGCTCGTCCGCGATCGCCGTGTGCTGATGGTGACCGCGCGCGAGCGCGAGGTGCACTACATGCCGGGCGGCAAGATCGACGACGGTGAGACCGCCGCCGAGGCGGCCGCGCGCGAGGCACGCGAGGAGGTGTCGCTCGAGCTCGACCCCGCCGAGCTCGAGGAGCTCTTCGAGGTCGTCACGCAGGCGCACGGCGAGCCCGAGGGGCGGATGGTGCGCATGCGGGTCTTCCTCACGCGCACGGATGCCTCGCCGAGAGCGTCGGCCGAGGTCGGCGCCCTGCACTGGGTGACGACGGCCGAGCTCCACCGCTGTCCGCCGGCCGGAGCCGAGGTGCTCCGGCGTCTGGCCGCGAGCGGGCTCATCGACTAGGGCTGCGCGGGCGGCATGGAGTTCGACACCACCAGCGACACTGGCTGGATCGGAGACGTGCGGCAGCTGGCGGACGAGCTCTCGGCGTCGTCGGCCGCGTTCGTGCAGGCGACCGAATCGGTCTCGGACGCGCTGTTCGTCGCGTTGCGATCGATGCCGCGAGAGCTGGCGCCGCGCTCCTTCGCTCGATTCGAGCGCCGCGATGCGGTGCTCATCGTGGACCTGCGGGTCGCGGAGGAGGACCTCGTCGGCCTGACGGCGGACGAGCAGCGACGGCTCCTCGGACCGCAGCTGCTGGCGCTGGTGTCGCGCGGCGCGGGGTCGCGCACGGCGACGTGGAGCCGGGAGGAGCGTTCCCGCATCGTCGCCGAGTTCGAGCGGATGCTGTCGAGGCTGAACTGGCTGCCCGCTGACGGCTGAGGGCTGGGTGCTGAGGGCTGGGTGCTGAGGGCTGGGGACGCCGGTTTTCCACAGCGCCACTTCGGGGGCGAGTTTCGAAGCTGTGTTCGATAGTGTTGGGGGATGGACCCGCTGCGCCCCGACCACCTGGCCGACCCGGCCGCGGTCAGCGCTGCGGAGTGGGCTGATCCTGAGTGGCCTTCGTTGGATGGGTGGCGGGTCGCGTCGGCCGCGGGCGGGTCGCGGGCCGTGTTCGCCGAACTCCAAGCCACCCTGGATGCTGCTGAGGGCGCCCAGTTGGAAGCGAATCGCATGCAGGCCGCGCAACTCGACGCGTACCGGCAGGCCTTCGCTCTCGCCGACAGCCACCCTGAACTGTACGTCCACCCCGACGCGCACCACGCCCAGTCCCGCCATGCCCAGTCTCGCGGCGGCATCCCGGTCGCCGAGCTTGCCGCCCGCTCGGTCGCGGCGGAACTGTCGATGCGGTTGCAACTGCCCGCTGCGACGATCCGGTCCCGCGGCCACCACGCCACGGTCGCGCACCGGCACCTGCCCCGACTGTGGGCAAGGTTCCGTGACGGGATCGCGTCGTACGCCGAGGTACGCGCCGCACTCGACACTCTCGACGGTGTTCCCCTCGATGACCCGCACCGCACCCCGGCTGATGCGGCCCGGCA
>NZ_JBHXBK010000008.1:0-118472 GCF_042726785.1 Agromyces sp. NPDC060279
CGAGCACACCGCAGCCGCCGCCACGCAGCCACTGCTCGCCTCCGGCGACATGGCCCCAGGCATCCTGCCCGCCGACACCACCGTCTGGCTCACCCACTGAACCCGCGCTGCGCCGGCCCCGGGGTCGGCGCAGCGGCCCCGGCCGGGCAGCGCACAGCCGGGCAGCCCACAGCCGGGCAGTTCCCAACCGGGCGGTCAGCCGATCAGCCGGCCGGCCCGATCAGTTCGTGTTGGCGTAGAGCCACTCGAGCGGGTCGACCCAGGTGCCGTTGATGCCGCCGATGCGGATCTCGAAGTGCAGGTGAGGCCCCGTCGACATGCCGGTGTTGCCGGTCTCGCCGATGACCTGGCCGACGTGCACGGTGTCGCCGATCTCGACGGTGCGGGAGCCCTCGATCATGTGCGCGTAGACGCTCGTGATGGTCTGGCCGTTGATGACGTGGTCGATCATGACCACCGTGCCGAGCGAGCCGCCCTCATCGGTCGACTGGGAGACGACCCCGTCGGCGATGGCCTGGATGTCGGCGCCGAGGCCCGGGTTGAAGTCCTGGCCGTGGTGGTCGCTCGAGCAGCCGGCGCAGTCGCGGTAGCCGAAGCGGTCACCGATGTGCACGCCGACCGCGAAGGGCCACTGGATCGTGCCGTTCGGGTTGTTCGTGAAGGTCGCCTCGGGGCGGATGCCGGCCGCGGCGGCGTACTCGGCGATCGACTGCGACTTGTAGGACTCGAGGCCGAGCTCGGGGGTGGCCGCGATCGCGTCGCCGCTGGTGTCGAGCGTCTGCCCCGCCTCGCGGCCGGAGTCGGTGCCGGTGAGCGCCATGGCCTGCACGTCGTCGGAGCTCAGCAGCGACAGCGAGGGCACGGAGGTCGCGACGGCGAGCAGCGCGGCGAAGCTCATCGCGACGAGGCTCGTGAGCTTGGCGCCGCTGCGGCGCGCGCGGGCGGGCGCGGTGCCGGCGAAGGCGGCGTTCGCGGAACGCGCCGGCCGGCCGGCGACGGGCGCCGTCGCCGGGTGGGTCTGCTTCGTCGGCACGGGCTGCTTCGCGAGGCGGCGCGAGCGCGCCTGCGGCGCCTCCTCGCGCAGCCGGGCGCGGCGGCTGAGCTGCGCCTCGGGGCTGGGCGCCGGGATGGCGGGGACCGCGGCGGCGAGCTGCGCTTCGGCCGGCGCGGGCAGGGCCTCGGCGATGCGGGCGGCGGGGTGCGGCTCGACCTGGGCCGGCGCGGCCTCGGCGGCGGCGACGACGGCCTCGACCGGAACGGGCTCGCCCGAGATGATGGCGTCGAACAGCTCGACGCCGGTGGGCTCCTCGACGACGGCGGGAGCGGGAGTCGTGGGGGTGGCGGCCAGCTCGGCGGCGCGCTCCCGTTCGCGAAGCTCTCGACGGGTCAGGGGTCGTTCAGACCGCGAAGGGGTCTGAGTGCCTGGCGTGGAACCGTCGGGCACGAGGGGGGACTCGAGCACGTAGGGGCTTTCGGCGTTGGGGGCGGACGTAGGGGCCGTCATTCCGAGCGGGACTCGGGTAACAGATTGGTAAAGGCTACCCCGGGCACGCCGATCGCGCCACCCATCCGGCGGCCGGTCCGGTCGGCATCCCCGCCGTTCCGGGCGACGCGCCGTGAGAGCGGTCCCGGGCCCGCCGCTCAGGCGGGCAGCCCGGCCGCCGTCAGCGCCGCGCGCAGCTCCGGCGCGAGCGCCGGGCCGGCCGCGACGAGCAGCTCGCTCGACTCCGGTCCGCCGTCCGGCCCAGTGACGAGCGCACCCGCCTCGCGCGCGATGAGGGCCCCGGCGGCGTGGTCCCACGGGTTCAACCCGGTCTCGTAGAAGCCGTCGAGCCGGCCGGCCGCGAGCGCGCAGAGGTCGAGGGCGGCCGAACCGAGGCGGCGCAGGTCGCGGATGTCGGGCAGGAGCGCCGCCGCGACGGCGCCCTGGGCCCGGCGCACCTCGGCCGCATAGCCGAAGCCGGTGCCGATGAGCGCGCGCGACAGCGGCACGGGGTCGTTCACGCGCAGCTCGGCGCCGGCGAGGCGGGCGCCGCCGTCCTTGCTCGCCTCGAAGAGCTCGCCGGAGACGGGGTTCACGACGACGCCGGCGAGCGCGGTCCACTCGGCCGGGTCGGCACCGCCGGAGACCACGGCGATGCTGATCGCCCAGTTCGGGATGCCGTAGAGGAAGTTCACCGTGCCGTCGATGGGGTCGACGATCCACTCGAGCCCGCTCGTGCCGATGCGCGCCGCGTCCTCCTCGCCGAAGACGCCGTCGTCCGGGCGCTCCTCGGCGATGAGCTCTCGGATGAGCGCCTCGGTGTCGCGGTCGACCGCGGTCACGATGTCGAGCGGGGTCGACTTCGTCGCGGCGACGCTCACCCCTTCCCGGCGGGCGGCGAGCGCCTGTTCGCCGGCGCGGACCGCGATGTCGCGGGCGAGGCCGAGGAGCTCGGCCGGGGACGGAACGGCTGCGGAGGTCATGCCCCCACGCTACGCGGCGGCCCTCAGCCCCGCGAGCGACCCTGGGTGGACTCGCGCACGTGCAGCTCGAGGGGCAGCTCGATCGAGGTGCCCCGCTCGGTCTCTCCGCTCAGCAGCCGGAACAGCAGCCGTGCGCACTCGGCGCCGGCCTCACCGCCCTTCGTGTCGATCGCCGTGACCGAGGGGTGCATGGCGCGCAGCGCGCTGTTGTCGACGCAGGAGGCGAGCAGCAGGTCCTCGCCGATCACCCGGCCCGCGGCGGTGACGACGGGGGCGACGGCCGCGGCGAAGCCGTCGCTCGCACCGATGAGCGCGTCGACGTCGGGCTCGCGCTCGAGCAGCGCGGCGGCCTCGGCCTGCGCCTGCGAGGCATCCGTGCCGAAGGTGGCGACCGCGACCGCGGGATCGACGCCGTGGTCGCGGCACCAGGCGAGGTACGACTCCTGGATGCCGATCGACCAGTCGGAGACCGTGGCCGAGGCGAGCAGGGCCGGGCGGTGCGCGCCGCGCTCGGCGAGGTGATCGAGCAGCACTCTCGTGTACGCGCCGTGATCCGACCAGACCACGCCGGTCGGCTGCTGTCCGCTCGGGAAGCGCTCGGAGGAGACCACGGGCAGCCCCATGGCGAGCAGCCGCTCGACCATGGCGTCGCCCTCGGCGGGGTCGATCATGACGAGGCCGTCGACGTGCGGGGCGTAGTTCGGCCGTGCCTCCTCGCCGGCCACGATCACGGTGACGTCGTAGTCGAAGCCGGCCGCGACGTCGACGACGCCGTAGACGAAGGAGAGGTAGTGCTCGCTGCGGAAGACCACCTGCGGGATGTACAGCCCGATCGCCCCGGTCGTCGCGGTGCGCAGCGAGCGCGCGGAGCGGTTGATGGCGTAGCCGAGCTCGGATGCCGCCCGCAGCACGGCCTCGCGGGTCGCGTCAGAGACGCGTCCGTGCCCGCGCAGGGCGTCGGACGCGGTCGTCTTCGACACCCCCGCGGCTCGCGCCACGTCCACGATCGTCGCCGGCGTCACGTGCCCTCCCCGAGTCCCCGCCATTGTGCCAGACCCTCCCCGCTCAGAACACCTGCCAGCTCGCGCGCTCGACGCGGCAGGGCCCGCCCTCGTGGAACTGCAGCCGGCCGGCCTCGAGGTCGAGCGAGATGGTCAGCAGCGTCTGCCAGCGGTGCTCGAAGGCGAGCTCGGGGTCGGGGTGGCAGCACACCGGCGCCCCGTCGGCGTCGTGCACGAGCATCCCGACCGCCCGCTCGACGGGGTCGTCCGAGCGGAACAGCGGCGCGCGCGCGAGCAGGTGCTCCAGGCGGGGGTAGCTGCTCGCGGTGGCGGGCGACAGTTCGCCGCCCGCGAGCGCCTCGTCGAGGAAGTGGTTCGTGTGCACGAGCAGCCCGTCGTCGTTCGGCCGCACGACGGCCGTGCCGCCGGGGCTCAGCTCGACGCAGACCGCGTCGGCGACGCCGTCGGTGTACGCGACGATCGTGAGCACCGTCGAGGCGCTGACCGCGGCGGAGGACGCGATCGCGACGGCCTCGTCCAGGGTCCGGGCCCGGTCGAGCACCGCGCGGGCGACGACGTGCACGGGGACGCCGATGCCCTCCCCGTCGCCCGCGTGGTTCAGGATGTTGAAGTGCACGCCGATCCCGGCGCTGTTCAGGCCGATCTTGCCGAGGATGCCGAACTCGGTGAAGTAGCGCACCTCGTGGTCGGGGCACACCCGGGCCCGCACGACGAGGGTGTGGTCGTTCGAGACGTCGTGCCAGTCCCAGGTCTGCACGGTGCGCGGCGCGGCATCCGCCGGCAGCGTGACGACCGTGGAGCACTCGCCCTCGCCGATCGCGCCGACCGTCGCGAGGATCTCGGTGCGCGCGTTGAGCACGCCGAGCTGCCAGTGCTCGAGCCCAGCACCGTCGGCGAGGCCGCGGAGCTCGGCGGCGAGTTCGGGCGCCCACTCCTCGGTGCGCTCGATCGCCTGCCGGCCGATGCCGGGGAGGTCGTCGGCGGCGACGCCGACGACGTCGAACAGCTCGGCGTAGCCGCGCGCGTTCCACGCGATCTCCTCGGCGCCGAAGCGGCCGAGGGCGAGCCCGCGCTGGTAGGGGTCGAGCTCGTCGGTCTCGAAGCGGCGGACGGTCATCTGGTCGGTCCTTCCTCGCGGCGCGCCGCGAACGGGGTGGTGCTGGTCGTCGCTCGGGTCATCGGCCGGCCTCGAGCACGGCGTCCCAGGCGAGCTCGGAGGCCACGGCCGCGAGCGCGATCGAGTTGACCGCCTGCTCGCCGAGGCGGGTGCTGCCGGCGGGCGGCAGCGCGATCTCGTCGGTGGTGAGCGCGAAGAGCGTGTCGCCGTCGTGGTTGGTGTGGAACGGCTGGATGGCCCGGTGCATCGAGCTGTGCACCTGGCGGCCGAAGAGCCGCAGCTCCTTGTCGTCGAGCTTCACGTTCGTGACGACCGCGGTGATCGTCGTGTTGCCGGCCGCCGTCACGGGCTGCTCGCCCGCGAGCAGGGCCGCCTCGTAGTCCACGACGGGCAGGCGCCGCTCGCCCGTCTCCGGGTCGTAGTTGCCGCGGACGATCCGGCCGTCGCGGTCGACGATGACCCCGACCGGGTTCACGATCGTGACGACGAGGATGCGGATGTCCCCGATCTGCCGGAAGGCGGCGCCCTGCCCCGTGAACTCGCAGCGGGAGAGGTCGATCTTGCCCGCCGAGGCGGCAATGCCCGCGCCGACCCGGCCGACCGGGATCGCGTCGGGGCGGGCGGCCTCGAGCGCGGCCCGGCCGAGCGCCGCGTCGGGCACGATGCCGGTGTCGCGCGCCCCCAGGTCGTAGATGACCGCGCCGGAGGCGGAGCGCAGATCCTGCCAGCCGACCCGGCCCTGCTCGCGCACGAGCAGCTCCTCGTCGACGCCCGTGGCGGCGGCGAGCCCGTAGGACGAGCCGCCCGCGAAGCAGATCGCGTGGTTGAACTCCTCGTAGCGGCCGATGATGCCGATCGCGCCTCCCCGGGCGTCGACCGAGGTCCGTGCCCCGTTCGCGATCGTGATCACCGTCGCGCCGGTCGGACCGTTCGCGTACTCGGCGGTGCCGACGGCGACGCCGGGGAAGTCGAAGGCGACGAGGCCGCGGCCGACGCCGTGGCTCGGCACGAGCTCGACGTCGTCGTTGCCGACGCGGTCGCCCCAGTAGGGCGGCGGCGTGAGCCGGTGCGGCGCTGCGCGGCCGGCGTCGCTCGCGGCGGGGTCGATGAACGGCACGTCGGATCCTTCCGTGGCGGTGCTGGTGGCGGGGGCGGTGGTCCGGCCGGTCGGCGCGGGCGCTGCGGCGCTCATCGGGCCGCCTCGAGCACGGCGTCCCAGGCGAGCTCGGAGGCGAGCGCGCCGATCGCGATCGAGTTGACCGGGGCGTCGTCGTCCTCGGCGGGGACGCTCGGATTGAGGTCGACCTCGTCGGTCGTGAGCGCGAACAGGGTGTCGCCGTCGAGTGCGGTGTGGAAGGGCTGGATGGCCCGGTTCATCGAGGAGTGCACCTGCCTGCCGAAGTGGATGAGCTCGCGGTCGCTCAGTCGCACGTTCGTGATCACCGCGGTGATCGTCGTGTTGCCGCGCTCGGCCCGCGGCTGCTGCGCCCGCTCGATCGCCGCGACGTAGTCGCCCTCGAGGCGGCGGCGCTCTCCGCGCTCGGCGTCGTAGTTGCCGCGCACGACCTCGCCGTCACGGTCGACGATGACGCCGACCGGGTTCGGCACGGTCACGACGAGCACGCGCACGTCGCCCGCTCGGGCGAAGGCGGCGCCCTGGCCGGTGAGCTCGGTGCGGGCGTAGTCGATCTTGCCCGCCGAGGCGGTGGCGCCGGCGCCGACCCGGCCCACGGGGACGCGGCCGTGCTCGGCGGCGCGGATCGCGGCCCGCCCGAGCGCGGCATCCGGGTGGATCGCCGTCTCGCGCGCCGAGTAGTCGTAGATGACCGCGGTCGAGACGAGCTGCAGGTCGTCGACGCCGCCGCGGTTGCCGCCGCGGGCGCGGAGCTCGTCGGCGACGCCCGAGCCGGCGGAGAGGCCGTACACCGAGCCGCCGGTGAGGCAGATCGCGTGGGCGAAGTACTCGAAGCCGTTGCTCATGCCGATCGCGCCGCCGCGCGCGTCGATCGCGAGCCGGGCCCCCGCCGGGATGTGCAGCACGGTGCAGCCGGTCGGGCCGTTCTCGTAGGTGGCGACGCCGACCTCGACGCCGGGGAAGTCGTACGTGACGACGTCGCCCGACCAGTCGGTGCTCGGCACGAGCTCGACGTCGCGGTTCGTGGGCCGGGGGCCCCAGCTGGGCAGTCCGGCGAGCCGCGGCGGGATCGCGGTGGCTGAGGGGTCGGTCACAGTGCCTCCAGGAGTTGGCGGGAGTATTCGTGTTCGGGGGTCTCGTAGAAGCGGGCGGTGTCGGCGAGCTCGACGATCTCGCCGAGCCGCATCACCGCGATCCGGTGGGCGAGGTAGCGCACGGCCGCGAGGTCGTGCGAGATGAACAGGGCGCCGAAGCCGTGCTGCGCCTGCAGGTCGATGATGAGGTTCAGGATCTGCGCCTGCACCGAGACGTCGAGCGCGCTCACCGCTTCGTCGAAGACGATGAAGCGCGGGTTCGTCACGAGCGCCCGGGCGATCGCGATGCGCTGCCGCTGCCCGCCCGAGAGCTCGTGCGGGTAGCGCCCCGCGAGGGCGGGGTCGAGCCGCACCTGCCGGAGCAGCTCGGTGACCCGCTCGGCGTGCGCCGTGAGGCGCGAGCCGTCGAGCGCGGCGAGCGGCTCCGCGACCGAGAGGCCGACGGGCATCCGCGGATCGAGCGACCAGTGCGGGTTCTGCGGCACGGTCTGGATGAGGCCGCGGCGGGCCCGGCGCTGCTTCGGCCCGCCGATGGGCTCGCCGAGGAACCGCACCGTGCCGCTCGTCGGCTCGCGCAGCCCGAGGGCCACGCTCGCCGTGGTGCTCTTGCCCGAGCCGGACTCGCCGACCAGGCCGAGCGTCTCGCCGGCCCGCACGTCGAGGCTGACCTCGCGCATGGCGACGAGCTCGCTGCGGCCGCGCCCCCAGCCGGTGCGGAACACCGTCGTGACGCGGTCGAGCTCGAGGATCGTCTCGCTCATCGGGCCACCACCTCCTCCTCGTCGCGGAAGCTCGCCGCGAGCGCGGCGACGTCGACCGAGCTCGTCTCGATCCGCTCGCCCGGCTGCACGCCGGCCGGGTCCGCCGCGGCGAGCGCGACGGTGTAGGGGTGCGTCGGCGAGCCGAGCACCTGCTCGGCCGGGCCGTCCTCGACGACGCGGCCCGCGTACATCACCGCGACCCGCTCGCACCAGCGGCCGACGCTGCGCAGGTCGTGGCTGAGCCACAGCACCGTGGTGCCGGCGTCGCGGGCGAGGCCGAAGACGAGCTTCGTCACCTCGCTGCGCACGTTCGAATCGAGCGCCGCGGTCGGCTCGTCGGCGATCAGGATGCGCGGCGAGCGCGCCATCGTCATCGCGATCACGATGCGCTGGGCCATCCCGCCGGAGATCTCGTGCGGGAAGAGCCGCAGCACCCGCTCGGGCTCCCGCATCCGCACCCGCTCGAGGTGCCCGACGAGCGCGGCGCGGTCGTTCGGCAGCCCGCGCAGCGCGAGCTCGAGCTGGCGGCCGATCCGCATGGTCGGGTCGAGCGCCGAGATCGGGTCCTGCGGGATGAAGCCGAGCTGCTCCCGGCGGAGGGTGCGCAGCTCCTTCACGCCGAGCCGCAGCACGTCGTGCCCGTCGACGAGCACGCGGCCCTCCGGGTAGCGGGCGTTGCCGGGCAGCAGCCGGCCGACGAGCGAGCCGAGGGTCGATTTGCCCGAGCCGGACTCGCCGACGAGGCCGACGGTCTCGCCCGCGCGGACCGCGAGGCTCGCGCCGTCGAGGGCGCGCACGATGGTGCCGCCGGTCGAGTACTCGACCGCGACGTCCTGGATGTCGAGGATGGCGCTCATTCGAGGGACCTCGCCTCTCTCGGTTCGAATCGGTCGCGCAGGCTGTCGCCGATGAGGTTGATGGCGAGGATGGCGAGCACGAGGATGAGCCCAGGCAGCAGGATCAGCCACGGCGCCTTCACCATGTAGAGGGTGCCCTCCTGCACGAGGAGGCCGAGGCTCGAGCCCGGCAGCTGCACGCCGTAGCCGAGGAAGCTCAGGCCGCCCTCGACGAGGATCGCGACCGACAGCGCGTAGGTGCCCTGCACGGCGATCGTGCCCGAGATGTTCCGCAGCACGTGGCGGGTCATGATGACGGGCGTCGACACCCCGCTGATGACGGCCGAGGTGATGAAGTCGCGTTGCGCGACGAGCCTCGTCGCCTGCCCGACCATCCGCGTCATGAGCGGCACCGTGACGAGCACGATGCTGCAGAGCGCGGCGATGTAGCCGGGGCCGACGACCGCGGCGACGAGGATCGCGAGCACGATCGCGGGGAAGGCGTAGAGGATGTCGCCGACGCGCATGATCAGCCCGCCCGTGCGGCCGCCCCGGTAGCCGGCGATGATGCCGCAGAGCGTCGCGATGACGGCGGTCAGCAGCACGGCCACCGCGGAGAGCAGCAGCGTCGTCATGACGCCCTCGAGCAGCCGGGGCAGCAGCGAGCGGCCGAGGCTGTCGGTGCCGGCCGGGTAGGCGAGCGAGGGCGGGGCGAGCCGCGGCCCGACGATCGCGGTCGGGCTGCCGCCGAGGCCGAAGAGCCGGCCGAGCAGCGCCGCCGTGAACAGCACGGCGAGCGTCCACATCGCGGTCTTCGCGAGCCCGTCGAAGGAGGCGAGGTAGTCCCAGGCGCGGCGCAGCACGCTGCGCCGTCGCCCCTCGACCCGGATGACGGCGGTCATGCGCTCCGTCCCTTCTTCGCGACGCTCACCCGCGGGTCGACGAGGCCGGTGAGCACGTCGATCAACAGGCTCGCGATCACGAACACGGCGGTCGCGAGGAGCACGCCCGCCTGGATCACGGTGTAGTCGCGCCGATCGAGCGCGAGCACGAGGTAGGAGCCGATGCCCGGCACGTTGAACACCCGCTCGACGATGACGGCCCCGCCGAGGAGGTAGGCCGTGATCGTCGCGGTGAGGGTGAGCACGGGGATCAGCGCGTTCCGCAGCACGTGGTGGCGGATGATGAAGCCCTTCGGCTCGCCGCGCGCCACCGAGGCGGCGATGTGCGGCTCGACGAGCACCCCGATCACCGCGTCCCGGGTGGTGCGCGCGGTGGCCGCGACGCAGAACACCGAGAGCACGAGCGCCGGCAGCAGCAGCGAGACCACGCCGCGGCCGAAGTCCGTCGTCGGCGAGGTGAACGCGCCGACCGAGAGCCCCAGGTCGAAGCGGGAGAAGAGGAACACGACGAGGCAGCCGAGCACGAACTCCGGGAAGCTGATGCCGATCGTCGAGACGATCCTGGCGGCTGCGCTGCCGCGGCCGGTCGAGGCGTGCGTGCCCGCGTAGACGCCGAGCGGGATGCCGATCGCGATCGTGACGAGCATCGCCATCCCGGCCAGCAGCGCGGTGACCGGCAGCCGGGAGGCGAGCTCGTCGAGCACCGGCTGCTGGCTCGCGAGCGAGAGCCCGAAGTCGCCTCGCGCCGCGTTGCCGAGCCAGAGCAGGTACTGCTCGGGCAGCGAGCGGTCGAAGCCGAAGCTCTGCCGCAGCTGCTCGCGCTGCTCCTCGTTCGAGAGCGGGCCGAGCACGATCTGGGCGAAGTCGCCGGGGAGGCTCCTGACCGCGGCGAAGATCAGGATGGATGCCCCGAGCAGCACGACGATCGCGCTGAGGAGCCTCCCCGGGAGCCAGTGGAGCAGGCGCATGGTGCCGTTAGCCCTCGCTCTTCAGACGGAAGTCCGTGACGTAGCGGAAGATGTCGCCGTAGCCCTCGTTGGAGTTGATCGTGGGGCTGATCAGGTCGTCGCGGTAGGCGATGACGCCGGGGCGGGTCATCAGCGGCACCTGCTCGGCGCCCTCGTCGACCGCGGCGCAGAGCTTCGTGAGCGTCGCGTCGCGTCCCTCGCCGGCGGGCTCCTCGCTGGCGTCGACCACGAGCTGGTTGAGCTCGGGCGAGCCCTGCATGAAGCGCGCGGTGAAGCCGGCCTGGTCGGTGTTCCACCAGCGCGAGACCATCGCGGCGTCGCCGTAGCCGGCGTACCAGCTGACGCCGATGTCGGCGCCGGCGGTCTCCTCCGAGCCGTAGAAGGTGGCCCCGTAGGTGGCGTCGTCGACGATCTCGATGTCGACGGTGACGCCGAAGGGCTCGAGCTGCTGCTGGATGACCTGGGCGATCTTGCCGGGGGCGCTCTCCGAGTTCCAGGTCTGCAGCGACAGCGTGATGTTCTCGGCACCGGCGTCGGCGAGGAGCTTCGTGATCTCCTCGTCGCTCAGCTGCTGGCTCGGCAGCTCCTCGGGGTCGCAGGCGCCGGGCAGCGACACGGGCGAGACGCCGGTGGCGAGGCCGTGGCCGGCGAGCGTGAGGTCGGACAGCTGCGCGCGGTCGATCGCGGCGTTCACCGCGAAGCGCACCCGCTCGTCGGCGAGCGGCGAGTCCGGGTTCGTCGAGTTCAGGATGACGTAGTAGAAGTCGGTGTTCTGCTGGTTCACGACCTTGGCCTCGGGGGTCCCGGCGAGGAGGTCGAGGGCGTCGGCGTTGTTGAAGAACACGTACTGGGCGCTGCCGTCGCGGATGGCGGCGAGGCGGTTGGCCTCGTCGGGCACGATCTCGAGCTCGACGGCGTCGATGCCGAGCTCGTCGAGGCCGTGGTAGTGCGGGTTCTGCTCGAAGCTCCAGGACTCGTCCTGCACGTGCGCGGTGGGCACGAAGGGGCCGGTGCCGACCATCTCGGTCTTCAGGTCGACGGTGCCGTCTCGCACCTCCTGCACGGGGAGGATCGCGGCGGGGGTGTTCGCGAGGGCGCCGAGGAGGGCGGTGTACGGGGCGGAGAGCTTCACCGTGACCTCGAGGTCGCCGGTGACCTCGACGGACTCGATCGGGCCGAGCTGCAGCGACCACGCGGAGCCGGTCTCGAGCAGGAGTTCGATGCTGCCCTTCACATCCTCGGCGGTCATCGGCCGGCCGTTCGAGAAGACGGCGTCGTCGCGGAGGTGGAAGACGTACTCGGTGGGGCTGACCTCGTCCCAGGACTCGGCGAGGCCGGGAGTGAACTCGAAGTTCTCGTCGATGTTCACGAGCGTCTCGTAGGCGAGGCCCATGATCGTCCAGGAGCGGGCGGTGTCGGCCGTGCGGGGGTCGAGGCCGTTCGGCTCGACGGTGTCGTAGTCGAGGTAGGCGCGGAAGGTGCCGCTCGAGGCGATCGACTCGTCGGCGACCGCGAGGAAGCCGGGGGCGACCTCGGCTGCGGCGTCGTCGCCGTTGCCGGCTGGTTCGCCGGTACAGCCGGTGAGGAGCAGGGTGGCGGCGGCGAGGCCGCCGATGAGGGGGAACGCGTGTCGCATCGTTGTCGACTCCCTTGGGTTCGTGGGCGGGGGCCCGTGATCGGAGGGGTGGAGCAAGGGGTTCCTGGTGTGGCCACGGATGCCGGATCGTTCCGGCGTGTTGGAAAGCTAGCCCCGATCGGATGCCCCGTCAAGACCTCGCGCGCAGCTTTTCCAGAATCGAGACATCCCCGTGATCTCAGCCTCCGGATCGTTCCGGCAGCGTTGACGGGCTTCGCGCGGCCCGCTAGTCTCACTGCCAATGCCGGATCGATCCGGCACCGGATCGCCCCGACGATGCGATCGCGCTGAAGGAGGCGCCATGGCACCCGCTCACCTGGAGCGCATCGTGCGCTACCCCGTGAAGGGCCTGCCCGGCGTGCCCGAGACCGACGGGGCCGAGCTCCGCCCGGGTCGCGGCCTGCGCTGGGACCGCGGGCACGCCGTCGAGAACGGCACCGTCGTGCCGGCCGACCGCGCCGCCTGGCAGCCCAGGGAGACGTACTTCCACCTCGCCAAGTACGAGTCGATCGCCCGCATCCGCACCGCACTCGACGGCGCCGACGGCGACGACCCGGTGCTCACCCTCCGCGCGGACGACGCCGTCGCCCGGGTGCGCCTCGCCGGGCCGTCGCTCGACGCGGCCGACGCCGACGCGCTGCTCCGCGCGACGCTGCCCGCCGGCCCGCTCGGTCCGCCGACGCTCGTCCGCACCGCGGCCGCCGGGCTCTGGGACTGGCCCGCCGCCCACCTCTCGATCATCAACCTGGCGACGCTCGAGGCGCTCGCCGAGGCGGCCGGCGAGCCGGTCGACCCGCGGCGCTTCCGCGGCAACCTGTACCTCGGCGGCCTCCCCGCCTGGGGCGAGCTCGCGCTCCTCGGCCGCCGGGTGCGACTCGGCGGGGCGGTGCTCGAGGTGTTCCAGCCGACCGACCGCTGCCGAGCCACCACCATCAACCCGCTCGACGCGGTCTCGGATCTCAACGTGCCGGCCCTCCTCGCAAGCCGCTTCGGCCACATGTTCTGCGGCGTCTACGCCCGGGTCGTCGAGCCCGGCCGCATCTCGCCAGGCGACCGGATCGAGCCCCTCGACGAGCGCACGCCGCTCCCCGGGGCCGAGCACGGCTGGCCGCGCACCGGACGCGTCGTCGAACGCCGCCGGGAGTCGGCGGCGGTCACGAGCTTCTGGTTCGACGACCCGCTCGGCCTCCTGCCGCGCGCCCGGCCCGGTCAGCACGTGCGCATCCACGCCCCCGGCGCCGCGGCGCCGAACTGGCGCTGCTACACGATCTCCGCGACCGACGACAGCGCGAGCGAGTCGGGCCCGGCGGGCCGGTTCCGCATCAGCGTCAAGCGCGACGGCCGCATCTCCACGGCGCTGCACGAGCAGCTGGAATCCGGCGGCGAGCTCGTGGTCAGCGGCCCCTTCGGCGACGTCGTGCTCGAGGAGGACGCCTCCCGCGACCTCCTGCTCGTGAGCGCGGGCGCCGGCATCACCCCGACGGCCGCGATGCTGCGCGCCCGGCTCGCCGCGCCCGGCACCGGTCGGGTGCGCATCGTGCACAGCGAGCGGGACGCCGCCTCCGTCGCCCTCTGGGACGAGGTGCGGGACGCCGTCGCAGCCCTGCCCGACGCCGAGGCATCCCTGCACCTCACCCGTGACCCCGACGGGGCCGAACGCCTCGGCGCCGCGAGCGCGCGGCCGAACGCGGCGACGTTCGGCGCGATCCTCGCAGAGCTCGACCTCGACCGGCTCGACGTCTACGCCTGCGGCCCCGGCACCTTCACCGCCGACGTCCGGGCACAGCTCGCGGCACTCGGCGTCCACCCGGAACAGGTGCAGGCCGAGGTGTTCTTCTCCCCCAGCTCCGCCGAGCTCGCCGAGCCGCGGGAGCCCTCGACGAGCGGTCCGCACCGCATCACCGTCGGCGAGGACGAGCTCGACTGGCGCCCCGAGTCGGGCTCGGTGCTCGACGCCGTCGAGGGCATCGGCATCGACTGGACGAGCGGCTGCCGCGTCGGCGTCTGCGGCACCTGCGTGCGGAAGCTCACGAGTGGCACCGTCGAGTACCTGAGCGAGCCGCTCACGCCACCGCCCGCGGGCAGCGTGCTCGTCTGCTGCTCCGCCCCGACGAGCGATCTGGTGTTCGACCCCGGGGACTGAGCCCGCTGCCGCTCGCTCCGCACCGACCCATCCGCCGCCCGCGCACCCCGAAGGACCGATCATGCCCACGCTCCCCCTGCCCTCCGAGCTCGAGCTCGTGCAGCCCACCCCGCCCGAGCTCTCCGCCGCCGACGCCGAGCGCATCGCCCGCGACGCGTTCGGCCTGCGCGCCACCGCCCGCGCCCTCGGCAGCCACCAGGACCGCAACTTCCTCCTCGAGCGCGGCGACGAGCCGCCCGTGCTGCTGAAGATCGCGAACCCCGGCACGACGAGCGCCGAGCTCGAGGCGCAGTCGGCCGCCGCCGCACGGATCGCCGAGCGCGCGCCCGGCCTGCGCACCCCGCGCAGCCTCGCGCCGGCGGGGGCCGCTGAGGCCGCTGGGGCCGCGGAGCCCGGTGCCGCGACGGTGCGCGAGATCGAGGCGGGCGGGCAGCGACTCGGCGCCCGCGTGCTCGAGTTCCTCGACGGCGGCACGCTCTCGGGCAGCGGGCACCTCTCCCCCGCCGTCGTGCGCGGCATCGGCGAGCTGGCGGCCCGCGTCGATCTCGCCCTCGCGGACTTCGAGGCCCCCGGCGTCGAGCGGCCGCACCAGTGGGACCTCCGCCGGGCGCCCGCCGTGCTCGACGCGCTGCTGCCCTACGTCGGCGACGCCGCGCTGCGCGAGCGGATCTCCGCGGCCGCGCGCGAGGCCTGGGCCGTCGTCGAGCGGCTCGCCCCAGAGCTGCCGGTGCAGGCCGTGCACGGCGACCTCACCGACGACAATGTGGTCTGGAGCGACCCGCTCACCCGGCGACCGGACGGCGTCATCGACCTCGGCGACCTCAACCGCGGGTGGACCGTCGGCGAGCTCGCGATCACCCTCTCCTCGCTGCTGCACCACGACGGCGTCGACCGCCGCGCCGCCCTCCGCGCGGCGACCGCCTACCACCGGCTGCGCCCGCTCTCCCGCGCCGAGGCCGAGGCGCTCTGGCCGCTCGTCGTGCTGCGCGCCGCCGTGCTCGTCGCGAGCGGGCACCACGTCGTCGCGACCGACCCGGGCAACGCCTACGCCGCCGAGAACCTCGGCCACGAACTCGCGATCCTCGGCGCCGCCACCGCCGTCCCGCTCGCCGTGCAGACGGCCCTCGTGCTCGCGGCGACCGGGCACGAGCCCGAGACGCTCGCGCTGCCCGCGCACGGCCCGCTGCTCGGCGGCGTCCGCCCGGAGGAGCTCGCTCACGTCGAGCTCGGCACGACGAGCCCCGCACTGCACGGGGGACGCTGGCTCGAGCCGGATGCCGAGGCCGCCGCCGCCCGCGCGGCGCTCGCCGCCGGCGCCGCCGTGGCCGCGACCCGCTTCGGCGAGGCGCGGCTCACCCGCTCGACGCCCTTCGCGCAGGAAGCCCCGGCGAACGTCGCCCTCGGCGTGGAGCTCGCCCTCGCCCGCCCGGTCGAGCTGCTCGCGCCCTGGCCCGGGATCGTGACCGCCGGGGAGGACGGACTCGAACTGCGCGGTGACGGGCTCGTGCTGCGCCTCGACGGAGCCGAGGCATCCGCCCCCGCGGGCGCCGCCGAGCCGGGCGCCGGCGCCCACGTCGCCCGCGGCGCCGCGATCGGCCGCGCCGAGGCGCAGCTCGCCGTGCGCGTGCACCGCGACGGCGGCGCGACCCCGCCGTGGTTCGCGCCGGTCGCGGACGCCGCGGGCTGGCTCGCGCTCGTCGCCGACCCGAGCCCGCTCCTGGTGGGCGCGGAGCACGCGAGCACCTCGGCTGGCGATGCCGCCCTGCCGAGCGGAACCCGCGCCGCCCGCGAACTCATCGCCCGGCGCGACGCCGTCTTCGCCGAGGTGCAGGAGTACTACTTCGAAGAACCGCCCGCGATCGTGCGCGGCTGGCGCGAGCTGCTCGTCGACGCCGACGGCCGGGTCTACCTCGACGCCCTGAACAACGTCACCTCGATCGGGCACGCCCACCCGCGCCTCGTCGAGGCGGTGACCGAGCAGTGGCAGCTGCTGAACACGAACTCGCGGTTCAACTACCCCGCCGTCGTCGAGTACGCCGAGCGGCTCGCCTCGCTCGTGCCGGATCCGCTCGACACCGTCTTCCTCGTGAACAGCGGCTCGGAGGCGGTCGACCTCGCCCTGCGGCTCGCCCGCGCGGCGACCGGGCGGCGCGACATCCTCGCCGTGCGTGAGGCGTACCACGGCTGGACCGATCTCTCCGACGCCGTCTCGACCTCCGTCGCCGACAACCCGGGCGCGCTCGCGAGCCGCCCCGACTGGGTGCACACCGTCGACGCGCCGAACCCGTTCCGGGGGCGGCATCGCGGCGCCGAGGCATCCCGGTACGCGGGCGAGGCCGTCGCCGAGGTCGAGCGCCTCGCGGCGGCCGGCACCCCGCCGGGCGCGTTCATCGCCGAGACGTACTACGGCAACGCGGGCGGGATCGCCCTGCCCGACGGCTACCTCGCCGCGGTGTACGAGGCGGTGCGGCGGCACGGCGGCGTCGCCGTCGCCGACGAGGTGCAGGTCGGCTACGGCCGGCTCGGCGAGTGGTTCTGGGGCTTCGAGCAGCAGGGCGTGGTGCCCGACGTCGTCGCCGTGGCGAAGGCGATCGGCAACGGCCATCCGCTCGGCGCGGTCATCACGACGAAGGAGATCGCGGCGGCCTACCGCAGCCAGGGGTACTTCTTCTCGTCGGCCGGCGGCAGCCCCGTGTCGAGCGTCGTCGGCTCGACCGTGCTCGACGTGATCCGCGAGGAGGGGCTGCAGCAGAACGCCCGCGAGGTCGGCGGCTACTTCCGCGACCGGCTCGCGGAGCTCGGCGAGCGGCACCCGCTCGTCGGCGCGGTGCACGGCTCGGGCTTCTACCTCGGCCTCGAGTTCGTGCGGGACCGCGACCGCTTCGAGCCCGCGACCGAGGAGACGGCGGCGATCTGCGAGCGGCTGCTCGAGCTCGGCGTGATCGTGCAGCCGACCGGCGACCACCAGAACGTGTTGAAGATCAAGCCGCCGATGTGCCTCGGCCGCGAGGGCGTCGACGCGTTCGTCGCCGCCGTCGACCGCGTGCTCACGACGGGCTGGTGACTCGCCCGCCCCGAATCTCACAAGCCCCAGGGTTGCCCGACTTTCATGAACGTCGGGCAACCCTGGGGCTGAGTCCCGAGTTGCCCGACTTTCATGAAAGTCGGGCAACCCTGGACTGGCGCGCGGCTGGGCCGGGCGTCAGCCGGCGTAGGCGGTGCGCAGCGCCGCGCCGAGCTCTGCGTCGACGTTCGTCCAGTACTGGAAGAACCGCTCGCGGACCTCGTCGACCGTGATCGCGCGCGCCTGGCCGAGCAGCGTCGCCTGGAAGCGCGCCTTCGCGTCGGCCGAGTACACCTCGCGGTAGAGCGTGCCCGCCTGGCCGAAGTCGTCGTCCTCGGCGTGCAGCGTCGCCGCGGCGCGCACGAGTTCACCGTCCGACTCCCACGAGCCCTCGCCCGCGAGCTGCGCGTCGGCGACGGGTCCGCCGAAGGAGTTCGGCGCGTACACCGGCGTCGTCGGCGCGTTGAAGTGGTGCCGCTGCGCGCCGTCCTGCGAGTAGTTGTGCACGGGCGCCGCGTGCGGCGCGTTGACCGGCAGCTGCGCGTAGTTCGTGCCGACCCGGTAGCGCTGCGCGTCGGGGTAGCTGAACACGCGCGCCATGAGCATCTTGTCGGGGCTGATCCCGATGCCCGGCACCGTGTTCGCGGGCGAGAACGCCGCCTGCTCGATCTCCGCGAAGAAGTTCTGCGGGTTGCGGTCGAGCGTGAGGGTGCCGACCGGGATGAGCGGGTAGTCCGCGTGCGGCCAGACCTTCGTCAGGTCGAAGGGGTTGAAGCGGTAGGTCTTCGCGTCCTCGTACGGCATCACCTGCACCGAGAGGTCCCACTGCGGGAACTCGCCCCGCGCGATGGCGTCGTGCAGGTCGCGACGGTAGAAGTCCGCGTCGGCGCCCGCGATGGCCTCGGCCTCGGCGGCGTCGAGGTGCAGGTCGCCCTGGCGGCTCGCGAAGTGGTACTTCACCCAGAAACGCTCGCCGGCGGCGTTGATCCACTGGTAGGTGTGCGAACCGAAGCCCGGCATCTCGCGCCACGACTTCGGCAGGCCGCGGTCGCCCATGAGGTAGGTGACCTGGTGCGCCGACTCGGGCGAGAGGGTCCAGAAGTCCCACTGCATGTCGGCGTCGCGGAGGCCGGAGCCCGGCAGGCGCTTCTGCGAGTGGATGAAGTCGGGGAACTTGATGCCGTCGCGGATGAAGAACACCGGGGTGTTGTTGCCGACGATGTCGTAGTTGCCCTCGATGGTGTAGAACTTCACCGAGAAGCCGCGCACGTCGCGCCAGGTGTCGGGCGAGCCCTGCTCACCGGCGACCGAGGAGAAGCGCATGAGCGTCTCGGTCTCGACGCCGGGCTGGAAGAGCGCCGCCCGCGTGTACGCCGAGACGTCGTGCGTGGTTTCGAAGCGGCCGAAGGCGCCGCCGCCCTTCGCGTGCACGATGCGCTCCGGGATCCGCTCGCGGTTGAACTGGGCGAGCTTCTCGACGAGGTAGCGGTCGTGCAGCGCCGTCGTGCCGTCCGGGCCGGCGGTGAGCGAGTGCGCGTCGCTCGCGACGGGCGTGCCGGTCTGGGTGGTGGTGGGGTTCGTCATGCGTTCGTCCTTCGGTTCGTGGGCGGATGGGTGACGAGCCGCGCAGGGCGCGGCGGGCGCGGCAGGGCGCGCCGAACACCGCCGGGCAGGGCCGGCGGGGGCGGTGGGTCGGATGCCGGCGGCGCTACGCCGCCGGTTCCGATCTGCAGGACTCGCAGAGGCCCCAGAAGGTGACCTCGGCGGTGTGGATGGCGAAGCCGCCGGCGTCGGCCGGTTCGAGGCAGGGCGGCTGGCCGACGACGCAGTCGACGTCGGCCACGGTGTGGCACCTCGTGCAGACGAGGTGGTGGTGGTTGTCGCCCGTGCGGCGCTCGTAGAGGGCGGGCGAGCCGGCGGGCTCGATGCGGCGCAGCAGGCCCGCGCCGGTCAGGGCGGCGAGCACGCCGTAGACGGCCTGCAGCGAGGTCGTCGGCAGTTCGCCGCGCACGCGCTCGAAGACGGTGTCGGCGTCGAGGTGGCCGTGGTCGGTGAGCGCGGCGAGCACGGCCTTGCGCGGCGCGGTGACCTTGAGGCCCGCGGCGCGCAGTCGCTCCGCGTCGTCCGTCGCCATGCCGTGCAGCTCCATGCCTCGACCCTAGCAAGTTGTTTTGAGTGAATCAAAACAACCGGATGGATGCCTCGCCGGCCCGCCGGCCGATGCGGCGGCGATCGCGCCCGAATGGCAGGATCGATGCTGTCCACCGCAGCTGAGGAGCCCCACCATGACCGGACTCACCGACGTCACCCTCGACGACGACGGCGACCTGACCGCCACCGCCACCCTGCCCGGCGACCGCGTCGTCGCCGTGCTCTCGGAGCCGGAGGAGGGCACCACCGCCGAGCTCGGCGCCATGCGCGCCCTCGTGGAGCGCGCCCTCGCCCCGCTCGCCGAGTCCCACCTGCTCGCCGCCGACGCGCGCGCGGCCGAAGAGCTCGCGGTGGAGGACGGCGAGACCGTCGAGGTCGCGCTCGAGGGCGTCATCGTGCTGCCCGACGCGAAGCTCGTGCTCATGTACGACGCGCCCGGCCAGGGGGTCACCGTCTTCTGTGCCCTCGACGAGGACCTCGCGGTGGCCGAGGTCGAGCTCGACGAGGACGACGAGGAGTTCGAGTACGAATACGAGCTCGCTGGCGACGGCGACGGCGTCGAGAGCCGTTCCTTCGCCACGATGGACGAGCTGCTCGACCACTTGAGCCGGGCCGAGGCATCCGAGCGCGGCGCGGCCGACGCCGACGCCGAGAACGGCGACCGCCCGGCGTGACCGCGCCCGTCACCGTCCGCGAGCTCGGCGCCGCCGAGCTCGACGAGCTCGCCCCGCGCCTGCTCGCGATCCAGCACGCCGCCTACGCGATCGAGGCCGCGCTCATCGGCGACGACCGCATCCCGCCGCTGCACGAGGGCGACCAGGAGGTGCTGCCCGGGCTGTGGATCAGCCGATTCCGACGCGGCGCCCCGAACCGGCGCGCCTCCGGCTGACGAGCCGAGCACCGCACCCACCGCACCGCACCGAGGACCGAGCACCGGGAGCCGAGATGACCGCAGCGAACTGGCCAGCGGGGGCGCGCGCCCTGTCGATCGGCGAGGCGCTCGTCGACATCGTGCACGACCGCGCCGGCGGCGTCGCCGAGCATCCGGGAGGCAGCCCGCTGAACGTCGCGGTCGGCCTCGCCCGGCTCGGCGCGACGGTGCAGCTCGCCAGCTGCCTCGGCGACGACGAGCACGGGGCGATGGTGCGACGGCACGCCGAGGCATCCGGCGTGACGCTCGCCCCCGGCACGCTGGGCGCGATCGCCCGCACCTCGACGGCGCAGGCGACGCTCGCCGCCGACGGCGGGGCGAGCTACGAGTTCGCGCTCGAGTGGCGACCGGCACGGCCCGAGGTGAGCGGCTTCGACGTGGTGCACACCGGCTCGATCGCCGCCTACCTGGAGCCCGGCGCGGCGACCGTGCTCGACGCGGTCACCGAGGCCGCATCGGGCGCGCTCGTCTCCTTCGACGCGAACGTCCGCCCGACGCTGATCGGCTCGCGCGACGCCGCCGTCGTGCGGGTCGCCGAGTTCGCCCGGGTCGCGCAGCTCGTGAAGATGAGCGACGAGGATGCCGCGTGGCTCTACCCGGAGCGCAGCGCCGAGCAGTCCGCCGCGGCCCTCGCTGCGGAGACCGGCGCAGTCGCCGTGATCACCCGCGGCGCCGAGGGCGGGCTGCTCGCGGCCGGCTCGGAGGTGCTCGACTTCCCCGCCTTCCCGATCACGCCCGTCGACACGGTCGGCGCGGGTGACTCGTTCATGGCCGGCTTCCTCTTCGCGCTCGTCACCGAGGGCCTCGCGCCCGCACTGCGACGGCGCGCGACCACCGCGGGCGAACTGCTCCGCGCGGCGCGCTTCGCCGCGGCCTGCGCGGCCATCACGGCGTCGCGATCGGGCGCGGATCTGCCGAGCCGCGACGAGGTGACGGCGTTCCTCGCGGGCTGAACCCCGCCGACTCACCCCGCGCGGATGAGTGCGCGGGTACAGGCATCCCCCGATTCCTGCACCCGCGCACAGCCCCCCGACTAGGATCAGCATACCGCCTCCCCGGTTTCCCGTGAACCCCGAGCCAGATCCCTTGGAGCGCCAGTGCTGTCCTTCGACCAAGCGGTCCCGCGCCGTCTCGTCCATCGAAGTTCCACGAGCGAGGTGCTGCCCACCGACTTCGTGCGCTGGGGTGAGCACGAGTACATCGCCGCGCTGCAGTGGCCGAGGCGGCACGGCTACTTCGAGGCCGAGCTGCCCGGCTCCGCCCTCGTCACCGAGACCGTGCGCCAGCTGACGATCCTCGCCTGCCACGAGGGCTTCGGGGTGCCGCTCGGCCATCGCTTCCTGATGACCGGGCTCGGCTTCGCGCTGCTCCGGCGGCCGCTCGCCGCCAGGGCGGGCTCCGCGGCCGAGCTGCACGCGACCGTGCGGGCGACCCGCCTCGTGCGCACGCCGGGCGGCGCGTTCCGCAGCGCGCGATTCGAGATCTCGATCGCCGAGCCGACGGGCGGCACCGTCGCGAGCGGGCACGGCGACGCCCTCGTCGTCGCCCCGGCCGCGTACACCCGACTGCGCGGCGAACGCGCGGGCACCACGCCGCCGCTGCGCCGCCGCGGCCCGCTCGCGCCTCCGGCGGCGGTCGGCCGGCAGGACGAGCAGGACGTACTGCTCGTGCGGGGCGACGGCCTCCTCGTGCTCGACGTCGACCGCCGGCATCCGGTCTTCTCCGACCATCTCCTCGACCACACGCCCGGCGCCGCGCTCATCGAAGCCTGCCGTCAGGCGGCCCGGCTCGAGACGGCGGATCCGCAGCTCGAGTTCACCGCGTTCGAGGGGGACTTCCGGCGGATCGTCGAGTTCGATCCTCCGGCGACCGTCCACGCGACGGTCCGGGGCGAGCGGGCCGACGTCGAGATCCGGCAGGGGCGGCGCGTCGCGATGCGCGGCGAGGCTACGCTCGCTTCCGCCCGCGTGCCGGCTTCACGGTGAACACGTCGTCGGCGAGCGCGAGCTTCGCCGCGAGCTGCTCGGCGGGGATGATGGCGGTGAGTAGCACCCGCCAGAGGTCGTGGATGCGGTCGATCAGGTCGGCCCGCCCCGTGAAGGTGTCCGAGACGAGCTGGACGCCCGTGTACGAGGGGATGAGCGTGCGCGCGAAGATCTCGGGCGAGATCAGTCCGTTCGTCTCCCCCGCGGCCTCGGCCCGGCGGGCGAGCTCCTCGAAGGTCGCCATCCAGTCGCGGTACGGGTCGAGCAGCGGGGTGTCGAAGGTCGACGAGTCGGTGGTGAGGCGGATGCCGGCCCGAACGATGGGGTCGACGGTGAGGCGTTCGGCGAGGTCCATGCAGAGGCGCAGCATGTGCTCGACCGGAGTGAGCTCGCGCTGCAGGATCTCGGCCGCCGCCTCGCGGGTCACCCGGTGCTGCTCCTCGATGAGCGCCCGGGCGATGTCCTCCTTGGAGTCGAAGTGGAAGTAGAGCGCGCCCTTCGTGACGCCGGCTGCGGCGCCGATGTCGTTGAGCGTGGCGTTGGCGTACCCCGCGGTGCGGATCACCTCGGCCGCGCCCAGCATGATCTTCGCCCGTGTCAGTCGCGCCCGTTCCTGCTGGACCATTCCACCCCGCTTCGTCTCGGCTGCGGTCAACCCTAGTCAACCGCCCCCGGCAGAACGGAGCTGAACATGCCAGGAACTTTCGGCCCGACCATCGTGGTCCTCGGAGCGCGCGGGTTCGCCGGTTCGCGCGCCGCCGAGTCGGCCCGGCGGCTCCCGGGCTGGACCGTGCGCCCGGTCACCCGGGAGCTCGCCGACGTGCGGGATGCCTCGGCGATCGGCGTTGCCCTCGCCGGCGCCTCGGCGGTGGTGCACGCGGCGAGCCATGTGGGGAACGATGTGGAGCTGTGCCGGCAGGTGAACGTCGAGGGCACGGCGAACGTGGTCGCCGCCGCCACGGCGAACGGCGCCCGCGTCGTGTACCTGAGCACGGCGGCCGTCTCTGGGCGCGGACCGTTCCGCCGACTCGACGAGGCGGATGCCCCGCTCGCCCCGGCCTCGACGCTCAGCGCGAGCCGCGCGGCGGCCGAACGCATCGTGCTCGACGCCGGCGGGCTCGTGGTGCGACCGCATCTCGTGCTCGGCGCGGGCGACCGCTGGGTCGGGCCGGGTGTCGCCGCGCTCACCGCCGCCGCCGGCGGCCTCGTCGACGGCGGCGCGGCGGTGCACTCGGTGATCGAGGCGGGCACCCTCGGCGCGTTGCTCGTCGAGCTCGCGACGGGTCCGCGGCCGGCGCACTCGGTGTTCCACGCCGCCCATCGTGAGCCGGTGCCGGTGCGGGCGCTCGTCGCGGCGCTCTGGCCGGAGCGTCCGGCGCCGCCGAGCGTGCCGCTCGCGCGGGCTCGGGCAACCGTCGCCGGCTCGCCGGGCCTGGAGCGCGCGCTCGCCCTGCTGGCCGTCGACCACGACTTCGCCGTCGAGCGCGTCCTGGCGGCGGCATCCGCTCCCCTCGATCGACCGTTCGCCCTGCCGGCGGACGCGATCGAGTGGTATCAGCGAAGCTGACGCTCCGTCTCGTCGGCTCGCACGAGCTCGAAGGGCGCGCCATCGGCGTCGGTGAGCACGAGCGTGTGCGCCTCGGGATCGACCGCGGCAGAGATCGCCGACCAGACGGGCAGCGGCAGCACGGAGTTGTTGCAGCCGATCAGCGTCATCGCCCGTTCTCCATCGGTCGCGAAGCCGCCGCCTTCGACGCTCCAGGTGCCGATCGCGCCGTTGCACCCGTCGGAGGCCTCCCAGGTGCCATCGTCGGCGAACGCCACGAACGCGCCGGGGTTCGGCGGCTCGGGCTCCACCCAGCGGCCGACGAGATCCTCGGTCTCGGCTGGGCGCAGCTGCGCCGGGGCGGTGGCGGCCCTCGCGTCCCCACTCTCGGCCGGTGGCGCCAAGGAGGGCCGCTCCGAATCGCCGTCGGACTGGCCGACGCATCCGCTCAACGCGAGCAGGCCGAACGCGGCGATCGCCGCTGCCCGCCAGAACCTCATGCCTGCAGGGTATCTGTCGGCATTGGACAAACACGACCGTACGTATGGCACACGAGCGCACCGCTGTCAAGGCCCAGGGCCGAAGCGCCGGGATGCGATTCACTAACGAAGTCGCTTCGGGGGAAGCGGCGGCCCGGTAGCGAGAAGGGGGCTTCTCCTGCTGGATGCGTCAGGGGGCTGGCGCGGCCGGGAGCACCATCTGCGTGGCTCCCGGCCCACCCTGATCGACCTGAGGTCGATCGACGAGCAGCGAGACCGCCGCTAGCGCGTGTAGACGTTGTCGGCGCCCGTGTCGGCCGCGGGCGCCTCGACGCCCTCGTTCCAGTTGACCGTGTTGCGGTCGCCGTGCACCTCGAGTGTTTCGCTGATGCGCGTGAGCACCGCCGTGGCGTCGTTCGCGTCGAGCATCAGTCGCACGACCTCGCCGCCGTTGATGGTGGCCCCGTCGGCCTCGATCACGAGCTCACCCGCCGAGACATTGGTGAGATGGGTCGCCGCCGCCTCGGTGACGAGACGCTGCACCGAGTCGACGTTGAGCGTCACCCCCTCGGCGAGCACCCGCACCTCGCCCCACTCGGCGCCGAGGACGCTGGCGTTCGGCCCGGAGATCTCGACCGTCTCGGCGGAGTCGATATTGCCGGCGAAGTCCGCGCCCGTGATCGTGACCGTGCCGCAGGGGCCATCGACGACCGCCGTCGATGCCGCGGCGGCGATCACGATGTCCTCGCCGTCGACGCAGCTGCCGCCCTGCGAGAGGTCGCGCCCCTCGCCCGCCGCGGCAGCCTCGCTCGCCGTCGCATCGTCGGCGGCGGCCGTCTGCCCTGCCGACCCTGCTCCCGCCGATGGGGCGGCACCGGCGCAGCCCGTGAGCAGCAGCGCGAACGCCAGCACTCCCGCGCCACCCGCGACCTTCACGCCCCGCCTGCGAACGAACCTCTGCCGAACTGCCATGGTCATCCCTTTCGATCGATGCCGCGCGGGCCAGCGACCGCCGACGCGCACCGCGTCATCCTAGTTGGGGATACCACTCGAAGCAGGAAGTTCTCCACAGCCCGTCCCGAGTCGGCCACCCGAGCGGCGTTCCGGGACGCCGAACGGCCGGCGCCGCGGGTGCTCACCCGCCGGCGCCGGCCGTTCGCCGTGCGCTCAGCCTCGCGCGCGCCGTCGTGCGAAGACGACCGCCGCTCCGCCGAGCATCGCGAGGATCGCGGCGCCCGCGGCGATGCCGAACGCGACGCCGTCGACACCCGTGCCGGCGAGCGCCGGGCCGACCTCGACCGTGTTCTCCAGCAAGAGCTCCACCGCGCTGCCGGGCTCGCCGGTCACGGTGACGGTGGCGATCGCGCTGCCCTGCTCGGTGGTCACGGTCACGTGTTCGTCGTCGGTCGACCAGTTCGCGCCGCTCCAGCGGATCCCCTCGGGCAGTTCGGCAGCGCCCTCCTCGACCCGGATCTCGGTGCCGAGCGGGAGCCCGTCGACCGTAGCGGGAACGCCGGCCGTGAGCTCCACCTCGCGGCTCTGCGGCTCGCCGAGCAGGTCGCTCCAGGTGATGGTCACCGGGAACACCGTCTTCGCGGCGGCATCCCGACCGTCACCGGCCAGCGACTTGCTGATCGTGACGCTCCCGAGCGAGGGGACGGCCGTGTTCACGAGCGCCACCTCGGCGGTGTCGGCCGCGCCGATGGTGACCACCGCGGACCCGTCGCCGCTCGCCGCGACGCGCTCGCCGGCCCACTCCGGGCTCGCCCACGTGAACTGCGCGGCGGCGTCGAGCGGAGCCTCGGTCAGGGTGACCTCGGTGCCGTGCGGAAGCTGCTGCGGGAAGTCGACGACGGTCCCGTCGGTCGGCACCTCGAGCTCGAGCGACTGCTCGCCGTCGCCGTCCGTCCACGTGGCCAGCACGGTCACCGCGTCGGGGATGTCCGGGTGGTCGCCGCGGATCCCCTCGACCTGCTTCGCGATCGAGAAGTCGCCGGGAGCCCAGGTGGCCTCGTTGACGACCGTCACGAGGGCGACGTCATCCTGCTGGTCCGACACGACGACCGTCGCGGACCCGTCGCCGTGGTCGACCGCACCGCCACCGGAGATCGTGATCGATCCCCAGACGACGGTGTCGATGCCCGGCTGGGCGCCTTCGGTGATCGTGACCACGGTGCCGGCGGGCAGCTCCACCCCGAGCGGCGTCGGCTCGACGGTGTTGATCAGCAGCTCACGGGAGTGCGGGGCCTCGTCCGCGTCGACCCAGGTGGCGGTCACCGGGAACTCGGCGCTCGGGTCGACCTCGCCCGCGGCCTCGCCCGCGACACTCTTCAGCAGGCTGATGCCGGCGGTGGAGGTGGCCGCGTGGTTCTCGAGTGCGACGGTGGCGTCGGCGGTGCGCCCGATCGTCACGATCGCGTCCCGGCCGTCGACGGTCACTCCTGGGCCCGACCAGCTCGGCGCGCCCCACGCGATGCTGGAGCCGTCGACGAGCGGCGTCTCGCTCAGCGTCACGCGGGTGCCGATGAGGAGGTCCGCACCGAGGGGCACCGGGGTGCCATCGGTCGGCACGGTGAGCGTCGCGCTGCCGGGCGTGCCTTCCTCGTTCCAGCTCGCCGTGACGGTCACGGCGTCGGGGACGGCGGGGTTGTCGGCCTGCGCGCCGGTGACGGTCTTCGTCACCGCGAAGGTGCCGACGGTGCGCTCCGCACTGTTCGTGACCGTAATCGCGGCCGGCGTGGTCGCGTGGGCCGTGGAGACCGTGACGGTCGACGGGGTGATCACGGGCGCGGCCCAGGTGAGGGTGTCGTCATCGACCGGCCGGAGCTCGGTGAAGTTCACCGTCGCGCCGATCGGCAGATCGGCGAGCGTCACCGGCACGCCGGTCTCGAGTTGCAGGACGCGGTCGGGCTGGGCGGGGAAGCCCTGCCCGAGCGCGCTCGTGTCGATGGCCGCGGTGACCTGGTAGGTGCGGTCGGCGTCGACGAGCTCAGCCGCGCCGCCGAGGACCTCCTTGACGATCGTCGCGGATCCGAGCAGCGCCTCGTTCGTGAGCGACACCGCGACGTTCACGCCCGGGTTGATCGAGGCGATCGCGGTCTTCCCGTCCGGGCTGACCGTCACGCCGGGTCCCTCGGCGAACACCGGGTCCCCGAACGTGACGCCCGGGACCGTCGGGAACGTCGGCTCCGTGAGCTCGACCTTCCAACCGGTGCCGCGGGCGTTCAGCCCGCTGATGGGGGCGCCGTCGAGCGGCACCCGCAGCTCGTACTCCTTCTGCACCGTCGCCGTGGGGTCGATCTCCTTGACGTGCACGGTGAACGCCGTGTCGGCGGGGACGAACGCCGCCCCGGCGTTGTCCACGAGCGTCTTCACGAGCGACACGGAGCCGCGGGTCACGCCCTGGCCGGTGCCGCTGCCGCTGTTGTTCTGCGTGATGCTCGAGCTGAAGGAGACCCCGTCGCCGGTGAGCGTGTTCGAGTACACGGTGCCCGGGGCATCCATCCCGCCGGTGGCCGTGCACGTCGTGTACGTCAGCACGTACTGGTACTCGCGGCTGAAGCCGTCGCTCGTGCCGGTCGGGATCGGCAGGTCGACCGCGTCGAGGTCGAAGGTGAGCGTGTTCCCGTTGAGTTGCACGGCGGTGGACCCGGTGAGGTCGACGGTCTGCAGGCCGCCGTTCTGGATCTGGTCGCGCGCTTCGACCCGGAGGCCGAGGCGTTCCGCCAGGCCCGCGCTCGGGTCGCCGGCCGCGCACACGGCCTGCGAGGCGGAGAGCACGTCGGTCAGGGTGAGCACGCCGTCGACGTTCTCGATCTGCTGGCCGGGGATGGTCACGGACCAGCCGATGGTGGTCTGCGGCATGTGCTGGACCCCGTCGAGGGTCACGACCGCGGTGTTGATCCGGCCGGTCTTCCCCGCGCTCCGGTTCGGCACCGTGGCCTCGTTCGTGGCGACCGCGCCGTCGACGTCGACCGAGTTGGCGTACGCGGTGCCGCCGTTGGGCAGCTCGGTGGACGTCACGCAGGTGGTGTACGTGATCACGTACCGGTGGTCGGATGGCTTGAAGGCCACGGCGCTGTCGTTGAGGTCGAACCGCACCTGGAACGCCTGCGCGCTCGAGGAGAGCGTGGTCGCGGTGAGCTTGCCGGTCAGGCTCTGCTGCAGCTGGTTGCTGGGGCCGTACCGTTCGGTGATCTGGATGCCGCTGATCGTGTCGGCGCAGATTTCGTGCCCCGCGCCGAGGGTCTCGGTGAGCGTGAAGCCGTCCTTGCCGACGAGCTGGTCACCCGGGACGACCACGGTCCACGCGACCTTGCCGTTGCGCTCCGCGCCGCCGAGGACGCTGCCGGACTTACCGAGGTTCAGGTGCCACGGCAGGTTCGCGACCGTGCCGACGCCGTGGCCGGCCTCGCCCCAGCCCTCGATCTGGGCGGAGTTCTCGTACTCGGTCCCCGCGGGGTCGATCTGGCCGTCCTCGGTGCAGGTCTGGTAGCTGAGCCGGTACACGACGTTGGCGTCGAACGGCCCGGCCAGGGCGATGTCGAACGAGGCGTCGCCGGGTGCGCCGTCGAGCGTCGCGATGCTCGTCACGTCCACGACGGTGCTGCCGCGCACGGTCTGCACCTTCAGACCGGTGGGGTCGCACAGCACGTGGCCGGCGCCGAGGGTGTCGGTGATGCGGGCGGTCTGGCCGCCGGCGGCCACGAGGTTGGCCCCGGGGATGTCGATGGTCCACGTCATGGACCAGTTGTTCTGGTTCATGACGCCGGACTTGGTGACCTCGCCGGGCAGCTCGATGCCGTCGTCGATGCCGCCGCCGCCCGGGAGGTCGACCATGACCGGCTTGCTGTTGAGGTCGAACTGGATCGCGGTGGCGGTGGTCGTCTGAACCGCTTCGACCTGGAACTGCCACGTGCCCATGACGAGCTCGGGGAACGCCTCGACCTCGTTCGTCAGCTCGCAGGTGGCGACGCCCGTCGCGGTGTCGGTGAGGCAGTTCCCCCACACCACCGGGTCGCCGTTCGGGGTGGTGCCGAGCAGCTGGAACGGCACGTTCTGCGGGAACTTGAGCTCCGGCGGCAGCCCGATGGTGAAGGAGTCGCCGACCTTCGGGTCGGCGGCGCTCGCGTCCCAGGAGCCCGACACGGTGAGCACATCGCCGACGGTCGCCTGCGTGTCGGCCGGCGCGATGGTCACATCGCCCACGACGATCCCGGCGTTCGGCGCGGCGTGCGCGGCGGACGGCAGCACGACGACGGCGGCGAGCGCGAGCCCGACGGAGGCGACGAGCGCCGTCAGCCGTCGGGCGAGGGTGGGCAGCGGTCGGTGACTTCGCGGCGCGGTCGAACGCAAGGCACGCTCCTTCTGTGAAACGGGTGGGCGCGACAGGGTCGCCGCCGATCGGGTGCTCGCTCCCTCGGAGCGCGCGCGTCAGCCGGTCGGGATGCGTCGGATTCGGGCCGGGTGCGTCGGGTCCGACCGGCGGGCGTCCCTTCGACTATGTCCGACCGAATAGGAGATACACCCCCGGGAAGAGCGGACTTCACCCTCAGCGCGCGCAGAATCCCCCTGAGGGTGAAACCCGGCAGCGGATCAGTCGCGAATACCGGCCTCGGTGGCCGCGAAGATCGCCGCCTCGAGCGAGCGGACGCCGAGCTTGCGGTACGCCGAGCGCAACTGGCTCCGGACCGTCTCGACGCTGACGAAGGAGTCCCGTGCGACCTCCGCGCGGGTCTTGCCGGACATCAGGCCGAGCAGCACGGCGCGCTCGCGGGGCGTGAGGAGGGTGTGGTCCTTCGAGCGGTCGAGGGCCACGAGCTCCTGGTCGATCTGGGCGACGGCTTCGAGCGCTTCGCTCGTCTCGGTCAGCTCGGAGAGCTTCGCGAGCACCGTGGGGCCCGCCACGACGAGGGACCTGGGGATGCCGTTCTCGAGCGCGAGCGCGACCGCGCGGCGGAACTCACTGGACGCGACCGCCTCGTTCTCCTCCGCGAGCGCGCGGGCGGCCTTGAGCAGGTGCATCTCGGCGGCGGCCCGTGGTCGGTCGCCGCTCTCGCGGAGCACCGCCTCCACGAACGCCGCAGCCGCGGTCGCGTCCTCCGCGGCGCGGATCGCGGCGAGCCGGACGCGCACGATCCCGTGCGCGTCGTGCTCCGCGCTGCGCTCCAGCAACTCGACCGCGAGCGCGCCGTGCCCCATCAGCCCGTGCAGCTGCGCGCGCGCCGCATCCAGGGAGACGCTGTTGACCGGTCGGGCGACGAAGTCCGCCGGCCAGGACGCCGCCTCGGCCTCGAGCTGGGCGAGCAGCCGCGGCGGGTCGTTCTTCGCCCCCGGCAGTTGCGCCCGCACCATCAGGGCCATCGCCCAGAGCTCGGAGCCCTGCTCCCATCGGCGGTCGTCGGTGAGCAGCTCCGCCGCATCCTCGCCGTGCCCGCGGTCGAGCAGCCGGAGCGCCGTCGCGAGCCGGAGCGGGACGCCCATCGCCGACCGCTGCCACGGCTCGATGAGATCGGCCAGGGCGGCCGCCTCCGTCGCGGCGCGGTCCGACGCGGGGCCTCGGCCGGCCAGCGCGTGCGAGAGGGCGGAGTAGCCCGCCGTGCAGTACGCGACATCCAGCTGCCCGGTCGCGACCGCGACCCGCAGCACCTCCTCCGCCCCGTCGACGACCGTCACGTAGCCGGTGCTCATCAGCTCCGCCCGGAGCCAGTGATGCTGCAGCCGCGCGAGCATGCCGGCCGGGATCCGGGCGATCGCCGTGGGCAGCGCGGCGCTGGCACGCCCGGCGTGGGCGCGGCTCTCGGCCGCGCGACCCTCGGCCCGTGCCGCGATCGAGGCGATGGTGGCCCCGAGGACCGTGCGCAACGCCTCGGCCTCCGAGCGGCGCTCGCCGTTCCAGCGCGCCCGATGCGAGGCCACGTCGGTGCGGAAGGCCGACTTCAAGTGCGCGCTCAGCTCGGTGAAGACGGCGGTGAGCAGCGGGTCGGCCGGGTCCGGCCTGCACAGGCCCATGGCCAGCGCGAGCGTGATGGAGCGATCCTCGAGCAGGTACATCCAGTGCGCGGCGACGAGGGAGGTGACCGCGTCGACGTCGCGCTCGGCGACGGCACGGCGGAGCGCCGCGCGCGGATCCGCTGATCGTTCGGTTCTGTGGGAAGCCACCATGAAGCCCGGGTCGAAGGCAGTCCGCTCGGGGTACGGACCGTCCTCTCCATCTAAACAGGGCTCGGCCTGGCCCCCGGCCCACCGCATCGCGATGGCCCACGAACGGGGGTCGCCGTCGCTTCGCGGTCACTATTTGCGGGTGCATTGGCGACGGCACCCACGAATACTGACGGCAAGCGGCTCGGAAAGGCCGGAGGGAACGAAGAAGGCCACCGGAAACCGGTGGCCTTCGACGTGAAACTGATGGTGGCGAGTGAGGGATTCGAACCCCCGAATGCTGAGCAGTCTGATTTACAGTCAGATCCCTTTGGCCGCTTGGGTAACTCGCCATGTGCACCCGACCACGTTCTGCACACAACCGGGGGCCTCACAAGGATACTCGGACGAGGCCCGCTGGCGAAATCGACGCGAGCCGCCTCACTCGCCGACCCGACGGCGAAACCGGATCAGCGGGTTTCGCGCCACCAGGGCAACTCGTCGCTGTAGTCCCGCGTGGCGTTCAGGTCGCGGGTGTCGGCTGCGGCATCCGCCTCGGCGCGCGCCGCCATCTGTCCGCCGCTCGCCGCGTCGTAGGCGGCGAGCAGGCCGACCCGGCTGGGGTCGTACTCGGGCGTCGGGAAGTCCGGCTGATGCATCCGCCCGCGGAGCCCCGAACGCTGGATGACCCGCTGGATCGTGAGCCCGCGCTCGTCGGGCCGCCCGACGAAGCGGATCTCGCGCAACCCCTGGTCCTGCGCCGCGGACTCGAAGACGAAGTGGCCGTAGCCGATGAGGCGTCCCACGAAGGGCGTGTGCACCGAGATGTCGAGGATCCGCGAGAGCGGCATGGTGGCGATGCGCTGCGACAGGATGCCGTGCACCCGGAACACCCGCATGTTCGTGATGACGAAGCGGTCCATGCGCAGCCCGACGTAGCGCCAGAGCCCGTGCAGCAACAGGCCCAGGGCCAGCAGCAGCGGCACGAAGTACAGCGGCTTCGGCAGCACCGCGAGCAGCAGCAGCACGGGCGCCGCGGCGACCATCTCGAGCACGCAGCCGACCTTCGCCGCCCAGTGCTTGCCGACCTCGTCGACGATCACCTCGCCCTCGTCGGCGATGAGATGCCGCTCGACCCTCGGGTCGAGGCCGAACACGCTCACGGCAGCACCCGCCCGCGGCTCAGGACGCGAGCGAGGTGAAGAAGCGGCCGACGCCGTCGACGGCGGTCGCGACCCCGTTCACCGCGCCCTGCACGAGATTGGCGGCATCCTCGGGCCGGCTGATCATGTAGAAGAGCGCGAACACGACGACCAGCACGACGGCCAGGGGCTTGATCCACTTCACGTTCGCGATCCCTTCGATCGGAGTCCGCCGTCGTTTCTACCCCACCCGAACGGGGGCCGCTAGATGACACGCGGATGGGGGACAAGCCGACCCCGGCGGGTACGGTGCTGTGATGCAGCTCACGCGCGTCCGCATCCACCCGGTCAAGTCCTTCGCCGGCTTCGACGTGCCGAGCGCGACCGTGCTGCCGTGGGGCCTCGCCGGCGACCGCCGCTGGGCCGTCGTCGACCCGGAGGGCGTCTCGGTCACCGCGCGCGAGGAGAACGCGCTCCTGGGGCTCGTCGCGACGCCGCTCGCCGGCGATGCGCTGCGGCTCGGCGAGGAGCACGACACCGCGGGCAGCCTGCTCGTCGCCGCCCCGCGCGGGGCCGACCCCGTCGCGGTCGGGCACTCGCGTCAGGGCACCGCCCTGCCGGCGGGCGACGCGGCGGATGCCTGGATCAGCGCGCGCATCGGCCGCCCGCTCCGGCTCGTCTGGCAGCCCGATCCGACGGCGCGCACCGTGAAGCCCGACTACGGCGGACGCCCCGGCGATTCGCTGACGCTCGCGGATGCCTCGCCGCTGCTGCTCGCGAGCGAGGCATCCCTGCGTCTGCTGAACGAGCTCGCCGCGGGCGACGCCGCCGAGCGCGGCGACGCGGCGCCCGCGCCCCTCGTCATGGAGCGCTTCCGGCCGAACCTCGTCGTCGACGGCGAGACGCCGTTCGCCGAAGAGGCGTGGACGCGTGTGCGCATCGGCGACGTCGAGTTCCGCGTCGAGGGCTGCTGCGACCGTTGCGTGATGACGACCATCGACCCCGAGACGCTCGTGCGCGGCAAGGAGCCGATCCGCACGCTCGCTCGGCACCGGCGTCGCGAGGGCAAGACCTGGTTCGGCGTGCGGCTCGTCCCGGTGCTGGATGCCTCGGCGGGCGACTCCGTCGCGGTCGGCGACGCGCTGCACGTGCTCGGCTGAGCCGAGCTGCGCGGCCCTGGCTAGACTGGCGGCATGGCAGATTCGACGTTCGACATCGTCTCCAAGGTCGACAAGATGGAGGCCGACAACGCGGTCAACCAGGCCCGCAAGGAGCTCGAGCAGCGCTACGACTTCAAGGGCGTCGGCGCCTCGGTCGAGTGGAGCGGCGAGAAGATCCTGCTCAAGGCCTCGTCCGAGGAGCGCGTGAAGGCCGTGCTCGACGTGGTGCAGTCGAAGTTCATCAAGCGCGGCATCACGCTGAAGAGCCTCGACGCGGGCGAGCCCTACGCCTCGGGCAAGGAGTACCGCATCGAGATCGCCCTGAAGCAGGGCATCGACCAGAAGGCCGCGAAGGAGATCGGCAAGATCATCCGCGAGCAGGGCCCGAAGACGGTCAAGTCGCAGATCCAGGGCGACGAGCTCCGCGTCTCCTCGAAGAGCCGCGACGACCTCCAGGAGGTCATCCGCATCCTGAAGGCGGCCGATCTCGAGGTCGACCTGCAGTTCGTCAACTTCCGCTGACGCCGCGCCCGCATCCGGTGGGCCGGAATCAGGCGGGCGCGTAGCCGCGCAACCAGCGGCGGATCGAGGCGTACGCGGCGGCCCGGGCAGGCTCCCGCGAGAGGGTCACGTCGTGCAGCGCGCCGTCGATGCGCGACACCGTCACCTCGGGGCCGAGCTTCAGCGCGCGCTCGGCGATCTCGTCGACGACGAGCACGCTGTCGCTCGTGCGCATCGACTCGTCCCAGCGGGTGAGGATGCTCGACCGCGCCGAGAGCAGCGTCAGCGCCGGCGAGCCGACGTCGATCCCCGCGGCGACGCGCGCGTGGCCGGCGAGGACCGCGTTCAGCCAGACCGGGCTCGTCGCGAACCCCCGGTCGGGCCGCCAGCGGTGGTCGTACTCCCACTCTCCGCCCTGCTCCTTCGCGACGGCGCGGGTGTAGAAGCCGAGGTCGACGTTCGGCAGCGGGGCGAGGGGGTGCACGCGGGCGCCGAGCGCGAAGACGGGCGCGAGGGCCTCGCGGCCCACGCGGCTCAGCTGGAACTCGAGCCACGGGCTGTTCAGCACCAGCGCCCGTGCACGCCCGCGGTGCCGGTCGGCCCAGAGCGAGAGCGTCAGCCCGCCGGTGGAGTGGCCCATCAGGATGAGCGGGCGGGCCGGGCCACCGGCCCGCATCGCCGTCAGCGCGGCATCGAGGTCGGCGTCGTAGTCGGCGAGGTCGGTGATGAGGCCGGGCGTCTGGCCCGGGCGGAGGCTGCGCCCGTACTTGCGCAGGTCGAGGGCGAAGAAGCGGGCGCCCTGCGCCGCCCAGAAGCGCGCGAGCTCCGGGTTGAAGAAGTAGTCGCTCCAGCCGTGCACCGAGAGCACGTCGCAGCCGGCGACCGGCCCGCGCGGGGTGCGGGCGAACGGCCACCAGCCGGATGCCGGGGGCGGCGTGTACCGCACGAGGGTAGCGACGAGCTCGCCCTCGTCGTCGGAGCCGAGCGGCAGCGTCTGCTGCTCGAACCCGGGCCCGAGCACGTCGGGGCGCCACGCGGCGGTCATGGCCCCAGGGTAGCGGGCACCGCGACGACGGCGAGGAGCGCCCCGGCGAGCATCGCAGGACCGAAGGGGATCGTGCCGCCGGCGGGCACCCGTCGCAGGAGCAGGCCGACGACGGCCACGAGGCCGCCGAGGACGAACATGGCGCCGACGCCGACGACCCAGCTCGTCAGCCCGCCCCAGCCGAGCACGCCGCCGACGAGCGCCGCGAGCTTCACGTCGCCCATGCCCATCGCCCGCGGCGAGACCAGCGCGACGGCGAGGAAGAGGGCGAAGAGCACGGCGGCGCCGACGACCGCCGAGAGCGCCCGGCCGGGCCCGGCGCCGGCACCGTCGAGCGCCGCCGCGACGCCGAGCAGGGCGGCGACGGCGAGCCCGGCCGGTCCGAGCACCGCGTTCGGCAGCCGGTGCTCCACGACGTCGACGACGGCGAGGACCGTGGCGGCTGCCGCGAACACGAGCAGCGCGCCGAGCACGACGAGGCTCGAGGCATCCACCGGCTGCCCGCCGAAGCGCCAGCCGAGCGCGCCGAACGCGAGCGCAGCGAGTGACGCGCTCGTCGCGGCCCCGGCGCGGGCGCCTCGCAGCGGCGGCGCATGCAGGGTCCGCGTCGCCCACGCGGCGAGCGGCCACCAGCCGAGCAGGGCGCCGAGCGCGGCGAAGCCGAGCGCGGTCAGCAGCTGCGGGGCGAGGGGCACCGGCCGAGGCTAGCCGCGGACGCGGCGCCGAGGCGCCCGCCGTCCACAGGTGGGTGCTGCCCCTACGCCTCGCCGCGGGAGAGGTCGACCATCTCGTCACGGGGCACGACCTTGATGCGCGCGCGCCCCTCGGCCTCGCCGAGGGCGAGCTCGTGCTCGTCGAGTCGGTGCCAGCCGTCGAGGTCGGTCCAGCGGATGCCGCGGGACTCGAGCAGCTCGACGATCGCCTCCTCCTCGGGGTGCTCCGGCTGCCACCAGTTGCCGAGGTCGTTGATGACGTGCTTCACCGTCTCCATGGCGTCGGACTTCGTGTGCCCGATGAGACCGACCGGCCCGCGCTTGATCCAGCCGGTGGCGTACACGCCGTAGAGCTGGCGCGGCTCGCCGGTCTCCTCGTCGCGGATCAGCACCTGGCCCTCGTGGTTCGGGATGACGCCGAACTTCTCGTCGAACGGCACACCCGGCAGCGGCGAACCGAAGTAGCCCACCGCGCGGTACACGGCCTGCACGGGCAGCTCGCGGATCTCGCCCGTGCCGACGACGCCGCCGGCGCCGTCGGACTTCGTGCGCTCGTAGCGGATCGCGCCGACCCGACCGGTGCCGTCGTCGACGAACTCCAGCGGCTTCGCGAAGAAGTGCAGGTGCAGGCGTCGCGACGCCTGCCCGACCTCCCGCTGGCGCCACTGCTGCAGCACCTTGTCGATCACGAAGACCTGCTTGTTGCCCGCGACCGCCGCCTTCGCGGCGTCGTCGTAGTCGAAGTCCTCGTCGTAGACGATCATGTCGACGTCGCGCAGCTCGCCGAGCTCGCGCAGCTCGAGCGGCGTGAACTTCACCGACGTCGGGCCGCGGCGGCCGAAGACGTGCACGTCGGTCACGGGCGAGGCCGCGAGGCCCTCGGCGACGTTCGCCGGGATCTCGGTCACCATCAGGTCCTCGACGTGCTTCGCGAGGATGCGGGCGCTGTCGAGCGCGACGTTGCCGTTGCCGATCACGGCGACCTGCTTCGCGTCGAGGGGCCAGGTGCGCGGCACGTCGGGGTGCCCGTCGAACCAGCTCACGAAGTCGGCGGCGCCGTACGAGCCCTCGAGGTCGACGCCGGGGATGTGCAGCGGGGCGTCGCGCACCGCGCCCGTCGCGAAGATGACGGCGTGGTAGTGCTGCTTCAGATCGTCGAGGGTGAGGTCCCGGCCGAAGCGGACGTTGCCGAAGATGCGGATGTCACCGCGGTCGAGCACCTCGCGGAGGGCGGTGATGATGCCCTTGATGCGGGGGTGGTCGGGCGCGACACCGTAGCGGACCAGCCCGTAGGGCGCCGGCAGGTGATCGAAGAGGTCGATCGAGACGTCGAAGTTGCGCTCCGCTTTCAGCATGATGTCCGCGGCGTAGATGCCGGCGGGGCCGGCTCCGACGATCGCCAGGCGCAGCTTGTTCCTCGTCACGTGCACGTTCTCCTCTCGCCCGAGCTCAGCTCGAGCGCTCCACGATGGTCTCGGCGAATCGCGTCAACGCCTTCTTCACGCTGCCCTCGGGCAGCGGTGCGAGCGCGGCGACCGCCTCGTCCGCCCAGCGGTGCGCTTCGGCGAGCGTCACCCTGGTGGCCTCGTGCTCACGCAGCTCAGCCACGATGGCGTCGACCGTCTCCTTCGACGGCACGATCCTCGCGGCCTGCGTGTTGGTGTCGAGCGGGTCGCCCACGGCGTCGGCCGGGACGGGCAGCACGTCGCGCTCGATGCGCGCGAGCAGGGATGCCGCGTCGGCATCGCCCTTCGCGAGCTCGCGCAGGCGCAGCAGCGGCAGGGTCACGACCCCGGCGCGAAGATCGGTGCCCGGCACCTTGCCCGTCTCGGCGGGACGCGGCGACAGGTCGATGACATCGTCGATGAGCTGGAAGGCGACGCCGATCTTCTCGCCGAACTCGACGAGAGGCGCCTCGAACGCCGGATCGGCGTTGGCGAAGATGACCCCCGACTGCGCGGCCGCCGCGATGAGCGAGCCGGTCTTGTCGGCGAGCACCTGGATGTAGTGCGCCACCGGGTCGTCGCCCGGCTGCGGGCCCACGGTCTCGTGGAGCTGCCCGAGCACGAGCCGCTCGAAGGTGTCGGCCTGCATGCGGATGGCGCGCTCGCCGAGCCGGGCCATCAGCTGGCTCGCCCGGGCGAAGAGCAGGTCGCCGGTGAGGATCGCGATCGAGTTGCCCCACACCGCGTGCGCGCTGGGCACCCCGCGGCGGCGGTCGGACTCGTCCATGACATCGTCGTGGTACAGGCTCGCGAGGTGCGTGATCTCGATCGCCTCGGCCGCGATGACGACCTCGTCGGTCACCCCGTCGCCGAGCTGCGCCGCGAGCAGCGTCAGCATCGGGCGCACCCGCTTGCCGCCGGCCTCGAGCAGGTAGCGCGTCGAGGCATCCGCCACCGGTGCGGTGAACCGCACCTCTTCGACGAGGCCCGCCTCGACCCGATCGAGTCCGTCGTCGATGGCCCGAGCCATCGCCCGATCGGCTGCGGACGCGAAGACGCGCTCGCTCAGACCGAGGTTGGCGGCGAGGGAGGACCCGCGACGCGCGCCCTGGAGGCTCGATTTCACGCTGTCCAGCCTACCTGTGCGTCGGAGCCCGCTCGGCTATCGGCCGTGGCGAAGGCGGGCCGCAGACATCGCCGGGCGGGCGAGCCCTATGCCGTGGGCTCTGCCGGGGCGAGCGGCTTGCGCCCGCGGTGCAGGGCCACGACGCCGAGGGTCAGGTTGCGCCAGGCGACGTCGCGCCAGCCCGCCTCGCGCAGCCACGCCGCGAGCTCGGACTGCACGGGCCAGGCGTTGATCGACTCGTTCAGGTACTCGTAGGCCGTGTCGTTCGAGCTGGAGAGCTTCACGAGCGGCGGCATGACCCAGCGCTGGTAGACGCCGTAGCCGGCCCGCACGAGCGAGGCCTGCGGGTGCGAGAACTCGCAGATGACGAGCCGGCCGCCCGGCTTCGTGACCCGCAGGAACTCGCGGATCGCCTGCTTCGGGTCGCTGACGTTGCGCAGCCCGAACGAGATCGTGACGGCGTCGAACTCGTCGTCGTCGAACGGCAGGTGCATGGCGTCGGCCTCGACGAAGACGAGGTTCTGCACGTGCGCCTGCCGGCGGCGGCCGACCTCGATCATGCCGGGCGAGAAATCGGCCGCGACGACGGAGGCGCCGCTGCGGGCGAGGCTCGCGCTCGAGGTGCCGGTGCCCGCGGCGATGTCGAGAATGCGCTCCCCCGGCTTCGGGTCGACCGCCCGGGTCGTGGCGACGCGCCAGAGCGGGGCGTTGCCCATCGACAGCAGGGTGTTGGTGCGGTCGTAGTTGGCCGCCACCCGGTCGAACATGGCCGAGACCTGCTCCGGGTGCTTGCCGAGGTCTGCGCGGGTCATCCTCCGAGTCTACGACCGCACCCTGGGTGCCCGGCGGCCGCCCTCCGCCGGGGCGGGCGTAGGCTGGGGCGGTGAGCCAGCATGCCGCCGCTTCCCCCGCCCCCGCGGGCTCGCGGCTCATCGTTCGCACGACCGCGGTCGACGAGACCGAGCCGCTGATCCCTCGCACCGACCCGCGCAACCCGCTCGTCTGGTTACGGCGCGGCGAGGGCGTCGTCGGCCTCGGCGAGGTGCTCCGCATCGAGACCTCCGGCGAGCACCGGATCGAGGATGCCGCGGCCGCGTGGACCTCGATCGCCGCCGCCGCCGACCTCGACGACCGGGTCGGCCTGCCCGGCACCGGCCTCGTCGCCTTCGGCGCCTTCGCGTTCGCCGCGCACTCCGCCGCGACGAGCGTGCTCATCGTGCCCGAGCTCGTCCTCGGCCGCCGCGACGGCCGCTCCTGGATCACCCGCATCGCCCTCGCCGACTCCGCCGACGGGCAGGCGCTCGCCGAGGCGACCGCCGGTGAGGAGACCGCCGCGCTGCTGCCGACGCCCGCACCCAAGCGCCAGGTGCCACGGGTCGCGTTCGCCCCCGGCAGCATGTCCCCCGCCGGCTACGAGGCGGCCGTCGCCGAGGCCGTGCGCCGCATCGACGCCGGCGAGCTCGAGAAGGTCGTGCTCGCCCGCCAGCTCGTCGGCGAGCTCGACGAGGACGCGGGCCTGCGCGCCACCATCAACCGGCTCGCCGAGGACTACCCCGACACCTGGGTGTTCGCGGTCGACGGACTCATCGGGGCGAGCCCCGAGACCCTCGTCCGCGTCGACCACGGCACCGTCTCGGCCCGCGTCCTCGCGGGCACAGCCCCGCGGGGCGCCGGCGAGGCATCCGACCGCGACCACGCCGCGCAGCTCGCCGCGAGCGAGAAGAACCTCGCCGAGCACGCGCTCGCCGTCGCGAGCGCCGTGCAGCGGCTGGCTCCGCACACCCGCCGCCTCGACACGAGCCCCGAACCGTTCACCCTGCAGCTGCCGAACCTCTGGCACCTCGCGACCGACCTCAAGGGCACCCTCGGCGACGGCTCGAACTCGCTCGACCTCGTGCGGGCCGTGCACCCGACGGCCGCCGTCGCGGGCACGCCCCGGAGCGTCGCCCTCGACGTCCTCGCCGAGCTGGAGGGCTTCGACCGCGGACGCTACGCCGGACCGGTGGGCTGGGTCGACGGCGCGGGCGACGGCGAATGGGCGATCGCGCTGCGCTGCGCGCAGGTCGACGGCGACGGCACCGTCACGGCGTACGCGGGCTGCGGCATCGTGCACGACTCGGTGCCGGCCGAGGAGCTCGCCGAGACCGAGATGAAGTTCCGTCCGATCGTCGAGGCCTTCGGCGGCTGACCCCGCGCAGCTCCTCGACTTGCCCGACTTTCATGAAAGTCGGGCAAGTCGAGGGGTGGTGCGGACCGGCGGTCAGGATGCCGCGAGCCGGCGCTGCTGCTCCGCGACGTCGTAGTCGGCCTTCGGCCACTCGAGGGCCATCCGCTCCAGGGCGTCGATGACGAGGTGCTGCACCGCGAGCCGCGCGTACCACTTGCGGTCGGCGGGCACGACGAACCACGGGGCATCCGCCGTCGCCGTGCGATCGAAGACGAGCTGGTACGCCTCCTGGTAGTCGTCCCAGCGGGAGCGCTCGTCGATGTCGCCCGGATTGAACTTCCAGTGCTTGTCGGGCCGGGCGAGGCGGTCGGCGAGGCGTGCGCGCTGCTCGTCCTTCGAGAGGTGCAGCATGACCTTCACGATCGTCGTGCCGGTGCGCGCGAGCTCCTCCTCGAAGTCGTTGATCGCGCCGTAGCGCCGCTCGATCTCGTCCGGCGGGGCGAGCTCGCGCACGCGGCCGATGAGGACGTCCTCGTAGTGCGAGCGGTCGAACACGCCGATCCGGCCCGCTGCGGGGACCTGCTTATGGATGCGCCAGAGGAAGTCGTGCTCGAGCTCCTCCGGAGTGGGCTTCTTGAACGCGGCGAGCTGCACGCCCTGCGGGTCGACCGCGCCCATCACGTGGTTCACGATGCCGCCCTTGCCCGCGGAGTCCATCGCCTGCAGCACGAGGAGCACCCGCCGCTCGTCGCCGTTCACGACGTTGTTCGCGAACAGCTGCTCCTGGAGCCGGTTCAGCACCGCCGCGCCCTCGGCGAGCGCGGCCTGCCCGGCGGCCTTGTCACCCTCGAAGCCGGGATGCGCATTCGTGTCGGCGTCGGCGAGGCGGAAGCCGGGGCCGACGCGGAGCAGCTCGGCCGGATCGGCCGCCCAGAACGATTCGCGGTCCATCGTGCGTCCCCCTTCGCGCGGCGGATGCCGCATGGGCTCCATCATGGCGCCGCGGGAGGGGCGGGCCAAGCGTCGGACATGTCCCGCTCCCCCGTCCCCTCCCTCTCCCGTTCCTGTTCCCGCTCCCGCTCCCGCTCCCCCTCCCGCGGGAGGAGATTCGCACCGCGGGAGGTGCCGAGGCCCGATTCCGTCCTCCCGAGACGCGAATCTCCTCCGCTGGAGGCGGGACAGTGAGCGTGCGGCGGGCGGCTCAGCGGGCGAGCGGGACCTCGAGGATGGTGGGCTCGGTCACGGCCTCGCCGAGCGCGGCTTCGAGCTCCGAGCGCACGGCGGCCCGCCGGTAGCGCCAGCCGTAGGCGCGGGCGAGGGACTCGAGGTCGACCGACTGCGGCGTGTACTGCACGCGGTCGAACGCCTCGGCGGGCGCGGAGGCCGCGACCTCGAGCGAGTCGAAGATCGTGCCGCCGCCGTCGTTCCCCACGATGACGAGGATCCGCGGGCGGGTCTCCCCCGCGCCGAGCAGCAACGAGCCGACGTCGTGCAGCAGGGTGAGGTCGCCGAGCAGCACCCGGGTCACGCTCGACTCGGCCCGCGCACGGGCCTCCTGGGCAGCCCGACCGGCCTTCGCCTCGGCGAGCTGCTGCTCGACCTCGGCCGCGCGGGCGAGCATGGCGGCGAGGTCGTCGCCGGCCGTGGGATCGAAGCCGTCGTGCGCGGCGGGCGCCGACGGGGCGGCGGATGCCTCGGCCACCACCTGCGCCGGCTCGCCCTCCTCCGCCGCCGGCTGCTGACTCGCGATCGCGATGCCGAGCGCCGTCGCGACGGTGCCGTCGATCCCGGAGAGCCCGCGGTTCGCGTGCGCGTGGATGCGCCGACCGGGCACGACCCGGTCGGCGTCGCGGATGAGGCGGGATGCCCCGAGCACGAGCCGGTCGTGCGGCCAGCTCGCGGCCCACACCGATTCGGCGAGGAGCCGGCGCCCGACCGGTTCGCGCATCCGCCCGAGCTGCGCGTCGAGGAAGGCGCGCTGGGCGGCGAAGTCGGTGACGTGGCCGGTCTCGTCGACACCGCTGCGCACGGGATCCGGCTCGGCGGGCGCCTCCGCCGCGGCGAGCGCCCGGCCGGCCTGCACCCAGCGCCCGAGCCAGGCCCGCTCGCCGTCGCCCGGAGGGCCGGGCTCGACGTGCACCGCGCGCTCGAAGCGGCGAGCGCGGTGCCCCGGGTTGAACCACTCGACGCCCGACGGGGCGACGACCACGGTCTCGACGCCGTCGCGCTGGACGAGCGCGGGCACCTCGCGGGAGAGCGTCGGATGCCCGAAGACGATCACCCGCTCGACCGCGCCGCCGAGTGCGGGCTCGGCGAGCACCTCGCGGTAGGCGGGCACGAGGTTCGGCCCGAACCTGGCCCCGCTCGTCACCTCGGCGATGAGCGGCCAGCCGCCCGCGCGCGCGAGCGCCTCGGCGGCCGGTCCGGCGCCGGCCCCGGCGACGACGAGCGTGCGGGGTCCGCGGGCCAGCGCACCGGCCCGCCCGTTCGCACCGGGCTCGGTGCCCGGCGGGGCGGCGGGGGCCGCGCCTCCCGCGGGACCGGACGCGGGCGGCAGCGCGGCGGGCGCGGACAGCGGCTCCCGCAGCTGCAGGTTCAGGAGCACGGGACCGGGACCGGGATGGGGCACGGGCTCGCCCGAGGCATCCCGCCCCTCCGCCGCGGCGACCGCGACGCGCGCGAGCTCCGCCGCGGCATCCGCCTCGCCGGGCGCCCCCTCGGGCGCCGAGACGTCGCGCTCGAGGCGCACCGCTCCGGCGAAGATGCCGGGCTGCATGGTGGTCTGGTTCGAGCGGATGCCGCGGAGCTCCGCCGGCCGGTCGGCGGCGAGCACGAGCAGCGGCACGCCCGCGTGGTGGGCCTCGAGCACCGCGGGGTGCAGGTTCGCGACGGCCGTTCCCGAGGTCGCGACGACCGCGGCGGGATGCCCCGACTCCACGCCGAGGCCGAGCGCGAGGAAGCCCGCACTGCGCTCGTCGATGCGCACGTGCAGCCGCAGCCGGCCCGCGCGCTCGAACTCGGCGGCCGCGAGCGCGAGCGCCTGCGAGCGGGATCCGGGGGCGACGACCACGTCGCGCACCCCGAGCCGTTCGAGCTCGGCGAGGAGGGCCACGGCGAACTGGCTCGCCGGGCTCCCCCGGCCTGCGGATGCCGCGGGCAGCTCGCTCGCGGCAGCCGGGTCAGTCATGCGGTCGGCCGGTCTGACCGGGGTCGGCCGGTCCCTCCGGGTCGTGGGGGCCGGAATCGCCGCGGCTCGGATGCCCGGCACCGGAATCGCGCCCGTCGCCCGTCTCGGGCTCCTGGTCGAGGTCGGCGAGCTCCTGCTCGAGGCGGCGGATGCGGTCTTCCTGCTCCGCGTCGGAGCCGAGCCGGCGGAGGAACTCGGCGTCGTCGTCGGGTGCGAGGGAGCGGCCGCTGCGGTTGCGGCGGCCCCGGCCGATCAGGAACCAGAGCACGCCGCCGATGACCGGCACGAGGATCACGAGGGCGACCCACCAGCCCTTGCGGAGGCCGCGCACGCGCAGCCGATCGAACAGCGCGCAATCGACGATCGTGTAGATCCAGAAGACGATCGCGGCTGCCACGACGATGACAGCGAGCCTCGGCATGCTCCCAGTCTAGGCGCGCCAGATCACGGCAGGCTGGGAGAGCCCGGTGCAGGCCCGCCCGCAGCCCGCGCTCAGCCGGCGCGCCTACACTGGCAGGGTGAAATCGGTGCCCGTCTGGATCTGGTACACCGCGCTGCGCATCCTGCTCTTCGCGGTGCCGCTCGCCGTGCTACTCATCGCGAACGTGAACGTCTGGGTGTCCACCCTCGTCGCGGCGGTGTTCGGACTGAGCGCCTCGCTCCTGTTCCTGCGCAAGCCGCGCGAGGCCCTCTCGGGCGACCTCTACGCCGCCCGCCACCGCGAGCAGCCGCTCGTACGCGACGACGACGCCGAGGAGGACGCGGCCGTCGAGGCCGTCGAGCACGAGGCATCCGCCCACCCGGCCGACGCGAAGCGCGCCGAGTAGTCCCGGCCGCGCTCACCGCTCAGAACGCGAAGACGAGCCCCAGCCCGACGCCGTAGACGAGCGCCGTGAGGCTCGCGAGCTGCAGCGCGATGAGCAGTTCCTTCGCCGTGCGCGCCGAGACGACGATGACGCACGCGGGCAGCGCCGCGAGCAGGGCGAACAGCACGAGCCACGCCGCCGGGTAGAGCAGCGCCCAGAACGCGGCGATGCCGAACGGCACGAGCATGAAGACGCAGAACAGCGCCCGTCCGACGGGGGCGCCGACGAGCACCGCGAGCGTGCGCTTCCCGGAGGCACGGTCCTGCTCGACGTCGCGCAGGTTGTTCGCCATCAGCACGGCGCAGGCGAGGAGGCCGACGCCGACGCCGCCCGACCAGGCCTCGAGGTTCACGTCGAGCGCCTGCACGAAGGCCGAGCCGGCGGTCGCGACGAGTCCGAAGAAGACGAAGACGAACAGCTCGCCCAGCCCGGCGTAGCCGTAGGGGCGCTTGCCGCCGGTGTAGAACCAGGCGGCGACGATGGCCGCGGCGCCGACCGCGAGGAGCCACCACTGCTGCGTGATGACGACGAGCGCGAGGCCCGCGAGCGCGGCGATGCCGAGGAAGGCGAGCGCGACGGCGAGCACGTGCTTCGGCTTCGCGAGGCCCGAGCCGGTGAGGCGCGCCGGTCCGACGCGGTGGTCGTCGGTGCCGCGGATGCCGTCGGAGTAGTCGTTCGCGTAGTTCACGCCGATCTGCAGCGCGAGCGCGACGATGAGCGCGAGCACGGCGCGGGTCGGATGCCACGGGCCGTCCGCGATGGCGACGACGCCCGCGCCCGTGCCGAGCGCGACCGGGGCGATCGCGAGGGGCAGGGTGCGCAGTCGGGCGCCCGAGATCCAGTCGCCGACGGTGGCCGGGCCGTGGGAGACGGCCGGCCCCTGGGCGGCGCGGGCGGGGTTGCCGCTCGGTCCGGGACGCTTGGCGCGGCGGGCTGCGGCGGAATCGGGGCGATCGGGCTTCTGGCGTACCACAGCTCTCAGCCTAGTTCCGCGAGCTATGCGCGGGCCGCGAGGAGGGCGGCGACCACCCGCCGGTCGGGCTTGCCGGAGTCGAGTCGGGGCATCGCCTGCAGGGCCGCGAGCCGCACCGGTCGGCCGGCCGGCGGCAGGCCCGCGGCGTCCACCGCGGCCGCGAGTGCCGCGAGCTGCCGCTGCACGGCGTCGTCGCCGAGCCCCGCGAAGGCGGTGGTCTCGACCGCGACGCCGGGTCGCTCGCCCCACTCGGCGTCGGGCACGGCGACGACGACGGCCTCGGCGAAGCCGGGCAGCCCCCGCACCGCGCGCTCGACCTCGCCGAGCGCGACCTTCACCCCGCCCGACACGATGACGTCGTCGGCGCGGCCGCGGATGCGCAGCCGCCCCTCGGCCGTCAGCTCCCCGAGGTCGCCCGTGCGGTACCAGCGCTCGCCCCGCTCGACGAGGAACGCCCGCGCGGTGCGCTCCGGGTCGCCGAGGTAGCCGCTCGCGAGCGTGGGCCCGCCGAGCTGCACCTCGCCGTCGACGACGCGCAGACGGACCCCGTCGAGCGGCCGGCCGTCGTAGACGCATCCGCCGGCCGTCTCGCTGGAGCCGTAGGTGCGCACGATCCTCGCGCCGAGCGCCTCGGCCCGTTCGGCGAGCTCGGCGCCGAGCGCCTGACCGCCGACGAGCACGGCGTCGAAGGAGCGCAGCGCGGCGGCGACGAAGGGGTCGCGGTCGGCGCCCTCGACGAGGCGGGCCAGTTGCACGGGCACGAGCGAGGCGTAGTGCGGCACCTCGGGCAGCATCGTCGAGGCGGCTGCCGCGAACCCGGCCGCCGTGAACGGGCCGTCGGGCGCCGGCACCGGGTCGAGCCCGGCGAGCTGCGAGCGGACGAGCACCTGCGCGCCCGCGATGTAGTGCCCCGGCAGCGCGAGCAGCCACTGCCCCTGGCCGCCGAGGGCGTCGTGCGTGGCCTCGGCGCTGGCCACGAGCGCGTCGGCGCTGAGGGCCACCCGTTTCGGCGCAGCGGTGGAGCCGCTCGTCTCGACGACGAGCGCGAGGTCGTCGTCGACCTCCCGGAGCGCGGGGTCGACGGCGGATGCCTCGTCGGGCTCGCCTGCCGCGTCGGCATCCGGCACGGGCCAGACCGCCGGTCCGCCGTCGAGCGCCGCGGCGAGCGCCGCACGCAGCCGCGACAGCTCGCCCGACGGAACCCGATGCAGCGGTTTCACGGCGCCGGCTCCGCCGCGCGGCGGCTCAGAAGTGCCACGGGTACGGCCCCCAGTCGGGCGCGCGCTTCTCGAGGAACGCGTCGCGGCCCTCGACGGCCTCGTCGGTGCCGTAGGCGAGCCGCGTCGCCTCGCCCGCGAAGACCTGCTGGCCGACCATGCCGTCGTCGACGGCGTTGAACGCGAACTTCAGCATGCGCACCGCCGTCGGGGACTTGGTGAGGATCGTGCGCGCCATGGCGATCGCCTCGCGCTCGAGCTCGGCGTGCGGCACCACCCGGTTCACGGCGCCCATCTCGTACGCCCGCTCGGCCGAGTACTCCTCGGCGAGGAAGAACACCTCGCGCGCGAACTTCTGCCCGATCTGGCGGGCGAAGTAGGCGGAGCCGTAGCCCGCGTCGAAGGAGCCGACGTCGGCATCCGTCTGCTTGAAGCGGCCGTGCTCGCGGCTCGCGATCGTGAGGTCGCAGACGACGTGCAGGGAGTGCCCACCGCCCGCCGCCCAGCCAGGGACGACCGCGATGACGACCTTCGGCATGAAGCGGATGAGCCGCTGCACCTCGAGGATGTGCAGGCGCCCGACGGCCGCGTGCCCGTGCGGGTCGGCGGTGCCGCCCGCGCCATCGACGATCGCGGTCTCGGCGTCGGAGTACTTGTAGCCGTCGCGCCCGCGGATGCGCTGGTCGCCGCCGGAGCAGAACGCCCAGCCGCCGTCCTTCGCGCTCGGCCCGTTGCCGGTGAGCAGCACGACGCCGATGCGCGGGTTCGTGCGCGCGTCCTCGAGGGCGCGGTAGAGCTCGTCGACGGTGTGCGGCCGGAAGGCGTTGCGCACTTCGGGGCGGTCGAAGGCGACCCGCGCGATGCGTCCATCCTTCGAGTGGTGGTACGTCAGGTCGGTGAAGCCGTCGGGGCCCGCGAGGGCGGGCGCGGCATCCACCCATTCGCTCGGATCGAACAGCTCGGACACCTCGGCGCTCATGCCTCCCAGCCTATTCCCGCTGCGGGGCCCGCCGGGGTGCGGGAGACTGGGCGCATGGTCCAGCCGCCGCTGCATGAGCTCCTCGCCACCGCCCGCGTCGTCGCCCTGCCGCTCGTGACCCGCTTCCGCGGCATCGACGTGCGCGAGGCGCTGCTCCTCGAGGGCCCGGAGGGCTGGACCGAGTTCAGCCCCTTCGCCGAGTACGCCGACGAGGAGGCCGCGGTCTGGCTGGCCGCCGCGATCGACTTCGGCTGGACCGCGCCGCCCGACCCGCTGCGCGACCGGATCCCGGTGAACGCGACGGTGCCCGCCGTCGACCCCGACAGCGTGCCCGCCGTACTCGGGCGGTTCCCGGGGTGCCGCACGGCGAAGGTGAAGGTCGCCGCGGCCGATCAGACCCTCGCGCAGGACGTCGCACGGGTCGCGGCCGTGCGCCGGGCGCTGGGCCCCGAGGGGCGGGTGCGGCTCGACGCGAACGGCGGCTGGACGGTCGACGAGGCCGAACGGGCCGTGCACGCCCTCGCCGAGTACGACCTCGAGTACCTCGAGCAGCCGTGCGCAACCGTCGAGGAGCTCGCCGAGATCCGCGAGCGCATCGCGTACCTCGACATCCCGGTCGCCGCCGACGAGAGTGTGCGCCGGGCGGCCGATCCGCTCGCCGTCGCCGAGGCGGGCGCGGCGGACCTCCTCGTCGTGAAGGCGGCGCCGCTCGGCGGCATCCGCCGGGCGCTCGAGATCGTCGAGCGCGCCGGGCTGCCGGTGAACGTGTCGAGCGCACTCGACACGAGCGTCGGGCTCGCGATGGGGGCGCACCTCGCCGCGGCGGTCCCTGAGCTCCCGTTCGACTGCGGACTCGGCACCGCCTCGCTCCTGGCGGCGGATGTCACGGCGGAGCCCCTCGCCCCGGAGCACGGCGCCGTGCCGGTGCGACGGGTCGTGCCGGACCCCGTGCTGCTCGACCGCTACGCGGCCGACGCGGAGCGCACCAGCTGGTGGCTCGCGAGGCTCGAACGCTGCGCCGCGCTGCTCAGCGGGTGATCGTCGCGCGGTCGAGGTAGGCGCTGATCGCGTCACGGTTCCGCGCGAGGCAGCCGATGCGCTGCTCGAGCTGCGCGCGCCGCTCGGCGAGCGTCTCGGCGAGCTCCTGCGCGATGACCGGCGCCTCGACGACGGAGGTGCTCGCGAGGCAGGGCAGCATGTCGAGGATGACGGCGGTCGGGATGCCGGCCTCGATGAGCCCGCGCACCTGGTTCACCCGCTCGACGGCGGTCTCCGGGTAGTCGCGGTAGCCGTTCGACTCCCGGCTCGAGGAGACGAGCCCCTGCTCCTCGTAGTAGCGGAGCAGCCGGGTCGACACCCCGGTGCGGTCCGCGAGTTCGCCGATGCGCATGACGCCTCCGTTCCTCCGACTTGACCTTCACACTAGTGTCAAGGTTTCAGACTTGCGACATGACCGCTCCGATCACCGATTCCACGCCCGCCGTCGAGCCGCGGCGGGCGGCCGAGGCATCCGCCGGCTCCGGCCGTCGTCTGCCCTACAACGGACTGCTCGCCCTCGCCGCGATCGTCTTCACCGGCGTCGTGACCGAGATCATGCCCGCCGGCCTGCTGCCGCCCATGAGCGCCGAGCTCCGCGTCTCCGAATCGCAGATCGGCTCCCTCGTGGCCGTCTACGCGCTGACGACCGCGGTCACGGCCATCCCGCTCACGGCGCTGACCCGGGGCATCCCCCGCAAGCCGCTGCTGCTCGCCCTCGTCGCCGGCTTCGTGCTCGTGAACGCGGTGACCGCGGTCGCCGGCGATTACCTCACGGTCCTCGTCGCCCGCGTCGTCGGCGGCATGCTCGCCGGCCTGCTCTGGGCGATGGCCGCGGGCTACGCGATGCGCATGGTGCCGCCGGCCCACTCCGGTCGGGCGCTGTCGGTCGCGATGGTCGGCACCCCGCTCGCCTTCGCCTTCGGGCTGCCGATCGCGACGAGCCTCGGCACGGCGCTCGGCTGGCGCGCGGCGTTCGCGCTGATGGCGGCCCTCGCCGCCGGGCTCGCGATCTGGGCCGTGCTGGCGCTGCCCGCCTTCCGCGGCGAGCGCGCCGCCGAGCGGCCAGGGCTCCGGCAGGTGCTACGCCGGCCCGGCCTTGCCGCCGTGCTCGCGACGACCGCCGCCTTCGTGCTCGCGCACAACGTGGCGTACACCTACATCGCCCCGCTCACCGTCGCCTCCGGCGTGGCCGCGCACCTCGATCTCGCCCTGCTGCTCTTCGGCGGCTTCGCCGTCGCCGGTGTGCTCACCGCGGGCGCCCTCGTCGACCAACATCTGCGCGCAATGGTGCTGATCTCCTCGGCGGTGCTCGGCGTCGCCATGGTCGCGATCGGGCTCGCGGCGGCGCAGCCCGTGATCGTGCTCGTCGCGATCGCGCTCTGGGGCCTCGCCTACGGCGGCGCGCCCACCCTGCTGCAGGCCGCGCCCGCCCGCATCGCCGGCGAGGCCGCCGACGTCGCCCAGTCGATGGTGGTCGCGTCCTGGAACGGGTCGATCGCCATCGGCGCCCTGCTCGGCGGGTTCGCGCTCGACACGCTCGGCATCGGCTCGCTGCCGTGGCTCGCGCTCGGGCTCGTCGCGCTCGCCGCGCTCATCGCCGGGACCGTGCGGACCGCCTTCGCCCGCCTCCCCCGCAGCTGATCATCGCGCCGCCGCTCCCCTCACCAGCGAGGGGGTCGGGATGCGGGGGCGGGGGCGCGGCTCAGAGGCCGGAGTAGGCGTGCAGGCCCTTGAAGAACAGGTTCACGACGGTGAAGTTGAACAGCACCGTGGAGAAGCCGATGATCGCGAGCCACGCCGAGCGGGAGCCGCGCCAGCCGCGCGTCGCCCGGGCGTGGATGTAGCCGGCGTAGACCACCCAGATGATGAAGGTCCACACCTCCTTGGTGTCCCAACCCCAGTAGCGGCCCCAGGCGGCCTCGGCCCAGATCGAGCCAGCCATGAGGGTGAACGTCCAGAGGATGAAGCCGACGATGGTGACCCGGTACGCGAGGTTCTCGAGCGTCGTCGAGTCGGGCAGCGTCGCGAGGAACGACTTCTTCACGGCCTTCGCCGAGGCGACGAGCGACTCCCGGCGGGACTGCATGAGCTGCACCACCGAGAGCGCGAAACTGAGCGCGAAGAAGCCGACCGAGGTGGTCGCCACGAACACGTGGATGACGAGCCAGGCCGACTGCAGCGCCGGCGGCAGCGGCACGACCGAGACGTAGAAGTTCACCGTGGCGACGCCGAGGAGCACGAGCACGAGCCCCGTGACGAACGTGCCGAGGAAGCGCAGGTCGTGCTTGGCGACGACGAGCACGACGAGGAACACCGTCGTGATGATGAGCGTGCCGGTGAGGGCGAACTCGTACATGTTGGCCCACGGCACACGGCCGGCGGCGAAGCCGCGCAGCAGAGTCGCCGTGAGGTGCAGCAGCCACGCGAGCACGGTCATCGCGACGCCGACCCGCAGCGCGGGCGAGCGCCCGTAGGCGACGCTCGCACCGTCGGCGGTCGCACTGCGCCAGCGCGAGGCGCGACCGGATGCCTCGCCGGCACCGGTGCCGCCCGCGCCCGCCGAGGCCTTCGCCGTCGCGGCGGCCTGCAGCACCCCGACGCGCTCGCGCTCGGCGGCCGGCAGCTCGGCGCCGTCGTGCGCCAGCCGGAGCTCGTCGGCGGCCTTGGCCGCGGCGGCCCCGCGCTTCGCGAGGTCGATCGAGAAGGCGATGAAGGCGATGGCGTACACGGCCATGGCCGAGTACACGCTGAGCACTGAGATTTCATCGAGGCTGGGCACGGATCTACCTTACGTCGTGGGCTTCGCGGTGTCGTGGGTGGGCTCGGACTCGGCCGCCGGTCCGGCGAGCTTGTCGGCGAGGGCGGAGACCGCCTGTTCGAGCCCGGGGTCCTCGCCGCGGGCGAGGCCGGCGAACTCGAGCACCCGGCTGCCGTCGCGGCGGGTCGCCACCTTCACCCACATGCGGCGGCGCGGCACGAAGAGCGAGGAGAGCAGGCCCGCGAGGATCAGGATGGCGAACACCAGCACCCAGATCTGGGTCGGGTCGTGGTGGATGTCGAAGGAGGCGAAGCGCTTCACCGACTGCGCGTAGTCCCGGTCGGCGGCGCTCCCGGCGGGCACCGCGGCGGGCGCATCGGGGCTGTCGTCGACGAACTCGACGGTGCCGCGGCCGCCGGGAAGCTCGGTGAGCTCGCCCGGCTTCAGCTCGATCGAGTCGACGCCCGTCTCGCCGCCGGTGAGCTGGTCCATGCCCGAGGGGTCGAGCGTGTAGACCGAGGTCGGGGTGCCGCTGTCGATGCCGAGATCGCCCTCGTAGACGTTCAGTGTGAGCACCGGCAGCACGAGGTCGGGGTAGGTCGAGGCGTAGGCGCCCGAGCCGAGCACGTCCTGGGTCGGGTAGAAGAAGCCGACCATGCCGAGCTGCTCGTCGAGACCGTCGGGCACCTTCACGACGCCGATCGAGGTGAGATTCGCGTCCTGCGGCAGGAACGGAACCGCGTCGTCGAAGACGATCTCGCCGTCGGGGTCGCGCACCACGATGTGGGGCGCGTAGCCGTTGCCGAGCAGGAACACGTCGGTGCCGTGCGTGCGTAGCGGCTCGTTGACCTTGACCTGGCCTTCCTCAGCCGGGCCGGATTGATCGGTGATCGTCACGTGCGCGGTGAAGTCGATCGGCTGGCCGAGGGCGTCCTGGTTCTGCGTCTCGTAGACCGCGTCGAGCTCGCGGAGCGAGAGTTTGTACGGTGCGAGCGAGCTCGGGTCGAAGAAGCGGCCCGGGTTGAAGGAGTCGAAGGCGGCGAGGGTGTTCACGAAGGACTGGCCCTCGACGATGACGCGCTGGCCCGCGAAGCCGAAGCCGCCGCCGATGCCCACCGCGACCAGGATGCCGAGCATCGCGGTGTGGAAGACGAGGTTGCCGGTCTCGCGCAGGTAGCCGCGTTCGGCCGAGACGCTCGGTTCGCCGCGCAGCTCGTAGCGCTCGACCCGGTAGCGCCCCTGCTTCAGGAGCTTCGTTGCCTCGGCGACGGCGGTCTCGGCATCCACCCCGTCCGGCAGCGGGCGCGTCGTGTACCCGGCGAGCCGGCCGAGCCGCACCGGCGTGCGCGGCGGGCGCGCCCGCATCGCCTCGAAGTGGTGCTTCGTGCGCGGGATGATGCAGCCGATCAGCGAGACGAACAGCAGCAGGTACACCGCGGAGAACCATGCCGAGGTGTAGACGTCGAACATCTGGAACGTGTCGAGGACGGGCGCGGTGTCCGGGTGGTCGGTGAAGTACTGCGTGACGCCGTTCGGGTCGCTCGAGCGCTGCGGCACGAGCGAGCCCGGCACCGCCGCGATCGCGAGCAGCAGGAGCAGCAGGATGGCCGTGCGCATGCTCGTGAGCTGGCGCCAGCCGAAGCGCAGCCAGCCGACGAAGCCGAGCTTCGGCTGGGCGACGCCCGGGCCGTCGCCCGGGGCGGGCTCCGGCGAGTCGACGTGGTCGGCCGGCCGCAGCGGGTCGACGCCGCCGTCGCGGTCAGAGGACGAGGTCGATACCACTCATCACCCCTTGCAGATCGCTCATCCACGCGGTCCAGAGCCCCGACACCATGATCACGCCGATCACGATGAGCAGGCCGCCGCCGATGAGGTTGATGGTGCGGATGTGCCGGCGCAGGAACGCCAGCGCCCCGGTCGCCCAGCCGAAGCCGAACGCGACGAGGAGGAACGGGATGCCGAGGCCGATGCAGTACGCGAGGCCGAGCAGGGCGCCGCGCCACGCCGACTCGGCGGTCAGGCTGAGGCTCAGCACGGCGGCGAGCGCCGGGCCGATGCACGGGGTCCAGCCGATGCCGAAGACGACGCCGAGCAGCGGGGCTCCGGCGAGGCCGGTCGCGGGCCGCCAGCTCGGCTTCAGCTGCCGCTGCAGGAAGGTGAACTGGCCCACGAAGACGAGCCCCATCACGATCATGACGACGCCGAGCACCCGGGTGATCGGGTCCTGCCAGGCGCGCAGCCACGCGCCCGCCGCACCGGCGAGCGAGGTGTAGACGAGGAAGACGACGGTGAAGCCGGCGATGAAGAGCAGCACGCCGAGCAGCAGCCGCCGCCGGTTGCGCCGCTCGGCGACGGCGTCGGCGGAGGCGTCGGTGAAGCCGCCGAGGTAGCCGAGGTAGCCGGGCACGAGGGGCAGCACGCACGGGGAGAGGAAGGAGATGATGCCGGCCGCCATCGCGATCGGGATCGCCACGAGCAGCTGCCCGCTGAAGACGAGCTCGCCGGGCGTCATCGCCGGCCTCCGGGGTCGCTCACGGGCGTCACTGCTCCTCGAGGAGCTTGTCGACGAGGCCGCGCAGGATCGAGGCGTCCTGCAGCTGGCCGAGCACGCGCGCCGCGACGCGGCCCTCGCGGTCGAGCACGAGGGTCGTGGGCACGGCGGCCGGCGGCACATCGCCCGCGAAGGCGAGCTGCGCGTCGCCGGAGTCGACGTCGAGGATGGAGGGGTAGTGCACGCCGTAGTCGCGCTCGAAGGAGCTCGCGGTGCCCGCCTGGTCGCGCACGTTCACGCCGACGAAGCTCACCTCGCCCTCGCCGGAGTCGTACTCCTCGAAGACGTCCTGCAGGATGGGCGCCTCGGCCCGGCAGGGTGCGCAGCCGGCGTACCAGAAGTTCACGACCGTCACGTCGCCCGCGGTGTCGGCGGAGTCGAAGCTGCCGCCGTCGACCGTCGGGCCGGAGAACGACACCGGCTCGCCGCGCGAGGCCTCGTCGAACTCCGAGATGGTGCCGTCGCCGGCGATGTAGTTCTTGCCGCTGCCCTCGCGGTACTGCTCGGCGAGGGGGTCGCTCGTGCAGCCGGCCAGCACCACGATCGAGGCCGCCGCGAGGGCTGCGGCGGCCACCAGCTTCTTCATCAGACTGCTCCTACGTCGCTCGCGCCGGCCGCGAGGGCGGCGGCCGGGTCCCGGTACCCGATCTCGACGAGGCCGCGCGCCGCCGACGAGGACGGTTCGAGCGTCGTGATGCTCGACAGCGCGCAGCGGCGCCGCCTCGGGTCGTGCGCGAGCGGCTGCCCGGCGAGGTGCAGGTGGGTCATCCAGATCGGCATCTGGTGGCTCACGACGACGACGTCGCCGCCGTCGACGGACGCCGAGGCATCCACGATCGCTGCGACCATCCGCGCGACGACGACGCGGTACGGCTCACCCCAGCCGGGGCGCCACGGGTTCATCAGCGACGGCCAGTTCGTGGGGTTGCGGAGCGATCCGCCGCGGCCGCGCATGCGCGTGCCCTCGAAGCGGTTCGTCGGCTCGATGACCCGCTCGTCGATGATCGGTTCGAGCTCGAAGGCCTCAGCGATGGGCGCGGCGGACTCGCGGGTGCGCTGGAGCGGCGAGACGACGAGCGCGCTGACCGGTCGGCCCCTGGCGACGAGGTCGACCGAGGCCGCCTCGGCCATGCGGTGGCCGAGCTCGGAGAGCCCGTAGCCGGGCAGCCGACCGTAGAGCACGCCCTGGGGGTTCGACACCTCGCCATGGCGCACGAGATGGATCTGCTCGGCCGGCACGGGTCCAAGTCTAGGTCGGCGCTCCCTTTGAATCCGCCGAGACTCCGCCTTCGGCGGCGCGCCGGTAGGATAGTGCGGTGACTCACCGCACCCTCATCCAGGACCTGGCCGCGCTTCCCGACGGCCCCGTGACCGTCGCCGGATGGGTGGAGACCGTCCGCGATCAGAAGAAGGTGCAGTTCATCATCCTGCGCGATGAGTCCGGCGCCGCCCAGCTCGTGAACCCGGCGACGCGCCCTTCGACGGGCTCAGAGACCCAGCAGCCGAGCGACGTGCCCGCCGAGGGGCCGGGCTCCGCCGCCGCGCTCGCGCTGACCGAGTCGATCTCGGCCCTCTCGCACGGCACCTTCGTGCGCGTCACGGGCGAGCTGAAGCACGACGAGCGCGTGAAGCTCGGCGGGCTCGAGGTGAAGATCGGCTCGCTCGAGGTCGTGAGCGAGGCGCTCGAGACGCCCATCGCCGCCGACTCCTCGCTCGACAAGCGGCTCGACTGGCGCTTCCTCGACCTGCGCCAGCCGAAGCAGAGCCTCATCTTCCGCGTGCAGACGACGTTCCTGCACGCGCTGCGCAACGTCTGGGTGGAGAAGGGCTTCATCGAGATCCAGACCCCGAAGCTCATGGCGAGCGCCTCCGAGTCGCGCGCCGAGCTGTTCCAGCTCGAGTACTTCGAGACCGTCGCGTACCTCGCGCAGAGCCCGCAGTTCTTCAAGCAGATGGCGCAGTCGGCCGGGTTCGGCGGCATCTTCGAGGTCGGCCCGGCGTTCCGCGCCGACCCCTCCTTCACCTCCCGGCACGCGACCGAGTTCACCTCGATCGACACCGAGTTCAGCTGGATCGACTCGCACGAGGACGTCATGGCGCTGCACGAGGAGCTCCTCGTCGCGGGCTTCCAGGCGGTCGCCGACACGCACGGCGACGAGATCCGCGAGCTCTTCGACGTCGAGGTGACGGTGCCGCAGCGCCCGTTCCCGCGCATCCCGCTCGCCGAGGCGAAGCGCATCGTCGCCGAGCAGGGCTACGTCATCCCGCGCGCCGACGACGACATGGACCCCGAGGGCGAGCGCCGCATCTCGCAGTACGTGCGCGAGACCTACGGCCACGAGTTCGTGTTCCTCACCGACTACGCGTCGAGCATCCGGCCGTTCTACCACATGCGCCACGAGGGCGACCCGTCGCTCACGAACTCGTACGACCTGATCTTCAACGGCGTCGAGATCTCGACCGGCGCGCAGCGCGAGCACCGCGTCGAGGTGCTCGAGGCGCAGGCCCGCGAGAAGGGGCTCGAGCCCGAGGAGCTCTCGTTCTACCTCGACTTCTTCCGCTACGGCGTGCCGCCGCACGGCGGCTTCGGCATGGGCCTCGCGCGCGTGCTGATGCTGATGCTGGGCGAGTCGTCGATCCGCGAGACCACGTACCTGTTCCGCGGCCCCACCCGCCTGCTCCCCTGAGCGCACCCGCACACTCCTGGCAAGCGGTCAGTATTCGCGGGTCCCGATCGCTGCGCACCCGCAGATACTGACCGCTTGCCGGTCGGGGGTGCCTGGGGCGGGGCGGATGGCCCGCGCCGGCCGTAGGCTCGGAGCATGACCGTCGCGACCACGCCCATGCTCCGGATCGAGGGCGGCACGTTCCGCATGGGTTCGAACGAGTTCTACGCCGACGAGTCGCCCGTGCACGAGCGCACCGTCGCCGGCTTCGAGCTCGACCTGCACCCGGTCACGACCGAGCAGTTCGCCGCCTTCGTCGAGGACACGGGCTACGTGACGGTCGCCGAGCGCCCCCTCGACCCGGCCGACTTCCCGGGCGCCGACCCGGCCGAGCTCGTGCCGGGCGGCCTCGTCTTCACGCCCACGCCCGGCCCGGTCGATCTCCGCGACTGGCGGCAGTGGTGGCGCTGGGGCCCCGGCGCGAGTTGGCGGCATCCCTTCGGCGCGGCCCCCGAGGGCGAGCCGGGCTTCGACGCCCTCGCCGAGCGGCCGACGCACCCGGTCGTGCAGGTGTCCTTCGAGGATGCCTCGGCCTACGCGGCCTGGGCCGGCAAGCGCCTGCCGACCGAGGCGGAGTTCGAGTACGCCGCGCGCGGCGGCCTCGACGGCGCCCGCTTCGCGTGGGGCGACGAGGAGTTCCCGCGCGATGCGGAGCACCCCGACGGCCGGCTGATGGTGAACCGCTGGCAGGGCTCCTTCCCCTACCGCAACACCGGCGCGGCCGGCTGGGTGGGCACGAGCCCGGTGATGACGTTCCCGGCGAACGGCTACGGCCTCTTCGACGTGACCGGCAACGTCTGGGAGTGGACGAGCGACTACTACACCGAGCGGCATGTCGTGCCCGGCGCGGCCGATGCCGCCGTCGACGCGGGCGCCCGGCCGAACCTGCTCGCCGCGGCGTCAGCCGAGCCCGGCTCGCGCATCCCGCGGCGCGTGCTCAAGGGCGGCTCGCACCTCTGCTCGCCGGACTACTGCCTGCGCTACCGCCCCTCGGCCCGCTCGCCGCAGGCCGACGACTCCGCGACGACGCACATCGGCTTCCGCTGCGCGCGCTGAACGCCGGAAGCCGCTGAGCGGCCGGCGCGCGCCCTGCGGCGGCTACCCCGCCGTCGCGGCCTCGAGCGTCGGATAGACCCGGCCCGCGCGTTCCATGCCCGCGAACCACGCACCGCGCCGGGCCATCGCCGCGCCGGACTCGGGCACCGCGGCGAGCCGCAGCTCGACGCCCATGCCGCCGAGTTCGCGGTCGAGGTCGGCCAGCATGTCGAGCACGGTGATCGAGGTCGTCTCGAGCCGCGTGAGCTCGAGCGCCACCGCGCGGATCGGCTGCTCCCCCGACACCGCCTCGCCCGCCCGGGCGAGCACCGCCTGCTCGTACGCGAGCGCGTTGGCGGTGAACATGCCGCCGAGCAGCCGCACCGGCAGCACCCCGCCGCGCGGCTCCCCCGCCTCGATGCGCACCCGGCTGAGCTCCCGCAGGATCACCACGAACGTCGCCACGAGGCCGACGAGCACGGCGTACAGCAGCCCGGTGGTGAGCCCGACGACCGCGGTGAGCGTCGCGATCCAGAAGTCGTTCCGGCTCGTGCGCCAGAGCTCGACGATCGCGCCGATCTCGATGAGCCCGATCACGGCGACGAAGACGAGTGAGGCGAGCGTCGCCTGCGGCAGGAGGCTCAGCACCGGCCCGAGGAACAGGGCCACGAGCACTGCGAGCACGACCGTGGTGAGCGAGGCGAGCTGCGAGCGCGCGCCCGCCCCCTGGTTCACGGCGCTCTGCGAGAAGCCGCCCGCGGCCGGCAGCGTCTGGAAGAACGACCCGAGGGTGTTCGCCGCGCCGGTCGCGAACAGCTCCCGGTTGCTGTCGATCTGCGGCTCGCCGGGCTTGCGGATGCCGCGCGCCACCGCCGCGGACTCGAGGAACGCCATGACGGCGATCGCGAGCGCACCCGGCAGCATGCCGCCGAGGTGCGCGAACGAGGGCAGTTCGAACGGCGGGAAGCCCTGCGGCACCGCCGCGATGAGCTCGACCCCGAGCCCGTCGATGCCGGCCAGCCAGACGAGCAGGATGCCGGCCACCACGACCACGAGCGGCCCGGGCACCCGCTTCGCGAAGCGCTTGAGCAGGAACAGCACGACGATCGAGCCCGCCGACAGCAGCACGGTCGGCAGATTCGCGCCCGGCAGCGCCTCGACGGCGGCGACGATCGAGCGGAGGAAGCCGTGCCCGCTGAACTCGGCGTCCTCGCCGAGCAGCTTCGGCAGCTGGCCGACGGCGACCGTCGCGCCGACGCCGACCTGCACGCCGATGATGGTCGCCTTCGAGATGTACTCGACGGCGGACCCCGCCTTCAGCAGCCGGGCGAGCAGCAGGAGCACGCCGACCAGCAGCGTCAGCGCCATGAGATCGGGCACCGGGTCGTCGGAACCGGCGGCGACGCCCGCGCTCACGAGGGTCGTCGCCGTGAGCGTCGCGATCGTCGACGTCGTCGACACGCTCATCGCCCGGGAGCCGCCGAGCATGGCGTAGACGAACATCGGCACCATGCAGGTGTAGAGCCCGAGCTGCACGGGCAGGTTCACGATGGTCGCGTACGCCATCGCCTGCGGCACGACGACCGCGCCGGCGGTCAGGCCGGCCAGCAGGTCGCGCGGGATCGAGGCGAGCCGGTACCCCTCCAGGGTGGGCAGCAGCAGGCGCCCGCGGCGGGCGACGGCGGCACGGGCCATCCGCTCAGCCCTCCGGGAAGATGCGCGACCAGTCGCGCTTCACGCTCACCACGGTGATCCCGCGATCGGATGCCTCGGCGAGTGCCCGCTCCGCCCCCGCGTCGTACGGGGCGTCGCCCCGGCCGGTGTCGTCGTCGTGATGCACGAGCAGGGCGAGGCCGCCGCCGGCGCGCGCGTAGCCGAGCATCGACAGGTCGCCGTTGGAGTTGCCGCCGGCCAGCAGCGGGCGACGGCCGATGCGGCTCCAGATGCGCACCGGCTTCTCGGGCCCGTCGTCGAAGAAGTCGAGGCCGGCGGTGTAGCGCACCTCCCCCGAGTCGTCGTCGAAGCGCAGGCCGAGCGCCGAGCCGATGACGCGCTCCGGCGGGATGCCGTAGTACTGCTCCGTCATCGGCCGCATGAAGTCGCGCTCGCCGCCCGACACGAGGTACACGGTGAAGCCGTTCGCCTCGAGCTCGCGGAGCAGCTCGATCATCGGCGCGTAGACGGCGTCGGCGTACGGCGTGCCGAGCGTGAGGTGCTTTGCCTCCTCGTAGAAGCGCGACACCGAGGCGGCGTAGTCCTCGACGCTCATGCCGTCGGTGACCCCGACCACGGCGCCGATCAGGAGCTTCAGATCGGCGTCGTCGCCCTGGTAGTGCCGGTCGAGGGCGCCGCCGAGCCAGGCGTAGTCTCCGCTGACGGCCGCCCGGTAGGGCTGCTTCTCGGCGAGCGAGGGGTCGGCGGCGGCCTGCCGCTTCCACTGCTCCACGATGTAGTGCAGCTGCGTCGGCATGGGCTTCTCGGTCCACAGCGTGCCGTCGTTGTCGAAGACCGCGACGCGCTCGGCCTCGGGCACGGCGTCGGGGCCGTGCGCGACGCGGTCGATGAACGAGAGGATGGCCTCCCGGGTCGGGGTGTCGGCCCAGGAGGCCAGCCGCTCCGTCATCCGCTCAGTCCCGCGCGTACGCCGCGGCGAGGTGCGCCTCCAGATCCACGTACGTGTCGTCCGCGATGTCGAAGACGACGCGGGAGATCTCGCCGCCCGTGAAGTCGAAGCCGTAGCCGTACAGCGACGACACCGGGTCGGCGCTGTCGCGCCCGATCGTGAGCCCCTCGCCGCAGAGCGAGAAGTGACCGAGCACGGTGCGGATCTGCTGCTCGCCCACCTGCTGCTCGTCGATGTAGAGCTTCACCGGCCCCTTCGGTTCGCGGTAGTCGCCGACGCCCTCCTTCACGAACTCGACGCCGATGATGTGCTTGCCCGAGCTCGGCACGGGTGCGGAGACGCGGTCCTCCGGCGGGATGCCGAGGAAGTTGTACACGTAGTGCACCTGGCCGTCCTTCACGACGAGGGCGTGACCGCCGAAGCGGGAGCCGTGCGCGAAGATGACGCCCTCCGTCTCGGGGGTGAACTCGATCTCGGCGGCGATCTTGTAGGAGCCGCCGTGCACGTTCGCCGCGCTGCGCTCGGGCACCTCGCTCGTGCCCGGGTAGTAGACGAAGCGCCCGGACGGCGGCGCCGGCTGGTGGAACTCCATCGCGACGAAGGTCTCGAAGTCCTTCGGGTTGCCGATGACCTGCAGGTCGTTCAGCGGCAGCACGTTGTTCTTCTTCGCCTCCTCGAGCCAGAGCGCCTTCAGCTCCTCGAGCTTCTCGGGGTGCTCCGCCGAGAGATCGTTCGACTCCGAGCGGTCGACCTCGGTGTGGTACAGCTCCCACACGTCGTCGTCGAAGTTGCCCTTGCCGCTGACCGGCCCGTGCACGGTCACGGCCTTCCAGCCCTCGTGCCAGATGCCGCGCTGCCCGAACATCTCGTAGTACTGCGTCTGCTTGTTCGAGGGGGTGTCGGGCGCCGCCTCGAAGGAGGGCACCATCGAGACCCCCGACAGCGGCGTCTGCTCGATGCCGTGGTACGTGTCGGGGAAGGCGACGCCGCAGGCCTCCAGGATGGTCGGCACGATGTCGGTCGAGTGGTGGTATTGGTGGCGCACCTCGCCGCGCGCGGCAATGCCCTTCGGCCACGAGATCACCAGCGGGTCGGCGACGCCGCCCTGGTACGTGTAGCGCTTGAACATCTTGTACGGCGTGGAGAATGCCGCCGCCCACCCGGTCGGGTAGTGGTTGTACGTCTCGGGCGAGCCGAGCTTGTCGACCATGCGGAGGTTCTCGGCCTCGTCGTCGGGGTAGCCGCCGAAGATCTTGCCCTCGTTCACCGAACCGTTCGGGCTGCCCTCGCCCGACGCGCCGTTGTCGGCGCAGTAGATGACGATGGTGTTGTCGAGCTGGCCCGACTCCTCGAGGTAGTCGATGATGCGGCCGACCTGCGCGTCGGTGTACTCGCTGAAGCCGGCGTAGACCTCGGCCATGCGCGAGAACATGGCCTTTTCCTCGTCGTTCAGCGACGCCCAGGGGCGCACCTCGTCGGTCTGCGAGAAGGTGCCGTCGGGCATGGGGTTGAGCTCGGTGAGGGCGGTGCCCTCCGGCAGGATGCCGCGCTCGATCATGCGCGGCAGGACCCACTCGCGGTACGCCTCGTAGCCGTCGTCGAACTTGCCCTGGTACTTGGCGATGTACTCCTCGGGCGCGTGGTGCGGGGCGTGGTTCGCGCCGGGGCAGAACCAGAGGTACCAGGGCTTGTCCGGCTCCGTCTGCTTGACGTCGCGGATCATCTTCAGCGCCTGGTCGGCGAGGTCCTTCGAGAGGTGGTAGCCGTCCTCGGGGAGGTAGGGCTGGTCGATGTAGCGGTTGTCCTCGGCGAGCGAGGGGTACCAGTTGTTCGTCTCACCGCCGATGAAGCCGTAGAAGCGGTCGTAGCCCTGGGCGAGCGGCCAGTTCTTCTTCGAGGCGCCCGCGGTCCACTCGTCGATCGGCACGTTGTGGTTCTTGCCGACCCAGAACGTCGACCAGCCGGCATCCCGCAGCACGTTCGCCATCGTCGCGTTCGACGGCGGAATGTGCGAGTTGTAGCCCGGGAACCCGGTCGAGGACTCGGAGATCGTCGCGAAGCCGTTGAGGTGGTGGTTACGGCCGGTGAGGAACGTCGAGCGCGTCGGCGAGCAGAGCGCCGTCGTATGCCACTGCGAGTACGTCAGGCCGTTCTTCGCGAGTCGTTCCATCGTCGGCATCTGGATCCGCCCGCCGTACGGCGACCATGCCGCCATGCCGGTGTCGTCGTACAGGACGACGAGCACGTTCGGCGAGCCCTCCGGTGCGCGGTTCGGCAGGAAGGCGTCCCAATCCGCCTGCGAGTCCCGAACGTCCAGCTCGATGCGTCCACGGAATTCTCGTGCCACGATGCTCCCCCCAGACCACCCTGGGCGGACGCTGTCGGCCGCCCTCTTTGGGTCAACCTAGCCAGCCGGACCGGCGTTTGGCTAGAGGGGGAACGCTCGGTCAGCCGAGCAGAGCGGCCTTCAACCGCACCGGATCGACCCGCCAGTAGGTGTGCACCTCGCCGTCGATCAGCACGACCGGGATCTCCTCGGCGAAGCGCTGCGCGAGCGCCTCGTCGTCGAGGATGGACTGCTCGTCGTAGGCGATCGTCGGCCCCTCGGGGAGGGCGGCGAGTTCCTCGCGCACGGCCCGAACGACCTCGCGCGCGTCGTCGCAGAGGTGGCAGCCGGGCTTGCCGACGAGGGTGAGGCGGAGGTCGCGGGCCATCCCCTCAGCCTACGCGCCTGGTCCCCCGAGCCCGTCGAGGGGCGCCCTGGTTCCCCGAGCTCGTCGAGGGGCGAGGGGCGCTTCGACACGCTCAGCGAACCATCCGGAGACAGCGAAAAGCGCCAGGTCCGCAGACCTGACGCTCAGCCGTAGTCGGGCGACTACTTCTTGTTGCGACGCTGGTGGCGCGTCTTGCGAAGAAGCTTGCGGTGCTTCTTCTTCGCCATGCGCTTGCGACGCTTCTTGATGACGGAACCCATCGAAACCTCACTGAAGATCGTGTCGGCCGCGCGTGCCGCAGCCGAGGGCCCAAAGAGCCTCGGGGTAGTCTACCCGATCCATCCGCATGCCCCGACCGTGGCCCTCGGGTAGCGTCGGAGGATGCCTGGCGCGCCGTTCACCATCCGCTCCACTCGCGAGGACGACTGGCGCGAGGTGCGCGCCCTCCGCCTCGAGATGCTCCGCGACGAGCCGATCGCCTACGCCGAGACGCTCGAGCACGCGCTCGACGTCGACGAGGCGGGCTGGCGGCTCCGCTCGCGCCGCGGTGAGACGGCCGGGCAGACCGCGCTCGTCGCGATCGAGGGGACGCGCTGGATCGGCACGATGGGCGGGTACGTGCCGGATGCCGCGACGGGACCGATGCTCGTCGGCGTCTTCGTCGCCCCGGACCGCCGCGGTGACGGGCACGGGGTCGCCCGTGAGCTCCTCGACGGGGTGGAGCGCTGGGCGCTCGGCCTCGGCGACACCCTGCGGCTCGAGGTGCACGAGACCAACGTGCGGGCGAGGCGGTTCTACGAGAAGCTCGGCTTCACGCTCACCGGACGCAGCCGCGAGTACGAGCTCGCGCCCGGCGGCCTCGAACTCGAGATGATCAAGCCTCTCCGCTGACTGGTTCGCTGAGCCTGTCGAAGCGCCCCTCGACGGGCTCGGGGAACCAGGTGGTTCGCTGAGCCCGTCGAAGCGCCTGGTTCGCTGAGTCCGTCGAAGCGCCCCTCGACATCCCCTCGACGGGCTCGGGGAACCAGGCGCCCCTCGACGGGCTCGGCGCCAGGGCTACTTGCGCTTGACCGCCTGCGTGACGCGCTGGGCGGTCTCGGCGAAGGCGGCGCCGAGGCGCGAAGCGAAGGCGCGCTGGTCGTCGTTCAGGGCGATGGCGGCGCTCGCGAGGGTCGCGGCATCCGCCGCAGCATCGGATGCCGTGAACGGAATGAGCCAGTCCTCGATCGTCTCGAGCGGCTCCCGGTCGAGCCGGTAGTAGCGGTGCTGACCCTCCTCGCGGACGGCGACGAGCCCCGCCTCGCGGAGCACCTTGAGGTGCTTCGACACGGTCGGCTGGCTGACACCGAGGGCGGCGACGATCTCCGAGACGCTGATCTCGCCGCCGGACGACGGCTCGCTCTGCTCGCGCTCGAGGAGCACGGCGAGGATGTCTCGCCGGGTCGAATCCGCCACCACGTCGAAGATGTCCGCCATGGTGCAAGGGTAGCCACTCCCGCCGGGGAGTACCATGACACACGCGTCACGCAAGGCTGGAGGGGGCTCGATGCACGCACGGCCGACGATCGGGAACCCCGGTCGCGGGAGCCGCAGCTGGCTCGGGGTCGTCCGCGACGCCGTCGACAGCCTCGTCAAGCACTCGCCGTCGCGCTTCGCCATCCTCGTCTTCGCGGCCCTCATCCTCGTCTTCACGCTGCTGTTCTCGCTGCCGATCGCACGGGCCGGCGAGGCATCCTCGGCCCCGCTGCACGACGCGCTGTTCACCGCCGTCTCCGTCATCTGCGTGACCGGCCTCTCCACCGTCGACATGGCGACCTACTGGTCGCCGTTCGGGCACGGGCTCGTCTACCTCGGCGTGAACATCGGCGGCATCGGCGTGCTGACCCTCGCGACGACCCTGGGCTTCGTGATCTCGCGCCGCCTGGGCCTCCGGGCCAAGCTCATGGCCGCGAGCGACACCAACCCCTCGCGCCTGCACGTCGGTCCGGTGGCCGAGCGCCAGGCGATCCGCCTCGGCGAGGTCGGCGGTCTGCTCTTCACGGTCGCGGTGAGCGCCCTCGTCATCGAGGCGGCGCTCGCGATCGGCCTCATGCCGAGCATGCTCGCCGCGGGATACGACGTCGGCCACTCGATCTGGTACAGCCTGTACTACTCGGCGATGGCGTTCACGAACACCGGCTTCTCGCCGAACCCGGGCGGGCTCTCGCCCTTCGAGCACGACTACTGGATGCAGTCGCTGCTCATGGCGGGCGTGTTCCTCGGCAGCCTCGGCTTCCCGGTGATCTTCGCGCTCGCGAAGGCGTGGCGCACCCCGCGCAAGTGGAGCGTGCACGTGAAGCTCACGCTCACGACGACGGTGATCCTGTTCATCGCGGGCGCGGCGATGTTCATCCTGCTCGAGCACGCCAACCCGAAGACCTACGGCCACCTCGACGCCGGCCCGACGATCTTCCAGTCGTTCTTCATGTCGGCGATGACGAGATCCGGCGGCTTCTCGACGATCGACATGCACGACCTGTACGGCTCCAGCCAGCTCGTCAGCAGCATGCTGATGTTCATCGGCGGCGGCTCCGCGTCCACCGCGGGCGGCATCAAGGTGACGACGCTCGCGGTGCTGTTCCTCGCGGCCGTCGCCGAGGCGCGCGGCGCCCCCTCGATGGAGGCGTTCGGCCGGCGCATCCCGCGCGACATGCTGCGCCTGTCGGTCTCGGTCGTGCTCTGGGGCGCGACGATCGTCGCGGCCGCGTCGATCGCGATCCTGCAGATCACGAAGGCGCCGTTCGAGAACGTGCTCTTCGACGTCATCTCGGCCTTCGCCACCTGCGGGCTGTCGACCGGGCTCACCGCCGACCTGCCGCCGGAGGGCGTCTACGTCATGGCGGGCACGATGTTCATGGGACGCGTCGGCACCGTCACCCTCGCCGCGGCACTCGCCGCGAGCACCCGCCGGCAGCTGTTCAAACGACCGGAAGAGAGGCCCATCGTTGGTTGATCGCATCAAGCACAACGCCCCCGTCCTCGTGATCGGGCTCGGCCGCTTCGGCGCCGCGACCGCGGGACAGCTCGATCGGCTCGGCCGCGAGGTGCTCGCCGTCGACACCGACGAGTCGCTCGTGCAGAAGTGGGCCGAGCGGGTCACGCACGCCGTCGTCGCCGACGCGAAGAACATCGACGCGCTGAAGCAGATCGGCGCGCAGGACTTCTCGACCGCGGTCTGCGCGGTCGGCTCCTCGATCGAGGCATCCGTGCTCATCACGGCGAACCTCGTCGACCTCGGCGTGCCGCAGATCTGGGCGAAGGCGATCTCCGCCTCGCACGGCAAGATCCTGCAGCGCATCGGCGCGAACCACGTCATCTACCCGGAGCGAGAGGCCGGCGAGCGCACCGCGCACCTCGTCAGCGGGCGGATGCTCGACTTCATCGAGTTCGACGACGACTTCGCGCTCGTGAAGATGTACCCGCCGAAGCCGATCCGCGGCAAGAACCTGACCGAGTCGGGTGTGCGCACGAAGCACAACGTCACCGTGGTCGGCGTGAAGAGCCCTGGCAAGCCCTTCACCTACGCGACGGAGAAGACCGTGGTGTCGAACCACGACTTGATCATCGTGACCGGCACCGAGAGCGACATCGAGAAGTTCGCCGCGCTCGAGTAGGGCGGCCGGGGCCGAAGCCCGGGCGCGGCGGGGGCCCGTAAGGATTCCGTTAGGAAGATTCACGAATTCGTGAAATCGGCGTAGCGTCGCGCGCATGACCACCGTCATCCGCACCAGCGACCTCGTGAAGCGCTACGGTCGCACCCGCGCCCTCGACGGGCTCGACCTCGAGGTCGACGCCGGCCAGGTGCACGGATTCCTCGGCCCGAACGGCGCGGGGAAGTCCACGACCATCCGCATCCTGCTCGGCCTCGCCCGCGCGAGCTCCGGGGTGGCGAGCGTCTTCGACGCGCACCCCTGGCGCGACGCCGTCGCCCTGCACCGGCGGATCGCGTACGTGCCCGGCGACGTCAGCGTCTGGCCGAACCTCTCCGGCGGGGAGGCCGTCGACTTCCTCGCCCGGCTGCGCGGGGCCGCGCACCGCGACGCCGGCTACCGGGCCGAGAAGGCGCGCCTCGTCGAGGCCTTCCAGTTCGACCCGCGCAAGAAGGGCCGCGCGTACTCGAAGGGCAACCGGCAGAAGGTCGCGCTCATCGCGGCGTTCGCCGTGCCGGCCGAGCTCTACATCCTCGACGAGCCGACGAGCGGCCTCGACCCGCTCATGGAACTCGTGTTCCGCCGCGAGGTCGCGCGCGTGCGCGCCGCCGGCGCGACGGTGCTGCTGTCGAGCCACATCCTCTCCGAGGTCGAGCAGCTCTGCGACCGGGTGTCGATCATCCGCGCCGGCCGCGTCGTCGAGAGCGGCACGCTCGCCGAACTTCGCCACCTCACCCGCACCGAGGTGTCCTTCGACGCGGGGAACGGGGCGGATGCCTCGGCCGACGCCGCGTTCGCCGGCCTCCCCGACATCCACGACACCGCCGTCGCCGACGGACGCGCCCGGTTCACCGTCGACAGCGACCGCGTCGCCGGCATCCTGCCCGCGCTCGCGAGCCGCAACGTGCGCGGCCTGCGCGTCGAGCCGCCCTCGCTCGAGGAACTGTTCCTGCGGCACTACGGCGACGAGATCGGTGACAGCGCGGCATCCGCCGACGAGGCATCCGCCGGTGGATCCGCGCGCACCGTGCGGGAGGGGGCGCGGCGATGAGCGCCCTCGGCGCGCTGCTCGGGCAGCGCCTGCGCCGCGACCGCTGGCAGCTCGTGCTCTGGATCGGCGGCACGGCGCTGCTCGCGATCGCCGCCGTCGGCGGGGTGCAGCAGTCCTACGGCACCGAGGCCGACCGGCAGGAGGTGCTCGCCGCGGTCGCCGCGAACCCCGTCATCATGCTCTTCCGCGGGCTGCCGTCGGGTGCGGAGCTCGACGCCTTCACGCTGTTCCTGATCCTGCCGTTCCTCGCGATGATGGCGGCGTTCATGTCGAGCTTCCTCGCCGTGCGGCACACCCGCATGGACGAGGAGCTGGGCCGGGCGGAGCTCGTCGCCGCGACCCCGGCCGGCCGCACCGCACCCCTCGTCGCGACGGTGCTGCACGGCGTCGGCGCGAACATCGCGCTCGCCGTGCTCGTCGCCGCCTGCTTCGCCGGGGCGGGCTACGCCCCGCTCGGCTCGATCGTGTCCGGGATCGCCGCGGCCGCCGTGGGGTTCGTGTTCCTCGGCCTCGGGCTCGTGGCCGCCCAGCTCATGCGTACCTCGCGCGGGGCGAACTCGCTCGGCGTGTGGGTGCTGCTCGCGGCGTTCCTCGCCAGCGGGCTCGGCAACGCCCTCGGCACGCCGTCGAACGATCTGCAACGCATCGAGAGCTCCTGGCTCACCTGGCTCTCACCGTTCGGCTGGGCGGAGAACGCGCGGCCCTTCGCCGACGACGCCTGGTGGCCGCTCGCCCTCTGCGCCGCCGTCGCCGTCGCGCTCGCCGCGCTCGCGTTCGCGCTGCAACGGGTGCGGGACCTCGACGGCAGCTTCATCGCCGAACGGGCCGGCCGGGTGCAGGCGCCCGCGAGCCTCGGCTCGCCGCTCGGGCTCGTGTGGCGGCTGGCGCGCGGCTCCGTCGTCGGCTGGGCCATCGGCGGCCTGCTGACCGGGATGCTCGCCACGAGCCTCGGCGCGGTGATCGACCAGATCGGCGCGAAGATCCCCGCCGTCGAGGAGCTCTTCGCCGCCCTGTCGAAGGACGGCAGCCTCGAGCAGGGCATGGTCGTGATCTTCTTCACGATCGTCGGGGTGCTCGCCGCGTGCGCCGCCGTGCAGACCGTCACGCGCGCACGCCAGGAGGAGACGCACGGCACCGCCGAGCAGGTGCTCGCCGCGCCCGTCGGCCGGGTGCGCTGGCTCTGGGCGTTCCTCCTCGTCGGGCTCGGCGCCGCGCTCGCCGTGTGCGCCGCGGCCGTGCTCGGCGCCTGGCTCGGCGTGCAGGCGAAGGGCGCCGACACCTCGCTCGCCTGGGACGCGCTCGTCGCGGGCGCGGGGCAGCTCGCTGCGGCGGCCGTGTTCCTGGTGCTGACGGCGCTCGTGTTCGTGCTCGCGCCGCGGCTCACGATCGCGCTCGGCTGGGTGCTCGTGCTCGTCGCCCTGCTGCTCGGCATGTTCGGCCCGCTGTTCGGGCTGCCCGACTGGGTGACGAACCTGTCGCCGGTCGCCGTGACGCCCGTCGCCACCGCGGACGGGATCGACGTCAAGGGGCTGTGGTGGCTGCTCGGCGTCGTCGCCGCGGGCGGCGTGCTCGCGCTCGGCCTGATGCGGCGGCGCGAGCTCGCGGCGGGCGATTGAGCGGCGGGTCGAGGGGAGCGAGGGACACGTGAGGGCATCCGAGGATCGCGGCCGGCACCGCGCGATCGCCGCCGCCGAAGAGGGGGCGGCGATGCTCACGGCCGCCGGGATGCCGCGGATGCCGTCGCGCGTGCTGATGGCCCTCGTGGCTTCGCCCGCCGAGGGCTCAACCGCGGCGGAGCTCGCAGAGCGGCTCGGCGTGAGCGCGGCCGCGGTGTCGGGCGCGGTGCGGTACCTGCAGACGGCGCGGATGGCCCAGCGCGTCTCGAGCCCCGACAGCCGCCGCGACCGCTACCGCCTGTTCGACGACACCTGGCACGCCGTGCTCACGAGCGGACTGCCGATCTACTCGCGCCTCGCCGAGCTCATCGACGAGATCGCCGACGCGGCGCACGACGATGCCGCGGCGGCGCGGGGACGGGACATGGCCGGGTTCTTCCGCTTCATAGCGGCGCGGATGCCGGAGCTGCTCGAGGAGTGGGAGCTCGAGCGCGAGGCGCTGCACCGCGGGGAGTAGGCGGCTGGTCCCCCGAGCTCGTCGAGGGGTGCGCTGGTTCCCCGAGCCCGTCGAGGGGAACGCCGCTCGCTTCGACGGGCTCAGCGAACCACTGGCTCCCCGAGCTCGTCGAGGGGGGCGATCGCTTCGACAAGCTCAGCGAACCAATGGTTCCCCGAGCTTGTCGAGGGGGGCGATCGCTTCGACAAGCTCAGCGAACCAGGGCGGGCTCAGCGAACCAGGCGGGCTCAGCGGGCCAGGGCGTGAGGGGCGCGTAGGGATGGCGCGGGCGGGGCGTTAGGGAACCGTGAGGACGGCCGATCGGCGGCCGCCGCGGGTGTTGCATCGCAGGTGCAGCCGAACCGCTGCCCGCCCGCCGCGACCGCGGCAGGCGGCGCCCGAACCTGGAGTCCCCGTGCTCGACGTCGTCGCCATCCTCGGCATCCTCGCCGTGTTCGCGGTCGTCGCCCTCATCGCCAAGGGGGTCGAGAAGCTGTGATCGTCTTCGAGCTCCTCGCCGCCGCGCTGGGCATCGCCGCCATCATCACCCTCGTCATCGCCCTCGTGAAACCCGAGCGATTCTGATGGAGGTGCTCTTCGCCGCTCTGCAGGCGGCCACCCTCGCGCTGATCCTCGCCCTCCTCTACCGCCCCCTCGGCGACTACCTGGCCCGCACCTACACGAGCGACCGCGACTGGCGCGTCGAGCGCGGCTTCTACCGCCTCATCGGCGTCGACCCGCGCGCCGAGCAGTCGTGGCCGGCCTACCTCCGCGGCGTGCTCGCCTTCTCGCTCGTCGGCCTGCTGCTCGTCTACGCCCTGCAGCGCGCGCAGGCGGTGCTGCCGTACTCGCTCGGCCTGCCCGCTGTGCCGGAGGGGCTCGCATTCAACACCGCGGCCTCCTTCGTCGCCAACACGAACTGGCAGTCCTACTCCCCCGAGCTGACGATGGGCTACACCGTGCAGCTCGCCGGCCTCGCCGTGCAGAACTTCGTCTCAGCCGCCGTCGGGATCGCCGTCGCGATCGCGCTCGTGCGAGGCTTCGCCCGGCACGGCTCGCCCACGATCGGCAACTTCTGGGTCGACCTCGTGCGCGGCTGCCTGCGCGTGCTGCTGCCGCTCGCGATCGTCGGCGCGATCGTGCTCCTCGCGGGCGGGGTCGTGCAGAACTTCGCCGGCTTCACCGAGGTGCAGACCCTCTCCGGCGGCAGCCAGCAGCTGCCCGGCGGACCGGTCGCGAGCCAGGAGGTCATCAAGCTCCTCGGCACCAACGGCGGCGGCTTCTTCAACGCGAACTCGGCGCATCCCTTCGAGAACCCCACCGCGTGGACGAACCTGTTCGAGACCGTGCTGATGCTCGCCATCCCGTTCGCCCTGCCGCGCGCCTTCGGCCGCATGGTGGGCTCGAACAAGCAGGGCTACGCGATCCTCGCGGTCATGGCGACGCTGTTCGTGCTCTCGCTCGTCGCGCTCAGCGCCCTCGAGGCCGCCGGCCGCGGCACGGCGCCCGAGCTCGCCGGCGGGGCGATGGAGGGCAAGGAGACGCGCTTCGGCATCTTCGGCTCGACCCTGTTCGGCACGACCTCGACGCTGACCTCGACGGGCGCCGTGAACTCGATGCACGACTCGTACACCGCGCTCGGCGGCATGCTGCCGATGCTGAACATGATGCTCGGCGAGGTCGCCCCCGGCGGCGTCGGCTCCGGCCTCTACGGCATGCTCGTGCTGGCCGTGATCGCGGTGTTCATCGCCGGCCTCCTCGTCGGCCGCACGCCCGAGTACCTCGGCAAGAAGATCGGGCCGCGCGAGATCAAGCTCGCGAGCCTCTACATCCTCGTGACGCCGACGCTCGTGCTCGCGGGCACCGCCCTGAGCTTCGCGCTCCCGGGCGTGCGGGAGGACGTGGAGTCCATCTCGATCTGGAACCCCGGCATCCACGGCATGAGCGAGGTGCTCTACGCCTTCACGAGTGCGTCGAACAACAACGGGTCGGCCTTCGCCGGGCTGACGGCGAACACGCCGTGGTTCAACATCGCGCTCGGCGTGGCGATGCTGCTCGGCCGCTTCGTGCCGATCGTGCTCGTGCTCGCGCTCGCCGGCTCGCTCGCCGCGCAGCGGAAGGTCCCGGCCACCGCCGGCACCCTGCCGACGCACCGGCCGCAGTTCGTCGGCCTGCTGCTCGGCGTCACCGTGATCGTCACGGCGCTCACCTACTTCCCCGTGCTCACCCTCGGACCCCTCGCAGAAGGGCTCAACTGACCCATGTCCCTCATCACCACCGCCCAGCTCGGGCAGGCGCTGCCCGGCGCGCTCCGCAAGCTCGACCCGCGCCGGATGTGGCGGAACCCCGTCATGCTCATCGTCGAGGTCGGTGCCGTGCTCACCACGGCGCTCGCGATCGCCGAGCCCTTCCTCGGCGGCCCGCAGGCCTCCGGCGGCAGCGCCGTGCCCTGGTCGTTCACCTGGGCGATCGCGGCCTGGCTGTGGCTCACCGTGCTCTTCGCGAACCTCGCGGAGGCGGTCGCCGAGGGCCGCGGCAAGGCGCAGGCCGAGTCGCTCCGCCGCACCCGCAGCGACACCGTCGCGCACCGCGTCGAGCGCTACGACGAGGTCGCGGATCCGGGCGCCGAGCGCAGCCGCACGGTCGAGGTCTCCTCGGCCGCCCTGCAGCTCGGCGACCTCGTCGTCGTCACGGCGGGCGAGCTCATCCCCGGCGACGGCGACATCGTGCACGGCATCGCCTCGGTCGACGAGTCGGCGATCACGGGCGAGTCCGCCCCGGTCGTGCGCGAGTCGGGCGGCGACCGCAGCGCGGTCACGGGCGGCACCCGGGTGCTCTCCGACCGGATCGTCGTGCGCATCACCTCGAAGCCCGGCGAGACCTTCGTAGATCGGATGATCGCCCTCGTCGAGGGGGCCGCCCGGCAGAAGACGCCGAACGAGATCGCGCTGAACATCCTGCTCGCGAGCCTGTCGATCGTCTTCGTCGTCGTCGTGCTGACGCTCAACCCGATCGCCTCGTACGCGGCATCCCCCGTCTCGATCCCCGTGCTCGTCGCCCTGCTCGTCTGCCTCATCCCGACGACGATCGGCGCCCTCCTCTCGGCGATCGGCATCGCCGGCATGGACCGGCTCGTGCAGCGCAACGTGCTCGCCATGTCGGGCCGCGCGGTCGAGGCCGCCGGCGACGTCACCACCCTGCTGCTCGACAAGACCGGCACCATCACCTACGGCAACCGCCGCGCGAGCGCCTTCGTGCCGCTGCCCGGCGTCGAGGAGACCGAGCTCGTCCGCGCGGCGGCGCTCGCCTCGCTCGCCGATCCGACGCCCGAGGGCGCCTCGATCGTCGAGCTCGCGGCGGAGCGCGGCGTCGCCTTCCCCGCCTCGGGCGAGGCGCAGCCGGCCGGCGAGGTCGTGCCGTTCACGGCGCAGACGCGGATGTCGGGGCTCGACCTCGCCGACGGACGGATCGTGCGGAAGGGCGCGGGATCCGCGGTGCTCGCGTGGGCCGAGGCATCCGGGCGCCAGCCCTCCTCCCTGCTCGCCGAGCTCGAGGAGCGGGTCGAGGCGATCTCGGCCTCGGGCGGCACCCCGCTCGTCGTCGCGGAGCGCACGCCGGACGGCGCGACCCGCGTGCTCGGCGTCGTGCACCTGAAGGACGTCGTGAAGGACGGCCTCGCCGAGCGCTTCGCCGAGCTGCGCTCCATGGGCATCCGCACGGTGATGATCACGGGCGACAACCCGCTCACCGCCGCCGCGATCGCGAAGGAGGCGGGCGTCGACGACTTCCTCGCCGAGGCGACGCCCGAGGACAAGCTCGCCCTCATCCGCCGCGAGCAGGAGGGCGGCAACCTCGTCGCGATGACCGGCGACGGCACGAACGACGCGCCCGCGCTCGCGCAGGCCGACGTCGGCGTGGCGATGAACACGGGCACCTCCGCCGCGAAGGAGGCCGGCAACATGGTCGACCTCGACTCCGACCCGACGAAGCTCATCGACATCGTGCGGATCGGCAAGCAGCTGCTCATCACCCGCGGGGCGCTCACGACCTTCTCGATCGCGAACGACCTGGCGAAGTACTTCGCGATCATCCCGGCGATGTTCGCGGGCGTGTTCCCCGGGCTCGCCGTGTTGAACGTCATGCAGTTGCACTCGCCGGCCTCGGCCGTGCTCTCGGCGATCATCTTCAACGCGATCGTGATCGTCTTCCTCATCCCGCTCGCGCTCCGCGGCGTGAAGTACCGGGCGGGCGGGGCGAGCGCCGTGCTCAGCCGCAACCTGCTCGTGTACGGCCTCGGCGGCATCGTCGCGCCGTTCATCGGCATCAAGCTGATCGATCTCGTCGTCAGCCTCATCCCCGGGTTCTGACCCGCCCGGAACGAAAGGACCCTCCCATGAGCACCACCCGCTCCACCCTCCGCACCCACTGGGTCGCGCTCCGCGCGATGCTCCTGCTGACCCTCGTGCTCGGCGTCGGCTACACCGCCGTCGTCACGGGCATCGGCCAGTTCGCCCTGCCGGCGCAAGCGAACGGCTCGCTCGAGCGCGACGCCGACGGCGCGGTCGTCGGCTCGGCCCTCGTCGGGCAGTCGTTCGCGGATGCCGAGGGCGCGCCGCTGCCCGAGTGGTTCCAGCCGCGCCCCTCGGCCGCGGGCGACGGCTACGACGGCGGCGCCTCGAGCGGCAGCAACTTCGGCCCCGAGAACGCGGACCTCGTCGCCGCGATCGGCGAGCGGCAGGCGGCGATCGCCGAGGCCGACGGTGCGGCGCCGGGCGAGATCCCGGTCGACGCGGTGACGGCGTCGGGATCCGGCCTCGACCCGCACATCAGCCCCGCGTACGCCAGGCTGCAGGTGGCCCGGGTCGCCGAGGCGCGCGGGCTGCCCGAGACCGAGGTCGCCGCGCTCGTCGAACGGTTCGTGCAGGGCCGCGACGCCGGGTATCTCGGCGACCCGACGGTGAACGTGCTGCAGCTGAACCTCGCGCTCGCCGAGTTGGTGGGAGACTGACCGGTATGCGACGGGGTCGGCTGCGGGTGCTGCTCGGCGCCGCGCCCGGCGTCGGCAAGACGTACACGATGCTCGAGGAGGGCAAGCGCCTCCTCGGCGAGGGCCGCGACGTCGTCGTCGGCTTCGTCGAGACGCACGGGCGGCGCGCGACCGCGGCCATGACCGCGGGCCTCGAGGTGGTGCCCCGCCGGGTGACCACCCACCGCGGGATGCCGCTTGAGGAGCTCGACCTCGACGCCCTCCTCGCCCGCCGGCCCGAGGTCGCCCTCGTCGACGAGCTCGCGCACACGAACGCGCCGGGCTCCCGGCACGAGAAGCGCTGGCAGGACGTGGAGGATCTGCTCGACGCCGGCATCGACGTCATCTCGACGGTGAATACGCAGCACATCGAGTCGCTCGGCGACGTCGTGCTGCAGATCACCGGGGTGCCGCAGCGCGAGACGATCCCGGACCGGGTGCTGCGGGCGGCCGATCAGATCGAGGTCGTGGACCTGGCGCCGCAGGCGCTCCGCGACCGACTCTCGGGCGGGCTCGTCTACCCGGCCGAGCGGATCGACGCCGCCCTGTCGAACTACTTCCGGCTCGGCAACCTCACGGCCCTCCGCGAGCTCGCCCTGCTCTGGCTCGCCGACGAGGTGGACTCGGCGCTCAAGGCGTACCGCGCCGAGCACGGCATCAGCCACAAGTGGGAGGCGCGCGAGCGCGTGGTCGTGGCGCTCACGGGCGGCCCGGAGGGCGAGACCCTGCTCCGCCGCGGGGCGCGGATCGCGTCGCGCTCCTCGGGCGGCGAGCTGATCGCCGTGCACGTGACCCGGCCGGACGGCATGCGGGCGCGGCATCCGGGCGCCCTCGACGCCCAGCGCACGCTCGTCGAACAGCTCGGCGGCACCTTCCACCAGGTCGTCGGCGAGGACGTGCCCCGCGCGCTCGTCGAGTTCGCCCGCTCGGTCGACGCGACGCAGCTCGTCATCGGGGTGAGCCGCCGCTCGCGGCTGGCCGCGGCGTTCTCGGGGCCGGGCATCGGCGCGACCGTGATCCGCGAGTCCGGCGACATCGACGTGCACATCGTGACGCACGCCGCCGCCGGGGCGGCCCTGTCGCTGCCGCGGATCGGCGGGGCGCTCAGCCGCACACGGCTCCTCATCGGCTTCGCGGTCGCGCTCGTGGCGGGCCCGCTGCTCAGCTGGGTGCTGCTGCAGTTCCACACCGAGACCTCGATCACGAGCGACGTGCTCGCCTACCAGCTGCTCGTGATCGTCGTCGCGCTCATCGGCGGCATCTGGCCGGGGCTCTTCGCGGCGGTGCTCTCGGGGATCACGCTGAACTTCCTCTTCGTGGCGCCGGTGCACACGCTGACGATCGCCGATCCACGGCAGTTCCTCGCGCTCGTGTTCTACGTCGCGAACGCCCTGCTCGTGAGCTACGTCGTCGACCAGGCGGCACGCCGCACCCGCGAGGCGAAGCGGGCGGCGGCGGAGTCGCAGCTGCTCGCGACGATGGCCGGCAGCGTGCTGCGCGGCGAGGACGCCCTGCAGGCGATGGTCACCCGCACCCGCGAGGCGTTCGGGCTCGCCGGGGTCCGCCTGCTCCTCGACGGGGAGCCGCGGGTCGCCGACGGCGAGCCGACGCGCGACGACCGGGTCTCGCTCGTGCCGATCGGCGAGCGCGGCACGCTCGAACTGCACGGACCGGACCTGGATGCCTCGGAGCGCCGCCTGCTGCAGGTGATCGCGACCCAGCTCGACGCCGCGATCGAGCACGGCGCCCTCGCGTCGGCGGCGGAGGAGGCCTCGGAGCTCGCCGAGACCGACAAGGTGCGCTCGGCGCTGCTCGCCGCGGTCGGCCACGATCTGCGCCGCCCGCTGACCTCGGCGTCGGCGGCGATCAGCGCGCTGCGCTCCCCCGATCTGCAACTGCCGGCGGGCGAGCGTGCGGAGCTGCTGGACACGGCGGCGGAGAGCCTCGACTCGCTCGCCGGGCTCGTCACGAATCTGCTCGACGTGAGCCGCGTGCAGGCGGGAGCCCTCGCGGTGCGGCTCGCGCCGGTCGAGACGGCCGACGTGGTGTTCCCCGCGCTCGACGAGCTCGGCCTGGGGCCGGGCGAGGTCGAGCTGGACCTCGCCGACGGCGTGCCGCCGCTGCTCGCCGATGCGGGGCTGCTGCAGCGGGTCGTGGTGAACCTGCTCGCGAACGCGGTGCGGCATTCGCCGCCCGGCGAGCGGGTGCGGATCGCGGCGTCGGGGTTCCGCGGGCGGGTGCAGCTGCGCGTCGTCGATCGTGGCCCCGGCATCCCGGCGGAGCGCCGCGACGGCGTGTTCACGCCGTTCCAGCGGCTCGGCGACACCGACAATGAGACGGGCCTCGGCCTCGGCCTCGCCCTGTCGAAGGGCTTCGTCGAGGGGATGGACGGCACGCTCGAGGTGGAGGACACCCCGGGCGGCGGGCTCACGATGGTGGTGACGCTGCCGGCGGCGGAGGCCGCGGGCACGGCGGATGCCTCGCAGACGACGCCTGCGGACGAGGAAGGGCCGGTGCGATGAGGATCCTCCTCGCGGACGACGACGAGCAGCTGCAGCGCGCGCTCCGCATCACGCTCGCGGCACGGGGCTACGAGGTGCTGCACGCCCGCGACGGCGCGGAGGCGATCGAGCAGGCGGCCTCGGGGCATCCGGACCTCATCCTGCTCGACCTCGGCATGCCGCGCGTCGACGGCCTCGACGTGATCCGCGCCGTGCGGGCCTGGTCGAGCGTGCCGATCCTCGTGCTGTCGGGGCGCACGGACTCGGGCGAGAAGGTCGAGGCGCTCGACGCGGGCGCCGACGACTACGTGACGAAGCCGTTCGCGATGGATGAGCTGCTCGCGCGGATCCGCGCCCGTTCCCGCCGCCCGGCGGGCGAGGACGACGCCGGCGCGGTGCACCGCATCGGCGAGCTCGAGGTGGACCTCGCGGCGAAGACGATCCGCCGCGCGGACGGGGCGGGCGGCTCGGCCGGCACGGGCGGCTCGGGCGGCACGGTGCGGTTGACGCCGACGGAGTGGCATCTGCTGGAGCTCTTCCTGAAGCATCCCGGCCGCCTGCTGACGCGCGAGATGCTGCTGTCCGAGGTATGGGGTCCGTACCACGCGAACGACGCCGGCTACTTGCGGCTCTACGTCGCCCAGCTGCGCCGCAAGCTCGAGCCGGTGCCGGCGGAGCCCCGGCACTTCCTCAACGAGCCCGGCATGGGCTACCGCTTCGAGCCGTAGCGCCGTCGACGACCCGCGCGCGGCCTACGCTTGACGGGTGGACTGCGGCTACTTCGACGCCGGGCGCTGCACCTCGTGCGCCCTCATGGGGCAGCCGTACCCGGAGCAGCTCGCCGCGAAGCAGGCGCACGCCGAGCAGCTGCTCGCGCCGTTCGGCGTCGGCGCGTGGCATCCGCCCGTCGCCTCCGGCGAGCGCGACTACCGCAACAAGGCGAAGATGGTCGTCGGCGGCACGGTCGACGCGCCCACGATCGGCATCCTCGACGCCGACGGGCACGGCGTCGACCTGCAGGCCTGCGGTATCTGCTCGCCCGGTCACCGGGCGGCGTTCCCGGTGCTGGCCAGGTTCATCACGCTCGCGCGCATCGCACCCTACGACGTCGCCGCCCGGCGCGGCGAGCTGAAGCACCTCATCGTCACCGAGTCGCCCGACGGGGAGCTCATGGTGCGCTTCGTGCTGCGCTCGACGGAGCCGGTCGCCCGCATCCGCAAGCACCTGCCCGTGCTCCTCGCCGAGCTGCCGCAGGCCCGCGTCGTGACCGTCAACCTGCTGCCCGAGCACAAGGCGGTGCTCGAGGGCGACGCCGAGCTCGTGCTCACCGAGCAGGAGACGCTGCCGATGCGGCTCAACGACGTCACGATGCACCTGCGGCCGCAGAGCTTCTTCCAGACGAACACGGCGATCGCGGCGGCGCTCTACGCGGAGGCGCGGGACTGGATCCGCGAGCTCGCCCCCGACTCGGCCTGGGACCTCTACTCGGGCGTCGGCGGCTTCGCGCTGCACCTCGCCGGTGACGGCGCCGGGAGCGCCGGCCCCGAGATCACCGGCATCGAGACGAGCGTCGAGGCCGTCGCCTCGGCGGAGCTCAGCCGCACGGATGCCGCGCTCCACCGGCTGCGCTTCGCCGCCGGCGACGCCACCGAGTTCGCGCTCGCGGCGTCGTCCGCGCCCGACCTCGTCGTGGTGAACCCGCCGCGGCGCGGCATCGGCGCCGAGCTCGCCGGCTGGCTCGAGCAGAGCGCGGGCATCTCGCACGTGCTCTACTCGAGCTGCAACGCGGCCTCGCTCGCGAAGGACCTGCGGGCGATGCCGTCGTACCGGCCCGTGCGGGCGCGGGTGTTCGACATGTTCCCGCAGACGAGTCACTTCGAGGTGATGGTGCTGCTCGAGCGGCGCTGAGGCCGGCTCAGATCACCTCCCAGCCCTCGTCGCGGACCGCCGCGGGGGTGCCGGCGCGGTAGCGCAGCACGCGCTCGTCGAAGTCGAGCGACAGCGTCGCCTTCGTCTCGCAGCTGAACTCCGGGTGCTCCTCGTCCCGGTAGAAGATGCACACCGGGCCGCCGTCGGGCAGTCCCTCGACGAGCTGCGCGGCCCGCGCCACCGGGTCGATCGCCTCGAACGCGGTCGCCCGCTCGTCGAGCATCGCGAGCCGCGCGTGCGTGTCGCTCATGTCGGGGTTGCGTTCCCCGCGCGCGAGCCCGGCGTCGAGGAAGTGGTTCGTGTGCCGCATCGTCTCGCCGGGCGCCCCCTCGATCACGGCGACGCCGACCGGCGTCGCCTCGAGGAACGCCGCCCGCGGCCGCTCGCCGTCGTAGCTCACCACCGTGAGGGTGGTGGAGGCGCCGAAGCGGGTGCCGCGGACGAGCTCGATCGCCTCGTCGAGCGACGCGGCCTCGTCGTGGATGCGCCGGGCGACGAGGTGGAGCGGGATGCCGGGCACCGAACCATCCGCCCGGTGGTTCAGCATGTTCATGTGGCTGCCGACGCCCGCCTCGTTGATGCCGATCTTGCCGAGGATGCCGAGCTCGGTGAAGCCGTGCACCCGGCGCCCCGCGTCGGTGACGTACGACCAGGCGAGCGACTCCGTCGCGAGGTGCGTGTACCAGTCCCAGATCTGCAGGGTGCGCGGGGCTCCGCCGTCGGCCGGCAGGTGCACCCCGGTCGAGCACTCCCCCTGGCCGCTTGGCTCGGCGAGCGCGATGATCTCGGTGCGGCCGCTCATGAGCGCGGCCTCCCAGGCCTCCAGGCCGGCACCGGCGGCGAGGCCGGCGAGCTCGCTCGCGAGGCTCGGCGACCAGTCGGCGACGTCGTCGAGGATGCGGCGGGCGGCGTCGCGGGCCGGGCCGTCGTCGATCCCCTTCGCCCGGAACAGCCGCCAGTAGCCGTCGAGCGACTCGGCGATCGGGGCGGCGAAGCGCTCGCCGATCTCGGCTCCGCGGATCGCGGGATCGCGGGTCTCGGATTCGTGTCGTCGGATGATCATGCGGCGGCGCTCAGCACGGCGTCCCAGGCGAGCTCCGACGCGACCGCGCCGAGTGCGCTCGGCGCGAGCTGGTGCACGCCCAGCTCGGCGCTCGTCTCGCTGGGGAAGTCGAGCTCGTCGGTGGTGACGGCGAACAGCACGTCGCCGTCCTGGCTGGTGTGGAACGGCTGGATGGCCCGGTGCATCGAGCTGTGCACCTGCTTCGCGAACTGGTCGAGCTGGCGGTCGTCGAGCCGCACGTTCGTGAACACCGCGGTGATGGTCGTGTTGCCGAGTTCGGTCGCCGGCATCGCCGCGCCCGCGAACGCCGCCGCGTAGTCCTCGGCGGGGTGGCGCCGTTCGCCCGTCTCCGGGTCGTAGTTGCCGCGCACCACGCGCTGCTCGCGGTCGACGATCGCCCCGACGGCGTTCACGACGGTGACGACGAGGAGCTTGATCCCCGAGATCTCGCGGTAGGCCGCGCCCTGCCCGGCGAACTCCGCGCGGGACCAGTCGATCTTGCCCACGGTGGCCGCGACGCCCGCCCCCACGCGGCCGACGGGCACGGTGCCGCCGACGGCGTTCGCGAGCGCCGCCTTGCCGAGGGCGGCGTCGGGAATGACGGCGTTGTTGCGCGCCGAGAAGTCGTAAATGATCGCGCCGTTCACGAGCGAGAGCCGCGGGAAGGACACGTCGTTGTCCCGCTCGGCGAGCAGCGCCTCGGCGACGCCCGTCGCCGCGCCGAAGCCGTAGACCGAGCCGCCGGCGAAGCAGATCGCCTCGACGACCTGGTAGCCGCCGCTCATGCCCTTCGAGCCGCCGCGGAAGTCGGTCGCGACGCGGGCATGGTCGGGCAGCCGCATGACGGTCACCCCCGTGGGCCCTTCGGCGTACTCGGCCGTGCCGACCGTGAGCTCGGCGAAGCCGTGGTCCACCAGCTCCCGCGGGGTGCCGGGCACGGGGCTCGGTGCGAGCTGCGGGTTGCCGTCGAGTCCGCGGAAGCGCGGCAGTTCGGCCGGCCGGCGGGGCGGGTACGTCATTGTGTTCCTCTCCAGAAATCCCTACGATGACTCGTGCCGGAACGATCCGGCACGGTCCGACGGTAGTGCCCACGCCGAGCGCAGTCAAGAGCGATGCTCAGATTCTCGACCCCACGCGACTCGGCGCTTCGGAGTGCGCTCGCGGGCGGGCCGGGAGAGGAACCACGACGTCCAGATGACCCCCGAACTCGTCTTCCACGGCGGCCGCGTCTTCACGGGAGCCGGCCTCGGCTCACCCCCGGCGGGCGCACCCCCGGCGACCGCCGTCGCCGTGCGCGACGGCCGCATCGTCGCGGTCGGCGACGACGCGCTGCTCGAAACCGCCGGCCCCGGCACCCGCACCGTCGACCTCGCCGGGCGCCTCCTCGTGCCCGGCTTCCAGGACGCGCACGCGCACCCGGTCTTCGGCGCCCTCGAGCTGTCCAGCTGCCACCTCGGCGGACTCACGACCGTCGACGAGTACCTCGCCGCGGTCGCGGCGTACGCGGCGAGCCATCCCCACGATGCGACGCTGCAGGGCGCCGGCTGGACGCAGTCCGCGTTCCCCGACGGCCCGCCGACCGCCGCGCTGCTCGACCGCGTCGTGCCCGACCGCCCGCTGCTGCTCTGGGGCAACGACGGCCACCGCGCCTGGGTGAACTCGGCCGCGCTCGCGGCCGCCGGCATCGATGCGAGCACCCCCGACCCGGCCGACGGCCGGATCGAGCGGGATGCCTCGGGCCGGCCGACCGGGTTCCTGCTCGAGGGCGCCGTGGCCCCCGTGCTCGCGATCCTCCCCGACGCCACCCCCGAGCAGCTCGACGCCGCCGTGCTGCGCGCGCAGCAGCACCTGCACGCCCTCGGCATCACGGCCTGGCAGGACGCCATCCTGTCCCGCGCCGAGGACGGCGAGGACCCCGCCGAGGCGTACCTCCGCGCCGATCGCGCCGGGCGGCTCACCGCCAGGGTCGCGGGGGCCCTCTGGTGGGACCGCGCCCGCGGCCTCGAGCAGATCCCCGAGCTGGTCGAGCGCCGTGAGCGCTTCCGCGGCCGCCGCTTCGGCACGCCCGCCGTGAAGATCATGCAGGACGGCATCATCGAGTCCGGCACGGCAGCGCTGCTCGCCCCGTACCGGGCCGTGCACGCCGAGTCCGGGCTGTCGTTCGTCGACCCCGAACTGCTCCGCGAGATCGCGGTCCGCCTCGAGGCCGAGGGCTTCCAATTGCACTTCCACGGCATCGGCGACCGCGCCGTGCGCGAGAGCCTCGACGCCGTCGCCGCGGCGCGGGCGGTCCGGCGCGGCCCGGACCCCCGACACCACCTCGCCCACGTGCAGCTCGTCGACCCGGCCGACGTGCCCCGCTTCGCCGAGCTCGGCGTTACCGCGAACATCCAGCCCTACTGGGCCTGCAACGACCCGCTCATGGTCGAGCACACCGTGCCGGTGCTCGGCGAGGAGCGCGCCAGGCAGCAGTACCCCTTCGGCTCGCTGCACGCGGCCGGGGCGCGGCTCGCGGCGGGCAGCGACTGGCCGGTCTCCACGCCGGACCCGATCGCCGGCATCCACGTCGCCGTGAACCGTGCGCTGCCGGCGGGGCATCCCGGCTCCGGTGCGGAGCCGTTCCTGCCGGGCCAGGCCCTCGACGTCGCGACCGCCCTCGAGGCGTACACGGCGGGCTCCGCCTACGTGAACGGCTTCGACGACACCGGCCGCATCGCGCCCGGCTTCGCCGCCGACCTCGCCGTGCTCGACCGGGACCTGCTCGCGATCCCCGCCGAGGAGATCGGCGCGGCGCGCGTCGACCAGACCTTCGTCGACGGCGTGCCGGTGTTCGAACGCTGACGCCTCAGCCCGCCGCGCGTCGCTCGCAGAGCCGCCGCACCGCCTCCGTCGGCACCTCCGCGGCGAGCGCGGCGTAGCGTTCGGCGGCCTCCTCGCGCCGACCGGTGCGCCGGGCGAGGTCGGCGAGCGCGAGGCGGGCGTCGAGCGCGGCGTACGGCGCGGCGCCCGCGGCGAGCACCCGCAGCTCCCGTTCGACGCTGCGCAGCGCCGCGGTGCGCTCCCCCGAGGGCGGGCTGAACAGCGCCAGCTGCTGCTCGGCGACGAGCCGGGCGACCGTCACCGAGGGGGCGCCCCAGACCCGTTCGAGCGCGCGGTAGAACGCGACCACCCGGCTCCAGTCGGTCTCGGCGAAGCTCGGCGCCGCGGTGTGCAGCCCGGCGATGGCGGCCTCGAGCACGAAGCGCCCGTCGCCGCGGTCGGCGGCGGCCGCGGCGTCCGAGAGACCGGCCTCGATGAGCCGGGCGTCCCAGCGCCGCCGGTCGGCCTCGTCGAGCGGCACCGCCGCACCCTCGGCATCCACCCGTCCCGGGCGACGCGCCAGGCCGAGGCGGACGACCGCGCGCAGTCCGCGCACCTCGGCGTCGTCCGGGAACTCGGCGACGAGCGCGTCGGCGATCGAGAGCGCCTGCCGGCCGAGGTCGTCGATCGGCGAGCCGGGGTCGAGCACATCGCGGTGGGCGACGGTGAACATGCCGGCGACGCTCGCGAGCACGACGGGCAGGCGGGCGCGGCGCTCCGGCCCCTCCGGCACGCGGAAGCTCCCCCGCGCCTCGGCGAGGGCCCGCTTCGCGCGGGTCAGCCGGGCCGCGGCGGCCGAGGGCTGCACGCCGAGGTGCGCCGCGATGCGTGGCACGTCGAGCCCGCAGACGACGCGGAGGGCGAGCACGAGCCTCGCCTGCTCGGTGAGCGCCGGGTCGCAAGCGACGAAGAGCAGGGCGAGCCGGTCGTCGAGCGCGTCGCCGGGCAGGGCGCCGGTGGATGCCTCGGGCTCCGCCCACTCCGCCTCGCGCGGGCGGGCCTGGAGCTCGGCGGCCTCGCGCTCGGCGTGCCGCTGCTCGGTGGCGAGCCGCCGGCGGTCGTCGAGGAAGGCCCGCTTGCCGACCGTGGTGCACCAGGCGGCGAGCGAGCCGATGGACCGTCCGCCGCCGGCCTCGGCGACGGCCCGCGCCATCGCCTCGGCGGCGTACTCCTGGGCGTCGTCGAGGCTGCCGGTGTACGCGGCGAGCGCGCGGACGACGCGCGGCCAGGCGTCGGCGAAGTCCTCGCCGAGGCCGGCGGCGGACGCGGTCACGAGGTGGGGAATACCTTGCGCCACTCGACGTGGCCGCCGGTCGGCACGAGCGCGGCGATGCGCCGGGCGAGCGCCTCGTCGTCGGTCTCGACGAGGTAGAAGCCGGAGACGACCTCGCTCGTGTCCGGGTACGGGCCGTCGGAGTAGACCGCGTCGGCCTCGAGGCGGTCGCCGGACCCGGGCGTCACGCGGCCGCCGTACTTCGCGTTCTGCAGGGCGGAGCCCCCGACGAGCCGCGCGCCGAGCCGGGCCACGGCCTCCTGGAACGCCTTGTGCGCGGGGAAGTTCGCCTCCGGGTCGCCGCCCGGCACCCCCGTGCCCGAGAGGTAGGCGTCGGAGTCCCAGTCGGGTTCGTGGATGAGGTAGACGTACGTGTCGGTCATGGTGTCTCCCAGCTGTCAGCCCGCTCGCGGGCCGTGACGACGATCGTCACACCATGGTGACGAACTCGGACCCCGGAAATCGACACCCGGAACGAAACTCGCCCTGTTCAGGCGTTTCCTCAGATCGATCGGCTATACTGGCGGGTCATGCAAAGGAGGTGACATGCGAAGGATCGGAACCATCCCCGCGACCATCATCGTCGCGACCTGGGTGTTCATCATCGGATTCACGTTCGGCTATCTCGGCCGTCTCGACTCGGGCACGGCGCCCGCGACGGACGGTGCCGCGCTCGCCGGGCTCCTCTCCGGCGCTGCCGCCGTCGCCATCGCCGGCGCGATGCTCATCGCGTTCCGGCTCGTGCGCACCGCCGCTCGCGCGGCCCGGTCGCGCGACGCGAAGCACGCGGGCTAGCCCCGAGACCCGGGATCGTCCCGGGAGACCCGGGCGCGGGGTCGGCCATCGATGGCCGGCCCCGCGTTCCACGTCTCAGGCGCGCGCGAGCCCCGCGGTGAGCCGTTCGAGCTCGGCGATGCGCGACGCCCGGTCGCGCGGCACGCCGGGAACGCCGGGCCGCTGCTGCTCGGGCCGAGGGCCGGACGGCGGCCGGTACCCGACGCCGCGCTCGTCGAGCCAGGCGAGGTACGCCGGTAGCCGGGCGGCGAAGTCCGCCGGGTCGAGCGGATGCCCCGTCCAGGCGACCTCGGCGAACGCCCCGAGCCGGGGGAACACCGCGTAGTCGAGCCGCTCGGGCCCGTCGAGATGCTCGGCCCACACGTTCGCCTGCACGCCGGCGACCCGCTCGGCGAACCAGGCGGGTTCGGTGGCCGGCACCGGGTCGAACCCGGCCACGTCCTCCAGGGCGAGCACGGTGCCGACGGGGATCGGTTCGGCCGGGTCGTCCGACTGGCGGTAGTCGAAGTAGGTCCAGAGGTCGGGGCAGAGCACGACGTCGTGGCCGAGGCGCGCCCCCAGCCGGGCGCCGACCGGGCCGCGCCAGGAGGCGACGATCGCATCGGGCGCCGGGTCGCGGCCCTCCAGCATCTCGTCCCAGCCGACGGTGCGGCGGCCTCGGGCGCGGAGCCCGTCGGCCACCTGGCCGAGGAACCAGGCCTGCAGCTCCTCCTCGTCGGCGATGCCCCGCTCGGCCATGAGCTGCTGCGTGCGCGGGTCGGCGCGCCAGCGGTCCTTGCGCACCTCGTCGCCCCCGATGCCCACGATCTCGTCGTCGAACACCTCGCAGAGCTCGTCGAAGACGGTGCCGACGAAGGCGAGGGTCTCCGCTTCGACGTTCAGCACCTCGTCGCTGATGCCGAAGCGCGTCCACGGCTCGCGCACGCGCCGCGCGACCTCCTCGGCGCCGCCGACCCCGAATTCGGGATACGCGGCGAGGATGGCACTCGCGTGCCCTGGGACGTCGAGCTCGGGCACGACGCGGATGCCCCGCTCCGCGGCGTAGGCGACGAGCTCGCGCAGCTCGGACTGCCGGTACCAGCCCTCATGCGGCACCCCGTCGAGGGTGGAGGCGGGACCGTGGCCGAGCTGCGTCTCGGAGCGGCGCCCGCCGAGTTCCGTGAGCCTCGGGTACGCCCGCACCTCGAAACGCCAGCCCTGGTCGTCGGAGAGGTGCAGCTGCAGCACGGTGATCCGGTGCGCGGCGAGGAGGTCGACGAAGCGCATGAGCTCGGGCAGCGGCCGGAAGCGCCGGGCGACGTCGAGCATGACCCCGCGCCAGGCGAAGCGCGGTTCGCCCGCGAAGCGCAGCCCGGCTGCGGGCGGTACGACGGCGCTCATGCGCCGGCGGCGAGCTCGCGCGCCCGGGCGAGCGCGGCGTCGGTCGCGCGGGCGAAGATCTCCTCGAGCCCGGCCGATTCGAGCACGGCGACGGCGCGTTCGGTGGTGCCCTTCGGGCTCGTCACCCGGCGGCGCAGCTCGGCGGGCTCCTCCCCCGAGGCCGCGAGCAGCTCGCTCGCGCCGCGGAAGGTGCCCTGCACCATCGTCGCCGCCTGCTCGGCGGTGAAGCCCTTCGCGACGGCCGCCGCGGTGAGCTGCTCGATGAGGTAGAAGACGTACGCCGGGCCCGATCCCGAGATCGTGGAGAGCGCGTCGAGCTGCGCCTCGGGCACGACGAGCACCTCGCCGACGGTCTCGAAGAGACGCACGACGAGGGCGAGCTCGGCCTCGCTCGAGCGGGTGCCCGCCGAGACGCCGGTCACGGCCCGGCCGACGACGGCGGGGGTGTTCGGCATGGTGCGGACGACCGCGACGTGCTCGGGCAGGATCGACTCGAACGTCGCGACGGTGACCCCGGCGGCGACGGAGACGACGACGGTGCCGGGCTCGAGCGCGTCGGCGATCTCGCGCAGCAGATCGGGCACCATCGCGGGCTTCACGGCGACGACGACGAGGCCGGCCCCGGCGACCGCGCGGCGGTTGGCCTCGGCATCCTGCTCCGTCGCGAAGGCGGTGACGCCGGGCAGCTCGGCGAGCTCGGCGGCCTTCTCGGCGCTGCGGTTGGTGGCGCGGATGCCGTCGACGGCGACGCCCGGCTGCAGGAGGCCGTGCAGCACGGCGCGCGCCATGGAGCCGGCGCCGAGGAACGCGATGACGGGAAGGGATGGCGCGTCGGCAGTCATGCGCCCATCCTAGGAAGAGCCCATCACGCTCGAGGCATCCGCGGCTCCTAGAATCGATCCATGAGCGCATCGGGCGGAACCAAAGCCATCATCGCGGCCTTCCTCGCCAATCTCGGCATCGCGGTCACGAAGCTCATCGCGTGGGCGTTCTCGGGCTCGAGCTCGATGCTCGCAGAGGCGGTGCACTCCTTCGCCGACTCGGGCAACCAGCTGCTGCTGATCTTCGGCGGCCGCAAGGCCCGGCGGGCGGCCGACAAGGAGCACCCCTTCGGCTACGGCCGCGAGCGCTACGTCTACGCCTTCGTCGTCGCGATCATCCTGTTCTCGGTCGGCGGTCTGTTCTCGATCTACGAGGGCATCGAGAAGATCCAGCACCCGCACCCGCTCGAGGTGCCGTGGCTGCCGATCCTCGTGCTCGTCATCGCGATCGCGCTGGAGTCGTTCTCGCTGCGCACGGCGATCAAGGAGTCGAACCCGCTGCGCGGCCGGCAGAGCTGGGTGCAGTTCGTGCGCCGGGCGAAGGCGCCGGAGCTGCCGGTGGTGCTGCTGGAGGATGTCGCGGCGCTGCTCGGCCTCGTCTTCGCCCTGTTCGGCGTGGGGCTCACGATCCTCACGGGCAACCCCCTGTTCGACGCGATCGGCACGCTCATGATCGGCACGCTGCTGATCGTCGTCGCGATCGTGCTCGGCATCGAGACGAAGAGCCTGCTCGTCGGCGAGGGCGCGAACGACGCCGACGTCGAGAAGATCGAGCAGGCGATCACGGCGGGCCCGGAGATCGAGCGGATCATCCACATGAAGACCCTGTACCTCGGCCCGGACGAGCTGCTCGTCGCGGCGAAGCTCGGCTTCGCGGCCGATCAGCGGCTGCTCGAGGTCGCGGCGGCGACGAACGTCATCGAGCAGCGCATCCGCCAGGCGGTGCCGGCGGCCCGGGTGATCTACATCGAGCCGGACGTCTACGTCGATCCGCACCACACGGCGCCGCCGACGGACGCGATCGTCATCAAGGGCCTGGAGTGAGCCGCCGCCGCTGAGCGGCCGCACCCGAACGCCGAGTTGCCCGACTTCCATGGAAGTCGGGCAACTCGCTGTCGGGGCGTGCGGGGGCGCGACTCAGAAGTGCGTGCCGCCGTCGATGCGCACCTCGGTGCCGGTGATGAAGCGGCCGTCGTCGCTCGCGAGCATGGCGACGACGCTCGCCACGGTCTCGGGGCCGGCGAAGCCCTGGCCGAGTGCGGGCTGCAGCTTCATGAACAGCATCATGTCGGCGTCCTCGGGGAGGCCGGGGCCCTGGCTCTGCTTGCTCTGGCCGGAGCCGTCGGTCATGCCGGACGAGATCGAGCCGGGCTGCACCGCGGTGAAGCGGATGCCCTGCTTCGCGTACTCGGCCGCGAGCGCGTGGGTCATCGACTGCACACCGCCCTTGCTGGCCGCGTACGCCGCCATGTAGGGGTGCGCGAACGCGGCCGAGGTCGAGCTGAAGTTGACGACGGCGGCGCCCTCGCCCTGCAGCAGCGCGGGGATCGCCTCGCGGATGACGAGGAAGGTGCCGACGAGGTTCACCCGGATGACCTGCTCGAAGGCGTCGAGGCTCGTCTCGTGCGTGTGCGAGGAGCGCAGGATGCCGGCGGCGTTGACGAGTGCGTCGAGCCCGCCGAGCCACTCGACGGCGGCGGCGACGCCCGCGCGGACGGATGCCTCCTCGGCGATGTTCATCGTGACGGTGTGCAGGCGCTCGGCGGCGTCGCCGGCCTTGGTGACGGTGTCGGCGAGTCCGGCGGCGCTGACGTCGGCGGCGACGACGCGGCCGCCCTCGGCGAGCATGCGCAGCACGGTGGCCTGTCCGATGCCGGATCCGCCGCCCGTGACGAGTGCGCGGCGACCTTCGTAGCGGTTCATGGTGTTCGACCTTTCGAGTCCCAGGAGTTTTGCTACACGTTACGCCTGTCTGGCACAACGTGTCATCTTGTCAAACACCGCCACAGCCCGGACTATTTCCCGTACGCTGCCAGACGTGGAACGCACGCCGACCCTGACCGAGCGCCGCAAGGCGGCGACGCAGCTCGAGATCGCGAAGGCCGCCGCCGTGCGCTTCGCCGAGCACGGGGCCGATCAGGTCACCGCCGAATCGATCGCGGCGGCGGCCGGCGTGTCGCTGCGCACCTTCTACCGCTACTTCCGCACCAAGGAGGACGCCGTCGGCCCGCTGCTCGCGGTCGGCGCCGTCACCTGGCAGGCGGCGCTCGCGGCATCCGAACCCGGCGACCCGACCGCGGTCTTCCCCGAGCTCATCGCCCGCGTGCTGACCCCGGTCGACGACGCCGGGCGCGAGGCGCTGCGCTGGACCCACGGGCTGCTCCGCACCGCGGCCGACGACCCGGCGCTGCAGACCGTCTGGCACCGGGTGAACCACGACTCCGAGACGCGCCTGCGCGCGATCATCGCCGAGCTCGCCGGCGACAGGGCCGACCCCTTCGAGGTGCGGCTGCTCGCCGCGGCCGCGACCGACGCGATCCGCCTCGGCCTCGAGGAGTGGGCCGCGGGCGACGAGGACCCCGACGGCTCCGGGGGCGTGCCCGCCGCGCTCGCGGGGCGGGCCTTCGCTCAGCTGTCGAGCGGCATCTCGCTCGGCGGCTGACCCGGGCGGCCGCCGGACGAGCCGGACCCGGCGGGGCGATGCTCGGCACCGCCGAAGAAGCCGAGCAGCTGCGCCGCCGCAGCCTCGGCCTCCACCCCGCCGTAGACCTCGACCCGGTGATTCAGCCGGCGGTCGCGCAGCACGTCGTAGAGGGACCCCGCGGCCCCCGCCTTCTCGTCCCAGGCGCCGAACACGACGGTTGGCACGCGCGCGGCGAGGATCGCGCCGGCGCACATCACGCAGGGCTCGAGCGTGACGACGAGGGTGCAGCCCTCGAGCCGCCACTCGCCCCGCGCCGCGGCCGCGTCACGGAGCGCGAGCACCTCGGCGTGCGCCGTCGGATCGCCGCTCAGCTCGCGCTCGTTGCGCCGCTCGGCGATGACGCGCCCCTCGGCGTCGAGCACGAGGGCCCCCACCGGCACGTCGCCCGAACTCAGGGCCTCCTCGGCGACGGCGAGGGCGCGACGCATCCACGCCCGGTGCTCCGCCCGCTCCATCCGCGCCTCCGCTCGATCCGCTCTCGGCTGCCACGCTACCGCGCCGTAGAATCGGGGCCATGCGAGTCCACGTGGCGGATCACCCGCTCATCACCCACAAGCTGACGGTGCTCCGCGACCGCGAGACCCCCTCGCCGGTGTTCCGCTCCCTCGTCGAAGAGCTCATGACGCTCCTCGCCTACGAGGGCACCCGTGGCGTCCGCGTCACCGAGGTCGAGATCCAGACGCCCGTCGCCGTGACGACCGGCGTGCGCATCGCCGAACCGAAGCCGCTCATCGTGCCGATCCTGCGCGCGGGACTCGGCATGCTCGAGGGCATGGTCAAGCTGCTGCCCAGCGCCGAGGTGGGCTTCCTCGGCATGGCCCGCGACGAGGAGACGCTGCAGCCGACGACGTACGCCGAGCGTCTGCCCGACGACCTCAGCAACCGGCAGTGCTTCGTGCTCGACCCCATGCTCGCGACGGGCGGTTCGCTCATCGCGGCGATCGACTTCCTGCTCGCGCGCGGCGCGACCGACGTGACCGCGATCTGCATCCTCGCCGCCCCCGAGGGCCTGAAGGCCGTCGAGGAGGCGCTGCACGGCCGCGAGGTCACCGTCGTGCTCGGCGCCGTCGACGAGCGCCTGAACGAGCACGGCTTCATCGTGCCGGGTCTCGGCGACGCCGGCGACCGGCTCTACGGCACCGTCTGAGTCATCCCCTCCCCTGTTCGACGACGGGCGCCTCGATCGAGGCGCCCGTCGTGCTATATGCGAAGGATCTTCGAGCGGGCCCGCGCCAGCTGGCGCACTCACTGCAGAAGATTTTTTTCCGACCGAGTTTGTCGCTGATCCTTCGAGTTGCAGCGATGGTGGGCGAGAGGGTTTCGTGACGGCCGGATGCCGATGCACCGCGTGCGACGTCACACCCCGTCATCCACCGGTCACGAATTGACACATGCTCGCGGCTCCGATTGACTCTCCACCATGACCGACACCGCACGCACCCTGACCACCCGCGAGGTGAACAGGACTGCCGACATGATGATGTCGGCGCGTGCAGGCATGTGTTGTCGAATGTGCCGCTGACCCGCGACCTCTTCGCCGAGTCCCGCCGCCGATCCGCATCCAGATCGCCCGGACTCCTCTGAGCCGCCGCCCAGGCGCTCGCCCGGCCCACTCCGGCCAGTTCGCAGACCCCGCCGACGGGGTCGATCGCTGCACCCGCAACGCAAGGAATCCGTCATGTCGCTCGCACTCGCTTCCGCTCCCACCGCTCGCACCGCCCCCAGCATCTCGGCCGCCCCGGTCCGGGCCATCGCCGACGGCGCCCCCATCGCCCGTCTCGCCGCTCCGGCCGCCGAGCTCGCCCCCGCCCCCCGCGTCCGCGCCGTGCCCGAGGGCACCGAGGCTCGCGGCTTCGTGCTCTACGTCGGCATCGACGAGGGCAAGGCCGCCCAGGACGGCACCACGCTGCACCGCATCGTCGAGGCGCTCCGCCGACTGACCGCCGAGGTCGCCCCCTCCGCCGAGACCTACGCGGCCGTGGCCCTCGCCCCCGAGGGCGCCGGCGGCCGCGACGTCGATGTCGTCCGCCTCGCACTCCAGGACCCGGCCGCCCTCGCCAAGCAGCGCGAGGCCCAGGGCGACGTGCGCGACGACAGCGACCGCCACCCGAACGGCGTCATCATCGACATCTCGCGCAAGCGCGTGCTGCTCGACGGCGAGCCCGCCGGGCTCACCTACAAGGAGTTCGAGCTGCTGCAGTACCTCGTGCTGCGCGAGGGCCGCACGATCGACCGGCACGAGCTCATCGACAGCCTCTGGAACGCCGACGACGAGGCCCCGAGCGAGCGCACCATCGACGTGCACGTGCGCCGGCTGCGTTCGAAGCTCGCGCACTACCAGGACATCGTGCGCACCGTGCGCGGCCTGGGCTACCGCTTCGACCGGCACGCCGACGTCTCGATCCGCCAGGCCTCCACGCCGAGCCCCGACGTCTTCTGATTCCGGATTCCGATCATCCTCCCTCCGGCTCGGAGGGAGGATGATCGCCTTCCCGGATGAAGATTCGGGCCGAGGCATCCTCCCGCCGAGCGGATCTCCTCCGCGCTCCGCCGGTGCGCCACCGCAGAGATTTCCGAGCAGGTCTGGCGCCCGTTACCTATCTGTTATATATTCGATTTCGCACCGCTCGTTTGCTGTGGCGGGCGGTGTGGAATGTGATTGCAGGACACTCTTGGTGCAAGGGCGAGGGCCGGTCGTCAGCCTCTACGACCGGCCCTCAACCGTGTCCGGGCCCCTATTCTGGGAAGCGCGCTTGCGCGCTGACGAAGGGAGCCCCACGTGGTCGATCGGCAGCTCACCGTCGCGGCCTGGGAGTCGCTGTTCCGCGCCCAGGTGACCGTCATGCGGGCCCTGCAGCGGGACTTCCCGTCCTCGGTCGTGTCGATGAACGAGTACGACGTGCTGTTCAACATCTCGCGCGCGCCCGGCCGACGACTCCGCCTGAAGGAGCTCAATCGCTCCGTGCTCATCACGCAGCCGAGCGTCAGCCGCCTCGTCGACCGCCTCGCCGCTCGAGGCCTGCTCGTGAAGAGCGAGGACCCGGACGACGGCCGCGGCACCATCGTCTCCATCACCGCGGAAGGCTTCGACCTGTTCCGCCGCGTCGCGGTGGAGCACATGCAGTCGATCACCGAGCACATGGGCGCCTCGCTCGACGAGGAGGAGCTGCGCACGCTCATCCGGCTCACCACCCGCGTGCGCCAGGGCGCCGCCGAGGCGGGCGCGCCGATCATCACGCCCGAGGACGACGACTGATCCCGGCGCAGTGAATGACGGCCGACCGGCGGCACGCCGGGAACCCCGGCGAGCGGCGGGGTGAATGACGGTGGGGCGGGAACCCTACCTCCCGCCCCACCGCGGCCTCCGGGGAGGCCCTCCCCGCCGAGCGACCCGAACTGAGCTCGACGAGCAACCTCCCGAGCGGGGCGCGCGAGGGCGCACCGCGGCCACCATGGCTGGCGGGCATGTCGGGTTCGGGTTCCCGACTCGGGTTTGGGTGAATCGTATCCCTGCCGCGCGCCACGTGCCGCCCCCGGAACGGGGCACAAGCCGGTGGCGCCGACCGATCGGAACGCCCGCCACGACGCGGATGTGCGCCTCGCGGCGAGGCGCTCAGCGTGCTTCGGGCTCGTCCACCGGGTCGACGGAGCCGGCGTACTCGGGGTGCCGTTCGAGGTAGGCCCGGATGAAGGGGCACTCGGGCACGATGCGCTCACCGCGCGCCACGGTGTCGTCGAGGGCGAAGCGGGCGAGCCGGCTGCCGAGGCCCTGCCCCTCGAATTCGGGTTTCACGATCGTGTGCGTGAAGGTCGTCCGCCCGGCCTCCCGGCGGTACATCGCGAACCCGGCGACGACTCCGCCGGACCGGATCTCGTACCTCGACCGCTCGGCCACCTCGGCGAGCTCGATGTCCTCGCTCATGCGTTCCTCCGCTTCCGCTCGGCCGCGCGAAGCCGCGCGGCACCGTTACGTCGTGCAACGCCGGGCGCCCGCAGGGATTCCCGTCGCGGGCTCGTCGGCTGCCGGACCATCCGGCTCCCAGGATGCCTCAGACGAGGGCCGCGTGGTCCGGAGGGTCGTCGGCCGAGGCGTCCGTGCCGGGCAGGCCGAGGGGGCGGAGCCGGACCGAGCCGGATCGGCTCGGGCCGCGGAGCCGGGCCTCGTCGTCGCGGCCGGCGGGGCGGGCGTGCGCGGCCGATCCGGCCGGGGCGAGGCGACGGCGCGGTACCGCGTGCGCGTGGGCGGCGACGGCGGCCGTGGCGAGCCCGCGCTCGTGCTCGTTCGGTTCGGCCGAGGGGTGGGCGTGCGTCGTGGCGACGAGGGCGATGAGCCAGGCGAAGACGAGGGTGAACGCGACGATCTCGAAGACCGTCAGGTTGAACAGGCCCAGCACCTGGTACGCGAACATCGCCGCCACCTCGATGCCGAGGAAGACGAAGGAGAGCACGACGAGGGTGCGCGGCATCCGCCGGGCGAAGGCCCGCACGCAGCCGGCGAGCCCGGCGAAGCCCGCCGCCGCCGCGCACGCGAAGACGTTGTGCAGCAGCGTGTCGGTGTCGATCGGCACGAGGCCGACGCCGGCGAGACTCGCACCGATCACGGCGATGAGCACCCGGGCGGCGCCGAGCCCGCCCCGGCGGGCGGCGAAGCGCGCCTCGCCGAGGGCGCGGGTGAGCGCCGGGCCCAGCGCGGCCATGCCGAGTCCCGCGATGACGATGCCGACGTTGAAGCTCGCGGCGGCGAGGTCGTCGCTCGTGCCGAGCGTGCTGAAGTTCAGCGTCCACCACTCGCCGGTCGGGGTGATCGACATGGCGCCGAGGCTGCCGGCGGCGAGCAGCATGGAGACGAGGTTGAAGGTGCGGTACGCCTCGTGGCTGATCGCCTGGTGGTGCAGCTTGGCGGTGCCGACGCCGAGCACCGTGCCGAGCAGCACGCCGGCCGCCTCGTGACCGCCCGGCATCCACGCGAACGCCGGCGCCGCGAAGTGCACGGCGAGCAGTGCGATGCCGGCCCAGACCATGCCGTTCGCGATGGCCCTGGCCCGGTCGTCGAAGCCCGGCAGGCCGAAGCGCATCGCGGCGGCGAGGCGTTCCTCGGAGGCGGAGACGACGAGCAGCAGCATCGCGACGGCGATGGCGCCGAGCGCGGCGAGCGGCATGACGGCCGCGTCGGCGGCGCCCCAGCCGCCGAGGGCGTGGGCCTGGGCGTCGAAGCCGAGCCCGCGCCCCTCCACGCTGAGCAGCCGGGCGAAGACGATGCCGAAGGCGAGGGCGATGCCGAGCACGAAGACGCGGCGCAGGGCCCGGGAGGAGCGCAGGGCGATGGCGGCCAGCGGGTCGGAGGCCGCTTCCGCGACCCGCACGGACTCCGTGCGCACCTCGGGAATCGAGGCGTTCGAACGCTCGCCATTCAGCCGGACGTGCTCTTCACGACCGGCGCAATCCGGGGCCGCCATGCGACGCCGCAGGGAGTGTACCCGGAGTGTTGGTGCCGGGGTGGCCCCGACAAACGCACCCCTCATATCCGGACTCTCGTTCACGGGAATCAGACAAAACGAGCCTATCGGCGCCCCCACGCCCGAATCGTCGAGAATCCACCCAAAACGGGGGGCAAAGTCCCAGAATCCGGGGCAGAACGGCCACCGAGCGGCGAGAATCCCGCCCCTTCGCCTCGGCGAACGGGCGGGCACCGGAGCGGCGGGCGGGGCTCGAAACGACGATCCCGGCGGCCGGCGCGCGCACCGGAAGAACTGCCCGCGAAGTCTACCGCATCGTGATGATTCCTCGCGGATGCGGGACGGGACCGGCTCGTGGGGCTCGGGCTGTCAAGGCCCTGTCCGAGTCTGCTGCCGCCCGGTAGACCCGGGACATGCGAGCACTCACCTGGCAGGCCCAGCAGCACGTCGCCGTCGAGACCGTCCCGGATCCCGTGATCGAAGACCCGGGCGACGTCGTCATCCGCGTCACCTCCACCGCGATCTGCGGATCCGATCTGCACCTGTACGGCGTGCTCGGTCCGTTCCTGCACCGCGGCGACGTGCTCGGGCACGAAGCGATGGGCGTCGTCGTCGAGGTCGGCCGCGACGTGCGCCGCGTCGCGCTCGGCGACCGCGTCGTGGTGCCGTTCGCGATCGCCTGCGGCGAGTGCGCGATGTGCCGGCTCGGGCTCACGACGCAGTGCGAGACGACCCAGAACCGCGACTACGGCACGGGCGCGCAGCTCTACGGCTACACCGAGCTGTACGGCTCGGTGCCGGGCGGGCAGGCGGAGTACCTGCGCGTGCGCCGGGCCGATGCGAACGCCGTGGTGGTCGGTCACGAGCTGCCCGACGACCGCTACCTGTTCCTGAGCGATGTGCTGCCGACCGCCTGGCAGGGCGTGGAGTACGCGGCCGTTCCGCCCGGCGGCACCGTGGCGGTGCTCGGCCTCGGCCCGATCGGCCAGCTCTGCGTGCGGATCGCCCGGCACCGCGGACTCCGGGTGCTCGCGATCGATCCGGTGCCCGAACGTCGCCTCCTCGCCGAGCGCTACGGCGCCGAGACCTTCGATCTCGACGACGACTCGCTGCCCGCCCTGCTCGACGCGACGGAGGGGCGCGGCCCCGACTCGGTCATCGACGCGGTCGGCATGGAGGCGAAGGGGAATCCGGTCGTCTCGGGGATGCAGCGGGCGATCGGGATGCTGCCGGACGCCGCCGCCCGGAAGCTCATGCTCTCGGCCGGGCTCGACCGCCAGGCGGCCCTCCTGCTCGGCATCGAGGCTGTGCGGCGCGGCGGCACCCTGTCGCTCGTCGGGGTGTACGCGGGCACGGCGGACCCCATGCCGATGATGCGGCTCTTCGACAAGCAGATCCAGTTGCGCATGGGGCAGTGCAACGTGCACGCGTGGCAGGAGGCGCTGCGGCCGCTCGTGGAGGACCCCGACGACCCGCTCGGCACGGAGGACCTCGCGACGCATCGCGTGCCGCTCGACCGCGCGCCGGAGATGTACGAGCTGTTCCAGAAGAAGGAGCAGGGCTGCGTGAAGGTGGTGCTGAAGCCGTGAGCACCGATCGGACGCCCGACGAGCCGCTGCCCACGACGCACGCGCTCGACGACTCGCTCGCCTTCCTCCGCGAGGGGTACGGCTACGGCGGCCGCCGCTTCGCGCGGCTCCGGGCGGACGGCTTCCGCACCCGACTGCTCGGCCACCCGACCGTCGTCATGCGCGGACGGGACGCGGCCGAGGCCTTCTCCGCGCCCGACCGCATGTCGCGCGGCTCCGCCATCCCGGCGTCGGCGATGCACCTGCTGCAGGACGAGGGCAGCGTCCAATCCCTCGCCGGCGTCGCGCACCGGCATCGCAAGCGCATGTTCCTCGAACTGCTCGACGACGAGTACGCGGCACGCCTCGCCGAGCGATTCGCGGTGGACTGGGCGGCCGCCGTCGCCGCGGAGGCGGGCCGCACGGTCTCCCTCGCCGAGCTGTGCAGCCGGGTGCTGACCAGCTCCGCCGTGGCCTGGTGCGGCATCCCGGTGCACCTCGTCGAGGTCGAGCGCCTCGCCGACCGCCTCGGCGCGATGGTGGAGCACGCGGGACACGTCGGCCCGAGGAACTGGCTCGCCCGGGCCCGTCGCCGCGGGGTCGAGCGATGGGCGGCGGAGGCGGTGACGGCGAGCCGGACGGGGCGGCTGGCTCTGCCGAGCGACGCGCCCCTCGCGATCGTCGCCCGCCAGACGGGCTCGGACGGCGCGCTGCTCGACTCCAGGACCGCGGCCGTCGAGCTGCTGAACCTCCTCCGCCCGATCGTGGCGATCAGCCGGTACCTGGCGTTCGCGGCGCACGCGCTCGAGCGCCACCCCGGCTGGCGGAAGGCGCTGCGCACGGATGCCGAGGCGCGCCTCGACTTCGCGCAGGAGGTGCGCCGCTGGTACCCGTTCTTCCCCGGCGTGCTCGGCACCGCGGCGGCCCCCTTCGAGTGGCACGGCCACCACTTCGAGCCCGGCGACCGCGCCATGCTCGACCTGTACGCCACCGACCACGATCCCGCCGAGTGGACGCAGGCCGACGCCTTCGAGCCCGGCCGCTTCCTCGGCGGCGCGCCAGGCGGCCCGCTCGTGCCGCAGGGGGCCGGGGACGTCGAGGGCGGCCACCGCTGCCCCGGCGAAGGAGCCACACTGGCGGTGATGACCCGGTTCCTCGCGCTGGCGGCCGCCGAGCCGGCGCCGTACGAGGTGCCGCCCCAAGACCTGCGGATCAGTCTGCGCCGGGTTCCCGCGCTGCCTCCCGGCGGCCTGCGGGTGCGCCTGCGCGGCTGACAGGCGTTGCACTGAGGTTTCCTCAGGTCTAGTCTGCGGTCTCGGGGGGATCCATCATGACGCGTGCGCAGCATCCGAACACGAACGGCCTCGGCACCCGAGCCCGAGCCCGCAGACCACGTTGGCTCGCCTCGACCGTCGCGATCGCGGCGCTGCTCGTCGGGGGCGGCGGCGCGCTGACCGCCGCGAACTCGGCGAGCGGCGCGCCGGGCAGCCCCGGCATCCCCCGCGCGGCATCCGTCCCCGTCTTCGCCGAGGACTTCCAGAACCAGCTCGCCACGAACGGCATCCGCCTGCCGCAGTACACCGGCGGCCCGGCGGCGAACGCCTCGACGTACGTCGCGAGCCCCGCCTGGCTGCCCGCGGGCGACCAGTGCAACGGCTGGATCCTGCGCTCCTCGACGCCGCGCAACGCCGTGGTCACGGGCGTCGACTCCGGGTGCGACGCGACCGCCTGGGCCCGGCTCCAGGGCATGGCGACCGCGATCGGGCTGTTCCGGGGCGAGACGCTGCCGGTCGCCCAGCAGAACCAGATCCTCTCGGCCTACACGAACGGCGGGTCGAACCCCGGCCCGGGCGTGCAGTTCCAGACCGCGAAGCCGATCACCACGAGCATCACGGCCGGGCACTTCTACCAGATCAGCGCCATCTACGGCGCGGTGAACTGCGTCTCGGAAGGACCGGGGCTCGGTCGCCAGGACCCGAGCCTCACCTTCAACCTGATCCAGAACCAGACCGGGTCCGGCCCCACCCCCGGCACCGGGACCGGCACCGTCACGACCCTCGCGAGCGGGCTGAACCCGTGCACCGACCCCGCCGCCCGCATCATCACGACCGCCGGGCAGAACTACCACATCGCGAAGCTGAACTCGCAGGGCTTCCGCGCGCCCGCCGGGGTGTCGACGATCGGCATCCAGCTCTACAACGCCGCGGGCGGCTTCCGCGGCAACGACTCCGGCTTCGACGACCCGCAGATCGTCGACGCCACGCCGCAGCTCGACAAGGTGTTCTCGCCCACGACCGCCGTGGCCGGCGGCACGACCACGCTGACCTTCACGATCACGAACACCGACGAGCTCGCCGCGAAGAACGGCTGGTCGTTCACCGACACGCTGCCCGCCGGGCTGGCCTTCGCGGGCACCCCCTCGACGAACTGCCCCGCCGGCGTCGCCACGATCGACGGCAACGCCATCACGGGGTCGGGCAACCTCGACGCCGGCACCGCCTCGTGCACCTTCACGGTGCTCGTGACGAGCGCCGTCGCGGGCACCTACACGAACGGCCCTGGCAACATCGGACCGCTCGACGGGCTGCTCGAGCCCGGCGACAGCACCGTCGTGTTCACCGTCCCCGAGACGCCCGCGATCTCGCTCGTGAAGTCGGCCGACCTCGCCGACCCCTCGGAGTTCGTCGTCGACCGCACGGTCACCTACACCTTCCAGGTCACGAACTCCGGCAACGTGCCGCTGACCGCTGTCGCCGTGGCGGAGACCGCGTTCGACGGCAGCGGCACGCCGTCGGCGATCTCCTGCCCGCAGACCACCCTCGCCGTCGGCGCCGGGATGAGCTGCACCGCCACCTACGTGCTGACGCAGGAGGACATCGATCAGGGCAGCGTCACGAACACCGCGCAGGCGAGCGGCACGCCGCCGAGCGGGCCGCCCGTCACCGCGGACTCGACCGCCGTCGTCTCCGGCGACGAGACGCCCTCGATCGCGATCGTGAAGGCCGCGGACGCCTCCGGGGTGCAGCAGCCGACCGAGGTCGGCGACCCGATCGCGTACACCGTCACCGTCACGAACACGGGCAACGTCACCCTCGTCGACGTCGAGGTGGTCGACACGCTCCTCGGCGACGGGCTGAGCTACACCTGGCCCGGCGACGAGGGGGTGCTCGCGCCCGGGCAGTTCGTGACCGTGACGGGCAGCCACGCGGTGACCCAGGCCGACATCGAGGCCGGCCTCGTCACGAACACGGCGACGACGACCGGGCAGACGCAGGGCGGCACCCCCGTCGAGGCCGGACCCGCGACCACGACGACCCCGCTCACCCAGGCGCCGAGCCTGCTGCTCGGCAAGGAGGCGACGCCCGACTTCGCTTCGCCGCCGGGCGTCGGCGACCTCATCGCCTACGACTTCACGATCGAGAACACGGGCAACCTGCGGCTGGAGAACGTCTCCATCACCGACCGGCTGAGCGGGATCACGGCGATCACGTACACCTGGCCGGGCGACCCCGGCGTGCTCGAGCCCGGCGACATCGCGACGGGCACCGCGAGCTACGCGATCACCCAGGCCGACATCGACGCCGGCGGGGTGATCAACCGGGCCGTCGCGAACGGCACGACCATGAGCGGGGCGAACACGCCGTCGAACGAGGTCGAGACGGAGACGCCGATCGATCGCAGCGACGCGATCGCCCTGACCAAGACGGCGGATGCCTCGGGCCTCGGCTCGCCCGCGGAACCGGGCGACCCGATCGTCTACCACTTCGTGGTCACGAACACGGGCAACACGCCCCTGACCGGCGTGAGCATCGCCGAGCAGCTGCCGGGCGTGAGCGCGCTGCGCTACACCTGGCCGGGCGCCGACGGCGTGCTGCGCCCCGGCCAGTTCGCGGTCGCGAGCGCGAGCTACCCGGTGACGCAGGCCGACCTCGACGCGGGCGAGGTGACGAACCGGGCGACGGCGACGGGCACCGGCCCCGACGAGGACGAGGTCGAGTCGCCGCCCGCCACGACGACGACTCCGCTCGACGAGGCCGCGAGGATCACCCTCGTGAAGTCGGCGAGCCCGAGCGACGCCGCGAGCTTCACCGTCGGCCAGGTCATCACCTACTCCTTCGTCGTGACGAACACCGGCAACGTGACCGTCACCGGGCTCGCGATCACCGAGGACGCGTTCTCGGGCAGCGGCCCGGAGAACCCGATCACCTGCCCGAGCACGCCGCTCCCGCCCGGCCGGCAGGCGACGTGCACGACGACGTACACGCTGACCCAGGCCGACGTCGACGCCGGCCAGCTCGCGAACACGGCGCGCGCGACCGGTGCGGCCGGTGACGAACCCGTCGAGTCGAACCCCTCCTCGACGGTGATCCCGGCGCTGCAGAGCCCGGCGCTCTCACTCGTGAAGTCGGCCGACGTCGAGCGCGTGACCGCGGTGGGCCAGGTCGTCTCGTACACGTTCCGGGTGACCAACATCGGCAACGTCACCCTGCGGACCATCGAGGTCGCCGAGACCGACTTCTCCGGGGCCGGCACGGCGCCGGTCGTCACCTGCCCGAGCGCCGCCGCCGAGCTGCTGCCCGGGGCGTTCGTCGACTGCGAGGCGAGCTACACCGCCGTGGCCGCCGACCTCACCGGAGCCGCGATCGAGAACACCGCCGTCGCGACGGGCACCGCGCCCGACGAGTCGCCGGTCGAGTCGCCGCCCTCGTCGGCGTCGGTCGAGACCGTGACGCCGACGCCGACGCCGACGCCGGTGCCACCGAAGCCGGGCCCGCCCCTCGCGGGCACCGGCTGGGAGCCGCCCGTCGGGGCGATCGTGATCGCGCTGCTGCTGACGGCCGCGGGCGTCGCGGCGCTGCTGCTCGCGCGACGTCAGCCGACCGGTCGGCACCGCTGACGGCTCGGGGGATGGGGCCGGGCGGCGGGGACCCCCGGCCCCGACTCCCCCGTCAGACCGTGGCGGGCTCGGCGTGCAGCGCCTCGACCACGGGGGCGAGCTCGGGCCGTTCGCCGGCCTCGGCGAGCACCCGCTCGAGCGCGGCGTCGTGCACCGGTCGCGCCGTCTCGTAGAGCGCCCGGCCGGCCGCGGTGAGCTCGCTGTAGATGCCGCGGCGGTCGTCGGCGCAGAGCACCCGGGTCAGGAGTCCGCGGTCTTCGAGGCGGGTGACGAGCCGGGTCGTGGCGCTCGGGCTGAGCGCCGCGGCGCGGGCGAGCTGCTGCATACGCATGTGCCAGCCATCCTGACGGTCGAGGGCGTCGAGCACGGTGTACTCCACGACCGAGAGCCCGGCCGCCTCCCCGAGCGCGCGTTCGAGTTCGAGCTCGATCATCGCGTGCAGGGCGACGAGCGTGCGCCAGCCCGTGGCCCGGATCTCGACGGCGTCGTCGGCGATGCCCATGTGCAGCCTCCTCCTCGATCGTTGCTTGCGCAATCTATTTGCGTGTGCAACTATTAACCCCGCTGCCGCAATATACAGCGTGCGCAACTACTTTACTGTATCAGGAGAATCATCCATGCCACTCGGCCTGCTCGCGCTCGCCATCGGTGCCTTCGGCATCGGCCTCACCGAGTTCGTCATCATGGGCCTGCTGCCCGAGGTGGCCGCCGACTTCGGCGTCACCGAAGCGGCGGCCGGTTGGCTCATCTCGGGCTACGCCCTCGGCGTCGTCGTCGGCGCCCTCGCCCTCACCGCCGCGACCGTGCGGCTCCCCCGCAAGGCCGTGCTGCTCGGCCTCGTCGTGCTCTTCATTGCCGGCAACGCGCTCACCGCCCTCGCCCCCGACTACGCGGTCGCGATGATCGGTCGGGTCGTCGCGGCACTCTGCCACGGCGCGTTCTTCGGCATCGGCTCGGTCGTCGCCGCGAGCCTCGTCGCCCCCGAGCGCAAGGCCGCCGCCATCGCGATCATGTTCACCGGCCTCACCGCCTCGAACGTGCTCGGTGTGCCCTTCGGCACCTTCCTCGGCCAGCAGTACGGCTGGCGCGCGACCTTCTGGGTGATCGCCGCGATCGGCGTCGTGGCGCTCGTCGGGCTCGCCCTGCTCGTGCCGCCGCTCGGGCACCTCGAACAGCCGAGGCTGCGCAGCGAGCTCGCCGCGTTCCGCTCCGGGCAGGTCTGGCTCTCGCTCCTCGTCACGATGCTCGCGTTCGGCGGCATGTTCGGCGCCTTCACCTACATCGCGTACACCCTCACCGAGGTCAGCGGCTTCGCCTCCGGCGCGGTGCCCTGGCTCCTGGTGCTGTTCGGCGGCGGTCTCTTCGTGGGCAACTGGGTCGGCGGGAAGGCCGCCGACCGCTCCATCGACGGCACCCTGCTGGTCTTCGTCTCGGCGCTCGTCGTCGTGCTCGTCGGCTTCGCCCTCGTCGCGGCGAACGGACCGGCCACCGTCGTCGCGCTGTTCCTGATGGGCGGGCTCGGCTTCGGCACCGTGCCTGGCCTGCAGTCCCGCATCATGGGCTACGCCTCGAGCGCCCCGACCCTCGCCTCCGGCGCGAACATCGCCGCGTTCAACGCCGGGAACGCGCTCGGCGCCTGGGCGGGCGGCCTCGGCATCGCGGCGGGGCTCGGCTACACCTCGCCGATCTGGATCGGTGCGGCGCTCAGCGCGGCCGCGCTCCTCGTGCTCGTCGCCGCCGCGCTCGCGGCGCGCCGCCGGGCATCCGCCCCGCTGCCCGGCGAGGCTGCGGCCCTGGCGGAGGTGCCCGCCCGCTGAGCCGCGCCGCACTGCCGCTGCCCGCGCGGCTCGACGCCGCGATCGCCGAATTGCGGACGACGGGCCCCGGATCGGGCTCGAACGCGCAAGGATGGAGGGGACGAGCAACGAGAGGCGCGACGCAGAAGCCATGACCCAGCACGCGAGCACTTCCCCCGTCCGATGGTGGCTGGCGGCCGCCGGCGCCAGCGCGCTGCTGGCCGTCGTCGCCGGCCTGATGACCGCGGGCGTGGGCATGCCGCGCCTCCCGGCGAACATCCGAGTCGACGCCCCGGAGGCCCTCCGCGTCACCGACGCCTCCGGGGCCTCCGCGGAGCTCCGCCTGATCAACGACGTCCAGCCCCGCGTCGACCCGCAGATGTTCGAGATCGACGGGATCGACGGGACGCCCGACGTGCCCGCGGAGGTGCCCGTCGACTCCGACGCCGGCATCCTCATGGCGGGCGAGGCGCCGCCCGAGTCGCGGCAGGTGCGCGGCCAGGGCCTCGACGAGACCGGCGAGCTCCGCGACTTCTTCGATCCCATCGGCTCGTACGTGCTGATCGACGACGGCGAGGGCACGGTGCTCCCCGAGGAACCCGGCGCGTTCGGCGACCGCAGTGCGGCCATGGGCACCTCCGGCATCGTGCTCGAGGTCGACGACCCCGCCGTCTCGCGGCTGTTCCCCGGCTACCACTGGACCGTCCGCGACGAATCCGGTGCCGAGGCGGAGGCCCCGGCCTGGGACGTGCAGTTCGACCTCGCCGCCGCGCACGAGCAGGGGCGTACGAACCTGCCCCTGCCGCTCGGCTGGTACGCCTCGCCCGTCGCGAAGGGACTCGACGCCGCCGCCCCGTGGCTGCTCGGCGGATTCACCCTGGTGACCGTCGTCACCCTGGCGATGGCCGGGTGGACACGCGCGCGGAACCGTCGCGCCGCCGAGGCGGCCTGGGTGGACCCCGAGGATGGGAGCAGGTGACCGTGATCGCAGAGCTTCCCGAGGGCCTGGTGGCCCGCCGCCCCGCGCCGGATGACCACCCGCGGGTGCTTGCGGTGCTCGACAGCTGGTAGGGGAACCTCAAGGGCGACGACGGAGCGCGGGAACGCGCACTGCTGCTGCCGAGGCTCTTCTTCCAGCACTTCTCCACGACGAGCTTTGTGGTGGAGGACGAGGACGGGCGGCTCGTCGCGTTCCTCGTGAGGTTCCTCTCGCAGACCGAACCCGACTCGGCGTACATTCACTTCGTCGGCGTCGACCCGCTCAGGCAGGGCCAGGGCCTGGGCCGGGCGCTCTACCGCGCATTCTTCGAGGTCGCTGCCGAGCACGGACGGCGCGTCGTGCGCAGCGTGACCAGCCCCGAGAACACGGCGTCACAGGCCTTCCACGAGCGCCTCGGGTTCTCGGCGAGCGAGGTCATCCCCCACTACGACGGGCCGGGGCTCGCCCGGGTGGCGTTCAGCGTTGAAGCCGGTCCAGGTGCTGTGCACCGACGGGGGTGACCCGCAGCGCGCGGTCCTCGGGTCGGCGTCGCACCCAGCCCGCGTCCAGCATCGCCTGGAGCAGCGCCGCGCCCAGGCGGCCCGCCACATGCGGCCGGCGGGCCGTCCAGTCGGGGCACCCTCGCACGAGCGGACGGGATGACTCCGGCACCACGAGGGACAGGCCGAGTGCCGAGCCGATCTCGTCGACGGTGACGCGTGCCGACCCGAGGTCTTCGTCGCGCAGCCGCCGCTCGACGAGATGGTCGGCGACGGCGATGCCGAGGTCTCCAGCGAGATGGTCGTAGCAGGAACGCGCGCGACGCATCGCCGTGCGCCGATCGCTGGCCGCCCATGACGAGACCGGCGGTTCGCCGGTCAGACGCAGCACGGACTCCACGGCGTCGGCCACCGCCGGTTCGGCGATGCGGACGAGTCGCGTGCGCCCCTGCTGCTCGACCTCGAGCAGCCCGGCTCCGAGCAGTCTGTTCACGTGCGCGGTCGCCGTCGACGGGGCGATGCCGATCCGGACGGCGAGCGCGCCGACCGGCAGGGGCACGCCGCCGAGCAGCTCCTGCAGGATCTGCAGCCGGCGGGGCTCGGCGAGTGCCTGCGCCAGCTGCTCGAGCGACGGCCTGGTCATCCGAGGACCGTCCGCGCGCGCTCGACGTCGTCGACGACGAACACCTTGCGGTTGTCGTGATCGCTGTACTGCGCCTCGACTCGGATGCCTGCGGAGTGCAGCGCCGACATCATGCGGCCCATCTCCCCCGGCACGTCCGCTCGCAGGGACACCACGAGCGCGGGCGCCGCGGTCGCCCGGATGCCGGCGGCATCCAGGGCGGCGACCGCCACGGCGCCGTCGGCGACGAGGTAGCGGGCTTGACCGGCCCACACTCCCCCGCCCTCGAGGCCCACGCCGGCCGCACCGAGGACCGCGCCGATCCGGCTGACGTCGCTTGCGACGGCGCCCACGGCGATGGCGAGGTCGTTCACGACCGCACCTCAACGATCGGCGCGAGGCTCGTCTCCGCCGTGAGCGAGTTGGCGATGTAGCATCCGGCGTGCGCCTCATGGAGGAGCTCGACCACGCGCTCCGCCGCCGCGCCCCGCACCGCGATCCGCGGAGCCAGCACGTCGTGCGCTCGCCGATACGCGCGGTATCCCGCGCGCGTGCTGCCCTCCCACGCGAGCGTCGTGCGGTACTGGTGAAGGGGCATACGGCCAGCGTAGGAGCGCAACACTTCGATGGCGGGCGAAATGTGCAGCCCGATGCGGCAGCGGTGCACGCAGCCCGGTGCCGACCCCAGCGCCTCGCCGGGCTCGAGGTCATCGGATTCCCCCAGCACGGCGTCGACGGCGAAGCATCGAGGAGACAACCTGCAGCCCCGTTGGGCGGCTGGTACCACGCGTCCAAGTTCGCGGCGCTGACGCCGAGGCCCAAGACGCGATACCGAGTCTGGCCCGGCGCAAACGTCGCCGTCGCACTGGCCACGCTTCTGCCCGACCGCGCCTTCGAAGCGCTGACTCGCCGGCAGTTCGGCTACGCCTCCGCGGCACCGTCGCAGGCGGGGTGAATCGTTCCGTCGACGAGGAGGACCATCTTCAGTTGGTCTAGCGCCGCACGGGCCCCGTGGATTCGCGCACAACGAGCTCGGGTTGGAAGAGATACTCCGTTCGAGAAGCTCGGATGCCGTTCATCTCCCCGACGAACGCGTCAGCGATGGCCACGCCCATCGCGGTGACCGGCTGTCGGACCGTCGTAAGTGGCGGCCAAGCGTGTCGTGCGATCACCGAGTCATCGAAACCAACGACGGACAAGTCGTGAGGTATCTCGAGGCCTTGCCTGCGGGCCTCCGCCAGCACTCCGACCGCGATGAGGTCGTTCGCGCAGACCACGGCGGTGCAGCCGGCGGCAATCAAGGCTCGCCCAGCGCTGATTCCGCCATCGTCGGTGTAGAGCGACGGCTCGATGACGGCGCGCGCTTCATCACCGGCATGCTTCTTCATCGCACTCTGAAATCCTTCGGACTTCCGCTGCGCGGCCACGAAGGACTCCTGCCCGACCGCAAGCCCGATTCGCCGGTGCCCCATGGCAGTGAGGTGGCGCACGGCGAGCTCCATCGCGCTGTGCTCATCGATGGAGAAGAACGGAGCGTCAATACCTGCGCGGTACCCGTTCACGAACGCCAACGGCAGGCCGAGCTCCAGCAGCTGGGTGTAGCGGTCCATCGGGAACTGCGAATCCGAGTGCCGGCCCGAGAAGAAGACGATCCCCGCCGCACCCGCCTCGACGAACATGTCGATGTACTCGTCCTCGTCGAGCCCGCCTTCGCTCTGGGAGCCGATCAGCGGAGTAAAGCCTCGACGTGCGAAGTTGGGCCCGAGGGCTTGAGCGAATGCTGGAAAGACCGGGTTGATCAGCTCAGGGAGGAGCAACCCAACCGGGCGGCCGGTGCGTCGTCGCAGACGTGCCGGCCGTTCGTAGCCCAGCAAGTCCAGAGCGGTGAGGACCGCCTGGCGCTTGTGTTGGGCGACTCCCGGCTTGTCATTGAGAACGCGGCTGACCGTGGCTTCGCTGACCCCCGCGTGCGCTGCAATATCCGCGAGAGTCGCACCCATGCGGGTAAGGCTAGCATCGGCGAACTCCACCCCGGCTACTTCACGGATCCAGCGGTCAGACCACTCACGATGTACTTCTGGAGCACGAAGAAGAGGACGACCACGGGCAGTGCCGCGAGCACTGCACCGGCTGCGAAGACGGGCCAGTTCGCAGAGGTTTCCTGGGCGATGAACTGGTAGAGACCGACGGCGAGGGTCTTCTTCTCCGGCGCGGTCAGGAGCACGCTCGCGATGACGAACTCGTTGATCGTCGCGATGAACGAGAGCAGGCCGACCACGGCCAGAACGGGAGCCGAGAGCCGGAGGATGATCGTGAAGAAGATCCGGCTGTGCCCGGCACCGTCGAGCTTCGCCGCTTCGTCGATTGACACCGGGACGGTGTTGAAGAAGCCGTACATGAGATAGGTGTTCACGCCGAGCGCGCCGCCCAGGTAGACCATGATCAGCCCGATGTGAGTATTCAGCCCGAGCGCCGGGAAGATGTCGCCGATGCCCTTCATCAGAAGGAAGATCGCGACCACCGCGAGCAGTTGCGGGAACATCTGCACGAGGAGGATCGTGATCAGCCCGAGCCGACGTCCGGAGAACCGCATGCGTGAGAAGGCGTACGCGGCGAGCCCGCCGAGGAGGACTGTGCCGGCTGCCGTCACCAGCCCGATGAGCAGGGTGTTCATGAACCACGCTGCGAACGGTTGAGCCGGGTTGCTGAAGAGATTGATGTAGTTCTCCAGGCTGAACTTCGTGAAGAGACCGGACGAGCCGGCCAGGCTTCCGTTCGGGTTCAGAGATGCGGAGACGATGTACAGGATCGGGAACACCGCGATGACGGAGGTCAGGATGACCACGATGTACTTCGCGGCGAGCGCCCGGGCGGTCCTGCGGCGCTGGGAGGGCCCCTTCGGAACACGCCCGCTCTTCTCCCCGCGGGGGTTCACTTCAGGCGTATGCGACGTGGCCGGGTACGTGTCGATGGACATCAGTTGAGCTCCTCGAGCGTTTTGGTGCGGCGGAAGCTGATCACCGAGATGACCGCGACCAGAACGAAGATGATGATCGAGAACGCGCTCGCGAGGCCGAAGTCGCGTCCCCCGGTCTCACCGAACGCGACCTTGTAGACCAGCGTGATGAGAATGTCGGTCGCGCCGACGTTCATGTCGGTGGTGATGTCCTGCGGGCCGCCTCTGGTCAGCATGTAGATCAGATTGAAGTTGTTGAAGTTGAACGCGAAGGACGCGATCAGCAGCGGCGCCATCGAGACCATGAGCAAGGGGAGCTTGATCCTCCGGAACACCGCCCATGGTCCCGCCCCGTCGACTTTGGCGGCTTCGACGAGCTCTTCCGGGATGGACTGGAGCGCCCCGGTAGCGACCAGGAACATGTATGGATAGCCGAGCCAGAGGCTCACCATGAGGATGCTGAACTTCGCCAGGATCGGATCGGTCAGCCATGGGATCTGCGCTCCACCGAAGAGTACTTGGTTGATGAAGCCGAACTGCGGGTTGAGCATCCCGCTCCAGATGAGTGCGGAGAGGAACACGGGGAATGCATACGGCAGGATGACGAGGACACGGAACGTCCTGCGGAATCGCAGCCGCCAATCGTTCAGGATGAGCGCGAGGAACACCCCGACGGCGAAGGTCGCTGCGACGGTGAATCCGGCGAAGACGAAGGTCCAGAGAACCACTGCGATCAATGGTCCTCGAATGGACTCTTCGGTGAACGCTCGAACGAAGTTCTCGAAGCCCACATCGATCTTCCAGCCGGGCATGAGCTGAGTTCCGTCGGCCGCGACGAAGGCGCCGTCCCCGGTGTCCTCGTAGATCTTGCCGGTGGCGGTGTCGATGAACGCGTCGGCGGTCTCGTCGTACTGCATCGTCGCCGAGTAGACGAACGCTTGGGATCCGTCAGGAGTCCGCAGCGCCCCGTCGTTCGGGTCGTCGGTGAGTGGCACGCTCATCGCAGCCAATTGCTCTTGTTCAGCGAGGACGCCGGCGAAGTCCAGCGTGGTGTAGCCCTCGACGGCGACGGCACGGCCGTCTTCGAAATCAGCATCCGCTGGTTGAAGCGGCCGGTCCTCTCCACCGATGAGCGCCTCACCGTCGGGGTCGGTCACCAGGAAGGAGAGCTGCCCGAACTGTTCGACGACGACCATCGGATAGGCGGGGGAATCGGGGACCCGAGTGAGCGACTTGTTGATGAGCGCCTCGACGGCGGCTTCTTTCGAGCCGATGTGCCCGTCACCGTAGTTCGTGAAGGCGACGTACCCGCTGTAGATGATGGCGTACATCTGGAAGACCAGCAGGAACACAGTTCCCGGGATCAGGTACTTGGCGGGGAGGCTCCCCCTTCGGATGTAGATCCAGTTGATCAGGGCTGCGGCCGCCAGCGCGACAGCCGCGAGCACCCAGTCCTCGTTCAACGCGAGGATGAACGCCGCGTAGATGACCACCGCGTCGAGCACGCCGAGGCTGAGGATCTTTACCAGCACCACCCAGGTGGACGGCGCACCGGCGACGGCGCGAGTGGTGGGACGTTGACGTTTCCGGCTTCTGTCGGTGCCGGAAGACGCTTGCAGTTCGGTGGTGGTCACACGTGCTCCTGAATGCAGTTGGACGGCTGGAAGGGCCGAGGCGGTTGGGGCTCCGCCTCGGCCCGGTCTGTTATCCGCCGACGACTTCGCGGAGCCGTTCGGTCATCGCCTGCCATGCTTCCGTCGGGTCTCCGGCCGTTCCATTCAGCAGCGCAGACTGAGTGGCGCCGAGGTTGTCCCAGACCGCCCCCATCTCGGGGATCGAGGGCATCGGCACGCCCGTCCGGCCGACCTCGCCGAACGCGCCCACATCGGGGTTCTCGGCGGAGGCGATCTCGAACGCGGAGTTCAGCGCCGGCGGACGGCCGCCGGCTTCGTAGAGCGCGAGCTGCGCCTCTTCGCTGCCAAGGTAGTTCACGACGAACTCGTTGGCCGCGATGGCATTCTTGCTTTGCGAGCTGACGAAGAAGCCCTGCACGCCCACGAAGGGAGTCGGCGCGTCCGGGCCCGCCTGCGGGATGGCCTCGATGGCGTAGTCGATGCCGCCTTCCTGGAACGCGGGGAGGTTCCACGGACCGGAGAGCATGAATGGCGACTTGCCAGCGGCGAACTCGTCACGTGCGATGTCACCGGTGATGCTGGTGTTGATGATTCCGGCCGCGCCCCACTCGACGAGCTTGGCCGCGAACGCGTTCCCGCCCTCGCTACCCACCAACAGCTCGGAGGTGTCGTACCCGTTGTCCGCGTCGAAGGCGAAGAGCGGGGCACCGTAGGAGGTCTGGAGGGGGTACAGGTGGTACGGGTCCGAGTCCACCGGGTCTGAGGGCACGAGCACCGGATACTGGGCGGCGCCGCTCGCGACGACGGCTTGCCCGGCAGCGATCAGCTCGTCCCAGGTGGCCGGGGTGGACGAGGCGAGCGCCGTGTTCCGCAGAAGCGCGATGTTCTCCAGGGAGACTGGCAGCCCGTAGGTGACCTCGTCGTAGGTCATGGCACCGATGGCGACGTCGGAGAAGTCCCCAGCAGTGTCCCCAAGCTCGAGCGGAGCCACGACGCCGTTCTGGACGAGCTGGCCAAGCCAGTCGTTGCCGCCCACCATGACGTCCGGACCTTCCCCTGCCGGCACCTGCTGGATGAAGTCGTTGCGCATCACATCGCCGTACTCCTTCTGCACGAGCTCGACCTTGATGCCCTTGTCGTCCTCGAACTTCGCAGCGATGTCCTGCATCTCTTCGACACGGTTCGCGTCGACCCAGACGGTGAGCGTGGCCGACGTCGATGACTGCCCGCCTCCCCCGCCCGCCGAGCATCCCGTCAAGGCCAGAGCCAGAATCGCGCTGCCCGCGAAGATCGCGGTCGCGGCTGATCGATTCACCTTCATTGGTGCTGCCTTTCTGCGTGATTGTCAGGGCCCGCACTCGCGAGCACCTCCACGGAGAAGGGGAGCAGCGTCGTTGCGGGTGAAAGCAGATTGGCAGACTCTTGCGAAACTTGCAAGCTGTTTCATATCTCGCGGTTGGAATTCATCCAGCTCGCCCCGAAGTCCACGAGTTCCCTGAGGCTCATCGCCTCGCAGCCTGCCCGCCCCACCGTCGCGGATCGTGTTGCGCCACTCGACCGGAAGGCACCACCGATCACCTCGAAGTCGTCCGACTCGGCCAACGTTTCTTCCCAGGTGACCCAGCACCGTTCACCGCCCACGAGCATGGGCGCGCCGTTGGGAACCCTGGGGAGCCGTGCCCGCGATCGCCACTCCGAGAGATGGAGCGCCGTCGCCTTGTCGAATCCGACGCCGAGGAGCAGGACGACAGCGTCGAGATCGTAGAGTCGCGCAAGAGGCGACGCGTCGTCGAACGGCGAATCGAGATTCTGCTCGGCGGTGACGACCGCCGCCTCCGGTCCGAGCGCCGCGAACGAACGGTGAGGATGCCCGCTTCGCCGAGCGCCAGGCAGGGTTCGGAACAGCTCAGCAACTGCGCCCATCGACCGTGTCGGAGTTCGCGCCACGTCGAAGACCGGGAGATTCTCTCGAACGCGGTCGCACTCCTCAAACGTCATCGCATCCGGCGTCAAGTACTCGGGATCGCAAAGCTGCCAGCTCTGCGATGGCATTACGAGCGTGCCGGATGGGCCAATCGCTGCTTGAAGAGCATCGATGACCGCTTGCTCGCCACCGATGACGTCTCCGAAGGCGGACAACGACGCGTGAACGAGCAGCACCGAGCCGTCACCGATACCGAGCGAGCGAAGCGTCGCCTCGATATCCCGCTCGCTGACGGATCGGCCCGCCTTCTGCATAGTGGCTGAATCGAGTTTCATGATCTGCATGATCTCTCGCGGACGACGACTCACGCAACGCCACCGCTCGCCCTCATTTGCCTGAGAGAAGACCGTATCTCGCGGCGTACAAGACCGCTCCAACTCGGTCACGAACACCCAGCTTTCGCAAGACAGCCCCGACGTGCGACTTCACGGTGGACTCGGACAGCCAAAGCCGTGCTCCGATCTCAGCATTCGTGAGGCCCTCCAAGACACATTTCAGGACCTCGCGCTCACGTCGGGTCAGCAGCTTGCATTCCGCGGCGGTCTCGGGCGCCTGAGCCAGGCGACGATACCGCCGTACGAGTTCACTGATCACCCAGTGGGGAAGGGCCACTCCCCCGCCCGACGCATCCCGGACCGCGGAGAGTAGGTCGCCTGCGCTCGCATCCTTCTTCAGATAGCCGGCCGCGCCGGCTTCGAGCGCGTCGAACGCCGCGTCGTCGCAGTCGAAACTCGCCACCGCGATCACGCTCGGCGAGGGCTCGCTCGCGACGATGCCTCGGATCGCGGCGATGCCCTCGAGGTATGCCCCGTCCAGATCGACGAGGACGACGTCGGGGCAATGGCGTCGCGAGAGTTCGATTGCCTGGGATCGGTTCTGCGCGAGCGCTACGACTTCGACGCCCGACTGGCTTTCGAGCATGAGCGCGAAGCCGAGCCGCATCAGTTCCTCACCGTCGGCGATGAGTACCCGGATGCTCATCCCGCCACCGCACGGTGTGGGCATGCCGCACAGGCCCAGTCCGCATCCATATGCCTACCTCCTGCAGTCGGCGCTTCGCTCGCCTCGAGCTTGCAGGCAGCGCCGCTGCCGCAGGCGAACTCCTACCGAAGTACCGGTTCCCAGCCCACCCCTTGGCGAGTTCGATCAGATGAGCCACGATGTGCGAGTGAAGCTCATTGCAGAAAGTGATAGTAGCGTCAACAGCTCGCGTTCTTCGAAGCCATCCTTGGGGTCTGGAGCGGCGTGGATCTGGGTGGCGCTGTCATCGCTCGCCGTTGTGGGATACGCCGTCACTCCGTACGTCACCGCCTCCCTTGCAGATCTTGCCGCCGATCACGTGGGTCTCGCGGAGGACTACCTCAACCAGCCCCTCCCAGTGGTCGTCGCGTTCTACGCGCACGTGATCTCGGGCGGGATCGTCCTCCTGCTTTCGCCGGTGCAATTCGTCGGCGCGCTTCGGGCACGCACTCCTCGACTGCACCGGTGGATCGGCAGGCTCATCCTTCTCAGCGTCGCTGTGGCTGGGGTCTCCGCGCTCGTGATCGCACCGTTCAGCCCGGCGGGGCTGTCCGGTCTGTTTGGGTTCGGAATGATGGCAGCACTCTGGCTCGGAACGGCTTCGGCAGCATACCGAGCGATCCGCCGACGGGATGTCCCGAGCCACCAAGCCTGGATGATTCGGAACTTCGCGCTGACGTATTCCGCCGTCACGCTTCGCGTCTGGATGGGTCTCCTGATCTTCGCCCAAGTACCGTTCGGCGGGTTCGAGTTCGACGGCGCGTTCAGCAACGCCTACTCGGTCGTCCCGTTCCTCGGCTGGATTCCGAACCTGGTCGTCGCGGAGCTGATCATCCGTCGACGGGGGTTGCCGGCGCTTCGACTCGTCTCGGATACGACGCGCAACCGGGCGGTGCAGCCCTGATGCTCGGGAGCATTCAAGAGGTCGTCACGAACTGCGAGGATCCGCGCAAGCTCGCCGCGTTCTGGGGCAGCTTGCTCGACGCGACGTGGGCAGTCGACGGCTCGGAGTGGGCCATCGTGGCAGAGGCGCCGGTCTTCCTCGCATTTCGGCGTGCTGCGAGTGAGCGACGGTACCCGCGAAGCAACTTGCACCTCGATGTCGTCGTCGACGACCTCGAAGGCATGGTGCAACGTGCCGTCGAACTCGGCGGATCGGTTCTCCGGGAGCCTGTTTCAGAGGGGGACGGCGGCTTCGCCGTACTCGCGGACCCTGAGGGCAATCGCTTCTGTCTTGTCCTCGATTGTGGGAACCGCTGGAGTGATCGGCAGCGCAGCCTTCTCTCCCGTGCGGTCAGGCCGTCCGGATCCGTCAGCTCGGAGCGTCTCCGCTCTTCCTGAGCAGTGATTGGACGCGTTCAGCCGTCATGGTCGGGAATTCCTTCCACCCGTGTTCCAACACAACGCGCGCGAGCATCGCGACATCTCGTGCCGATTGCTCGATTGGCTGAGCGAGAGCGTGGTCGAGCTGGGTGGCAATGTGCGGGTACGCGGCGTCGAAGCGTCGGGAAGGATCCAACTGATCCGAGCGCGCTGCGCCGGCCGGGAGGATGCGTGCACGGATCGCCCGGAGCAGATGGTCGACCGCCCAGCCTCGCACGAAACGGCCGGCGGCGATGCGCTCGCCCCGACAGGCTCGACCGTACCCGATGAGGAGTTTGATGTAGGCAAGGGCGACTTCGTTGGCCGGGTCAATAGCAGGGAGCGCAGCGAAACGGTCCTGCCCCGCGTCGACGAAGTCCCGCATCCGCGTATCTCCGAACATCAGCTTCGCCTCATCCAGTGGTGCGGCTGCGAGCTCCTTGGTCGTTCCAACGGCGAACTCGAGGACATGCCCGTCGTCGTAGAGCACCGAGAAGCCGAGCTCACCTTCGCGGGCGACGCACAGCACCCGTTGCGGATCGGGGAGCCACTCGAGGTTCGCACGGGCCGATTCGGCGTGCTCCTCTTCCACGAGCGCGAGGAAGTCGTGGTCGGACCACCGGTCTCGACGGTGTCCTGCAGCGGCCGACCCGAGGAACACGAGTCCGTGTGCACCAGGTACCCCTGCGAAGCCGACCGCGAGGCGGTCGCTGAACGCGTCGAACTCAGCGAGGTCACGCATTGGCGTTGACCCGCTCGGGAGCGGACGCGCGCGCCGTGACCAGCGAGCGAACCGCCCAGACCCCGAAGGCCGGCCCGTCCGCCTCCCAGAGCAGCCGCGCGCCTTCCCGTCGGAATGCGATGCTCCCGAACGTCAGCGTAGGAGCATCCTCGAGCGCTTCAGCAACGTTGAGCGGCAGCGCGAGTTCGCTCGGCGATCTGAATGCCATCACGAGTTCGGCGCCCTCATCGCTTTCCCGCAGGAAGGCCAGGCATTCGCTGTCGGCAGAGAGCCAGCGCAGGCCGCCGGTCTGCAGGGCGACCGACTCTCGCCGAAGGCGGCCAAGCTCGCTGTATGCAGCGAGCAGTCGGGGGTGCGCTTCCCACGGCAGGGGCGCCCGCGATCCCTCCCCATTGCGTCCGCGGAGTCCGAACTCGTCACCTGCGAAGACGACCGGGGTACCCGGCAGCGTGTACGAGAGTCCAGCCGCGACCAGTTGGCGCTCGTCGTCAGCCTCTTCCGCAAACCGAGCAGTGTCGTGGGTGTCGATGGCGTTCATCGCGAGGAGCTTCACCGACCAGGGATATGGCGCAGTGAATCGTCGGTAGCTCTCGACGACGTCCGCGGCAGAGTACGCAGGAGCGGATTCGTAGGGGATGCCGAAGTCGCGCCGGTTTTTCGTCGGGCGTCGAAGCCAGTTCCAGACTGGACGAGTGAAGGACGGGTAGCTCATGGGCGCATGCCACCCTTCGCCATCGAAGTCGACTGTGGCGTCGTTGGTCGACTCTGCGAAGAGCACCCGACCAGGGGCGACTCGGTCCATCGTCGCCCGCACCGTCCGCTGAATCGTCCGATTGAAGTCATCTGTTCCGAGTCGGCCGCTCATGTTGGCCACATCGACTCTCCATCCGTCGAGGTTGAACGGCGGGAGGAGCCACTTCGCAACCACGCAATCGTCCCCCTCGATGAACCTCCGGCGCAGTTCCCGCGAGTCCCAATTGAGCTTCGGAAGGCTGGGCAGGTCGTACCAACCGACATAGTCGGTGTGGTCGGTGTCCTTCCAGTAGTAGAAGTCCGCTTCCACGGCGCTGGGTTTGCCGAACGCAGCTCGGAACCACTCGTGCCCGTCGCCCGTGTGGTTCGTCGTGAGATCGCCGATCACCCGCATCCCGCGCGCGTGCGCCGCTTCGACCAGGCGGACGAGCGCTTCGTCGCCGCCGAGCAGCGGGTCGACCCGGTCGAAACTGGAAGCGTCGTACCGATGGTTCGATTGCGCTGGAAAGAACGGCGTCAAGTAGAGGAGGGTCACCCCGAGGCGCTCCAGGTGATCCAGCCGCTCGGTGATGCCGTCGAGATCTCCGCCGAAGAACTGGCGCGAGGTCGAGGGCCCCTCCGCGACCGGCTCGTCCTGCCACTCCGCTGGCTCGGCCCAGACCGGAATGTCACGGGACGCGCCTGAACTCCTCGCGAAGCGGTCCGGGAAGATCTGGTACATCACTTGCTGGTGTGCCCATGATGGCGGCGGCGGAAACGACGTCGTTCGGAAGTCGCTGCTGTCTCGAGGCTCAAGCGACTCCAGACCGTCCGCGGACAACCAGCGCGTGCTCCCGTCCTCGAGGTTGATGAGGAATCTGTACTTGGTGATCGGGTTCGGGAGCGCGAAGTGCCCTTCCCACCATTCAGCCGCGGTGTCCCAGTCGGGAGAAGCAGCACCGGGCAGGAGCGGGAAGAAGCACGGTTCCGCGTCGCAGACCACACGAACGAACATTGAACGCGGAGCACCGAATCCATGAGGAACTCGCACGCGAACGAACTGTGTCGCGCCGACGCCCCGCCCGAGGGTCGACGTGTAGAGAGACGAACCATCGTGATGCGGTCGGTCGTAGTAGCGATTCATGAGGTGACGCTGGCTCCCCTGCATAGACGAGTGATGTTGCGGCGACCTTAGCAAACTCATTTCATCATCTGAAAGATTTTGCAATCAGTGTGTCCTGTGGGATCCTGCGTGATGTTCGTCCACCGCACCAAGGGAGCTGCCAATGGCCATCCGCCGCAAGAGTCACTTCGAGCTCGCTCGTGACGCTCGAGACGAGTGGTGGCGGACGGCCGTGATCTACCAGATCTACCCGCGCAGTTTCGCGGACGCGAACGGTGACGGCATGGGCGATCTCGCGGGCATCACCGCCCGGCTCGGCGCGCTCGCCGAGCTCGGCATCGACGCCATCTGGCTCTCGCCGTTCTACACCTCCCCGCAGCACGACGCCGGCTACGACGTCGCCGACTACCGCGACGTCGACCCGCTGTTCGGCACCCTCGCCGACTTCGACGCGATGCTCGCCGAGGCGCACGCCCGAGGCATCCGCGTCATCGTCGACCTCGTGCCGAACCACTCCTCGAACGAGCACGCCTGGTTCCAGGCCGCCCTGGCCGCC
>NZ_JBHXBK010000009.1:0-86974 GCF_042726785.1 Agromyces sp. NPDC060279
CAGGGCGAGGAACTCGGCCTCCCCGAGGTCATCGACCTGCCCGACGACGCCCGACAGGACCCGACCTGGTTCCGCACGAACGGCGAACGCTACGGCCGCGACGGCTGCCGCGTCCCCATCCCCTGGGAAGCCGACTCACCCTCCTACGGCTTCGGCCAGACGGACGCCTCCTGGCTCCCCCAACCCGCCGAGTGGGCCGAGCACGCCCGCGACCGCCAGCACGACGCACCCGGCTCGACCCTGTCGATGTACCGGGCCGCACTCACCCTGCGCCGCGAGCACGCCCTCGCGAGCGGCACCCTCGAGTGGATCGACACGCCCGCCACCCCCGACGTCGTCGCCTTCACGAACGGCGCACTCCTCATCGTCGCGAACACCGGCGACACCACCCTCGCGCTCACGGACGTGCTGCCCGACGAGCACACCGCAGCCGCCGCCACGCAGCCACTGCTCGCCTCCGGCGACATGGCCCCAGGCATCCTGCCCGCCGACACCACCGTCTGGCTCACCCGCTGAACCGCGCTGCGCCGGCAAACGCAGAACGGCCCCGTCCGAAGACGGGGCCGTTCTCATTCCGTGCGCCCGGAGGGACTCGAACCCCCAACCTTCTGATCCGTAGTCAGATGCTCTATCCATTGAGCTACGGGCGCATCAGATGCCGCCTGGCGCAGGCTCTGCGATCAGGCAACCACGTCACTCTATCCCACGTCCGACGCGATTGCGAATCGAGCGCCGCGCGATCCCGAGTTGCCCGACTTTCATGAAAGTCGGGCAACTCGGGATGTTGCGCGGCGGATCGGGGACTGGGGCTAGCCCTTGACCGCGCCGCCGAGCCCCGCGCCGCTCAGGAAGAGCCGCTGGAACACGAGGAACAGCACGATCGGGATGAGCGTCGAGATCGCGAGCGCCGCCAGGAACACGTCGAGCTCGGTCTGCGACTGCACCGCGGGCAGGCGCACCGACAGCGGCTGCACGGCGGGGTCCGGCAGCACGAGCAGCGGCCACAGGAAGTCCTTCCACGCGGCGATCACGGCGAACACCGAGACCACGCCGAGGATCGGCTTCGACATCGGCAGCACGATCGACCAGAACACCCGGAACGGGCCCGCCCCGTCGGTGCGCGCCGCCTCGAACACCTCGCGCGGCAGCCCGTCGAAGAAGCGCTTCACGAGCAGGATGTTGAACGCGTTCGCCGCCGCCGGCAGCCAGACCGCCCAATACGTGTTCAGCAGCGAGGTGTCGATGAGCGGCGGATGCAGCACCGTGAGGTACAGCGGCACGAGCAGCACCACCGCGGGCACGAACAGGGTCGCCAGCACGAGCCCGTTCAGGATCGGGGCGTACTTCGGCCGCAGCACCGAGAGCGCGTAGCCCGCGGTCGTCGCGATCAGCAGCTGGAAGAACCAGGAGCCGGCGGCGACCCAGATCGTGTTCAGAAAGTACTGATCGATGTGGATGTCGTTCCACGCCGTCTCGAGGTTCGCCCAGTCGATCCCGTTCGGCCAGAGCTCGAAGGGATGGCTCAGGGTGTCCTGCGTCGGCGTGACCGCCGCCTTGGCGAGCCAGAGCAGCGGGCCGAGGCCGGCGACGACGAGCCCGACGAAGAGCACGACGTGCACGCCGGCCATCGAGACGCGCACGCCCCGCTTGCGCCGGTCGTGCCCGCTCAGGATGCCGCGGTCGCCGCCGGCCTCCGAGGGGTCGCGACGCCGCTTGCCGAGTCCGGCGAGCTTCTGCCGCAGGGCCGTGGCGGGCTGGGCCGAGGAGGGGGTGGGCGCGGTCAATTCGTGCTCCAGCGGTCGGTGAGCTTGAAGTACAGCCAGCTGAGCAGCCCGAGGAACACGGCGAGCATGAGGCTGAGCGCCGTGGCCTCGCCGTAGGCGCCGCCGAGACTGTTCTGGAAGGCGTAGCGGTAGATCAGCAGCAGCACCGTCAGGGTCGCGTTGTTCGGCCCGCCGCCCGTGAACAGGTACGGCTCGAGGAACACCTGCGCGGTGCCGATCACCTGCAGGATCAGCATGATGAAGAGGATGCCGCGCAGCTGCGGCAGCGTGACGTGCCAGATCTTGCGCCAGATGCCGGCGCCGTCGACCTCGGCCGCGTCGTAGAGCTCCGGCGGCACCGCGATGAGCGCGGCGAGGTAGATGATGATCGAACCGCCGGCCGCCGCCCAGGTCGCCTCGATGACGAGCGAGGGCATCGCGGTCGCCGGCGATTGCAGCCAGGGCTGCGGCGGGATGCCGACCCAGCCGAGGATGGTGTTGAACACGCCGTCGGGGCTCGCGTTGTAGAAGACCTTCCACAGCAGCACCGCGACGACGGGCGGCACCACGACCGGCAGGTATGCGAGCGCGCTGTAGAGGCCCTTGCCGCGGCGCACCTCGCTCATCAGCACGGCCATGATGATCGGCAGCGGGAAGCCGAAGACGAGCGCGAGGCCCGCGAAGTACAGGGTGTTCACGACCGCGGTGCCGAGGTTCGGGTCGGCGAGCACGCGGGCGAAGTTGTCGAGGCCGACCCAGATCGGGTCGCTGATCAGGTTCGTCTTCTGGAAGCTCATGACCACCGACCGGGCGATCGGCCACCAGCTGAAGACCCCGAACACGATGAGCATGGGCGCGAGGAAGGCGAGGTTCCACAGGCCTCCCCCGCGCAGCCAGGTGAGCGGGGTGCGACGGCGGCGGCGCGATGGGGTGCGCGCCGCCGCCTCGGGCGACGGATGCCCCGCGCCGGCCTCGGCCGGGGCATCCGTCTGATCGATCGCGGTGGTGCTCACTGGTCGAGCAGCGCCTGCGCGTCGGTGTCGAGCTGCACGAGCAGCGCGTCGATGTCGGCGTTGCGGTCCGTGAGGACCGCCTGCACGACGTTGTCCATCAGGGCGTAGATCGGCTGGGTCTGGCCCTTGAACTCGCCGACCGGGCTCTGGTCGAAGATGCCCTCGGTGAAGCCGGTCATCTGGTCGAGCGGAACGTTGATGTAGTCCTTGATCCACTCGCGCGACTCGAGGTAGGTGTCCTGGTCGAGCACCGGCAGCACCGGGGTGCCGACGGCCTGGTCGCTCGCGGCCAGCGCCTTCGCGTCGGCGACCGCGGCATCCTGGTTCATCAGCTTCTGCATGTAGTACCAGTCGATCCAGGTGACCGCGGCCTTCTTGGTGTCGTCGTCGACCGTGGGCGCCACGACCGCGATGTCACCGCCGCCGAGCACGCCGCCGCCGTCCTCGAGCGGGATGACGGTGAGGCCGTACTTGCCGGAGTCCATGCCGTAGTCGCGCACGAGCGCCGTGTACACGTCGGAGCCGCTCGTGTACATGCCGATGTTGCCGGCCGCGAACTCCTGGTTGATGCTGCCCCAGTCGAGGTCGAAGTTCGCGCCCATCGAGTTGTCTTCCCAGCGCAGGTCGTGCAGGTACTGCAGGGTCGCCTTCGTGGCCGGGTTGTTGATCGTCGAGGTGAAGGTGCCGTCGTCGTTCGCGGTCTGCAGCTGGGCGCCGCGCGAGTCGGCCTGCGCCGACAGCTGCCAGCCGCCCGTGCCGTTGCTCGTCATCGTCGCGTAGCCGGCCTTGCCGGTCTTCTCGGCGATGGTCTTCGCGGCGGCGCGCACCTCGTCCCAGGTGGTCGGCGGCTGGTCGGGGTCGAGGCCGGCCTGCTCGAACAGGTCCCGGTTGTACTGCAGGCCGTTGGCGTAGGCCTGGCGGGGGAAGCCGTAGATCTTGCCGTCGCCGCCGGTGACCTCCTCGAGGAGGATCGGGTTGAACTTGTCGGTGTAGCCGAGCTCGTCGATCTCCTTCGTGAGGTCCATGAGCTGGCCGTTCTCGAGCAGCGTCTTGGAGTCGGTGAAGGGCACGGTGAACACGTCGGGCAGGCTGCCGCCCGCGAGCTGGGCCGCGAAGGTCGGGGCGGTCCACTCGTACTCGACGCCGATGATGTCGATGTCGGGGTGTTCCTTCTCGAACTGCTTCTCCTGCTCGGCGAAGGCGTCGTAGGCCGCCTGGTCGGCGCCGGGCGGGAAGGTGGCGACGCGGAGCTCGAGCTTGCCGTCGCCGTCGCTGCCCCCGGAGGAGCAGGCGGCGAGCGCGCCGACCATGGCGAGCGCGGCGATGCCGGCTGCGACGGTGCGTGATGACTTCATTGTCGGTCCTTTCGGTGCTGTGATGCGAAGGGGTGCGGATGGTGCGTGGTGCGGATGGTGCGTGGTGGTGCAGGCGGATGGTGCGGGTCAGGGCGCCGTCGTCCCCGCCGGCGGCACGGTGCGCAGCCAGGCGGTGGCGTCGGCGGCGAGCCGGCCTCCGTCGAGCGGGGCGCTCGCGAGGAGGATCGACTCGTGCGGCGGCAGCTCGATCGGAGCCGGGCCGAGGTTCGTGATGCTGAGGAATCCGTCGCCGCGGCGGAAGGCGATCGCTTCGGGACCTGCGTCGACCCACTCGAGCGCACTGCGGTGCAGCGCGGGCTCCGCGCGACGGATGCCGAGGGCCCGCCGGTACAGCGCGAGCATGGAGGCCGGGTCCGCCTCCTGCGCTTCGACGGTGAGACCGGACCAGTCGGCCGGCTGGGGCAGCCAGGGGGCCGCCGTTGCGCCCGCCGGGCTGAAGCCGAACGGCTCGGCGAGGCCGCGCCAGGGCAGCGGCACCCGGCAGCCGTCGCGGCCGGGGTCGATGCCGCCGGAGCGGAAGTGCATGGGGTCCTGCAGCACGGCGACGGGCAACTCCGCCTCGGGCAGGCCGAGCTCGTCGCCCTGGTACAGGTAGAGCGAGCCGGGCAGCGCGGCCGTGAGCAGGGCGGCGGCGCGAGCGCGGCGGGTGCCGAGCTCGCGGTCGCTCGGGGTGCCGAAGCGCTTCTTGCGGAACGCGAAGCTCGAGTCCTCACGGCCGTAGCGGGTGACCGGCCTCGTCACGTCGTGGTTGGACAGCACCCAGGTGCTCGGGGCGCCGACCGGGGCGTGCACGCGCAGCATGAGCTCGATCGAGGCGCGCAGTTCGGCGGCGTCCCACGGGCGGGTCATGAAGTCGAAGTTGAACGCCGTGTGCATCTCGTCGGGGCGGAGGTACGCCGAGAAGCGCTGCGCGTCGGGCAGCCAGATCTCGCCGACGAGCACCCGGGGGTCGTCGTAGCTCTCGGTGATCCGCCGCCAGGAGCGGTAGAGCTCGTGCAGCTCGTCGCGGTCGATGTGGGGGTGCTCGCCCGGGCCGGGCTCGGCGGGGTAGTCGGGCAGCTCGGGGTGCTTCATGAGCTGGGCGGCGGAGTCGATGCGCACGCCGGCGACGCCGCGGTCGAACCAGAACCGCAGGATCTCCTCGTGCTCGCGCCGCACGTCGGGGTGGTTCCAGTTGAGGTCGGGCTGTTCGGGGGTGAAGAGGTGCAGGTACCAGTCGCCGGGGGTGCCGTCGGGGTTGGTGGTGCGGGTCCACGGCTCACCGGTGAACTCCGACACCCAGTCGTTGGGCTTCTCCGCGCCGGCCGGTCCGCGGCCGGGGCGGAACCAGAACCGCTCGCGCTCGGGGCTGCCCGGCCCGGCGGCGAGGGCCTCCTGGAACCAGGGGTGCTCGTGCGAGACGTGGTTGGGGACGATGTCGATGATGGTGCGGATGCCTCGCGCCGCCGCGTCCTCGATGAGCTGCTCGGCGTCGGCGAGGGTGCCGAAGGCGGGGTGGATGTCGCGGTAGTCGGCGACGTCGTAGCCGCCGTCGGCGAGGGGCGAGGGGTACCACGGGGTGAACCAGAGCGCGTCGACGCCGAGCTCGGCGAGGTAGTCGAGGCGGCTGCGCACCCCCTGCAGGTCGCCGACACCGTCGCCGTTCGAGTCGGCGAAGCTGCGCACGTACACCTGGTAGATGACGGCGCTGCGCCACCAGTCGGCGTCGCCGGCGGGGGCGGCCGGGCCGGTGGTGGCGGCGGTGAGTGGCATGGTCACGCGGTGGTGCTCCTCGTCGTTCGGCGCGCCGTCGCGTCCGACGACGGCGTCTTGCCGGTCAACGTAATGAGAGCAACAGGATGATGCAACTATTCAACAAATCGACAAAATGTTCCGACGACTTGCGTGAAATTGCGTCAGCCGCTTGCACCACCCGCGCAAGCGGCATCCCGCCCCAGACCGACTTGCCCGACTTTCATGAAAGTCGGGCAAGTCGAGAGCCAAGCAGCAGGGTTGCCCGACTTTCATGAAAGTCGGGCAAGTCTGAACTCAGGCGAGGGCGGGGGCGGGGGCGGGGCCCGTGGAGCCGCGGACGACGAGCTCGGGCGCGAAGAGCACCTCGTCGCCGAGGGCGCGCTCGCTCGTCATCTGCCGCAGCAGCAGCTCGATGACCATCTTTCCCATCGCCTCGATCGGCTGGCGCACGGTCGTGAGCGGCGGTTCGGTGCAGTTCATCAGCGCCGAGTCGTCGTAGCCGATGACCGACACGTCCTCCGGCACGCGCAGGCCCGCCCGACGCACGGCGCGCACGGCGCCGAGCGCCATCGGGTCGCTCGCGCAGACGATCGCCGTGACGCCCGCCTGCAGCAGCTTCGCGGCGGCCGCCTGCCCCGACTCGAGCGAGTACAGCGAGTGCACCACGAGCTCGTCGTCGAGCGCGAGGCCGTGCCGCTCCGCCATCCGCCTGGCCGCGGCCAGCTTTCGCCTGGACGGCACGTGGTCGCGCGGCCCGAGCAGGATGCCGATGCGCCGGTGCCCGAGTTGCACGAGGTGCCCGTAGCCCTGCTCGATCGACATGGCGTCGTCGCACGACACGGTCGCGAAGCCGAGGCCGTCGACCGGGGCGTTCAGCAGCACCGTGGGCAGCTTCAGCTCGACGAGCCGCGCGTAGTGCTCGTGCGAGGCGTCGCCCTGCGAGTACGCGCCGCCGGCGAAGACGACCCCCGAGACCTGCTGGTGCAGCAGCAGCTCGACGTAGTCCGATTCGGACACGCCGCCCGCGCTCTGGATGCAGAGCACGGGGGTGAAGCCGTTCTGCGCGAGGCCGCCGCCGATCGACTCGGCGAGCGCGGGGAAGATCGGGTTCTGCAGCTCGGGCATCACGAGCCCGACGAGGCGGGCCCGTTCGCCGCGGAGCTTCGTCGGCCGTTCGTAGCCCAGCACGTCGAGCGCGGTGAGCACGGCGTCGCGCGTGGACGCGGACACCCCGGGTTTGCCGTTCAGCACCCGGCTCACCGTGGCCTCACTCACGCCGACCTTGCGTGCGACATCCGCCAGTCGTCTCGACATGCGAGCAATGGTATGCGAACTGCGCGCAAGAACTCGACGAACAGTTCCCGGGCAGGCGGCCACCGGCCCGCGTAGGCTTGGCGCATGGGCAAACTGGTCTACGGCGCCTCGTTGCGCGAGTTCGACATCGACGACCGGACGCTCGCCCACCTGCGGGTCGCCATCCTGAACAAGCTGCGACGTTCCGAGTCGTTCGCGTTCACGTGGGAGCACGGCGTCGACCGCGGGTCGGGGCGCACGACGGTCTGGCTGAACGAGTCGATCCCGGTGCAGTTCGTCTTCAGCGGCAACCGCCCGCCGAAGCTGAACCGGCTCTGGATCGAGCAGCTGCTGCTCTCGGCCAACAGTGCGGGCGGCCTGCAGCACGTGCTGGAACCCGACGAGACCGAGCCGTTCGACGCCGAATAGCCTCCGGGCGGAGTCCGCTCAGTCGACCGCTTCGATCTGGGTGCGCACGTAGTCGCGCTCGTGCGCCTCGAGCCGCACAGGCGGTTCAGCATCCGGCCGTCCGCTGCGCGCCGCGATGACGACGATCTCGGCGATCGCCTCCTCGTCGAGCTCGGCCTCGAGGTCGCGGAGCACGCGGTGCTTCGCCTCGATCGAGAGCTGCGGCCACCAGCGCTCGATCTCGATCCGCGCCGCGGCCTCGTCCGCCTGCCCCAGCTCCTCGTCGCGCTCGCTCATGTCGTCGCCTCCTCCTCGTCGTCGCTGTGCTCGATCTCCTGCACGTCGACGCCGACCCGCACCGGCTGGCCGGGGTCGGTCGGGATCGGCCCGGTGTCGAGGTACTCGGGCACGAGCTCGATGCCCCCGGTGCTGTTCGCCGAGCGCATCAGCTCCTCGATCCAGCGCACACTGAGCTCGGGGCGCTCGGGCTCGTCGAAGACGAAGCGCAGCGGGATGGACGGATGCATCCACAGGGTGCTGCGCCCGCGCGGCTGATCCTCGGTGTGCCGCCAGGAGAAGGTGAAGCTCTCGTTGCGGCGCAGCTTCGTCGTGATCGCCACCTTCAGGTGGGCGAGTGCGCGATCCTCGATGCCGATCGGCGTACCGGAGTCGCCGTAGTACAGCGTGCCCATGCGGCCGATGCTACGCCGACCCGAGCGGCGACGCGAGCACCCGCCGGAAGCTGTCAACCCCCTGCCGGGCCGCTCGCGGGCGCCCTAGCGTCGCAGGCACCGAGGAAAGGAGCACGCCATGCCCGGACGACGGAACGCCGCACTGAAGGACCCCGAACTGTACGAGAAGCTCCGCGACGACGGCGCCTCCAAGGAGAAGGCCGCCCGCGTCTCGAACGCCGCGGCGAAGCAGGGTCGCAGCGCCATCGGCCGCAAGGGCGGATCGCACGGCGACTACGAGGACTGGACGGTTCCCGAGCTGAAGAAGCGCGCGAAGGAACTGGGCCTCTCGGGCTACAGCGGCAAGCGCAAGTCCGAGCTCATCTCGGCCCTGCGGAACCACTGACGCGGGATCGCGCCCCGGCTCAGCCGCCCTCCCGGCGCACGCCGGCCGGGTCGAGGTCGGGTCGGAGGCCGCGCCAGCGCGCGTGCCGGACGACGCCCGTGCGGGTCCACGAACCGAACTCGATCTCGCCGACGAGCTCGGGCGCGAGCCACACCGCGTCGGCGGCGTCCGCGGCCGGCACCTCGACGAACGGCGAGGTCTCGCGCTCCAGCTCGCGGAAGCGGGCCAGCAGCCGGTCGAGTTCGCGCTCGCGGAAGCCGCTGCCGACCCGGCCGACGTACTCGAGCCCACGCTCGCCGGGCAGCCCGAGCAGCAGTGAGCGGATTCGCCCCGTGCGCGTGCCGACGCCGCGCCGGTAGCCGCCGATCACGACCTCCTGGGTGCGCGCGAGCTTCAGCTTCAGCCAGTCGTCGCTGCGCTCCCCCGCCCGGTACGGCGCGTCCCGCCGCTTCGCCATGACCCCTTCGAGGCCGAGCCGTTCGGCCTCGGCGAGCGCGGCCTCGACCGGGCCCTCGGCGGGCGCCGGCACCTCGACCGGCACGCCGCTGCCGGGCCGCAGCAGCCGTTCCAGCCGCTCGCGGCGCCGCAGGTACGGCTCGTCGACGGTCGGGGAGCCGGCGACTTCGAGCACGTCGAAGAGCAGCAGCCGCACCGGGATGCGCGGCGCCGTCTTCGCGATCTCGCGCGGGTCGGCGAGGTTCATCCGGTGCTGCAGCAGACCGAAGTCGGGGCGGCCGTCCTCGTCGAGCGCGACGATCTCGCCGTCGACGACGGCGTCGGCGCGGAGCGCCGAGGCGAGCCCGGCGAGCTCGGGGTAGACGTCGGTCACGTCGCGCCCCGTGCGGCTCGCGAGCCGGCTCGCGCCGTCCTCGACGCGGGCGAGCACGCGGATGCCGTCCCACTTCCACTCGAGCGCGCGGTCGTCGCCGGCGAGGCCGGGCGCCCCTGCGACGGCGAGCATGGGCGCGTACGGGATGCGCGGCGGCCGGGCGGCGCCCGTGCGCGGCGCGGGTATAGCGATCCGCTGCGCCGGGGCGAGCGGGGAGGCGGATGCCTCCGCCGCAGCCGGCGCCGCGTGCCGCTGCCCGGCCCGCTGCTCCTTCATGCGGTGCAGCAGCCAGCTGCTCTTCTCGCCATCCCCGTCGGTGCGGATGAGCGCGAGCCGCACCCGCCCGAGCGGCCCGCCGACGCGGCCCTCGAGGGTGAAGATGAGCTCGTCGTCGCGCCACTTCTCGAGCTCGTACTCACCGGTGTCCCACACCGTCATGGTGCCGGCGCCGTACTCCCCGGCCGGGATGGTGCCCTCGAAGTCGAGGTACTCGAGCGGGTGATCCTCGGTCTGCACGGCGAGGTGGTTCACGCCCGTCGTCTCCGGCACGCCCTTCGGCACCGCCCAGCTGCGCAGCACCCCGTCGCGTTCGAGCCGCAGGTCGAAGTGCAGCCGCCGGGCGTGGTGCTCCTGGATCGTGAAGCGGCGGCCCGAGGCATCCGTCGCGCCCGAGGCATCCGCGCCCGCCGTCTCGATGCGCTCGCGCGCCGCCGGGATCGGCTCGGGCGTCGCGCCGACCGTGCGCTTGGCGCGGTACGCGTCGAGCGCATCGCCGCCGGGTGACGCCGCGCGGCCCAGGCGCGCCATCGGATCGCCGCCCGCGGTGACCCGGGCGAGCACCTCCTGGAACTCCAGCTGCGCGAAGCCCGGCTCGTCGAGCTCGGCCCACTCCCGCGGCGCCGCGACGGAGGGGCGCAGCCGGCCGCGCAGGGAGTAGGGCGCGATCGTCGTCTTCTTGCCGTTGTTCTGGCTCCAGTCGATGAGCACCTTGCCCGTGCGCAGCGCCTTGCGCATGCTCGACACGATGAGCTCGGGGTGGTCGGCCTCGAGGGCGCGCGCCAGCTCGTGCGCGACGTCCGAGACCTGCTCGGAGCTCTGCGAGCCGTCGAGCCCGGCGTAGAGGTGCAGGCCCTTGCTGCCGCTCGTGACGGGCACCGCCTCGAGACCCATGCCGCCGATGACGTCGCGCACGAGCCGGGCCACCTCGGCGCACTCGGCGAGGCCGACGCCCTCCCCCGGGTCGAAGTCGAAGACCATCCGGTCGGGGTTCGCGGCGGAGCCGTCCGGCGCGAAGCGCCACTGCGGCACGTGCAGCTCGAGCGCGGCCTGCTGGGCCATCCAGACGAGGCTCGCCCGGTCGCCCGCGATCGGGTAGGTCTTGGGCCCGTCGGAGTGCTGGATGATCCCGCGGCGCAGCCACTCCGGCGCGTGCTCGGCGAGGTTCTTCTCGAAGAAGGGGGTCTCGGGATGCTCCGCGGTGCCGACGCCGTGCACCCAGCGCTTGCGGGTGACCGGGCGCCCGGCGACGTGCGGCACCATGACGGCGGCGATCTCGGCGTAGTACGAGATCACCTCACCCTTCGTCGTGCCCGTCTCGGGGTACATGACCTTGTCGAGGTTCGTCAGCCGCAGCCGTCGACCGTCGACTTCGACGAGCTGGCGCTCCGCATCCGCCATGCCCCCATCCTGCCCGTTCGCGCACCGGGGAGGCGAGGGCTTGCGCGCAAGGGGGTTCCGGTGCGGCATCCCGGGGTGTTCACTGGGGGTATGCGAGCCGTCTGGAAAGGGGCGGTCACGTTCGGCCTCGTGAACGTGCCCGTGAAGCTGTACAGCGCGACCGAGGACCACGACGTGAGCCTGCACCAGGTGCACGACGAGGACGGCGGCCGCATCAGGTACCAGCGCAAGTGCGAGGTCTGCGGCAAGGTCGTGGCCTACCAGGACATCGACAAGGCGTACGACGACGGCGAGCGCACCGTCGTCATCACCGACGCCGACCTCAAGGCGCTGCCCGCCGAGCGCAGCCGCGAGATCGAGGTCGTCGAGTTCGTGCCGAGCGAGCAGATCGATCCGATCATGTTCGACCGCTCGTACTACCTCGAGCCCGACTCGGCGTCGAGCAAGGCGTACGTGCTGCTGCGCGAGACCCTCGAGTCCACCGACCGCACCGCGATCGTGCGCCTCGCGCTGCGGCAGAAGACGCGGCTGGCGGCGCTGCGCGTGCACGACGAGGTGCTCGTGGTGCAGACGCTGCTCTGGTCCGACGAGGTGCGCGAGGCCGCGTTCCCCGCGCTCGACGAGAAGGTGAAGATCAGCGACAAGGAGCTCGCGCTCTCGAAGCAGCTCGTCGAGAGCCTCGTCTCCGACTTCGATCCGACGCAGTACGTCGACGAGTACCAGCAGGAGCTGCGCACCCTCATTCAGGCGAAGCTCGAGCAGGGCGACGCCCTCGACACCGCGGCCACCTTCGGCGAGGAGCCCGAGGAGGAGGGCGCCGAGGTCATCGACCTGATGGAGGCGCTGCGCCGCTCGATCTCCGCCAAGCGAGGCGGCGGCGCGGATGCCTCGGACGGGGCGGATGCCGCTCCGAAGAAGTCGACCAGGAAGAAGCCCGCCGCGAAGAAGACCGCGCCCAAGAAGGCCGCCCCCGAGAAGGCTCCGGCGAAGAAGCCGGCGGCCAAGAAGAAGGCGGCCTCCTAGCCCGCAGCGGGCCGGGGCGCCGCTGCTAGGCCGCGGCCTCCCAGCTGGGCTTCGGCACCGAGTCCACGAGCAGGCGCGTGTAGGGGTGCTCCGGTTCGCGGAGCAGCCGCTCGCTCGGGCCCTGCTCGACGATCTCGCCGCGGCGCATCACGACGGCGCGCTCGCACACCCGGCGCACGACGCCGAGGTCGTGGCTGATGAAGAGCACGGTGAGGCCCCGCTCTGCTCGGAGCCGGGCGACGAGGTCGAGCACCTGCGCCTGCACCGAGACGTCGAGCGCGCTCGTGGCCTCGTCCATGACGAGCAGCTCGGGCTCGATCGCGAGCGCCCGCGCGATGGCGACGCGCTGCCGCTGCCCGCCCGAGAGCGTCTTCGGCCGCGCGGCGAGGTGGCGCTCGCCGAGCCCCACCGCCTCGAGCAGCTCGAGCGCCCGCGCCTCGGCGGCGCCGCGGTCGAGGCCGCCGTGCAGCCGCAGCACGTCCTGGATGGCGCGCCCTGCCGGGATGCGCGGATCGAGCGAGAGGTAGGGATCCTGGAACACCATCTGCACGCTCTTCGCGTGCGCGATCCGCTCGGCGCGACTGCGCGGGGCGGCGCTGCGTTCGCGGCCGCCGATGCGCACCTCGCCGCCATCCGGCCGCTCGAGTCCGACGATCATGCGGGCGAGGGTCGACTTGCCGGAGCCGGACTCGCCGACCACGCCGAGCGATCCGCCGCGCGGGATCTCGAGCTCCGCCTCGACGACGGCGTGGACCGGGGGCCGGCCGCGCAGCTGATACTGCTTGTCGAGCCCGCGCACCTCGAGCATCGGCCCGACGAGAGCCGAGGCATCCGTGCGCCCCGAGGCATCCGGGCGCCCCGAGGCATCCGGGCGCGCCGCGGCATCCGCGGGCGCTGCGGCGTGCGCTTCGGCGTCGCCGTCCAGGCTGCGCACCGCGATGCTCGGCGTCGCCTCGATGAGCCGGCGCGTGTAGTCCGCCTCGGGCGCCGTGAAGACGCGCCGGGCGTCGCCCGACTCCTCGACGCGGCCGCGGCTCATCACGACGACCCGGTCGCACAGCGAGGCCGCGAGGTTCAGGTCGTGCGTGATGAAGAGCATGCCCATGCCGCGCCGCTCGCGGAGTTCCACGAGCACGCGCACGATCTCCGCCTGCGTCGTGACGTCGAGCGCCGTCGTCGGCTCGTCGCAGATCAACAGCTTCGGCGAGCTCGTGAGCGCGCCGGCGATCATGACGCGCTGCAGCATGCCGCCCGAGAACTCGTGCGGGTACTGGCCGAAGTGCTCCTCGGGGCGCGGGAGCTGCACGTCGGCGAGGAGCTCGACCGCCCTGGCCCGCGCCTCGGCGGCGGATTTGCCCTCGCAGCGGCGGAGCGTCTCGGTCAGGTGGTCGCCGATGGTGCGCATCGGGTTGATGCCGGCACGCGGGTCCTGGAAGATCATGGCGGCCGCGTGGCGGCGGAGGTCCAGGATGTCGCGGGCGGGCGCGCCGATCACCTCGCGCCCGTCGAGCCGCACCCGCCCGCCGAGGCGGGAGCGCTCGGGCACGAGGCCGAGCACGGTGCGCGCGGTCAGCGACTTGCCCGAGCCGGACTCGCCGACGAGGCCGACGGTCTCGCCGGGCGCGACCGACAGCGAGATGCCGTCGAGCAGGCGCGTGCCGTCGTGCAGTTCGAGCGTGAGCCCGTCGATGTCGAGCAGCTGGCTCATGCCGGCACCCCTCCTCCGATGCGGTCGGAGAGCTCTTCTCCGATGATGTTCACGGCCACGACGACGAGCACCACGGCGACGGCCGGCACGATCGCGGGCAGGAAGTAGCCGCCCGCGACGCCCGACTGCGCCTCGTTGATCATCGCGCCCCAGTCGGGCGTCGGCGGTTGCACGCCGAGCCCGAGGAACGAGATCCCGGCGAGCTCCGCGAGCACGTAGCCGAAGTTCAGCGCCGACTGCGCGCCGACGATCGGCGTGACGTTCGGGAGCACCCGCCGGAACGCGATCCACGCGCCGCCGAACCCCTGCACCCGGTACGCCGCGACGTACGGCCGGGTGCGCTCGGCCTTGACGAGGGCGCGGGTGAGCCGGGCCACGAAGGGGGCGTAGGCGATGCTCATCGCGATCACCGGCGCCACGAGGCCCTTGCCGAACAGCGCGACCGCCATGATCGCGATGAGCAGCGAGGGGAACGCGAACAGCACGTCGAAGACGCGGCCGAGCACGGCGTCGATCCACCCGCCGCGCCAGCCGGCGATGAGGCCGAGCAGCATGCCGATGACCGTCGAGCCGATGACGACGAGGAGCGGCCCCAGCAGGGCGGTCCGCGCGCCGTAGACGAGCCGGCTCAGCAGGTCGCGGCCGAGGCCGTCGGTGCCGAGCCAGTGCGCGGCGCTCGGCCCGGCGTTCACGGCGGTGAAGTCGACCGCGTCGGGCGGGTACGGCGCGACGAACGGGGCGAAGACGGCGGCGAGCGTCATCACCGCGACGACGCCGCAGGCGATCGCGAAGACGAGGCTCGTGCGGTGGGCGCGGGGCGCGCGCAGCACCTTCACGGCGAGCGTGGGGGTCGGGGTCGTCATCTGGCACTGGCTCCTGCGGCGGATCGGGGGTCGATCCAGGGTTCGGCGAGGTCGACGATCGCGTTCACGACGACGAACGCGGTGACGACGAGCATCACGATCGCCTGCACGACCGGGAAGTCGAGACGGTCGACCGACTGCACGAGCAGCGAGCCGATGCCGGCGAGGCCGAAGGCGGCCTCGACGATCGTGGAGGCGACGAGGAGGCCGGCCACGAGCACACCGCTCACGGTGAGGATCGGGCCGAGCGCGTTGCGGAACACGTGCCGGCGGATCACGGTGGCCCGCTTCAGGCCCCGACTGGTGGCCACCTCGACGTGCTCGCGGCCGAGCTGCTCGACCATCGAGGAGCGGGTGACCTTGCCGACGAGCACGACGAACACGATCGCGAGCGCGATCGACGGCAGCACGAGGTGGGAGACCATGTCGCCGAAGCCCTGGCCGGAGCCGAAGGTCGGGAACCAGCCGAGCTGCACGGCGAAGATCGCGATCAGCACGATCGACCCGACGAACGAGGGGATGGCGCTCAGCACCGTCAGCCCGATGAGCGTCAGCCGGTCGAGCGGACGGCCCTTGTTGAGGGCCGCCACGATGCCGGCGGAGAGGCCGACGATCGCGATCAGGAGGCCCGACATGACGACGAGCATGAGCGTGACGGGCAGGCGCTCGCCGATCACCGTCGAGACGTCCTGGCGGTACTGCAGCGAGCGACCGAAGTCGCCCGTCAGCGCACCGCCCAGCCAGTTCAGGTACTGCTGCCAGGGTGGCAGGTCGAGGCCGTACTGGGCGGTGACCTGCGCGATCGCCTCGGGGCTCGGCTTGCGGCCGCGGAGGAGGAAGCTCACCGGGTCGCCCGGCACGAGGAAGCGCGAGAAGAACACCAGCAGCGAGGCGAGGAAGAGGGTGAGCGCGAGCCCGCCGAGCTTGCCGGCGACCCGGCGCACCCCGGCGGCCGACCACCGCCCGCGGCGGGGCGCCTCGGCCGCCGCCTCGCGGGCGGCGACCGAGACGGTGCGACTATCGAGCGCCAATGGTGGCCGCCCACGGGGAGTAGAGGAACGCGATCGACGGCGCGACGCCGGTGATCCGCTCGCCGACGAAGACCGGCATCGGCCCGGCGAAGAGCGGCAGCCAGGGCAGCTCCTCGTTCGCGATGTGCTGCAGGCGGCTCGTGAGCTTCGCCCGCTCCTCCGGGTCCATGGTGCCGACCGCCTGCGTCGCGAGCTCGTCGAACTCGGCGTTCGACCAGTTGCCGTAGTTGCTGAACTCGCCGGTGCGGAGCACGCCGTACATCTCCAGCGGGTCGGGGCTCGACAGGTACCAGACCGTGTAGAAGAGGTCGACGTCCTCGCGCGCGCTCGGGTCGGAGAAGAGCGCCGTGTACGCGTTCGGCGTGACCGTCTTGATCTCCGCCTCGAGGCCGATCGACTGCGCCGCAGCGGCCGTCGCCTGCGAGACGACGGTGAAGTCGTTGCCGATCGGTGCGGTGGCGAAGACGATCTTCTGCCCGGTGGCGCCCGCTTCCTCGACGAGCGCCTTGGCCTGCTCGAGGTCGTTCGGGTACTCCTCGAGGCCCGAGAAGGCCTCGTCGCGGGTGGCTTCGGACGCCTCGCCCCAGACGGATTCCTGCGTCAGGGCGTTCGACACCTCGCCGTAGCCCTTCGCCGCGGCATCCAGGATGCCCTGCCGGTCGAGCGCGAACATGAGCGCCTTGCGCACCCGGAGGTCGCCGAGCGGCCCGTCGAGGTTCGAGACGATGAGGTTCGACGTCGCGGTGCTGAGCCCGAAGTAGACGTCGCCGGCGCCCGAGGCCTGCAGCTGCGGGATGCCGTCGACGGGGAGCATCCAGCTGCCGTCGACGTCGCCCGACTTCAGTGCGTTGACGCGGGCGGTCGCGTCATTCATGAAGACGAAGCGCACCTCGCCCGACTTCGCGCGGAGCGACTCGTCCCAGTAGCCGTCGAAGCGGGTGAGCGTGATCGACTCCCCCGACTTCCACTCGCTGAGCTCGAACGGCCCCGTGCAGTTCACGAGTCCGGTGGAGTTGCCGTAGTCGGTGCCGTCGGCGGCGAGCGTGGCCGCCGACTCGACGACGCCGGCCGAGCCGCCGAGGCCGAGGTTGAACTGGGAGTCGGGGATCGTCGTGGTGACCGTCACCTGGCGGTCGCCGGTCTGCTCGATGCTCGCGACGTTCTGGTAGACGGAGTACCAGGAGGAGCCGACGGCCGGGTCGAGGTGCCGGCTCATCGAGGCCACGACGTCGGCCGCGGTGAGCGGCGTGCCGTCGTGGAAGCTGACGCCGTCGCGGATCGTGTACACCCAGGTGGTCGGGCTCGTCTGCTCGTACGCCTCGGCGAGCCCGGGGCTCAGCGTGTAGTCGGGGTTCAGCCGCAGCAGCGACTCGCAGACGTTCGAGAGCACCATGTTGTCGGCGTAGTCGAACGCGTAGGCGTAGTCGAGCGAATACGGCTCGGCGTAGTTCGCCCAGGTGAACGAGTCGATGTCGCCGGACGGCGCCGGCGTCTCGGTGCTCACCTCCCAGTCGGGGGCTGCGGTGGGGGCGTCGGATGCCGGCGCGCAGGCGCTGAGCGCGAGCGCGGCGGCCGCGGCGCCGGCGGTCAGCGCGACGATGCGCCGGCCGGTGCGGGGTCGGAGGACTGGCATTGGGGGCTCCTCTGGGTGCGGTGGATGGACGGATGCAGCGGTGCTGGTGCGTGCGGTGCTGGTGCGCGCCGCGCCGCTCAGCCCGCGTCGAGGACGGCGTAGACGCACTCGCCCTCGATCCAGGTCGAGCGGACGGCGGCGCGGTGGAGCTCCTCCGGCGCGAGCCCGAAGGGGTCGGGTGCGACCACCACGAGGTTCGCGAGGTAGCCCTTGCGCACGTGGCCGGTGTCGTGATCGCGGTGGTTCACGTACGCGCTGCCCGAGGTGTACGCGGCGAGCGCGGTCTCGAGCGTGAGGCGCTGGTGGGCTCCGCCGAGCGGTTCGGCGTCGAGCCCGGGGGCCACCCGGGTGACCGCGATGTGGATCGCGGCGAGCGGGTCGGCGGTCGAGACGGGCCAGTCGCTGCCGGCCGCGAGCCGGGCGCCGTCGCGGACGAGGTCGCCGAAGGGGTACTGCCTCGCCTCGGCGCCGTCCTGCAGGAACGGCAGGGTGAGCTCGTCGATCTGGTCCTCGTGGGTGGCCCAGAGCATCTGCAGGTTCGCGACGGCGTCGAGCTCGGCGAAGCGCGCGGTGTCGGCCTCGTCGACGATCTGCAGGTGGGCGAGGTGGTGACGCCCGTCGCTCGGGCCGTTGGCCGCGCGGGCCGCGGCGACGGCGTCGAGCGCCTCGCGCACGGCGCGGTCGCCGAGGGCGTGGAAGTGCACCTGCACCCCCTCGGCGTCGAGCCGTTCGACGGCCTCGCGGAGCAGCTCGGGGTCGATGAAGGAGAGCCCGCGGTTGTCGGTGTCGTGCCCGTGGTGGTCGCGGTAGGGGGCGAGCATCGCGGCGGTCTGGTTCTCGGCGACGCCGTCGACCATCATCTTCACGGTGGCGAGGGAGAGCCGCTCCTCACGGCCGAGCGCCGCGACCTCGTCACGGAGGGCGAGGAGCCCGTCGATCTGCTCGAGACCGGCGTCGCGCCGCCACCACTGCGAACCGACGACGTGCACCTTGAGTTCGCCGGCGTCGAGGGCGCGGCGGTAGGCGGCGAGCGGGTCGTGCACGCCGCCGCCCTGGCCGACCATGGCGTCCTGCCAGCCGGTGATGCCGAGGGCGAGCAGCTCCTCCTGGGCGCGGAGCAGGCCGCGATAGGCGAGGGCCTCGCTCGTCGCGGGCCGCACCTCGGCGAAGAGCTCCATGGCGCCCTCGTGGAAGGTGCCGGCGGGCGTTCCGTCGGCCTCGCGCTCGATCCGCCCGTCGACGGGGTCGGGGGTCGCGGCGTCGAGCCCGGCGGCGCGGATGGCGGCGGTGCTCGCCCAGGCGCTGTGGTGGTCGCGGCTCATGAGCAGCACGGGCCGGTCGCCGACCGCGGCGTCGAGGAGGCCGCGGGTGGGGGCGCCTCCCGGGTAGTGGTCCATCGACCAGCCGCCGCCGAGGATCCACGGCTCCTCGGGGTTGGCCGCGGCGTACGCCGCCACGAGCGCGACGGCCTCCTCGGCGTCGGCCGCGGAGCTGAGTTCGCACTGCAGCAGCTCGATGCCGCCGCCGACGGGGTGGATGTGCGCGTCCTGGAAGCCGGGCGCGAGCAGGGCGCCCTCGAGCTCGACGATGCGGGTGCCCGGGCCGCGGAGGGCGTCGGCCTCGGCATCGGGGACGACCGCGGTGATGCGGCCGCCGGCGACGGCGACCGTGTGGCCTCGGAGCGGGGATCCGGTTCCGGTGAACACGGACCCGCCGGTGAACAGGACGTCGGCAGTCACGTCGCCTCGCTTCCTCATCGAATGGACGAGGCGAGCGTACTCAGCGCGCAACACTGATGTCAACACTGTTGACAGCATTGCTGCGTGACTTGCTACGCTTCCCGAGCCTCCGCACCGCCTCGGCGTGGCAGCATGGAGGCGACGCGGAGCGAAGGAGCGCCATGACGACAGCCACCGACACCACGGCTGGCGCGAGCGCGCGCGGCAAGGCCCGGCTCGACCACGACTCGATCGTGGCCGCCGGCCTGGAGCTCGCCGCGGAGACGCGGGCGACCACGCTGTCGGTGCGGGAGCTCGGCGCCCGGCTCGGCGCCGATCCGACGGCGATCTACCGGCACTTCCGCAACAAGGAGGCGCTCATGCAGGCGCTGCTCGACGAGCTCAATGCGCGCTCCGTCGCGGCGGTGCGCGCCCCGCTCGACGACTGGCGCGGACGCATCCGCCAGCTCGGCGACGCGACGCTCGAGCTCTTCTGCGCGCACCCGGCCGTCGCCGCCGAAGCGGTCGTGCTCACGACGCACGGCCGGGGCGAGCTCGACGCGATCGAGCTCATGCTCGACGCCTTCGCCCGCGCGGGCCTCGCCGAGGAGGAGCTCGTGCGCCACTACGCCCTGCTCGCCTCGCACGTGCTCTCGACCGCGGCCGGCATCGCGCGCAGCCGCAGCGAACGCGGAGCCAACGACGACGGCACGAGCCCCTGGTTCGACGCGCCCATCCTCGCCGACGCCCGCAGCCATCCGCGCGTCGCCGAGTTCGGCACCCGCCTCGTCGAGCTGGAGGACCGCGAGCTGTTCCAGCTCGGCATGGACGTCATCATCGCGTCCGCCGAGCGCGCCGCCGCGCGCTGAGCCCTGGAAACGACGGAGCGCGCGGCACCCGGGGAGGGATGCCGCGCGCCCGTGCGTGCGTGACCTGGCGTCAGGCGGCGCAGGCCGAGGTGACCTCGTTCGCGGCGGTCTGGATCGCGGACTGCTGGGCGGCGAGCGCCTCGGCGTCCTGCGTGCCATCGGCCGGGATGGTCGCGGCGTAGTCCGCGGCGTCGCCGAGGGCGGTCTTCAGGCCCTCGAGCGCGTCTTCCACCTTGGTGTCGTCGCCGGCCTGCTCGTCGAGCGCGTCGACCCGGTCCTCGAGACCCTCGAGGTAGGTCTTCGTCGCCGCACCGTCGGTCGCCGTCGCGAGCGTGTTCTGCGCGCCGTTCGAGACGTTGCGGACCTCGCTGCGGATGGTGTCGCAGCCGTCCTTCGCAGACGTCGAAGCGGCGTCGCCCGAACCGGACGTGGCGCAGCCCGAGAGTAGCAGGGCACCCGCGAACACGAGTGCCGTCGTCGTCATGAATCGTTGCATTGTGTGCAACCTCCCCTGTTCTGTTGTGACCACGGGAGTCTACGCCGCACCGGGGACGCCGGCTCGCCAGCCCCAGTCCGAGTGCCGTGCGCGCGGCTGGACGACGGGGCCTCAGGCGGTCGCGAGGCCGATCCAGAGCGCGACGACGCCGAGCAGCGGCGGCCCGAGCTGGATGAGCGCGGCGCGCGCCTTCGACGGGCTCGACAGCAGCAGCACGAGCCCCGCGGCGACCATCATGCCCGCCCCCGCGAAGACGAGCGTCGCACCCACGGCGGGCGCCCCGGCCGCGAACGCGACGATGCCGGCGAAGACGGCGAGCGCGAGGAACAGGTTGTAGAAGCCCTGGTTGAACGCGAGGGCGCGCGTGAGCTGCGCCTCCTCGTCGCTGCGGATGCCGAAGGTGGCGCGGGCGCGCGGGCCCGTCCAGATGAGCGACTCGAGCACCCAGATGTAGACGTGGATCAGCCCGCCGAGGCCGGCGAGCACGAGCCCCGCGGCGATCACGCGGCGGCCCTCGCCTCGCGGCGCAGGTGGAGCAATGGGAACGGGCGGCCCTCGCCGTCGAGCTCGGAGCGGCCGACCTCGACGAAGCCGCGCGCGAGGTAGAAGCCGCGCGCCACGGGGTTCTGCTCGTTCACGTCGACTCGCAGCTCGCCGCCGTCGGCGCCGACGGCGTCGAGCAGCCGGGTGCCGATGCCCTGGCCGTGCCTGGCCGGGTCGACGAAGAGCATGCCGATCTCGCCGTCGTCGTGCGCGATGAACCCGACGACCTCGCCCTCGCCGTCGCCGCCGTCGACGACCGCGACGCGCAGGTCGCCGAGCTGCGGCAGGTAGCCCGCGACGACCTCCTCATACCAGTCGACATCGGCCGGTGCGAGGAAGTGATGGGTCGCCTCGACGCTCGCGCGCCACAGCTCGAGCAGGCGCGGGTGGTCGCTCGGCGCAGCCGATCGGATCGTGGGTGCCATGCAAGCACGATACGCGACGCCGCCGACGCGGGTCGCCGTTCAGCCGCCGAGGCCGTCGCCGGCGAGCAGCCGCTCCAGCACGGAGCCCGGCGGCACCGCGTCGTACTTGTAGCTGAGCTTCTGCAGCGGGGCGGCGTCGAGGATGCGGCGCACGGTCGAGCTGCGCCAGGGCTGCATCATCTCGAGCTGCAGCAGGTGCGCGGAGGTCGCCGACAGTGACGGCGCGGCATCCCACTGGCCTCGAGCCTCCGGCACGAGCGCCTGGATCACCTCGAAGATCCGGTGGTAGAGGAAGTAGTCGGGCAGTTCGTCCGTCGACTCCCACCAGGCGTCGAGCGCGAGCCGCTGCAGCACGAGGACCGGGGCGCCCGGCTGCGCCGCGATGAACCAGTTCGCGATCTGCCGCTTCGCCCAGCGCGGGAACACCACCCCGGCGCGGAGCAGCCGGTGCAGCTCGGGATCCAGCGGCCGGTCGACCCAGGCCGTGGCATCCGCCCAGACGCCGCCGTGCTCGGCGAGCACCCTGGTGCGCACGTAGTCCGAGAAGTGCGCGGGGCGGGCGTCCTCGAGCAGGGTCGCGACGCGCTCGGGGATCTCGACGAGCTCGCGCGCGGATGCCCCGTCGAGCACCCGGGCGTGCGGGTACGTGCGCCGCAGCTGGGCGATGCAGGCCTGCACGAGGGGCGGCGCCTCGTCGATCGGCCGGTTCCAGAACGTGAACACGCGGTCGCTCGGCACCGGACGCGCTGCGAAGGCCCGGGCCGAGCGGCGCGCACGCCAGCGGGCGAACGGCGGCGGGGCCTCGGGCAGCCCGGCCGCGAGCCGCAGCTCGCCGAGCCGCGGCTGCAGCAGCTGCACGAGGCGCAGCGAGGTGCGCAGCGAAGCGGCGAGATCGATCGTCCCCTCGAAGCGCGCCGAGCGTTCGAGCTGCGCGCGCAGGCCCGCCATCACCCGGTCGAGTTCGGGGATGCCTCCGGCGCCGCTCATGCCTGAGCGCTCAGCCCTGCCGCGCCGGGGTGTCCGCGCCCGCGACCGTCGCGGCGAGCGGGGTCGCCCGGCCGCGGATGAAGATGAGCAGCAGGAAGCCGCCGATGATCAGCAGGATCGTCGCCGGCGCGGTGAGCGCGAGCAGCGGGCTCTCGGCCGCCGCGCCGCCGGTCTTGTCGACGCCGCCGGTCGCGAGGAAGGTGGTCGGGTCGGTCAGGCCGTGCAGCACGATCGCCCAGACCAGGCTTCCCGTCACGCGCATCGTCAGGTACATCAGGATGCCGAAGGCGAAGGTGTAGAGGAGCGTGAAGCCCACGGCCTCGACGCCCTGGCCGGTGAGCGCGTTCACCGAGTGCATGAGCGAGAAGAACAGCGCCGACACCGCGGCGACGGCCCATTCGGCGTGCCCGGCCTTGCGCATCAGGGTGACGACGAGGCCGCGCGTGACGAGCTCCTCCGAGAGGCCGATGAAGAGGCCCGCGACGAAGGTCATGACGATGACCCCCGCGGAGTAGCTCGCGTAGTCGGTGCCGAAGAGCCGCAGCACGATCGGGATGAGCACGAGCACCGGCGCGAGCCACATCCACCAGCGGCCTCGCACGGGCTGACGGCCGAACAGCGGCCGCGGCAGCCAGCCGAGCGACCAGGCGAACGCGAGCAGCACGATGGAACCGAGGATCACCGGCAGGGCGAGCCCGGCGAACACGCTGCCGGGCGTCGCGAAGAGGTTCTCGTCCATCACGGGCCGGGTGAGCGGGAGCAGCACGATCGGCAGCAGCTGGTACACGGCGAGGTAGACCACGACGACGATGAGGGCCTTCCACCAGCCGCCTCGGTTCCAGAATGCGCGCCAGCCGCGCTCGCGGGTCTCGGGGGCGTCGGGCTCGGGGGTGGATGCGTCGGCGAGGGAGGCGTCGGTCACGGAGAGTCCTCTCGGCAGGGTCCCCGATCGCCTCGCGCGGTCGCGCGACGGGCCGAGGTCAGTTCAGACGGTAGTCGAGCGGATGGCCCGCGCGGAAGCGGCGCGAGGGTGTTCGTGTTCGTGCTCGTGCTTGCGTTCGTGCTCGTGCTCGCGTTCGTGCTCGTGTTCCGGGGGATGGCGCATGTCGGCGGGCCCCGCTACCGTCGCGCTATGACCTCGACGGCACTCACCGCCCTCGCCGAGCGCTTCGGCGACCGACTCGTCCTGCCCGGCGACGCCGCCTACGACGAGGCGCGCGCACCGTGGAATCGGGCGGTCGACCAGCGCCCCGCCGCCGTGGCGAGCCCGCGCGACGTCGACGAGCTGCGCGCACTCCTCGAGGCGGCGCGCGCCGACGGCCTGCAGCTGGCGGTGCAGCCCGGCGGCCACGGGGCCTCCGGCTCGCTCGAGAGGGCCGTGCTCCTGCGCACCGTGCACTTCGACACCGTCGAGGTCGACGCCGAGCGCCGGGTGGCGCGCGTCGGGGCCGGCGTGGGCTGGGGCCGCGTGCTCGCCGCGCTCGAGGGCACAGGGCTCGTCGCGCTCTCGGGGTCCAACCGCGTCGTGCACACCGTGCCGTTCCTGCTCGCGGGCGGGCACTCCTGGTTCAGCCGTGAGCACGGGCAGGGCTCCGCCTCGCTCCTCGCCGTCGAACTGCTGACCGCCGACGGCGAGCATCGCTGGGTGCGCGACGCCGACGACCCCGAGCTGCTCTGGGCGTTGCGCGGCGCAGGCGGCGCGTTCGGCGTGGTGACCGCCGTCGAGCTCGAGCTGTACCCCGCGCGCGAGCTCGTCGGCGGCCGTCTCGCCTTCGACGGAGCCGAGCTCCGGCCCGTGCTGCAGGCGGCGCTCGCGGCACAGGCGGCCGCGCCGCGCGAGGTCGCCCTGCACGCCGGGGCGATGCGGCTGCCCGATGTCGAGGCGGTGCCCGCCGAACTGCGCGGTCGCACGATCGTCACCGTGCAGGCCGTCTCGACCGACGGCGCCGAGGCCCTCGAGGCCGTGCTCGCCCCGGTGCGGGCCACCGGCACCGTGCAGCTCGACACGATCGCGCCGATCGGCATCGAACAGCTCGCGGTCGTGGCCGACGAGCCGACCGAGCCGAGCGCGGGCTACGGCTGGGGCCGCTTCGCCGACCTCGACGCCGACGGTCTCGACGCGCTGCTCGACACCTGGCAGTCGCCGGCGGGGCAGGCGATCATGCTCATCGAGTTCCGCGGGCTCGGCGGGGCGCTCGCCGAGTCTCCCGAGCGTCCGGCCATTGCCGGAGCCGTGCCGCACGCGCACGTCGTGAGCGCCCGTGCGGTGGCCGTGCCCGGCATCGAGCCGGCCGTGCAGGCGGGCTTCGCCGCGATCGCGGCGGCGCTCGGCGAGCAGGTGACCGAGCGCACCTTCGCGACGTTCCTCGAGGGTGAGCCGAGCTACCTCGGTGCCTACGACCGGGCCGACGTCGAGCGCGCCGACGCGGTGCGCCGCCGCCTCGACCCGGAGGGCCGCTTCCGCGGCAACCGCGTCTTCGTCTGAGCCGCCGCCCTGCCACCCGTCCGCCTGCCGCTCGCCACGCGCGGCAAGACGTCAGTATCTGCGGGTGCGCGGCCTCCCCGACCCGCAAATGCTGACGTCGCGCCATCCGCCCGCGCCCGGCCCCGGCCCGCCCGCCACCGGCCCCGCCCGCCCGACACCCCGCCCACGCCACCAGGCAAAACGTCAGTATGTGCGGGTGCGCGGGTCGACGAACCCGCACATACTGACGTCGCGCCATCCCCGCCCCGGCGCTCCCGGCTCCGGCCCCGCCCCGCCCGGCCCCGAGGCAAGAAGTCCGTATTTGCGGGTGCCTGGCCTTCCGAACCCGCAAATACTGACGTCTTGTCACCGGCGGCGGCGGAGCTGGGCGGGGGCGGAGTCCGGCGGGCGGGGGGCGGGGTCGGGTGGGGACGGGCGGGCGGGATGCCGGCGAGTGCGACTCAGCGGTATGCGATGTGCACGGCGTCGATCGTGCCGTCCAGGGCGAACGGCATCCGCTCGGCGTACGCCCGCGACACCGCGCCACCGTAGGCGCGCCCGATGTCGAGGCAGTCGTTCGCCGAGAACAGCAACGGCGCGCTCACCGGCACCGTGCCGCTCGCGACCTCCGCACCACCGACCCGTAGCGCGACCGAGAGCGGGCCGCCCGGCCGTCGCTCCACGTACGCCGTCTCGATCTCGATCGTCGCCTCGCCCGCCGGCAGCGGGGCGTCCGCTGCGATGATCGTGCGCTGCACGAGGAACAGGTTGTACTCGTAGTGCAGCACGCCGTCGAGCAGGTACGCGGTGAGCCCGCCGCCCGCGCCGCCGAGCTTGTAGAGCACGCCGTTCGCCCGCTCGGGCAGCGTGGCCCGGATGGTGACGAGGTTCGGCGTGTTCCCGAGCGCCGGCGCGCAGAACTCCGGGATCCGCACCGTGTCGCCCGAGAGCTCCCATTCCGTGTAGGCCGGGCCGAGCCGGTACTCGGGGTGGTAGACCGGCACCCAGAGCCCGCCGCCGACGGGCAGCACCTCGTTGCGCGCCGCCTCGATCGCGAAGAGTTCCTTCAGCTGGGCGAGCTTCTCGGGGTGCTCGGCGGCGAGGTCGTGCGCCTGACTCCAGTCCTCGTCGAGGTGGTAGAGCTCCCACGGATCGGCATCGGGCGTCCAGGTCGCGATGCCGGAAGGGGCGCCGGGCACCCAGGGCAGCCGCGGCCCGGTCGCCGAGGCGAGCCAGCCGTCGGCGTAGATCGATCGGCTGCCCATGATCTCGAAGTACTGCACCCGGTGCCGGCCCTCGGCCGCGGCGTCGTCGATCGCATAGGCGAAGCTCGTGCCGTCGATGGGGATCTGCGGGATGCCGTTCACCGTCTCCGGCGGCTGGATGCCGATGATCTCGTAGATCGTCGGCACGACGTCGATGACGTGGTGGAACTGCGTGCGCGGCGAGGCATCCGCCGCGATGCGGCCCGGCCACTGGATGAACATGGGGTTCCTGGTGCCGCCCAGGTGCGACGCCATGAGCTTCATGCCCTGGTAGGGCGTCGACCCGGCCCAGGCCCACGCCGCGTGGTACTGGTTGTCGGTGGCCGGGGTGCCGAGCGCGTCGAGCCCGCCGAGCTCGTCGAGCGCGGCGAGGTGCTGGTCGATGGTCGTCGGGATCATGTTCTGCGCGAGCAGTTCGCTGATCGTGCCGTTCTGCCCCTCGCCCGAGGAGCCGTTGTCGCCCCAGATGTAGACGATGATCGTGTCGTCGAGGTAGCCGAGCCGCTCGAGTTCGTCGATGAGCCGCCCGGCCTGCACGTCGGCGTGCTCGCCGAAGCCGGCGGCGACCTCCATGAGCCGGCGCTGGAAGGGCTTCTGGTGCTCGGGGATCTCGTCCCAGCCCTGCAGGCTGTCGGGCCGCGGGGTGAGCTCGGCGTCCTCGGGGATCCAGCCCGCGGCCTTCGCCCCCGCGAAGGCCTCCTCGCGGTAGGCGTCCCAGCCGTCGTCGAAGACGCCGGCGTACTTGTCGGCCCACTCCTTCATGATGTGGTGCGGTCCGTGGATGGCGCCGGTCGCCCAGTAGAGGTAGAAGGGCTGGTCGGGCGCGTTGGCCTTGTGGTCGCGCAGCCAGCGCATCGCGTCGTCGGCGAGGTCCTCGCTCAGGTGATAGCCCTCTTCGGGCGAGCGCGGGGGAAGCACGGTCGTCGTGTTCCGCACGAGGTTGGGCTCGTACTGGGATGCCTCGCCGGCGAGGAAGCCGTAGAAGTACTCGAAGCCGTAGCCGGTGGGCCAGCGGTCGAAGGGGCCGGCCGCGGTCGTCTCCTCCGCGGGGGTGTTGTGCCACTTGCCCCAAGCGGCGGTGGAGTAGCCGTACTGGCGCAGCACCTCCGCCATCGTCGCGCTCGACTTCGGGATGTGCCCCGAGTAGCCGTCCCAGTCGTTCGCGAGTTCGGCGATCTGGCCGTTGCCGACGCGGTGGTGGTTACGTCCCGTCAGCAGGGACGCGCGGGTGGGCGAGCACATCGCCGTGGTGTGGAAGCGGTTGAAGCCGATTCCGCCCTCCCGGATGCGGGCGAGCGTCGGCGTCTCGACGAGGCCGCCGAGCGGTTTCGGCAGGGCCGGGCCGGCGTCGTCGATGAGGATGACGAGCACGTTCGGCGCGTCGGTCGGGAGGTGCCGTTCGGGCGGTCTCGGCGAGTAGGTGGACTCCTGCAGCGTCCGCCCCGCGGTGCTGCCGGAGGATTTCGGTGGGAACGGCAGGGTGCGTGCCGTCGGCAGCGCCTCCCCGATGACCGATGTGCGCGTGCCCGACATGTCGACCTCGACTCTGCGGTGCCGCGCCGTTGCGGCAGGCGGAGCCGACCGCATCCCCCCGGATCCGGCGGCGTTCTCGCCGCCGTCGCCCTGCCCGCTCGCAGCCTAGGGGGAACCCCGAGCAGAACTCAAGAACCCCGCCCCTCCCCAGCCCCGCCCCGCCCACACCCGGCGCAAGACGGCAGTATTTGCGGGTGCGCGGCCATCCCGACCCGCAAATACTGACGTCGCGCCATCCGGTCGGCCGGTCCGGGGCCGCGGGGCGGGGGCGGGGCGCGCTCAGCGGAGCACGCGGTCGCGTCCGGCGAGGAAGCCGAAGACGACCGTGAGGCACACGAGGCCGGCGAGCACGAGCAGCGGCGGCGTCCACGAGCCGGTGACGTCGTGCATGAGGCCGACGGCGATGGGCCCGATCGCGGCGAGCGTGTAGCCGACCGACTGCGCCATGCCGGAGAGCGAGGCCGCCTGCGCGTGATGGCTGGTGCGCAGGCCGAACGAGCTCAGCGCGATCACGATGTTCGATCCGCCCGCGATGCCGGCGAGGACGGCCCACACAGCGGCGAGCTGCGGCGCCAGCAGCACCCCGAGCACCGAACCGAGGAAGAGCGCCGAGCTGCCCGCGGCGAGCCAGCGCTGGTCGCGGAGCCGCGGGATGAGCGCGGATGCCGCGAGGCTCCCCGCGATGCCCGCACCGTTCAGCAGCAGCTGGTGCAGGCCCGCGGCGGCGCGGTCGATGCCGGCCGAGGCCTCGATCGAGGGCAGCCAGGTGATCAGCACGTAGAAGCCGAGCGACTGCAGCCCCATGAACGCGGTCACCTGCCAACCGATCGCCGAGCGCCACGGCGAGCGCAGCCCGGAGAGGTCTGGGTGTTCGGCGTCGGCGAGGTCCTGCGCCGAGAGATGCGTCGTACGCCGGAACTGCGGCAGCATCACCACGATCGCGATGAGCGCGAGACCGGCCCACATGCCGAGCGGCAGCCGCCAGCCGAGCGCCGACGCCCCGGCGACGGGTACGGCGACTCCCGCGGCGAGCGCGGCGAAGGCCGCCTGCACGGCCGAGTAGGTGCCGGTGACCTGGCCGATGCGCTTCGGGAAGTCGCGCTTCACGACGGCGGGCAGTACGACGTTCAGCACGGCGATCGCGACGCCGAGCAGGGCGGTGCCGGTCCAGAGCAGCGGCAAGCCGGGCAGCGAGCGCACCACGAGGCCGACGGCGAGCGCCGCGAGGGCGATGCCGAGGGAGCGTTCGAGGCCGATGCGGCTCGCGACCGCCGGCGCGATCGGCGAGACGATCGCGAAGGCGACGAGCGGCAGGCTGATGAGCACGGATGCCTCGAGCGAGGCGAGCCCGAGATCCTGCTGCAGCTCGCCGAGGACGGGGCCGACCGTGGTGATGCCGGCGCGGAGGTTCGCGGCGACGAGCAGCAGCCCCGCGAGCACGAGCGCGGGGCTGAGGGCGCGGGCGGCTCCCCCGCGGCTCATCGGGCGTCCTCGGCGTCGCTCGCGGCGGTGCCGAGGCCGGTGCCGGTGGCGGTGCCGAGGCCGGCGCCGGTGGCGGCCCCGGGGAAGCCGGTCTGCTCGTGCGCGAGGCGGACCATCCGTTCGGCGGCCTCGACCGCGGCCGCCGGATCGCCGGCCACGATCGCCTGGGCGAGCTCGGCGTGCGCGTCGTCGACGTGACCGAACGCGGCGCGCTGCGCGGCGAGGTCGACCTCGGGCCCCGAGAGCGGCGCGAGGGCCTGCTCGTTGCCGCCGACCCCGCGGTAGAGCTCGGCGAGCAGGGCGTTGCCCGAGGCATCCTGCACCGCGCGGTGGAAGCGCACGTCGGCGGCCGCGTACTCCGGTGCGGTCTCGGCGGCGGTGCGGGCGGCGAGCGCGTCGAGGATGGCCCGGTGCTCCGGCTCGCCCGCGCGCAGGGCGGCGAGGCGCGCTCCCTCGCGCTCGAGCAGGAGCCGCACCTCGGCGACGTCCTCGGCGCGGTCGTGGTCGAGGCGCCTGGCGAGCGCCGGGGCGACGTCGCTCGCGGCGACGACGAAGGTGCCGTAGCCGGCGCGGGCGCCGAGGAGCCCGGCGTGCACGAGCGAGCGGATCGCCTCGCGCAGGCTGTTGCGGCTCACCTCGAACTCGGCGGCCAGCTCGGCCTCGGTCGGCAGGAGCGCGCCGACGGCGTACTCGCCCTCGGCGATGCGGCGGCGGAGTTCGTCGGCCAGTTGGGTGGAGAGCGGGGTGTTGTGGGAGATTCCGGGCACTGCACCACCCTACGCCCGATTGAGCCAAATATTGGACAAATGACGGTTGGGGCGGTTGGATGCTTCGAGGGGCCCGGTCGGGCGATGCGGACGTCGGCGGTCGGTGGCATCATCGCCCGCATGGACGAGGACGTCATCGACTGGCTGTTGCACGCCGACCCGGCGATCCGCTGGCAGGTGCAGCGCGATCTGCTCGACTCGCCGCCCGACCTCGTCGCCGCCGAGCGGGCGCTCGCGACGCGCGAGGGCATCGCCGCGCGCATCCTCGAGCTGCAGGACGAACGCGGCTATTGGGGCGGCTTCACGTACGGGCCGCAGCGCGAACGCGACAGCGTGATGTGGACGCTGCACGTGCTGCTGCGCTTCGGCGTCGATCCCGAGGCGCCCGAGGTGCGGGCCGCGATCGAGCGGGTGCGCGAGGGGGTGCGCTGGCCCGAGGAGGATGGCGGCCGGCCCTTCTTCGCCGGCGAGGTCGAGGAGTGCGTCAACGGCGGCGTGCTGGCGTACGCCGCGTACTTCGGGGTGCTCGACGAGGCATCCGATCGCCTGGTCGACCGCCTGCTCGGCCAGCGTCTCAGCGACGGCGGCTGGAACTGCGACCCCGTCGAGGAGTCCGTGCGCTCCTCCTTCGACAGCACGCTCTGCGCGCTCGAGGGGCTGCGCGCGTACCAGCGGGCGACCGGGTCGGCGGATGCCTCGATCGCCGATGCCGTGCGCACGGGCGAGGAGTACCTGCTCGAGCGCAGCCTGTTCCGCCGCCGGAGCACCGGCGAGCTCGCGAACCCGCAGTACGCGACGTTCGCGTTCCCCATGTACTGGTTCTACGACGTGCTGCGCGCACTCGAGCACTTCCGGCTGAACGGCGGAGCGCCCGACGAGCGGCTCGCCCCGGCGTTCGAACTGCTGCTCGCGCGGCGCCTGCCCGACGGCCGCTGGCCGGCCGGACCGCAGCGGCCGACGTTGCGCGGCTACGTCGTCGAGGCGCCGGAGGGGCAGCCGAGCCGGTGGAACACGCTGCGCGCGCTCCGGGTGCTGCGCTGGGCGGAGCCGGCCGCGCTCACGCGCCGCTGAGGCGTCCGCCGCCGACGGTGCAGCCGCCAACCGCGCACCCGCCGACCCAACGCCGAGTTGCCCGACTTTCATGAAAGTCGGGCAACACCGCATTGGGGCGGCTCAGCTGAGCTTCTTCCGGTAGATCGCGATCGCGAAGCCGTAGGCGACGGCGAGGATGCCGACGAGCCAGGCGAGGGCGATCCAGATCTCGGTGCCGACCGGCTGTCCGGCGAACAGCGCCCGGATCGTGTTCACGATCGAGGTGACCGGCTGGTTCTCGGCGAACCAGGCCACCGGCGCCGGCATCGAGTCGGTCGGCACGAAGGCCGAGCTGATGAACGGCAGGAAGATCAGCGGGTAGCTGAACGCGCTCGCCCCATCGACCGACTTCGCCGAGAGCCCCGCGACCACGGCGAGCCAGGTCAGCGCCAGGATGAAGAGGATCAGGATGCCGGCGACGCCGAGCCACGCCCCGACCGACGCCCCCGTACGGAACCCCATGATCAGGGCGACGCCGACGACGATCGCGACGGACACGAGGTTCGCGACGACCGAGGTGAGCACATGCGCCCAGAGCACGCTCGAGCGGGCGATCGGCATCGACTGGAATCGGTCGAAGATGCCGCCCTGCAGATCGAGGAACAGTCGGTACGAGGTGTACGCGACGCCCGAGGCGATCGTGATGAGCAGGATGCCCGGCAGCAGGTAGTTGATGTACGACTCGTCGGAGCCCGTGTTGATCGCCCCGCCGAGCACGTACACGAACAGCAGCATGAGCGCGATCGGCGTGACCGCGGTCGTGATGATCGTGTCGGGACTGCGGAGGATGTGGCGCAGCGAGCGCCCGGTGAGCACGCCGGTGTCGGCGATGGCGTGGGTGGTCATCGTGCTTCCTTTCGTGCTGAGGCATCCGCCGCCGCGTCGGCGTTCTCCGCCGCGTCGGCCTCGCCCGTGTCGCCGACGAGGGCCAGGAAGACGTCCTCGAGGGAGGGCTGCTTCTCGACGTACTCGATCTCGGCTGGCGGGAGGAGCTGCTTGAGCTCGGCCAGGGTGCCGTTCTGGATGATGGTGCCGCGATGCAGAATCGCGATGCGGTCGGCGAGCTGCTCGGCCTCGTCGAGATACTGCGTCGTGAGCAGCACGGTCGTGCCGCCCTCGGCGAGCTGCTTCACGGTGCGCCAGACGTCGATGCGAGCCTGCGGGTCGAGCCCGGTGGTGGGCTCGTCGAGGAAGATGATCTTCGGCTCCCCGATGAGACTCATCGCGATGTCCAGCCGGCGGCGCATGCCGCCGGAGTACGTCGCCGCGCGTCGGTCGCCCGCCTCGGTGAGCGAGAACCGGGCGAGCAGCTCGTCGGCGATCGCGCCGGGGTTCTTCACGTGCCGGAGCTTCGCGACGAGCACGAGATTCTCCCGCCCGCTCAGCACCTCGTCGACCGCGGCGAACTGCCCCGTGAGGCTGATCGACTCGCGCACCTCGCCGGGGGCGCTGCCCACGTCGTGGCCCTGCACGGTCGCGGCGCCCGCATCGGCCTTCAGCAGCGTCGAGAGGATGCGCACGAGCGTCGTCTTGCCGGCCCCGTTCGAGCCGAGCAGGGCGAAGATGCTGCCCCGCTCGACGTCGAAATCGACCCCGCGCAGCACGTGCACGTCCTTGAAGGACTTCTCGATGCCGCGCACTCGGATGGCGGTGTCACTCATTTCCGATCACCTCGCTTCGCCTGCTCGATGTCCTTGACGAGGCGCGCGCGCTCCTTGTCGATCCACTGGGTGCCGCCGTAGGCCTGGGCGAACGTCTCGGCGAACTCGACGGGGTCGTCGCCCACGATGTCGGCGACGGGGGTGCCGTCGACGGCCGCGCGCTCCCAGAGGTCGGCGAGGTCGACGAACATCTGCACGAGGGTTTCGCCGTCGGTGATGCCGCCGTAGTACATGAGGTAGCGGTGGCAGGCGTTCGCCGCGATGCGGTACTGCTCCGGCAGGGCGTCGAGCCGCGCCTTCGCCTGGCGGTACTGCTTCTTCTGCTCGAGCGAGCCGGTCAATGCTTCGATCCACTTGGCAGCCATGGTCACTTCTCTCCTTCGTGGAGCTGTTCGATACGTTCTGCGAGGAAGCTCCACGTCCTCCAGAACTCTTCGAGTTCGTCGCGCCCCTTGGCGTTCAGGGTGAACACCTTGCGGGGCGGGCCCTTCTCGGAGGGCACCTTCTCGACGTCGACGAGGCCGCGCTGCTCGACTCGGACGAGCAGGGCGTAGATGGTGCCCTCGGCGATGTCGGTGAAGCCGCGCTCGCGGAGCCGCGCGGTGATGTCGTAGCCGTGCGCCGGCTGCACCGCGATGATCGCGAGGACGATGCCCTCGAGCGTGCCCTTGAGCATCTCGGTCATCTGCTTACCCATCGGGATGCTCCCTTCTCTTCGTTCAGTTCCGTGCTCTGCTATTCAGTGTTGCTGAGTACCACTAGAAAGTAACACTGAGTACCGGTACTTAGCAACACCGAATACCGAACTTCTTTTCTCGACTTGCCCGACTTTCATGAAAGTCGGGCAAGTCGAGATGGGGCGGGGCAGGATGAAGGCATGGCCGACGACCACGCACTGGCCGAGATCGCCGGGGAGCTCTACGGGACGCTTCCGACGGAGTTCGTCGCAGCCCGGAACGCCCGGGCGAAGGAGCTGAAGCCGAGTGACCCGGCGCTCGCCGCCGCGGTCGCCGAACTGCGCCGCCCGGCCCCGGCCGCCTGGCTCGTGAACCAGCTTGTCCGGCACCGGCGAGCCGAGCTCGAGCAGCTCCTCGAGCTCGGCGACGAGCTGCGCGCCGCCCAGGCCGAGCTCGACGCGGCCTCCCTCACCGCGCTCGCCCGGCAGCGGCGCACCGTCGTCGCGGCGCTCGCCCGCGAGGCGGGCGGACTCGCCGACGAGCTCGGCGCGCCCGTGCGCCAGCCGGTGCTCGACGAGGTCGCCGAGACTCTGCAGGCGGCGATGACGGATGCCTCAGCCGCCGACGCCGTGCGCACGGGGCTGCTCGTGCGGGCGCTCGAAGCCGTCGGCACCGAGGTCGAGCTCGACGGCGCCGTCGCCGGTGGGCTCGCGGGCGGTGTCGCCCCGGCGTCCGCACGACGTCGGGCGGATCCGCCCGACGAGCTCGCCGAGCGGCGCACGCGCAAGCAGCGGGAGGCGAGGGCGCGCGCGGAGCGCGAGCTCGCCGAGGCGGAGGAGCGGGCGGATGCCTCCGAGGCTGCCGCGGCCGAGGCATCCGAGCTCGTCGACGCGGCGAGCGCCGCCGCCGGAGCCGCCGCTGCGCAGCGGGACGCTCTGCTCGCCGAACGCCGCGAACTCGAACGCCGGCTCAGCGACGCCGAGGGCGAGCTGGCCCGAGCCGAACAGGCGGTGCCACCGCTCGAACGGAAGCGCGCCCGGGCCGCCCGGGCCGCGAGCGAGGCCCGCGCCGCCGCCGACGCGCTGCGCGCCGACCTGGCGCCCTGAGCCCGTGGTTCCCTGAGCCCGTCGAAGGGAACACCGCCCTGGTTCCCTGAGCCCGTCTGGTTCCCCGAGCCCGTCGAAGGGAACACCGCCCACCCTGCTTCGACGAGCTCAGCGAACCAGTACCGCTTCGACGAGCTCAGCGAACCAAGTCCCGCTTCGACGAGCTCAGCGAACCAAGTTCCGCTTCGACAAGCTCAGCGAACCAAGTCCCGCTTCGACAAGCTCAGCGAACCAGGGTGAGATCATCGTTCGCATGAGCTCCGAGACGATCGCGTCGATCCGCGCGGCGATCGTCGCGGCCCCGGCGAACCGGGCGTTCGTAGCCGCCGGCGCGCAGCCCGTCTTCACCGCCGACCCCCGCGCGCGCATCCTCGTCGTCGGCCAGTCCCCCGGTCGGCAGGCGCAGGACAACGCCCTCCCCTGGAGCGACGCGAGCGGCGAACGGCTCCGCGAGTGGCTCGGCGTGGACGAGCGCACGTTCCGCGCGCCCGAGTCATTCGCGTTCCTCTCGATGGACTTCTTCTATCCGGGCCGCGGGCCGAGCGGCGACCTGCCGCCCCGGCGCGGCTTCGCCCAGACGTGGCATCCGCGCATCCTCCGCACGATGCCCGAGCTCCGACTGACCCTGCTCATCGGCGGCTACGCGCAGCGTCACTACCTCGGCAGGCGCGGCGGCGCCACGCTGACGCAGACGGTGCGCGACTTCGCCGCGTTCGGGCCGGAGATCGTTCCGCTCGTGCATCCGAGCCCGCGCAACACGGCTTGGCAGCAACGCAATCCCTGGTTCGCCGCCGAGCTGCTGCCCGTGCTGCGCGAGCGGGTCGCCGCCGCCCTGGCCCCCTGAGCGTGAACCGCTGGTTCCCTGAGCCCGTCGAAGGGAACGCCGCATCGCTTCGACAAGCTCAGCGAACCAGGGGCCGCTCCGCGAACCATGCCCAAAAGCGGACCAAACTCGTCGATTTGCGGCCGGGGCCGCTCTCTGACAAGATCCCCCTACCTTCGGGGTGGTCCCCGTCCTGGAGGACATCGGATGCCGGCGTTTTCCCTGCCGCTCCGATGGCACGGCCGGCCCGGGCAAGCATCCCCCCGATCTCGCCCGGGTCGACCCCCCACTGCGGTGCGCAGCGACGTCGCCCGAACGGTTGACGCGCCTCAACCACCGCAGTGCGCGTCAGCATACTCCCACGTGGCATCCAGCCGACACCCCCGAACGGGCGGGGGCGCGCCCGCGCCGCGGAAGCGCTCTCACGCCGTGCCGGGACTCGGCGAGCTCACCGCCGGCGGCGCAGCTCCGGGAGCACCGCCATGGCGCCCACGACGATCGTCGCGACGAGCACCGCGACCGCGAACCCGCCCGTCGGGAGCGCGGCGGCGATCGTGCCGAACACGGCGATGCCGAGCCCCGAGCCGAGGGCGAAGCCGATCTCCTGGATCGCCCCGACCTGCCCCGCCTGATCCTCGGTGGTCGCCTCGAAGAGCGCGGTCGCCGCGAGCGTGCCGGCGATGCCGAAGCCGAGGCCCACGAGCACGAGCGGGGCCGCGATGAACGCGGGATCGCTCGCGAGCCAGCCGAGCCCGGCGGCCTGCACGAGCAGGGCGAGCACGGTGAGGAGGTTCGCCGAGAGCCAGCGGAGCAGCAGCGGCGTGATCACGCCGCCCGCCGCGATCGCGGCGGCTTGCGGCAGCAGCGCGAGCCCGGCCTCCGCGGCGCTCGCACCCCGGGTGTCCTGCAGCTGCAGGCTGACGAGCAGCACCGCGGCTGCGGAGGCGCCGGCGCTGACGAGGATGCGGGTGATCGCCGGCGAGAACCCCGGGAGGCCGAACAGCCGCACATCGATGAGCGGTTCGCGCAGCCGCCGCTGCCGCACGATGAAGAAGACGAGGCTCGCGATGGCCACCGCACCGGCGACGATCGCGACGAGCGGGGCGGCGATCGCCTCGTGCAGCGCGAGCACCAGGCCGCCGAGCGCGAGCATCGAGGCGAGGATGCTCGGCACGTCCCAGCTCGGCCGCAGGCTGCTGCGGGAGTCGGGCACCAGCCAGGCCGCGAGCACGATGGCGATGATCGCGAGCGGCACACTGCCGAGGAAGAGCCACCGCCAGCCCGGGCCCTCGGCGAGCGCGCCGCCGAGCACGGGCCCGACCGCGTTGCCCACGCCGAAGGTCGCGGTCCAGAGGCCGTAGGCGACGACGCGATCCCGCCCCGCGTAGCGCGCGCCGATCGTCGCGACCACGCCCGCGATCACGAACGCCTCGGCGATGCCGAGCAGGGTTCGCGCCCCGATGAGCATCGCGCCGCCGGTGGCGAGGCCGCCGGCGAGGTTCAGGATGGCGAAGCCGGCGAGTCCGATGAGGATGATCCGTTTGCGGCCGAAGGCATCGCCGATCCTCGCCGCGATGATGAGCGTCGCGGCCATCGCGAGCGCGTAGCTGTCGACGAGCCAGAGCGCCTCGGTGTCGCCGAGCGAGAGCTCCGTGCGGATCGCGGGCAGCGCCGTCGCGGCACTGCTGATCGCGAGCGAGCCGATCAGGATGCCGAGCAGCATCGGCACCATCGCGGCCCAGCGACGGATCGAGGAGCGGGAGTCGGGCAGGGCCGGAGAGAGGGTCACTCGACCATTCTGTGGAGTACGGTACGGAGTGACAAGTACGGACATTCTCGTCAGGTAGTGACCGTTTGGATACTATGGGTGCGAGGAGTCATCCCGATCTCACCCGGAGGTGCAGTCGATGCGAGAGAAGACGGAACGCGTCATCCGCGAGTGGGCCGACTCCTGCGACGCGGAGGTCTCGATCGCCGTGCTCGGCGGCGCGTGGAAGCCGAGCATCCTGAAAGCCCTGGCCGAGCACGGCGTGCTTCGCTTCGGCGAGCTCGGCCGCCTGCTCGACAACCCCACAGCACGGGTGCTCACCCGGCAGCTGCGCGAGCTCGAGCAGGACGGGCTCATCACCCGCACCGTCTACCAGCAGGTGCCCCCGAAGGTCGAGTACCGGCTGAGCGAACTCGGCGAGAGCGCCGGCCCGCTCGTCGAGGCGCTGACGCGGTGGGGCGGGCAGTACGCGGCGCGGCAGCGCACGGGTCTCACGGCGACGCAGGTCGGCTGACGCCGGGGCGTCGACGTTCGACGCGACGGTGGATGCCTGGATCAGGCGCGATGCGCCCCGGTGTGGCGCGCCCCGGCGCGACGGGCGAGGATGAGGCCCTGCCTGCGCACGCCGGGGTCGGTCCGTGCCTGGGCCTCGGTGATCGTGAACCCCGCGTCCTCGACCCGCGCCGCGAGCAGGCCGAGCGGCCAGAAGTAGGCCGTCGTCACGGCGTGCGGGAACGCTTCGAGTTCGGGGCCCTCGAAGAATCCGAGCGCGAGCGAGCCGGCGGGCGCGAGTGCTCGCGCGAACTCCCGGAGTGCGACGTCGATGGCCACGGGATGGGTGTGGATCAGCGAGAACCAGGCCAGGATGCCGCCGAGGCTCGCGTCTCCGACGCCGAGCTCCTCGGCCCGGCCGAGACGGAACCGCTGGGCCGGGTGCCGCAGCCGGGCGGCGGCGACGAACTCCGGCGTGGGGTCCAGGCCCTCGATGTCGAGCCCGTGCTCGGCGAGGAAGGCGGTCCACTGGCCCGGTCCGCAGCCGACGTCGAGCGCCGGCCCGGTGACGCCACCCGCCCAGGCGAGCAGGGCCCGGCGGTCGGCTTCGGCCGCCGCGTCGATGCCGCCGAAGGCGTCGACGTACTCCGCCGACCTGGCGCCGTACGCCGTACTGACCGCTTCGACCGTCACTCGAGGACTCTACCGGCGGGCGCGCGACCACCGGGCGAGCCGTGCCACGATACTCGGATGGCCGGGTGGCCGCCCACCGGAGGCCGATCGGCATCCGATCGATTCGGACCGCGGAAGTCGGGTGCCGGGCCGCCGCGACGAGCAGGCTGGATGGCGAAGGAGGAACCGTGATCGCGACCCTCAACCGCGTCGTCGAGCTGGTCGAGCAGACGCTCGACGGCCCCACGGAGCTGGCGGCGCTCGCCCGCCGGGCGGGCACGACCGAGTACCACCTGCGGCGCATGTTCTCCTCGCTGGCGGGGATGCCGCTATCGGAGTACGTCCGACGGCGGCGGATGACGCTCGCTGCGGCGGAGGTCCTCGGCCACGGCGAGCTGCTCGACATCGCCGTCCGCCATGGCTACGGCTCGACGGAGGCGTTCGGCCGGGCGTTCCGTGCGGTGCACGGCGCATCCCCGGCCGAGGTGCGTCGCGACGGCGGCCCCCTTCGCACACAACCACAGCTCAGGTTCCGCCTGACCGTCGAAGGGAGTGCCCCGATGGACACCCGCATCACCGACCGCCCCGCGTTCACGCTCGCCGGCCACGCCGCGCGCGTGCCGCTCATCCACGAGGGGGTGAATCCGCACATCCAGGCGCACATCGCCGCGATCGAGCCGAGCGAGCACGCCCGGTTGAAGCAGCTCGGCGACACCGAGCCCCGCGGGCTCCTCCAGGTGAGCGCCGACGTGGATCCCGACGCGCGCAAGGGCACGCCATTGACGTATCTGCACGGCGTCGCGCTCGCGGACGCCGCCGCAGCGCCCGACGACCTCGACACGATCGAGGTTCCGGCCGGTCAGTGGGCCGTGTTCCGCGTCGCGGGCGAGTACCCGGCCGCGCTGCAGTCGGCGTGGGCCGCGACGGCGACGGACTGGTTCCCGTCGAATCCGTGGCGGCTCCGCCCCGGGCCGTCGATCGTGGCGGTGCTCGACCGCTCGGACGATTTCGCCACGGCCACGTGCGAGCTGTGGCTCCCGGTCGAGCGCGCCTGAATGCGCGTCCGTCGGCGGCCCGACCCCTGGCCGCCGACGCCGGACTCAGCGCGAGTAGTAGAAGTACGCGCTCCAGTAGCCGCCGCCGCTGTGGTAGCAGGGCTGGCGCAGATCGACCTTGTAGCCGGTCATCAGCTTGCCGCGGATGGCGCTCGTCAGCATGCCCTTGCAGGCGCTCTGCCCCTGCACGCTCACGCTGTACGCCTTCCAGTCGGCGGCCTGCGCCGGTGCCGCAGCCGCCACGCCCCCGGTGACGACGAGAGCGAGGGCCGCCGTCATGGTGGCCAGCCGGATCTTGCGCTTCATGGTTCTCCCCCGGATTCGGTGTCCCTTGTCCTCAGATGCAATCACGACGGGCGCCGAAGCGGTATGGGGAGGACTCCCCGTTTCGAGGCAGCCGCGCCGTCAGGCGGCCCGGATCGCGGCCAGCACCCGTTCGATGTCGCGGACGTCGTTGAAGCCGTGCACGCCGATGCGCAGTCGATCGCCCAGCACGCGTGCGCGCACGTCCGCCTCGGCGAGGCGGGCGGCGAGCCGCTCGGGGCGCGCCACGCGCACCACTCGGATGTGCGAGCCCGCCCCGGTCCGGACGGGGACGGCGCCGAGCTCGAGGGCTTCGCGCTCGAAGAGCTCGGCGAGTCCGAGCGCGCGCTCCTCGATCGCGAGCGGATCGAGCCGGGCGAGGAGGCCCAGCGCCGCCTCCGCCCCGATCCAGGAGAGCCAGGCCTGCGAGGTGTCGCACCGCGCGAGCCCGCCGCCGAGCTGCGGCCGCCCGCCGAACAAGCCATCAGCGCCCTCGGCCGTCTTCCAGCCCGGCGCGATGGCTTCCAAGTGCGCCGCCGCTCCGGGAGCCGCCACGAGCCAGGCCGCACCGCGCGGCGCGAGCATCCACTTGTAGCCGTGCACCGCGAGGTAATCGGGCGCCGCCTCCTCAATCGGCGAACGGAGCACGCCGAGGCTCTGCGTGGCGTTCACGAACAGCTCGGCACCGACCTCGCTGGCGCGCTCCCGCAGCGCCGCAAGGTCGATCCGTTCCCCGTCGAGCGTGGTCGTCTCGGACACCGCGACGAGCGAGACGCCCGGCCGGATCCGCTCGAGCAGCGCGTCGCTCCGGCTCTCGCCCACTTCGACCGGCACCAGCTCGACCGGGCGACGGGGGTCCCGTCCCGCCTCGGCGACGAAGGGCAGCAGCAGGCTCTGGAACTCGTCGGCGGCGAGCAGCGCGACGCCCGCGGGCCGGAACCGGGCGACCGTCGCGGCGGCCTCGGCGAGCGAGCCGAGCGTCGCGACCGAGTCGCGGGGCACGCCGCACCAGTCCGCGAATCGCGCCCTGGCGCGATCGGCGGCCGCGTCCCAGTCGCTCCAGTCGAAGTCCCCGGCCAGCTGCCCGTCGACGGCGCGCCGGAGCGCGGCGGCGACCGCCGCCGCCGCCGGGGCCGAGCCGGGGGTGTCGAGCCACGCCCAGCGCTCCAGCGCGGGGAAGCTCGCGCGGAACTCCTCCGGCGTCATCGCGGGACCGCGACCACGGCCTCGATCTCGACGAGGAGCTCGGGGGCGGCGAGCTCGGCCGCCACGAACGCGGAGTGCGCGGGGTACGCGCCGTCCGGGTACCAGCGCCCGAAGACCTCGGTGCGCACGCCCGCGAACTCCCGGAAGCTGCCCTCGCCCGCGACGATCGTGAAGAGCTTCACGATGTGGGCGGGGGTCGCGCCGAGCTCGTCGAGCAGGAGCTCGAGATTGCGGAAGACCTGCGCCGTCTGCGCGGCGCAGCCGCCGGGAGCGAGCACGCCGTCGCGGTCCTGCCCCACCTGCCCCGAGAGGTACACGAGGCGGTGGTCGTCCGGCACGACCGTGTAGTGCCGGAACTGCCCGATCGGTGCGGCGAGCGTGTCGGGGTTGCCTCCAGTGACGATCATGGCCGTTCTCCTCCTTCATCGAGCGTTCCGGGCATCCGGAACACGGTCTTGCCCAGGGTCCGTCCGTCGGCGCTCGCGCGCATGGCGGCCGGGGCCTCCTCGAGCGGATGCACCGCGTCGACGACGGGCCGGATCCCATGCTCGCGTACGAAGGCGAGCGCGTCACGGAACTCCTCCGCACTGCCCACGGAGGTGCCCCGCAGGCTCAGCTGCCGGAAGAACAGCTCGCGCAACGACAACCGGATCTCCGCGCCTGTCGTCGCCCCGAGGGTCACGATCCGGCCGCCGGGGCGCAGCGTGCCGAGCGCCGCCGGCACGCTCGCGGCGCCGACCGTGTCGACGACGAGGTCGACCGGTGGCAGGCGGGCGCTGCCGAGTTCCTCGCTCGGCACCGCGGCGGCGGCACCCCGTCCGAGCGCGAAGGCGCGCTTCTCGGCCGAGCGGCTGGTCACGGTGACCCGCGCGCCCACGGCGAGCGCGAGGTCCAGCGCGAGGAGGCCGACCCCGCTGCCGATGCCGGGGATGAGCACGTGCTCGCCCGCGGCCAGCTCGCCGACGGTGAAGAGCGCCCGGTACGCCGTGACGGCGGCGAGCCCCAGCGCGCCGGACTCGGGTCCCGAGAGGTGCGCCGGAACGGGATGGGCGTTCCCCGCGGGCACGGCGACGAACTCCGCGAAGGTGCCGGGAGCGCGGCCGCCGAGCAGATCCGGGTGCTCCGGCACCCGGGCGCGCTCCGGCCAGTTCAGGGTGGGATCGAGCAGCACCCGGTCGCCGAGCGCGGGCCCGTCGCCTGCGCGGCCCGGCCGGGCGGCGGCCCCGAGGCCCACCACCCGGCCGACCGCGTCTGCGCCGAGGATCCGGTCCGGCTCCGAGCCGTCGCGCCGCTCCGCGGTGAACAGTTCGTGCCGGTTCAGGCCCGCGTACTCGACGGCGAGCAGCACCTCCCCTGCCGCCGGCTCCGGCGCCGGCATCCGGGCGACGCGCAGTCCGTCGAGCCCCGGCGCCCCGCCGTGCACGAGGGCGAGCATGCCGGCATCCGCGCCCGTCATGCGCCCGCCGCGGGGATCGCGCCGGTGCGCAGCTCGGCGTGCTTGGTCTCCGGAGTGAACAGGGCGGCGATCAGGCTGATGACCGCACCGCCCACGAGGTACCAGGAGGGCGACCAGCTCGAGCCGGTCGCCGTGACCAGGGCCTGCGCGACGAGCGGGCCGAGGCCACCGAAGAGCACCACGCCGAGGTTGTAGCCGACCGCGAGGCCGCTGTACCGCTGCGCGGTCGGGAAGAGCTCGGCGAAGAGGGCCGGCTGGGCCGCGAGCATCATCGCGTCGCCGACGAGGATGAGTCCGATGCCGAGGATCGCGAGGCCGAGCTGCTGGGTGTGCAGCAGCAGGAAGCCGATCGGCGTGGTGACGATGACGAGGGCTGCGCCCCAGCGGATGAACGGACGCCGGCCGAAGCGGTCGCACGCCTTAGCGAAGGCGAGCACCAGCACGACGAGCACGAGCATCGAGACCAGGCCGATGTTGCGCGCCTCGGTGTCGGCGAAGCCGAGCTGGCCCGCGAAGAACGTCGGCCCCCAGACGAGCAGCACATAGGTGCACATGGTGGGCGAGGCGACGAGCCCCGCGACGAGAAGCACCGAGCGCCAGTTCTCGCGCAGCACGCGGGTCAGCGGCGAGCGCCCCGCCCGGCGGCCGTCGGAGGCCTCGACCTCGGCCTTCGCCTCGGTGAACTCCGCGGGGTCGGCGAGCCGGAGGCGCATGTACAGCCCGATCAGGCCGAGCGGGAGCGCGACGAGGAACGGGATGCGCCAGCCCCACTCGAGCACGGCCTCCGGGCTCATCGAGGTGGTGATGAAGAGCGAGGTGAGCGCCGCGACGAACATGCCGAGCACGATCGTGATGGTCTGGAAGCTGCCGTACCAGGCGCGCTTGCCCGCGGGGGCGGTCTCGATGATGTACGTCACCGCGCCCATCCACTCGCCGCCGGCCGAGAGCCCCTGCACCAGACGCAGCAGGAAGATCAGGATCGGGGCGAGGACGCCGATGCTCGCGTACGGCGGCACGAGGCCCATGAGCGCGGTCGCGATCGAGATCATCAGGATGATCGCCGACAGCGCGGCCTTCCGGCCCAGCCGGTCGCCGACGAGGCCGAACAGCACGCCGCCGAGCGGGCGGATGATGAAGCTGATGCCGAAGACGAGGAAGGTCGTCAGCAGCGCGACGGCCGGATCCTCCTGGGGGAAGAAGAGCGCCGCGAAGACGGCGGCGAAGTAGCCGTACAGGACGAATTCGTACCACTCGAGGAAATTGCCGATGCAGGCGGCGACGATCGCGCGCATCTGCGACGGCTGCAGGCCCTTCTCGCGGGTGGTGCGGGGGTGCGTGACAGTCATCGTGAGCTCCTTTGCTGTTCGGTGACGCGGGGGATGGATCGGGTGACGCGGGAGGATCGGGGCGGCGGATGCCGGGTGGTGCTGCGGTGGGGTTACGGCAGGTGCTGCACGGGCGGCGGCACCGGGGTCCAGCTCGGGCGGCCGAGCGGCACGGGCGGGTCCACCTCGGCGAGGTACCGGCCGTAGCCGATGTCGAGCACGGCGCGGCCGTAGGCGGCCGTCGCCGGTCCGGTCGCGGCGAAGACGTGCAGGGGGTCGGCCTCGCTCGCGCCCCAGGCGAAGGTCGCGGTGCCCGTGCGGGCGGGGCCGAGGGCGGTGAGGCTCCACGGGATCTCGACGAGCTTGCAGAGGTCGTAGCCCGTGCCCTCCGCGCTGGGGATCGCCTTGACCGTGCAGTGCCGGGCGAACCAGTCCGGGGCGGGGACGTGCTGGAAGTCGAGGCCGAGCGCCGCCTCCCCTGCGACGAGCTCCTCGCCGAGGGCGGAGACGATCGCGAAGGCGACGCCGTCGCCATGCTCGTCGAGGCGAACGGCTCGGGCCTGCTTCTTCGGCAGCCCGAACAGCTCGCGGCCGAGGATGCCGTGGTTCAGGCCCTCTACGAACGTCTCGATCGCGTAGGCGCCGTCGGGGCCGCCGCCGTAACCGGCGCAGCGCAGCGAGACGCCGCCCTGCAGGTAGTCCGGGCGACGCTCCACGCCGTCGGCCGAGGCGAACTCCGCGCCGATGAACTGGGCGATCCAGAGCGCCACGGTCGGCGACTCCGGCACACCCAGACCGGCGGGCAGGCACCGGGCCGCGACGGCGGCGTCGATCGGCGCCTCCACGGTCAGCCAACGCACCTCGACGCGCTCGGTGCCGGGCGTGAACAGCGGGGCGAAGACCGGCATGGCGACCGGCGCGGCGGCGCTCATCGCGTACCCACCGGCATGGCTTCGACGCGGCCGGCCGGCACGTCGTGCGCGACCCGGCGGATGGCCCCGAGGATGTCCTCCTCGCCCGGCAGCACCCGGGCGGCCAGCTGCACCGCCGCGGGGATCCGCGTCTCCAGCGCGCCGATCCGCACCGGCGGCGAGCTGAGCTGGACGCCGCTCTCGACGACGCGGGAGACCACTTCGGCGCCCACCCCGCCGGTCGTGTGCGCCTCGTGCACCACGAGCAGCCGGCCCGTCCGCTGCACGCTCGCGAGGATGCTGTCGAGATCAAGCGGGCGGATCCACCGGGCGTCGATCACCTCGGCGTCGATGCCCTCGGCCGCGGCGCGCTCGGCCGCGGCGAGCACCCGGTGCTGCATCGCGCCCCAGGTGACGATGGTGAGGTCCGAGCCCGAGCGGCGCAGGCCGACCCCGCCGACCGCCTGCACCGGGCCGCCGATCCGCACCGGCTGCTTGGCGCCGTGGTAGAGCGTGCGGTTCTCGATCACGATCGTCGGGTCGTCGCTCCAGATGGCGCTGAGCAGCAGGTCGTAGGCGTCCTGGTTCGTGGTCGGCATGCAGACGCGGATCCCGGGGATGTGGGCGAACAGCGCCTCCAGGGACTGCGAATGCTGGGCGCAGGCGCCCGGGGCGTTTCCCTGCTGGGTGCGCACCGTGAGCGGAGCGGCGAGCGCGCCCCGCGAGACGTATCGCACGTTGGCCGCCTGGTTCACGATCTGGTCGAACGCGACGAGGGCGAAGTCGGCCCACATGATCTCGACGATCGGCCGCCGGCCGAACATCGCGGAGCCGACCGCGCCGCCGAGGATCGCCGACTCGGAGATCGGGGTGTCGAACACCCGCTCGCCGAACTTCCGGCGCAGGCCCTTCGTGACGCCGAAGACGCCGCCGGGGATCGCCACGTCCTCGCCGAACAGCAGGGTTTCGGGGCGCTCCTCGAGCGCCCGCGCGAGTGCCGCGTTCACGCTCTCCGCGTAGGACAGGGTCTTCTCGATGATCTCAGGCATGGACGTGCTCCTCGACGGTGGCGGGGTCTGCGAGCGGGGCGGCGAGCGCGGCCCGGACGGCGTGATCGATCTCGTCGACCACGCGCTGGCGCAGCGCCGCGAGCTCCGCGTCGCCGACGCCGGCCGCCCGGGCCATCCGCTCGGCTCTCGCGATGGGCTCGGCCGCGATGGCGGCGTCGAGCTCGCCCGCCGGCCGGTAGTGCTGGATGTCGCCGATGTAGTGGCCCACGATGCGCTGGGTCATGGCCTCGAGCAGCACCGGGCCGGCGCCGTTCCTGCACCGCTCGACGGCGTCGGCGACGGCGTCGCGCACCGCGTCCGGGTCGTTGCCGTCGAAGCGCACGCCGGCCATGCCGTATGCGGAGGCGCGGCGGAAGAACTGGTCGTTCCGCACCACGTCCCGCGTCGGGGTGAGCTCGGAGTACGTGTTGTTCTCGACGAGGAAGATCACCGGCAGCGTCATCGCCGCGGCGAAGTTCATGGCCTCGTGCACGGCGCCCTGGTTCATCGCGCCCTCGCCGAAGGAGGCCACGGCCACTCGGCCGCTCCCGTCGAAGCGGCCGGCGAGCGCCGCCCCGCACGCGATCGGCGCGCCCGCGCCGACGATGGAGTTCTCGCCGTACATGCCGTACGCGGGAGCCGTGAAGTAGGCGGAGCCGCCTCGGCCGCCGCTGATGCCGCTGGCCCGGCCGAGCAGCTCGGCGAGCACGGCCTCCGGCGGCACGCCGCACGCGATCGCCCAGCCGTGGCCCCGGTAGGTCGGGAACACGGCGTCGCGGCCGAGGTCGAGGGCGCGGACGGCCCCGGTGTAGATCGCCTCCTGGCCGTTGCAGAGGTGCACCGAGCCGACGATGTCCTCGCTCAGCCGCAGTCGGCTGATCGCCTCCTCGGTCTCGCGGATGCGGTGCATCACCTCGAGCGAGGCGAGCAGCGTGTCCTGGCTCATGCGGTCTCCTTCCGGTCTCCGGCCGCGCGGGCGGCCTCGTGGACTGCGGCGGGCGCGCGCAGGCGCCCGGAGGCGAGCAGGGAGCTCGCCAGGCTGGCGGCCTCCCCCACTGCGGCGACGAGCTGCGGCCGCGTACGGGTGAATCGTTCCGTCGGGGCGGACACCGTGAACGAGCCGGCCGGGGTGCCGTCCGGGGCGAAGTACGGCGCCGAGACGCAGCGCATGCCCTCGGCGAACTCCTCCTCGTCGACGGCGTAGCCCTGGCTGCGCACGCGCGCCAGCTCCATGAGCAGGCCGTCGAGGTCGGTCACGGTGCGCGGCGTGAGCCGGGTCAGCTTCACCCCGGCGAACAGCGTCTCCACCTGCTCGACCGGAAGGTGGGCGAGGATCGACTTGCAGGATGCCCTGGCGTGCATGTCGCCCGTGTAGCCGACCTCGAGCCCGCCGACGCTGAGCGTGTGGGTGCTCGTCAGGAAGTGCCGCAGCAGCACCGCCCCGCCGGTCCACTCCGCGATGAAGGCCGTCTCGCCCGTCGCGTTGAACAGCCGGGTGAGGATGACCGAGAGCTCCGGGGCGATCTCCGAGTGCCGTTGCAGGCCCCGCCCGAGGGCGAACCCGTGCGGGCCGAGCGCGTAGCGACCGCCCTCGCCGCGGACGACGTAGCCGTCGGCTTCGAGCGTGCGCAGCACGTGGTAGCAGACGCCGAGCGAGAGGCCGCGTTCGGCGGCGAGCTGCTTCGCGGTGGCGGGCCCGGCGTTCACGAGGTGCTCGAAGACCGCCATGCCCCGGCTGAGCGTCGTCAGGATCTCCGGCTTCGCGGCGGTCACGGCAGCACCCGCAGGGCCTGGGCGATCGTGCGGGCCGCGCGCAGCAGCTCCGTCTCGGCGACGGACTCGTTCGCGGTGTGCGCGAGCGAGGTGTCCCCCGGGCCGAAGACGAGGGTCGGCACGCCGAGCGCGGCGTACTGGCCGGCGTCGTTTCCGGCCGTGAAGCCGCGCAGCTCGGCGGCGCCGTCGACGAGCTCCAGTGCGCGCACGAAGGCCAGCGCGAGCTCGCTCGATTCGGAGGTCTCCCAGCCCGGGTACGGCGCCCCGAGCCAGTCGAGCCGGTGCGGCTGCCTGAGCTCGTGCGGGTCGTCGCGGACGGCCGCGGCGAGCGCGGCCGCGAACTCGGCTCGGGCGAGCTCGGGGTCCTCGCCGGGCTTCAGCCCGATCCGTCCGGTCATGCGGGCGCGCTCCGGCACGGATGCCTGGTATTCGCCGGCCTCGAGGAGGCCGATGTTGAACGGGATGCCGGTGGGCACGTCGGCGAAGCGGGGGTGGGCGAAGCCGGCGGAGCGGGCGGCGGCGGTCGCGATCAGCGCGTCCCGCAGCACGAGCAGTCGCGCGAGGGCGTCGACGCCGAGCCAGGGCGCCGAGGAGTGCGCGGCGACGCCCGCCGCCTCGACGCGGAAGAACTGGAGCCCCGTGCACGCCGTGACGAGGGCGTTGCCCGTCGGCTCGAGCACGACGGCGGCGGCGGGCGGTGCGGCGAGGGAGAGCGCGAGCCGGGTGCCGACGCCGGTGCGCTCCTCCCCGATCACGAGGTGGACGACGGGGAGATGGCTGAGCGGCTCGGCGCGTTCGCGGAGCACCTCGAGCGCGATCAGCGCGGCGGCGATGCCGCCCTTCATATCGACCGTCCCGCGCCCGTGCACGCGCCCGCCCTCGCGGACGCCGCCGAAGGGCGGATGCGCCCAGGCGGCGTGGTCCCCCTCGGGGACGACGTCGAGGTGGCCGTTGAAGACGATCGTCCGCTGACCGGGCTGCGGGCGGCCGAGGGGGTAGCCGATCACGTTCGCGCGCTCGGCGACGTGCTCCTCACCGGCGGCGAAGTCGGTGCCGGCGAGGGGCTGGAGCTCGACGTCCCAGCCGTGCCCGCGCATCCAGTCGGCGAAGAAGTCCGCGACGGCGCGCTCGGCACCGGTCACGCTCGGCCGCCGGACGGCGTCGGCGAGGAGCGCGGCGATGGCCTCGCCGTGCGCCGCGATCTCCTCGTCGAGACCGCGCGATTCCGCTGCTGTCATTGCTGGCTTCCCTCTCTGGTCTGGATCATCATGGGGGCGCTCCCGGACCTCATCGATATTCCGAACAAGCTTTTCGATTATCTGAAATATCGCTCCTTCGGCCCCGTCCGCCGTCGCCCTCGGCCCTACCGTGGGCGCATGACGAACGCGCAGCCCAGCCCGCCCGTAGCCGAGGCGCCCTCGCTCCTCGAGCGCCACCGCGCCGTGATGCCCGACTGGATGTCCCTGTACTACGACGAGCCGCTGGAGCTCGTCTCGGGCCGTGGCCGCACCGTGCTCGGCAGCGACGGCCGCGAGTACCTGGACTGCTTCGGCGGGCTGCTCGCGACCATGGTCGGGCACGACATCCCCGAGATCACCGAGGCGATCCGACGCCAGTCCTCGCACATCCTGCACTCCTCGACGCTGTACCTGCTGAGCGGCCAGGTGCGGCTCGCCGAGCGGCTGGCCGCCGCGAGCCGGATGGCCGATCCCCGCGTGTTCTTCGTGAACTCGGGGACCGAGGCGGTCGAGGCTGCCCTCCTCGTCGCGACGGCGCACGCATCGAGCAACCAGGTGCTGGCGCTGCGCGGCAGCTACCACGGCCGCAGCTTCGGCACGGTCGCGACGACCGGCATCCGCGCCTGGTCCGCGACCGGCTTCAGCCCGCTGCAGGTGAGCTACCTGCACAGCGGCTACCGCTACCGCAGCCCGTTCCGCGACCTCGACGACGCCCGCTTCGTCGACGCCTGCATCGAGGAGATGCGCACCATCATCGAGACCAGCACGAGCGGCCAGGTCGCGGCGATGCTCGTCGAGCCCGTGCAGGGTGCCGGCGGCTTCGCCGAGCCCCCGCCCGGCTTCTTCCAGCGCACGAAGGCGGTGCTCGACGAGTACGGCATCCCGCTCATCTCCGACGAGGTGCAGACGGCGTGGGGCCGCACGGGCCGCGGTCCGTACGGCATCCATTCGCACGGCGTCGTACCGCAGCTGCTGACCCTCGCCAAGGGCATCGCGAACGGGCTGCCGATCGGCGCCGTCGTCGCCGAGGCCGAGATCATGAACAGCCTGCCGGCGAACAGCATCTCGACGGCGGGCGGCAACCCGGTGGTGATGGCGGCGGCCAACGCGACCCTCGACTACATCGAGGAGCACGGCCTGATCGAGCAGGCCGACCGCATGGGCGAGGTCCTGCAGCGCGGGCTCCGCGCCATCGCGGCCGAGTCGCAGGGACTCGTCGGCGAGGTCCGCGGAGCCGGGCTGATGATCGGCGTCGAGCTCGTCGAACCGGGCACGACCGAGCCCGCGCCGGCCCTCGCGGTCGCGGCGGTGCAGCGGGCGCGGGAGCTCGGCCTCCTGATCGGCCGCGGCGGCCTCTACGGGAACGTGCTGCGGGTCACCCCGCCGATGACGATCACGGCCGAGGAGGCGGCACGAGCCCTCGAACTGCTCGGCGAGACCATCCGCTCGCTCGCGGCCGAACGCCTCGGCGCGGCCGTCCCGGTCGCATGACCGGGGAACGACGGCGCGTCCTCGTCACGGGCGGCGCCCGGGGTCTCGGCCGCGCGTTCGCCGAGCACCTCGCCGGCGCCGGCTGGGACGTCGCGGTGCTGGACCTCGACCTCGACGGCTACCGCGAGTTCCCGGAGGAGCCGTTCACGGCGCCCGTGGTGGACGTCCTCCGCGAGCTCGGGGCGGACGCCGTCGGCTTCGAGGCGAGCGTGACGGACGGGGCCGCGCTCGACGCGGTGGCCACCGAGCTCCGGACGCGGTGGGGCTCGCTCGACGGCCTCGTCTGCAACGCCGGCGGCGGCTCCGGCGAGCTCGACGGCAATCGGGCGTCGGAGGTCTCGCTCGCCGATCTCGGCGAGATGCTGGAGCGCAACCTTCTGGGCACGGTTCGCACGGTGCAGGCGAACCTCGGGCTGCTCCGTGCGACGCCCGGCGGAGCGATCGTGACCATGTCCTCGCTCAACGGGATCGAGCCGACCGAGCACGGCGGCTACGCCCACTACGGGGTGGCGAAAGCGGCCGTGGCCCACTACTCGCGCTATCTAGCGAAGGACCTCGGCCCCGAGGGCATCCGGGTCAACTGCATCGCACCCGGCCCGATCGCGACCGGCCGCCTGCTCCGCCGCATGGCCGAGCGCCCCGAGGCGAACGCGAACGTGCGGAACGCCCTCGGCCGCCTGGGCACGCCCGCCGACGTGCCCCCGCTCGTGCGCTTCCTGCTGGAGCCCGGGTCCGAGTACCTCACCGGCCAGGTGCTCCGCATCGACGGCGGGCTGTGACGACGGCGGGCTGCGGCTCCCGGAGCGCTCGCTAGTCCTCGGCCAGCCAGCGCTCCAGCCGCCTCGCGAACCACTCGGGCCGTTGCAGCGGGATGCCGTGGCCGCAGCTCTCCACGATCTCCAGCTCGCTGCCCGGCAGGGCCTCGGCCAGGCGGCGGGCGGAACGGCGCATGACGGCGCGCTCCTTCGCGCCGGCGAGCACGAGGGCGCGGCCGGGGAAGCGCGCCCAGCCCACCGGCACGGTGAAGCGGAGGTTCTCGCCGACGGCCGCGAGGAGCGTCGCGCGCGAGATGCCCGCCGAGGTGCGCAGGTAGTCGTCGAGCAGGGATGCCGGGACGAACAGCTCCCGCGCCTGCAGCGTCGCGAACCAGCGCCGCCGCGCGAGCGGTGCGGTGAGGCCCAGCAGGCCGAGGATGAGGCCGGCCGCGGAGGTCGGCTCGGCCTGCGCGCTCACCACGGCGACGCGGTCGACGAGCTCGGGCCGCTCGGCGGCGAGGAGCGCCGCGAGCTGCGCGCCCAGCGAGAAGCCCACCACCGCGACCGGCCCCTCGGCACGCCGCTCGATCAGCTCAGCCAGCTCGCGCACCGTCCGGGTATGCGAGACGTAGGGCGTCGCCGAGCTGCGGTCGTGGCCGGGCAGGTCCGGGACGATCAGCGTGGGCTCGGAGCGGAGCTCGTCGATCGCGGGCCGCCACATCCACCCGCCCACGCCGCCGCCGTGCAGCAGGAGCACCGTCCGGTCGCCCCGCCCGCTCGTCACACTCGCATGCATGCCGCTCCCTTCGTCACGCGCCGGCCGCGGGTGCATCCGCACGCTCGAAGCCGGCGACCATCGTGGCGAGCACGGAGATGGCCCCGCCGAGCTGCGCCGGGCTCAACGGCCCGAGCCGTTTCGCCGCCGAGAGCAGGCCGATCGTCGCGCACGACAGGGCGAGCGCGAGCTGCTCGGCGTCGACCGCCGCACTAAACGCACCGCGCTCCTGGAGCTGGCGGATCCACTCGGCGGTGCCCTCGAAATGCACCCGGAAGCGCTCGTCGCTGACGGCGTCGGCGTGGGTGCCGAGCACCGCCTCGTCGTCGAGGTACGCGGCGGTCATCAACGGGTCGCCGAGGAGCGCCCGGATCGTCGCGCGGTAGCCCTCGCTGAGCAGGGGCTGCGCGCCGAGCTCCTGCTCGACCCGGGCGCGCATGCGCTCGGCGCCCCGGCCGAGCAGCGCCTCGCGGAGCTCGTGCTTGCTCGCGAACTCGCGGTACACGGCGCCCTTGGCGATGCCGGCGCGCTCGGCGACCGAGGCGACGCTCATCGCATCGAATCCGCGGTCGAGCACGAGCTGCTCCGCGGCGTCGAGAATGCGTTCGCGGCGATTCGGGACGAGTGGTCGTGGCATGGCGGCGGGCTCCGTTTCCGACGTTGTGACCAATGTAGCATTTCTGGTCACAACGTCGCTGGGCAGCCCCGACGTCATCCCGCCGAGACGACCGGCATGGTCGCGGGACGCACTGCGGCCCGCATCCGCCGCAGCATCCGCGCGTCCTCGAAGCCGACCTCCCGCGCGGCCGCGTCGGCGGTGTAGCCCTGCGCCATCAGATGCTCGGCTCGTTCCCGTCGCAGCAGCTGCTGGTAGCGCAGCGGCGTGAGGCCGGTGGCGGCGGTGAACGCCCGCGTCACGGTGCGCGGGCTCGCGTGCACGCCCTCCGCGAGCTCGGCGAGCGGCAGCGGCTGGTCGAAGGACCGGTCGATGAGGTCCTGCACGCGGTGCACGAGCTCGTCGACGTGCGAGCGGTGCCGCAGCAGCGCGCTGAGCTGCGCTGCATCGCCGTTGCGGCGCGCGTAGACGACCATCTCCCGCGCGACCCGCGCGGCGAGGGCCGGCCCCTGGCGCTGCGCCAGCAGGAAGAGGGCGAGGTCGATCCCGCTCGCGATCCCGGCCGAGCTGAGCACGCGGTCGTCGTCGACGTAAAGGACGTCGTGGATGACCCGGGCGTCCGGGTTCCGGCGCTGCAGCTCGTGCTGGATGTCGTGGTGCGTCGTGCAGCGCCGACCCTCGAGCAGTCCGGCGCGGCCGAGGGCGAACGCGCCCGAACACACGCTCACGACGGTGCCGCCGCGCTCGTGGTGCTCGCGGATCCAGCGCAGCGTCGCCTCGGCGAACGCGCCGCTGCCGGGCTCGAGCGGGGCCCGCCAGCCGGGGACGACGAGGAGGTCCGCCGGGTCAAGCTCGGGCCGCTCGACGGCGGCTTCGAGCATCAGCCCGTGCCCGGAGGGGATCCTCGCGGTCTCGGCCACGTAGTCGAGACGGTAGTCCGCGCCGGCCGAGGCGGCCGTCGCGAACACCTGCGCCGGCCCGGCGAGATCCAGCAGGATCACGCCGGGCGCGAGCAGGAAGACGACGCGGGTCATGCCGGGACCGCCACCCCCGCGAGCTGCTCGGTCGTCACGATCTCCGCGAAGCCGCGGCCGCCGAGGATCGACGCCGTGCGTGCCATCAGCTGCTCGCCGGAGATCTCCGGGTATCCCTCGCCCGCGCGGATCGGGGAGGTTGTCGTGGCGTCGATGACGAACTGCACCTCGTAGCCGAGGTCGCTCGCGACGCGAGCGGTCGTCTCGCAGCACTGCTCGGTGCGGATGCCGCAGACGACGAGTCGGCGGATGCCGGCGACCGTCAGCTGCTGCTGCAGATTCGTCGACGTGAACGCGTTGATCGAGGTCTTCGTCACCCGCGGCTCGTCGGCGCCGGGCTGCAGCTCGTCCATCACCCGCACGAAGCCCAGCGCCGGGTCGAACACGTGACCGGTGCCGGGCTCCGCGTGGGTGACCCACACGATCAGGTCACCGGCTTCGCGGGCCCGCTCGACGAGCCGGACGACGTTCGGCACGGCCCGGGGGTTGGCCGTCGCCGCCCAGTCGTCGGCGCGCTGGCGGAACGATTCCTGCACATCGATGACGAGCAGGGCGGTGTCGGAACGAGCGGTCATGGAATCATCCTGCGTTGCACGGGCGTCTTCGGCGAGGGCCGAACCGGCCATGACTCGGTACGATCCGGTCATCGGCGCTTCGGGCGCTTCGGGCGGTTCGGGCGCGTGGACAAGCTCAGCGAACCAGTCGTGGTCCCCCGAGCCGGTACGGGTGCTCACTCCCCCGCCGCGCCGCGAGCGACGCCCCGCCCTGCCCCGCTGGCCGGCAGCATGCCGAGCAGGCCGACACCCGCGAAGACGAGCATGAGCAGCTGGGCCGCGCGCACGAGATCGGGCGCGGCCAGGTTCACGAGCACCCCGGCGAGCGCGGCGGCGAACGCGCTCGCGATGAGGAGCACGGTGTTGACGGCCGCGGCGGCCTTCGCCCCCTCCTCCTCGCCGCTCGTGCTGCCGAGCGCCGCGACGGTGAGGTGCGGGAAGCCGAGCCCGATGCCCGCCCCCGCGACGAACAGGGTCACGAACCAGAGCACGATCACCGCGAGCGAGGGCTCGTCGTGCTGCAGCAGGCCGTACGCCGCGAGGCCGGCGGCGAGCACGAGGGGGCCGACGAGGATGAGCGCCCGGCGTGCGGCCGCCGTGCTGGCGTTCGCGGTGACCACCTGGGTGACCGACCAGCCGAGCGAGAGCGCTGCGCCGAGCAGCCCGGCGGTGAAGGGGATGAGGCCGCCGACCTCCTGTCCGAACAGCGGGATGAACGCCTCGGTGCCGATGCCGAAGGCGAGCACCGCGACGGTGAGGTAGACCCAGCGCAGCGAGGAGCCCCGCGCGAAGGTGACGCGGGGCAGGATGCCGGTGCCGGTGCGCCGCTCGTGGGCGACGAAACCCACGGCGAGCGCGGCACCGGTGAGCAGCACGACCGCGGTCCAGACGCCGGCGGGCAGGATGCTGGCGACACCGACCGCGCCGACGGCGCCCGCGAGCAGCAGCAGCGAGGCCCACGGCAGGGCGTCGCTCGACGGCGAGGTCGCGGTCCGGGGCATCCAGCGCAGCACGACGAGGGCGATCAGGGCCGAGACGATGGCGAGCAGGGCGAAGGCCCAGCGCCACGCGTCGAGCTGTGCGAAGCCCCCGCCGACGACGGGCCCGACGAGGTTGCCGACGCCCCACATGGCCGAGACGAGCGCGGCGGCCCGGGCCCAGAGCCGTTCGGGCAGTGCGCGCTGGATGAGCGCGTAGCCGAGTCCGGCGAGCAGGCCGCCGCCGAGGCCCTGCACCGCGCGGCCGAGCAGCAGCACGAGCATCGACGGGCTCGCGGCGCAGAGGAGCGAGCCGGCCGCGAACAGGCCCAGCGCGAGCAGGTAGGCCTGCACGGCCCCGCGTCGGGTGAGCACGCGGCTCACGAGCATGGAGCTGACGACCGAGGCGAGCAGGAACACCGTCATCGTCCACGCGTAGAACTCGGCCCCGCCGATCTCGGCGACGATCGTCGGCAGCAGGCTGGTGGTGAGGTAGACGTTGCTCGCCTCGAGCAGCACCCCGCCCGCGAGGACGGCGGCGATCGGTGCATACCGGCTGCCGAGCAGTTCGCGCCACGTCCCGGTGGCGGTCGAGTCCTGGTCGATCTCGGTCATGGTCCGTCCTTCGTGTCGAGGGGCGGATGCCGCGGCATCCGAGCGCCGATGCGACGCCGCGGGCCACGGTAATACCTCGAGTAAACTTGAGGTCAAGGAGGTGCCATGTCCCTGGAACCCGACGACCTGCTCGCGATCGGCGAGGTCTCCCGACGCACCGGCGTGCCCGCCTCGGCGCTGCACTTCTACGAGCAGCTCGGGCTCATCGCCTCGACCCGCACGGCCGGCAACCAGCGCCGCTACCCGCGGCACATGCTCCGGCGCATCTCCCTGATCGTCGTGGCGAAGCGGCTCGGCATCCCGCTCGGCGACGTGCAGGAGCTGTTCGCCGGGCTCCCGCTCGACCACGCACCGTCGCAGCAGGACTGGCGACGGCTCGCCAAGATCTGGCGCGCGGAACTCGACGCCCGGCGCACGCAGCTCGAGCACCTGCAGCGCGAGCTCACCGGCTGCATCGGCTGCGGATGCCTCTCGCTGAAGGCCTGCCGGCTGCTGAACCCCGACGACGCCCTGAGCGCCGACGGCCCCGGCCCGCGACGCATCTGAGGCGCGCTCGGGGCCGACCGGGCGGAATCGGTCATCCGGGATCCGGCGGCGCCGCCCTCTCCGGTCGGATCGCCACGCACACCGTCCGCACGATCCGGTCGAATCCGGCGCCCGACCTCGCCGGGACGGGCCGCACGCCCCGTCCGATTTCCGCCGGAGCGGCGCCGCCCGCGGTGGTGGGGTGGGGGCATGCAGCTCACCCGCGAACGCGTCCCGCTCCCCTCCGGCTTCACCCGCCTCTCCTGGGCGAGCGTCCTCACCCAGCTCGCCGAGCAGCTCGTGCTCGTGGCCGCACCGCTGCTTGCGGTGCTCGCGCTCGGCGTGGGCGCGGCGGAGACCGCCCTGCTGCAAGTGGCGCAGACGCTGCCGTTCCTCCTGCTCGCGGTGCCGTTCGGGCTGCTCGTGGACCGGGCCGCCCCGCGCCGAGTGCTGCTCGGCTCCGAGGCCCTGCGGACGGCGACCCTCGCGGCGGTCGTCGTGCTGCTCCTGCTCGAGTCCCTGACCTTCCCGGCCCTGCTCGCGCTCGGCTTCGTCGGCGCGATCGGCACGATGGGCCTGAGCGTCGCCGTCCCCGCCTCCGTGCCACGGCTCGTGGCGCGCGAGCAACTCGTCCCGGCGAACCGCTGGCTCGAACTCGGCCGGAGCGCGGCGTTCATCTCGGGACCCGTGCTCGGCGGCGCGGCCGTGGCGGCCGGAGGCGCCCCGACGGCGTTCGTCGCTGCGACGGTCGCCTGCGGGGCGGCGCTCGCCCTGCTCGCGACGACGCGGGTGACGCGCGGCGACGTCGCGCCGCGCAGCCACCCCTGGCGCGAGATCGGCGAGGGCCTGCGCTTCGTCTTCACGCACGCGCTGCTGCGGGCGATGATCGTCACCTCGCTCCTGTTCAACGTCGGCTGGTTCCTGCTGCAGTCCGTCTTCGTCGTGTACGCGCTCGAGCGTCTCGGCATGACCCCGGAGCTCATCGGCGTGGCGCTCGGCGCATTCGGCGTCGGCATGGTGCTCGGCGCACTGAGCGCGGGCTGGCTGTCGGCGCGCGTCCCGCTGGGCCGGATGGCGCTGTTCGGGCCGATGGGCGGCTTCGCTGCCGCGCTGCTCATCGCGGCGACGCTCTGGGTCCCCCGCCCGACCCTCGCCGTGCTCTCCTACTTCCTCTTCGGGCTCGGCCCGGTGCTCTGGACGATCGGCACCACCGCGCTGCGACAGGCGGTCACGCCGACCCGGATGATCGGACGGGTCTCCTCCGTGCTCGTCGTCGCCACCTACGGTGCCCGTCCGATCGGCGCCGGTCTCGGCGCCGCCCTGGCCGCCACGGTCGGCATCGAGTGGTGCGTCGCGGGGTGCGCGGTGCTGTTCGCCGCGCAGCTGCTGTACGTGCTGCGCTCGCGGCTGCCCCGGGTGCGCGAGCTCCCCGAGCCGGGCGCGGGCACCGCGGGCGCCGATCCTGCGGCCCGGGTGGCGGCCGAGTGACCGCGGGGGTGGCATGCTGGAGCGGTGGGCATCCTGACCTATCGCTTCATCCGGACCGTCGAGATCGAGGACCGGTCGCTCGCCCATCTGCGCAGCGTCATCCTGGCCAAGCTGCGGCGCGGCGAGTCCTTCGCGTTCTCCTGGGAAGTGCCCGCCGAGCAGGGCAGCGGCCGCAACTCGATCTGGCTCGGCCCGGACATCCCGATCGTCTTCGAGTTCTTCGACGCACGGGAGCCGCGGCTGAACCCGCTCTGGCTGCGCGAACTGACGCGGGCGGCGAACTCGCCCGCCGGCCTCAGCCTCGTGCCCGAACCGACCGCCCCGGCCACGGCGGAGCGCTAGGCGGGCTCGCGCTTGGCGTCGAGCGGCTCCGGCACGATCGTGAGGCCGCCGGCGGAGTTCGCCGAGCGGTTCATCGCCTGCACCCAGGCGGGGTTGAGGCGCGGGGCGCGGCCCCCGAAGTACTCGAAGGCGACGGGGATCGCCGGCGACAGCCAGACCGAGGTGCGACCGAAGCCGCTGGCCGAGGCGGACTCCGTCCAGGTGAAGGCGAACGGTTCGCCGCGTCGCAGCTTCGCCCAGATCGCCGCCTGCAGGTGCGCGAGCACCCGATCGTCGAACGAGACGACCAGCTTGGAGTCGTAGGTGAGCGTGCCCATCAGAGGAAGGATACCCGGCGCACGACCGCTGGCCGGCATCGGCCCGCTGAGCTCGCGGTCGGGGGTGCGCTGAAGCCGCGAGGCGGTACGGTACACCCTCAAGCTGAGAACGAACGATCCTTGCGCAAGGGGCTTGACAGGACGAGTCTGGTGGGATGGAGCGCCGCGCATCGCATCCCATCGCCGACGAGTCGGCCGACGAACTCCGTCGCGCCGTCGGGCGGGGCGAGCTGGTCGCCTACTTCCAGCCCGAGTACGAACTCGCGACCGGGCAAGCCGTGGTGGTCGAGGCGTTGTGCCGCTGGCTGCACCCCGTTCGCGGCCTGGTGCTGCCCGATCTGTTCATCCCGGTCGCCGAGCGCACCGGCCTGATCGGCGACCTCAGCCGCGCGATGCTCGAGCAGGCCGGGCGCCGCGTCGCCGAGTGGCACCGCCACGGCCGGCACGTCGGGCTCGCGATCAACGTCTCCCCGACGCAGCTCCGCCCGGACTTCGCCGCGACCGTGCTGGAGTCCGTGCGAGAGCTCGGGCTGCCGGCGGGCACCGTGACCGCCGAGATCACCGAGACCCCCGCCCTCACCGAGAGCTGCGAGGAGGTCGAGGCCCTGCAGATGCTCATCGACGGCGGGATCGGCGTCTCCGTCGACGACTTCGGCGCCGGCTTCACCTCGATCGAGGCGCTCCGGCGCATGCCGCTCACCGAGGTCAAGATCGACCGCTCGCTCATGCGCGACCGGGCCCCGGAGGCGGACGCGCTCGCCCGTGCGGCGGTGGAGGTCGCGCACGCGCGCGGCGCCGTGGTGGTCGCGGAGGGCATCGAGACCGCCGAAGATCTCGACCGCGCCCGGCGGTGGGGCTGCGATCGCGGCCAGGGCTTCTATTACTCCCCCGCGCTGCCCGCGGCCGAGGCGGAGCGGCTGCTCAGCGTCGCCTAGCCGCTCCCGCTCGGCTAGAGGACGATCTCGTCGCCGGCTGCGCCAGCGGGCTTGTCGTCGTCGCGCTCGGACAGGTCGCCGCCGACGTCGATCTGCGACCAGGTCACGGGCATGCCCGGCGAGAAGAGGATGTCGATGCCGGGGCCGCCGCGCAGCGGCGGGATGTTGACGTACCCGCCGCCCGCCTTGATCGCCTCGAGGACCTGCTGCTTCAGCTCGGTCACGGGGTCGGGCAGGAAGTAGTCTCGGCCGTCTACGGTCAGTCGGTGCACAAGGGTCACCGATTCAGGCTACCCCGGCTCGCTTCCGCATAGGATCGGAGCGATGGGAAATCTGCACTACGGCTCGCCGCCGGCCTCGTTCGCGATCCCCGATCGCACCCTCGCGCACCTCGAGTTCGTCGTGCTCGCCAAGCTCCGCCGCAAGGAGGCCTTCGCGCTCTCCATCGACGGCGACGGCGGCGCGCGCCAGCAGGTGTGGATCAACCCGTCCTCGACGCTGCGCTTCGAGTTCGACGGCGCGCCCGGCGAGATCAACCGGGTCTGGCTCGAGGAGCTCATCGACTCCGCCAACGGGGCCGCCGGCATGCGACTGACCCCGGAGCCCTCGGCCTGACACCCGGCGCCTGAGCGGCGGCGCGCCGTTCAGAGCGAGATGCGGTTCCGTCCGGCGTGCTTGGCGCGGTACATCGCCGCGTCCGCCGCCTCCAGCAGGCCGACCCTGGGCGAGCCGGGCTCGGCCACGACGACGCCGCACGACGCCGTCACCGAGAGCACCGCGCGGCTGGTCACGATGGGCACCGCGATCGACTGCACCATGCGATCGGCGATCGCCTCGACATCCTCGCCGATGACCCCGTCGAGCAGCACGACGAACTCGTCGCCGCCGAGCCGCACCACGACGTCCTGCTCGCGCGAGGACTCGGTGAGGCGGTTCGCGACCTCGAGGATCACCGCGTCGCCGGCATCGTGCCCGTGCGCGTCGTTCACGCTCTTGAAGTCGTCGAGGTCGACGAAGAGCATCGCCTTGCCGGCCTCGCCCACCGGGCCCCTCGTGGCCAGCCGCTCCACCAGGTAGCGCCGGTTGTACAGTCCGGTGAGCGCGTCGCGCATCGCGAGCTCGGCGAGCTGGGCCTCGGCCCGCCGCTGCAGGGCGACCTCCAGCTCGTGGCCGAGCTCCGCCGCCTCCTCGACGACCGTGCCCCACGGCGCACTGCGGTCCCGAACCGTGCGCTTCCACGCGGCGAACGAGGTGCGCGGCGACAGTTCGTCGGGCCGGTTCGTGCCGCCGGGGTCCCCGAGCCAGGCGATCTCGCGTGCAAGCTCGCCGCGGAAGAACACGAGCACATCGCCCGACTCCGCGAGCGGCACGATGAGGAGGCCGGCGACGCCAGGGATCAGCTCGGCGAGATCGGGCCGCTCCGTCACGAGGCACTCGGACACGAAGGGGATCGCGCCGACCCGCTCGAGCACCTGCAGGATCGGGCCGAGTGCGGGCGTCTCGCCCGCCATCCGCGAGGTGCCCGCGATCCGCACCAGCACGCCGTCGGCCGGCACGAGGTCGAGCACCGTCGCGGTGCCGCCGAGCAGCGCGGCGTGGATGTCGTCGGACGCGTAGAGCGGGGCGAGCAGTTCCGCCCGCCGCGCGCGCACGTCGACCATGTGCTGCAGGCGGCTGATCTGCCGCATCGAGGCGAGCTGCAGGGCGATCTGTCCCGCCAGCACCTCGAGCGCCCGCCGGAGCAGCACGGGCAGACGCCGCTCGCCCCGATCGGCGCACGTGATCATGCCGACGAGCCGGCCGCTCTCGACGATCGAGAGCGAGAAGCTCGAGGCCTGGCCCATGTTCCGCATGAACTGCAGGTGGTAGGGCGAGACCGTGCGCAGCTCGGCATCCGACAGATCGAGCGTCCGCGGGTCGTCGGCGAGCGCGACGAGCGGGATGCCGGGGGCCTCGGTGCTCGCGATCGTGCGCCCGATCTTCGAGATGTAGAGGGCGCGCGCCTGCGGCGGGATGTCGGAGGAGGGGAAGTGCAGGCCGAGGTACGGCGGCAGCTCATCCGCGCGCGCTTCCGCGACCACCTCGCCGTGGCCGTCGTCGTGGAAGTGATACATCATGACGCGGTCGAAGCCGGTGATCTCACGGATCTCGGTGACCACCGCCGCGCGCAGCTCCTCCTCGGAGCTCGCGTGCGAGGTGCGCATGATCGCCCCGACGACCGCGGTGCGGGCGTACTCGCCGGTCTCCGGCAGGGGCTCGATCTCGACGATCGTGATGGCGTCGCGGTGATGCACGATCGCGTCGCATGCCTCGCCGTGCCAGGTAATCCGCACCGGGTCGATCGCGTGCCCGCTGCGCACCGCGTACTCCAGTTCGGGGTTGCCGAGCTCGGCCACCAGGTGCCCCAGCCAGTCGCTCGCGTTCTCGCTCGCCACCGCGATGAGGCCAGTGCGGTCGATGCCGAGCAGGGTGCCGTGCGCCTGGATCGAGCCGGGTGTGCGGATCGGCTCCTTCGCGCACTCGTCGAGCCTGCGGAGCTCGTCGGGGTCGAGGGCGAGTTGGGCCGGGTCCACGGTCACTCCGTCTGCCGGAAGGGGTAGGACGACCGGTGTGGCCAGCGTAGCCGATTGAGCTGAAATGCCGCCCGTGTCAAGGGCCCCGTGCGTGGGCCGTTCCGACGCGATGATGCTCTCGGGAGGTCGATCGACATGGAGCAGACACTGATCTGGGAGCCGCTCGCGGCGGGCAGCTGGCGGCTCTGCGACTCGCGGTACCCGGTGGGACAGGTGCAGCGACTCGTCGCCTACGTCGAGCGCGGGCAGCGCGGCGGCTTCGAGGCCGTCTGGATCGCACGCCGCTCGGCGCCGACGTGGCACACCTCGCGCGCCGACGTGCTCCGCGAAGCCCGACGCAATGCCGGGTCGGTGGTGCCGACGGCCGCCGACGCGGAGCTGCACGAGGCCGTCGCCTTCACGGCATCCAGCACGTCCGACCGGCACCGCGTGCTCGCGGCCTGATCGAGGGGCGAACACCGGCGCCGACGAGCGCGCGCGGGTAGGGTCTCCTGACGCACGCTGCGAAGGAGTCAGATCTGGAGCCGCCGATGGGAGTGCGCATCGCCGAGTGACCGGAGCCGGGGGATCGGACGGCTCCGCGGCCCCGCCGTGGTACCGTGACCGCGCACGTGGAAACGTTTTCGAGCGAGGCACCGGATGAGCACGATTCATGATGTCGCGCGGCTCGCGGGCGTCTCGATCGGGACTGTGTCGCGGGTGCTGAGCGGGAACCCCGCCACCTCCGCGGAGTCGCGCGAGCGCGTGCGCGAGGCCGCCCTGCAGCTCGGCTACACACCGAACGCGCGGGCGCAGTCGCTCCGATTGGCGCGCACGGGGGTGATCGGCCTGTCGATCTCCGATGTGCGGAACCCCTTCTTCGCCGACGCGGCGCACGGGGCGGAGCAGGAGGCGCTCGCGGCGGGACGGGTGACGATGCTCGCCAACGCGGACGAGGACTCCGCGATCGAGGCCAGGTATCTCCGGGCGTTCCGCGCCCAGCGCGTGGACGGTGTGCTGATGTCGCCGCAGGGCGGCAGCGCCGAGGGCGCCAGCTCGCTCCTCGAGGCCGGGATCCCGGTGGTGCTGCTGAACCGCACGCTCGACGGCGTCGACGCCCCCGTCGTGACGTTCGATGTACGGCAAGGGATCGAGCAGGCGATCACCCACCTGCGGGATCGCGGGCACCGGCGCATCGGCCTGATCGCCGGGCCGGTCTCCGTCTCGACGGGGCGGGCGCGAGTCTCGGCGTTCGAGCGCATCCGCGACGAGCTCGGGCTGGATCCGGCGCCGGAGCTCGTGCAGCTCGCCGACGGTCGGCGCGGCGGCGGCGCGGACGCCGCCGAGCGGCTCCTCGACCTGAGCCCGGCGCCGACGGCGGTGCTGTCCTCGAACGCGCTCATGAGCTCCGGGGCGTTCGAGGCGATCCGCGGCCGCGGTGCGGCGGTCGAACTGGTCTCGTTCGACGACCAGGACTGGATGCGCCTGGTGGAGCCGCCGCTCTCGGTGATCGAGCAGGATGCCGCGCACATGGGCGCGGTCGCGATGCGCCTGCTGCTCGAGCTGATCGACGGCGGTCACCCCCGATCGGTGACCCTGCCCACGCGGCTCATCGCGCGCGGCTGACCCCGCGACTTGACAGCAGGGGCCCACGGAGGTTAACTCTCTGCAGTCATGTAAACGTTTCCATGTAAACGTTCACATTCACCGTGGATGAAGGAGTTGCCGGATGAGAGTTGCTGTGGGCGCCGATCACGCGGGGTTCCCGCTGACCGGATTCGTGAAGGAGCAGCTGACGGCCCTCGGCCACGAGATCGTGGACGTCGGCACCTTCGACGAGACCCCCGTCGACTTCCCCGACATCACCGCCCGCACCGCGCACGCCGTGCTGTCCGGCGCGGCCGAGCGCGGGGTGCTCGTCTGCGGCAGCGGCGCCGGCGCGATCATGGCGGCGAACAAGATCGACGGCATCCGCTGCGCGCTGACGCACGAACCGTACTCCGCCCACCAGGCCGTGGAGCACGACGACGCGAACCTGATCGCGATGGGCGCCTGGCTCGCGCCGCGCGCGCTCATCCGCGACATCCTCGACGCCTTCCTCACGGCGACGTTCGACGACGACGAGGACACCCGGCGCCGGGTGCGGAAACTGCAGCTGCTCGAGCAGCGCACGCTCGCCGACTACCTGAACGACACCACCCCCTGACCCCACCACCGCGCAATCGAAGGAGATTGGGTATGACCAGCACGACCAGCACCGCCCCGAGCCCCCTGGGCTCGCCCGACCGGGTGAAGACCGCGATCGCCGCCGCCGTCGGCACGAGCGTCGAGAACTACGACTTCATCGCCTACGGCACCGCCGCCGCCCTGTACTTCGGTCCCGTGTTCTTCCCGAACGAGGACCCCGTCGTCGGCACGCTCCTCGCGTTCGCGACCCTCGCCGTCGGCTTCCTGATGCGCCCCATCGGCGGCGCGATCGGCGGGTACCTCGGCGACCGCTTCGGCCGCAAGCCCGTGCTGGTCGGGGCCATGCTCGTCATGGGCGGCGCGACCTTCGTGATCGGCGTGCTGCCGACCTACGCGACCGTCGGCATCCTCGCCCCGATCCTCCTCGTGGTCATCCGCATGATCCAGGGCCTCGCCTTCGGCGCAGAGTGGGGCGGCGCCGTCACCATGGCCTACGAGCACGCGCCGTGGAACCGGCGAGGGATGTTCGCCGCGATCCCCCAGTCCGGCAACCCGCTCGGCATCGCGCTCGCGAGCCTCATGTTCCTCGTCTGCGCGAACCTCCCCGGCGACTGGGCCTGGCGGGTGCCGTTCCTGCTGAGCCTCGTCCTCGTCGTCGCGGGCCTGATCGTGCGCGCGCGGCTGTCGGAGTCGCCGGAGTTCGAGGCGGCGAAGGAGACCGGGAAGATCGAGAAGAACCCGTTCCTCGCGACGCTCCGCAAGGACTGGCGGGGCATCCTGCGCGTCATCGCGCTGCGCATCGTGGAGTCGTTCGCCTACTACCTGACGGCGACGTTCCTGCTCAACTACCTCACCACGAACCATCCCGACACCCGCTCGGTCGCGCTCGCCGCGATCACCGTCGCGAGCGTCGTCGCCATCGGCACCACCTTCCTCGCCGGCTCGCTCAGCGACCGCTTCGGCCGCCGGCCGCTGTACATCGCCGCATGCGTGACCGCGATCCTGTTCGCGTTCCCGATGTACTGGCTCACGAACGACGGGGTGCCGGCGCTCATCTTCGCCGTCTTCGTGTTCGGCATCGCCTTCATCCACGCCACCCTCACCGGCGTGCAGGGCTCGCTGCTCTCCGAGCAGTTCGGCACGACGAGGCGCACCTCGGGCGCGTCGATCGGCTACCAGGTCGCGGCCTCGCTCGGCGGCTTCGCCCCGCTGCTCGCGACCCTGCTGACCGGCGCGTTCGGATGGCCCGGCGCCGCGATGCTCTACATCCTCGCCGCCGTGATCGGCCTCGCCGGCATCCTGACCGCCCGCGAGACCTGGGGCCGGGCGCAGCGCGCCAAGGTGGCGGCGCAGATCGAGGAGGCGCGGCGCGAAGCCGTGTCCGCCTGACCGGGCGAGTCGTTCCGCGCGGTCAGGGCACGATGTGCCCGGCCGCGCGGAACAGCTCGTACCACTCGCTGCGGCTGAGCCGGAGATCGGAGCCCTCCGCCGCGGCGGCCAGCCGAGCCGGCTTCGTCGTGCCGAGGACCACCTGGATGCCGGCGGGATGCCGGGTCAGCCACGCAGTCGCGACCGCGATCGGCTCGACGCCGTAGCGGCCCGCGATCCGATCGATGACGGCGTTCAGCTCGGCGTGCTGATCCGAGCCGAGGAACACCCCCGCCGGGCCCTGGAAGGGCGCCCACGCCTGCAGGGTGATGCCGTGCAGGCGCGCGTAGTCGACGATTCCCCCGCCGTCGCGCACGACGGACTGCTCGTCGGACATGTTCGCGGCGATGCCCTGCGCGATCGCGGAGGCGTGCGCGAGCGAGAGCTGGATCTGGTTCACCACGATCGGCTGGTTCAGGGAGCGGCGGAGCAGCTCGATCTGTCCGGGCGTGTGGTTCGAGACGCCGAAGGCGCGCACCTTGCCCGCCGCGTGCAGTTCGTCGAACGCCCGCGCGACCTCGTCGGGCTCGACCAGGGCGTCGGGCCGGTGCAGCAGGAGCACGTCGATGCGGTCGGTGCGGAGCGCCTCGAGCGAGCCCTCGACCGAGTCGACGATGTGCTCGTAGGAGAAGTCGAAGGCGCTCTCGCCCTTCACGATGCCGCACTTCGTCTGGATGGTGAGCTCATCGCGCTCGGCGGGGCTGAGCCGGAGCGCCTCGGCGAAGCGGCGTTCGCAGCCGTGCAGTTCGCGGCCGTAGATGTCGGCGTGGTCGATGTACGTGATGCCCGCGGCGCGCGCGGTGTCGACGAGCTCGCGGATCGCGGCGTCGTCGAGGTCCTCGATGCGCATGGCGCCGAGCAGGAGGTTCGGGGCCTCGAGGCCCGTGCTGCCGAGCGGGACGCGCTTCACGGACGGCTCGGGTGCGGCGGTGGCGGCGGTCATCCGGCTTCCTTCGTTTCGACTGGGGTGAGCGGGTTCGGAGCGAGCCCGCTGCCGACGTTACCGCCCGTCGGCGCGTGGCGTGCGGATGCGCACGGAGGCGCGGCCGGCGGGCGGGTACCCTGGCGTCGAGCGAGGGGGTCAGTCTTGAACGCACACCGAACGACCGGAACGAAGACGGCAGCCATCGGGGCGGCGCGATGAGCGGCATCCCCGAGATCGCGCCGGCCACCGACCCGCGGGACGTCGCGTTCCTGCGGCGCTGCGTCGAACTCGCACGAGAAGGACTGGAGGCGGGCGACGAACCGTTCGGCTCGCTGCTGGTGGATGCCTCGGGGGCCGTCCGATACGAGGACCGCAACCGGGTCGCCGGCGGCGACGAGACCCGCCATCCCGAGTTCGAGATCGCGCGCTGGGCGGCCGAGCACCTGAGTCCCGAGGAGCGTCGCCGCTCGGTCGTGTACACCTCGGGCGAGCACTGCCCGATGTGCTCGGCCGCGCACGCGTGGGTCGGGCTCGGGCGGATCGTCTACGCCACCGCGTCCGCGCAGCTCGCGCAGTGGCGCGCCGAGTGGGGCCTCGAGCCCGGACCGGTCGCCGCGCTGCCGATCAACGCCGTCGCCCCCGGCATCCCCGTCACCGGGCCGGCGCCCGAGCTCGTCGACGAGGTCAAGGAGCTGCAGCGCCGGCTCGTCGAACGCGGGGCCTGACGCCGCACCGCGGCCGCGCACGCCGCGCGTGCGTCACCCCCTGCGATGCACGACGAGTTCCGAGACGGCGTCGCCGATCTTGGTTCCGATGCAGAGACTCACGAAGGTGAGCAGCGCGGCGACGACCGCGGCGGGGTCGAACGTGGCCAGCGAGACCAAGCCCACGGTCCCCGGAACGAGCAGCAGGAACGCCGGTTGGAATGACACGGTCGCCGGCACCGCGAGGGTGAGCCGCTCGATGAGCCGGGCGGCGACGAAGAGGGCGGCGGCCGTCGCTCCCGTCGCGGTGACGCTCCCGAGCAGCGGGGTGAGGGCGGTGAGCGTGGCGTAAGCCCCGGTCATGACGACCAGGTTCACGAGGTTGAGCGCGAGGCCGGAGCCGAACGCGATCCCGACGCCGAGGGCGAGCACCACCACCCCGAGCCACGAGCACCACACGGGCGGGAGCTGCTGCCACCCGGACCCGAGCCCCGTCGCCTGCGCGGCCGTGCCGACGAGCGAGACCGAGTCCGGGTCGACGCGGAGTCCCGTGAGCGTCCCCCCGGCGGCGATGCCCGCCGCCATGAACCCCAGCACGATGAGCCCGTAGCTGAGCCGGGCCGAGCCCGTGATGATGTCGGTCGCCGTGAGTTCGAGCAACGCCTTCGTGATGACGGCGCCGGGGACCAGGATCGCGACCGGCGCGCAGACGGCGTAGAGCGGCACCGGCCCGGTGCCGAGCGCTGCGGCCGTGGCTCCGACGGCCAGGGTGGAGAGGCAGGCCGTCAAGAACGGCGCGATCGCCGCTGCGCTGCGGATCCGCTCGAGGAGCCTGGTGACGATGCCGACCCCGGCCCCGGCGACGAGCGCGAGGACGACGGCCCACCACGGGCAGCGGAACAGCAACGCCAGCCCGAGCGCGACCAGCGCGGCGCCCGCGACCCATTTGAGGCCGTCGTGCGACCGGGCGGCGGCACGGATGGCGGCGAGTCCGCGGGCGATGTCCGCGAGCGGGACCGTGCCCGCCTCGACCGCTCGCGCGAGCCGATTCACCGCGGCGGCCTGGGCGAACGCGAGGGGCGGGTTCCGGGTCTGCACGACGAGCGTCGCCCCGGAGACCGGCTCCGTGGTCATGACGAGTTCCGGGAGCACCGAGAAGTCGAGCCGCCCCGCGCCATGGCGGGCTGCCGCCCGGGTGAGCGACGTCGCCACGTCCGTGACCGAGGCTCCCGCGTCGAGCAGCGCCGCGCCGAGATCGCTGAGCTCTCGCGCCGCTTCACGCGTCACGTCATCGCGCGCGCGGGGAACGCGGCGGCAAGCCGGGACCCGCTGTCGAACAGCCATCGGCGGGGATCGGCCATCGCCGCCCGCTTCGATCCTGCGGATTCCGTCAACGACACGGCCAGCGCGAACTCGTCCGTCGCTGCCGCGATGCTCCCGGCGACGAGTGCCGCGGGAACGTGTGCGCGGCGCACGACGCTGAGGACCTCGGACGGCACCTTCCCGGCCAGCGACTGACCGTCGAACCGCCCCTCCCCGGTGATGACGAGATCGGCGCCGTCGACCGCATCGGCGAGGCCGATCACGCCGGCGATCGCGGATGCTCCGGACTCCAGGCGACCGCCCCAGACCATGAGCCCGAATCCGGTGCCACCGGCCGCCCCGGCGCCTGCCGCGTCGGAGGCGAGCTGAACGCCTGCGTCGCGCAGCACGGAGACGTAGGCGGTCAAGGCTCGTTCCAGCACTCGCACCCCCGCCGCGTCCGCGCCCTTCTGCGGGCCGAAGACCGTCGCCGCTCCGTGCGGCCCGAGCAGTGGATTGGTGACGTCCGACAGCCCGATCACGCCGCCGCTCGGCAGGCGCGGGAGGCCGGCGAGATCGACGGCCCGCAGACTGACGAGGCCCTGGCCGCCGAGCCCGATCGGCTGGCCGTCGGCGGTGGTGAACCGCGCGCCGAGGGCGCTGAGCATCCCCGATCCGCCGTCCGTGGACGCGCTCGAGCCGAGCGCGACGAGGACCCGCGCGGCCCCCGCATCGAGCGCGGCCGCGATGACCTGCCCGAGTCCGAACGTGTGGGCGTCGAGCGGCGCCAGCCCGTCCATCAAGGTGATTCCGGAGGCACTCGCGAGCTCCACGGCCGCCGTCCGGTCGGGAAGCATGAGCCACGGCGCGTCGAGCGCGTCGCCGTTCGGGCCGAGCACCCGTGCGTGCTCCCACCGCGCACCCGGGATCGCGGCGGCGAGCGCGGCGAGGGTGCCTTCACCGCCATCCGCCATCGGTTTGCACACGAGCTCGTCGTCGGGGCGCCGGGCCTTCCAGCCGGCCGCGATCAGTCGCGCGGCCTCGTCCGCGCCGACCGTTCCCTTGAACGAGTCGGGCGCGACCACCACCTTCATCGGGCGCGATCGGCCTCGATCGCGGCGGCGATCTCGCGGCCGAGGCGGGCCGTCGTGCCCCGGCCTCCCAGATCCGGGGTGAGCACCGAATCGTCGGAGGCGCCGAGCACCGATTCGATCGCCTCGACGACGGCGGCGCCCGCGTCGGGGTGGCCGAGGTGGTCGAGCATCATCGCGCCGGCCCAGATCTGACCGATGGGGTTCGCGACGCCCCGCCCGGCGATGTCGGGCGCGGAGCCGTGGACGGGTTCGAACAGGCTCGGGAAGTCGCGCTCGGGGTTGATGTTCGCGCTCGGTGCGATGCCGATCGTGCCGGTGCAGGCCGGCCCGAGGTCCGACAGGATGTCCCCGAACAGGTTGCTCGCGACGACGACGTCGAACCAGTCGGGGTGGAGCACGAAGTTCGCCGTGAGGATGTCGATGTGGTACTGGTCGCGGTCCACGTCGGGGTGCTCCTCCCCGACCGCGGCGAAGCGCTCGTCCCAGTAGGGCATCGAGATGGTGATCCCGTTGCTCTTCGTCGCCGAGGTGAGGTGCTTCTTCGGCCGGCGCTCCGCCAGCTCGTAGGCGAAGCGCAGCACCCGGTCGACCCCGGTGCGCGTCATGACGGTCTGCTGCACGACCACCTCGCGGTCGGTGCCGTCGAAGATCCGCCCACCGATCGAGGAGTACTCCCCCTCGGTGTTCTCGCGGACGACGACGAAGTCGATGTCACCGGGCTCGCGGCCGACGAGCGGGGAGCTGATGCCGGGCATCAGCCGGCACGGCCGCAGGCTGATGTACTGGTCGAACGAGCGCCGGAACTGGATCAGGCTGCCCCACAGCGAGACATGGTCGGGCACCACCTCCGGCCAGCCGACCGCCCCGAAGAAGATGGCGTCGAAGCCGCGCAGCGTCTCGAACCAGTCGTCCGGGAGCATCTGCCCGTGCTTCAGCCAGTAGTCGGCGGACGCGAAGTCGAACCACTCGTACTCGAGGGCGATCCCGAAGCGCTTCGCCGCGGCATCCAGGGCGCGGATCCCTTCGGGGACGACCTCGGTACCGATGCCGTCGCCGGGGATCACGGCGATCCGGTGGACGCGTTCCGTCATAGCTGGTTCCTGACCTTCATGAGTGTGCGGGGATGTCTCGATGGGATGTCTGCGCAGGATGACCGCGGCCCTAGACCACGGCCCGCTCTTCCGGGTAGTGGCAGGCGACCCGCTGGCCGTCGCCGAGCTCGGCGAGCGGCGGCTCGACCGTCGCGCAGCGCTCCGTCGCCTTCCAGCACCGCGTGCGGAACCGGCACCCGGATGGCGGGTCGACCGGGCTCGGCACGTCGCCGCTCAGGACGATGCGCTGCCGTGCACGCTCGACCCTCGGGTCCGGAACCGGGATCGCGGAGAGCAGCGCCTGGGTGTACGGGTGCTTCGCGTGCTCGAACAGCTGGTCCACCGGCGCCTCCTCGACGAGCTTGCCGAGGTACATCACGCCGACGCGGTCGCTGAGGTGCCTGACCACCGACAGGTCGTGCGCGATGAACAGGTAGCCCAGGCCGAGGTCGCGCTGGAGGTCGTCGAGCAGGTTCAGCACGCCCGCTTGGACGCTGACGTCGAGTGCGCTCACCGGTTCGTCGAGGACGATGAGCGACGGCTCGACGGCGAGCGCCCGGGCGATGCCGATGCGCTGGCGCTGGCCTCCCGAGAACTCGTGCGGGAACCGATCGCCATGACGCGAGCTCAGACCGACCTGCTCGAGGAGTTCGTTCACCCGAGCCGCACGGTTCTTGCGGTGCAGCCCGTGGATCTCGAGCGGTTCGCTGAGGGCGGCTCGCACCGTCTTGCGCGGGTTCAGCGAGGCGTACGGGTCCTGGAAGACGAACTGGATCCTGCGCCGGAGCCCTCGCAGCGCCGAGCCGGTCAGTGAGGTGATGTCCTCGCCGTCGAGGGTGATGCTGCCCGCGTTCGCCGTCTGCAGCCGCGAGACGGTGCGGCCGAGCGTGGACTTCCCGCAGCCCGACTCGCCGACGAGCCCGTAGGTCCGCCCGGCTTCGACCTCCAGGCTCACCTCGGAGACCGCGCGCACCGTCTCACCGCCGCGCCCGAAGAGGCCGCCACCGCCGACGCGGTACTCCTTGACCAGGCCGTCGACCTGCAGTGTCGCCGTCATCGCGCCTCCTCCTGCCACTCGCCGATGCGCACGCACGCCGCGGTGTGCCCCGCGCCCACCTCGACCGCCGCCGGAACGGCGACGTCGCAGCGCCCGGCGACGGCGTGCCGGCACCGCGGGGCGAAGCGGCACCCAGCGGGCCACGCGGTGGGCAACGGTGGCTGCCCGGGGATCTGGAACAGCCGCTCGTCGCGGGAACGCCGGTCGAGCCTGGGAAGGGAGGCGAGCAGACCCGCGGTGTACGGGTGCGCGGTGTCGTAGAAGATCGGCTCGACTGGGGCGGACTCGACCACCCCGCCGGAGTACATGACGAGCACGCGATCGGCGCTGCCGGCCACGACGCCGAGGTCGTGCGTGATGAGCATGACGGTCGTCCCGGTGCGGGCCTGCACCTCGCGCAGCACGTCGAGGATCTGGGCCTGCACGGTGACGTCGAGGGCGGTGGTCGCCTCGTCGGCGATGAGCAGTTCGGGTTCGTTCGCGATGCTCATCCCGATCATGACGCGCTGGCGCATGCCGCCCGAGAACTCATGCGGGTAGCGGGCCATCCGCTGCTCCGGCGAGGGGATGCCCACCAGGGCGAGCAGCTCGATCGCCCGGGCGCGGTGCTCCGCGGCGCTCAGGTCCGGGCGGTGCACCCGGACGGCCTCGACGAGCTGGTCGCCGACGGTCATCACCGGGTTCAGCGCCGCCAGCGCGTCCTGGAACACGATCGCGATCCGACGGCCGCGCACTTCGCGCAGTTCGTCGTCGGAGAGCCCGAGCAGCTCCCGGCCGCGGAGGCGGATCGAACCGGTGACGATCGCCGACTTCGGCAGGATGCCCATGATCGCCATCGCGGTCATCGACTTCCCCGACCCCGACTCGCCGACGATGCCGAGGGTCTCGCCCGCGTGGAGCACGAAGGAGACGTCGTCGACCGTGCGGGCGAGCCCGGTTTCGGTGGGAAAGGCGATCGAGAGGTGCTCGACTTCGAGCAGGACTTCGGCGCTCACAGGTGCTTCCCTTGCGGATCGAGTGCGTCCCGGAGCCCGTCGCCGATGAAGTTGACGGCGAGGACCGTGACGAGGATGAACAGGCCGGGGAAGTAGAGCAGGTACACCTGCGGCGTTCCCACGTATCCGGCCGCCTGGCTGAGCATGGATCCCCAGCTCGTCTGCGGCGACTGCACGCCGAAACCGAGGAAGCTGAGCGTCGACTCCGCGATGATCGCGGAGGCCACGGCGAGGCTCATGCCCACTGCGAGCACCCCGGCGAGGTTGGGCAGCAGATGCGACACGATGATGCGCAGGTTCGACGCGCCGATCCCTCGCGCCGCCTCGATGAAGTCCTTCTCCCGGAGCGAGAGGACCTGCGCTCGCACGACGCGGGCGATGTAGGTCCAGCCGAGTGCCGTGAGCGCGAACACGATCGTGACCGGTGAGGGCCCCAGGCCCTGGACGATGACGGCGAGCAGCGCGATGGCCGGGACGATCAGGAAGAGGTCGGTGATCCGCATGAGCAGCTCACCCAGCGTGCCGCCGACGTAGCCGGCGACCGCGCCGAGCGCGGTGCCGACGAACGTGGAGAGCAGGGCGACGAACAGGCCGATGGCGAGCGAGATGCGGCCGGCGTAGAGGATCTCGCTCAGGAAGTCGCGGCCGAGTTCGTCGGTGCCCAGGAGGTGTTCGAGGGACGGCGGGGTCGGCCCCAGCAGCAGATCCTGCTTGCCCTGGGGGAAGGGTGCGATCCAGTCGGCGCCGAAGCACACGACGATGAGCACGAGCAGCACGATGGTGCTCGCGAAGGCGAGCCGGTGCGCGCGGAAGCGCCGGAGGAGTTGGCGGGCCGAGCCCTGCTGCGCCCCTTGCTCGGCGAGGAGTTCTTCGTTGCCTGCCAGTCCTGCCCCGCTCATCGCAGCCTCACTCTCGGATCCAGTAGTGCGTAGCCGATGTCGGCCAGCAGATTGCAGATCACGACGGCGATCGCGACGACGATCATCCACGGCAGGAGGACGAAGACGTCCCCGGCGACGAGGGAGTCGAGGAAGAGGCGTCCCATGCCCGGGATCGCGAAGATCTGCTCGGTGACGACGAGCCCGCCGATCAGCACGGCGGCATCCAGCGCGACGACCGTCACGAACGGGGCGAGCGAGTTGCGCACGGCGTGCCGCCAGATGATCTGGCGCCGGGGGACGCCCTTCGCCCGCGCCGTGCGCACGTAGTCGCTGGACAGGGCGTCGAGCATCGCCGCGCGCCCGAAGCGGCTCCACGTCGCGACGAGGGCGATCATGAGCGCGGCGACCGGAAGCACGAGGTGGCGCAGGTAGTCCAGGTTGAAGCCGGACTCCCCCGGCGAGTGGAGGCCGACGAAGTACAGCGGCGGCTCGGCGAGGCCGAACTGCTCCTTCGGCCACACCGCGAAGGTCTGGATGAGGATGAGACCGAACCAGAACGCCGGCATGGCGATGCCGAGGTAGGACGCGCCCGTGAGGAGGTTGTCACCCAACGAGTACCGCCGAACCGCCGAGTAGACGCTGACGGCGCCCGCGATCACGACGGCGACGAGCAGGCCCCAGAACGCGAGTTGCGCGGTCGGCCAGAGCGCCTCGCCGATCAGCTGGAACACGGGCGAGCCGGTGCGCGAGCTCGTGCCCCAGTCGCCGGTCACGAACGCCTTGAGCCAGAGGAAGTACTGCTCGACGATCGAGCGGTCGAGCCCGAGTCGTTCGATCTCGCGCTGGATGACGCTCGGGTCGTGCGCCTGGCGGAGCTTCGCGAGCGGATCGAAGGTCGAGCGAACGGCCCAGAAGAGCACGAACGAAGCCACCAGGATCACCGGGATCGAATACAGCACGCGTCGGATGATGAAGGTGAACACCGTCGTCCTCTCCTGGGCCGTTGCCGCCCGGCGTCAGCCGGCGAGACCCCAGGCCGCGAGATTCCAGAAGGGACCTTCGACCGGGTTGATGCTCAGCGGGCCGCCGACCTTCTCGCTCCAGAGGAGCACGTTCGGCACGGTGTCGATCGGGATGGACGGCACTTCCTCGGCGATGATCGCGTCGGCTTCCTGCGAGGCGGCGACGCGGGCGTCCAGGTCGAGTTCGCTGTCGATCTCCGCGAGGAGCGGGTCGAGCTCGGGGACGTCGACCCGGTAGAAGTTGATGCCGGAGAAGCCGTTCGCCTCGCTGGGGATGTTCGCCGAGCCGAACGAGGAGCTGAGCGTCGGGTCCGGGAAGGTGTCGACGATCGCCCACAGCCCGGCCTGGAAGTCGCCCTGCGGCGCGATGGTGCCGAAGAGGTCGGCGGGGGTCACCGCCTTGATGTCCATCTCGAAGCCGGCTTCCTGCAGCTGGGACTGGATGATCTGCACGGTGAGGTCGCGCCGCTTGTTCCCGGCCAGGGTGTTCAGGGTGAACGAGGCGGTCTCGCCGCCCTTCGCCCAGACCCCGTCCGCGTTCTTCTTCCACCCGTCGGCCGTCATGATCTCGTCGACGCGGTCGAGATCGGTCGTGTAGACGGAGAAGTCGTCGCTGCCGAAGGCGCCCACGATCGGCGTGTTGAAGCTCTGCTGCGCGGACTCGACGCCGAGGTCTCCGAAGAGCCGCTTGACGATGGCGTCCCGGTCGAGGGAGTAGGCGACCGCCGTTCGGACGGCCTTCGAGTCGAACGGGGCGACCGAGTTGTTGAACCAGAGCGCCTCGAGGTTGCCGCTCCGGGCGTCGACCGCCGAGCTGATCCCGGGCAGGCCCGCTTCGATCTGCTTGACGGCGTCGAGCTGCGCCGATGGGTAGAGCGCGTCGACCTGCCCGCTCTTCAGGGCCTGGAAGGCGGCCGCAGTGTCGGGGAGGAACATGAAGGTGACCTTCTCGAGGTGCGGCTTCTCGCCCCAGTAGTTCTCGTTGGGCACGAGGGTGACGGAGGTGCCGCGGTTCCAGGAGTCGATCTTCCACGGGCCGCCGCTGAAGTCGTAGCCGTCCTTCATGATCGCCGCCCGGTCCTGCCCCTCGAGCAGGTGCGCGGGGAGCACGCCGTAGACGCTGAACAGCGAGCGCCAGCCGGCGTACGGGCCGCTGAGCGTCACGATCGCGGTCTGCGGGTCGGGCGTCTCGATGGACTCGATGCCGGTGTAGCCGGTCTTGTCGAAGATGTCGTCGCCGTCGCGGATCTGGAGGGCCGTGTAGGAGAGGTCGGCCGAGGTGATCGGCGTCCCGTCGGACCAGACCGCCTCGGGGTTCAGACGGTAGGTGATGACCTGCTTCTCGCCCTGCATGACCGCTTCCGGCTCCTCGCTCATGAGGTCGGAGGCGACGGGCGACCAGACGTCGTCGACGAGGCGGGTCTCGAACACGGCCGGCATGGTGGGGATCTGCATGACGTAGGTGCCCCAGATGGACCCGCCGCAGGTGGCGATCCAGTCGGCGCAGTCGGGCTCCTGCTCGGCACCGATGACGAGTTCGCCGCCCTCGGTGACCGTGGTGTTCGGGGTGTCGCTCGGAGGGGCGCTCGTCGTCGAGCAGGCCGAGACGGACACGACGGCGAGCGTCGCGATGATCGCTGCGGCGGCGTGGACCAGCCGGCGCCGCGTGGGCGGTGATACCTGAGACCTCTGCATTGGGGAACTCCGTGATCGTGTGGAACCTCGTGAGCCACACCCGGCGGGGGCCGGGGTGGTTTGACTCTAGGCGGGACGCGGCTAGTTAGCAATGCCCCTAGTCAATGCGGATGACTAAATGCTGGATGCTCCCGCCGCGGAGGCGGGGCGCTCCGCGCCGTCGCTCCAGCGGCGACCGTCGAGCGTGCGGTGTGCGAGCTCGATCATGATCCGCTGCTCGGATTCGAGCAGCTCGAGACCGGTCGGCTCGTGGCCGCCGTCGAAGATTCGCAGCACGACGTCGCCGCCCCGGGCGGCGATCTCGTCCACGAAGCGCTGCACGCCGACGACCGGGGTCCTGGTGTCGAGCGCGCCTTGATTGATCCAGGCCGAGCCGCGCACCCGGTCGACGTAGCTCACCGCCGAGTAGCGGGCCACCGCCTCCGGCGGCACCCAGGTCTGCCAGACGCCGCGGACGGCCGGATTCATCGCTGCGATGGCCGCTTCCCAGTCCGCGACCGCGACGTGCGCGAAGCCGCCCGCGAAGAGCTCGGGGAGCCGCCCGAGGCTGAGCAGGGTGAGATGCCCGCCGAAGGACGCGCCGGTGATGAAGGTCGAGGCCGGGTCGCCGAGCCCCTGCTCCCGCAGCCAGCCGACGGCGGCGGCGATGTCGTCGATCTCGCGGTCTCCGCCCGACCCCCAGAAGCCTTCGCGGAAGGCTTGCCCGAAGGTCACCGAGCCCCGATAGTTCACCGTCGCGTACGCGAAGCCGGCATCGATCCAGGCCTGAGCGCTCGGGTTGTACTCGTCGAGGAAGACGAGGTTCGGCCCGCCGTGCACTTCGAGCACCGTGCCAAGCGGCGCGCGCCCCGACGGCAGGCCCAGCCAGACCTGCACGGGAACGCCGTCGGCACTCGGAACCATGTGCGAGGTGAACGGCACGCCCGGCGGCGTCGCCGCCGGCGGGAGCGCGACCGTGACCGTGCCGTCCTGGTCGATCAGTTCGGCATGCAGCGGCACGTCCCAGGCGGAGCGAAGCGCGACGACGCCCCCGTCGCGGCGATACCAGGACGACCATTGGAACGCGTGCAGGTCGGCGACGTCCGGGTTGGCGAAGCTCCCGCCCACGCGCACGACCCGGTGCGCGCCGGTCCGCTCGTCGAACTCCAGCAGGCGCTGGATGCCGTCGAAGACGTGCACGGCGAGGATCCGGCCGTCGGCGGCGTGCCAGTCGAGGGGGATGACCTCGCCCTCGAGATCGGATGCCTCGAAGTCGACCCGCTCCCCGGTCAGCGGATCCCAGATCGCGGGCCGCACGTATCCCGTCCGCTCCGTCGCGACGAGGAGGCGCTCGTCGCCCGGCTCGGGCGAGAAGCGCACGGCGCGCACGGGGCCGGCGGGCAGGTCGTCGAGCACCGCGACCGGTGCTCCGCTCGCGACCTCGAAGACGCTGACCGCAGCGCGGCGCACCCCTGGATTGTGGTCGGTGGTGTCCATGGATGCGAGCCGCCCGTCCGCCGAGGGCTGGCCGTACCAGGCTTCGGCGGCGGTGTGATGGACGACGGAGGCCGGCCCCCACGGCCGCGCCGGGATCGCCAGCAGGTGGTAGCCCTGTTCGTCGACGATCGAGGCGAGCACGAGCGAGCCGTCGGCGCTGGCCTCGAGGCCGCGCAGGACGAAGGGTTCGCGGCCGGGGGTGAGATCCACCCGACGGCTCCCGTCGAGGCTGGTCGCGACGAGCGACCCGACCTCGGATCCGCCCCCGTCGGCGAGGTCGACGATCCAGCCGTTCCCGTCACCCGCGATGATGGCGCCCACGGCGACGGGGAAGGGCAGCTCCTCGCCCGGTGCCTCGCCCACCCGCCAGAGCCTCGCGAACGATTCGGCCCGCTGATCCTCGACGACGAGCGCGAGATCGGGGTCGGCCTGCGCCGGGCGGACGGCGAGCGTGTGCGGCACCGCGAATCGCGCGCGCAGCGTCTCGTCCTGCAGATCGTGGGTCCCGGTCATCCGCTGCTCCTTCGCAAGGCCGATCTCGTTAGTCAGTGTGCCTGACTATATCATTGACTTGCATGCAGGATAGTCCCACTTCGCCAACGTTGTTGACTATGCGGAAGACTGGCGTGCTGTACGGTTGGGTGCGATCCGCCCCGGCCGGGCCACTGGCCCGCCACAGGACCGCTTTGAAGGAGGACCGGTTTGTCGACGCCGAAGTCAGCTGACGCAGCCTCCGCCGGCTCGGGCCGGAAACGGCGCGCCCGGGATTCGCTGAGCCGCGAGCTCATCGTCGCCGCAGCCGAGGAGATCGCGCAGCAGGAGGGGCTCGAGAAGCTCACCTTCCAAGCCATCGGCGAGAAGCTCGGCGCGCACCCCACCTCGCTGTACCGGCACTTCCGCGACAAGGACGAGCTGATGCTGGTGCTGATCGACACCCTGCGCGCCCGATCGTACGCCGGAGCGATGATCGCGACGGACGACTGGGTGGCCGACGTCCGCGCCCAGGCCCGCCTCATCCACGACCACTACATGCGGTACCCGGAGTTCGCGCTGCAGATGGCGACGCGCCGGCCGACCGACTTCGGGTCGATGGACTTCATGATCGGCGCGCTGCGCCGCGCGGGCTACGGCGCCGAGGAATCGGCCTTGTACGCGCGGGCGCTCGGCCAGCTGGTGCGCTCGGCGACGAGCATCCAGGCCGCGATCGAGGCGCAGCCGGCCGAGATCCGCGAGCTCGACGAGGTGACGTGGGAGATCGACTTCCGCCGACTCGATCCCGAGGACTACCCCAACATCACCTGGGCCGGCAGCCTCCCCGGCATCCGCGATCCGCGCGCCTGGGAGACGGCCCTCGAGCTGATGATCGAGAGCATCGTCCGCCGGGCGCCCGGCCGCGACGCCGCTCAGCCGGACTGACCCCCGTCGAGGGCGTCGATCGCCCCCGCGATGAGTGCGATCCGCTCGATCATCGAGGCGAATGACACCCACTCGTCGACCGCATGGGCACCACCGCCGTTCGGACCGAGCCCGTCGAGCGTCGACGCGCCGGCCGCCGCCGTGAAGTTGCCGTCCGATGCGCCGCCGACCGCGACGTCGCAGAGCTCGGGCTGCCCGAGTTCGGCCGCGACCCCCCTCGCCACGGCGAGGAGCTCCTGCGAGGCTTCCGGCTCCATCGGCGGCCGGTTGATCCCGCCGTGCAGCACGAGCTCCACATCGGGCGTCCTCGTGGGCAGCGCGAGCATCTCCCGGTGCACGCGCTCCAGTTCGGCGACCGACCAGGCGCGCACGTCGATGCGGAGCTCGGCATGGTCGGGAATGGCGTTCGTGACAGTGCCGGCCCTGGCGACGGTGGGGCTCACGGTCGTCCCGAGACTCGCGTCGGCCAGCGCCGGCAGGGCGAGCACCTGGTGCGCGAGCTCGGTCAGGGCGTTGCGCCCGCGCTCCGGCTCGAGTCCGGCGTGCGCCGCCCGGCCGTGCACCTCGATGCGGTAGATGCTGCCGCCCCGGCGCGCCGTCTTCACGGCACCGTCGAGGCTCGGCTCCAGGACGAGGACCGTGCCGCAGCGCCTGGCCTCCTGCTCGATGAGGGCGCGCGAGGTGATCGAACCGGTCTCCTCGTCGCTCGTCAAGAGGATCGCCACCCGTTCCGGGTGCGCCACTCTCGCGAGCGCCTCCGCCATCACCACGATGCCGGCCTTCATGTCGAAGACGCCGGGGCCGGTGATGCGGTCGCCCTCGACTCGGAACGGTCGCGCAGCGGCGGTCCCGCGCGGCCACACGGTGTCGAGATGCCCGAGGAGCAGGACCGAGGGCGACGCCCCGCCGCTCCAGCGCAGGTGCCGCACCCCGTCGCTCTCGACGATCTCCCCAGCGGTCCCCGCGACGGGGGCCAGCCAGGAGTCGATGAGCGTGTGCGCCGCGTCGATGGCGTCCGCGTCGCCGGTCGGCGTCTCGATCTCGACGAGCGAGCGGAGCCGGTCCAGCGCGCGTCGATCCGCCGCCGTCACCAGGCCCCTCCCTGCTCGAGGAAGGCGCGCAAGGCCGCTGCGGTCTCGGCCGGCGCTTCCTCGGCGAGATAGTGGTCGGCTTCGACGGCGTGGCCCTGCACGTGGGCGGCGAACTCGCGCCAGACGGCGAGGACGTCGAAGTTGCGTCCGACGTAGCTCGACTCGCCCCAGAGGGCGAGGAGCGGGGCTTCGATCGTGCGGCCGGCCGCGCGGTCCTCGCGGTCGTGCTCGAGGTCGACGCCGGCGGCGGCGCGATAGTCCGCGCAGGAGGCCCGGATCGTGTCGGCGTCGAAGCACCGGCCGTACTCCTCCATCACCTCGGCCGGGAACACGTCCGGGCGCCGGGCCCGCCCCCGGAACCGGCTCTCGAGCCAGGCGCGGGGGTCGGCGCCGATGAGCGTCTCGGGAAGTCCGCCGCCCTGGGTCAGGAAGAACCAGTGGAAGTAGCTGGTGGCCATCGCCCGGTCGACGTGCTCGAACATGTACAGGGTCGGCACGATGTCGAGCACGGCGAGCGCGGCGACGGCCTCGGGCGCATCGAGCGCGAGCCGGTGACCGACGCGTCCGCCGCGGTCATGGCCGACCACGGCGAAGCGATCGAATCCGAGCGAGCGCATCACTGCGAGCTGATCCGCTGCCATCGCCCGCTTGTCGTAGTGCTCCCCGATGGGCTTCGCCGAGTCGCCGTACCCGCGGAGGTCGCTCGCGACCACGGTGAACCGTTCGGCGAGCTCCGGAGCGACGAGCCGCCACATCGAGCGGGTCTGCGGATACCCGTGCAGCAGCAGCAGCGGCGGTCCATCACCGCGGACCGTCGCGGCGATGCGGACACCGCCGCCGACCTCGACCGTGGTGCGGTCGCCCTCGAACAACTCCATCATCACTCCAGTCAGCATCGCCGCTAGTCAGCGCCATTGACTATACACTGACAATCGCGGCCGCCACGCGTCGAGGAGCGTTCAGCGCGCCGCTTCGGCGAGCGCCAGCAGGAACTCCTGGGCGAGACCACGGGCGTCGGGGCGGACCAGGGCCGCGATGGTCCGGGACGCCAGCGGGTCGTCGATGGCGATCTCGACCGCACCGGTGCCGATGCCGTTCGAGCTCCGCGGGAGGATCGCGACGCCGAGCCCCGCGGCCGCGAGCCCGTGGGCGACACGGTAGTCGTCGACCTGGAAGGCCGCCTCGGGCACCGGGCCCGCCCGGCCGAGCAGCCGGAGCACGGAGTCGTGCAGGCCGTACCCCCGATTCAGACGGATCGACGGCTCCTGCCGGAGCTGGGCCGCGGTGACCGATCTCGCCGTCGACAGCGGATGGCCCGCGTGGACGACGGCCACGAGCGGCTCGACGTACAGCGGCTGCACGTGCACGGCGTCGAGTTCCGGCGGATCGGCGACGAGCGCGAGCATCACCTCGCCCGCGACGACCGCTTCGATGCACGCGTCCCGCGAGCCGTGCGTGAGCGAGAAGGATACGTGCGGCCGCTGCAGGCGGTACCGCCCGATCGCCCTGGGCAGGAACTGCTCGCCGAGCTGCGTCTGGAACGCCACCGAGAGCTCCCGTCGCGACAGCTCCTCCTGCGTCATGGCGGCCGCGATTCCCAGCCGCAGCGCCGACACCGCCTCCTGCGCCGCTCGAGCAAGCTCAGACCCGGCGGGCGTGAGCCGCACGGAACGCCCGTCAGGGCGGACGATGGGCACGCCGAGCGCCTCCGACAGCGCCTTGAGCCCGCGGCTCGCCGACGACTGCGGGACGCCGAGTTCGTCGGCGGCACCGCCCACCGATTCGGTCGACGCGACCGCGGCGAGCAACGGCGCATAGCGCGCCAACGCGCGCAGCTGTCGAGATTCCATGTCGGAATGCTATGCCTTAGCCATAAGAACTCATTAGTGCTGCTTCTGCGGCATGGATACCGTCGCTGCATGAGCGAAGGCGTCGCAGCACGGATGACCCTGGTGCTGGTCTGCGCCGGGCTCGCCACCTTCGCGGATCTCTATGCGATCCAAGGGGTCCTCCCGCTCGTCGCCGCGGAGTTCCGCGTCGACGCCGCAACGGCCGGGCTCACCGTCTCGGCGGCGACGATGGGCCTCGGACTGGCGGTGCTGCCGTGGGTCGCGATCGGCGAACGCTGGGGGCGGGTCCGTTCGATGAAGGCGGCCGTGCTCGGTGCCGCCGCGATCTCGCTGGCGTCCGCGGCGGCCCCGACGGTGGAGACCCTCCTCGTCGCCCGCGTGCTGTGCGGCGCGCTGCTCGCCGCCGTCCCCGTGCTGGCGGTCGCGTACGTGCACGAGCTGCTCGGTCCGGCGGCGGCGGCGAGGGCCGTCGCGGCCTATGTCGCCGGCACGACGCTCGGCGGTGCGAGCGGACGACTGCTCGCCGGACTCCTCGCCGAGCCGGTGGGCTGGCGGGCGTCGCTCGCCGTGGTCGCGCTGCTCAGCGCCACCGCAGCGGTGACGTTCGCGCTGCTGGCGAGGGGCACGCCGCCCACCGGCGCATCGCGCGCCAGACTCGTCCCCGGCATCCTCGCCGCGCTCGCGAACCCCCGGCTGAGTTCGATCGCCCTGCAGACCTTCTTGCTGATCGGCGTCTTCGTGGGCATGTACAGCTACCTGACGTTCCGCCTGCAGGAGTCGCCGTACTCGTTGTCGCCGGCGGCCATCGCCCTGCTCACGCTGTGCTACCTCGTCGGCACGCTGACCGCGCGACTCTCCGCGCACGTCGTGTCGCGCCTGGGCTATCGCGGAACCGTGCTCGTCGGGATCCTGGCGATGGGCGCCGGCCTGGCGCTGAGCTGCGTCGAGCCGATCGCCGGGGTCGTCACCGGCCTCGCCCTGTTCACCGGTGCGTGGTTCCTCACGCACGCCGCCGCCTCCGCGGAGACCGGCGCCCGCGCATCCGCGGACTCCCGAGCACATGCGAGCGCGGTGTACACGATCGCCTTCTACCTCGGCAGCGCCGTCGGCGGCTGGGGGCTCGGCCTGCTCTTCCACGCGGCGGGCTGGCCGGGCTTCGCGCTCGGGGGCGCGACGCTCGTCGTGCTGGCCGGGGTGATCGCGCTGACCGTCAGGCCCGCCGACTGACCGCGCCGCGCTCAGCCAGGAGTCGTCGAGCGGGCGATCCTCTTGGCGAAGTACACCCGGTCGAAGCCGTCCTCATGGCGCCGCCCACGCTCCTGGTATCCGAGCTTGGGGTACATCGCCAGATTCTCGACCATCGCGGCGTTGGTGTAGAGACGGACTTCGGGAACCCCGGCACGCTCGGCCAAGCCCTCCGCGTGTCGGAGCAGCGCGCCCCCGACTCCGTGGCCGTGGTGGGCGGGATCCACCGCGACGTTCTCGACGAACAGGTGATCGGCGGCGAGGTCCGTGACGATCACGCCGACCGGCACCTCTTCCAGCAGGGCGACCGCCACCTGCCCGTCGCGGACTCGCGCACGGTAGTCGTCGTCCATCGGCGCGGGACGCCGCCCGATGCGTGCCACGTATGGTTCGTACGCACGTCGCACGATGCGGATCAGCGTGTCGACGTCACCTGGTTGCGCTGGCCGAATCTCCATCTTCACAGCTTGCCAGTCCGCCCGGACTCAGTCGGGATGGTCCCGTCACTGCCGAGCCCCGGCTTACTCAGTCGCGCCATCCGAGTCGTCGCCGCCGGAGCCGTCTGCAGGGAGCCGGCTCGGTTCGCCACCGATTCCAGCGCCCTGCCCCTCGGGCTCCTCAACCTCGCCGCTTCGGTGGGCTTCGACTTCCTCTTCGTCGACCTGCGTTACCGGCAGGTCCATGCGGTCCGCGTCCCTGTTGTCGCCGGGGTCGATGAACCCGCTCGAGATGTCAGTCATGCGCCGCTCCTCTCGGTTTCTCGTGCGGCCACGCTTCCACGGCTCCCCGCTGGGCAGGAGCCGGTTGACAAGACTGGCGGCGCTCGATGTAGGCTGCGCCGCCGTCCAGAAACGACGAACGCCCCCGCACACGGCGGGGGCGTTTCGAGTGGCGGAGACGGCGGGATTTGAACCCGCGGTCCCCTTACGGGGACTCCACCTTAGCAGGGTGGTGCACTCGACCGGACTATGCGACGTCTCCATGCGGACGCTTGCGCGCACGCGAGTGCCATCATAACCCGATGCTCCCGCGAATCACGATTCGAGGGGCAGGGGGCGCCCGGCCCTACTGGTCGGCGAGGGTGCGACCGGCGGAGCAGCGCACCTCGGCGGCCGTCTGCCCGGTGACGTCGCTCGGCAGCGAGCCGGGCGGCGGGGTCGACTCGACGGGGGCGTCGCTCGAGGCATCCTCGGCCGGGGCCTCCCCCGTGTCGCCCTCGGCGGCGACCTCGGCGCTCGGCGACGCGGGCGGCGCGGTCGGGTCGGCGGCCGACGCGAAGTCGGTCTGGTCGGCGTTCGGGTCGAAGGTGATCGGCTCGTCGTTCTGCAGCGCCTGGTTCACCAGCTCGGCCGACTCGGCGGGGATGACGCCGTCGTCCTGGTAGCCGGTCGGGTACTGGATGAACGCGATCTTCGACAGGTCGACGTCCTTCATCGCCTTCGCGATGGAGATCATGCGCGTCGGGTCGGTGAGGCTCGACGAGAGCTGCATGTTCGCGAGGGCGACCTTGGCGATGCTGTAGAGCTTGACCGGGTCGCCGAGGGTCCCGTCGGACTGCAGCTGACGGGCCAGCGCGGAGAGGAACACCTGCTGGTTGGAGATGCGGCCGAGGTCGGAACCGTCGCCGACGCCGTGGCGCACGCGGAGGAACTGCAGGGCGGCGAGCCCGGAGAGCTCGTGCATGCCGGCGTCGAGGTACGTGTCGGTGTACGGGTCCTCGATCGGCTCGGCCACGCACACCTCGACGCCGCCGATCGCCTCGGAAAGCCCCGCGACGCCCATGAACTGCACGATGCCGGCGAACGGGATCGTGACGCCCGTGAGCTCCTCGACGGTCTTCACGACGCAGTCCATGCCCCCGTAGGAGAGCACGCTGTTCAGCTTCACGCTCGAGAGCGCCGACAGCTCCTCGTCGGGGTTCTCGGGGTCGGTGCAGGTGCCGGGGACGGAGACGTACATGTCACGGGGGAAGCTCACGACCTCGACGTGCGAGTGGTCCTCGGCGATGTGCATGAGCATGGTCACGTCGTTCAGCACGGCGGTTTCCTCGTCGGGATCGCCGAAGCCGTTGCCCTGCCCCTGCCGGCTGTCGCTGCCGATGACGAGGAGGTTCACGCCGCCCTCGATCGCGCCCACGTCGGGCACGCCCTCGAGCACCTTCTCGCTATCGAGGGTGACCGTGGGCTGCGTCGAGGCCGCGAGGTCCCAGGCGGCGTAGGCCGCGACCGCGCCGCCGGAGACGAGCGTGACGGCGGCGACCGCCGCGACGCCCTTCAGGATCGTCTTCCACGCCGCGCTGCGGCGGAGCCGGCCGTGCCGCGCGAGCGACGGCGTCTTGGCGGAGCGCCGCGAAGTGGGCTGCACGTCGTGAGGCAAATCGCGTTCCTTCCGTCTGCCAGGCTTGGGGGATTCGACGCGGAGGGCGTGGGATTCGAACCCACGAGGCATTGCTGCCCACTGGTTTTCAAGACCAGCTCCATCGGCCGCTCGGACAGCCCTCCATGCCCGCCGGCGAGCGCCTCGTGTCTGCACCCCGATACGCCCGCGACGGACAGGCCCCGATTCTACCGAACCACGTCCCCCAGAGCCTGCCATTCGGGCCTGAGAAGGTGCTGAGGCAAGCTCGGATCCCCTGATCAGCCCGCGTTCGCGGTCGAGCAGCGCACCTCGTCGCCGGCCTGCCCGGTCACGTCGTCCGGCAGGGTCGGCGGGTCCGTCGGGGCATCCGTCGCGGGCGCATCGCTCGCGGCCGCCTCGTCGACGGCGCCGTCCACCGCATCACCCACCGCCGGATCCTCGGGCGCCGGCGTCTCCGGTGCCGTGCCGTAGCTGGCGCGGTCCGTGGCGGTCGCCGAGAGCTCGATCGGCGCGTCCGCCTGCAGGGCGGCGTCGACCGCCTCGGCGGAGTCCGACGGCACGACCGCGGAGAGATCCTCGGTGTACCGCGTCGGGTACTGCACGAACACGATCTTCGAGAGGTCGAGATCCTGCACCGTCCGCGCGATCGCGATGAGCGTCGCGGGGTCCTGCAGGTAGCTCGAGAGCTGCATGTTCGCGAGCGCCGCCTTCGCGATCGAGTACAGCCGCACCGGGTCGTCGAGCACGCCCTCGGCCTGCACCTTGCGCATGAGGGACGCCATGAACGCCTGCTGGCTCGAGATGCGGCCGAGGTCGGAGCCGTCGCCCACGGCGTGCCTCGTGCGCAGGAACGCGAGCGCGGTCAGCCCCGAGATCGAGTGCGTGCCCGCGCCGAGGTTCAGCCCCGACCACGGGTCGTCGATCGGGTCGACGAGGCAGACCTCGACGCCGCCGATGGCCTCGCTGATCGCCGCCACCCCGGCGAACTCCACCACACCGGCCAGCGGGATCGGGATGCCGACGAGCTCCTCCACCGTCTCCGCCACGCAGCCCAGGCCGCCGTGCTGGAAGACCGTGTTGAGCTTCACGCTCGACATCGACGAGAGCGTCTCGCCCTCGGCGCCGTTCGGGTCGGCGCACTCGGGCACGCTCACGAGCAGGTCCCGCGGGAAGCTCACGACCTCGACGTGCGAGTGGTCCTGGGCGATGTGCACGAGCAGGTTCACGTCGTTCAGCACCGCCGAGTCCTCCTCGGGGTCGCCGAAGGAGCCGTCGGCCGGCCGCTTGTCGATCCCGGCGAGGAAGAAGGTGAGTCCGCCGTCCATCACCCCGATATCAGGGACCTCGGCGAGCACCTCCTCGCTCTCGAGCGTGAAGGTTGGCGGCTCCTGGATGTCGTCGTAGAGGTCGGCGACGGCGTACGCGGCGATGCCGAGCGTCGAGACGAGCAGCACCGCGACGCTCGCGGCGAGCCCCTTCCCGAGCGCGCGCCACGCGCTCGTGCGCCGCTGTCTGCCGTGCCGTGCCGCCATGGCGTGCGCTCCCCCGGACCGGCCAGGTCGATGGCCGTCGCAGCGACAGGATAGCGGGATGCCCC
>NZ_JBHXBK010000010.1:0-12353 GCF_042726785.1 Agromyces sp. NPDC060279
CTCGGTGGTCGCCGTATCGCTGTTCGCCCTGTCGTGGCGCCGGGAGACGAACCGCGACCGCATCGGCCTCGTGCTGATCCTCGCCGTCGGAGCCACCGTCACCGCGTACTCGGTGCTCGACGGCATCGGCGTGCGCGCGGCCGGGTCACCGTTGGGCTACGCCGCGTGGCTCTTCCTGCTGCAGGGCACCCTGATCCCCGTCCTGTGCCTCGTGCTCGCCGCCGATCGTCGCGGGTTCGCCCGTGCGCTCCGGCGACGCGCCGTGCTCGGATCGCTCGGCGGTGCGATCTCGCTCGCCGCCTACACCGTCGTGCTCTGGGCTCAATCGCAGGCGCCGCTCGCGGTGGTCTCCGCCGTCCGGGAGACCGGTGTGCTCGCCGCGGCGGTCATCGGGTACCTCGTCTTCCGGGAGCCGCTGCGCGCGTGGCGGATCGCCGCGACGCTCGCCGCCGTCGCCGGCATCGTGGCGATCCGGGTCGGCGTGTGAACCGCGATCCCCTCCTCCGGGCCGCCACCACGGCAGCTATAGCCAATCGGGCATGGCAGTGCAGCAAGAGAGTATTTGTCGGCATCCCTGGTCCTTCCTAGCCTGAGGCCATGCCAGCTCAGACGACGTCGCTGCCGACGCCCCCGGCCCCCGAGGCGGGGCCAGCACCGCGCACGATCCGCAACTTCATCGGCGGCGCCGCGGTCGACGGAGTCGCCGGCTTCGACAAGTTCGACCCGGTCGACGGCAGCCGCATCGCGGTCGTGCACGAGGCCGGCGCCGAGCAGGTCGACCGCGCGGTCGCCGCCGCGCGCGCCGCGCTCGACGGCCCGTGGGGGCGGATGTCGGTCGCCGAGCGCGCGCGCATCCTCCGTCGCGTCGCCGACGTCATCGACCGCCGCGCCGAGGAGCTCGTCGCCGCCGAGGTGGGCGACACCGGGAAGCCGGAGACGCTCGCCCGCGAGCTCGACGTCGCCCGGGCCGCCGCGAACTTCCGCTCCTTCGCCGACACCGTCTCGGCGGCGGGGCTCGACTCGTACCTCACCGAGCTGCCCGACGGCCGCAGCGCCCTGAACTACGCGGTGCGCAAGCCCCTCGGCGTCGTCGCCGTGATCGTGCCGTGGAACCTGCCGCTGCTGCTGCTCACCTGGAAGCTCGCGCCCGCCCTCGCGACCGGCAACACCGTCGTCGTGAAGCCCTCGGAGGAGACGCCGTCCTCGGCCACGCTGCTCGCCGAGATCCTCGTCGAGGCGGGCGTCCCCGCCGGGGTCGTGAACGTCGTGCACGGCTTCGGCGCCGGCTCGGCGGGCGAGGCGCTGACGCGGCATCCCGGCATCGACGGCGTGACCTTCACCGGCGAGTCCTCGACGGGCTCGGCGATCATGCGGGCCGTCGCCCCGCGGGTTCGCCCCGTCTCCTTCGAGCTCGGCGGCAAGAACGCGGCCGTCGTCTTCGCCGACGCCGACCTCGACCACGCGATCGCGGGCCTCGCCCGCTCCACCTACCTGAACACCGGCCAGGTCTGCCTCTGCACCGAGCGCATCTACGTCCAGCGCGCCGTGTTCGACGACGTGGCCGCGGGCCTCGCCGAGCAGTCCCGCCGGCTGCGGCTCGGCCGCCCCGAGGACCCGGCGACGACGACCGGGCCGCTCATCTCGCAGGCGCACCGCGAGAAGGTGCGCTCCTACTTCGAGCTCGCGCTCGAGGAGGGCGCGACGGTGCTCGCGGGCGGCGGTGTCCCGACGCTCGGCGCGGAGCTCGACGGCGGCGCGTGGATCGAGCCGACCCTCTGGACCGGACTCGACAACTCGCACCGCACGGTGCGTGAGGAGATCTTCGGACCGGCGGCGGCGCTCATCCCCTTCGACACCGAGGAGGAGGCGATCGCGCTCGCGAACGACACCGACTACGGTCTCGCCGCCGTCACCTGGACGAGCGACCTCGCCCGCGGTCACCGGGTCGCCCAGCGCATGCGGGTCGGCATGTCCTGGGTGAACACCTGGTACCTGCGCGACCTCCGGAGCCCCTTCGGCGGCGTCGGCCTCTCCGGCATCGGCCGCGAGGGCGGCCACCACTCGCTCGAGTTCTACACCGAGCCGACGAACGTGTGCGTGCAGCTGTGAGCGCCACGGACGAGGCGATCCGCGCGGCCGACGCCCGGCTGCGCGAGGCGGCCGCGTCGCGCACGGCGTGCGCGCCCGTGCGCGAGCTCATCGGCGCGGAGGACCAGGATGCCGCGTACGCCGTGCAGTCCCTCGGCATCGAGCGGCGGATCGCGGAGGGCCAGCGCCTCGTCGGCCGCAAGATCGGTCTGACCTCGCCGGCCGTGCAGGCCCAGTTCGGCGTGCACTCCCCCGACTACGGCGTGCTGCTCGACGACATGGTCGTCGCCGACCGCGAGCCGATGCCGCTCGACCGCTTCCTGCAGCCGCGGGTCGAGGCCGAGGTCGCCTTCGTGCTCGGCCGGGACCTCGATTCCCCCACGACGCACGTCGCCGACGTGCTGCGGGCCACCGAGTTCGTGCTGCCCGCGATCGAGGTCGTCGACTCGCGCATCGCCGACTGGAGCATCCGCATCGCCGACACCATCGCCGACAACGCCTCGAGCGGGGCGGTCGTGCTCGGCACCGTGCCGCGCAAGCTCGACGGGCTCGACCTCGCGGCGATGGGCATGCGGCTCGACACCGACGGCGACCCCGTCTCGACGGGCGCGGGCAGCGCCTGCCTCGGGAGCCCGGTGATCGCCGTGGCCTGGCTCGCGCGGGCGGTCGCCCGGCACGGCCGGCCGCTGCGCGCGGGCGAGATCGTGCTGTCCGGCGCGCTCGGCCCCATGGTCGCCGCGACCCCGGGCGTCTTCCACGCCCGCCTCGACGGGCTCGGCGAGGTGCGCGCCGACTTCCTCGCACCGCTCGACGAGACGGAGGCGGCGGCATGAGCACGGATCGCACCGGGACCGGCGGCACCGTCGGCATCGCCATCATCGGCTCCGGCAACATCGGCACCGACCTCATGATCAAGGTGAAGCGCCTGTCCACCGAGCTGCACGTCGCGGCGATGGCGGGCATCGACCCCGACTCCGACGGCCTCGCCAGGGCGCGGCGGCTCGGCGTCGCGACCACCCACGAGGGCGTCGACGGCCTCGTGGCCCTGCCCGAGTTCGCCGACGTCGCGCTCGTCTTCGACGCGACCTCCGCCGGCGCGCACGTGCGCAACGACGCGGTGGTCCGCTCGCACGGCCGGCTGATGGTCGACCTCACGCCGGCCGCCATCGGGCCGTACGTCGTGCCGGTCGTGAACCTCGAGGAGCAGCTCGCGGCGACGAACGTGAACCTCGTCACCTGCGGCGGCCAGGCGACCGTGCCGATGGTGGCCGCCGTCGCCCGGGTCGCGCCGGTCGCGTACGCCGAGATCGTGGCCTCGATCGCCTCGAAGTCGGCGGGCCCGGGCACGCGGGCCAACATCGACGAGTTCACCCAGACCACCGCGCGGGCGATCGAGCAGATCGGCGGCGCCGAGCGCGGCAAGGCGATCATCGTGCTGAACCCCGCGGAGCCGCCCCTGATGATGCGGGACACCGTCTACTGCCTCGTCGACGAGGCCGACGGCCCCCTCGACGAGGACGCCGTGCGCCGCTCGGTCGAGGACATGGTCGCGGCGGTCTCCGGCTACGTCGGCGGCTACCGGCTGAAGCAGCGGGTGCAGTTCGACGCGGTCGACGAGGCCTACGTGCCCGCACTCGACCGGCCCTTCCGCGGCACCCGCGTGACGATCCTCCTCGAGGTCGCCGGCGCCGGGCACTACCTGCCCGAGTACGCGGGCAACCTCGACATCATGACCTCGGCCGCCCTGCGCACCGCCGAGCGGCTCGTCGCGGAACGCCGCCGGGTCCAGCCGACGGAGGTGCCGGCATGACCGCCGACGCGCCCCGGGTCTACGTGCAGGACGTGACCCTCCGCGACGGCATGCACGCCGTCGCCCACCGCTACACCGTCGAGGAGGTGCGCACCATCGCCGCGGCCCTGGAGGCGGCCGGCGTCGACGCCATCGAGGTGGCCCACGGCGACGGCCTCGGCGGCTCGAGCGTCGCCTACGGGCAGGGCGCGCACACCGACTGGGACTGGATCGAAGCGGCCGCCTCGGTGCTCGAGCGGGCACGCCTCACGACGCTGATCCTGCCGGGCATCGGCACGATCGACGACCTCGCCCGCGCCCGCGACCTCGGCGTGCAGAGCGTGCGCGTCGCGACGCACTGCACCGAGGCCGACGTCGCCGCCCAGCACATCGGCTGGGCGCGCGAGCACGGCATGGACGTGTCCGGCTTCCTCATGATGAGCCACCTGAACGACCCGGCCGGGCTCGCCCGGCAGGCGAAGCTCATGGAGTCGTACGGCGCGCACTGCGTCTACGTCACCGACTCCGGCGGCCGGCTGACCATGCACGACGTGGCCGAGCGGATCGACGCGTACCGCGAGGTGCTCGAGCCGGGCACCGGCATCGGCATCCACGCGCACGAGAACCTCTCACTGAGCGTCGCCAACAGCGTGACCGCCGTCGAGCACGGCGCCACCCGCGTCGACGCGTCCCTCGCGGGCATGGGCGCGGGCGCCGGCAACACCCCGATCGAGGCGTTCGTCGCGGTCGCCGATCTCCTCGGCTGGCAGCACGGCTGCGAGCTCTTCGCCCTGCAGGACGCCGCCGAGGAGCTCGTGCGACCGCTGCAGCGGAGGCCCGTCCGCGTCGACCGGGAGACCCTCGCCCTCGGCTACGCCGGGGTGTACTCGAGCTTCCTGCTGCACGCCGAACGCGCGGCGGAGCGGCACGGCCTCGACCCCCGCGACATCCTCGTCGAGCTCGGCCGCCGGCGCATGGTGGGCGGCCAGGAGGACATGATCGTCGACGTCGCCCTCGACCTCGCCGCCGCGCGCGACGCCGCTGCCGTGGCCGGAGGCGCGGCATGACCGCCGCGTCCGCCTTCGCCGCGGCGCTCGACCAGGCGCAGCGCACCGTGTCGCCGATCTCGCAGCTCGCCGGCGATGCGCCCATCGGCCTCGACCGCGCCTACGCCACCCAGCACGCGCTCATCGCCCGCCGGCTCGGCCGCGGTGAGCGCCCCGTCGGCGTGAAGCTCGGCTTCACGAGCCGCGCGAAGGCCGTGCAGATGGGCGTCGACGACGTCATCATCGGCACCCTGACCGATGCGATGCGCATCGAGGACGGCGGGGTCTTCGACCCGAGCGGCGCGATCCACGCCAGGGTCGAGCCGGAGCTCGCGTTCCTGCTCGGCGCCGAATTGGATGCCTCGGCCGCGGGCGACCCGATGGCCGCCGTCGCCGGGGTCGCCCCGGCGCTCGAGCTCATCGACTCCCGCTTCCGCGACTTCCGCTTCAGCCTCGACGACGTCGTGGCCGACAACGCCTCGGCCGCGGGGTTCGTCATCGGCCCGTGGAGCTCGCCCGCCGCGCTCGGCGACGGCCTCGACAACCGCGCCGTGACGCTCGAGTTCGACGGCCGGCAGACCGCGATCGGCTCGACGGGCGCGATCCTCGGCGACCCCAGGCGGGCGCTCATCGCCGCCGCCCGGCTCGCCGCCGCGCACGGCTTCGCGCTGCGCGCCGGGACCGTGCTGCTCGCGGGCGCCGCGACCGCGGCCGTCCCGGTGCCCGCTCGGGGCCTCGTCGAGGCATCCGTCACCGGGCTCGGCCGAGTCTCGGTGCGCATCGGCACGACGACGCCCGCCGCGAAGGAGGAGACCGCATGACCGACGACGACCGGGGCATCCTGGCCGAGGGGCGCGCGGTGCCGCGCGGCCGCTTCCCGCACGCGCGGGTCGCCGGCGACTACGTGTTCGTCTCGGGCACCTCCAGCCGCCGCCCCGACAACTCGATCGCGGGCGCCGACGCCGACGAGTTCGGCGCGACGCGCCTCGACATCGCGGTGCAGACCCGCGCCGTGATCGAGAATCTCCGTGCGGTGCTCGCCGCAGCCGGCTGCGAGCTCTCCGACCTCGTGCAGGCGACGAGCTACCTCGTGGACATGAACGACTTCGCCGCGTACAACGCGGTGTGGGCCGAGTACTTCGACGAGCAGGGGCCCGCGCGCACCACCGTCGCGGTGCACGCCCTGCCGCACCCGCACCTGCGCCTCGAGATCCAGGGGATCGCGTTGCGTCCGACCACCGACCGAAGCACGACCGCCACTCTCGAGGAGGAGAAATGAGCACCATCCCACCCGTCATCGATTTCGCCGCGTGGATCACGGAGCACGAGCACCTGCTCCAGCCGCCGGTGAACAACAAGCAGGCCTGGGAACCGATGGGCGACTTCATCGTCCAGGTCGTCGGCGGCCCGAACCAGCGCACCGACTTCCACTTCGACCCCTACGAGGAGTGGTTCTACCAGTACCGCGGCAACATGCACGTGAACATCCAGACGGAGGACGGCCCCAAGCGGATCGACATCCGCGAGGGCGAGATGTGGCTGCTGCCCGGCAACGTCTTCCACTCGCCGCAGCGCCCCGAGCCCGGCTCGATCGGCATCGTCATCGAGCGCATCCGCGAGGAGGGCACGCTCGAGAAGTTCGCCTGGTTCTGCCCGAACTGCAACACGAAGGTGCACGAGGTGGAGCTGCAGGTGCGCGACATCGTCGAGGACCTGCCGCCCGTCTTCCGCGAGTTCTACGAGAGCGAGGAGGGGCGCACCTGCCCGCAGTGCGGCACGGTCCACCCCGGCAAGGGCTGACCCCGTTGGGCACGATCGACGTCCACACGCACTCCGTGCCGCGCTCCTGGCCCGACCTGCGCACGCAGGCCGGGCCGGGGGTCTGGCCGTCGCTGCGGGTCGACTCGGAGCGCGAGGCGATGATCCTGCTCGGGGACGTCGAGTTCCGTCGCGTGGGCGCCGAGGCCTGGGACGCCGAGACGAGGCTCGCCGACATGGACGCCGACGGCGTCGAGTTGCAGGTCGTCTCGCCGACGCCGGTCTTCTTCTCCTACGACAAGACCGGTGACCAGGCCGCGAAGGTCGCCCGCATCTTCAACGAGCTGACGCTGGAGATCTGCGCGCCCGGCGGGGGACGGCTGATCCCGTTCGCCCAGGTGCCGCTGCAGGACCCGGACGCCGCGTGCGCCGAGGCCGAGCGGGCGATGGCCTCGGGCCACGCGGGCGTCGAGATCGGCAACCACGTCGGCGACCGCGACCTCGACGACGCCGGCACCGTCACGTTCCTGCAGCACTGCGCGGAGCGGGGCATCCCCGTCTTCGTGCACCCGTGGGACATGCCGAGCTCGCCGCGGCTGGAGCGCTGGATGGCGCGCTGGCTCGCCGGCATGCCCGCCGAGACGCACCTGTCGATCATCGCGATGATCCTCGGCGGCGTGTTCGACCGGGTGCCGCCGTCGCTGCGGATCGCCTTCGCCCACGGTGGCGGCTCCTTCGCCTTCTGGCTCGGCCGCTTCGAGAACGCCTGGCAGCAGCGACCCGACCTCGTCGGGGTGAGCGAGCGGCCGCCGTCGGCCTACCTCGACCGCTTCAGCGTCGACTCCGTCGTGTTCGACCCGATCGCGCTGCGGCTGCTCGTCGACACGCTCGGCGCCGAGCGCGTCATGGTCGGCAGCGACTACCCGTACCCGCTCGGCGAACGGCCGGTCGGGGCGGTCGTCGATCGGGCCGACTTCCTCGACGAGGCGCAGAAGGCCGCCATCCGCCACGGCAACGCCCGGCGCTTCCTCGGCCGCTGAGCGGCGGCCGCGCCATCCATCCGTCCGCCCGTCCACCGACCCCGCACGTCCCACCGAGAGCTCCGGAGCAGCGCATGACCCTCGACACCCAGGCCCGCCAGCCGATCGACCGCAGCACCTGCTCGGCCCTCGACGCCGCCGACCCGCTCGCGCACTTCCGCGAGCGCTTCGTGCTGCCGGACGGGGTCGTCTACCTCGACGGCAACTCCCTCGGTGCGCTCCCCCGGGCGACGGCGTCCCACGTCGCCCGGGTGGTCACCGAGGAGTGGGGGCAGGGGCTCATCCGCAGCTGGAACGACGCGGGATGGTTCGAGAAGCCGCTCGTGCTCGGCGACCGGATCGCGCCGCTCATCGGCGGGGCGCCGGGCGAGGTGACGCTCGGCGACTCGACCTCGGCGAGCCTGTTCCAGGCCGTGGTCGCGGCGGCGCGGCTGCGGCCGGGCCGACGGGCGATCGTCGCCGAGCGCGGCAACTTCCCGACCGATCTCTACGTGCTCGAGTCGGTGCAGGAGCTGCTCAGCGGCGACGCGCCGTTCGAGCGGCGGTTGATCGCGGACGACGGGCCGAGCCTCGCCGAAGTGCTCGACGAGGACGTCGCGGTCGTCGTGCTCACGCACGTCGACTACCGCACGGGGCGGATGCACGACCTCGCCGAGGTGACCCGTCAGGTGCACGAGGCGGGCGCGGTCGTCGTCTGGGACCTCTGCCACTCGGTCGGCGCGGTGCCCGTCGCGCTGAACGCGGCCGGGGCGGACTTCGCGGTCGGCTGCACCTACAAGTACCTGAACGGCGGGCCCGGCTCGCCCTCCTTCATCTGGGTGGCCGCGCGGCACCAGGCCGAGGCGCGGCCCGCGCTGACCGGCTGGCACGGCCACGCCCGGCCCTTCGCCTTCGAGCTCGGCTACGCCCCGGCCGAGGGCATCGGCCGCTTCCGCGTCGGCACGCCGCAGCTGCTCGCGCTCGCGGGCCTCGAGGCGAGCCTGGAGCTCTGGGCCGAGGTCGACCTCGACGCGCTGCGGGAGAAGAGCCTGCGGCTCACCGAGCTGTTCATCTCGCTCGTCGACGCCCGGCTCGGCGCCTGGGACGTCGAGGTCGTCACGCCCAGGCAGTCCGCCCGGCGCGGCAGCCAGGTGTCGCTGCGGATCGGCGCGGCCAACGGCTACGCCGTGATGCAGGCGCTCATCCACGGCGGCGTGATCGGCGACTTCCGCGCCCCCGACCTCGTCCGCTTCGGCTTCGCGCCGCTGTACGTCTCGCACGCCGACGTCTGCGACGCGGTGGACGCCCTCGAGGAGGTGCTCGCGAGCGAGCGGTGGCGCGAGCCGCGCTTCGCCCGCCGGGGTCTCGTCACGTAGGCCGGGAGCGCAGGGCCCGGTTGTACACTCGGGGCTGATCCGTTCGACGCGGCGTACACCAGCACGTGCCCCCGCCCGTGCTCGCGCCGTCGACGGAGGAGCCCTCCGAGGAGCCGCCGTGAAGCCCACCGTGCAGACCCTGCTCGACCGCCCCGAGCTGACGCTCCGCCTGCTCACCCCCGCGGACGCGCTGCCCGACGGCGCGCTGGCCGCCCCGGTGACCTGGGCGCACAGCTCCGACCTCGTCGACCCCACCCCGTTCCTCGACGCCGGGCAGGTGCTGCTCACCACCGGCACCTGGCTCGGCGAGGAGGGCGAACCGCAGCCCGGCGGCGGCGCCGACGTCGGCGCCTACGTGACCCGGCTCCGCGACGCCGGCATCGCCGCGCTCGGCTTCGGCACGGAGGTCACCCGCGCCGGCACGCCCGCCGCCCTCGTCGAGGCGTGCCTGGACTCCGGGCTGCCGCTCTTCGAGGTGCCCTACCGCACCCCGTTCATCGCGATCGCGCGCACCGTCGCCGACCTCATCGCCGAGGACGCCTACGCCAGGCAGGCGTGGGCCCTGCAGGCGCAGCGCGCCATCTCGCTCGCCGCGCTCCGCCCCGACGGGCTCTCGGCGACGCTCGCCGAGCTCTCCAAGCGGCTCGGCGCCTGGGTCGGGCTCATCGACTCGACGGGCGGCCTCGACCGCGAGTTCCCGCTCGGCGGCCTCGGCCAGCCCGCCCTCGGCGAGGTCGTCGGTGAGGCGCGCACCATGCTGCGCCGCGGGCAGCGGGCGAGCCGCGCCGTCGAGGCGGGCGGCACGGTGGGCCGGCCGCAGCGGATGACGCTGCAGACCCTCGGCTCGGGCGGCGCCCTCCGCGGCGTGCTCGCGATCGGCGACTCGCCGGAACTCGACCAGGCCGGCCGCGAGGTCGTCACCTCGGTGATCGCGCTCGCCGGGCTCGCCCTCGAGCAGAACCGCGACCTCGACCGCGCCCGCGGGCACCTCCGCTCCGGCCTGCTGCGCTCGCTGCTCGCGGGCGACGTCGGCCTCGCCGCGGACGTCGCGGGCGAGATGTGGGGACCGCTGCCCGAGGCGCCCCTGCGGGTGCTCGTGACGAGCGCCCCGGAGGACGGCATCGACCGACTCGTCGAGCTCCTGGAGCTGCGCGTCGACGAGCGCGGCGGCCGGCTGTTCTTCGGCCGCGAGGCCGAGCACGTCGTCGTGCTCGCCGAGGAGCCCGACGCCGCGGAGCTCGCCGAGGAGCTCGCCGCCGAGTTCGAGCTCGCCGTCGGCGTCAGCGACCCGAGCTCGCTCGCCCAGCTCGCCGACGCCCACGAGGAGGCCGTGCGCGGCTACGAGCGCGCCCGAGAGGCGGGCTCGGGCGTCGCGTGGTTCGACGACATCAGCCGGCAGGGCGTGCTCGCCTTCCTCGCGCGCACCGACGCGAGGGCGGTGGCGCGGGCCACGCTCGCCCCGCTCACCGAGTACGACCGCGAGAACGGCAGCACCCTCGTCGCCACGACGCGGACCTGGCTCGAGCACGGCGGCCAGTTCGACGCCACCGCGCAGGCGCTCGGCGTGCACCGGCACACCGTGCGCAGCCGGGTCGGGCTCGCCGAGCGGCTGCTCGGCCGGGACCTCTCCGGCTTCCACGCGCGCGCCGACCTCTGGGCGGCGCTGCTCGCGGTCGAATAGAGGCGGCGGGGCCCGCGGCGCGGCCGCCGTGCGCGCGTCAGCCCGCGCGCTGCTCGGCGATCAGCCGGCGGTACCAGTCGAAGGAGTCCTTGCGGGTGCGCGCGCCGGTGTCGAGGTCGAGGTGTACGAGCCCGAAGCGCTGCGTGTAGCCGTCGGCCCACTCGAAGTTGTCGATGAGCGACCACACGTCGTAGCCGCGCACGTCCACCCCGGCCTCGATCGCCCGGTGCACCGCGCGCAGGTGCCCGTCGAGGTAGGCGATGCGCCCGGCATCCGCGACCCGGCCGCCGAGCACCTCGTCGGGGTAGGACGCCCCGTTCTCGGTGATCGCGAGGGGCGGCAGTGCGTCGCCGTAGGCGTCGCGCAGCCCGACGAGCAGCCGTTCGAGGGCCTCAGGTACGACGGGCCAGCCGAAGCCCGTGACCGGCACACCCGGGATCTCGACCGGTTCGAACGGCAGCCCGGCCTCGGCGAAGGGCGAGTCGGGTGCGGCCGCCGCCACCCGGGTCGGGTTGTAGAAGTTCACGCCGTAGAAGTCGAGCGGGGCCGAGACGAGCTCGAGGTCGCCGTCCTCGACGCCGGGGAACGACTCGAGGCCGAGCGGCGCGAGGTCGGGGTACCGGCCGAGCAACACCGGCTCGGCGAAGATGCGGTTGTAGACGGCGTCGAAGGCGCCGGCCGCGGCGAGGTCGCCCTCGGCTTCGGAGGCGGGCTCGACGAGGGTGTGGTTGTTCGTGATGCCGAGCTCGGCGCCGGGGCGCGCGGCGCGGATCGCCTGCATGGCGAGGCCGTGGCCGAGCAATTGGTGGTGCACGGTCGGCAGCGCGCCGAGCATGAGCGTGCGGCCCGGCGCGAGCTCGCCGAGGGCATAGCCTTGCAGGCTCGTCATGGCCGGTTCGTTCAGGGTGATCCAGCGGCCGACGCGGTCGCCGAGGGCGTCGACGACGAGCGCCGCATACTCGGCGAAGCGCGCCGCCGTGTCGCGGGCGAGCCATCCACCCTCGTCCTCGAGCGCCTGCGGCAGGTCCCAGTGGTACAGCGTGACGAGCGGGCTGATGCCGGCTGCGGCGAGCGCGTCGACGACGCGCGCGTAGTGGTCGAGGCCGGCCGGGTTCGCGGGGCCGCGGCCGTCGGCCTGGATGCGGGGCCAGGAGATCGAGAAGCGGTACTCGTCGACGCCGAGCTCGGCGAGGAGGGCCACGTCGTCGCGGAAGCGGCGGTAGCTGTCGGCGCTCGTGCTCGCGTCGCGGCCGTCGAGGATGCGGCCGGGTTCGGCGGCGAAGACGTCCCAGATGGAGGTGCCGCGGCCGTCGGCGTGCGGGGAGCCCTCGATCTGGAAGGCGGCGGTCGCGGCGCCCCAGCGGAATCCGGCCGGGAACGCCGGCATCCTCGTCGTCTCGGCCATCGGCATCCTCGCCCTCCGGGTCATCGGGGCCTCGTCGCCCCGAAGTGGGTCATCTGACCCACTCCCCCACCCTACGCACCCCACGCCAGGGTTGCCCGGCTCTCATGGAAGGCGTGCAAATCCGGTGGGTCCCGGGTTTGCCGGGCTTTACTAAAGTAGGGAAACAAACGGGGGCAAGGGCGGGAGCCTCC
>NZ_JBHXBK010000010.1:12363-30181 GCF_042726785.1 Agromyces sp. NPDC060279
GCACGGTGGGTGGGGTAGGGGGGTCCCCGCTTGGAGGAAAGTTCGGACAACCCTGGGGTGAACGGGCGGAACTGCGCGGCGGCTAGCGCTGGCGACGGCGGCGGATCAGCACGATCGCGAGCACGGCGCCTCCGGCGAGCAGGATGCCTCCCGCGACGAGTGCGATCGGCAGCGGGTCGACGCCGGTGCGAGCCATCGGCGGCGCCGCGTCGAACTCGTTCACCACGTCGATCCGCACCACGTCGCCCGAGCCGACGATCACCGAGGCCGTGCGCGGGTCGTCCGCGTGCGGGGTGAGCGTCGTGCGGGCGGCGCCCGCGGCATCCGTCTCGACGAGCTCGCAGGCCGCGCCCGTCGGCAGTTCCTCGTACACCGTCGTGAGCGAGCTCGCCTTCGAGAGCGTGCGGGTCGCCCCGCCCGGGATCTCGATCTGCACGCCCTCGCCGCCGTCGTCGCGGACGCAGGTGAGCTGCACCGTGAAGCTGCGGTCGGCAGCGGCCGCCGCGCCCGAGCCGGTGACGGTCTTCACGACCTCGATCGAGCCGAGCTCGAAGACGTTCGTCACGGTGAAGCTGCGCTCGACGCCGGGCTCGACGACGAAGGTCCCGCCCGGTTCGCCGTCCTCGTCGGTGATCCGCACCTCGTTCGCCCCGCCGGTGCCCGGCTCGCTGAGCTCGCACTCGGCCCGGGCCGGCAGCGGCTCGTAGTCGGCCTCGTAGCTGTTCGCCGCGTTCAGCACCCGCTCGGGGCCGCCCGGGATGTCGACCGGCACCGGCCCGCCGTCGAGCGGGACCGTGCAGGCGAGCGAGACCGTGAACGGCCCGGCCCCGTAGCGCTCGGCGCCGTCGCCCGTGCGCTCCTTCACGACGTGCAGCGAGCCGGCGAGGAAGGTGTTCGTCACCGTCACCTCGACGGGCTGCTGCCCGCCGACCAGGAACGGGCCGTCCGGCGAGATCGCGACCTCGTCGGCGAGGCCCGGGTCGGGCTCGGTCACGGTGCAGGACGCGCCGGCGGCGAGCCCGTCGACCTCGGTCGTCCACTCGCCCTCGGGCGTCGGCAGCACGAGGTCGCCGTCCCAGACGGTGCGGATGCCGGAGTCGTCCGAGAGCACGCACTCGAGGTGCAGCGTGAACGGGCCCTGACCGAAGTCCTCGGCGCCGGGGCCGACGCTCGCCTTCTCGATGACGACGCCAGCCGTGTCGAAGACGTTGTCGGCGACCACCTGCACGGTGGGCTCGCCGCCGTCGAGCGGGGTGAGACTGACGTCGACCCGCGGGCCCGGTCCGGTCTCGGGGGCGCCGTCGCCCACCGTCACCGTGAGCGTCGTGCTCGCGGCGCCCTTGTCGTCGGTCTCCTCGACGGCGCACTGCGCGCCCGCGGGGAGCCCGGTGAGTTCGACCCGCTCGCCGTCGGCCAGCACGACCGCCATCGGCTGCCCGGCCGGGTAGCCGTCGGCGACGACGTCCTCGCCGAGGTAGCTGCAGCTCACCTCGAAGGCGAAGGGACCGTAGGCGACCGGCTCGCCGTGCTCGTCGACCGCGGCGCTCGTGACCTGCTTCTCGAGCGCGAAGCCGGCGAGCTCGTAGACGTTCTCGAGCTCGACGAGGCCGACGGGGTCGGTGTCGCGGCCGACGACGGCGGTGGTCGACGAGGAGCTCGTCTCCCCGTTCGCGCCCGGCACCTCGCTGAGCTCGCACTCGGCACCCCACGGCAGGTCCTCGACGGTCTGCACCTCGTCGGCGACGAGGGTCAGCTCGATCGGCGGCAGCACCGTCTCGACGGGCGTGCCGATCGCCGAAGTGCACGTGAGCCGCACCTGGAACTCGTCCGGCGCGAACGCCGCACCGTCGCCGCTCACCCGCTTCACGACCTCGAGCGGTCCGGTCGCGAGGGCGACGCCGACGCGGCGGCCCTCGCTCGGCAGCACGCTCCCCGTGCCCGAGCTGCCGCCCATCGCCGCGGTGTTCCAGGCGATCGTGTCGGGCCCGGCCGTCGGCGAGACCGCGGGGCTGCGGGTCTGGAAGGTGAAGTCGACCTCCTCGCCGGGCTGCAGCTGCGCGCTCGTGAACAGGAACTCGACCTTGATGCTCGTCACCGTCGCCGGGTCGAGCGAGTCGATCGGCACCCACGCGCCCGGCGGGCACGTCGCACCCGGCGAGCTCAGCTCGACCGTGCACGGGTCGGCGGCGGTCGTGCCGTAGACCGTGAACGAGTCCGGGATCCGCGATCCGCCGACGGACTGCGGCGTGACGTTGCCGACCCAGAGCGGCGTCCACTCGGAGCCGCGCGGCAGGCTGACGTACGCGCCCGAGTCGCCGGGCGTCGGCAGCCGGTCGATCGAGATGACCCGGTCGGCCGGGATCGTGCCCGTGTTCTGGCCCGCGACGAGCCAGGTCTCCGTCGTCCCGGGCTTCGTCACCGGCACGCACGGCGCGCGGTAGAAGTCGGCGACGGCCGGCGCGCAGGCGGCGCTCGCCGAGGGGTCGTCGACGTTCTGCACGCCGAGCCCGTCGTCGGCCTTCACGAACTTCGCGGCGCGCAGCGCCCCGACGTTCGCGGGGTACACGACCGTGGTGTCGGAGCAGTCCTCGTGCGGCCCGGCGGTGCCCTCGCAGAAGTCGAAGGGCCGGTCGGCGGTGACGTCGACGGCGTTCGTGATCTCCTGGCCGGCGGAGACGCCGGGGCGGAACATGAGCATCACGGTGATCGTGTACGTCTGGCCGGGTTCGAGCACGGTGCCGTCGGGGAAGCGGAACTCGATCGTGCTGCCGTCGGCCGCGACCGTCGTGGTGACGTCGTCGGGGTCGGTCGGCATGGGCGAGCCGTTCGCCGGGTCCGGGGCGTCGCCGGCCAGCGTGTACGCGTACGGCGAGCCGGAGAGCTCGGGGTCGAAGACGAGCAGCGGCTCGCCGTCCTGCATCGGGATGCGGTCGACGATCACGGGGTTCGAGATCGGCCCGGTGCCGCTGTTCAGCACCTCGAGCGTGAACGGGATCGCCGCGCCCGGATCCTGCACGCCGCGCGGCCCCTTGGTGACGACGACCGAGGTCTCGTAGTGCAGGTAGCGGGCCTGCGCCTCGGCGTCGTCGCTCTTCGTGTAGAGCGGGTCGCCCGAGCCGTTCTCGAGGAAGGAGTTCGCGGTCGCCTCCACCCGGTTCGTGAAGGTGCCGAGCTCGGTCTCCCCCGGCGCCGGCGTGTTGCCGTCGATCACGAGGTCGGTGCGCACGTCGCCGCCGCTGCGGAACTCGAGCCGCCGCTGCACGAAGAGCGGCATCTGCTGGAGCGGGTTCGCCGGGTTCTCCCACTGCGCGCCGTCGGCGCGGCTGAAGGTGAAGCGGAGGCCCTGCACGTCCTCGGGCTGCACGGTGGCGGGCAGCTGCGGGGTGGTGCCGGGGCTCCCCGTCACCCAGCTGCCGCCGGTGCGGGTGAGCGAGCCGTCGGGCTCCGCCGTGAAGGTGGCGCCCGTGAAGGCATCCACCTGCACCCGCGTGATCGGCGAGGTGAGGGTGAACATCGGACCGAAGTCGACGAAGTCGAAGGCGTTCCAGAACGTCGCCTCGTCGTCGGTGACGACGAGCTCGGACGCGCGGGCGGAGCCCGTCGGCCGGGCCGTGAGGTTCATCATGATCGGGTCGCGGTCCGCCTCGACCTGCGCCTGCGGCGAGAAGCTCTTGCCGGCGATGACGCCGATCTCGAGCGCGACGAGCCGCATCTGCGCGTCGTCGTCATCGGTCACGCGGTGCTGGTCGTTCACGCCGCCGAGGTCCTCGACGGCGCTCTGCGCGACGTTGTGCACGGGCGAGTCGGCCGCCGTGACCGGGGCGCCGCCGTCGCGGTGCGTGGCGCGGAGCCGCAGGTCCATGACGAGCCGGGTGTCGGCGCCCGAGGCGATGCGGCCCTCGTGCACGACGGCGATGCCGACCACGTCGGCGAGCTCGGTCGCCGACATGCCGGTCGCGGTCGCGATGCTGACCTCGTCGACGGCCCCGCCGGCCCGGGTCAGCTGCACGGTCGCGGTGACCGTGCCGCCCGGCACCGAGATGCTGACGATCCGGCGCAGGTCGAAGGCATCGAAGGCGCTCGGCCCGGTCTGGGCGGGCGAGGGGTCGCTCACGCTCAGCGTGTTCACCTGGGCGACGGTCGCGTTCGTGCCGATGATCGTCACCCGTCCGCTCGGGTAATCCTCGGGCGCGGTGCCGGCCGGTGGGATGCCGATGGGTCCGCCCGACCAGCCCTTCGTGACCGCGGTGTTGAGGGGCCGGTCGATGATCGAGATGACGTCGGCCGCGGTGTCGCGGATGACCTGCTCCTCGTCGACGTAGCCGGTCGCCGAGGCGGTGTTGTTCACGTCGCCCGCGGTATCGGTGTTGTAGAAGCGGGAGCCGAGCACCGGGTCGGGATCGCTCGACGGCACGCGGGCGAGGTCGCGCAGCTCGAAGACGAGGTCGAGGGCGCGGTCGTTGCCGCTCGAGCGGGCGACGCCGGTGCCGGGCAACGGGGCGTCGATGGGGGCGTCGGCTGCCTCGCGCGGCTCCGGGTACTCCTCGAACACGAGGCGCACGCCCGTGGTCGAGGCGCGCTCGGCGTCGCTCAGCCGGTAGCCGGGGAAGACGCCGGCGCAGGCGTCGCCCGCGCACGGGTTCGTCTCGGTGGGCACCCAGGCGGAGCCGTTCCAGAGCTGCACGGCGGCCACCCGGTCGTACTGCAGCCAGGGGTCCGCGGTGATCTCGGGGATCTCGACGAGGTCGAAGGCCTGGAACACGGATGCCGCGACCGCGGCGTCGTCGGCCGGCGGGTCGGCGGTGTCGGCGACGATCACCTGGTCGAGGTTCGAGTAGCCGCCGGTCGACCAGTGCAGCCGGGCCGTGGCCTGCTCGCCGCTGCGGGCGATCACGACGGGCGGGACGGGGTCGATCCACTCCTTGTCGATGAGGTCGCCCGTGCCGCCCTCGCCGGGGATCAAGTCGATGCTCGGGCACGGGTCGGGCGTCGTCGTCTCGGCGGGATCGACCCCGGGGGCGGTCGCTCCGGCGGAGGCGCAGTTCGGCACCGGCTGGTCGCCGCCCGACGCGGGCCCCGAGCCGTCGCGCAGCTGATCGCGCAGGGCGCTCGTGAAGTTTGGCTGCACCGTGGTGCCCGGCGGGAAGCCGTTCGGGTCGTCGAACTGGAACCGCAGGCCGCCGATGTCGTCGCGGAGCTCGGGCGGCACCGTCATCGAGAACGGGTTCGGCGTGGTCACGTGGTCGGCGCCGTCGAACACGACCCACTGCTGCTCGGACACGCTCCAGTAGCTCACGGTGAGCGTCGCGCCCGGCGGGATGTCGGTCTTCGTGATCGCGACGACGTCGAAGCTGTTCCACCAGCCGGGGTCGGGGATGGTCTCGGGGTCCTGCACGACGATCTGCGTCGCCGCGGTCGTCGACTCGGGCTTCAGCAGCTGCGTCGGCAGCTGCACGGTCGCGAGCTCGCCGGCGACCGAGGGGATGCTGCCGGGGTTGATCTTCTTCGTCGTCTCGAGCACGAGGAGCTTCTCGAGGATCGTGAGCTCGGCGGTGTCCTCGTCGGTGGCGGTGGCGCCGCCGGACTCGCCCTCGACGCCCACGGTGTTCGGGATCGTCAGCGGCCCGACGAGCGAGGGGTCGGTCGCGACGCCGAAACGGATGCCGGCTTCGGCACCCTCCGTGATGGTGCCGGTGTACTCCACAGTGAAGCCGGCGACGGTCTTCGCGGGGTCCGGCGCGGGCGGGTCGACGCCCTCCTCGAGGTCGTAGACGGGGCTCGTGGTGCCGTCGTCGTAGCGGTAGACGAGGGTCGCGGCATCCGCGCCGGCCGGCCAGCCGATGGGCGCCGTGAAGCCGTCGAAGGCGGCGTCGCTCGTGAAGTCGCCCGTAGCGGGTTCGGTCACGGTCATCCGGTCGAGCTCGGTCTCTCCGCTGTTCTTTGCGACGATGCCGACCTCGCTCGGCTCGCCGGGCAGCACCTCGGCCGGGTCGAAGGCCTTCTCGACGTCGACGACGACGGGGTCGAGCACGATGCGGTAGTCGTCGCTCGCGGTGCCGCGCTCGGCGTCGTCGCCGCGGCCGACCTCGCTGGCCGCGGTGTTCTGCACGGTGGTGGGCTCGGCGAGCCCGTCGACGGCGTCGCCCTGCACGAGCGTCGCGGTCACCCCGGCCTGGGCGCCGGGCGGGATGGTGGCCTCGCCCGAGGAGTTCGTGAACTCGACGCGGAAGCCGCCGGCGTCGGCCGCCGCGGGGGCGGGCGGCGGGGTGGGCAGCGCGGGCGCGGTAACGGGCGGGCCGGGCACCCAGCTCGAGGTGGCGGGGTCCCAGTAGGAGAGCACGGCGGTGTCCGCGCCCTCCGGGTACGTGACCGCGTCGACGGACTGCAGGTCGAGGAGGTCGAAGGCGCCTGACTGGCCGGGGTCTGCGGGGTCGCTGATGACGAGCCGGTCGACCGAGCCGTTCGAGGTGTTCGTGCCGCCGAGCACGGCGGTGAGCTCGGTGCCCGGCGCGGCGACGGCCGAGGCCGGCTCGATGGTCTTGGTGGCCTCGGTGGCGAGTTCGAGGTCGACCACCGGGGTGACGGCGATGCTGCCCTGGGCCTCGTCGGCGTTCGTCGCGCTCGCGGTCGCGGTGTTCGTGATCGGCTGCCCGTTGAGGTCGTACGGCATGGGGTCGGGTGCCTGCACGGTGATCGTGACGGTCGCGGTGGTGTTGTCGAGGAGGCCGAGCCGGCCGTCGCCGAGGTCCTGCGCGAAGACGACCTCCACGTCGCTGCCGTCGATCGTCGGGGTCTGCGCCGTCGCGCCGCTCACGGCGGCGGAGACCGGCACGAAGGGGGCGGGCACGGCGTCGCTCAGCGTCGCGCCCTCGCACCCCGTGTCGGTGATCGAGGAGCAGGACACCTGCACCGTGTAGCTGAAGGTGTCGCCGGGCCGCACCTCGGTGACGGAGGCCTGCTTGCGCACCTCGAGCACGCTGGTCGGCGCGGCCTGCGCGGGCATGGCCCCGAGCGGCACGGCGAGCGCCGCGCCCACCGCGATGGCGATCCCGCCAGACAGGATCCTCCGGATGCGTCGTGACACGGCCATGACTCCCCCTCCACGCCGAGGCGGCCAGCCGGTCTTCGCCGGCCAGCGGCGCCCTCGCTCATTCAACCGGAGCAGCGGGTCCGCTGTCGAGGGTTCGGCGAGTACCGTGGAGGCATGTACACGAGCTACGCCGCCATCGGCGACAGCTTCACCGAAGGCGTCGGCGACGAGCTGCCCGACGGCTCGGTGCGCGGCTGGGCCGATTTCGTCGCCCTCGGGCTCGCCGCCCACGCGCGCGAACCCGTCCGCTACGCCAACCTCGCCATCCGCGGCCGCAAGCTCGGCCCGATCATCGAGGAACAGGTGGAGGCGGCCATCCGGCTCCGCCCCGAGCTGATCAGCTTCAACGGCGGCGGCAACGACATCATGCGGCCGCGGATGGACGAGGCGGCCGTCGCCGAGCGCTTCCGCGAGGCCGTGCTGCGCATCCGCGCCGCGGGGGTCCATGTGCTCATGCTGAGCGGCGCGAACCCCAGCGACCACCTGCCGATGGGCCGCATGATGGACTCGCGCGGCGCCCGGCTCACCCGTGCGCTCGCCGACGTGGGCGAGCTCGACGGCGTGACCTTCGTCGACAATTTCTCCGATCGCGGCCTCCGCGACATCCGGTACTGGTCCCCCGACAAGCTGCACCTGAACTCGCTCGGCCACGCGCGCGTCGCGAGCAACGTGCTCACCGCGCTCGGCGTGCCCGTGCCCGCCGAGTGGGGTGTCGAGGAGGTCGCCGCGGCGCCGGCCGGCCCGCGCAGCCGCAACACGGCGGCGTACTACCGCGAGTTCGTGCTGCCGTGGATCGGCCGGCGCCTCACCGGGCGCAGCTCCGGCGACGGTCGGACGGCGAAGCGGCCCGTGCTCGAGCCCTTCTCGCTGCCCTAGGCGGGGCTGAGCGGCTCAGCCTGCGGATGCCTCAGCCGCGCACGTTCGCGACGAAGTCCCTGGTGCGCCGCGCGAGGCCCTCGATGCGGCGCAGCGCCTGCCAGCCGTCGCGGACCTCCGCGGGCGCGAGCGGCGCGTGCAGGCGCACGTTCTCCTGGCAGGAGAGGTCGGCGCAGAGGTAACTGCCGAGCGAGTCGCCCTTCGCCCCCGCCGGGCCCGCCCGCCGCGCCGAGAAGAGCGTCACCTGGTCGGCCGGCTGCTGCGTGTGGCAGAGGTTGCAGATCGCCGCGCGATGGCGGGACATCGTCGTCTCGGCCGCGCGCAGCACGATCCCCACGGGCTCCTCGTCGAGGAGCGTCACGAGGTAGCCGAGCCGCCGGTTCGAGCGGTCGCGCCAGGCGAGCGCGTCGAGCCGTTCCCACTCGGCGACGAGCACCTCGATCGGCAGCTCGAACTGCTCGAGCTCGGCCGGCGTGGCGTTGACGAACGAGCCGCGGATCTCCGCCTCGCTGAGCGCGCGCATGCCTCTCCCTCCGACCCAGCCACCCTACGCCCGGTGGCGGCGGCCGGCTGCCCAGCGAGGCCCCTGGGCGGCGCGTTCAGCTTGCTCGGTGCAGCAGGGCGGGGCGCGGCCGGTCGTCGGAGACCGGCTTCCAGCCCTCCGGGGTCCGGCGGTACGTCGCCCGCGGGCCCTCGGCGACGAGCTGCTCGAGGGCGGCGAGGAAGCGGTCGATCTCGGCCTCGCCCGTGCCGAGCCCGACGCTCGCCCGCAGCCCGTTCGAGCGGCTCGCGACGCGGTCGAAGAGCGGGTGGGCGCAGAAGCGGCCGGCCCGCACCGAGACGCCGTGCTCGGCGGAGAGCGCGGCCGCGAGGAGCCCGACCGAGCCGCGCTCGAGCTCCAGGGTGACGATGCCGAGCGCCTCGGGAGCGTCGTCGAAGGCCCGGATCCGGCGAACCCCGGCGAGCCCGTCGATGCCCGCGCCCAGACGCGCGGCGAGCGCCGACTCGTGCGCCTCGCGCGCCGGCTCGCCCAGGCGCTCGAACTCGGCGAGCGCCGCGGCGATCGCCGCCGCGCCGAGCACGTTCGGCGTGCCGGCCTCGTGCCGCTCGGGCCCGGTCCGCCAGGAGACGGCGTCGAGCGAGACGTCGGCGACCGCACCGCCGCCAGCGAGGTAGGGGGCCGCGGCGCCGAGCCAGTCGGCCCGGCCGACGAGGGCGCCGGCGCCGTACGGCGCGTAGGCCTTGTGCCCGGAGAAGGCGAGGTAGTCGGCGCCGGACTCGGCGAGGGAGATGCGCCGGTGCGGCAGGAGCTGCGCGGCATCCACGGCGATCCGGGCGCCGTGCGCGTGGGCGAGCTCGGCGAGCCGGGCGATGGGCAGCAGCTCCCCCGTCACGTTCGACGCGCCGGTGACGGCGAGGAGGGCGGCGGGACATCGGGCGAGCTCCGCCTCGAGCGCGAGCAGCGTGCCCTCGATGCTCGGCTGCGCGACGACGACGCGGCGGCTCCGCCAGGGCAGCAGGTTCGCGTGGTGCTCGAGGTCGAGCACGACCACGTCGCCCGGGACCGCGCTCGCCAGCAGATTGAGCGCGTCGGTCGTGTTGCGGGTGAACACGACGACGTCCTCCTCGCGGGCCCCAACGTGCCGGGCGACGGCCGCCCGGGAGCCCTCGACGAGCTCCGTCGCGAGCTCGGAGGCGTAGCCGGTGCCGCGGTGCACGCTCGAGTACCACGGGGTGATCTCGGCGACGTGCTGGGCCACCGCGACGAGCGGCGGCGCGGAGGCGGCGAGATCGAGGTTCGTGTGCGGCACCCGGTCGCCGCCGAGCACGGGGACGACGAGCCCCCGGTCGGCGAGCTCGGCGAGCGGCATCAGCGCGGTCTCCGTCGCCCGCGCCTTCCGTTCCGCCACCGTGCTCGCTCCAGTCATGCGGCGACGCTACGACCGCCGGGCGGAGCCCGCCAGCGCCCCGGTCACACACCGGAACGCGGCGTCACACGGCGTCATGCGTCCCGGCATCCGCCGCGGCTCAGCCGTGCAGCGCGCCGAGCGCGGTGTGCACGCTGCCGGGGCGGCCGAGGCCGAGGTGCTCGCGCAGCGTGGTCCCCTCGTAGGCGCGCGGCAACAGCCCGCGGCGCTGCAGTTCGGGCGCGACGAGCGAGGTGAACGCTTCGAACTGGGACGGCTGCACCGCGGACAGCACGTTGAAGCCGTCGACCGCGCCGGCCTCGCCCCAGGCCTCGAACTCGGTCGCGACGTCGTCGGCGGTGCCGACGATGATCGGCGCCGTCACGGCCGCCGCGACGACGAGGTGCCGCAGCGTCGGCGGACGGAAACCGCCCGGCGTGCGGCCGGTGCGCTCCGCGACGATCTCGACGAGCTGCTGCCCGGCCTGGCCGAACTGCGCGGCGATCGCGGGCGTGACGGCGAGGTCCGGGGACACGCCCTGCAGGTCGACGCCCACGAGCGGCGAGAGGCTCGCGAGCGAGCGCTCGGCGGGGAAGCCGGGCGGCGGCCCGTCGGGCCAGTCCTCGACGAGCCGGACGAGCTCCGAGAGCTCGTCGGCGATGGCCTGCGCGCCCGCCCGCGTCTCGGCGACGATCGGCAGCACCGGAGCGATGACCTTCAGCGTGCGGTCGTCGCGGCCGGACTCGAAGGCGAGCGCGCGCAGCTCCTCGCGCACCGCGACGGCGTGGGCGAGGTCGTCCGCCGCGACAAGGGCGAGGTCGGCGCTGCGGGCGGCGATGAGCCGGGAGGCCGGCGAGGCCCCGGAGCGGATGATGGGCGGATGCCCCTGCACGGGGCGCACGGCGTTCAACGCTCCGTCGACCCGCAGATGCGTGCCGCGGAAGCGCGCCTCGTGCACGCCGTCCGGGTCGAGGAAGTCGCCGGTCGAGGCATCCGCGACGATCGCGTCGTCGTCGAAGGAGTCCCAGAGCCGCTTCAGCACTGTCTCGAACTCGACCGCCCGCTCGTAGCGGCTCGGGTGCACCCGCTCGGCGTCGAGGCCGTGATTGCCGGCCGCCCTGGCGTCGGCGGTCGTGACGAGGTTCAGCCCGACCCGCCCGCCCGAGAGCAGATCGATCGAGGCCGTCGCCCTGGCGACCGAGTAGGGGTCGGCGTAGCTCGAGTCGACCGTGGCGACGAGCCCGATGCGCTCGGTGACGGCCGCGAGGTGCGCGACGGCCGAGAGCGGGTCGATGCGGGCGAGCAGGTACGGGTCGCGGTGCGCGAGCTCGGGCCCGGTCGAGAGCCAGTCGCCGAAGAAGAGGTGGTCGAGGCGGGCGCGCTCGGCGAGCCGGGCCGTCAGCCGGAGCACCCCGGCGTCGCCGCGCGGATCGCGGTGCGCGCCCGGGTAGCGCCAGCCGGAGGGGTAGGCGCCGAGCGCGCGCACCATGGCGCCGATGATGAGCCTCGTCATGCTGCGCCTCCCCCGGTCCCGCGCCCGGATCGGGCCCGTCCCGACGACGGTAGGCGGGGGCGGCGAGGCTCGCGAGCCCCCGCCGACGCACGGGGTAAGACGGCGCAACACGCGGCCACACAGCCGACGCCGGCGCTCAGCGGATTCGCAGGAACCGCGGCGTCATGTTCGGCGGTGCGGGCCGTCTCACAGTCGAGGCGGGTGCGCAGCGGATCCCCCGATCCTGGGCGCCCGTTCGCCGCGAGAGCCTGCTCCGGCGGCGACCCCCGGGCTCCGAGCCCGGGGGCTCCCAGCCTCGGCGCCCCGGCCCCGCACGACTCCCCCAACCCCGAGTTGCCCGACGTTCATGAAAGTCGGGCAACTCGGGGTTCTGCGGCGGGCGGCGGCTCAGTCCTCGCGGCGGCGGGCGCTGTGGCGCGGCTTGCGGGCGGGCGGTCCGCTCCGCTCGTCGTCGCGCCGCGAACCGCGGTCGTCGTCGCGCCGGCGGCCTCGATCCCCGTCGCGGTCGAAGCGCTGCGGGCCGCCGCGGTCGGGCCGCAGCTCGATCAGCCGCCCCGAGATGCGGGTGCCCTCGAGCCGGTCGAGCACGTCGCGCGGCAGCTCGGCGGGCAGCTCCACGAGCGAGAAGTCGCCCCGGATCTGGATGCGCCCGAAGTCCTCGCGGCGCAGGCCGCCCTCGTTCGCGAGCGCGCCGACGATCTGCCGCGGCTCGACGCGGTGCCGGCGGCCGACCGCGATGCGGTAGCTCTGCAGCTCCCCGGCGTCGCCGCGGCGACGGCGCTCGGGCCGCTCCCGGCCGCCGTCGCGATCGTCGCGGTCGCGGCGCTCGCGGCCGCGCTCGTCGCCGTCGCGCTGCCGGCCGCGCCGCTCCTCGTCGCGCCGCCCGCGCTCGAAGCGGGGCTCGGGGTCGGGCTCGAGCAGCAGCGGCTCCTCGCCCTGACCGACCACGGCGAGCGCGGCGGCCACGTCGACCTCGGGCACGTCGTGGTGCCGCACGTAGTGGGCGATGATGTCGCGGAACGCCTCGATGCGGCTCGTCTCGTCGAGCGCCGCGGTGATGCGGTCGTCGAAGCGGGTGAGCCGGGTCTCGTTCACCTCGTCGACGCTCGGCAGCGGCATCTGCGCGATCGGCTGGCGCGTCGCCTTCTCGATGCGGGCGAGGAGGCCCCGCTCGCGCGGCGTCACGAAGCTGATCGCGTCGCCCGAGCGCCCGGCGCGGCCAGTGCGGCCGATGCGGTGCACGTACGGCTCGGAGTCGGTCGGGATGTCGTAGTTCACGACGTGGCTGATGCGGTCGACGTCGAGGCCGCGGGCCGCGACATCCGTCGCCACCAGGATGTCGAGCGCGCCCGACTTCAGCTGCTCGACCGTGCGCTCCCGCTGCGCCTGGGCGAGGTCGCCGTTGATCGCGGCGGCGGAGAAGCCGCGGGCGCGCAGCTTCTCGGCGAGCTCCTCGGTGGCGTTCTTCGTGCGGACGAAGACGATCATGCCCTCGAAGTTCTCGACCTCGAGGATGCGGGTGAGGGCGTCGAGCTTCTGCGCGTGCGAGACGACGAGGTGGCGCTGGGTGATGTTCGCCGAGGTCTGCGTCTTGCCGGCGACGCGCACCTCCTCCGGGTCGTGCAGGTACTGCTGCGACATCCGTCGGATCATCGCCGGCATCGTGGCGGAGAACAGCGCCACCTGCTTGTCGTCGGGCGTGTCGGCGAGGATCGACTCGACGTCCTCGGCGAAGCCCATGCGCAGCATCTCGTCGGCCTCGTCGAGCACGAGGTAGCGGATGCCGGAGAGGTCGAGCGTGCCACGGTCGAGGTGGTCCATGATGCGGCCGGGCGTGCCGACGACGACGTGGACACCGCGGCGGAGGGCCGAGAGCTGCACGCCGTAGCCCTGCCCGCCGTAGACCGGCAGGATGTGCACGCCGGGCAGGTGCGCGGCGTAGCGCTCGAAGGCCTCGCAGACCTGCAGCGCGAGCTCGCGGGTCGGGGCGAGCACGAGCGCCTGCGGCTCGCGCACGTCGAGGTCGAGGCGGGCGAGGATGGGCAGCGCGAACGCCGCGGTCTTGCCGGTGCCGGTCTGGGCGAGGCCGACGACGTCGCGGCCCTCGAGGAGCAGCGGGATGGTGGCGGCCTGGATGGCGGAGGGCGTCTCGTAGCCGACGTCGTCGAGCGCGGCGAGCACGGGGCCGTCGAGGCCGAGCGCGGCGAAGCCGGAGGGCGAGGCCGGCGCGGCGGGGGGTGCTGCGTCGGCCGGGTCGGGCGTCGGGAAGTCGTCTGAGGTCACGCTCCAGGGTAGTCCTCGCAGGATGTTCAGCGCCTGTGCAGCTCGAAGCGCTACGGTCGAAGCCTGGTCCCCACGGCCGTTCTCGACTATGACGCGCACGCTCCCCCCGCCCTCAGCCACGTCGGCCGCCGCCCCTGCCCGCGGCGCACGGCGCGGGGTCGGCCGCCGCCGCGCCGTCGCGGTGCTGGCGCTCGCGTTCACGGCGGTCGTGCTGCTCGGCCTCGTGCCCGGCTTCGTCGGTTCGGCGGTGTCGACCGCGCTGCCCTGGCTCGGGCTCCTGCTGGTGCCGCTGCTCGTCGCCGCGATCGCGGTGCGCGGCCGGATCTGGCTGGTCGCCCTCGTGCCCACGATCGCCTGGGCCTTCGCGGTCGGCCCTTCCTTCGCCTGGCTGCCCGCGCCGGACGGCGGGGGCGACGCGGCGGCGGCGGACGCTGCGGACGCGCCGGCCGAGCTCGTCTTCGCCAGTCAGAACGTCGAGGCCCTCTCGGGCACGGCGGCCGACTCGGCGACCACCCTCGTCGAGGCGGGCGCCGACGTCATCGCCCTCACCGAGCTGGAGGGCGACGCCAGGGAGCAGGCGGATGCCGCGCTCGAGGCGAGCCATCCGTACTCCTATGCGGTGGGCACCGTCGGCATCTGGAGCACCTCCCCCATCTCCAACGCCCGGCCGCTCGAGCTCGGCCTCGGCTGGAACCGGGCGCTCACGGTCGACATCTCGGCGCCCGCGGGGCTCGTCAGCGTCTACGTCGTGCACGCCGCCTCGCTGCGGCCCGGCGCCCAGTCCGACCGCGACACCATGCTCGACGAGCTCGCCGCCGTCATCGACCGCGACGAGAACGAGCGCGTGGTCGCGCTCGGCGACTTCAACGCGGCGTCGACCGATCCCGCGCTCGCGAGCATCCGGCGCACGCTGAGCGAACCGGGGCAGTCCGAGCCGTCCTTCGGCTTCACCTGGCCGGCGGCGTTCCCGGTCGCCCGCATCGACCATCTCTTCCAGCGCGGGCTGACCCCGGTCGAGAACACGGTGCTGCCGGCCGGCGCGAGCGATCACCTCGCGGTGCTCACAACGCTGCGCTACTGAGCGCGGCCGGGGTCGCGCCGCACAGCCGCCGCCCAGCCGGCGCCAAGGCTCCCCCGTTACCGTCGTCCCATGATCGATCGGGGGATGGCGGCGCAGACGGCGCCGCAGGTGCGGATGCCGCGGGGGCGGCAGTTCGCGGTGACGTGGGCGATTCCGAGCGACTACGGCGGCATGACCCAGGCGATGCTCGCCCGCTGCGCCTCCTTCGCGCGGCTCGCGGGCACCCCGGTCGACGTGCTGACCTTCGACGCCCATCCCGACGTGCCGGGTCTCGCGGCGGGCCTCCGCGCCCGCGGCGCGCTCGCCGACGGCGTGCGGCTGCAGAATCTCTACGAGTGGCTGCGTGAGCAGCCGCTGCCGGGCGGCTCGCTCCGCCTCGACCGCGACGCCTTCACCCCGCTCGGCGAGATGGACGCCGACGAACTGCTGCGCCGCGGCGACCGCGTGATGGCGCGGCTCCGGCACGACGAGTCCGGTCGGCTGCTGCAGATCGACCACTTCCGCGCCGACGGCACGCTGCTGCTGAGCGACCGCCGCGACACGAAGGAGCGCGGCGTGCTCGGCGGCCGCTCGGTCGTGCTCTGCGATGCGCACGGCGAGCCGGTGCGCTCGTGGGCGCGCATCTGGCACCTCTACACCGCCTGGCTCGACGCGCTCACCGCCGGTGAACGCAGCTTCATGATCGTCGACAGCAAGACGATCGCCCCGTTCGTGCTCGGCTACCGGCGCAAGCACGTCGTCACGGCACACGTCGTGCACGCCTCGCACCGCTCGGGCGGCGGCGAGACGCATCCGGTCCGCGCCTCCCGGCGGGAGGTCTTCGACCGGATCGACGAGTTCGACCTCGTCGCCCTGCTGTCGAAGCGCCAGGCGCAGGAGGTCGCCGAGCTCGTCGGCGCCCGGCCCAACGTGGTCGTCATCTCCAACGCGCGCCCCGCCCGGGCCGACGCCGCACCGACGATCGTGCGCCCGCGCGCCGGCGGCGTGGTGCTCGCCGCCCTCACCCGCCGCAAGCGGGTGCAGGACGCGGTGCGCGCGATGGCCATCGCGAACGCGGGACGGGCGACGCCCGTGCGGCTCGACGTGTACGGCGACGGGGAGTGCCGCGCCGAGGTCGAGGCGCTCGCCGCCGACGCGCCGGGCGTGGTGCTGCACGGCTACGACCCGTCGGCGAGGCAGCACCTCGACGGGGCCTCCTTCATGCTGCTGAGCTCGCGCTCGGAAGGGTTCCCGCTCGTCCTCGTCGAGAGCATGGCGGCCGGGTGCCTGCCGATCGCCTACGACATCCGCTACGGCCCCGCCGACCTGATCCGCGACGGGCGGAACGGCTTCCTCGTCCCGGAGGGCGACGTCGCCGGGCTCGCCCGGGCCGTGCAGCGGCTGGAGGCGATGCCCGCCGCCCGCGTGTCGGCGATGCGCCGTCGCGCCATGCAGGCCGCCCGAGACTTCGACGAGGACCGGGTCGTCGCGAAGTGGGCGCTCGAGTTCGAGCGCGCCCTCGAGCGGCGGCGCGCGGCGCCGCCCTCCCGCGCGCAGCGGCTGCGCCGCGCCGTGTCGCGCTCGCCGCTCGGCCCGGTGCTGCGCGCCGTGCTCCGCCCCGTCCGCTCGCGGCGCTGAGCCGAGGCATCCGCGGTATCGATGTCGCCGGTGCGGCGTACGGTGCAGACGTGGACGACCGCTGCGCGCTGACGGATGCCTCGGGCGCCCCCTGCCCGAACCCGGCGGCGCCCGGTGCGCCGCTCGCGCTCTGCACGGGCCACCTCGCCGTCGCACTCGACTGGGCCGAGGGCGAGTTCGGCGCGCGCGGCCTGCTGCTCTCGCCCTGCCTCGCCTGCGGGGGCCGCGTCGGCCTGCGGTATCCGGGCGGCACGCTGTGCGAGCGCTGCGGCTGGCGCGCCGGCGACGTGCCCGACCGGGAATTCGGCGCCCCCATCGTCGAGGTCGTCTACTACCTGCGCTACGACGACCGCGTCAAGATCGGCACGAGCGGACGGCTGCGCGCCCGCGTCGCCGCGCTCCCGCACGACGAGCTGCTCGCACTCGAACCCGGCGGCCGAGCGAGCGAGCGCCGCCGGCACGAGCAGTTCGCGGCCTCGCGCATCCCGGGCACCGAGTGGTTCGAGCGCACGGCCGCGCTCGACGCGCATATCGCCGCGCTCGCCCTCGGCGTCGACGATCCGTGGGCGCAGTACGACGAGTGGGTGGCGGCCCGCGCGACCGCGTTCGCCTGAGGCCGGGTCACACCCGGCGGATGCTGACGGCCTTCCACCCCTCCGGGATCTGCGCCTTCGCCGCGGCCGTCGCCGTCTGCTCGTCGGCGCCGTCGGCCTCGACGACGACCGCCTCGCCCGAGGCCGGGTTCGTCGCGATGATCGTGACCTTCATGTCTTCGACCGTACGTCGCGCCTCCGACGAGCGCACCCCCTCGGCGACCCGCGACGACCCGCAGCGACACGGACGCGGGCACGGACGCGGGTACGGAAAAGGCCCGGTTCACGGTCTCACACCGTTCCCCGGGCCACCCCATTCCGTGCGTTGATCGCTCCCTAGTGCGACAGCTTCATTCCACCCCGTGCGGGCGCTGCACGATAGGGGTTGACAGCGAGGACGCGAGGGGCATCTCGAACATCCCGCCCGAACGAGAAAGCCCGGAACTCGATGAGTTCCGGGCTTTTTGGTAGCGAGGGCGGGACTCGAACCCGCGACACCACGATTATGAGCCGTGTGCTCTAACCACCTGAGCTACCCCGCCGCAAGGCCTCCGGCCGAAGCCGGGAACCAGAGCCCCGAGTCAGGATTGAACTGACGACCCCTTCCTTACCATGGAAGTGCTCTACCACTGAGCTATCGGGGCGCGTCGCCGCGTTCGGCAACCGTTCGAGGATAGCACCTCGGCGGCTCACCGCCGAATCGAGGACGGCCGTCGCGAACAAGCCCGTCGGACCCGTCGCGTACAGTGAGCGCTATGACGAGCGAGTGGTGGCGGACGGCCGTGATCTACCAGATCTACCCGCGCAGTTTCGCGGACGCGAACGGTGACGGCATGGGCGATCTCGCGGGCATCACCG
>NZ_JBHXBK010000011.1:0-12708 GCF_042726785.1 Agromyces sp. NPDC060279
GGTACTGCAGGGGGGACCCTGTGGGAGAGTAGGACACCGCCGGACACCCATTCACGAAAGGCCACCCCGAACCCCGGGGTGGCCTTTCGGCATTTAAGCTGGCTGCATGGCGAACCGACTGCAGGGCGCCGTGAGCCCCTATCTCCGCGCACATGCCGAGAACCCGGTGGACTGGTACCCGTGGGGGCCGGAGGCTTTCGCCGCGGCCCGTGAGCGCGACGTGCCGGTGCTCGTCTCGATCGGGTACGCCACGTGTCACTGGTGTCACGTCATGGCCAGGCAGAGCTTCTCCGATCCGGTCATTGCCGCCCAGCTGAATCGCGACTTCGTCGCCGTCAAGGTCGATCGCGAGGAGCACCCGGGCGTCGACGGCAGCTATCTCGCCGCGGCATCCGCCTTCACGCGCGAGCTCGGCTGGCCGCTGACCGTCTTCACGACGCCCGAGGGCCGCACCTTCTACGCGGGCACCTACTTCCCGCCGAAGGCGGTCGGGGGGACGCCTGCATTCAGCGAGGTGCTCGCCGCCGTCGCGGAGGCCTGGCGCAGCCGACGTGGCGAGCTCCTCGCAATGGGAGACGAGGTGGCCAAGGCGCTCGCGGGCGCCGCCTCGGCGACGACCGGCGGCGCGCTGCCGTCGGCTGCCGAGCTGCGCGCGGCGGCCCGCTCGCTCGCCGCGGACGAGGACCGGGAGTTCGGCGGATTCGGCCCGGCGCCGAAGTTCCCGGTGCCGACGGTGCTCGGCTTCCTCGGCGAACTGCCCGGCGAGTCGCAGGAGCTCGCCGACCGGACGCTGCAGCTGATGGCGGCGTCGCCGCTGTTCGACCCGGTCGACGGCGGGTTCTTCCGCTACGCGACGAAGCGGGACTGGAGCGATCCGCACTACGAGCGGATGCTGCCCGACAACGCGCAGTTGCTCGGCCTCGCCGTCGCCGCGACCCGCCGGCCCGACGCGCTCGGCTGGGCGGCGCCGCTCGCGGACGACCTGGCGCGCTTCCTGACGACCACGATGGCGCTGTCCGTCGGCGGCTTCGCGAGCGCGCAGGACTCGGAGAGCGTGCTCGACGGGCGGCGGAACGAGGGCGGCTACTACCGGCTCGACGCCGAGGCGCGCGCCGCCGCCGCCCCGCCGGCGCTCGACGAGAAGCTCCTGAGCGGCTGGAACGGGCTCGCGATCGGGGCGCTCTCGGCGTTCGCCGAGCGCGGCCTCGAGGAGTCGGCCGCGGCCGCCGCCCTCGCCGCCGCGCGCACGGCCGCGGGCGTCGTGCTCGAGCGGCAGCTCGTCGACGGGGTGCTGCGTCGAGCCTCGCTCGACGGCGTGGTCTCCGAGGCGCCGGCGACGCTCGAGGACGTCGGCATGCTCGCCGGCGGGCTGCTGCGGCTCGCACTCGCCTCGGGCGAGGTCGGCTGGGCGAGCCGCGCGCGCGAGCTCATCGACCGGGCGCTGCACGACGCCGAGACCGGCAGCGAGGCGGCACGAGGCATCCCGTTCGCGCCGCCGGCGCCGGATCCCACCCTCGACGCGCTCGGCCTCGCCCTGCCCGACGACCCCGCGGAGGGCGCGGCCCCGTCCGGACTGACGAGCTGCGCCGACGCGGCGCTGCTGCTCGCGCAGCTCGGTGCCGGCGAGCACTACCGCAAAGCGGCGGAACGGGCGATGGCCTCGGTCGCGGGCATCGCCCCCGGCCGGCCGATCGCCTTCGGCGGGGCGCTCGCCGTGATGGCCCGCCTGCGCGCGGCCGAAGTCCAGCTCGTCGTCGTGGCGCCCGAGACCGAGGCCTCCGGTGACGCGGCATCCGCGGCGCTCATCGAGGAGGCCAGGCGGCAGCCCGCCGCGATCCGCGCGGTGGTGACGCCCGGGCAGGCGCGGCAGTTCGCCGCGGCCGGCTTCGAGCTCTTCGCAGCGCGCGAGGCGCTCGACGGGCGCGCCACGGCGTACCGCTGCGAGCACTTCGTCTGCGCGCTGCCCGTGCACGAGCCCGGCGCGCTCGCCGCGCTCGTGAGCCCTACGATTGAGGGATGATTCGCCAGTCGGCCGTCTGGGCCGCCGCCGTCGCCGACGTGCTGCTCGTCGCGCTCTTCGTCGTCATCGGCCGGCGCAGCCACGCGGAGGGACTCGATCTCGCCGGGCTCTGGCAGACGGCGTGGCCGTTCCTCGCGGCGCTCGTCGTGGGCTGGCTCGTCTCACTCGCGTGGCGGCGACCGCTCGCGCTCTGGCCGAGCGGCGTCGTCATCTGGGCGGTCACGCTCGTCGGGGGCATGCTGCTGCGCGCCGCGAGCGGGCAGGGCACGCAGCTGCCCTTCGTCCTCGTGGCCGCCGGCACGCTCGCACTCTTCCTCCTCGGCTGGCGCGCGATCGTCGCGCTCGTCGCCCGGCTCCGCTCGCGGCGGACCGCCTCGTGAGCACCGCACCGCGCGCATGAATCCCATCGAGTGGCTGTTCGACGCCCAGCTGGTCATCGGCGACCAGGTGATCCTCTGGCGCGAGATCGTCGGCAACCTCTTCGGGCTCGCGAGCGCGCTCGGCGGCATGCGGCGCAAGGTGTGGGCGTGGCCCGTCGGCATCATCGGCAACGCGCTGCTCTTCACCGTCTTCCTCGGCGCGGTGTTCCACACCCCCAACCCGGTGAACCTGCTCGGCCAGGCCGGCCGGCAGGTCATGTTCATCGCCGTGTCGATCTACGGCTGGGTGCGCTGGTCGCAGCATCGGAAGTCCGCGATCGCCGCGGTCGAACCGCGCTGGGCCGGATGGCGCGTCCGCCTCCTGCTCATGGTCGGCCTCCTCGGCGGCACCCTGGTGCTGACGCCGATCTTCCGCGCCCTGGGCTCCTTCGAGCCCGTCTGGGCCGACGCCTGGATCTTCGTCGGCTCCCTGCTCGCGACCTGGGGGATGGCACGCGGCTGGACCGAGTTCTGGCTGATCTGGGTCGCGGTCGACGCCGTCGGCGTGCCGCTGCTCGTGAGCGCCGGCTACTACGCCTCGGCGCTGCTGTACCTGTTCTACGGCGCGTTCACGATCGTCGGCTTCTTCACGTGGATGGCCGTGCAGCGCCGGGCGAAGCTCGCCGCGGCCTGAGCCGAGGGAGCGCTACCAGGCGCTCGGCACCCGGTCGAGCATCGACCAGGCGGCCTGGCTCAGCTCGGGATGCTCGAGGGCGATGCCGCGGAGCAGCTCGAACTCGAAGCGCTCGACGTCGCCCGGCCGGGCGGTCGGGTGGTACGCGCGAGCGCGCTGCGCGGCCCAGCCGCCGTCGTGCAGCCGGTCCTCGCGAAGGGTGGCCACGACCTGCTCGTCGACCGACGGCAGCTCGGGCAGGAACACCCAGGGGTCCTCGCCCAGCCGGCAGCGCAGCTCGATGAGCGCGGCGAGTTCGTCGCGCGCGTCCTGACGCAGGCGATCGAGCGGTGTCGGCTCGGTCATGGCGACCCTCCCCTCGCGGTGTCGATGTAGCAAGGGTACGCCGCCCGTGTGACGGCGCGGTTACAGAAGGACGCAGGAGGTGGCCGCGAGGTTTCGACGGTGTGACGGTGCGGTGCTGGGCTCGGCACACGAAGACGCCGGCTGCGCCTGCTTGAATGGATCCCGCGCGACCGCGCGGGACCAGGAGGCCAGGATGGCGGAAGCGAACGACCCCGAGCTCGCGGCGCGGGTCGGCGGCGGCGGGGCGGCGGACTTCGTGCGACGGTTCGGCCAGATGCCGGACGCCCAGATGCCGGACGCCCAGATGCCTGACGCCCAGACGCCGGACGCCCAGACGCCGGACGCCGAGACCTTCGCGCTCCTCGCCGCGCTCCGGACGGACCTCGACGCGGCGGGTTTCCGGGTCGCCCGGATCGAGGAGCTCTGGGAGCGCACCGCGGTCGACGGGCGCAGCCACCCGGGCCGCTCGCTGCAGCGCGGCCACCGGGCACCCGCCCTGCTCGCGCTCGACCACGTGCTGGCCCGGCTCGACGCGGCCGCGGACGGCGAGGCGGACGGCGAGGCTGATCGCGTCCGGGCGCTCGCCGCGCTCGTGCGGCTCTTCGTGCTCGGTGCGGCCACGGAGCCCTCCGCCCTCGACCACGCTCTCCCGACGCTCAGCAGCGACGGCGCCGAGCGGCTGGGCCTCGTCGGCCGCACCGCCGCCGGCGCCGTGCGGGCTCTCGTCGACCTGCGCCCCTACGCCTTCGCCGACGACGCAGGCGAGGGGGAGTGGTGGCTCGCCTCCGATCTCGGCGAGCTCGCCCTCGTGGGTGACGCGTCCGGGCCGGGCCCCGGCACCGGTCCCGCGCTCGCCGAGGACCACGTGCTCGGCATCGGCGGGGCGACGACGACGCTCAGCGGGCTGCTGCTGCAGCGGCCGGCCCGCACGGCGCTCGACCTCGGCACGGGCAGCGGCATCCAGGCCCTGCACGCGGCCCGGTTCAGCGAGCGGGTCGTCGCGACCGACGTGTCCGTGCGGGCGCTCGCCTTCGCCCGCTTCGCCGCCGCGCTGAACGAGGTCCCCGGGATCGAGTTCCGTCTCGGCAGCCTCTACGAGCCGGTCGCAGGCGAGCGCTTCGACCGCATCGTGTCGAACCCGCCCTTCGTCATCACCCCGCGCCGCCCGGGCGTGCCGAGCTACGAGTACCGCGATGGCGGGCTCGCCGGGGACGAGCTGGTCGAGGCCGTGATCCGCGGCGCCGCCGCGCACCTGGAGCCCGGCGGGATCGCCCAGCTCCTCGCGAACTGGGAGTACCGCGTCACCGCCGACCCCGAGACCGGCGAGGGCATCGCCGACGGGCTCGAACGCGTCGCCGCCTGGCTCGACGGCACCGGGCTCGAGTACTGGATCGTCGAGCGCGAGCGTCAGGACCCGAGCGAGTACGCGGAGACCTGGATCCGCGACGGCGGCACCCGCCCGGGCAGCGCGGAGTTCGAGCGGCTGCACACCGCCTGGCTCGAGGACTTCGCGGAGCGCGGGGTCGAGTCCGTCGGTTTCGGCTACGTGCTGCTGCGCCGTCCCGCCGGCGGCGCTCCGGCCCGGCTCGCCCGCGCCGAACGCCTGCACGGGCCGCTCGGCGCGGAGTCCGGCGGCCTCGGCGCGCACCTCGAGCGCGCGCTCGCCGCGATGGACGCGCTGGCGCCGCTCGACGACGAGGCGCTGCGCGGCATCCGCCTGGAGGTCGCGGCCGACGTCACCGAGGAACGCCACCATTGGCCGGGCGCGGAGCAGCCGACCGTCATCCTGCTGCGGCAGGGCGGCGGCTTCGGCCGCGTCGTCGACGCCGGCACCGCGCTCGCCGCCTTCGTCGGCGCGGCCGACGGCGAGCTGCCCGCGGGCGTGCTCTCCGACGCGATCGCGCAGCTGCTCGAAGCCGACGGCGCGGAGCTCTGGGCCGAGCTCGCGCCGACGCTCCGCGAGCTCGTCGCGGGCGGGCTGCTGCGACCGGCCGGCCCAGCCCGACCAGGCGGCGCTCCGGCCTGACCCAGCGCTCCGGCCTGACCCAGTGCTCAGGCCTGACCCGGCGCTCCGCCCACCGCCGACACCGCCCACCGCCGCCGTCCAGCCCGACGGCGGTATCCTCGACCTCGCACACGAAAGCGAGCCCATGCCCGAGAGTCCACTGTCCGCGTCGCCGTACGAGCTGCTCGGCGTCCCGGTCGACGCCGACGACGCCGCCCTGCGCGTCGCCTACCGCCGCGCCCTCCGCGAGTCGCATCCGGACACCGGGGGCGACGCCGCCCGCTTCCACGCGGTGCAGGTGGCCTGGACCCTCGTCGGCACCCCGGAGGCGCGCGCACGCTTCGATCGCGGCGCCGGCACGAGCGCGCCCAGCCGCGAGAGCTGGGCGCCGGCGGCACCCCGTCCGCGGCGCGATTCCCGCCCGCAGGCGCGCTCCCACGGGCACCCCGGCGGATACGACCGCGAACGCTACCTCGCCCTCATCCGGGAATGGGTCGGCCGCGGCCAGGAGCTCGCCGACCCCTACGACCCCGCGCTCGTGCGGGCCGCTCCCCTCGACATCCGGCACGTGCTCGCGGACGCGCTCGCCGAGGAGGCGACCGCGCGCTCGCTCGCGACGCTCGGCATCGCCTACACGATCTGGCACGACATCGCGACGGATGCCGCGGGGCCGGGGCTGCCGCCGAAGCTCGACCACCTCGTACTCGGACCCACGGGGCTGTTCGCCGTCCAATCGGAGGACTGGGGCGGCGAGGTGCGGTTCCGCCGCAACGAGCTCATCGGCGAGGGGCTCGACGGCGAGCGGCCGTTCCGGGCGCTCGCCGCCCGCGCGAAGGCCGTCACCCGGCCCGCGAAGGTCAAGCCGACGGCGCTCCTCGTCGTCGTGCCCGACGAGCACGCGGCCGAGCCGCTCGAGCTCGGCGGCTCGATCCGCGGCGCGGCGACGGCGCTCGTGCGCCGGTCCCGCCTCGTGAGCGCGATCCGCGAGGGGATCCCCGGGTCGCCGAGCCTCGGCGGCACGGACGTGATGGAGGTCCGCTCGCGGCTGCAGGCCGTCATCCGCTTCGCGTAGGGTCGAAGGCATGCCCGCGATCGACGCCACCGCCTATCTCGACGACTTCGCCGCCTTCGTGCAGGCCTCGCCCTCCTCGTACCACGCCGCAGACGAGGTGGCCCGGCGGCTCGAGGCGGCCGGCTTCGAGCGGCTCGACGAGGCGGACGCCTGGCCGAGCGGTCCGGGCCGGCGGGTCGTCGTCCGCGACGGCGCCGTGATCGCCTGGGTCGAGCCGCCCGCTGCCACGCCGACCGCGCCGGTGCGCATCCTCGGGGCGCACACCGACTCGCCGTCGTTCAAGCTCAAGCCGAGCCCGTCGACGGCCGCGGCGGGCCTGCTGCAGGCGGGGGTCGAGATCTACGGCGGGCCGCTGCTGAACTCCTGGCTCGACCGCGAGCTCGAGCTCGCCGGCCGCCTGGTCACGCGCGACGGCGCCGTGCACCTCGCCCGCACCGGGCCGATGCTGCGCATCCCGCAGCTCGCGATCCACCTCGACCGCGAGCAGAACAAGGCGCTCTCCCTCGACAAGCAGCGCCACGTGCAGCCCGTCTGGGGCGCGGGCGAGGAGGGCGACGTGCTCGCCGAGCTCGCCGCCGACGCGGGCGTGGCGGCGGCCGACGTCGTGGGCTACGACGTGCTGCTGGCCGACACCGCGCCGCCGCAGCGCTTCGGCCGCGACGGCGTGTTCTTCGCCTCCGGCCGCATGGACAATCTCAGCTCCGTCTACGCGGGCCTCGTGGCGCTGCTGGCGGCGCCGTCGGACGCCGGCCACCTGAGCGTCCTCGCGGCCTTCGACCACGAGGAGCTCGGCTCGGAGTCGCGCTCGGGCGCGGCCGGCCCGTTCCTGGAGGACGTGCTCGCGCGCATCGGCGACGGCCTCGCCGCGACCGCCGAGGACCGTCGCCGCGCCGCGGCCGCCTCCTGGCTGCTGTCCTCCGACGCCGGGCACGGTGTGCACCCGAACCACCCCGAGCGGCACGACCCGGTGAACCGGCCGGTGCTCGGCGGCGGCCCGCTGCTGAAGCTCAACGCCAACCAGCGGTACGCGAGCGACGCGCTCGGCTCCGCCATGTGGGCCGCCGCCTGCGAGCGCGCCGGGGTGCCGACGCAGCCGTTCGTCTCGAACAACACCGTGCCGTGCGGCTCGACGATCGGGCCGATCTCGGCGACCCGGCTCGGCATCCGCACCGTCGACGTCGGCGTGCCGCTGCTGTCGATGCACTCAGCGCGCGAGCTGGCCCACGTCGACGACCTCGTCGCGCTCGGGGCGGCGGTCACCGCCTTCTTCGCCGGTTGAGCCGCGCCGCATCTGGCGGGATTTCGCGGCACGTCGGCGGGATCTGACGGGGTCGCCGAGCCGGCATCCTGCCAGGCTCGGGGCATGACCGAAACCGCCACGAGCTCCGCCCTCTTCGCGCACGTCGCCCCGTCGGCCGAGGCCGAGCGCCACTTCGCCACGCGGCTCGCGTTCGAGACCGACGTCTCCGACGTCGCCGTCGCGCTCCGCGAGGAGCCGGGCGCCTTCGCCCTCGTGGACACCCGCAGCGAGGCATCCTGGCAGCAGGGCCGGGTGCCGGGCGCCGTGCACCTGCCCACCCGCCGGATCGCCGCCGAGTCGGCGGCGACGCTGCCCGCCGGCATCCCCGTCGTCGTCTACTGCTGGGGTCCCGGCTGCAACGGGGCGCAGCGCGCCGCGCTCGAGTTCGCGCGGCTCGGCCACCCGGTCAAGGAGATGCTCGGCGGATTCGAGTACTGGGTGCGCGAGGGCTTCGCCTTCGAGACGGACGAGGGTCGGCGCGTGCGGCCCGCCGATCCGCTCACCAACGTCACCGCCGGGCGCGTGCTCGACGGCGACCCGGCCGCGCCGGGCGCGATCGCCTGCGCCTGCTGACGGCCCGACGAGCGGGCGTCCCCCGGCCGGGACACCGAGGGACGTCCGCCCGACCTCCGGAGCATCCGAACCTGCCGCTCCGGCGGCTCAGCACTCGATGACGTTCACCGCGAGGCCGCCCTCGCTCGTCTCCTTGTACTTCGTCATCATGTCGAGGCCCGTCTGCCGCATCGTCTCGATGACGGTGTCGAGCGAGACGAGGTGCGTGCCGTCGCCGTGCAGCGCGAGCCGTGCGGCCGAGACCGCGGTCGACGCGGCGATCGCGTTGCGCTCGATGCAGGGCACCTGCACGAGGCCGGCGACCGGGTCGCAGGTCAGCCCGAGGTGGTGCTCCATGGCGATCTCGGCGGCGTTCTCGATCTGCCGCGGGGTACCGCCGAGCACCGCGCAGAGCGCGCCAGCCGCCATCGCGCACGCCGAGCCGACCTCGGCCTGGCAGCCGCCCTCGGCGCCAGAGATCGACGCGTTCTTCTTGACGAGGCTCGCGATCGCCGAAGCGGTGAGTAGGAAGCGGCGGATACCGGCCTGGTCGGCGCCGGGGACGAAGCGCAGGTAGTAGTGGCCGACGGCGGGCAGGATGCCGGCCGCACCGTTCGTGGGCGCCGTGACGACGCGCCCGCCCGAGGCGTTCTCCTCGTTCACGGCGAGGGCGAAGGCGTGCAGCCACTCCGTCGAGGTGTCGCGGTGCGCGGCGGCCTCGAGCTCCTCGCGGTCGTAGGCCTCGAGCTGACGGCGCACCTGGGAGGCGCGCCGCTTGACCCGCAGCCCGCCGGGCAGCTCGCCCTCGGTCGCGAGCCCGTGCGAGACGCACTCGGCCATCGCCGCCCAGATCGCATCGAGCCCCTCGTCGATGCCGGCCTCGCCGTGCACCGCGATCTCGTTGTGCCGGGCGACGTCGCAGAGGGAGACGCCGTGCTCGTCGCAGAGCTCGAGCAGCTCAGCCGCGGTCGAGTAGGGCAGCGGATGCCGCAGCGCCTCGGCCTCGGTGGCCGGGTCGCCGTCGCGGCGGATGAAGCCGCCGCCGACCGAGTAGTAGGTCTCCTCGGCGATGGGCAGGGCGCCGTCGGCGTCCCACGCCTGCAGGGTGAGGGCGTTCGGGTGCCCGGGCAGCCGGGTGCGGGGCTCGAGGGTGATGTCGCTCGGGCGCAGCCGGATCGGGTGACGGCCGCCGAGGCGGAGCTCCGTGCCCTCGGGGTCGAGCCGCTGCCAGGCGCCGCGCACCGCGTCTGGGTCGCAGTCGTGCGGGCGCAGGCCGGCGAGGCCCGCGACGACGGCGTCGGGCGTGCCGTGACCGAGGCCGGTGGCGCCGAGCGAGCCGTACAGCGAGCAGCTGACGCGGGCGACCCGTTCGGTGAGGCCGGCCTCGTCGAGGCGGTCGACGAACGCCGTCGCGGCCCGCATCGGCCCGACGGTGTGGGAGCTCGAAGGCCCGATGCCGATCGAGAAGAGATCGAGGGCGGAGACGAACGCGGTCACGTCCCCAGGGTACGCGCGTTCTCGCGCATCGATGCCGCGAGAAATCGAAGAATCGTGCGTTGGTGACGCTTCGGGCGGGCGTTGGTCGACAGCTCGCCCCGACGACGACCTCGGCCGCACCATTCCGCGCGGGCGGTGGGCCCGGGGCACTGGGAACGAGTGAGCCGAGGCGCTTCCGCCGGCGCCGGAACCAGAACACCAGGCCCGCGCCGGTGCAGGTCCGATGTTGCGGGGAGCTGTTCGGAACCGAATCGATCACCGCGTTGATGGTTGGCGCGGATGCCGCTGTGGCCGCCCGGCTCGGCCGATGGTTCCTACGCCTGGCGTGACGCGTGCGCCGAACTCGGCGTCCAGCACAAACCAAGCCGTTCCTACCGGCCGCAGACCAGCGGCACGATCGAGCGATTCCACCGCACTCTCGCCGACGAATGGGCCTACGCACACTTGTATCGATCAGAAGCCGACACCGCGCCGCACTTCCCAGCCGGCTGCACTTCTACAATCACCACAGGAGCCACTCCGCGATCGGAGCCCCACCTATCAGCAGCCTCAACAACCTCCCTGGACATCACACCTAGACCAGGCAATTCACGAGCTTTCTGATCTTGTGGCTGGCGCCAGGCGGGTCAGCTCCGGTCCCGCGCTGCCTCGGCGGCGATCATGGTCCGTCTCCAGCCGCCCGGGGATGCGCCGACGTTCCGCCGGAAGAACTTCGAGAAGTTTGCGGGATCGTCGAACCCGAGCTCCGACGCGATCCGCGCGACCGAGGCGTCGGCCTGGTACGCCAGTAGCCGCTTCGCCTCCAGTACGAGGCGTGCGTCGATCGCCTGCTTCGCAGTCCGGCCGCCGTGCTCATGCACAGCGAGCGTCAGGGTCTTCGGGGTGCACCCGAGGTGGTGGGCGAACTCGTGCACCGATCGCTGGAAAAGGGCTGGCGATTCGAGCAGCCGCAGGAACGCGGCGTAGAGGTGCGAGCGGCCGGCGCCCGAGCGGGAGACGGCAGGGCTCGGGGCGGTTCGGGGCTCTGGCGGTTCGGGGGCGTCTTCCAGTGAGAGGAGCGCTGCCTCGAGGACGCGCTCGCTCGTGAGAGCGGCGGCATCAGTGCGGGAGTTCTGCAGCGCCGCCAGCAGGTCCAGGAGCGCTAGCGTCTCGGCGGGAACGCTGTTCCGAGCCCAGTACGAACGCGGTGCCGTGATCCGGCTCCGGAGCACATCGAGCGCCGCGGGTGTGAGGAGTTCGGGGAGGAAGAGCACGAGCTGCCCCTCGACCGCGCTCAGGTCCCCCCATCGCTGGACCTGGCCGGCGTGCACGTGGAGCACTTCGCCAGGGCCGACACGGTGGGCCGCGAAGTCGACCTCCTGCGTGAGCTCACCTGAGACGATCCGGAAGAGGAGGTCGAAGCCGGGACGCTGCGGGCGGCGGAACGAGGGCTTGTGTCCGTCGGTCGCACGAAGCACGGACAACGGAATCAGTTCGACGCGCGCAGCAAGCGCGGGATCACCGGGACGATAGCCGACGGAGAGGATCCGCGTCGGTTCGAAATCGACCATGACTTTGCCTCCAGCAGCATTGCTCGGCAGGGTTCACGCTTCCTAACGTGACAAGCATGAAGAATACTGCCAAGGCTCGGCTCATCGCCGTGCTCATCGCGATTCCCGCAGCCCTCACGCTGGCTGCCTGCACGAACGGCGCGGAGCGCGCCAGCGGTGCGACGGATCAGCGTCCCTCCGCGTCGAGTGACACGTCGTCGGCAGCCGACGGCCGCGATCTCGAGCTGCAGGAGTCCAACCGCGCGCTCGTCCTCGACTTCTACAACACCTTCTTCAACGACCACGACACCGAGGCGGCCGCCAAGGTCGTCGCGGACGACTACCGACAGCACAACCCGGAGGTGCCGGATGGCAAAGGGCCATTCGTCTCATTCTTCACCGGCTTCTTCGCCGAAAACCCGGACTCTCGGGCGGAGATCGTGCGCAGCGCGGCCGACGGCGACCTCGTCTATCTGCACGTGCACTCCACGAACGGCGCCGACGATCTCGGCTCGGCCGTCGTCGACATCTTCCGAGTGGAAGACGGCATGATCGTCGAGCACTGGGACGTGATCCAGGACGTTCCGGCGACGTCGGCGAACGAGAACACGATGTTCTGATCCGGCTGGAACGACTCAGGCCGGGGTGCAGCTGTGCTGCTCCCCGGCCTGAGTGCGTCCGGTGCCGGTTACTCGGTGGTGCGGCGTCGGCGGCGGATGAGGAGTGCTGCTCCGGCGCCGAGGAGGAGGATGCCGGCGGCAATGGCGCCGGCGATCTGGACACCCGTGGACGCGAGTCCGGGCGGGGTGGGCTGTGCCTTGGGCGGTTGCCCGCCTGGTTCGGCCGGGGGCGTCGGCGCGTCGTCGAGATAGGTGATGGTGATCGTTGCGCCGGTCGTGTTTCCCGCGCGGTCTTGTACGGTGTAGCCGATCGGCGTGGGGTTGCCTTCGAATCCGGGTTCGGGGGTGAAGGTGATCGCTCCGGTGTCGGGGTCGACGGTCCAGGTGCCCTCGCCGGGGACGACGAGCTCGGTGACGGGGTCGCCCGTTTCGGGGTCGGTGATCCGTACCGTGGTCGGGTCGAGGTCGCCGCGGTCGTTGTCCAGGGTGGGGACCGTAACCGTGGTGCCGCGCGGGTTGTTCAATGACTCATCGTCCGTTGCCTCGGGCAGGTAGGTGACGGTGACGGTCGCGCCGGTGGGGTTCCCGTTGCGGTCGGCCACGGTGTAGTCGATCGGGGTGGGGTTGCCTTCGAATCCGGGTTCGGGGGTGAAGGTGATCGCTCCGGTGTCGGGGTCGACGGTCCAGGTGCCCTCGCCGGGGACGACGAGCTCGG
>NZ_JBHXBK010000011.1:12805-17824 GCF_042726785.1 Agromyces sp. NPDC060279
CGGTGACGGGGTCGCCCGTTTCGGGGTCGGTGATCCGTACCGTGGTCGGGTCGAGGTCGCCGCGGTCGTTGTCCAGGGTGGGGACCGTCACGGCGTCACCGATGGTGTTGCCGTCGGAACGGTCGTCCGATGCCTCGGGCAGCGGGTCCATGAGACCGGCGTCGATGTTGTTGGCCTCGGGGTTCGCGCTATCGATGCGGACGGTGCCCGTCTGGCCCGACGCGGGATCGACATCCGAGTCGCGAGCCGCGTCTTCACCCGCGCCCTGCGGCGACCACTGGCGGCCATCCGGGTCGGTGAAGCGCAGCTGGTAGTCGCCGTACGGAAGATCCGTGAACCGGTACGCACCATCCGAACCGGTCACCGCGGTGATCAGGTTCCCGTTCGCGTCGGTCACCGGGTTGCCATCGGCATCGAGCAACTCGACCGTGACCCCGGCAACACCCGCCTCGTCATCACTCCGCACCCCGTTCCGATCCGCGTCGAGCCACACCCGATCACCGATCGAACCGAGCTGGGGCAGTCGCAGCGAGACTCGCTGGAGATCGGCGTTCTGGTTGGTGCGCGAGGCGTTCGGCAGCAGGGTGGTCTCGCTGCGGACCGTGTTGAGGCCGTTCGTTCCGTCGGCGTACTGGGTGCCGTCGTTCTGGAAGTAGCGTGAGCCGGTGCCGTGCGAAGCAGCCGGGAACGTGCTGAACGGGACCGCACGCGAGCTGAGGTCGAACGTGACGCTCGTGAAGGTGCCGGTGAGCTGGACCGACCCGCAGCCCGCGAAATCGCTGCGCGGGCTGTTCGTGTCGCCGCTGCCGATACGACCCTGCGCGTTGCACATGTTCCAGGTGTTGTCGTTGGTGACTCGCAGCGTCGTCGGCGTCATCGAAAGGTTGGTCGCGGCGCTCGACAGCCCCGCGAATTGCACGCCATCGCTCGCGATGCTCCATACCGTGCTGTTGAACGAACCGCGGGCGTAGCTGTCGATCCACTGGCCGGCGTACCCGCCCACGCCGCTCAGGTCGAGGACGACGTCGGTGACCGGTCGATCGAAGGTGAGCGTGAGCTGCCCGATCGCGCATTCGTCGGCGAAGTTCTGGTGCGCGGCCGACCCCAGCGGGCCGCCGCAGCCCTCAGATGCCAGACCATAGAAGCCGAGCGCGGGCAGCCTGGCGGGGTCCGGCGCCCCGGTGAACATGGCGGCGGTCGCCCCGTAGGCGCTCTGGTCCGTCCCGTTCGTCAAGACGGCGCCGCCGGGGCTCCTCGACCCGTTCGGTGAGAACTCGGCGGTGACGCCCACCGATCCGGTCCGCGTCGGGAGGGCCGAGGTCGCGGCGTTGTGCGCCGGCGAGGCTGGCGAGTACTGCGTCTCGGACGACGGGCCGGTCAGGCTCCAGGCGTCGTTGAACACGTACCCGTTCTGCTCCGCCGCGTGCGCCGTGGTCACGGCCGCGAGGCCGCCCGCCGTGAGTCCCAGGGCGACGACGGCCCCAGAGGCGATCATCGCGGTCGCTCGTCTGAGCCGCTGCTGCAGCCGCGTACGCGCCGCTGCAGTCTTCCGTTCGTGCGTTCTCACGTTCCTGTTCTCCAAGTTCCAGCACCGAGTGCCCCCGCTGAAGCTGCGCCTCCGGGATCAGTCGGGTCGAGCTGATCGCATCGGTATGCCAGAGACGCACCGGAAAACTACCATGACCATGAGCGCAAACTGCCCGAACGCGAGATGTTCGTCACAATCTCTCGGAATGCGGGATGCCACTGAGGGACTCGGGTCTGAGATCACCCCTGAACGAGGGGTTGTCCGGCGGGTGGGCGGGGTGCAGGCCCGGAGCGCGATCGGGTCGAGTAGGTCGCCCGAACCGTCGACGCCCGCTTCGTGGTCGGGTGGATCGCCGGAATGTTGGGAGCGATCGGTCTGTGATTGGAATCCCAAAACGGTCACGGAGCTGGACAATGCTGCTCAGCCAAGCAAAGCTAGAGGCAGGGGGCTGGTTTCCCCGCGACCCCTAGGACGCGGCCGGCCGGGCAAACGACGAAGAGGCGCACGATGGCGACAGCAGCACGGTTCAGGAGACGAGGCTTCACACGAGGTGGCCGAATTCGGCGGCTTCTCGCATTCGCACTCGCCCCGCTCGTGCTCGCGGTGGGACTCGTCGGCGTCTCCGTCGCCGGGGCCCAGGCTGCGACGAGCGCCACATGCGGATTCGCGGATGCCGGCACTGGCAAGTACGCGCAGGCGCTGTGCTGGTTCGACTTCGCCGGGTACAACGCCGCTGAGGCGACCAGCGCGGCCGGGCAGCAGATGGAGGTGACCCTTCCGGGCGGGTCTCGGATGACCTTCACGCTCAAGGCCTCCGGTGGGGGCGTGACCGGCTCGGTCATCCCGACCTGGGGTGGCGCGTACCTCGGCAACCGTGAGTACCGGGGCATCCCCGGGCGTCCCGCGCTCTACCAGGCCACCTCCGGCACCACGACCGACCTCACGCTCAGCGACATCCGCATGTTCAGCCCGCAGGGCGTGGAGATGCAGTCGTTCTCGCTGGTCGGGGCCGAAGCGGAGAGCACCGACGGTAACGAGTCCTTGCGCTGGACCTCCAACAATCCGATCTACTCACTCACAGCGAACGGCTCGAACCCGGGCATCGGCAACGCCTGCCCGGGCGGGTTCACCGGGGTCGGCACCACGCAGGTGACCTGTTCGGCAGGTGGGCAGAGCACGTCGCCGCAGACCGGCGGGCCGATCCTGGCGAGTCAGAATCCCGACTTCTGGACGCAGCGCATGGTGGGCGGCGGACGTCAGGCCGTCGCCTTCGGCGCGCTCATCTCGAGGCTGGAGCTTCGCAAGCAGGTGGACTCGCGGTTCACCGGCGACGACTTCAAGCTCACGATCGACGACCGAAATGGGAACTGGCACTTCGAAGGCAGCACCGGGCCGACCGGCACCACGTCGACCACCGAGCTGCGCGAGATCATCGACGACGGCGCGGGCGATCCGGTGTTCCGCTTCGCCGAGCAGATGAACTCCGGGCTGCTCAGCAACTACAACGCCGCTTGGTCGTGCACCCGAAACGGCGCACGGGACTCCACGCTGCCATCGGGACGGCAGCCGGGTTATGCCAGCGATATCCACGTCGGCATCGGTGACGTGGTCGTCTGCACCATCGCCAACTCGGTGAAGGCGACCGGCGTCTCGCTCGTGAAGAAGGCGGGCGACCCGGAAGACGTCAATGGCAACAGGCTGACCGATGCCGGTGACCGGATCACCTATCAATTCGAGGTGACGAACACCGGCGAGCTGCCGCTCGATCCTGTCGTCGTCGACGACCCGAAGATCGGCTCGGTCACCTGCCCGGCCGGGCCGCTCGAGCCCGATCTGACTGTCACCTGCACGGCGGATGCCGCCTACACGATCACCGCCGACGACGAGGACGCCGGTGCGGTCGAGAACACGGCGACCGCCTCGGGCACTCCGATCGGCACCTCCGACCCGGTGACGTCCCGCCAGGCGCGCACCCGCACTCCGGTGACGGCCGCGCAGCCGGCGATCGAACTGAGCAAGGCGGCCTCCCCGGCCGACGCGGCCTCCTTCGTCGTCGGGCAGGAGATCACCTACACCTTCGTCGTCACGAACACCGGCAACGTGCCGGTGCACGACGTCGAGATCAGCGAGGACTCATTCTCGGGCAGCGGCGAGATGTCCGTGATCGACTGTCCGGCCGATCGTACGATCGACCCCGACGCGTCCATCACCTGCACCGCGAGCTACACACTCACGCAGGCCGACATCGACGCAGGCAGTCTCGAGAACACCGCCAGCGCGAGTGGGATCCCCGCGGGTACGGATCAGCCGATCCGTACCGATCAGTCGGAGGCCGTCATCCCGGGAGACCCTCGTCCCGCGATCGATCTCGAGAAGTCGGCGTCACCGAGCACCATCGCGCAGCCGGGCGAGACCGTCACCTACACCTTCCACGTCACGAACACCGGGAACGTGACGCTCAACGATCCGAGCATCACGGAGACCGCCTTCTCGGGCACCGGGGAGCCGCTCGAGATCTCCTGCCCGGCCGGGCCGCTCGCGCCTGGAGCCTCGGCGGACTGCGTCGCCAGTTATGTCGTGACGCAGGCGGACGTCGACGCGGGCCGGATCGACAACACGGCGACGGCCACGGCGACGGCTCCGGCGGGTCAGGACGCACCGGTCTCGGACGCGTCGTCGGCCACCGCCACGATTCCGCCGAGTCCTGGGCTGACCATCGAGAAGACCGCGGACGTCGAGCAGTACTCCGAAGCCGGCCAGATCATCACGTATCAGTTCGACGTGACGAACTCCGGCAATGTCACGTTGTCCGACGTCGCGGTCGCGGACGTGGACTTCACGGGTTCGGGAGAGCTGTCCGAGATCTCGTGCCCGGCGGACACGCTCGGCGGCGGCGAGTCGATGACGTGCACGGCGACCTACACGGTGACGCAAGACGACGTGGATTCTGGAGGCATCGACAATGCGGCGACGGCGTCCGGCACGCCCGCTGGCGCGGATGAGCCTATCGAGACGCCCCGGAGCAACGTCTCCGTGCCGGCCGAACAGCACGCCGCGCTCGAGCTCGCCAAGAGCGTCGACCAGGCTGAGGCCGCGGAGGGCGACACCGTCACGTACAGCTTCCGCGTGACCAACACCGGCAACGTCTCGATCGGCGAACTGTCGATCGACGAGACCGAATTCACCGGAGCAGGCGAGCTCGGAGCCCCGCAGTGTCCCGACGTCACGCTGGCCCCGGGCGAGTCGATCACCTGCACGGCGAGCTACACGCTCGTCGCTGGGGACAACGCATCCGACTCGATCGAGAACACCGCGGTCGCGACCGGCGTCGCACCGTCGAGCATGGCCGACGAGCATCCACGGTCGAACGAATCGTCGGCGAGCGTCGCGGTCCTCGCGCCGTCGCTGTCGCTGGTGAAGTCGGCGGACTCGGGTGAGCTGGTCGCTGGTGAGGTGGTTACGTATTCGTTCCTGGTGACGAATACGGGCAA
>NZ_JBHXBK010000012.1:0-5591 GCF_042726785.1 Agromyces sp. NPDC060279
AAATGCCGAAAGGCCACCCCGGGGTTCGGGGTGGCCTTTCGTGAATGGGTGTCCGGCGGTGTCCTACTCTCCCACAGGGTCCCCCCTGCAGTACCATCGGCGCTGTCAGTCTTAGCTTCCGGGTTCGGAATGTGTCCGGGCGTTTCCCTGACGCTATGGCCGCCGTAACTCTTGCCCCGACACCAACCCCGGTGTGCGGGGTGGTGGGGAAATCGTTCGAGCGTTGCTCTGTTCAATTTGGTGTTTGGTTCGTCTGTCGGGAACCACACAGTGGACGCGAGTCATCAGGCTCTACATCGTGCCTTTTGCAAACGTTGATGTAGATAGTGATTATCAAGTTATCGGCGTATTAGTACCAGTCAGCTGCACACCTTGCGGTGCTTCCACATCTGGCCTATCAACCCAGTCGTCTGGCTGGGCGCCTCTCCCCCCGAAGGGGATGGAAATCTCATCTTGAGGCCGGCTTCCCGCTTAGATGCTTTCAGCGGTTATCCATCCCGAACGTAGCTAACCAGCGGTGCTCCTGGCGGAACAACTGGCACACCAGAGGTTCGTCCAACCCGGTCCTCTCGTACTAGGGTCAGATCCTCTCAAATTTCCTGCGCGCGCAGAGGATAGGGACCGAACTGTCTCACGACGTTCTAAACCCAGCTCGCGTACCGCTTTAATGGGCGAACAGCCCAACCCTTGGGACCTACTCCAGCCCCAGGATGCGACGAGCCGACATCGAGGTGCCAAACCATGCCGTCGATATGGACTCTTGGGCAAGATCAGCCTGTTATCCCCGAGGTACCTTTTATCCGTTGAGCGACAGCGCTTCCACAAGCCACTGCCGGATCACTAGTCCCGACTTTCGTCCCTGCTCGACCTGTCAGTCTCGCAGTCAAGCTCCCTTGTGCACTTACACTCGCCACCTGATTGCCAACCAGGTTGAGGGAACCTTTGGGCGCCTCCGTTACTCTTTGGGAGGCAACCGCCCCAGTTAAACTACCCACCAGGCACTGTCCCTGAACCGGATCACGGTTCGAAGTTAGATATCCAGAGTGACCAGAGTGGTATTTCAACAATGACTCCACGAACACTGGCGTGCCCGCTTCAAAGTCTCCCACCTATCCTACACAAGCCACACCGAACACCAATACCAAGCTGTAGTAAAGGTCACGGGGTCTTTCCGTCCTTCTGCGCGTAACGAGCATCTTTACTCGTACTGCAATTTCGCCGAGTTCGCGGTTGAGACAGCTGGGAAGTCGTTACGCCATTCGTGCAGGTCGGAACTTACCCGACAAGGAATTTCGCTACCTTAGGATGGTTATAGTTACCACCGCCGTTTACTGGGGCTTAACTTCTCAGCTTCGCTCCGAAGAGCTAACCGTTCCGCTTAACCTTCCAGCACCGGGCAGGCGTCAGTCCGTATACATCGTCTTGCGACTTCGCACGGACCTGTGTTTTTAGTAAACAGTCGCTTCCCACTGGTCTCTGCGGCCTTCACGCCTTCGGCAGCAAGTGCCTACAACGATCCGGCCCCCCTTCTCCCGAAGTTACGGGGGCATTTTGCCGAGTTCCTTAACCACGATTCTCTCGATCTCCTCGGTATTCTCTACCTGACCACCTGAGTCGGTTTGGGGTACGGGCGGCTAGAACCTCGCGTCGATGCTTTTCTCGGCAGCATAGGATCACCCACTTTTTATCCGCATCACGTCTCAGCCTGCATGAGTCGCGGATTTGCCTACGACTCGGCCTACACGCTTGCCCCGGGACAACCATCGCCCGGGCTGGGCTACCTTCCTGCGTCACACCTGTTAATACGCTCACCGCACCAGACCGGGTCCCATGCTCCCCGCCACGGTGTCCCCCGAAGGGAACGATGTGACAGTTCGGATGGTTAGCATTACTGGATTGGTGTGGGCGGTTCTTCGCCGGTACGGGAATATCAACCCGTTGTCCATCGACTACGCCTGTCGGCCTCGCCTTAGGTCCCGACTTACCCAGGGCAGATTAGCTTGACCCTGGAACCCTTGGTCTTCCGGAGGACGGGTTTCTCACCCGTCTTTCGCTACTCATGCCTGCATTCTCACTCGTGTACCGTCCACGGCTGGTTTCCACCGCCGCTTCACCCGGCACACGACGCTCTCCTACCCATCCACACGACTGGACCACGAAGGCCTATCGATTGTATGAATGCCACGACTTCGGTGGCGTGCTTGAGCCCCGTTACATTGTCGGCGCGGAATCACTTGACCAGTGAGCTATTACGCACTCTTTCAAGGGTGGCTGCTTCTAAGCCAACCTCCTGGTTGTCTGTGCAACTCCACATCCTTTCCCACTTAGCACGCGCTTAGGGACCTTAGTCGGTGGTCTGGGTTGTTTCCCTCTCGACGATGAAGCTTATCCCCCACCGTCTCACTGCTGCGCTCTCACTTACCGGCATTCGGAGTTTGGCTGACGTCAGTAACCTGTTGAGGCCCATCGGCCATCCAGTAGCTCTACCTCCGGCAAGAAACACGCAACGCTGCACCTAAATGCATTTCGGAGAGAACCAGCTATCACGAAGTTTGATTGGCCTTTCACCCCTATCCACAGCTCATCCCCTCAGTTTTCAACCTAAGTGGGTTCGGTCCTCCACGACGTCTTACCGTCGCTTCAACCTGGCCATGGATAGATCACTTCGCTTCGGGTCTAGGACCTGCGACTGAATCGCCCTATTCAGACTCGCTTTCGCTCCGGCTACCCCACACGGGTTAACCTCGCCACAGATCACTAACTCGCAGGCTCATTCTTCAAAAGGCACGCCGTCACCCCAACACGGGAGCTCCGACGGTTTGTAAGCAAACGGTTTCAGGTACTATTTCACTCCCCTCCCGGGGTACTTTTCACCTTTCCCTCACGGTACTTGTCCGCTATCGGTCATCTGGGAGTATTTAGGCTTACCAGGTGGTCCTGGCAGATTCACACGGGATTTCTCGGGCCCCGTGCTACTTGGGATCCCTCTCCGGGCCGCACACGATTTCGACTACGGGACTCACACCCACTCCGGTCCGGCTTTCAATCCGGTTCGTCTATCGCATACGCGTCACCGTGGCTGTCCGGCAGAACAGCCCGAAAGGTCCCACAACCCCGACCATGCAACCCCTGCCGGGTATCACACATGACCGGTTTAGCCTCATCCGCTTTCGCTCGCCACTACTCACGGAATCACGGTTGTTTTCTCTTCCTGTGGGTACTGAGATGTTTCACTTCCCCACGTTCCCTCTACCCGCCCTATATATTCAGGCGGGAGTCACCAGGTCACCCAAAGGGCCTGGCGGGGTTTCCCCATTCGGAAATCCTCGGATCACAGCTCGTTTATCAGCTCCCCGAGGCTTATCGCAGATTACGACGTCCTTCTTCGGCTCCAGATGCCAAGGCATCCACCGTTTGCTCTTAGAAACTTGAAATCACATGAGTTCAGAAACCACCAACCCCAAAAGGAGCCGGCGGTGACCAATGATTAGTCGAACGCACCCCTAAAAGGGCACGTCCTACGAATCTTTGTGATCAACACTCCCGAAAGAGCGTCAATCTAAGATGCTCGCGTCCACTATGTAGTTCTCAACAGACGAACAGCACCCCCACACCCGCCCACCACAGTGAGCATCGGCAGAGGCCTGCAAGAAACCAGCCACCCCCAACAACAGCCAGGGGTTGCGCCCGGTCCCTCAGGACCCAACAGCGTGCACGTACCCGCCCGGCCGGCCCCAACCGTTCCAACCCCCCGAAGAAGGCGTACTAGGTCTGAACCATTCAGACGAGCACCTATGTCAATGTTCCACCCATGAGCAACCAGTGAGAACGTTCGCCTCAATCTGGCTGACCTGGAACCAGCAAGCTGGTCCAGTGCTCCTTAGAAAGGAGGTGATCCAGCCGCACCTTCCGGTACGGCTACCTTGTTACGACTTAGTCCTAATCACCGATCCCACCTTCGACGGCTCCCTCCACAAGGGTTAGGCCACCGGCTTCGGGTGTTACCGACTTTCATGACTTGACGGGCGGTGTGTACAAGGCCCGGGAACGTATTCACCGCAGCGTTGCTGATCTGCGATTACTAGCGACTCCGACTTCATGAGGTCGAGTTGCAGACCTCAATCCGAACTGAGACCGGCTTTTTGGGATTCGCTCCGCCTTACGACATCGCAGCCCTTTGTACCGGCCATTGTAGCATGCGTGAAGCCCAAGACATAAGGGGCATGATGATTTGACGTCATCCCCACCTTCCTCCGAGTTGACCCCGGCAGTCTCACATGAGTCCCCACCATAACGTGCTGGCAACATGCGACGAGGGTTGCGCTCGTTGCGGGACTTAACCCAACATCTCACGACACGAGCTGACGACAACCATGCACCACCTGTTCACGAGTGTCCAAAGAGTTGACCATTTCTGGCCCGTTCTCGTGTATGTCAAGCCTTGGTAAGGTTCTTCGCGTTGCATCGAATTAATCCGCATGCTCCGCCGCTTGTGCGGGCCCCCGTCAATTCCTTTGAGTTTTAGCCTTGCGGCCGTACTCCCCAGGCGGGGCGCTTAATGCGTTAGCTACGACACGGAAACCGTGGAAAGGTCCCCACATCTAGCGCCCAACGTTTACGGCGTGGACTACCAGGGTATCTAATCCTGTTCGCTCCCCACGCTTTCGCTCCTCAGCGTCAGTAAGTGCCCAGAGACCTGCCTTCGCCATCGGTGTTCCTCCTGATATCTGCGCATTCCACCGCTACACCAGGAATTCCAGTCTCCCCTACACCACTCAAGTCTGCCCGTACCCACTGCAGGCTAGAGGTTGAGCCTCTAGTTTTCACAGCAGACGCGACAAACCGCCTACGAGCTCTTTACGCCCAATAATTCCGGACAACGCTCGGACCCTACGTATTACCGCGGCTGCTGGCACGTAGTTAGCCGGTCCTTTTTCTGCAGGTACCGTCACCCGAAGGCTTCTTCCCTACTAAAAGCGGTTTACAACCCGAAGGCCGTCATCCCGCACGCGGCGTTGCTGCATCAGGCTTGCGCCCATTGTGCAATATTCCCCACTGCTGCCTCCCGTAGGAGTCTGGGCCGTGTCTCAGTCCCAGTGTGGCCGGTCACCCTCTCAGGCCGGCTACCCGTCGACGCCTTGGTGAGCCATTACCTCACCAACAAGCTGATAGGCCGCGAGTCCATCCCAAACCGAAAAACTTTCCACCCCACACCATGCGGTGCAAGGTCCTATCCGGTATTAGCTCCGATTTCTCGAAGTTATCCCAGAGTCCAGGGCAGGTTACTCACGTGTTACTCACCCGTTCGCCACTAATCCCCCAGAGCAAGCTCCAGGTTCATCGTTCGACTTGCATGTGTTAAGCACGCCGCCAGCGTTCGTCCTGAGCCAGGATCAAACTCTCCAAAAAAAATGATTCAGCCAACCCCCGAAGAGGCCAACCAGAGTTTGTTCACTGACAGAGAAACAACTGACTCGAAAATCAAATTGTCCATCAATCAAAGGAATCCCACCTGCCAAAGCAGGCTGGGGTTCAATAAATTGGCATTGAACATAGTGCACGCTGTTGAGTTCTCAAGAAACGGACGCACC
>NZ_JBHXBK010000013.1:0-1610 GCF_042726785.1 Agromyces sp. NPDC060279
CTCGGTGCCTGGTAGCCGCTGGCAAGTGAGCACTCTTACCTCCTGGACTTTGAGTCCTGAGGACAGATCGTGCCCTTGCCGGTGGTCGGGAGATCTGTATGGCTGATGGGGTGTCGTGCCCACTGCTGCTGGTTGGTGGTGTGAGCACTGATCCATTAGGGCGCCGGGGTCTCTTGCGGGCTGCTGACAGCCAAGGGTGAGTGGACGGAGACTGATGGTGTTGCTGGTTGGGGATGACTGGGCCGAGGATCATCACGATATCGAGATCCAGGATCCGGACGGCCGGGTCCTGCGGGTGGCGCGGGTGGCTGAGGGCATGGCCGGGATGGCGCGGTTGCATGGGTTGATCGCGGAGTTTCTCGGTGATGAGGATGGCCCGGAGCTGGTGGTGGTCGGGATCGAGACCGAGCGGGGTCCGTGGGTGCGGGCGCTGGTCGCGGCGGGGTATCAGGTGTTCGCGGTGAACCCGAAGCTGGCCGCGCGGCACCGTGAGGTGGTGTCGTTGTCGGGTGCGAAGGACGACAAGACCGACGCGCACACGCTGGCCGACATGGTCCGGACTCGCCGCCACCAGCTCCGCCCGGTGGCGGCCGATTCGGAGCTGGCCGAGGGGGTGAAGGTATTGGCCCGGGCGCATCAGAGCCTGGTCCAGGAACGGACCCGGCACATGCTGCGGCTGCGGGCCGCGCTGCGCGACTACTTCCCGGCCGCGCTGGCCGCCTACCAGCATGAGCCGTTGACCTTGTCTGGTGGGGATGTGCTGGAGTTGCTGGTCAAGGCACCGACGCCGGCCGCGGCGGCGAAACTGACGACTGCGCAGATCACCGCGGTGCTGAAGAAACACCGCCGCCGCAAGATCGCGGCCAAGACCGCCGCGATCCAGGCCGCGCTGCGTACTCAACACCTCAGCGCGCCGGAGATCGTGACCAACGCCTACGCGGCCACCGTCCGTTCCACGGCGGCGATCCTGACCGCGTTGAACACCCAGATCGCCGCCCTCGAGAGCGAGGTCGAGGCTTCTTTTGGCCTGCACCCGGACGCTGAGATCTACCGCAGCCAGCCCGGCCTCGGTCCGATTCTCGGCGCCCGGGTGCTCGCAGAGTTCGGCGACGCCCCCGGCCGCTACGCCGACGCCAAAGCCCGCAAGAACTACGCCGGCACCGCCCCCATCACCCGCCAATCCGGCAAACTGCGGACCGTGCACGCCCGGTTCATCCACAACAACCGGCTCGTCAACGCCCTCGACCTGCAAGCCTCCGCCGCCACTTTGCACGACCCCCACGTCCGCGCCTACTACGACCAGCTCCGCGGCCGCGGCCTCGGCCACCACGCCGCCCTGCGCCAGATCGGCAACCGGCTCGTCGGCATCCTCCACGGCTGCCTCAAAACCCGAACCCTCTACAACCCCGAAACCGCCTGGGCACACCGCACCCAAACCACCGCCGCTTGACACCCTTACCTCCTGGGGTGTCTGTCCTTCGGTACCCCGACCATTCGTCTCGGAGAAGAGACCGCTGGGCGCTGCAACAACTGCAACTCGTTGAGGTTATATCTATTCAGCTGTGACTTGGCAGAATGAATACTTCCTGGTGGCGCCGAGTGGGCGCGAG
>NZ_JBHXBK010000014.1:0-1555 GCF_042726785.1 Agromyces sp. NPDC060279
GCCGTCCTCCTCGTGGGTGCCGTGCTTCTGCTTGTCGGCCTCGCTGCGGCGGTCCCAGCTGGGCCGTCTGACGGCGTAGAAGATGAGCGGCGGCACGCCGAGCACGACGATGACGACGCCGACGATCCACGGGTAGGCGGCGGGCGAGAAGGCGCTGAACCCGTCGGGCGGGATGAACGCGAGCAGGAACGCCGCGAGGCAGGCGAGGAAGCCGACCCCGGCGACGAAATCGAGCGCCGGCACCCGGTACGCCCGCTTCACGTTCGGCTGCGTGCGCCGCAGCACGATCGCTGAGGCGAACATCATCATGTACATGATCAGGTAGAGCGCCGCGGCCATGTCGATGAGCGCGACGAACGCCGAGCTCACGTCGGGCACGATGATGAAGATCGCCGCGAGCACGGTCACGATCGTGCCCTGCAGCATGAGGATGCCGGACTGCACGCCTTCCTTGTTGCGCTTCTGCAGCAGCGGCGGGAGCAGCCCGGTCTCGGCGGCGGCGAGCACGCCCTTGGAGGGCCCGGCGACCCAGGTGATGACCGAGGCGAGCGCGCCCGCCGCGATCAGCGCCGACACGATCGCCGTGGCCCACTCCCCCATGCCCCAGTGCTGGAAGTACTCGCCGAAGGCGAGCATGATCCCGTTCGTGAGGCCGAGCTCCTTCTGCGGCACCGCGACCGAGATCGCGAGCGTCGGCAGGATGAACACGGCGAGGATCAGCACCGACGCCAGCAGCACCGAGCGCGGGTAGCCGCGGCCCGGGTCCTTCATCTGGTTCACGTGCACCGCGTTGACCTCCATGCCCGCGTAGGCGAGCACGTTCGACACGATCAGCACGATCGACGCGAGGCCGGTGAACGGGGGAAGGATGGCGGATGCCTCGAGCGGCACCTGGCTCTTCTCACCGCTGAACACCCAGATCGCGCCGAACACGATCAGCAGCGCCGCCGGCAGCAGGGTGCCCAGGATGCCGCCCCAGGAGCCGAGCTTCGCGAACAGGTTCCCGCCGCGCAGCGTGATGAACGTCGACCCCCAGTAGAGCACCAGGATCACCACCGCGGTGAAGAAGCCGGAGTTCGACAGCGAGGGGTCGAAGAACACGAAGGCGAGCGCCGCCGCGATGAACGACAGCTGCGTCGGGTACCAGACCACGTTCTGGATCCACTGCAGCCAGACCGCGGTGAACCCCCAACGGTTCCCGAGCGCCTCACGCACCCAGATGTACACGCCGCCCTTCCACCCCGTCGCGAGCTCGGCGGCGACGAGCGCCGTCGGGATCAGGAAGAAGATCGCCGGGATCAGGTACAGGGTGATGCTGCCGAGCCCGAACACCGCCATCGCCGGCAGCGAGCGCAGGCTCGCAACCACGACGAGAGTGAGCAGGGCCAGCTGGCCGACGCCGAGGAACGCGGTCGCCGGGTTGTGCGGCGCAAGCGGATGATTCGAGGTGCGCGCGGCCTCGGTACGGTGCTGAGCCATCTCGCACCCCCTAGTGGTGGAACCCGGGATGCTGACCCTCGACCGGCATCGGCGACTCGAGCGCATCGAGGTACGC
>NZ_JBHXBK010000015.1:0-1144 GCF_042726785.1 Agromyces sp. NPDC060279
TCGATAGTGAACCAGTACCGTGAGGGAAAGGTGAAAAGCACCCCGGAAGGGGAGTGAAAGAGATCCTGAAACCGTGTGCCTACAAATAGTCAGAGCCCGTTAATGGGTGATGGCGTGCCTTTTGTAGAATGAACCGGCGAGTTACGATCCCGTGCGAGGTTAAGCTGAAGAGGCGGAGCCGCAGCGAAAGCGAGTCTGAATAGGGCGTTTAGTACGTGGTCGTAGACCCGAAACCAGGTGATCTACCCATGTCCAGGGTGAAGTTCAGGTAACACTGAATGGAGGCCCGAACCCACGCACGTTGAAAAGTGCGGGGATGAGGTGTGGGTAGGGGTGAAATGCCAATCGAACCTGGAGATAGCTGGTTCTCTCCGAAATAGCTTTAGGGCTAGCCTCAAGGTAAGAGTCTTGGAGGTAGAGCACTGATTGAACTAGGGGTCCTCATCGGATTACCGAATTCAGTCAAACTCCGAATGCCAATGACTTATCCTTAGGAGTCAGACTGCGAGTGATAAGATCCGTAGTCAAGAGGGAAACAGCCCAGATCGCCAGCTAAGGTCCCAAAGTGTGTATTAAGTGGAAAAGGATGTGGAGTTGCTTAGACAACTAGGATGTTGGCTTAGAAGCAGCCACCATTTAAAGAGTGCGTAATAGCTCACTAGTCGAGTGACTCTGCGCCGAAAATGTACCGGGGCTAAATACACCACCGAAGCTGCGAATTGATACCAATGGTATCAGTGGTAGGGGAGCGTTCTAAGTGCAGTGAAGTCAGACCGGAAGGACTGGTGGAGCGCTTAGAAGTGAGAATGCCGGTATGAGTAGCGAAAGACGGGTGAGAATCCCGTCCACCGAATGCCTAAGGTTTCCTGAGGAAGGCTCGTCCGCTCAGGGTTAGTCAGGACCTAAGCCGAGGCCGACAGGCGTAGGCGATGGACAACAGGTTGATATTCCTGTACCACCTCTTTATCGTTTGAGCAATGGAGGGACGCAGAAGGATAGAAGAAGCGTGCGATTGGTTGTGCACGTCCAAGCAGTTAGGCTGATAAGTAGGCAAATCCGCTTATCGTGAAGGCTGAGCTGTGATGGGGAAGCTCCTTATGGAGCGAAATCTTTGATTCCCCGCTGCCAAGAAAAGCTTCTAGCG
>NZ_JBHXBK010000015.1:1154-1478 GCF_042726785.1 Agromyces sp. NPDC060279
TTATAGTACCTGTGAAGATGCAGGTTACCCGCGACAGGACGGAAAGACCCCGTGGAGCTTTACTGTAGCCTGATATTGAATTTTGGTACAGTTTGTACAGGATAGGCGGGAGCCATTGAAACCGGAGCGCTAGCTTCGGTGGAGGCGCTGGTGGGATACCGCCCTGACTGTATTGAAATTCTAACCTACGGGTCTTATCGACCCGGGAGACAGTGTCAGGTGGGCAGTTTGACTGGGGCGGTCGCCTCCTAAAGTGTAACGGAGGCGCCCAAAGGTTCCCTCAGAATGGTTGGAAATCATTCGTAGAGTACAAAGGCATAAGGG
>NZ_JBHXBK010000016.1:0-1433 GCF_042726785.1 Agromyces sp. NPDC060279
CTATTGAGGTGACGGTGCCGGCGACAACCTTGGTACGACGCAGATTCCGCCGCAGCGAGATCGCCGCATGCCTCGCCTCGACCGAGCCGGCCAGCACCTCAGGCAGGAACGGCTGATAGGTCATATACGGCCGCGGATCGACCACGACCACCTCGGCCTCACCCTTACGAAGCTTCTTCTCCAACTTCCACGCCGCATAGAACCCGGCGTACCCACCGCCGACCACAAGAACCCTGCGCACGTAAGCCTCCGTCTCGTCTATTCACTAGCTACGACAAGGCGGGGGGCTCGTTTGTGACATGGCTGGTGTGGTTGTTGCCTACCAAGTGGACTGTGGTGGCGCTGCTCCGGGCTGCTTGATGGTGCTGGTCGTGGCGGTGGGCCGGAGCTGCTCACCCGAGTGGTCGCGTGCTTGGGTGGATGCGGGGGTGGGTCGTGGATGCGGGGGTTTTGTTGGATCTGGATGGGTTGGGGTTTGGTGTGCGGTAGGTGTCCGGTGGGTGGCCGATTTGGTCCGGATGCTGGTCAAACCAGGGGAGTCGGCGGGGGCTGGGACAGGAACTGGTGGGCGGGGACATGAAATATCAGGTCTCAGCCGGCTCTTCTGACTGATGTGTGGGTCAGGGTCTGCCGGGTAGGGCTGGTCGGTGTCCGCCGAGGCTGAGTAGTGCGAGTGCGATCAGGGCGTGGGGGGATTTGAAGCCGAACGCGATGCGGGTGAGGAGCCGGATTTTGGTGTTGATCGATTCGGTGCGGCCGTTGGACAGGATCGCGGTGAGGATCGCGTCGCGTTGGGCGGTGATGGTGCGTTGGAGTTTCACGAACGCGGGGATCCGGCAGCGTCGGGCCGAGCTGATCCACCGGTCGATGGCTTCGGCGGCTTCCGCGTAGGGCATCTGGAAGATCAGTCTCAGGCCTTCCTTGAGTTGGTAGGCGCGGTAGAGCTTGGGGTCGGTGATCGCGACCCATTCGAGCTTGGCGCGTTGTTTGTCGGTGAGGTTCTCGGGGTTCTTCCACAACGCGTAGCGGGTGCCCATCAGGGCTTTGGCGCGTTCGCTGGCCGGGCGCGGCGGGGCGTCTTTGGGTGGCCTGCCGCGGCCGCGTTTGGGTTCGGTCGCCCGCGCCAGGGCGCGGGCGTCGCGCCAGGCCTGGGTCCGGACCTCGGCCAGTGCCTCGTTGGCCCACTTCACGACGTGGAACGGGTCGGCCCCGCGGATCGCGCCGGGGCAGTTCTTGACCACGGCCTTGGCGATCCACTCCGCGCCATCGGCCGACACGTGGGTGATCGCCTGGCACCGTTCGGCCCCGAGCGCGTCGAAAAACCCCTGCAGGGTGGCCGTGTTCTGGCCCGGCGCCGCCCACACCAGCCGGCCCGTGTCGTGGTCGATCACCACCATCAAGAACAATTGCCCACGGCGGTAGGAGATCTCATC
>NZ_JBHXBK010000017.1:0-1084 GCF_042726785.1 Agromyces sp. NPDC060279
CCGAGGCGCACGCCCGAGGCATCCGCGTCATCGTCGACCTCGTGCCGAACCACTCCTCGAACGAGCACGCCTGGTTCCAGGCCGCCCTGGCCGCCGGCCCGGGCAGCACCGAACGCGCCCGCTACCTGTTCCGCGACGGCCGCGGCGAGCACGGCGAGCTCCCCCCGAACAACTGGGACTCCGTGTTCGGCGGCCCCGCGTGGACCCGCGTCACCGAGACCGACGGGCAGCCGGGCCAGTGGTACCTGCACCTCTTCGACTCCTCCCAGCCCGACTTCGACTGGACGAACGACGAGGTCCGCGAGGAGTTCCGCGACATCCTCCGGTTCTGGCTCGACCGCGGCGTCGACGGCTTCCGTGTCGACGTCGCCCACGGCCTCATCAAGGCCGAGGGCCTGCCCGACTGGACCCCGCCCGCCGAGGGCGGCAGCATGGGCGGCGCCGGCGGCCTCGCCGACGACGCCCCCGACGCCGACCGCCCCGTGCCGAGCGCCGAACCCGGCGTCGCGCTCGAGCCCGGCATCTCCTCCGAACCCGGCGACGCCCCGCCGTTCTGGGCGCAGGACGGCGTGCACGAGATCTACCGCGACTGGCGCGCCCTGCTCGACAGCTACCCCGGCGAACGCATCCTCGCCGCCGAAGCCTGGGTCGACCCCCTCGCCCGCGTCGCCCAGTGGGTCCGCCCCGACGAGATGCACCAGTCCTTCAACTTCGCCTACCTCGAGACCCCCTGGCGGGCCGCCGCCCTCCGCCGCGTCGTCGACGAGTCCCTCGCCGCGTTCGGCGCCGTCGGCGCCCCCTCCACCTGGGTGCTCTCGAACCACGACGTCGTACGCCACCCCACCCGCCTCGCCCTCACCGTCGGCAACCTCCAGGGCCACGGCGTCGGCCCCCGCACCCCCGGCATCGGCGACCCCGCCACCGGCCTCCGCCGCGCCCGCGCCGCGACCGCGCTCATGCTCGCCCTCCCCGGCTCCGCCTACCTCTACCAGGGCGAGGAACTCGGCCTCCCCGAGGTCATCGACCTGCCCGACGACGCCCGACAGGACCCGACCTGGTTCCGCACGAACGGCGAACGCTACGG
>NZ_JBHXBK010000018.1:0-1084 GCF_042726785.1 Agromyces sp. NPDC060279
TCTGACTCGCGAGGAACAGGACCTCTACGAGTCGCTCGTGTCCCGCCGCCCGGTTGCCGCGTCCGAGCTGAGTGACAACGCCAGTGCGCTGGCCAGGCTGGTTGAGCTCGACCTGGTGACGCTGGTGGACACCGACCCGCCCAGGTACGTCGTACTGCCTCCGGACACCGCGCTGGACGTGCTGGCGCGTCGCCGCGAGCGGGAGCTGGCCGACGCCCGCCGCAAGATGGTGGAGCTGACCGTGCGGTTCCACGGCAGTACGGCGCGACGCGAGCCGGCGGACCTGATGGAGGTGCTGCACGGTGATGAGGAGATCGCGCAGTGCATGACCAGGTTGTTGCTCGGTGCCCGTAACGAGGTCTGTGGCTGGGACGCTCCGCCGTACCGGGACGACCCCAATCAGGTGAATCAACTGGAGCTGGACCAGCTCAGGCGTGGTGTCACCTTCCGGGTCATCTACGACCGTCGTGGCTCGGTGGACCGGCCCGGACGGCTGGCCGCACTCGCCCAGGGCATCGCCGACGGTGAACAGGCCCGGGTCGGCGACGTACCGCTGAAGCTGATCGTCACCGACGCACCGATGGCCTTCGTCCCCTTCGACGTACGGGCGACCAGACACCAAACCGCACTGCTGATCCACGACCCGGTCATGGTGGCCGGACTGGCCGCTCTGTTCGAGCTCTACTGGGACAGGGCCGTTCCACTGGCCACGTACGACGGTCAGCCCGCAGTCGACCGGCCGACGCCGGATGAGCGGGACCTGCTGGCTCTACTCATGTCAGGCTTCACCGACCTCGAGATGGCCGCTCATCTGGGCTGGAGCGAGCGGACCGTCCGCAAGCACATCGACGGCATGCGGCACCGCCTGGACGCCGACACACGCTTCCAGGCCGGCTATCAGGCCGTACTGCGTGGCTGGCTGGGGCATCGTGGGTGACCTGACCGCACTCGGCCTCAGCCCAGCAGAGGAGGCGGCGTACACCGCTCTGGTCGGTAGCCCTGCAGTTCCAGCCGGACAGGACGACGCGCTGGAGAGCTTGCTCGCGAAGGGCCTCGTCAGCAACGTCGACGGCCTCTACGTCGC
>NZ_JBHXBK010000019.1:0-1083 GCF_042726785.1 Agromyces sp. NPDC060279
GCCTTCAACCGCCACGCGAACACGGGGATGTCGCTGCCGTCGTTCCACAACTCGAACGCGCCGATCTTCGCGATCCCCGCCGAGAGGAACTTCGCGACATCCTGCGAGGCCTGCTGCACCGCCGTGTACCCGTCGATGCCGAGCCGGAGGAACGCGTAGTACTGCAGCAGCACCTGCGCGCCCGGCCGCGAGAAGTTCAGCGCGAACGTCGGCATCTCGCCGCCGAGGTAACTCACCTTGAACACGAGGTCCTCCGGCAGCCACTTCGCCTCCCGCCAGACCACCCAGCCCAGGCCCGGGTAGACCAGCCCGTACTTGTGCCCCGAGGTGCTGATCGAGTGCACCCGCTCCAGGCGGAAGTCCCACACCGTGTCCGGCTGCAGGAACGGCGCGATCATCGCGCCCGACGCGCCGTCGACATGGATCGGGATGTCCAAGCCCGTCTTCGCCTGGATCGCGTCGAGCGCCTTCGAGATCTCATCGACCGGCTCGTACATGCCCGTGTACGTCACGCCCATGATCGCCACCACACCGATGGTGTTCTCATCGACGTACTGCTCCAGGCCATGACCGTCGAGCGTCTTGTGCTCCTCCGAGATCGGCACGAAGCGCGGCTCGACATCGAAGTAGTTGCAGAACTTCTCCCAGCACACCTGCACCGCACTCGACATGACGAGGTTCGGCGAACTCGTGTCCTTCCCCGCCGCACGGCGGGCCTGCTGCCAGCGGCGCTTGAACGCCAAGCCGCCGAGCATGCACGCCTCCGACGAGCCGATCGTCGACGTCCCGATCGCCGCGCTGGCGTCGGGCGCGTTCCAGAGGTTCGCGAGCATCCGCCAGCAGTTGTCCTCGATCGCCGCCGTCTGCGGATACTCGTCCTTGTCGATCATGTTCTTGTCGAACGAGTCCTCGTACAGCTTCTTGGCCTCGTCATCCATCCACGTACCGACGAACGTCGCGAGATTCAACCGCGAGTTCCCGTCGAGCATGATCTCGTCATGCACGATCTGATACGCCGTATCCGGCAGAGACTCGGCCTGCGGGATGCGGTGCCGCGCCGCGACCGTCGCCTCCCCCGGCCTC
>NZ_JBHXBK010000020.1:0-1016 GCF_042726785.1 Agromyces sp. NPDC060279
AGTTTCCGCCAGCCGCTCGGCGACGGTCGGCGTGACGGCCCGCCCCGTCGCCGCCGCCTCGCTCCTCGCGGTCGCGACCAGGCGCTGAACCAGATCGTGGCGACGCGGAGTGAGCTTTCGTAAGCGGGTGCCGTCGCCGGCGAGGACGACAGCGCGCAGTTCATCGCCGAACTCAGTCAGTACGGCGATCTGATCCGGCGCGACTCGGACCAGATGATTCGCCAACCAGGCCGCCATGGTCGGTTTCCGCAGCGCTTTGACCGCAGCGCTTCCACTGGCATCACCGGCCTCCTTCAGCGCCGTGGCCAACCGATCGCGCGCCGTAGTGAACCGCTCCGGCGGCAGCCCGTACAGCTCCACCACCGCATCGACGTCCACTCCATCAGAGTGAGCCGATCAGTTGCCTTAGGCAACTCTACAACGCGTCGTCACTCATCGAAGCCTGGCCACTACGTCTCGCAGCAGTGATGATTTCTGTCGGTGGCGAGGTTGATCATCGGAGTATGGGTCAGAGTGGCCGGCAGACGGTCAGGCTGTCCGGAGGTCCCGGTCACGGCCAGGTCTTCTACGTCGAAGACTGGGAGGAGCGCCGTCGCGCCGCCCAACGAATGGGCCGCACCGCCGGCGACATCCGCGGCTGGGCCCTCGCCTACCGCCCCTCCGCCGAAAACTCCGACGTCTGGATCTGGATCGACCCACGCTCCTCCCCAGGCCAACGCACCTGAGGACCTCCAGGAGTCGAAGGTCAGCAGTGGTACGCCGTACAGGTCGGGGTCGCGTGGTCGCGTCCAGGTTGAATTGGTTGAGGTAGGCAACCTATGCGGCGGGGATCCGCGTTCTGGTCAGGCGAGGCCTAGTTGGTGCATGAAGGTTAGTTGGCCGAAGATGATGAACTGGACCAGGCGGCGCTCGGTGAAGGCGCTCGCGGCCCCGCTCGGCAACACCGTCAGGCCCGCGGTCTACGACGGCGACACCCCGGTCGAGGAACGCGAATGGGTACGGCAGTACGCCAACTA